>NZ_NINW01000047.1 GCF_002188465.1 Pigmentiphaga sp. NML080357 | reverse complement strand
GGTGGGGGCGGTCGGCGGGGAAGCAAGGGCGTGCATGTTTGAGCGCGGCAGTAGGAACAGCCCGGGGGGCTGTTCCCGCGCGAGTTCACGCCCGCCCCGCCGACCGCGCCAACTCCGGGAAGTCCCGCGCAGCGGGACCGGCTTCGCTGCGCTCCACCGCCCGCCCGGCCCGCGCATCGGACAAGACCGTGTTAAGAAACCAAACTCCCAACGTAATCGATCACCCCTCCTAGGCGCTTTGCTGCATCGATAGAACCGCCTCCGCCCGCGCCAGGCCGATCGCCTCGCCGACGAGGATGATGGCCGGGCTGCCCAGCCCCGCCTGCCGCGCGTCCACGGCGAGCCGCTCGAGCCGTGTCACCAGCCGGGCTTCTCGCGGTGTCGAGGCCCATTGCACCACTGCCGCAGGGGTCGTGCCGGGCAGGTGCGCCAGCAGGCCGGCCGCCGCTTCCTCGATGCGTTGCATGCCCATGTAGATCACCAGCGTGGTCCGGCTTTGCGCCAGGGCCGCCCAGTTGGGAGGCTCGCCGTCCTGGGTGTGGGCGGTGACGAAGCTCACGCCGTGGCAGTGGTCCCGGTGGGTCAGCGAGATGCCGAGGGCAGTGGCGGCCGCGAGTCCCGAGCTGATGCCATTGACCAATTCCACCTCGATGCCGGCCTGTTCCAGGAAGGCGATCTCCTCGCCCGCACGGCCGAACAGCAGCGCCTCGCCACCCTTGACCCTGACCACGGTCCGGCCCTGCAGCGCGTGGCGTCGCATCAATCGCTGGATGAAGGCCTGCGGCGTGGAGCGACAGCCGCCGCGCTTGCCGACGCGCAGCACGCGCGCTCGCGGCGCCAGCTCGACGATGTCCGGCGCCACCAGTTCGTCGAGCAGCAGCACGTCGGCCGCGGCGAGCGCACGCACCGCCTTGCGGGTCAGCAGTTCCAGGTCGCCGGGGCCGGCGCCCATCAGGATCACTCGTCCTTTGCCCATCTTCATCCTCGTCATTTCCATCATGCTCATGCCGACATTCGCGACGCGCCGCACATCCGCGACAGTTCCGGCACGCAAGAGCCGCACACGGTGCCGCAGCCCAGCGTGGCCTTCAGGGCCGCCACGTCGGCGCCCCGCGCGATGGCGGCGTTGATGGCCGATGCCGCGACGCCCTTGCACTGGCAGACGGTGCGGTCGCGGACCACCGGGGCCGCGTCCGGGGTGAACACGCGCAGCCGGGAGCCTTCCCACGGCTTGCCCGCCGCAAGGCGCGCCAGCAGCGCTTCCGCCTGTGCCACGTCACCCGCCAGGACGAAGGCAAGCAGGCGGTCGGCCTGCCAGCGTGCGCACTTGCGTACGCCCTGCCGCCGGTCCCGGTAGTCCAGGACGTCGGGGCCGGCGCCCATGTCCAGGGCCTCGGCCAACGCCCCGAGCCAGGCTTCGTCGGGCGCGGCCAGGGCGGCGGTCAACGCCAGCACCGTGCGGTCGCCGGCGGCGCGCAGGCCCAGCGCGGCATAGCCGCATGCCGCCAGCAGCGGCTGCAGCGCCGCGCGCCGGGCCAGAGCTTCTTCCTGCCCGTCCACGTCGATGGCGGCGCGTACCCGCCATCCCAGTTCCGCCTTGTCGATCCTGACCGCGGTGTGCTTGAGCTCCGGCTGGAACGACTTGCCGTCCACCGCCGCGTTGCAGACTTCATTGACACCGCCGCTGTTCATGAACTGGCCGTTCCAATGCATGGCGGCAAACACGGTTCCCGAGGCCAGGTCCTCGGTCAGCCTGAGCGGCAGCACGAGGGCGCCGTCGCGGCTCTCGACCTGCACCAGGTCGCCATCCGACAGGCCGCGGCGCGCGGCGTCCGCCGGATGCATGTCGAGCGTGGGCTCCGGCGCGTGCGAGAATGCTTGCGCGAGGCGGCCGGTGCGGCTCATGCCGTGCCATTGGTCCCGCAGCCGCCCGGTGGTCAGGTGGAAGGGATAGCGCGGGCTCGTCGCCACGGCCACGGGGCGGTAGGAGACGGGCTGGAAGCATGCGCGGCCCGATTCGGTGGCGTAGCGCCGATCGACATAGCGACGGGCCAGGCCCTGCGCGCTGCCGGCCGGGAATGGCCATTGCTGCGGCCCGCGCGCCTCCAGGATGTCGTAGTCCAGCCCGCCGATGTCGAGGTCGCGGCCTTGCGTGAGCGCCCGGTGCTCGTCGAAGATCTCGCGCGGCGTTTGGTAGGGAAACAGGTCGGGGGCGTCCGGCTTGAGCAGGCGTTGCATGCGCCGGCCGATCTCGGCCGCGATGCGCCAGTCGGCCCGCGCCTCGCCCGGTGGCGCGATGGCGGCGCGCACGCGCGATATGCGCCGTTCCGAGTTGGTGACGGTGCCGTCCTTCTCCCCCCAGCTGGCGGCGGGCAGGAGCACGTCGGCGAACGCCACGGTGTCGGTGTCGGCGTAGGCTTCCTGCACCACGACCAGTTCGGCGCGCCGCAGCGCCTGGCGCACGGCTTCGATGCGGGGCAGCGAATGGGCCGGGTTGGTACAGACGATCCACACCGCTTTCACCTTGCCCGCGGCCAGCGCGTCGAACATGTCGACGGCGGCCAGGCCGGGGCGGCCGGATACCGCGTCCACTTTCCAGAACGCCGCCACCTCGGCGCGATGGGCGGCATTGCCGATGTCCCGATGGGCCGCCAGCATGGTGGCCATGCCGCCCACTTCGCGGCCGCCCATGGCGTTGGGCTGGCCCGTCAGCGAGAACGGGCCCGCGCCGGCGCGGCCGATCTGGCCCGTCGCCAGGTGCAGATTGACCAGCGCGAGGTTCTTGTCGGTGCCGTGGCTGGACTGGTTCAGGCCCATGCAGTAGAGCGACAGCGTGGCCGGGCTGCGCGCAAACCATTCGGCGGCCTGGCACAGGTCCCGCTCGGAAATGCCGCACACCGCCGCGGCGGCGGCCGGCGTGGTGTCGCGCACTATGCGCTTGACCGCATCGAAGCCTTCGGTATGCCCGGCGATGTGGCCGTGGTCGAGCCAGCCTTCCCAGATCAGGTGGTGCAGCATGCCGTTGAACAGCGCGACGTCGGTGCCCGGCTGTATTTGCAGGTGCAGGTCGGCCATGGCCGCGGTGTCGGTGCGGCGCGGATCCACGACGATCCAGCGCGTGCCGGGCCGGGCCTCGCGTGCCGCTTCGAGCCGGCGGTACAGCACCGGGTGGGCGTATGCCATGTTGCTGCCGGCGATCAGCACCGTATGGGCGTGGTCCAGATCTTCGTAGCAGGTGGGCGGCCCGTCGGCGCCCAGCGACAGCTTGTAGCCCGTCACGGCGCTCGACATGCACAGGCGCGAGTTGGTGTCGATGTTGTTGGTGCCCACCAGGCCCTTGGCCAGCTTGTTGAAGATGTAGTAGTCCTCGGTCAGCAGTTGACCCGACACGTAGAAGGCCACCGCATCGGGGCCATGCCGGCGGACGATCTCCGCCAGGCGGGTCGCGACGTGGTCGAAGGCCGACTCCCATTCCACCGGCTGCAGCGGCGCGCCGCGCTGGGGACGCCAGGATGGATGCAGGGCGCGTCCGGCCGTGCTTTGCGCGGTCAGCGCGAGCGACAGCCCCTTCGAGCAGAGCTTGCCGGCATTGGCCGGATGATGGGGGTCGCCCCGGACGCCGACGATGCGATCGCCAACGCTGTCGATCAGGACGCCGCAGCCCACGCCGCAATAGCAGCAGGTCGACGCGGTGGTTCGTGGCTCGCCCATGACGTGCTCCCGCCGTTCAGCTCAGTCCGAGATAGACCACGCCCTTGTCCACGCGCACCGGGAAACGGCGCGCGCACCCCTCGTCGGGCGCCTTGGCCTGCCCGTTCTCCAGGCCGATCTGCCAGCCATGCAGGGGGCAGGTGACCGATTCCCCGTGGACGATGCCTTGCGACAAGGGACCGTTCTTGTGGGGGCAGCGGTCGAGCAGCGCGAAGACCTTGTCCTGGGCGGTACGGAACACCGCCAGGTTGCCGCCCGCGCGTTCCACCACGCGGCTGCCCAGTTTCGGGATGTCGTCCACCTCGCACAGGCGGACCCAGGGATGCGGATCATTGGCACTCATCATGCAACCTCTTCGGACACCAGTTTCAGGGGGATGTATTCGCGCCCGGCCTTGCCCTGCACGCGTTCGGCCCAGGGGTCGCGCAGGCCTTCGAGCGAGTACAGCAGGCGTTCGTAGAGCGCCTTGCGGCCGGGAGCGTCCTCCACGATCTTGCGCTTGACGTAGTCCAGGCCCACGCGCTCGATGTAGTGCACGGTGCGGTCGAGGTAATAGGCCTCCTCCCGGTACAGCTGCAGGAAAGCACCGGCGTACTCCTTGACCTCTTCGGGCGTCTTGACCTTCACCAGGAATTGCGCGACCTCGGTCTTGATGCCGCCATTGCCGCCCACGTAGAGCTCCCAGCCGCTGTCGACCGCGATCACGCCCACGTCCTTGATGCCCGATTCGGCGCAATTGCGCGGGCAGCCCGACACCGCGAGCTTGACCTTGTGCGGACTCCACATATTGGCCAGCATGGTCTCGAGCTCGATGCCCATCTGCGTGCTGTTCTGGGTGCCGAAGCGGCAAAACTCCATGCCCACGCAGGTCTTCACCGTGCGGATGGACTTGCCGTAGGCATGGCCGGAATTCATTCCCAGGTCGCGCCAGACGGAAACCAGGTCTTCCTTCTTCACGCCCAGCAGGTCGATGCGCTGACCGCCGGTCACCTTGATCATGGGCACGGCGTATTTGTCGGCCACATCGGCGATGCGCCGCAGTTCCGACGGGTTCGTCACGCCGCCCTTCATCTGCGGCACGACCGAGAACGTGCCGTCTTTCTGGATGTTGGCGTGCGCGCGCTCGTTGATGAAGCGGCTTTGCGGATCGTCCACGGCCTCGCGCGGCCAGGTCGAGATCAGGTAGTAGTTGACGGCCGGCCGGCAGGTGGCGCAGCCGTTGGGCGTGCGCCAATCCATGAAGGCATAGACCTCGGCGTGGCTCAGCAGCCTGTGCTCGCGGATGGCCTGGCGCAGCGCCGCATGGCTGTGGTCGGTACAGCCGCATACCGCCTTGGTCTTGGGAGCTTCCTGGAAATTGGAGCCCAGGGTGTTCATCAGGATCTGTTCCACCAGGCCGGTGCACGAGCCGCAGGAACTCGCGGCCTTGGTGTGCTTCTTGACGTCGTCCACGGTGAACAGGCCCTTGTCCTGGATGGCGCGCACGATGGTGCCCTTGCAGACGCCGTTGCAGCCGCAGACCTCGTCGCTGTCCTGCATGGCGGCGGCGCGGCTCTGCCCCTGCACGCCGGCATCGCCCACGCTGGATTCGCCGAACATCAGCCTGTCGCGCAGCTCGCCGATCGCGCGTCCTTCGCGCAGAAGCTTGAAGTACCAGGCGCCGTCCACCGTGTCGCCGTACAGGCAGGCGCCCACCAGCTTGTCGTCCTTGATCACCAGCCGCTTGTAGACGCCGCCGGCCGGATCCGACAGCACGATGTCCTCGGTATCGGCGCCGCCGGCGAAGTCCCCCGCCGAGAACAGGTCGATGCCGGTGACCTTGAGCTTGGTCGACAGTACCGAGCCCTTGTAGCTGCCGTAGCCGAGCTCGGCCAGGTGATTGGCGGCGACCTTGGCCATCTCGAACAGGGGCGCCACCAGGCCGTAGGCGGTGCCGCGATGGTTGACGCATTCGCCCACCGCGTAGATGCGCGGATCGAAGGTCTGCAGCACGTCGTTGACCACGATGCCGTTGCGGCAGTGCAGCCCCGCCGCCTCGGCCAGCGCGGTATTGGGCCGTATGCCCACGGCCATGACGACCAATTCGGCCTCGACTTCCTCGCCGTCCTTGAAGCGCACGCCCCGCACGCGGCCGGCGTCGTCGCCAAGGATCTCGGCGGTCGACCGCCCCAGCAAGAAATCGAGCCCGCGCGCCGCCAGCGAGGCTTCCAGCAGCTTGCCCGCGGTGCGGTCGAGCTGGCGCTCGAGCAGCCAGTCGCCCAGGTGCACCACGCTCACCTCCATCCCGCGCAGCTTCAAGCCGTTGGCGGCCTCCAGTCCGAGCAGGCCTCCGCCGATGACGATCGCCCGCCGCTTGGTCCGGGCCGCGTCGATCATCCGCTGCGTGTCGTGGATGTCGCGATAGGTAATGACGCCGTCCAGGTCCTTGCCGGGTATGGGCAGGATGAAGGGATTGGAACCGGTCGCCAGCAGCAGGCGGTCGTAGGGCGCTTCGCTGCCGTCCTCGGCCACGACCACGCGGCGGCGGCGGTCGATGCGGACCACCGGCTTGCCGGTGTGCAGCGTAATGCCGTTTTCCTCGTACCACGACAGCGGGTTGAGCACGATGTCCTGGAAGTTCTGCTCGCCCGCGAGCACCGGCGACAGCAGGATGCGGTTGTAGTTCGGATGCGGCTCGGCGCCGAAGACCGTGATGTCGTATCGGTCGGGCGCCAGCGCCAGCAGTTCTTCCAGCGTGCGTATGCCGGCCATGCCGTTGCCCACCACAACCAGTTTCGATCTGTTCATCATGTTCGACTCGGTCAGACAGTTCCGGAAACGACAACGGCGTCCCGCCGCAGCCTGGCTGCGAGGGGACGCCGTTGTCCTGGTGCGGGCCGTGGCGATTGCCCCGGCCCTGGTTCGCGCGCCGCATGGGCGCATTCATGATTAAGCAAAGGGCGTGCCGGGCCGCTTGCCGGTGTCGGGAATGCGGTGCGCCAGGGAGTTCGGGGACGAAGCGCCGGCGAGGGCGCCACGGTGGGGGCGGCAGGGCACCAGCCTAGTGCGTCGGGCCAGGCCGGCGCACTGGCGCAGGGCGCGGTCGTCTCGTGCTAGGCCTTGATGTCGAAGCTCCGCGCATAGGCGGCGGCGTCGCCGCCGTCCCAGGTCTTGCCGTCGATGAGCCGGCTCGATCGCCGGGTGGCGTCCGGCACGGCGACGCCCAGCTGCGCCGCCGCTTCGCGATACAGGTCGAGCCGGTGGATGCCCTGCGCGACCGCCTCGTAGTCGGGCTCGTCGCGCAGCATGCCCCAGCGCCGGTATTGCGCGATCAGCCACATCCCGTCTGACAGGTACGGGAAATTGGCCTCGCCGTCGCCGAAGAAACGGATGCCGGGCGTGCTGCCGTCCGCCGCCTTCTCCGGCAGCAGCCGCGACGCGATGACGTCGCGCGGCGCGTCGACGTAGTCCGGCAGCGCCAGCCAGGACGCGGCTTCTTCCCGGTTGGCGGGCACGTCCAGGTAGCGGCAGGCTTCCAGCAGGGCCATGACCAGCGCGCGCGCCGTGTTGGGATGGCGGTCGGCGAAGTCCCGGGTGCAGGCCAGCACCTTCTCGGGGTGATTGGGCCAGACTTCCGAGGTCAGCGCGACGGTAAAACCCTTGCCCTCGCTTTGCGCCAGCGCGTTCCACGGTTCGCCCACGCAGTAGCCGTCGACGTCCCCCCGCCGCAGGCCCTCGGCCATCTGCGGCGGGGGGATCACCACGCTGCGCACGTCGTACAGCGGATGGATGTCGTGCGCCGCCAGCCAGTAATAAAGCAGCATGGCGTGCGAGCCCGTCGGAAAAGTATGGGCGAAGGTGTAGCGCGTCTCGGAACCGTGGACCAGGCGCGCCAGCGAGGCGCCGTCGCGCACCTGGGGAGCCAGCGCCTGCGACAGCGTGATGGCCTGGCCGCCCTGGTTCAGCGACATCAATATCGCCATGTCGTGCTGCGGGCCGCCCAGGCCCAGCTGGATGCCGTAGCCCAGCCCGTACAGCGCGTGCGAGGCGTCGAGCTCGCCGGCCAGCAGCTTGTCGCGCACCGCCGCCCAGGACGGCTGGCGCTGCAGCACGATTTCGAGGCCGTACTTGCGGTCATACCCTTTGGCGACCGCGATGACCAGCGGCGCGCAGTCGGTCAGCGCGATGAAGCCCACGCGCAGCTGGCGCTTCTCCGGCGCATCGGAGCCCGCGACCAGGTGGCCGCCCGGATGCGCCGCGGAAGAAAAGGGAAGGGACATCGGCATCTCCGATCGGTTAGCCAGGCGGGTCGGACATCGACAGCAACTGCCGCGCGACGTCGCCCAGCCGGGCGCCTTGTTTCATGGCCTGGCTGCGCAGGAGTTCGAACGCCTCGGCTTCGCTCAGCCCGTGCCTGTCCATCAGCCAGCCCTTGGCCCGGTCGATGTCCTTGCGGTCCGCCAACTGCTGTTCGACTTCGGCCAGCCGGCGCCGCAGCTTGTCTTCCTCGTCGAAGCGGGCACAGGCGACTTCCAGGATGGGGGCCAGTTTCTCGGGCGCCATGCCATCCACCACATAGGTCGTGACGCCGGCCCGGACCGCCGCGCGGATGATGGACTGGTCGGCCACGTCCGAGAACATGACCACCGGCCGGGGAGCGGCGGCGTTCATGACCGCCAACTGCTCCAGGGTGTCGCGCGTGGGCGATTCGGTATCGATGATGATCACGTCGGGACGCTGCGTTTCCACCGCATGGAGCAGCGCCCGGGCATGCGCCACGTCCGCCATGATCTCGTATCCCGCGCGCTGCAGCGCCTCGCGCAACTCGGCGATGGGCTTGTCGGTATCGTTGACCAGCAGGACTCGGGGCATGGAAGAATGTTACGCCGCCTGGCGCGCCGGATGGCTTTGCTTGCGGTAGAGGAAATCGATGACCGCGGTGCGGCACGCGTGATAGCGCTCGTCGTCGGCCAGCTCGATCCGGCTGCGCGGCCGCGGCAGGCGCACGTCCAGGATCTCGCCTATGGTGGCGGCCGGGCCGTTGGTCAGCATCACGATCCGGTCCGACAGCAGCACCGCCTCGTCCACGTCATGCGTGACCATGATGACGGAGCTCTGCGTCTTGGCGACGATTTCCAGCAGCTCGTCCTGCAAGTGGGCGCGGGTCAGCGCATCGAGCGCGCCGAAGGGTTCGTCCATCAGCAGCACGTCGGGTTCGATCGCCAGGGCGCGGGCGATGCCCACGCGCTGCTTCATGCCGCCCGATATCTCGTGCGGCAGCTTGTGCTCCGCATGCGCCAGCCCCACCAGCTGCAGCGCCGCCAACGTACGCTCGCGCAGCCTGGCCTTGCTCTCGGTGGCGCCGAATACGCGCTCCACGCCGAGATGGATGTTCTTGTAGCAGCTGAACCAGGGCAGCAGCGAGTGGTTCTGGAAGACCACGGCGCGTTCGGGCCCTGGCCCGTCGATCTCCCGGCCGGCGCAGATGAGCGCGCCGGACGTGGGGCGTGTCAGGCCCGCCACCAGGTTGAGCAGTGTCGACTTGCCGCATCCGGAATGGCCGATCAGCGAGATGAACTCGCCCTTGGCGACGGTCAGGTTGATGTCGCGCAGGGCAATGAAGTCTCCCTTGCGGGTCTTGAAGACCTGGCCCACGTTTTCGATGCTGAGGAACTTGTCCACGATGCGCTCCTTGCGCGTGTCAGTCGGCGTAGGTGAAGCGCCGGACCAGCTGGGTCAGCAAGACTTCCAGGACCAGGCCGACGATGCCGATCACGAAGATGGCGATGACGATGTGTTCCACCTTCAGGTTGTTCCATTCGTCCCACAGCCAGAAGCCGATGCCCACGCCGCCGGTCAGCATCTCGGCCGCGACGATCACCAGCCAGGCCGTGCTGATGGACAGCCGCACGCCGGTCAGCATGTAGGGCAGGACGGCCGGGAACAGCACCCGCGTCATGATCTTCCATTCCGACAGCTTCAGCACTCGCGCCACGTTCATGTAGTCCTGCGGCACGCGCGTCACGCCGACCGCGGTATTGATGATCATCGGCCAGATCGAGCAGATGAAGATGGCCCATACCGCGGCCAGGTTGGCGGACTTGAACAGCAGCAGTCCCAGCGGCAGCCAGGCCAGCGGCGACACCGGACGCAGCAGGCTGATGAGAGGGGAGAGCACCGCACTGACCGCCGCGAAGCGTCCGATGACGAAACCCGCCGGGATGCCGACCAGCGCCGCCAGCCCGAAACCGATGGCCACGCGCCGCAGGGACGAAAGCAGGTTCCAGCCTATGCCCTGGTCGTTGGGGCCGTTGTCGTAGAACGGGTCGGAGAACAGCGCCACCGCCGCTCGCCCGGTCACGCCCGGCGAAGGAATCTCCGGGATGGTGTCGGCCACCAGTTGCCAGCCCAGGATCAGCAGCGCGAAACCCAGGCATGGGCCGGCCACTGCCTTGACGAAGGTTTCCCAGGCGCTGCGCCAGTCCACGCGCGCCAGCAGCGGCGGGCGCGGCGCCGTGGCCGCGGGCGCTGCGGGGGCGTGGGCGCCTGCGGCGTGCAGGTCGATGACCTCCGCAACGGGCGGGGAGGCGGCAGGACCGGCGTTGAAGGAGCGAGCCGTGGCGGTCATGATGGAGACTCCTGGTGCGATGCTTAGGAAACGTTGACCTTGAAGCCGTCGGCATAGGCGGCCGGGTTCTTGCCATCCCAGACCACGCCGTCGACGAGCCTGGACGTGCGCATGTCCGACTTGGGCACCGCCACGCCCGCCGCGCTCGCGGCCTGCTTGTAGACGTCGATGCGGTTGACCTGCCTGGCGACCGCCAGGTAGTCGGGATGGCTCTTGAGCAGCCCCCAGCGCTTGTGCTGGGTGAGGAACCACATGCCGTCCGACAGGTAGGGGAAGTTGGCGCCGCCGTCGTTGAAGAACTTCATCGCGTTCGGGTCGTCCCAGGTCTTGCCCAGGCCGTCGGTATAGCGGCCGAGCATCCGGTCCAGGATCACGTCCATGTCCGTGTTGACGTAGGACTTGGCGGCGATGGTCTCCGCGGTCTTGCGGCGGTTGGAAGCCGACGCGTCGATGAACTTGCCCGCTTCCAGCACCGCCGCCGTCACGGCGCGCGCCGTATTCGGATAGCGCTGCACGAACTCGGCGGTCGTGCCCAGCACCTTCTCCGGATGATCGGTCCAGATTGCCTGCGTGGTGGTGGCGGTAAAGCCGATGTTGTCCATGATGGCGCGCGCGTTCCAAGGCTCGCCCACGCAGAACCCGTCCATGTTGCCGACCCGCATGTTCGCCACCATCTGGGGCGGCGGCACGGTAATAACCTTGGCATCGCGCATCGGATTGATGCCATGGGCGGCCAGCCAGTAATAGATCCACATGGCGTGGGTGCCGGTCGGGAAGGTCTGGGCGAAGGTGTATTCGGCCTTCTCGCTTTTCATCAGCTTGGCCAGCGACGCGCCATCGCGCGCGCCCTTGTCCCGGAGCTTGTTGGATATCGTGATGGCCTGGCCGTTGTTGTTCAGGTTCATCAGCACCGCCATGTCCTTGCGCGGGCCGCCTATGCCCAGCTGCACGCCGTAGACCAGACCGTACAGCACGTGGGCGAGATCCAGTTCGCCGTTGACCAGCTTGTCGCGCACGCCCGGCCAGGAGGCTTCCTTGACGGGCGTGATCTTCACGCCGTATTTCTTGTCCAGGCCCAGCGTCGCCGCCATCACGACGGAGGCGCAGTCGGTCAGCGGAATGAAGCCGATCCTGACCTCGGGCTTCTCGGGAGCGTCCGAGCCGGCCGCCCACGCTCCCGCGCGCACCATGGGATCCACCAGGCTCATGATGCCCGCGGCCGCTCCGGCCCCCAGCAGCCTGCGGCGCTGGGCGTCCGGGCCGGACGAGGTGGCGGCGGTGGCCGCCGGGGGGCAAGAGTCAGGCGAGGTATTCAGTTTCATCCGGCGCTCCAGGCGAAAAAAAGCGTCCCGCGCAACGAAGGCTTCGCCTTGGTCACTGCGGAACGCCGTTGTTCCTACCGCTCAGTCGTGTCGCCGGCCTGCGTTGGCCGGCAAGCCTTTCAAGCAATAGCTGTGCCATGGGTGGGACGGTCTTCGCTGGCGCAGGAAAACCGCTTATGGAACAAGGGGTTGAAGCTGGGGTGGGGCCGGCGTCGCCGCGCCTGGCTGGCGCTTGCGCCCCATGGCGCGTGCCCAATCTTGTGCGCCGCACCAAGCGGGTGCTTCCGCATTTCCGAAGCCTGGCCGCTCTTGGACGGCCGGCTCGCCACGTGCGGACACGGTAAACTGCGGGCCATGCGCATACGTCCCGACTCCGCGGCATTCGTCCTGCTCCTGGCTTCCCTGTCCGCGTTGCCGGCTCTCTCCACCGACATGGCGCTGCCCGCGCTGGCGGCCATCGGCCTGGATCTCCACGTCCCGCCGTCCAGCGCCGCCTTGACCCTGAGCCTGTTCCTGGCCGGATTCGCCATCGCGCCCCTGGCGTACGGTCCGCTGGCCGACCGCTACGGCAGGCGGCCCATCGTGCTGTTCGGCGGCGTGCTGTTCTCGCTGGCGAGCGCCGCCTGCGCGCTGGCGCCCAACCTGGGTTCGCTGCTGGTGTTCCGTGTCCTGCAGGGCGTCGGCGCCGGGGCGGGATCGGTGATGTCGCTCACCATCGTGCGCGACCTTTTCCAGGGCCACGTCGCGCGCGCCCGCCTGTCGTATGTCGCCAGCATGCGCATCGTCGCGCCTATGATCGCCCCCACGCTGGGCAGCTGGGTGATGTATTTCGCCGGATGGCGCTCGATCTACGGGGTGATGGCGCTGGCCGGCGTGGCGACGACCGTGGCGGTGTACCTGGGCATGGCCGAGACCCGTCCGTCCGCCACGATCGCCGCGCGCCCCACGGCGGGTGCGCTGATGCGGGCCTATGCGCGCGTGCTGGGCAATCCCGTGTGCCTGGGCAACACGCTGGTCAATGCGCTGACCTTCGGGTGCCAGTTCGCCTACATCACCGGCTCGCCGCTGCTGATGATGCAGCTGCTGGGCATGTCGCCCCAGGCCTTCGGCCTGGTCTTCGCCATGACCGCCTTCGGCATCATGGCGGCCTCGCTCATCAACGGCCGCCTCAATGCCCGCGGCATCGCCCCGCACAAGCTGCTGTGGACCGGCCTGGCGCTGTCGAGCTCGACCAGCGTGCTGCTGGCGATACTGGGGTTCGCCGACGCCTTGTCGGCCTGGACCCTGGTGCCCCTGTTGATGATCAATACTTTTTCGTTCGGCATGATCGCGCCGAACGCCTCGCATGCGGCGGTGGAGCCGCTGCCCGAAGTGGCCGGCGTGGCCTCGGCCGTGGTGAGCTGCGTGATGATGGCCACGGGCGCGCTGTCGGGATCCCTCGTGACCTTCCTCTACGACGGCCACAGCGCCCGGGCCATCACCGGCGTGATGGCGGCGTGCACGCTGTCGGCGCTGGCCATCTACGCCTTCTGGGTGCGGCGCCTGCCGGCGCCCGCCCCCAGGCAGGCCTGATCAGCGCAGCACGAAGCCGCCGACCTTGCCGTCCTGCAGGTTCAGCGTGCCGACCAGATCGTCGCCGCCGTCCTTGAAGGTGATCTTCCACAGCGAGAACTCGTAGGCCTGCTGGCGGTAGTCGCCCAGGCGCTGCACCTGGTAGCCCGCCTTCAGCCGCGGCCCGAGCTGCGTCGCCACGGCGTCGAACTGCGCCCGGTCCAGCTTGGCGAAATCGTTGCTGCCGGCGGCCACGAATTGCTGGTAGTCGTTGGATTCGATCGCGCCCAGCAGCGTCCTGAGCATCTGCGTCTCGGTCGCGATGTCGGCGGCGAGCGCCAGCGGGGCATGCAGGGCGGCGGCAAGCGCCAGGCCCAGGATCGCTTTGCGCGGAAAGTTCATGGGGACTCCGGAAATGAGGGGGCGGGCGCATGCGCCGCGGCGATGCCACGCAGGCAGGCTTCCGGCCCGCCATGGACCACCGTGGCGCTGCACGCCAGCATCAGGTTCAGGGTCAGGCCGAAGTCCTCGACCCGGTAACCGCGGTCGTCCACGGGTTCGCCGTCCGCGCCGCGGCCCGCGGCGAGGCGCTGCGCGAGCGGGCGGTCTTCGTCAGTGTAGGCCCAGACCGGCTTGCCGCAGGCGGCCGCATAGCCGACTTCGAAGGCGGTGCCCGAATCCGGCTCCTGTCCGCGGAAAGGCGCCAGGTTGGCCATCACCAGGTCGGCCTCGCCCAGCAGGGCGATGTTGGCGCGATAGATGGCACGGGCCGCTTCGGCGCCGGCCTCGCGCGGCGCGGGGGCATCGAGCGGAAACAGGCCCTGGAAGCCGTGGCGCGCGCAGAGTTGCTTGAGCCGCTCGCCATGGGCCTGGGCGTCGGGCCGGAACACGTCCGGCCCGGCAAGGTAGATCTTCATGGCGCGCCGGCGGGACGCCTCAGGCCAGTACGCCGGCGTCCGCCAGCAACTGCTTGAGCTCGCCCGTTTCGTGCAGCTCGGCCAGGATGTCCGAGCCGCCGATGAATTCGCCCTTGATGTAGAGCTGCGGAATGGTCGGCCAGTTCGAGTATTCCTTGATGCCCTGGCGCACCTCGTCGTCTTCCAGCACGTTGACGGTGGTCACCTGGCGCACGCCATTGGCCTTCAGCAACTGGATGGCGCGGCCCGAGAAGCCGCATTGCGGGAACTGGGCAGTGCCCTTCATGAACAGCACGACAGGGTTTTCGGTAACGGTCTGCCGGATGAAATCTTGCACGTCGCTCATGGCGATCCTCGTACAGGGTGAAAGGTGATGAAGTCGATTATAGGGACCCGCCGGAAATCCGCTCGATGCCGGCCAGGTCGCGGCGGCTCGTGGCGCCGCCGAAGCCGGCGGCCCGCAGCAAATCCCGCACCCGCCCGGCCTGGTCCCAGCCATGTTCCATCCACAGCGCGCCGCCGGGCTTGAGCCATGCCGGGGCGCCGCGGACGATGGCGCGCAGGGCCTCGAGGCCGTCTGAGCGGTCCGTCAGCGCCATGCCCGGCTCGTGGCGCAGGTCCCCCTGCGACAAATGCGGATCGCCGGCGGCGATATACGGCGGGTTGGAAACGATCACGTCATAGATGGGTGCCGCGGCGCCGCCGTTCAAGGCCCCGTACCAGTCGCCCTCGTGCAGCGCCACCACGGCGCCAAGGCGCCTGGCGTTGTCACCGGCCACCTCCAGGGCCTGCGGACTGAGGTCCGTGGCGTCCACCCGCGCATCGGGCCGGGCCAGCGCAATCGAGACGGCGATGGCACCGCTGCCCGTGCCCAGGTCCAGCACGCGCGGGGCCGGAATGTCCCGGACGTGCGCGAGCGCGGTTTCCACCAGCAGCTCCGTCTCGGGGCGCGGGATCAGCACCGCGGGCGATACGTGGAAGAGATGGCCCATGAACTCGCGCTCGCCCAGCAGGTAAGCCATGGGCTCGCCTCGCCGGCGCCGCGCCGCCCAGTCCTGGAAGACCGCCACCTGCGCATCCGGCAGCGCCTCGTCGTCATGGGCGATGAGCCAGGTCCGGCTCGCGCCCAGTGCACGCTCGAGCAGCATGCGCGCCTCCAGCAGCGGCAGCCCGCTGCCGGCGATCAGCTCGCGCGCGCAGGCCGCCATGGCGTTCAGTCGTCGCCCAGCGCGGCCAGCAGCTCGGCCTGGTGTTCCGAGGCCAGGGCGGAGATCAGCTCCTCCAGGTCGCCGTCCAGCACGTTCTGCAGCTTGTACAGGGTCAGGTTGATGCGGTGGTCGGTCACCCGGCCCTGCGGGAAGTTATAGGTGCGGATGCGCTCGGAACGGTCACCCGAGCCGACCAGGCTCTTGCGGTGCGCCGCTTCCTTGGCGTGGCGCTCGCGCTGCTCCTTGTCCTTGATGCGGGCGGCCAGCACCTTCATCGCCTTGTCGCGGTTGCGGTGCTGCGATCGGTCGTCCTGGCATTCGACCACGATGCCCGTGGGCAGGTGGGTGATGCGCACGGCCGAATCGGTCTTGTTGATGTGCTGCCCGCCCGCGCCGCTGGCGCGGAAAGTGTCGATGCGCAGGTCGGCGGGATTGATCTGCACCTCGGCCACCTCGTCCGCTTCCGGCATGATGGCCACCGTGCAGGCGGACGTATGGATGCGGCCTTGCGTTTCGGTGGCCGGCACGCGCTGCACGCGATGGCCGCCCGATTCGAACTTGAGCTTGCCGTAGGCGCCGTCGCCCGCGATGCGCGCGATCACTTCCTTGTAGCCGCCAAGCTCCGATTCGCTCATCGACATGATCTCAACCTGCCAGCGATTGCGCTCGGCATAGCGGGTATACATGCGCAGCAGGTCGCCCGCGAACAGCGCGCTCTCGTCGCCGCCCGTGCCCGCCCGGATTTCCAGGAACAGGCTGCGGTTGTCGTCCGGGTCGCGCGGCAGCAGCAGGATGCGCAGCTCGCCTTCCAGTTCGTCCAGCCGGTCCCGGCCCGCGCGCAGCTCTTCCTCGGCCATCGCCTTCATGTCGGGATCGCCCAGCATCTCCTGGGCCGTCTCGATGTCCGCCTCGGTGCCTTCGTACTGCTTGAAGCCATTGGCGACCGGTTCGATCTCCGAGCGCTCCCGGGACAGCTTGCGGAAAGTGTCCATGTCGCTGGCGGTCTCGGGGGCCGCGAGCAACGCGTCCAGTTCGGCGAGGCGTCGAGTCAATTGCTCGAGCCGGGCCCGCATCGATGCTTTCATGAAAGGCTAGTGGTTGCGCTCAGAGCGCGACGAGAACAGGCGCGGCAACCAGGCCAGCAGCTGCTGGCGGTCGGCGCCTTCGCTATGGTTGAGGGCGGACAGCGGACCGTGCAGGTACTTCTGCGTCAGGCCATGCGCCAATTGTTCCAGGACTTGCTCCGGCGCATCGCCCCGGGCCAGCGCCTTGCGGGCGCGATCCAGTTCGGCCTGCCGCATCGCGTCGGCCGCCTGGTGCAGGTCACGGATGACCGGCACGATGGTGCGCGTATCCATCCAGTGCATGAAATTCTGTACCCGGGTCTCGATGATGGCCTCGGCCTGCACCACCGCCGCCTTGCGCGCGTCGGACGCGTTCTGCACCAGGCGGCCCAGGTCGTCCACCGAATACAGGTAGACGTCGTCCAGCCGGCCGACCTCGGGTTCGATGTCGCGCGGCACTGCCAGGTCGATCATCACCATCGGCCGGTGGCGCCGCGTCTTGGTGGCGCGTTCCACCATGCCCAGCCCCAGGATGGGCAGCGAACTCGCGGTGCTGGACACCACCACGTCGAAATCCGCCAGCTTCTCGGGCAGTTCCGACAGCCGCATCGCACCGGCCGAGAACTTCGAGGCCAGCGTCTCGGCCCGTTCCACCGTGCGATTGGCCACCACCATCTTCTTCGGATGATGCGCGGCCAGGTGCGTCGCACAGAGCTCGATCATCTCGCCCGCGCCGATCAGCAGCACATTGACCTCGGCCAGGTCGCCGAACACCCGCTCGGCCAGCCGCGCCGCCGCCGCGGCCATCGACACCGACTGCGCGCCGATCGCGGTCTGCGAACGGACCTCCTTGGCCACCGAGAACGTGCGCTGGAACAACTGGTGCAGCAGCGTGCCCATCGCCCCGGCTTCCTCGGCGGCGCGCACGGCGTCCTTCATCTGCCCGAGGATTTGCGGCTCGCCCAGCACCATCGAATCCAGCCCGCTGGCCACGCGGAACGCGTGCCGGACGGCGTCGTGATGGATATGCCGATACAAATGCGGCTGCAGCGACCGGTTGTCGAACTGGCGATAGTCCGCCAGCCAGGCCGGCAGATGCTCGGCCACACCCGGTTCGGCCGCACAGTAGATCTCGGTGCGATTACAGGTGGACAGGATGGCCGCTTCGCGCACCGCGCCCCCGAACGCCGACCGCAACCCCGCCAGCGCCGGGCGAACCAGCTCCAGCGGTAGCGACACCCGTTCCCGCACCGAGACCGGGGCGGAGACGTGGTTCAGGCCGAATGTAAGGACGTCGACGGACATGGGCAGGAAAAAGGGCCCGGATGAGGAGGGCCACCCGCCATTATAAAGGGTCGGGGCGGGGGAGGGTGCGACGGGCGGTCGCATAGGGCCGAGCGCTTTGCCAAGCGGGAAAAAAGTGTGTAATATCCTGCGTTCTTTACGGGACGCGCTTAATTTCGCGTAGCCGTAAAGCGTTTCGTTGCAGCGCTCGTTGCGACACTGGCCTGGTAGCTCAGTTGGTAGAGCAGCGGATTGAAAATCCGCGTGTCGGTGGTTCGATTCCGCCCCAGGCCACCACTTTTCAACGCCCAACCTCTATCGGTTGGGCGTTTTCGTTTCCGGGTTCCCCGACGCCGCGCGGGGTTCGGCGGCGTTCTGCGTGTGCCACGCAGTGAAGCCGCACCGCCCGAAAGTCGCCCAGTTCGACTCTCTTTTGCTCTCTCTTCTCTCAAAACCGGCGCCAACTTCTTGGCGGAAGCGCACGCAGGCGGCCTCGTACGTCAATGACTTGCGCGTGCGTCACGGCCAGCGGTTGTTCATCGTGCTTGGAAGAGCAAGGCATCAAGCCTGCACGGGGCTCAATGCTGCAGCACAGGGCATCGAGTACAGCCCCGGGCGCCCCTGCACGACCTGGACGAGGGCCCGGTATGCAACGAGTGGCCCTTCGGCTTCCGGCTTGCCCTTGTCGCGCGTCTTGACCTTGAACACGTCGATGGGCTTGGCGCTGTCGAGCCCGGCACGCCGCATGACCTGTTCGGCGGTGCGGGGCTCCCCCTTGAACGACCACAGGGCCTCGAACACTGCTGCCTGAGCCTCGGTCAGCCGGATCGGGCCGTGCGGCCCCTCGGGCAGCGTGACCCAGCGGAAATCCGCCGAGAAAGGCCCCTTCACCGGCGTCGTTGGATCGCTGGCCTGCGGGCCTGGTGGCTCACCCGACATGCCGATGAACGAGATGCCGCCGCCGTAGAAGGCGAACCGATCCTCCAGAGCCAACCACTCCACGCCCGGGCCGAAGGGCGCCCCGCGCGTCTCGCGCGGCTTCGGCGTGATGACGCGGATCGGCCCGCCTGCGACCCGCACCCGCTCCAGCAGGGCCGGCTCGCGCCATAGCCGGATCAGATCGCGCGCCAGCAGGACTGGCGAGCACCGGGAATCGCCAAGGCGCCACACGCCATCGCCGAGGGCGTCGATGCCGTCGCGGCTCTCGATCGAAAGCGCCAGCCGCAGCTTTCGGCGCAGCCAGTCCTCGTCCAGCGCCAACGCGGCCATGTCGTCGGCCGCGACGTCCACCGGCCCGCACTCGGGGCAATGGCAGGTACGCCCCTGGTGCCCGTTGCCCCAGACCTGCGCCCGGTGCTGGTGGCAGTAGGGGCACAGCACGAACCGCTGGTCCAGGGCCGTGGGCTTCACCGCCTGCCCGAGGGCCGGCAAGGCGGCGATCTCGCGGGGAGAGAGCGCCGCTCGAAGGATGGGCGTGCCGCCCGCGAACAAGCGGCACACCAAGGCCCAGGCGTCGTGCGTGGCCACCGGTTAGTCCTCGCCAATCGTGGAGCGATGCGGCTCAGGATTGGCAGTTCCCGCTTCCGGCGGCGCTTCCCGGACGTTCAGCGTCTGGCCGGGCTGCAAGATGCCCAGCGAGACCAGGTAGCCCTCCAACTGCGCCTGCAACGCGGCATCGAACTTGTGCAGGTTCAGCCGTCCGCGACGCGTCACCTCGACCGTGACGACCTTGGAACGAGCCTTTCCGGGTTCGGGCGGGTAGTAGAGGTTGATGCGTGCCGCCGTGATCAACCAGCCGCGGGCCAGCGGGTCCTCACCGGGGAACTCCTCGCGCAGCAGTTCGGTGACGCAGCGCTGCTCGCTCGACGCCATCGCCGTGCAATCGAGCTTCAATGCCGTGCTCGGACTCAACACCGAGAGGGACTTGACCTGCAGCGCCACGAAGCCGTCCGCCACGGCCTGCGGCACGTCGAAGCCGAGGCGCAAGACCGACAGGTCCAGCGTCGGCGGCTTGATACGGTGCGCGTCCACCTTGACGCCCAGCAGGTGCTCGGCGAAGGCGTCCACGAGCATCTGGTGGTACTTGGCGCCACCGCGCACGAGGGTGCGAACGACCCCAGTGGCCACGGCGTACTCCAGCACCATGTGGATGTTCGGGTTGCCGACGCGACGGGTGAGATGGGCGCCCTCGAACTCCAGGCGCAGCATGGCCAGGTCCTTGACGTGGACCGTCAGCAGGAACATGCCGGGGCGGCGTTCCACCAAGTAAGCCACGCTGCCGTCGCCGCACTGCAGTTCGCGCTGATAGAAGGCCGAGATGGCCTGGCGCAGCGCGGCCAGCGCGGCATCCGAGGTGTTCGGCCGACGCTTCACGCCGAGGTCGTGCTGCTGGGCCTGCGATCCGTGGCGCTCCAGGTAGTCGAACTCACAGGCCCGCTCGAACAGCGCCGGGTGGCTGGCATACAGCCAGAAGGAGCGGTGGGTGTCGCTCCGGCATCCCACCAGGCCCAGCAGCGCGGCGCCGTCCCCGGCGGCGGCCTGGAACATCGCCTGCTTGCCGGCCGGGTCGGCCAACTGGACGCTGGCCATGAGGTTGCCGATCAGACGGTCGCGGGCGGCGACGTCGGGCCAGGCGCGAACGGCCTCCACCAGCGCCTGCGAGGTGCGCGGCGTGTCCTCCCAGTCGAAATCGTCGGCCACGGGCAGGCCGTGCGAGGCCAGGAAAGCGCTGAGCGTCGCGTCCACCGGCAGTTCGAGCAGCACGTCGACGAAGGTCTTCTTCATCTTCTCGGTCCTTTCCGCAAGAGGTGTCGAGGGCTGCGGACCGAGGGGCGGGTTCGCGGGCCGGCGACGGGGTTACCGAACAGGGCTCTCACCAGCGTAAAGCAGCGAGATACAGCGCGATTGTGTCCCGCCCCATTCCGCCTGTCAATCATCGCGGCACGTCTGGCGCTTTTTGGTATATCGTGGCTATACTTTTGGGTCTGTTTTCCTACACTGACAGTCGATTCGAGACGGGACATCGCCATGGCTTCGGCGTTTGGAGTACGCCTGCGGCGATTCCGCGAGGCGAAGAAGTTGACCCTGCAGCAGGTGGCCGACGCGGTCGGCTGCACCAAGGCCTACATCTGGGAACTGGAGATGAAGGAGGGTCAACGCCCCTCGGCTGAGCGCGTGCAGGCGCTGGCCAAGGTGCTGGGCGTCACGATGGAAGACATCATGGGCGAGCCCATGCCCCAGGTCCCCGAGGCCAGCCCCGAGGATGTGGCCTTCTTCCGTGCCTATGCCGGCATGACCGAAGCTGAGAAGGACCGGGTGCGCCAAGCGCTGAAGATCATCTTCCCGGACAAGGATCTGCCGGAAAGCAAAAGGTGAACACGCCCCCGGCCCTCAACGGCGCGATCGCCGCCAACAAAGTCCACCACTGGTTGCGGGCTTGGTACGGCGCGGACGTGCCCGAGGCCATCGATCTCGATGTCGTGCGGCAGATGCTGCCGACCACGCCCTACGGCAAAGGGGTTCGGGAAATTCGTCCCCCGGTGCAGTTCAACGACGATGCCTTCGAGGGCCTGCTGGCGCGGGACCCCGGTGACCCTCAGGTCTGGGGTATCGCCTACAACGGCACGGTCAGCCCGCAGCGCCAGCGATTCACCATCGCTCACGAGCTCGGGCACTTCGTCCTGCACCGCGACCGGCAGCCGCGTTTCAACTGTGACAAGGAAAGCGTCCACTCCGGCCACGAGACGATGCGCCTGATCGAGCGCGAGGCCGACGATTTCGCCGGCAACTTGCTGATGCCCGGTGATCGGCTGCGCGAGTGGATCTCGAACCGACGCATCGATCTGCACGTCCTCAGCGCCATTGCCGAGCGCTTCCAGGTGTCGTTCGAGGCGCTGTGCATCCGCTTCATCAAGTTCACCCCGCAGCGCGCCATCTTGGTCTACTGGGACAACGGCTACGCGAAGTACGAATGGCGCAGCAGCAGCGCCGTGAGAACCCGGGCGCGCATCCGGCGCACCGGCGATCCGCAAGAGCCCTTACCCGGCACGCTCGCCGCCGACGCGAGCGTCGAGCAGGCATGGGACGGCGTCGAGATGTCTGCTGCGATCTGGTGCCCCGAGGAGGCGCCCTACATGAAGCTGCGCGAGTTCAAGCACAGCTACGCCTCGAGAGATCGCGTCCTGACCCTGCTGCTGTTGGAGAGCGCCGAGCCGCGCGCTTGGGATCGATCCTGGCAGGATGGCGAAAGCAACGACTGCGATGACCGGTTCGTCTCGACAGGCCAGCACCCGATGCGATGACGCAGGGCGCCGTAGCCCGCGCATCCCCGCCAGAACACGTTACGCGGAGCCCCATCGATTCCTAGCATGACAAGCGTTTTCCATAGGAACGCTTGCGATGCACGAACTCGAACCTTTCTCCCTTTCTCCTGCCGCCGATCAGCCAAGGCACGCGCACCAGGAAGTCGTTGATCTCCTCGCCGCAGGCCTTCTGCGGCTTCGCGCCCGCCGCGAACTCCCGCTTTCCGACACCAGAGACGAAGTTGGCCTTGGCTTTGTCGGCCAACAGCGCGTGAATGCGAACCCCGATAACAACAACGGAGTTCGCCCATGACGGCACACGCACCCACAGTCGACGCTACCACCATCGCCGCTCGCATCGCCCAGCTGCCCCACCTGCCGATGGACAGCCTCTGGGCGCTGTGGGACGAGTACTTCGAGGAGCGGCCCAAGCATCACCACCGCACGTGGCTGGAGAGTCGGCTCGCCTACAGGATCCAGGAGCGCGCCTTCGGCGGGTTGAAGCCCGCGACCCGCCGCAAGCTCGAGGAGATCGGTGAGACGGGCATCCTGCCGCGCCAACTGCGCCGCGACGCGAGTCGGCTGCTACCGGGCACCGTGCTCACGCGGATCTTCGACGACGTCGAGCACCGCGTCCTGGTGCGCGGCCCGAACGACTTCGAGTATCAGGGGCAGCGGTTCAAGAGCCTGACGGCGATTGCCCGCCACATCACCGGCACGCCTTGGTCGGGCCCCGCGTTCTTCGGCCTCAAGACCAAGCACGGCCAGAAGGAGCCGGCATGAGATCACGATGGCCCGCATCCCCGTCGACCATGCCGACGCCTGGTCCCGTCACGCCATCGAGGCGCTGTGCGGTCTACACCCGCAAGTCCACCGACGAGGGACTGGACCAGGAGTACAACAGCCTGGAGGCCCAACGCGACGCGGGGCTGGCCTTCATCGCCAGCCAACGCCACGAGGGCTGGATCGCCGTCGAGGAGGGTTATGACGACGGCGGCTACTCCGGCGGTAATCTCGACCGCCCGGCGCTCAAACGGCTGCTCGCCGACATCGATGCCGGCAGGATCGACATCGTGGTCGTCTACAAGATCGACCGATTGACGCGAAGCCTCGCGGACTTCGCCAAGCTGGTGGAGGTGTTCGACCGCAACGGCGTCTCCTTCGTCTCGGTCACGCAGCAGTTCAACACCACCACCTCGATGGGGCGGCTCACGCTCAACATCCTGCTGTCCTTCGCGCAGTTCGAGCGCGAGGTCACCGGCGAGCGCATCCGCGACAAGATCGCCGCCTCCAAGGCGAAGGGCATGTGGATGGGCGGCATGCCGCCGCTGGGCTATGACGTCGTCGATCGCAAGCTCGTCGTCAACGAGCGCGAGGCCGCACTCGTGCGTGACATCTTCCGGCGCTACGCCGAGCATGGCTCGGCTGCACGGCTGGTGCGGGAGATGGCGGTCGAGGGGCACACCACCAAGGCCTGGGTGACCCAAGGCGGGCGCCGGCGCACGGGCCGACCCATCGACCAGCAGTTCATCTTCGCGCTGCTGCGCAACCGCATCTACCTGGGTGAGATCCGCAACCACGGCACGTGGTATCCCGGCCAACACGAAGCGATCGTGCCGCAAGACCTGTGGGACGCCGCGCACGCGTTCATCGCGCGCCGCAAGCAGGCGCCGCGCGAGCACCGCGCCAAGCATCCGGCCCTGCTCGCGGGGCTGCTGTTCGCGCCCGATGGGCAGCGCATGCTGCACACCTTCGTCAAGAAGAAGAGCGGACGCACCTACCGCTACTACGTCCCCTACCTGCACAAGCGCCGCAACGCGGGCGCGAGCCTGGCGCCGGACGCCCCGGACGTCGGGCATCTGCCCGCGGCCGAGATCGAGAACGCGGTGTTGACGCAGATCCACGCGGCGCTCTCGGCGCCGGAGGTGCTGATCGGCACCTGGCGGGCGTGCCAGCGCCACCCGGCCGGTGCTGCCCTCGATGAAGCGCAGGTGGTGGTGGCGATGCGACGCATCGGCGACGTGTGGGCGCAGTTGTTCCCGGCCGAGCAGCAACGCATCGCGCGGCTGCTGATCGAGCGGGTCCAACTGCATGAGCACGGACTCGACATCCTCTGGCGCGAGGACGGCTGGCTGGGATTGGGGCCCGAGATCGGCGCGCATCCGCTGGTCGAGGAATCCAGCGCACAGACCGAGGAAACACCGGCATGAGCACCACGACGAACCCGCGCAAGCGCGCTATCCGCGTCGAGGTCGGAACCGATGCCCGCAGCTACGTCAGCGATGGCCAGCGCGTCACGCTGGTGCCGCTGACGATCAAGCGCCGCCAGAACCGCAAGCTGCTGATCCCGCCCGCGCCCGATGCCGCCACTGTGACGGGTGGCTTCGACGTGCCGATGATCAAGACGCTCGGCAAGGCGTTCTACTGGAAGCGGCTGATCGACGAAGGCGTCTATCCGACGACCGCCGACCTGGCGCGCGCGCTGAAACTGGAGCCAGGCTGGGCGGCCGAGGTGCTGCGCATGACCATGCTGGCACCGGACATCGTCGAGGCGATTTTCGAGGGCCGCCAGCCCCGGCATCTGAATCTGCACACGCTGCGTGGCCGCCAAGACCTGCTGCCTCGCGACTGGGGCGAGCAGCGTCGGCTGCTGGGCTTTCCTTCAGCTTGAGACTGGCGCTCAGCTGGCGCAACAACTACCTCTGCCACGCTCCTGGATTGGTGGGCACGGCACAGTGCCGTAGGAGCAATAGACGCAGCAGTCCCCGGGCTTGGGCTTGAGTATGGCGTGGCAGGCCTCGCACTCATAGAACCACTGGCAGGCATCGGTAGGCATGGTCTCGGTCTTGGTGTGACCGCACTCCGGACAAGTCAACGTCGATTCCAGAACGACGGCAGTCACTTCACGCTCCCGACCACCGTCGAGGGGTAGCCAGCATCCTGGGTCGCCCGCGTCAGCGCCTCTACATTCGCCCGCGCGTCGTCGAACGTCACGGTCGCCTGTCGTTTGTCGAGGTTCACGTCCGTCTTGGCCACGCCCGGCACCTTGCCGAGCGCCTTCTTGACCGTAATCGGGCAGGCGGCGCAGTTCATGCCCGGCACTGACAGGGTGACGGTCTTTGTCGCGGCGATGACTGGCACGCTCACGATCAGGGCGAGCGTCAGCATCGGAAAACCAAGCAATCTCTTCATAAAACCTCCGTTCAGTAAAACCAGGGCGCGACCAGCGGGAAGCCGAGCGCCACGATCACCAGGGCGACCACGATCCCGAACAGCAGCTCGTAGCCGCGCCGAACCGACGGCACCGCGCAGGCCTGTCCGGGTTCGCACGCCGGGGCTTTCGCCCATATGCGTCGCCCGGCGAGGAACAACGCGACGAGGGCCGCGCCGATGAAGATCGGGCGGTAGGGTTCGAGGGCCGTCAGGTTGCTGATCCATGCCCCTGAGAAGCCCAGCGTGATCAGCACCAATGGCCCGAGGCAGCAGGTCGATGCGAGGATGGCCGAGACGAATCCGGCCGCGAGCGCCGCACGGCCGCCTCCGGTACTGCCTTGCGCAGTTGGGGTGTCTGGTTTCATGGAGTAAGCTTACTTCCGTACTTAAGTACGGAGTCAAGACCATGAACAGCACGCCCGAGATCGAGGCGATGACGATCGGCGCGCTGGCGCGCGCGGCTGGCGTCAATGTCGAAACCATCCGCTTCTACCAGCGCAAGGGGCTGTTGCCCGAACCAGATCGGCCGCAGGGAAGTATCCGCCGTTACGGCGCCGACGAGCTTGGCCGCGTCCGCTTCATCAAGTCGGCACAGCGGCTGGGCTTCAGTCTCGACGAGGTGTCCGAACTGCTCAAGCTCGAGGACGGATCGCACTGCGCCGAGGCGCGTGCGCAGGCTCAGCGCAAACTCGTTGACGTTCGCGAACGACTGGCTGACCTGCAGCGCATCGAAGCGGCGCTGTCCGAGCTCGTGCAGCGCTGCAATGCCATTCGCGGCCGGGTGCGCTGCCCCTTGATCGCCGCCTTGCAGGCGGAGTGACGCACAGCCGTCCTTGACTGATCCTCGACCATGACGGCGGGCCTTGTGCCCGCCGTTTTCGTATCGGCGAGAACTTTGGCGAACCCGAAGTTCCCGCGTGGTTCGCCATTCGGTCCCTCCAAGGTTCGCCACCCGAAGCCTGCAATGACACCTGTTCCTCAACAGCGTCATAGGAGGCTTCCATGCCGACAACGGCAAGCACCATCCCCCGGTCGCCGGTCGATGCGATCAACGGCCTGTCTCCCGGCGACCGTCGGGTCCTCAACGAGAACGAGCTCGCGCAGCGCTGGGGCCTGAGCCCCAAGACCCTGCAGCGCTGGCGCAGCGAAGGGCGGGGCCCGCGCTACCTGAAGCTGTCCAAGCGCGTCAGCTACCCCCTGGAGTCGGTCATCGAGTTCGAGCGTGGCGCCCTGCACGACTCGACCTCCGAGCGCGCGGCGCGCTGAAGGGGGATGCGATGAGCGATTTGACCCTCTACCCCGCCGACATCGCCGCGATGTCCGTCGGCCAGCTGGCTCAACTTCCGCCCGCCCAGAAGGCGGAGATCAGCCGCCACCTGGACGAAGCGCTCGCCTGGCTCAAGCAGGCCCGCGCCAAGTTCGACGCTGCGCTGGAGGCCGCCTACGGCGAGCAGGCCCGTGCTGCCCGCCTCGAGGCGGGCAAGGACTTCGGCGTCGTGCACCTGAAGGACGGGCTGCTTCGCGTGACGGTCGATGTCCCGAAGCGCGTGTCCTGGGACCAGGCGCAACTGGCCGCCATCGCCCGGCGCATCGCCGCCGCCGGCGAGAAGGTCGAGGACTACCTGGACGTCGAGTACTCCGTCTCGGAATCGCGCTTCTCCAACTGGCCGCCGGCACTGCGCGCCGGGTTCGATGCCGCCCGCACCGTCAAGCCCGGCAAGCCCACGTTCCGGCTGGCCCTCGTCTCGGAGGAGTGATCCATGAGCACCGAACTGATCCCGTTTGATTTCGAAGGCCGTCCGGTCCGGGTCGTCACGGATGCCCAAGGCGAACCGTGGTTCGTCGCGGTGGATGTGTGCGCGGTTCTTGAACTGCCGAACACCACCCGCGCCCTGGCGCGACTGGACCCTGACGAGCAAGCCCTGATCTCAATTCAGGGCATCTCGCGCGGCAATGACCAGGTCAACGTCGTCAACGAGCCCGGGCTGTACAGCCTGGTCCTCGGCAGCCGCAAGCGCGAGGCCAAGCGCTTCAAGCGCTGGGTCACCCACGAGGTGCTGCCGGCGATCCGCAAGACGGGCAGCTACACGGCGCCAAGTGCACGCCCGACCCTGCCGGCACCCACCCAGGACCGCATCGCCGCTCTGCTGCTGATCGGCGAGGCCGTGGCCAAGGTGCCGGGGGTCAAACCCGGCATCGCGATGGCGGCCACGCTCTCCTGCATCCAGGAGAACACGGGCCTGGCGGTCGAGACGCTGCGCCGCGCCCTTCCTGCCCGGGACACTGCGGCGAACGAGGCGATCTGCTCGCTCAACGCCACCCAGCTCGGCAGGCTGCTCGGCCTGTCGGCCAAGGCCATCAACCAGCGCCTGGCCCACCACGGCCTGCAGTTGCGCAACGAGCGGGACGAGTGGGAACTGACCGAAGCCGGCGAGGCTTGGGCCGAAGCCATGCCGTACTCGCGCAACGGGCACAGCGGCTACCAGATCCTCTGGAACCCGGCGGTCGCGGAGCGGCTGAAGGAGGTGGCGTGATGGCCCTCCCCATCATCACCGCCGATCAGCGGCTGCGCGAGAAGCAGGGCGTGAAGCTCGTGCTTCTAGGCAAGAGCGGCATCGGCAAGACCAGCCAGTTGAAGACCCTGCCCGAAGCCTCGACCCTGTTCGTCGACCTCGAGGCTGGCGACTTGGCCGTCAAGGACTGGCGCGGCGACTGCGTGCGCCCGAGCACCTGGCCGGAGTTCCGCGATCTCGTGGTGTTCCTGGCCGGCCCGAACCCGGCGTTGCCGGCGGATGCGCCGTACTCCGAGGCGCATTACCGGCATGTGTGCGAGCGCTACGGCGATCCCGCGCAACTGGCCAAGTACGACACCTACTTCGTCGACTCGATCACGGTACTCGCGCGCCTGGCGCTCGTCTGGGCCAAGACCCAGCCGCAAGCCTACAGCGAGCGCACCGGCAAGCCCGACACCCGGGGCGCCTACGGCCTGCTCGGCTCGGAACTGATCGGGGCGCTGACCCATCTGCAGCACGCGCGCGGCAAGCACGTCGTGTTCGTCGCCATCCTCGACGAGCGCCTGGACGACTTCAACCGCAAGGTCTTCGTGCCGCAGATCGAGGGCGCCAAGACCGCGGCGGAACTGCCCGGCATCGTCGACGAGGTGGTCACCTTGGCCGAGATCAAGGCCGAGGACGGATCAATCTACCGCGCCTTCGTCTGCCACACGCTGAACCCCTACGGCGTCCCGGCCAAGGACCGCTCCGGCCAGCTCGAGTTGCTGGAGCCGCCGAACCTGCGCGCGCTGATCGACAAGTGCGCCGCCGCCACCCGCCTTCCGCCATCCGCTACCGCCTTCGAGGAGTGAGCCATGACCGCCTGGAACGATTTCAACGACGCGCAGCAGCAGCCCAGTTTCGACCTCATCCCCAAGGGCACGCTCGCCCGCGTGCGCATGACGCTCAAGCCCGGGGGCTTTGATGACCCGGCCCAGGGCTGGACCGGCGGCTACGCCACGCAGAGCTTTGGAACTGGCTCGGTCTATCTGGCGGCCGAGTTCGTGGTGCTGGAGGGCGAGTACGCCCGGCGCAAGCTCTGGAGCAACATCGGCCTGCATTCCCCGAAGGGCCCGGCTTGGGGCCAGATGGGGCGCAGCTTCGTGCGCGCCGTGCTCAATTCCGCCCGCAACGTCCATCCGCAGGACATGAGCCCGCAGGCCGCCGCCGCGCGGCGCATCCAGGGCTTCCACGAGCTCGACGGCATCGAGTTTGCGGCCCGCATCGACATCGAGAAGGACGGCCGCGGCGACTTGAAGAACGTCATCCGAAACGCCGTCGAGCCCGACCACCCGGACTACGCCCGCCTGATGGGGCTGCCGCCGAAGAACCCCGGCACCGCCCACTCCGGCGCGCCGGCGGCGGTCGCCCCGCCCCGTGCGATGCCCGCACCGGTTGCCCCGCAACGCCCCGCCGTGCCGGGCAAGCCGGCCTGGGCGCAGTGAGAGGAGGGGCGATGAAAACGAGCGAAGCGAAGTTTCGCGAAGCCGAAGGCGAGAGCGAATGCAATGAGCGGCAAGTGCTGGGTCTGCAAACGACAGGCGGGCGGCTACGGCCACTCGGACCTTCGGCATCCGGTGGGCGATGCCCGGCGCTATCCGATCGACTGGGTGTTCTGCTCGCGGCGTTGCCAGCAGGCGTTTCACGCGCTCTACGGTCAGTGGCTGCGGGTGCAGGAAGGACGCACGCCCAAGACGGAGGTGGCCATGATCGACCCGTCTGACGTCGAACTGGCCGCGATGAAGAAGTGCCTCAAGGCCTTCGGCGAGGTCGCGGGCGAGATCGGCTTTGCCAAGCCGCTGGGCGAGTATTCCGAGGCCGAGGCGCTCCAGGTGGTCGACGCCATCGTCACCTGCTACACGGAGGCGATGGTCGAGCACCACGAGGCGACCAAGTATCCGCCGGTGCGGGGCTTGAAAGACCCGGTGTCCGACCCCTTCGCCGACCTCGAGGACGATCTGCCGTGGGAGGAGCCGAAGGCTCAAGCGCAGACGGCACGCACGGCAGCACCCAAGGAGGCGCGGCGATGATGGACTTCAACGCCTCCAAGAGCCTGTCGGGTCAGCTCACGGCGCTGATCGACGCCGGGCTGCAGCAGTCTCGCGCGGCGCAGCCTCGCCGCACCTACCTCGGCGCCTCGCGCCTCGGGGTCGCCTGCGAGCGCGCGCTGCAGTACGAGTTCGCCGACGCCCCGGTCGATCCGGGTCGCGAGACCGACGGCCGCATGCTGCGCGTCTTCGAGCGCGGCCACCTCATCGAGGACTG
Source organism: Pigmentiphaga sp. NML080357 (assembly GCF_002188465.1). Lineage (GTDB taxonomy): Bacteria > Pseudomonadota > Gammaproteobacteria > Burkholderiales > Burkholderiaceae_B > Pigmentiphaga. The sequence goes on along the minus strand of NZ_NINW01000047.1, from coordinate 26,608 downwards.
CATGGTCGGATGGCTGCGTGCCGCGGGCTTCGATCTGCGCACGCGTAACGACGCGGAGGAGCAATTCGGCTTCTCGGCGCTGGACGGGCGCCTGCAGGGCCACGTCGATGGCGTGCTCGTCGCCGGGCCCGACCTGGGGTTCGGTTGCGGCTACCCGGCGCTGTGGGAGAACAAGTGCTTGGGAGCGAAGTCGTGGCGCGAGCTGGAGAAGCACCGGCTCGCGTCTGCCCGCCCGGTCTACGCCGCGCAAGTGGCGCTCTACCAGGCCTACCTCGAACTGCACGCGCACCCGGCCCTGTTCACGGCGGTGAACGCCGACACCATGGAGATTCACGCCGAGCTGGTGCCGTTCGATGCGGCGTTGGCGCAGCGCATGTCCGACCGGGCCGTGAAGGTCATCACGGCCACCGAGGCGGGCGAACTGCTGCCGCGCTCGTTCTCCGATCCCACCCATGTCGAGTGCCGGATGTGTCCGTGGCAGGACCGGTGCTGGAGGGCTGCGGCATGAACGAGACACCGCTGCACCAGGTGCTCGGGGAGCGCCTGATCGACGCACGCGAGGCGGCACTGGCGCTCAATCTGCCGCACTACTGGCTCACGCACGCGAAGGAGCGCCGGCGTCTGCGCCTGCCGCACTACCGGGTGGGCAAGCTGCTGCGTTTCAAGCTCTCCGAACTGATGGCGTGGATGGAGGAACGTCAAGCCCTGCTCACGGCCGACGCAGGGCACGAGGAGGAGTCGGATGCTGGACTTCAATGACACCGCACCCGCGCCCGAGATCCCGGCGTCCGAGCGCCGCGAGGCCGTGCGCGCCGCGCTGCTCGCGAGGCTGGAGTCGGTGCTGTTCACCCTGTTCCCCGCTGGAAAGAAGCGCCGCGGCAAGTTCGTCATCGGCGACGTGCTCGGCAGCCCGGGCGACAGCCTGGAAGTCGTGCTCGACGGCGACAAGGCGGGACTGTGGACCGACCGCGCCGAAGGCTCCGGCGGCGATGTGTTCCACCTGATCGGCGCTCACTTCGGCGTGGACGTGCACGGCGACTTCGCCCGCGTCCTCGACCTGGCCGAGGACCTCGTCGGCCGAGCGCTCACGGCGCCGCCGCGCAAGGCGGCCAAGAAGGCCTCGATCGACGACCTCGGCCCGGCCACCGCCAAGTGGGACTACCTCGACGCACAAGGGCGCCTCATCGCCGTGGTCTACCGCTACGACCCGCCCGGGCGCAAGAAGGAATTCCGGCCCTGGGACGCCAAACGGCGCAAGATGGCACCGCCCGAGCCGCGGCCGCTGTACAACCAGCCGGGGATCCAGGACGCCGCCCAGGTCGTGCTGGTCGAGGGCGAGAAATGCGCCCAGGCCTTGATCGAGCTCGGGATCGTGGCCACCACCGCGATGCACGGGGCGAATGCGCCCGTGGACAAGACCGACTGGTCGCCGCTGGCGGGAAAGGCCGTGCTGATCTGGCCCGACCGCGACAAGCCGGGCTGGGAGTACGCCGTGCAGGCGGCCCAGGCGATTCTGTCGGCGGGCGCGAAGACCTGCCACATCCTCTACCCACCCGAGGAAGCCGCCGAGGGCTGGGATGCGGCCGATGCCGTGGCCGAGGGCTTCGACGTCGCGGCCTTCCTCGCCCACGGCCCGCGTGTGCAGGTGCATGACATTGCGGACCCCGGCGAGCCGGTGATCGGCGCGGATGAATCGGTGTGGGGCACCGAAGATGCCCTGGCGCTGGCCTTCACCCGCCGCTACCACCGCGACTGGCGCTACGTGGCGGCCTGGGGCCGCTGGTTGGTGTGGGATGGCCGGCGTTGGCGCAACGAGGAAACGCTGGCGGCCACCGACTTGATCCGCGGTGTCTGCCGACACGCGGCCCTCCAGGCCGACAACCCCAAGCTGGCGGCCAAGCTGGCCACCTCCGGCACCGTCGGCGGCGTCGAACGCCTGGCTCGCGCAGACCGACGTCATGCCGCGACCACCGCCGAGTGGGACGCCGATCCCTGGCTGCTCAACACCCCAGGCGGCGTGGTCGACCTCAGGACGGGCCGCCTGCGCGCACACGACCGCGCCGACCGCATGACCAAGATCACCACCGCCACGCCCGGCGGCGACTGCCCGACCTGGCGGCGCTTCCTTGCCGAAGTCACCGGCGGCGACGCGGACCTGCAAGCCTATTTGCAGCGCGTCAGCGGCTACTGCTTGACCGGCTCGACCCGGGAGCATGCGCTGTTCTTCCTCTACGGCACCGGCGCCAACGGCAAGTCGGTGTTCGTGAACACCCTGGCCACGATCCTCGGCGACTACGCCGCCAGCGCGCCGATGGACACCTTCATGGAGGCGCGCGGCGACCGGCATCCGACCGACATGGCGGGCCTGCGCGGGGCGCGCTTCGTCTCCTCCATCGAGACCGAGCAGGGCCGGCGCTGGAACGAGTCCAAGGTCAAGGCCATCACCGGCGGCGACAAGGTCTCGGCGCGCTTCATGCGCCAGGACTTCTTCGAGTACACGCCCCAGTTCAAGCTGGTCATCGCCGGCAACCACAAGCCCGCGATCCGCAACGTGGACGAGGCGATGAAGCGCCGGCTGCACCTGATCCCCTTCACGATCACCGTGCCGCCCGAGCGGCGCGACAAACACCTGCAGCAGAAGTTGCTGGCCGAGCGGGACGGCATCCTGGCCTGGGCGCTGGAAGGGTGCCTGGCCTGGCAGCGCCTGGGCCGGCTCGATCCGCCGCCGCAGGTGGTGGCGGCCACCGAGGAGTACTTCGAGGCCGAGGACGCGCTGGGCCGCTGGCTGGAGGAGCGCTGCGTGCGCGAGGCCAATGCCAAGTCACTGACCGCCGAACTGTTCACCGACTGGAAGCAGTGGGCGGAGGCCGCCGGCGAGTTCGTCGGCTCACAGCGCCGCTTCTCCGACCTCTTGATCACCCGCGGCGTCGAGAAATGGCGCAACGCCGCCGGCATCCGGGGCTTCCGTGGCGTGGGTCTCAAGCACCCGATGCAGCCCGCCTACACCCCCTATGCCGACGACTGAACACCCGTGACCACCGACAGGACTGACGCATCTGACGCTGTCCATCGTAAGTCTCTACGCGCGCGCGCGTGCGCGCGCCTCACGGGAACTATCGATATCGTGCGTCGGATGCGTCAGTCCCCACCGAACGAGGACTGACACCATGCACACCACGATCCTGGCCCTGGACCTGGGCACCACCACCGGCTGGGCGCTGCGCGACCGCACGGGCCGAATCACCAGCGGCACCGAATCCTTCAAGCCCCGACGCTTCGAAGGCGGCGGCATGCGTTTCCTGCGCTTCAAGGGCTGGCTCACCGAACTCAAGGCCCACGCCGAGGGGATCGACGCGCTGGTCTTCGAGGAAGTGCGCCGCCACGTCTCGACCGACGCGGCGCACGCCTACGGCGGGTTCCTGGCCACGCTCACGGCCTGGTGCGAGCACCACGGCATTCCCTACCAGGGCGTGCCGGTGGGCACGATCAAGAAGCACGCCACCGGCAAAGGCAACGCCCGCAAGGACGCGGTGATGGCGGCCGTGCGTCGCCGGGGTCACGCCCCGGCGGACGACAACGAGGCCGACGCCTTGGCGCTGTTGCACTGGGCCATCCAGCATCACGACGCGGCGCAGGAGGCGTGAGATGGACGTCCCGACCCCTCGCTACCGCTGCCCGCTGGGGCGCCTGCAGCCCGAGCCGATGGACGTGGAGGCCGTCAAACGCCGCGGCTGGCGCGAGCAGCGCCTGCTCGTCGTCTGCCTCGACGACGACCGGCTCGACTGGATGGAACGCGAGCTGATCCGCCGAATCGGCGAGCGGCTCTACGGCGCACGGGAGGCGCGCCATGGCTGAGTGGACCGTCGAGCGTGTGGCCGAACGCTTCCGGGAGGCGGCCATCACCGCCCACCGCCTGCCGCCCGTGCGCGTGCAGGGCTACTTCAACACCTGGCCCGCGATCCGGCGCATGCCCTGGGAGACGCTGGGGGCCGAACCCTCGATCCGGCGCTTCCCGCCCGCACCCGAGACGGTCGAGCGGATGCTCGAGACCATGCGCTGGGTCTTGTGGCTGGAGGAAGAGGAACGCCACCTGGTATGGATGCGCGCCGAGCGCCACCGCTGGCGCGAGATCTGCGCCCGCTTCGGCTGCGACCGGACCACCGCCTGGCGGCGGTGGCAGCGGGCGTTGCATTTGGTGGCCGATCACCTCAACGGCGTCGCCTTGACGGCGTAGTGTTTTGGCGTGATTTGGCGGGTGCGGTCGCGCATCCGCGCGCATCGGCGGCGAAATGCGGCTTTCGCCGCTGCAACAGATTCGCCGGTCCGGGGGTAGGATTGCAGCTATCTTCTGGACAGCGGTGACGGTCGAGGAAGCCGCCCGGGCATTCACGGGTCCTTCCTGGCCAATAGCCCATGCGGGGGGCGCGAGCGCGGCATTCGCCTAGCGTCCGACTGCAAACCAAGGTTTGCAGGGTTTGCAGTTTGCACCCGCACCAGTCCGCACCCATCACGAGCCCGCCCGCGGTTTTCCGTCGGCGGGTTTTCCTTTTTCGAGGAACCGATTCTGAACACGCTCAACGTCGAGTACCGCAAGGTCGAGGCGCTGATTCCCTACGCCCGCAACCCGCGCACGCACACCGACGAGCAGGTGGCCAAGATCGCGGCCAGCATTGTCGAGTACGGCTGGACGAACCCGGTGCTGGTGGACGGCGACAACGGCATCATCGCGGGCCACGGCCGTTTGGCTGCCGCGCGCAAGCTGGGACTGGATCAGGTGCCGGTCATCGAACTGGCGCACTTGTCGCCGACGCAGAAGCGCGCCTACGTCATCTCCGACAACCGGCTGGCGCTCGATGCGGGATGGAACGGGGAACTACTGGCACTGGAACTGGCCGAGCTGTCCGAGGCCGGGTACGACCTTGGGCTGACCGGTTTCGAGGATGCCGAGATCGAGGCACTGCTCGCCGACGACGTGGTCTCCGATGAGGCCGACCAGGAGCAGCAGGACGCAACGGACGGCGACGAACCGGACGCCGCTGACGACGTGCCGGATGCACCCGTGGTGCCGGTGTCGCGCACCGGCGATGTCTGGGCCATCGGCCAGCATCGCCTGATCTGCGGCGACGCGACCGACCGTGCCGTGGTCGGCACGCTGATGCAAGGCGACATGGCTCGCCTGTGCTTCACCTCACCGCCTTACGGCAATCAGCGTGACTACACCTCGGGCGGCATCGCCGACTGGGATGGCCTGATGCGCGGCGTGTTCGCCCATCTGCCGATGGCTCAGGATGGCCAGGTGCTGGTCAACCTCGGGCTGATCCACCGCGACAACGAGGTCATCCCGTATTGGGATGCGTGGCTCGGTTGGATGCGCCAGCAGGGCTGGCGGCGTTTCGCGTGGTACGTCTGGGATCAGGGCCCGGGCATGCCCGGCGACTGGGCGGGCCGCTTCGCGCCAAGCTTCGAATTCGTTTTTCACTTCAACCGCCAGAGCCGCAAGCCGAACAAGATCGTGCCGTGCAAGCATGCTGGCCAGGAATCGCACCTGCGTGCTGACGGGTCGTCCACGGCAATGCGCGGCAAGGATGGCGAGGTGGGCGGCTGGACGCACAAGGGCCAGCCGACACAGGACACCCGCATTCCCGACTCGGTGATCCGCGTGATGCGCCACAAGGGCAAGATCGGGCAGGACATCGACCACCCGGCCGTGTTCCCGGTCGCGCTGCCGGAGTTCGTCATCGAGGCCTACACCGATTCGGGCGACATCGTGTTCGAGCCCTTCGGTGGCAGCGGCACGACGATGCTGGCTGCAGAGCGCACCGGTCGGATCTGTCGCACGGTCGAAATCGCGCCGGAGTACGTGGATGTTGCGATCAAGCGCTTCCAGCAGAACCACCCTGGCGTGCCCGTCACACTGCTGGCCACAGGCCAGTCCTTCGACCACGTCGCCAACGAGCGTCTGGCCACCACGGAGGCCGAGCAATGAACGCCTCCTGGTTGGCCGACAAGATCGAGCAGTGGCCCACAGGCAAGCTGCTGCCCTACGCCCGCAACGCGCGCACCCACTCGGATGAACAGGTGGCGCAAATCGCTGCGTCGATTGCCGAGTTCGGGTTCACCAATCCGATCCTGGCGGGTAGCGACGGCGTGATCGTCGCCGGGCACGGTCGGCTCGCCGCCGCGCAGAAACTCGGGTTGGAGGTGGTGCCGGTGGTCGTGCTCGACCATCTGAGCCCGACCCAGCGCCGGGCGCTGGTCATCGCGGACAACCGCATCGCCGAGAACGCCGGGTGGGATGACGCGATGCTGCGCATCGAGATCGCGGCCCTGCAGGACGATGACTTTGACCTGTCGCTCACCGGCTTCGATGCCGACGCGCTGGCCGAGTTGATGGCGGGCGACGAGCCGGATACTGAGGGCGAAGCCGATGACGATGCGGTGCCCGAGGTCAGCGAGACGCCGGTCTCGCGTCCGGGCGACGTCTGGCTGCTCGGTGGTCACCGCCTGCTGTGCGGCGACTCCACTCTGGCCGAAAGCTACGAGCGACTACTGGAAGGCGAGCAGGTGGACATGGTCTTCACCGATCCGCCGTACAACGTGAACTACGCCAACAGTGCCAAGGACAAGATGCGCGGCAAGGATCGCGCGATCCTGAACGACAACCTGGGCGACGGCTTCTGCGACTTCCTGCTGGCGGCGCTGACGCCCACCGTCGCGCATTGCCGGGGCGGCATCTACGTGGCGATGTCCTCCAGCGAACTCGACGTGCTGCAGGCGGCGTTCCGCGCCGCCGGTGGCCACTGGTCGACGTTCATCATCTGGGCGAAGAACACCTTCACGCTGGGTCGCGCCGACTACCAGCGCCAGTACGAGCCGATTCTGTACGGATGGCCCGAAGGGGTGCAACGCCACTGGTGCGGCGACCGTGATCAGGGCGACGTGTGGCAAATCAAGAAGCCGCAGAAGAACGACCTGCACCCGACGATGAAACCGGTGGAGCTGGTCGAGCGGGCGATCCGCAATTCGAGCCGCCCCGGCAACGTGGTGCTGGACCCGTTCGGCGGCTCTGGCACGACGCTGATCGCCGCCGAGAAATCGGGGCGGCTGGCGCGGCTGATCGAACTCGACCCGAAGTACGTCGACGTGATTGTGCGCCGCTGGCAGGACTGGACTGGGAAACGTGCCACCCGCGAGGCGGATGGCATGGCGTTCGATCAGGCGGCCCGCGACTCGTCGGTGATCTCGCAGTGAATCACGAAGCCCGTCAGGTAGGGCAGACCGCGCGGGATGCCGTATTGCTTGCTGGTCTGGCGTCCAATCGTCCAGCCCATCCACTGTCGGGTGGCGGCGTTGATCGCGTCCGTCAAGGTCTGGCCCCGGTACAGCCCGTTCTGAACCTCGTCGGCAAAGTGGCGGCCGTGTCGGCTGTCGAGGAAGATCCGCACCGATTCGAGGGGCTGGCCGGTGGCGTCCGAAATGGCGTTCATCGCCAAGGGCCACGCAGCGCTGGCGTGCTCGTTCATCGTGCCCCAAAAGCCCCAGGCTTCGTTCTGGGTGGCAGGGATCTGGTTGGTGGTCATCTCGGGCTCCTTCGGGTTGATCGTTGCGACGTCCGTAGTAACGCGCTGCTCGATTGAGAAGCCAAGCGCCGCTTGGCCTCTTTCTCGATCTTTCTGATCAGGCGATGCGGTAGACCCGCTCGCCGCCCTGAGCCTTGTCCGAGACGATGGTCAGGCCGAGCTTCTTCTTGAAGGCTCCGGCGAAGGTGCCGCGCACCGTGTGCGCCTGCCAGCCCGTGGCGTCGCAGATCTGGCGCACCGTCGCGCCCTCTGCGCGCTGCAGCATCCGGATGACTTCGGCCTGCTTGCTGTTTTCGCGGGTGCGCGGCTTGGCCTGCGTGGTCTTGTCCTGGGCCCACTCGGCCTCGGCGGCCGTCACGGCGGCCTCGATCTCCGGGTCGGCGTCCAGGGGCGCGGGACGGGCGCGACCCATCGCGTCGTAGCCCTCGGCGGCGACGAACCAGTCGTTGCCGTCGGTGGTGATCAGGGCGCGGTTGAACAGGCCGTCTAGCACTTTCTTGCGTGCGCCGCCTTTGATGTTGTCAGGGAACCAGTCGATCTTGCCGCCGGTGTGTTCGAGGGCGTAGGCCAGGATCGCGTGCTGGGCCGGGGTCAGTTGGCTGGTGGTCATTTGCTGCTCCTTCGGGGTGGTTGATGGGTGACGTGATGAACGCGCTGTTCCAGAGAGAAGCCAAGCTGATTCCGGGGGAATGACGAACAAATGAATGAAGGGGCCGCTGGTTCTCAAAATGGGCATCTCGATACGCGCTTACGCCCGCCACCGGGGCGTAACCGACACCGCTGTTCACAAGGCCATCCGGGCTGGGCGCATCACGCCGGAAGCTGACGGCACCATCGACGCCGACCGCGCGGATCGGGAGTGGGCACGCAACTCGGATGCTCCCAAGGCGGGGACGCGCGCCAAGGCCACGAAGGTCGCCGTACCGGAAGGCGGTGGCGACGGTCCCGCCGCCCTTCCTGCTGGCGGTGCGTCGCTGCTTCAGGCGCGCACGGTCAACGAGGTGGTCAAGGCGCAGACGAACAAGGTGCGGCTGGCCCGGCTCAAGGGCGAGCTGGTGGATCGGCCGCAGGCCATCGCCCATGTCTTCAAGCTGGCGCGCTCCGAGCGCGATGCGTGGCTGAACTGGCCCGCTCGCATCTCCGCGCAGATGGCGGCCAAGCTCGGGGTCGCCCCGCACACGATGCATGTCGCGCTCGAGGCCGCCGTGCGCGAGCACTTGCAGGAACTTGGCGATCTGCGCCCGCGCGTGGACTGAACAGGAACAAATGGACGTCGATTACGAAGGCGCAGCCGAAATCGAACGCGCGTGGCGCGAGGGCTTGACGCCCGATCCGCTGCTCACGGTGTCCGAATGGTCGGATCGGCATCGGATGCTCTCCAGCAAGGCATCCGCCGAACCGGGCCGCTGGCGCACCAGCCGCACGCCGTACCTGAAGGCCATCATGGATTGCCTGTCCCCGACCTCGCCGGTCGAGCGCGTGGTGTTCATGAAGGCTGCCCAGCTCGGCGCGACCGAGATGGGATCGAACTGGATCGGCTACGTCATCCACCATGCGCCGGGCCCGATGATGGCGGTCTGGCCGACGGTCGAGATGGCCAAGCGCAACTCCAAGCAGCGCATCGACCCGCTGATCGAGGAATCGGGCGTGCTGGCCGAGTTGATCGCTCCGGCTCGCTCGCGCGATTCGGGCAACACGATTCTGGCCAAGGAGTTTCGCGGCGGCGTGCTGGTGATGACCGGCGCGAACAGCGCGGTCGGCCTGCGCTCGATGCCGGTGCGCTACCTGTTCCTCGACGAGGTGGACGGCTACCCGCTGGACGTCGAGGGCGAAGGCGACGCGATCTCGCTGGCGGAGGCGCGCACGCGCACCTTCGCGCGCCGGAAGATCTTCATCGTTTCCACGCCGACGATCTCGGGCGCATCGGCCATCGAGCGCGAGTACGAGGCCAGCGACCAGCGCCGCTACTTCGTGCCGTGCCCGCATTGCTCGCACCGGCAGTGGCTGCGCTTCGAGCAGTTGCGCTGGGACAAGGGCGCGCCGGAGACGGCGGCCTATGTCTGCGAATCCTGCGACACCGCGATTGCGGAGCACCACAAGACGTGGATGCTCGAACACGGCGAGTGGCGCGCGATGGTCGAGGACGGTGCGCCGCGCACGGCGGGCTTTCACCTGTCCTCGCTATACAGCCCGGTCGGCTGGCGCGCGTGGCGCGACATCGCCGCCGCGTGGGAAGCGGCGGTCAGCAAGGAATCCGGTTCCGCCGCCGCGATCAAGACCTTCAAGAACACCGAACTCGGCGAAACGTGGGTCGAGGAAGGTGAAGCGCCCGACTGGCAGCGGCTGGTCGAACGCCGCGAGGATTACCGCATCGGCACGGTGCCGCAAGGCGGTCTGCTGCTGGTGGGCGGCGCGGACGTGCAGAAGGATCGCATCGAAGTCTCGGTCTGGGCCTTCGGACGCGGTAAGGAAGCATGGCTCGTCGAGCACCGCGTGCTGATGGGCGACACCGCGCGTGAGCAGGTGTGGAAGCGTCTGGCCGAGATGCTCGACGAAACCTGGACGCACGCCACGGGCGCGGCGATGCCGCTGGCACGCTTCGCGCTCGACACCGGCTTTGCCACGCAGGAAGCCTACGCCTTCGTGCGCGCCTGCCGCGATGCGCGCGTGATGGCCGTCAAGGGCGCATCGCGCGGCGCGGCGCTGATCGGCACGCCGACGGCGGTCGATGTCTCGCGCGACGGGAAGAAGCTGCGCCGTGGCATCAAGGTATTCACCGTCGCGGTCGGCATCGCCAAGCTGGAGCTTTACAACAACCTGCGCAAGGCGGCCAACGTCGGCGAGGACGGCGTCACCACGACGTTCCCCGCAGGCTTCGTCCACCTGCCCAAGATCGACGCGGAGTTCACCCAGCAGCTCTGTGCCGAACAACTGATCACCCGCCGCGACCGCAACGGTTTCCCCGTGCGCGAATGGCAAAAGATGCGCGAGCGCAACGAGGCGCTCGACTGCTACGTCTATGCCCGCGCCGCCGCAGCGGCGGCGGGCCTGGATCGCTTCGAGGAGCGTCACTGGCGCGAACTGGAGCGACAACTCGGCATGGAGCGTCCACCGGACGATTCGCCGCCGCTCGAACCGACACATCCCAACGAGGCCACCCACAGCGGTGGCCTTTCTGCTTCTGGAACCCGCAACGGCAGCCGGCGCGTGATCAAGAGCCGCTGGCTGACCCGATGAGAGAAGACCTTTGACCTACACCACCACCCAACTCGATGCGCTCAAGCGCGCGCTGGCCACTGGCGAGCGCCGCGTGAGCTTCGGCGACAAGACGGTCGAGTACCGCTCGGTCGAGGAACTGCAGGTCGCTATTCGCATCGTCGAAGCGGAACTTGCGCGCAGCGTCGGTCGGAGCACCAAGCGTCAGATCCGTGTCACCACGGGCAAGGGCTTCTGACATGGCGTGGTTCTCCCAAACCGTGCGCCGCCTGTTCGGCCAATCGCCCGTCCATGAAGCCGCCGGCCGTGGCCGCCGCGCGCTGGCGTGGATGCCCGGCAATCCCGGCGCGGTCGCCGCGATGCTGGCCACCCACACCGACCTGCGCGTCAAGAGCCGCGACCTCGTGCGCCGCAATGCGTGGGCGCAGGCCGCGCTCGACGCCTTCGTCGCCAACGCGGTCGGCACCGGCATCAAGCCGCAGAGCCTGTCGGACGACGAAGACTTCAAGGCCGACGTGCAGGCGCTGTGGCGCGACTGGACCGAGGAAGCCGACGCGGCGGGCCAAACCGATTTCTACGGCCTGCAAGCCTTGGCCTGCCGTTCGATGCTCGAAGGCGGCGAATGCCTGATCCGGCTACGGCCGCGCCGTGTCGAGGATGGCTTGGTCGTGCCCTTGCAGCTTCAACTGCTGGAGTCGGAGCACCTGCCGATCCACCTCACCACCGATCTGCCCTCCGGCAACGTGGTGCGCTCGGGCATCGAGTTCGACGCGCTGGGCCGCCGTGTGGCCTACCACCTGTACCGCTCGCACCCCGAGGACGGACGGCTCGCGCCGATGTCGGGCCAGGGCGGGATGGAGACCGTGCGCGTGGACGCGCGCGAGGTCATCCACCTCTACCGCGTGCTGCGTCCCGGCCAGATCCGCGGCGAGCCGTGGCTGTCGCGCGCGCTGGTCAAGCTCAACGAACTCGACCAGTACGACGACGCCGAACTGGTGCGCAAGAAGACCGCCGCGATGTTCGCGGGCTTCGTCACGCGCCAGAACCCCGAGGACAACCTGATGGGCGAAGGCCCGGCCGATGGCGACGGCATCGCGCTCGCCGGGCTGGAGCCGGGCACGCTGCAGATTCTGGAGCCGGGCGAGGACATCAAGTTCTCCGATCCGGCGGACGTGGGCGGCTCGTATTCGGAGTTCCTGCGCACGCAGTTCCGCGCGGTCGCCGCCGCCATCGGCATCACCTACGAGCAACTGACCGGCGACCTGACGGGCGTGAACTACTCGTCCATCCGCGCCGGACTGCTTGAGTTCCGCCGCCGCTGCGAGATGGTGCAGCACTCGGTGCTGGTCCATCAGATGTGTCGCCCGGTGTGGGCGACGTGGATGAAGCAGGCCGTGCTCGCCGGCTCGCTCGATGCGCCGGGTTTCGCGCGCGGTGGGCCGGCGCGCCGCCGCCAGTACCTGCAAGCCAAGTGGATTCCGCAGGGCTGGCAGTGGGTCGATCCCGAGAAGGAATACAAGGCCATGCTGCTGGCGATCCGTGCGGGCCTGATGAGCCGCTCGGAAGCCATCTCGGCCAACGGTTACGACGCCGAAGACGTCGACCGCGAGATCGCCGCAGACAACAAGCGCGCCGACGACCTCGGCCTGATCTTCGATTCCGACCCTCGCTACACGTCGAAGGACGGCGCGAATGTGCGTGATGGGGCGGAACCCAACCGCAACGCCATCGCGCCCGACGCCACCGGCGGCGACTCCTCCGCCTGACCGCTTTCCCCGAAGGATTCCCATGACCGTGCTGCCTCATCTGGCGGCTCGCCTGTTCGGCGTGCCGCTGGCGATCCATCGCCCGAAACTCGACGTCATCCTCTCCGTGCTCGGCGCACGCATCGGCCTCGCCGATCTCGCCGCGCCCGTGGGTTACACGCCAACGGCGCGCGCGCCCACGCCGGTCAGCGGCAAGGTCGCTGTCATCCCGATCCACGGCACGCTGGTGCGCCGCACCTCTGGCCTCGAAGCCGAGTCGGGCCTCGCCAGCTACGCCGGCATCGCCGCGCAACTGGACGCCGCGCTCGCCAGCCCCGAGGTCGCGGCCATCCTGCTCGACATCGATTCACCGGGCGGCGAGTCGGGCGGCGTGTTCGATCTGGCCGACCGCATCCGGGCGGCGTCGCAGCTGAAGCCGGTCTGGGCCGTGGCCAACGACATGGCATTCTCGGCCGCCTATGCGCTGGCGTCCGCCGCCACCCGCGTGTTCGTCGCGCGCACCGGTGGTGTCGGTTCGATTGGCGTCATTGCGATGCACGTCGATCAGTCCGCCAAGGACGCCAAAGACGGCGTTCGCTACACCGCCGTGTTCGCGGGCGAGCGCAAGAACGACCTCAACCCGCACGAGCCGATTTCCGACGCCGCGCACGCGGTGCTCAAGGCCGAGGTGGATCGCGTCTACGAGCTGTTCGTCGAGACCGTCGCGCGCCATCGCGGCCTCGACGCGGGTGCCGTGCGCGCCACCGAAGCCGGCCTGTTCTTCGGCCCGAATGCCGTCGCCACCGGACTGGCCGATGCCGTCGGAGGTTTCGACGACGCGCTCGCCCAGCTCACGCAATCGCTTTCCCCACTCCCGACTCTGGTGACTCCGGCCAGCCAAGCGGGCCTTCTTCGCAACCACCAGATGGAGTCTTCCATGAATGAACGATCCGACCCCGCTGCTCTTGATCGGCCTCTTGCCGATCCCGCTGGCAGTTCTCCTCAACCGTCCGCCGCCACCGCGTTGAGCGTGGCCGACGCCATCGAGATCGCGCAGACCTGCACGCTCGCCAATCGCGCCGACCTGATCGCGGGCTTCCTCGAAACCAACACCGCGCCCGCCCAGGTGCGCAGCCGACTGCTCGCGGCGCAGGCCGAGGCCAGCCCCGAAATCGTCAGCCGCATCGCGCCCGATGCCGCGCGTCCTGCGGCCAGCAATCCGCTGATCGACGCGGCCAAGCAGCTCGCGGCCCAGTCCACCAAGAAGGAGATCTGAAATGTCCGTTCTCGCCGAACCGCTGAATCTGGGCGACCTGCTCAAGTTTGAGGCGCCCAACCTCTACTCGCGCGACCGCGTCACGGTCGCCGCCGGCCAGAACCTCCCGCTGGGCGCGGTCATCGGCATCGTCACCGCCACCGGAAAAGTCACACGGATCGACCCGTCCGCCACCGACGGCACGCAGGTCGCCGCCGGCGTTCTGCTGCAAGCTTGCGACGCGACGCTCGCCGACCGCGACGACGGCCTGATTGTCGCGCGCCACGCCATCGTCGCCGACCACGCGCTCGCGTGGCCCGCGGCCATCACCAACGCCGAAAAACTCAGCGCCGTGGCGCAGCTCAAGGCGCTGGGCGTGCTCGTCCGTCAAGGAGCCTGACCATGAATAACCCCTTCAGCAATCCCGCGTTCTCGATGGCCGCGCTGACCGCCGCCATCAACATCCTGCCCAACCGCTACGGGCGTCTGGAAGAACTGAACCTGATGCCACCCAAGCCGGTGCGCCAGCGCCAGATCGTCGTCGAGGAAATGAACGGCGTGCTCAACCTGCTGCCCACGCTGCCGCCGGGTTCGCCCGGCACGGTCGGCGTGCGCGGCAAGCGCAAGCTGCGCTCCTTCGTCGTGCCGCACATCCCGCACGACGACGTGGTGCTGCCCGAGGAGGTGCAAGGCATCCGCGCCTTCGGTTCGGAAACCGAAACCGAGACGGTCGCGGGCGTGGTCGCGCGCCATCTGGAGACGATGCGCAACAAGCACGCGATCACGCTGGAGCACCTGCGTGTCGGCGCGCTCAAGGGCGTGATCCTCGACGCGGACGGCTCGGTGCTCTACGACCTGTTCGATGCCTTCGAGATCGCGCAGCAGACGGTGTCCTTCGAGCTAGGCACGGCGGGCACCAACGTCAAAGCCAAGTGCGGCACGGTGCTGGCGACCATCGAGGAAAACCTCAAGGGCGAGTTCATGAACGGCGTCCACTGCCTGTGCTCGCCGGAGTTCTTCGCCGCGCTCACCGGCCACGCCAAGGTCGAGAAGGCGTTCGAGAACTGGCAGAACGGAGCCATCCTCATCAACGACATCCGTCGCGGCTTCACCTACGGCGGCATCACCTTCGAGGAGTACCGGGGCCAGGCTACGGACGCCAGCGGCACCGCGCGCCGCTTCATCGCCGCCGGTGAGGCGCACGCCTTTCCGCTGGGCACCATCGACACCTTCGGCACCTACTTCGCGCCGGCGGACTTCAACGAGACCGTCAACACGGTCGGCCAGCCACTGTATGCCAAGCAGGAGCCGCGCAAGTTCGACCGGGGCACGGACCTGCACACCCAGTCGAACCCGCTGCCCATGTGCCACCGCCCGGGCGTGCTGGTGAAGCTGACCGTCTAATGGTGCGCGTCGAGGAGCTGTACGCGGCGGCCGCGGACGCGGGGCTGCTGGTGGATGCAGAGGTCGGCGGGCAGATCGTCATGGTGGACTTCCTTGCCCCGGACGAGACCGTGCTCGATGGCCTCGCGCTCTCCACCGACTACACGATGCGCTTCCTCGCCTCGGCTCTGCCCGATCTGGCCGTGGGCCAGGTCGTGAGCATCGGTGGCACGAGCTACCGCGTGCGCGACGTGCGGGCCATCGGTGATGGCAGCGAGCGGCGTGCCGATCTCACCCGCATTTGAGGACTCTGCCTATGAACTCCATCCGTGAGCGCATCTTGCGGGAGGTCGTGGCCCGTCTGTCGGCCGCTGTCGCACCCGTTCCAGTGCTGCGACAACCGGCCGTGCCGGTCACCCGCGACGCGAGCCCCGCGCTGCTGCTCTTCGCCGAGAGCGACCGCATCACCGGCTACGCCAACCACCTCGTCGACCGGGTGCTGACGCTGCGCCTCACCGTGGTGGCGCGCGGCGATGACGCGTTCGACCAGGCCGACCGGGCGATGGTAGACGCCCACTCGGCGCTGATGCCTGACGCGACCCTCGGCGGCCTCGCGCTCCTGCTGCACGAGGTCGATGCCGAGTGGGATGCCGAGGATGCCGACGCTGGCGCCGTCGCGCTGCCGGCCCGCTACGAGATCCGCTACCGCACCCATGCCATGGACCTGACCCAGAAAGGATGACTTGCCATGACCGTTGAACTCATCAAACCCCACACCCATGCCGGCGTGCAGTGCGTCCCCGGCACGCGCCTCGATGTCGACGAGGCCACCGCACGCTGGCTGATCGAACGCGGCGTCGCCAAACCTACCGAGGCGCCCGATGAGCCGGGCGTCAAACCGCAATCCACCGCACGCAAGGGAGACTGACCATGCCGTACTTTTCTGGACAAGGCCGCGTCTACATCGGCGCCCGCGACACTGCCGGCAACCCGCAAGGCCTGAGTTTTGTCGGCAACGTGCCCGAGCTCAAGGTATCGCTGTCCGTGGAGACGTTGGAGCACCAGGAGTCCACCAGCGGACAACGCCTGACCGACCTGCAGCTGATCAAGACCAAGAAGGGCGAATTCGCCTGCACGCTGGAAGAGCTGATCGCGGTGAATCTGGGCCTGGCGCTCTACGGCACGACCATCGAACAGGTCAGCGGCACGGTGACGGCCGAGGCACTGCCCAACCCGGTCACGGCAGGAAGCCTGTACCTGCTCGCCAAGCAGAACGTCTCCTCTGTGGTGGTCAAGGACGCCTCGGGCACGCCCAAGACGCTGCCCACCGCCCAGTACAGCCTCAATGCGAAGCACGGATCGCTGGTCATCAACGACAAGACGACGGGCGGCCCCTACGTGGAGCCGTTCAAGGTCGACTACGCCTATGGAACCGCGCAATCCACCGCGTTGTTCACGCAGCCGCTGCCGGAGCGCTGGGTGCGTTTCGAAGGCCTGAACATCGCCGACAGCAACCGCGAGGTGGTGATCGACCTGTACCGCGTGGCGATCAACCCGGCCAAGGAACTGTCGGTGATCACCGACGAACTGCTGAAGTTCGAGCTTTCCGGACAGGTGCTGGCGGACACGCTCAAGCCCGCTGCCGGCGACCTCGGTCAGTTCGGCCGCATCGTGCTGCTGTGAGGAGTACACGATGACCACCTCTGACCTGGATGTTCTCGTCCCGCAAACCCAATCCCTGGAGATCGCCGGGCAGCGCCTGACGATCAGCCCGCTGGTAATCGGCGAGCTGCCCGCGATGCTCAAGGCCGTGCGGCCCTTTGCCGAGCAGCTGACCGGCGAGCCGGACTGGCTGGCTTTGCTCTGTGAACACGGCGATTCCTTGCTCACCGCTCTGGCGTTGGCCAGCCGACGCCCGCGTGAATGGGTGGACGCGCTGGCGCTCGACGACGCGATCACGCTCGCCGCCACGGTGTTCGAGGTGAACGCGGATTTTTTCGTGCACCGGGTCGCGCCGAAGGTCAGCACGCTCGCGCAGTCTCTGAGCGGACGGTTGGCTGGAGCGACGCCATCGCCCGCCTGATCCGCAGTGGCCACCGCTACCCGGACATCCTCGGCTACACGCTGGGCCAGCTGAACGCGTTTCTGGCCGCCGACAGCCGTCTCGAGCGCGAACGGCTCTCCACCCAGCTCGCGGTCATGACCACCGCCGCCCAGGGCAACCGCGAAGGCATCCGTCAGCTCCAGGCCGAACTCCAACAGGGAATGCGCGATGAAGATCGATCTGGTCGCTGAGGGCTTGCTGGATCGTCGTCGCTTCAACGCCTGGCAAACCGATACCCACAAAACGATCCACACCGCCGTCGCCCGCGCGATGCGGGATTCCGGCAAAGAGATGGCCGAGCGGGTGCGGGGCGAAATGCGCGCCAGCTTCAAGGTTGCAAGTCCCAAGTTCCTCCGGTCGATGCACGCCAAGGTGTTCGACCGTAAAGCCACGGAATTTCCGGCGCTCTACATCGGCTCGAAGGTGTCCTGGCTGGGCCTGCACGAACAGGGAGGAACGATTCGGGGGCGGATGCTGATCCCGCTGCTGCCGCAACACCGGCGTATCGGACGCAAGGCGTTTGCCCGGGTGATCGATGCGCTGATGCGATCCGGCAATGCCTGGTTCGTCGAAAAGAACGGCCAGCAGATCCTAATGGCCGAGAACATCGGCGAGAACGCCCGGCCGCTGGCGCGCTTCCGCAGCGCCGAGCGGGAGCGCACCGGCGCCAAGCGCATCAAGCGTGGCCAGGAGATTCCTGTCGCCATGCTGGTGCGGCGCGTGACCCTCAAGAAACGTTTCGACCTTACCCGTTCGGTGCGGGTCGATCTTCCCCGCCTGACGGCGGCCATCAGCAAGGCAATGTCGAAGGTTTGAGCAATGGCGAATAATCGCGCGCAGATCCTCATCACCGCCGTCGATGAGACGCGACGCGCCTTCCAGTCCGTCCAGGGCAGCCTCTCGCGCCTGCGCAGCGAAGCAGGCCAGGTGGGAGAAGTCCTGTCCCGCATCGGCGGTGCCATCGGTGTGGGACTGGGTGTGCGCGAACTGGTCGAGGTCGCCGACCAGTACAAGAACCTGCAGGCGCGCCTGCGGCTCGCGGTCACCTCCCAGGAGGAGTTCAACCGCGCCGACGCGGCGTTGTTCGAGATCGCGCAGCGCAACCGCGCACCGCTCGCCGAAACCGTCACGCTCTACGCGCGGCTGGCGCCCTCGGTGCAGGCGCTGGGGCGTTCGCAGGCGGACGTGCTGGCGGCGACCGATGCCATCGGACAGGCCGTATCGCTCTCCGGCGCCTCCAGCGAGGCCGCGGCCGGGGCGCTGTTGCAGTTGGGCCAGGCCTTCGCCTCGGGACAACTGCGCGGCGAGGAATTCAACTCGGTCATCGAGCAGACGCCGCGTCTGGCGCAGGCCATCGCCGACGGGATGGGCGTGCCGCTCGGCTCGCTGCGGGCCCTGGCGCAGGAAGGAAAGATCACGTCCAAGGCCGTGCTCGACGCCTTGCTCAAGCAGCGTGGCCGGCTCGCCGAGGAGTACGGCAGCCTGCCCGATACGGTGTCGGGTGCGCTCACCCGTCTCAGGAACGCCTTTCTGCGCGCCTTCGGCGAGCGCGACACGAGCTCCGGCCTGACGGCAGGTCTGGCGCAGGCGATCCAACTCGTCGCCCAGCATCTCGAACTGCTGATCGATCTGGCCGGTGTCGTGCTGGTCGCCGCCTTCGGCCGCATGGTGAGTGCCTTTGCGACCAGCATCGCCGCCGCCCGAGCGGAAGCGGCGGCGCGGCTTGCCAACCTGCGCACGCTGGAAGCCGAGGCGCTGGCACGGGTTCGCCTCGCCGATGCGGCCCTGGCCCAGGCGCGGGCGCAAGGCCTCGCCACCAGCGCACTGGTCGTCGATGCGGCCAAGGCCCGGCTGCAAGCCACCGCCGCCACCGGCACCGTGACGCAGGCCGTGGCCTCCACGTCGCTGCTCGGTCGCGCGGCGGGTCTGTTGCGCGGGGTACTGGCACTCCTGGGCGGCCCCATCGGCGTGATCGTGACCACGGTGACGCTTTTGGCCGGGGCCCTCTATTCAGCGCGCAACGCCCTGGTCGAGTTCGGCGGCAAGACCGCTTCGATCAAACAGATCGTCAGCGCCACCTGGGACCTGGTGGTCGAGAAGGTCGGCGACGTCGTCAGCGCCCTGGGGCGGCTGGTCGGCGCCAACAATCTGAGCTGGGCGCGCGTGCGCGAGGTAATGCTCAATGCGATCCGAGCCATCGGATCTGCCATCCGCACGATGGTCAATGGTGTCATCGGCGCCTTCAACGCGGTCGGCAGCGTCGTCGGCGTCACGGCTGCCTTCATGGTCGAGCGCTTTCGCAATGCCTTCTCCGACATCGGGGAACTGGCGAAGGCCTTGGGCCAGGACGTGGCAGCGGCCTTCAGCGGGGACTTCTCGATGCAGTCGCTGCGTGCCGTCCTCGGCCGCCGACTTGGCGAGATGCGCGACTTCGGCAAGCAACTGGCGGGGACCGTGCGCGACGCCGTGACGCGCGATTACGTTGGCGAAGCTGCTCAGGCCATCGCCGGTCGCATCCGACCCGATAAGAACCAGCCCGGCGTATTCGGCCGCCCGCAACCACCGGCCAAGCCGACGCCCGACAAGGGTGTCGAGGCCGCCAAGCTGGCCCTGGTACAGGCGCAGGCCGAGGCGGAACTCAAGATCCTCAAGGACGCACTGGATCGCCAGGCGCGCGAACTGGATGCGGCACTCGAAGGCCGGCTGATCTCGCTGAAGGACTACTACGCGGCCAAGACCCGGATCGAGCAGCAGGAGATCGATGCAGAAATCCAGCGTGCGCAGGTATCGCTCGCCCAGCAGCAAAGCTTGGTCAAGACGGGCAAGGACGAACCCACCCGCATCAAGGCGAAGGTCGAAGTCGCCAAGCTCGAAGCGGAGCTCACGGTCCTCAACAACAAGCGCGCCGACGTCGAGGTCGCCAATGCCCGCAAAGCGGTCCAAGCCGAGCGCGAGCTGCGCGAGGAACTCGCTAAGGTCCGCGACGAACTGCTCGATCTCACCGGTGCCGCGACCAGCCAGGATCGCCGCGCGGCTATCGAGCGGCAGTACCAGAGCTTGATCGAGCGGCTGCGCGCCGAGGGTGACACCGAGGGCGTGGCCACCGTCGGTCGGCTGATAGACGTCAAAGCGGCGGCGGCCGATCTGGCCGAGTACGAGCGACAGTTCAATGATGCGCTCGCGCGGATGCGTGCCTCCGAGGAGTCGATCAACCTGCAGCGCCAATCGGGGCTGCTCACGGAATCGCAGGCCCGCCAGCAGATCCTTGCGCTGCACCAGCAGACCGGCCAATCGCTCGATGCTCTGCTGCCGCAGTTGGAGGCTACCGCCACAGCCATCGGCCCGGACGCCGTCGCCCGGGTGCAAGCGTGGAAGAACGAGATTGCGCAGGTGAAGTTGGTGGTCGACGACGTGGCCGTCGCCATCGACGGTGCGGTCCAGGATGGATTCGCCCAACTGTTCCAGGACATCGGCAGCGGCGCCAAGTCGGCGAAGGACGCATTCGCGGATTTCGGTCGATCCGTGCTGCAGACGATCAACCGCATCGTCTCGCAGAAACTGGCCGAGGCCTTGTTCGGCAGCCTGATGGGCGGCGGTAGCGCGGGCGGCGCGAGTGGACTGGGCGGGTTGATCGCCTCGTTCTTCAGCAGCGGCTTCGCCACGGGTGGCTACGTCACCGGCCCCGGTACCTCGACCAGCGACTCCATTCCAGCGCGCCTGTCCCACGGCGAGTACGTGGTCAACGCCCGCGCGGTGAGCCGGCTCGGAGTGTCCTTCCTGAACGCCATCAACGGACTGTCTGCCGGGCCACGTTTTTCCGGTGGGCGCTTGGCCTTTGCCGTTGGCGGCCTCGTGCCGGAAGCCCCCGCGCAGCCAACCCCGGGCCAAAACATCCGCATCGTGAATGTGATCGACCCGACGATGGCGGCCGACTACCTCAACAGCAGCGCCGGCGAGCGCGTGGTGATGAACCTCATCCAGCGCAATGCCGCCTCCGTTCGCAACATCCTTGGAAGATAAGAATGGCCTGGACTTCTGGCACCGCAACCAATGCCGCCGACCTGTTCAACAAGCTGATCACGTTTCTGACCTCCGACGCGACGCTGGTCGCCGGAGGCGAAGCCTGGACGCTGTTACGCCGTGACACCTTCACGCTTGACGCGAAGCGGGATCTGGCCGAACTGCGGGGCCCAGGTTCCTCGGCGGGCGATGCGATTTACGTCCAACTGGCCCTGTTTGCCGACGCTGCGGCACCCGCGTATTCGATCCGGGTGCTCGGGTCACAGTCCTGGCAAAGCATCGTTTCGATCAACACACCCGAGGGCCAGCCGGGCAGTCTGCTCTCGGGTGCCGGTTCGCTCGGCATCGTGCCGAGGATGCCGCTCTTCAACAGCGCGATCAGCTACTGGTTCGTCGCCAACGGCCGGCGCTTCATCGCGGTGGCGAAGTCCTCGGCGTATTGGGGCGCGCTCTACGCGGGCTTCATCCTGCCTTACGGCACCCCGACCCAATATCCGTACCCGCTATTCATCGGGGCCAACACATCGCGCGGCGACAACTACCAGAGTTCGGATCTCGATATCGCGGGCAGCGCCTTCTGGCGCAACGATGGTGAATACGGCAGCTACAGCGCGGCGCTCCTGCAACCGAGCGGCGGCTGGGTCGGCACCAACCGCTTCGATACGACCTACACCGGTCGCGCCTGGCCCTGGGCGATGTCGTTGGAGACCAGGAAAAACAGCGCCGGGCGCTACGACCTGGGCAATCTCACGCAGTTGCCGAGCGGCGCGAGCCCGCTGCTGCCGGCGATCCTCTATGACTGCGCGACGACTCGTCCGTTCTCGATATGGGGCGAGCTGCAAGGCGTGTTTGCCGTGCCGGGCTTCGGAGTGGCCGCTGGCGACACCGTGACCGTGGCCGGCAAATCCCATCTGGTCGTGCAGGCGGCGACTTCCACCAACGCGGCGCGCTTTGCCGCCATCCAACTCGCTTGAGGCGATCATGGCTTACATCACCGGTGCGTCGGCCGACATCAACACGCTGCTGACTGCCATCAAGAATTTCGCGGTCGCCAACGGCTGGACGGCCAATGCAACCGACACCTTTACGCTGACCTTTCCGACCTATGGATCGAATGGTGGCGCCACTCACGCCGGCACGACGTCGATGATTTCCTCGGTCAGTGGCTCCGATGCGTACAAGAACCAGTCGGAAACGAGCCTCGTCGCGAACCGGGTCGTGCTGACCAAGAACGGCTTGTCCTACCAGCTGTTCGCGGTCAACAAGAAGCTCTACAAGAACGGCGTCAATGGCACCTACGCCTGCCTGGAGGCCTGGGTGTGCGACGGCTTCGCTGCCGGCACGGCCGCCAACCTGCAGACCAACAACCGAAAGTTCGTGATGGTAGGTCCCTTGGCCACCTCACTCTATGCCTACCACCTGTTTTCCAACGGCGACTTCGTGCACGTGGTGATCGAGGAAACGCCGGGCCGATTCCGCCACCTGTCGTTCGGCTTCATCAACAAATACGGCGCCTTTGCCGGGGGCCAGTATCTGACCGCAGGATGCCCCATCGAATCGTTCACGACCACGGCCTACGCCTTCAACAGCTCGAATCAGATGGTCCCGTTCGGATCGAACGGCCAAGGGCTGTCGCGATCGGCGCTCGCGTCGAACGGTTATCCCGGTACCTACGTCCGAGCCGACATCGACGGCTGGACGGTCGGCTGGCGCCTGCTTTCGACCGGTGTCTGGGATACGGCCAACCTGGATGCCTACGGCTGCACGACCTTTTCCAACTCGGTGAACAACCGCGCAGGCTATATCTCGGGGGGACCCCAGGTTTCCTTCCACACCCTGGCACACGATCTGGCCTACCACTGCTCCCCGCAGAGCTACAACGGCCTGGCACCGATGATGCCCTGCTACGTGGGCGTCAATCGCACGCCCTACGTCGGCACCTGGACGCTGCTCGGTGAATTCCCCGATGTGCGCTTCCTGAACATCTCCAATTTCAACCCGGGCGACGAACTGACCCTCGGCACCGACGTATGGAAGATCTTCCCGCTGTGGAACAAGGCCTACACGCTCGGGGCAGAACCGATCAGCTACGACTACGGCCTGGCCTACCGCAAGGTGGTGTAAATGCCCGACTTCGTCGGAGCCTTCACGTCAAACATTCTGGGCGGCGCAGCGGCCGCCGGGATGAACAGCCTGTGGGACGGCGGCCGTCCCGGGTATTACGAGCCGGCCACCGCCGTTGCCGCCATCGTCGGTGCGGTGGGCGCCATCGCGAGCGGCCAGCCCTCGCCCGAGGCCCTCATCGTGCGGACCGGCGCGCACTGCGGTTCGTTCTCGGACGACTACTACCACCGGATCTACCTCGCGCCTGCCCGGATCGAGTTCGGCAACCTCGTCATCCCCACGACCCGTACCGTCGAAGTCTGGAACGCGTTCCTGGACCCGGTGACGATCTTCCAGCTCGACGGCGACACCGAGGGGCTGTCCCTGGGCTTCTTCCCGCCCGCGAGGATGCGGGCGCTGGAGGACATCTTCTACGAGGTCACGGCGACGCTCGACGGCCCGAGCTTCGTTGATACGCTGCTGACGCTGCATTTCTCGGCTGGCGGCACGCGGAATCTGGCGATCAGCTATGGCCGCGTGCTGGTCATGGGTCTGCTGCACGATTGGCAAGGTGGCTTCACCGAGCGGCTGGAATGGCTCACCGACGTGCTGACGATGCGCGACGGTGGTGAGCAGCGGGTGCGGCTGCGGACCGATCCCCGGCGCTCGTTCGAGTTCGACGTGCTGGAGTACGGCAACGGCGGGCAGCTGGACCTCTTGATGAACGTCTGGCAGTCGCGCGTCTATGCCGTGCCGGTGTGGACCGACAAGGCTTGGCTTGCGGCCGCCATCCATCCCGGCGACACGGTGCTGGCCGTGAGTACCACGGACCTGGACTATCACGCCGGTGGGCTCGCCATCGTCGGCTCAAGCGCTGGCGCCAGCGAGGCACTGGAAGTACTGTCCCTGACCGCCGGGACGATCACGCTCAAGCGCCCGGCCTTGGGGAACTGGCCCGCAGGCTCCTGGATCGCCCCGGCACGGCTGGGACGGTTGCCCGCCCAGCAGACCGTCACCCGGCCAACGGCGGCGATCTCCCAGGCCAAACTCCGGTTCGAGCTGGAGGACCTGGCCTCGCCGGTGACGGCGATCAGTTCGCCGATCCAGTACCGGGATTACGACACGCTGCTGCAGCACCCGAACCGGGTCGAGGACGTCAGCATCGACTATCAGCGACTCGTCGATGTGTTCGACGTTGAGACCGGCACGCCTGCGGTGATCGACATCCCGAACCGCCCCTTCATCGTGCGCCGCCATCAGTACTTGCTACCGGACCGCACCCGGCTCACTGCGATGCGAGGCTGGCTCGCCGCCCGCGCCGGGCGGCAGGTGCCTTTCTGGGTGCCGACCTGGGAGCGTGGCCTCGAAGTCGCCCAGCCCTTCGCCTTGGATGCCACGGAAATTCTGGTCCAGGGCCGGGGCTTCGCCACCTACTACCAGGCCATGCCCGGTAGGCAGGACGTGGCCTTCCTCCACAACGACGGCACCTGGTTCTTGCGCCGCATCACCGGGTTCGAGTTCGTGGACGGGGTTGTCGAGCGGATGCGGATCGACGCCGCGCTGGGACGGGCCTGCGTGCCATCCGATTTCCGGATCGTCTGCTTCCTGGAATTGGCCCGGCTGGAGAGCGATGCCGTCGAGATCTTCTTCGAGACGGATCGCGTGGCGCGGGTGACCTTGCCGCTTCGGAGCATCAACGGATGACCTATCAGAACCAAGAAAACAGCCTCCATGCCGGCCAGCCGATCGAGCTGTATCGCTTCGCGCTGGGGACCACCATTTGGCGCTACACGTCGGCGCGGGATGCCGTGACCTACAATGGCGAGCCGTACATCCCGGCGCCGATACGGCGCTCGGAGATCGAGCAGACGCAGGAGTTCGGCCGCGCAATGCTGAATCTGGAAGCGGCACTCGATATCGGCGTGGTGCAGTCCTTCATCGTGACCCCGCCCGATGGCGTGCTGTCGCTCACGATCTTCCGCCAGCATCTGACTGACCCGAACGCTGAGTTCATCACCTGGTGGAAAGGCCGTGTCGTGTCGGTGGTATTCAGTGGCGTCACGGTGCAGATGCGTTGCGAGCCGATTTTCACGACGCTCAAGCGTTCGGGGCGGCGGGCGAACTACCAGATCAACTGCCGTCATCCGCTCTACCACGGCGGCTGCAAGGTCAACGCGGCCGATTACAAAACGGCCGGCATCGTCGAGAGCGTGGCGGGGCTGGAGGTGACTGCGTCCGTCTTTCTGCCCAAGCCGATTGCCTGGTTTGTCGGCGGACGCCTCATGGCCGCCGGGGCGCAACGGATGATCGTCGCCAGCTCCGGCGGCGCGGTGACCCTCTCGGCGCCGATCCCCGGCCTGAAAGCCGGCGACGCCTTCGAGGCGTATCCGGGCTGCGACCACACGCTCGCGACCTGCGCCGCCAAGTTTGGCAACCAGCTGAACTACGGCGGTTTCCCCTACATCCCGGTGAAGAACCCCTTCACCGGCGACGCCATCGTTTGAGGCTTTTCCATGTGGCAATACCTGATCGTGTGGGTGATCACGACGGTCCTGTCGTCGCTGCTCGCCCCCAAGCCCAAGACCACCACGCCGCAGCCCGGCGATGTCGATGCGCCGGTCGCGGCGACCGACAGCCCGATCCCGGTGTTGTTCGGCACGCGGACGATCAAGCAGCCGAACTGCGTCTGGTTCGGCGATGTGCGGACAACGCCGATCAAGACCAAGGGAGGCGGCAAGAAATGAGCGAACAGCACAGTACCCGGCAAATCGCCACCCACCTCGATGCCAAGGCGCTGGGCTATTGCAATGCTGGCCTGCGCCGTTGGTTTCCGCGCGACGGCGTGACCTTCGAGGATTTTCGCCAACAAGGCGTGACCACTGGCTGGCTTCGGGCCACCGGGGATGCGATGGCCATCCGGCTGGCCGAGCACGTTGAGCAGCAGGCCCTTTCTATAACGAACGAGGGAGCCAAGGCATGAGCGGCGGCGGCAAAGGCAGCAAGAGCGTCACGGTCGGCTACCGCTACTACGCCGGGATGCATCTGGCGCTGTGCCACGGGCCGGTCGATTCGCTGAACAAGATCGTGGTCGGCGAGCGCACGGCGTGGTCGGGATCGATGACGTCCAGCGGCCAGATCACCATCAATCAGCCCGACCTGTTCGGCGGCGACGACCGCGAGGGCGGCATCGTCGGCGCCGTCG
>NZ_NINW01000031.1 GCF_002188465.1 Pigmentiphaga sp. NML080357 | reverse complement strand
ATGGGTTGCAGCGGGAGAAAGTCTACCTGTTCGATCGTCATGGTTGCGTCCGCAAAAGTCGTTGCGGACGCAAGCTTGACCACTTGTACGCTACCCCGATAGGGCGTTGTTCGCTAACCGCTTACGATCCATCTATTGGAAGATGTCACCGGCGCGGGCAAGACCGAAGCCGCCATGATGCTGACTCATCGGCTGATGAGTGCCGGGGTTGCGGATGGTTTCTTTATCGGCCTGCCTACCATGGCCACTGCCAATGCCATGTACGGCCGCCTGAGTCATTTCTATGCTCGGCTGTTCGATGGTCTTGCCAGTCTGGTACTGGCCAACGGCCAGCGTGAACTGGTTGAAGCCTTTGCCGCTTCGGTCTTGCGGTCGGGACCTGTCGAGCACGATCTGGCCCAGAGGGATGAAACAGCCTCTGCCCGGTGTACCGCCTGGCTGGCTGATCACAACAAGCGTGTCCTGCTGGCACCGGCTGGCGTGGGCACCATAGACCAAGCCTTGATGGCGGTTCTACAGGGTAAGCATCAGTCTTTGCGACTGTTGGGCTTGTTCCGAAAGGTGCTCATCGTCGATGAGGTTCATGCCTGCGATGCATACATGCAGGGGGTGTTGGAACACTTGCTCCGTGCTCATGCATCTGCGGGGGGCAGCGCGATCCTGCTATCGGCCACGTTGCCCGAGCGAATGAAACGCGCGTTGCTTGCTGCGTTTGCGGAAGGCTGCCGTCAACAGCCGCCTACATTACCCGCCGATATGGCCTATCCGTTGATCACGAGTTGGAACGCGGACCGGGCGCAACATGTGGAGACCTACCGCGTGGGAACGCGGGCAGATGTCAGTCGGACCGTCAAGATCCGCTACGTAGCGGATCTCGACGAAGTCGTTGCCGGCATTCGCCGGGCGCTGGACGGGGGGCGTTGCGTTTGCTGGGTACGCAATACGATAGCGGATGCCATGACTGCTTATGCGCTGTTTGCCCATGAATTGGACGCGGAGCGGCTCATGCTCTTCCATGCACGCTTCACCTTGCGTGATCGACTCGACATGGAGGCTCGTATCCTTGACCACTTTGGCGCGCACAGCACCTCGGCGCAGCGCCGCGGACGACTGGTCATCGCAACTCAGGTGGCCGAACAGTCTCTTGACGCGGACTGGGACTGGATGATCAGCGATTTGGCTCCGATCGATCGTCTCATCCAGAGAGCGGGCCGCCTGCAACGCCATCGGCGCGATGCATTGGGCAATCGCCTTGCCAATCCTGCAGATCCCGATGGTCGCGAGCAACCTTGCCTATGGGTGTTAGGCCCGGCCTGGACAGACGCACCTCGTGCGACCTGGTTCAAGGATGCCTGCCCAAAGTCCTCCAAGGTCTACCGCCATCATGGTCAATTGTGGCTGACTGCACGCTTCATTAAAGAAGGTCAATTGCATATGCCCGCCGATGCGCGGCGATTGATCGAAGGTGTCTTCACGGAGGACGTGGATCTTCCGGCCGGTCTGCAGCCCGTAGCCAATCACGTCATTGGCGAAGAAAGCAGCGAGGCCTCCCACGCATATAGAAACGCCATCAAGCTGGATGTCGGCTACGTCTGGCGAGGAGAGCAGTGGTGGTCGGATGCACAAACCCCTACTCGCCTAGGCGAGGCTAGCGCGAGTGTGGTGCTGTGCCGGTGGGACGGAGAACGGCTGCTTCCATGGGCCACTCATGCACAACCCCGGCACGCATGGGCCTACAGTACGGTACGAGTGCCGGAACGGTTGATTGCAGAAGTCGTTCCCCCGAGCGATCCGCAGCGCTTGCGGGCTTGGGAAGAAGCCAAACTGACGCTGCCGGATCAGGGGAAATGGTCGGTGTTGTTGCCGTTGGAGAAGACGGGACGAGATTGGATCGGCGTCGCCATGGGGAGGGCAAGTAGTGGTGAGCTGGTGTCGCGGCAGTGGGTTTATGACGCGAGGTTTGGATTGTTTCCGCTGCCACTTAGGGTGAACGAGCGAGGGTAGGAGCCCATTGCCCTCGCTTCACATCCCCAAGAGCTTGGGGAACGGTTTTTCCGTAGCAACACATACGGTTCATCCCGTGGCCGGCTTACCGTCGGGAATCAAAGGCAATTATCGCATTATCGGACAGTAGGTGTTTATCCATAAGTTTTTTTGTGAGCAATACATACTTATTGACGAGGGCTAACTGTATGTTTAGACTGCGTCCATTATTTGAATCAGGGGAAATCCGTGTCACTGCTAACCGATGAATGGATGCCCGTACGCGACCACTCCGGGAAGCGCCGTTGGGTTGCACCCAGCGAGTTGTCAGCCCCCGACTTGGTCGCCTTCGATGCGGAGCGGGCCGATTTCAATGGCGCCCTGGCTCAGTTTGCTATCGGCTTGCTCTCGACGCATGCCCCTTTGAACAATGCACGCGACTGGGAAAGCTGGTTTGTCTCGCCCCCCGATGCCAGCACTC
This sequence comes from Pigmentiphaga sp. NML080357, assembly GCF_002188465.1. Lineage (GTDB taxonomy): Bacteria > Pseudomonadota > Gammaproteobacteria > Burkholderiales > Burkholderiaceae_B > Pigmentiphaga. The sequence goes on along the minus strand of NZ_NINW01000031.1, from coordinate 54,512 downwards.
TGCAGTCCTGGTGGAGGGACAGCGTCGCCCATTTTGTCTATGGCGGTGAGCCACTATGTTTGGCGAGAAGTTGAGGAGAACACTGAATCTCCCCGTCAGCGCTGCAAAACCCGCCACGGATACGCAGCCTAGAACCCAACATGAGCAGGAGGCTTGATGTCCTTGATCCTGATCCCCGACAGCCCCGAAGGCCAGTCCATCCGACGTTGGCTGACATACCTGGACGAATACGATAAAGGCGGGCGAGCGCAATTGCGCCGGGCTTCTTCTGTGCTCGACGCCGTCATGTGTCCTGCGGTGCATCGTTTGCGCCAACAACTGGAAGAACTCCGCTCAACATCGATCAATGATCAACTGCTTGATCGCCTGGCCATCGCCTGCGCGTTGATGGCAAATCTGAAGCAGCCCACCGGTCGCCTCGCCGTACCGTTGGCCATGAGCGAACGAGCTGCGGGCTCCGATCGCAATGCCGTGAGCGAGTTGCGCTTCCGCCGCTTGCTCGATGCGCACAATGACGAAGCGTTGTTCACGGGGTTACGTCGGGCGCTGCCCTTGATTGACGGTCTCGTTTGCCCGATTCAACTCGCCGGCGATGTCGTTTTCTGGGGCGACAAAGTCAAGCGCGCCTGGGCGTACGCCTACTACCGTTGGCCCAATTGAGCCAACCTGACACATTCGCTTGTCTGCTTCTCCTACTTGCGCTGTACAGAGGAAATTCATGTCCGACTTCATCCAATTGCATATCCTGACTCATTACGCACCGGCCAACCTGAATCGCGATGATACCGGCCGCCCCAAGACGGCGCTGATGGGAGGCGCTTTGCGGCTGCGTGTCTCTTCGCAAAGCCTCAAGCGTGCCTGGCGGACTTCCGATCTATTCGAGGCAGCAGTAGGAAATCACTTGGGAAAACGCACTCGTCTTCTGGGAAAGGATGTGTATGACGCCATGCTGGCCCAGGGATTGGACGCGCCGAAGGCACTGGAGTGGGCCCGTCAGATCGCCGCAGCCTTCGGTTCGCTGGAAATCGAGAAGCCGGAGTCTAAGAAGAAGAAATCCGACGGCGACAGCGCGGCGGAGCAAGACCTGAAGAAGCTGCTGCAGATAAAGGAGATCGTGCACGTCTCTCCCGCAGAGCGGCAAGCTGCGTTGCAGTTAGCGGCGAATTGTGTCCAGCGCGGCAAGGGCCCTGAGGTCGACGAGCTGAAGCTGCTCAGCAAAGACGCTACCGCCGTAGACGTCTCCATGTTTGGCCGCATGCTTGCCAGTGCCAGCGAGTTCAACGTGGAGGCAGCCGTGCAAGTCGCCCACGCATTTACGGTCCATCGTGCGGAAGTCGAAGACGATTATTTCAGCGCCGTGGACGATCTGGATACGGACACGGGGGCAGGCCACATTGGAGAGCGCGGCTATGGTGCCGGCCTGTTCTACCTGTACGTATGTGTGAACCGCACGTTGCTGCAAAAGAACCTGCAAGGCGATAAGGCCTTGGCGAACCGGGCAATGGCTTCCTTGCTGGAAGCCATCACCAAGGTTAGTCCCACCGGTATGCAAAATAGCTATGCCTCGAGGGCTTATGCCGCCTATGTGTTGGCAGAGAAGGGCACACAACAGCCGCGCAGCCTCTCTCAGGCTTTCCTGCGGCCCGTGCGCGGTAGCGACGACCGGTCGATGTTGACCGAATCCATCGCGTCTCTACAGAAACAGCGGGAAAATTTCGACAAGACATACGGCCCCTGCTCGGATGCCTGCCTGGCGCTGGACACCGATGCGGGCACGGGTTCGCTGCAGGCCCTGATCGATTTCATTCAGGACTGAGTCATGCAGTACCTGGTATTTCAACTGCAAGGCGCCATGGCCTCCTGGGGAGAAGCGGCCGTGGGCGAGTATCGCGGCACGCAGGACCTTCCAACTGTATCCGCTCTCGCTGGCTTGCTGTGTGCCGCCTTGGGTCTGAGACGCGATCAGGAAAACGATATCCAGGCCGTTCACCGACACTATTTGCCGGCGGTCGGCGTGTATGCCTGTGGTCCAATGCTGCGTGATTATCATACGGCGCAGGTTGCTCCGCGCAGCTTGCTCAAGGGGACTCGCCATGCCACTCGCAAAGATGAATTGTCATTTCCGAGGACGGATCTGAGCACCATCCTTTCTACCCGCGATCATATGCAGGAAGTCCGGTATCGCATCGCAGTCCAAACCGAAAAGGAGGCCCCCTATCCCCTAGATGTCCTGCGCCGGGCCTTGTTGACACCCGTTTTTGTCCCTTATCTGGGACGAAAGTCCTGCCCGCTGGATGCGCCTATGGCTCCTTGCCTGGTGGATGCCGATGATGTGTTGTCCGCACTGTCCGGCTACCCGTACGCTGCGGAAGGGTCGACCAGTCTTCCTTTCAAGTTGACCTGGTGCGATGGCATGACGCCTGGTGTCGAATCCAGTCTGACCGTTCGCCAACGTGACCGCCTGATTCATCGAGGCGCCTGGCAGTACGGTGAACGCACTCAGCACGTGGCGATACTGCCCCAGGAGGCCTGACATGCATTTCAGTGTCATCACCCCCACGCCGGGCTTGGAACACGAGGCGATGCATCAATTGTTCCAGGGAGTCTATGCCGAACACCAATGGCTGTGGCGCTTCTTCCCCTCTGAAACCGGTACGGCTCGAGACCACATTTTCCGTCGGGCGGATCACGGACAGGCGATGCGCTTCTACGTGGTCTCCAAGCGTCCTCCCGTGGCTTTCAGCGATGCCTGGTCTGTGCAAACGCGGCCCTACACCCCCCGGCTGCAGGCCGGCGACCAACTGGAGTTCGAACTGCGTGCCAACCCTGTCGTTACCCGTCAACACGATGACGGCAAAAGTCGCCGTCACGACGTGGTGATGGATGCCAAGAGGCGAGCCAAGGAAGACGGCTCCGAACGGGTATCGAGCTATTCCCTGGTGCGATCCGCATGCACCGCGTGGCTCAATCAACAGGGAGGACGACACGGTTTCCTGGTCGACGAGACCAGTTTGTCCGTGGATGGCTATACCCAGCATGTAGGCAAGGGGGATCGGATCCGCTTCAGCTCTGTGGATTTTCGTGGGGCCCTGAGAGTGACCGATCCGGATGCCTTCGCAGCGATGTTGGCGTCGGGTTTAGGGCATGCCAAAGCCTTCGGATGTGGCTTGATGCTCGTTCGCAGGCCGCTGTGACGGTTCGCATGGACATGTGGAGGATCGAGCGTGGCCGGCAATCATCTACTTCCACCCCTAAAGCCCCTGCCCATGAAGGACCGTATTTCGATGATTTTCGTCCAGTACGGTCAGATCGATGTACTGGACGGGGCGTTCGTTCTCATTGACAAGACCGGTGTGCGTAAACACATTCCGGTTGGCTCGGTGGCTTGCATCATGCTCGAACCGGGCACGCGCATTTCTCACGCGGCGGTCAACCTTGCCGCGACCGTGGGCACGCTGCTAGTCTGGGTGGGGGAGTCCGGCGTACGTCTCTATTCGAGTGGACAGCCCGGAGGCGCAAGGGCTGATCGCTTGCTCTATCAGGCCAAGCTTGCGCTGGACGACGACTTGCGTTTGAAAGTCGTACGAAAGATGTACGAAGTGCGATTCGGCGAACCCGCTCCCGCTCGACGTAGCGTCGAGCAACTGCGCGGCATCGAAGGAGCACGCGTGCGCAGCACATATAAGCTGTTGGCTCAACAGTTTAAAGTGGATTGGCAGTCCCGCAACTATGATCGCCAGCAGTGGGATGCCGCGGACATTCCGAATCGTTGCCTGTCTGCAGCGACAGCCTGTTTGTATGGCATCACAGAGGCTGCCGTGCTGGCGGCGGGGTACGCTCCGGCGGTCGGCTTCATACATACCGGCAAGCCACTCTCATTCGTCTACGATATCGCGGATCTGTATAAATTCGAGACTGTGGTACCGCTTGCCTTTCGCATCGCGGCCAAATCTCCAGAAGTGCCTGAGCGCGAAGTGCGCCTGGCCTGCCGGGATTTGTTTCGATCAGATAAATTGCTTGGTCGGATCATTCCGTTGATCGAGGAGGTGCTGGCTTCTGGTGGTATCCAGCCACCGGAAGCGCCCCTCGAGTCAGTACCGCCAGCCATCCCGAATCCCGAGAGCCATGGGGACGTCGGGCACCGGAGCCGATGATGAGCTTCCTCGTGGTCGTCACCGAAAATGTTCCACCGAGGTTGCGCGGGAGATTGGCCATCTGGTTGCTCGAGGTTCGATCCGGTGTCTATATAGGCGATGTCTCGCGGCGCACGAGGGAAATGATTTGGCAGCAGCTTGATGCGGGCCATGAAGAGGGGAACGTCGTGATGGCCTGGGCCAGCAATAGCGAATCTGGCTATGATTTTCAAACGCTTGGAGCAAACCGTCGTGAACCTATCGACTACGATGGATTGAGGCTGGTTGCTTTCTCGCCTTTAGAGATTCCGGATCTTTAACAAAAGTTGGTGGATTTTTTCGGCCTGGTTTTTTCTTTTGAAAACAACCAGTTATGTTTGGTGTGTTCCCCGCGGGAGCGGGGATGAACCGTTTGCGCGTGATTGCGAGATATGCGGGGATATGTGTTCCCCGCGGGAGCGGGGATGAACCGCCTGGGTGGAGCAACACGGCGGCAATATGGCCGTGTTCCCCGCGGGAGCGGGGATGAACCGCGAAGCGCCGTTCAGTGAGACAGCAATGGGCTGTGTTCCCCGCGGGAGCGGGGATGAACCGGGGGAGTCGTGAATGGCAACGCCTGGAACTGCGTGTTCCCCGCGGGAGCGGGGATGAACCGTGAATTTCACCAGCGGGCGCATGGGGCGCAGCGTGTTCCCCGCGGGAGCGGGGATGAACCGCGACAAGCGAGGGGCCATGAGGGTTATCCGGGCGTGTTCCCCGCGGGAGCGGGGATGAACCGGTCAGGCCCTTCTCCTCCAGCTCGCGTCCGAAGTGTTCCCCGCGGGAGCGGGGATGAACCGCTCTATGCCCTCGCAACCGGGGTCGAACGTCCGTGTTCCCCGCGGGAGCGGGGATGAACCGAGCACATTTGGTACTTCGAGGATCGAGGCATTGTGTTCCCCGCGGGAGCGGGGATGAACCGTCCACGACACCTCGTCCTGATCAGCAATGAAAGTGTTCCCCGCGGGAGCGGGGATGAGCTTAGCAAGTTCGACGAACGCATTAGGCTGGCCCAGTGTTCCCCACGGGAGCAGGGATGCCCGTCGCTTTCGCTACTACCGATGCCCCTCACAGCACCAGTTTGGTGGGCAACAGGATCTCGAATGTGATTCCGTCCTCCGACCGGCCCGTGGCGCCACGCTGCGAGCTGAAGTAGAGTCGCGTCCCGTCGGGAGACACCGCGGGGCCGGTGATCTCGCTGTCGTCGTGGCCTACCAGGCGCATCACCGCCTGCGAGGTGCCGTTGTCGCGCAGTACGCCGATCTCGAGATTGCCGGCGTCCTCGGCGACCAGCATTTCGCCGAAGGACGTGATCGTGATGTTGTCGGGTTCGTCGATGCTGTGTGTTTCCGGCGTGCCCTGCTTGCCGTCGAAGATGATTTCCAGCGTGCGGTTGGCGGTGTCGTAAGCCCAGATCCGGCTATTGCTGGAGGTGACGAAGAACACGATGCCGTTGAAGAACCAGATGCCTTCGGCTTTCTGGAAATAATTCCCGGGCGGAAGAATGCCGCCGGCACGCAAGGTATCGCGTATGCTCTTCTGCCCCTGGTCGGGAAAGGCGACCGGCTCCCAAGTGACCGAGGCGGGCGGTTTGCCAAAGCCGACAATGTCGGCGTAGGCCGCGTCCGACGCATTGGCGTCGCGTGGCAGCGCATCGATGCGCAACACTTGCAACTGGCCCGACTCGAACTTGACGGGGCGTTCCGCGCCGGCCGGCCAGTCGGTCGAGTCGCAGACGTAGCGGTAGACACGCCCACCGCCTGCGTCCTCGGTCAGGTACAGCATGCGATTCGCCGGGTCCACGCACACCGCTTCGTGCGCATATTTGCCGAGTGCGGGCCAGGCGCGCGGCGGGGTGGCGTCGGACCAGGGCCGGTAGGGATCGCATTCCCATACCAGGCCGGCTATCTGCTGGGTAAGTTCGAATTCTTCGCAAGACAGCCAGGTATTCCACGGCGTGGGACCACCCGCACAGTTTCCGGAAGTGCCCTTGAGGACCGGATAGGCATCGATGATTTTCCCGTTCTTGTCGAACTTCAACGCGCTGACGCCGCCTAGCGGAGCAGTCATCTCCGCGTTGCTGACATAGATCCAGCCGCCTCCGTCCGTGGGGTAACAGGCGCCTCCGTCGGGCGCCGCGTGCCACAGGAAGCTGCTGCCGCTCACCGGCGCTTGGCCGCTGCGCGCGACGATGCGCGAGGAGAAGCCCTTGGGAAGCATCACGCCGTTGGCGTCCGCGGGCTGCAGGGCGGAAAACTGCGCGAAGGGGTTGAACTTCTCGGGCTCGACAGGCGGGTTCGGATCGACCGGATCGGGATCGACCGGCGCGGTGGGATCGGCCGGGTCGTCGCCGTCGCCGCCACAGGCGGCCAGGAATCCCGCCAGGCTCACGGCGCCCGCGGTGCGGAAGGTCTTGAGCAGGAAAGCCCGGCGCAAGGAAAAATCGAGGGGGACGGCGGGGTAGGTATGCTGGCTCATTGTTCTCGGGATGTCGTGGGAGGGGGCGCTTGCAGGTGCAAAGCGCTGCCATCCTCCCCGCTTCCCGTTACATCGCGGTGACGCCGTGCTCGTCAATGCGCCGCCTGCAACACCTCCGACCGATTGCCGCCGCCATTCTGGCGAGGGTAGGCGTAGGCGCCGAGCCGCAGCACCAGCATCGCGGAAGCCAGCAGGACCAGGCTCAATCCGGTCAATGCCGACGAATAGCTTCCTGTCGCGTCGAACACGAGCCCCATGACATAGGGGCCTCCGCCGGACCCCGCCATGAAGGCGGCGAACAAATAGCCATAGATCTCGCCGAAGCTCTTCAAGCCCAGGTAGCGCGACAGCAGGAAGGCGATCAGGTCCACTTCCGCGCCCAGGCCCAGCCCTATCAGCACGACCGCGACGGCCGCATAGGCGGGCGACGGGTTGGCGAGCAGCAGGGCGATGCCGGCTACCGGGACCAGGAAGAAGAAGGCCGCCACGTAGGGCGCGAAGATGCGGTCGAGCAGGAAGCCAGCCAGCAGCCTGCCTCCGATGAGCGCAAGGCCGGCGAAGCCCAGCGCCGAGGTGGCGAGCGTGGCGGCAATGCCGCGGTCGACCAGCAACGGAACCACGTGGGCGATGACGCCGTTCGTGGCGAGGGCGACGCCCGCAAAGGCGATGGCCAGTTTCCAGAACAGGGGGCTGCGCAGCGCCTGTCGCCCGGTCAGCCCGGGCAACGCCGGCAGGCCGTCGGCCGCGGCGCGATGGGGCGGTTCGCGCACCGCCAGGCCGACTGCGGTAAACCCGACAACGAAGGTGAGCGCCGCCAGCCCGACGTATGCGCCGCGCCAGCCCACGTGCGCGACTAGCGCCTGGGCGAACTGGGGAACCAGCGCCGCTCCCAGGCCGACGCCGGACATGGCCACGCCCAGCGCCAGCCCGCGCTTGTCGTCGAACCAGGTGGCAATGGCCTTGGCGTAGGGCAGGGGCGTCTGGCCCGCCGCGGCGATGCCCATCAGCGCATAGATGATCATGAACTTCGCCGGCGTATCGGCCAGGAAGGCCAGCGCGACCATCGAGAGCGCGAACAGCGTGATGGCCGGCAGGGTGACGGCGCGCACGCCGTGGCGGTCGGCGAGCCTTCCGGCCAGCGGCACGCATAGCGCGGTCACGCATAGCCCGATCACCAGGGCCAGCGATGTGGTGGAACGCGACCAGCCGAACTCGCTGGTGACCGGCAGCAGAAACACGCCGAAGGTGAATTGCATGATGGGACCATTGCCGACCAACAGGCCGAACACGGATCCGACCACGATCCACCATCGATTGATCGTCTTCATTGTCTTCCTCCTGATGGCTCGGGCCATCTATGGGATGGGATCGCCGGCCGGATACGATGTCCGGCCGGGGGGGGGGGGGCGATTACCGGTCCAGCTTGAACAGCCGCGCCGCATTGGCGCTGCCTATTTTGAGCCGGTCGGCTTCGCTGATGCTGGTTGAGTCGAACCATTCGGCCGCATGGTCGATGTTCTCGAACGGCCAGTCGGTGGAGAACAGAATGCGGTCGGCGCCGATCTCGAGGATGGCATCGATCAGCGCCTGCGTGCGGAAGTTGCCCGAGGTGGTCAGGTAGAAGTTCTCGTTGAAGTAGTCGACGATCTTCCTCTTGGCCGGATACTTCGGCTTGGCCTTGAGCCAGGCGTTGCGGTGGTCGATGCGCCACATGCTGTAGGGCAGGCCTTCTCCCATGTGGCCCAGGATGATGCGCAGCGCCGGAAACTGGTCGAATAGGCCCGAGCCCATCAGCCGCAGGGCATGCACCGCCGTTTCCTGCCCGAATGCCCACGTCGGTCCGAGCAGCCAGCCGTGTCCGTCGTAGATCCCGGCGTCGAGTGGCAGCGGATTGCGCGGATGCAGGTAGAACGGGACGTCGAGCGTCTGGACGGTTGCCCAGAACGGCCGGTACTGCGGCATGTCGTAGTACAGCGGCTTGGAATGCCGCACGTCTTCGGAGAATCCGTTGACCAGCGCGCCGACGAAACCCAGGTCCTTCACGCAGCGCTCCAGTTCGGCCGCCGCGAGTTCCGGTTCCTGCATGGCCAGCGCGGCAAAGCCGCGGAACCGGTCCGGCCGCTTGGCCACTTCCTCCGCCAGGAAGTCGTTGGCCCTGCGGGCCGTCTCATGCGCCTTGCGGTGGTCCCCGATGGCCTGCACCGCCGGCGCGTTCAGCGACAGGATCATGACCTCGATGCCATGCTCGTCCATCAGGCGCAGCCGCCTGTCCTGGATATCGAGCAGCCGCGACTTCAGCTCCGGCCAGTCCTTCTCCGGCACGAAGCCCGCCGAATCCATCAGGGTCTCTTCCGTGGCGAAATGCTCTTCCAGCGCGATTTTTCCTTTCATCCCTCTCTCCTGTACATGCAGTCAGAAAATGCAAGATCCCAATTCACGCAGAACGCGGTGCCCGGGATCTAGTACGAGCTTCTTGAGGTGTCACGCCACTGCTACCGCTGGCAGCCAGCGAAGCACCGGCGCCACATTCCAAGAAAGCGGTACTAGATCCAGGATGCGGTGGATCCGGCTACGCCGGTCCACCCGCATCGCCCCCTGGGGGGCGCCCGAAAGGCGTAGGGGGGGTCAATATTGCCCACGCGGCGTCAACCCCAGCGCCATCTGCCCGTACATCGTGCCCACCGCATCCCAGTTCATGCTGATGTGGCGGCCGACCGCGTTGATGTCGCGCCAGGCCCGCTGCACCGGGTTGTCCATCTGCAGGCCCGCGCCGCCGGTGGACGCGTTGAGGGCCTCGATCGCCCGCAGCGCCAGCGATACCGCGAACGACTGGCCGCGCCGGCAAACGATGCGGTCTTCCTCGGTCACGGCATGGCCGCCGCCGACCCTGGCGGTGACCCAGCGCAGGTCGCGCAGAAGGATCTCCCGTGCCGCGTCCGCGCTGGCGGCCGCTTCCGCCACGCGCAACTGGACCGTGGCGAACTCGGCCATCTTCTGATGCGCGCCGGCCACCGCGCCGCGGGTGACGCGGCCGCTGGTGACCGCTACGTACTCGTCGAGTGCCCCCTGCGCGGCACCTACCGCGACCGAGGCCAGGCACGAGGGAATGACGGTCAGCATGGGAATGCGGTAGCCGGGGACTTGCCGGTAATGCGCGGCGCCTGGAGTGTTGCCCGACGTGGTCTGGGCGAAGGTCAGCAGACGATGGGCAGGCACGTACACATCGTCGAGCACCAGTGTCTTGCTGCCTGTGCCCGCCAGCCCGACCACGTTCCATGTGTCGACGATGCGATAGTCCGTCGCGGGTACCAGCAGGAAGGCGGGCTCCAGGCGAGACGGATCGTCGGCGCACGGCACCATGGCGGCGCAGAGCGCCCACCGGGCGTTCTCGCAGCCACTGGCAAAACTCCAGCTTCCGCTCAGCCGCAGGCCGCCTGGCGCCGGCTGCGCCCGGCTTGCCGGCGCATACGATCCGCATAGCAGCGCATCGGGGTCGGCGCCCCAGACGTCGTGCTGCGCTTCGGCCGGAAAGCCCGCCAGCAGCCATTGATGCGCGGCCAGCAGGCCGCACACCCAGGCGGTCGATGCGCAGTGCTGTGCAAGGAGCAGATTGGCCTCGACCAGCGCTGCGAAGCTCTGCTCCGCGCCGCCGTATGCAGCTGGCTTGACCAGGTCGAAGAAGCCGGTGGCGCGCACCAGTTCCATGTGAGCAGCGGGTATGCGGCGCGCGGCCTCCACTTCTCGCGCAGCGGCGCGCAAGCCGGGAGCCAGCTCGCGCAATGCGGCGACGAGGGGCGGGGAGGGCGCGTCCGTGCCGCCGGGCGGCGACAGAATGGCGTGTTCCGCGAAACTGCTCATGATGGTCTCCGAGTTGTGTGCATGAATGGCCGGCCTTCCGGCACGCGGTGCAAGGGAGTGGAAATGCGCTAGCCCGACGCCATGGGGATCGAGCGGCAATAAGTCGCGTTCTGGTAAAGCAGCGGGGCACTGCGGTCTGACAGCTGCACGTCGTGGACCTCGCCGATGAAGACGGTGTGCGTGCCGAACGGAACGGCGAGCTTCTTGACGCAGAAAATGCGGGCCTGCGCCGAGGCCAGGTGCTTGATGCCTTCTTCGGTTTCGGCCCAGTCGCCCAGGGAAAACCGTTCGCCGGGCGCGACCGCGCCGCTGAAGGCGGCGGAAAGGTCCTGGTGTTCTTGCGCCAATACGTTGACGCAGAACCGCTCGGTCGAGGACATGATGTGATGCAGCAGCGTGTGGTTATTGATGCAGACCAGCAGCGCCGCGGGATCGAGCGATACAGAGGTGACCGCGGTGGCGGTCATGCCGTGGCCGCGCTCGCGGTCGCCAGCGGTGATGATGGAGACGGTGGCGGCGATGCTGCGCATGGCCTGGCGAAACGCGGCTTGCACGTTGCCGGAAGGCGTGGCGGCCATGTGTCTTCCTCCATGTTCTTCGTACTGTTTGAACAGTTTCACATACAACAATTGAAAATACAACTGTTGTAAAGTCCAAATCAGATAGGGGTTTTCTCTGCCCCGGTTCCTGAGCGCAGCCTTGACCATGTATCGATTGACCGATTCCTTTCCCTACTTGCTCAACCGCGTGGGCGTGCGCATAGGCGAGTTGTTCAGCAAGCGGCTCAAGCCTTATGACCTCACGCTGCCGATGTATCGCGTGCTGGTGTCGCTATGGGAAAGGGGCGACCAGAGACTGAACGAACTGGGCAAGGCGACCACGCTGGAGGTGTCGTCGCTGTCGCGGCTGATCGGCACCATGGAGGAGCGCGGCCTGGTGGTCCGGAACCGGCTGGAGGACAATGCGCGCGCCGTGGCGATAAACCTCACCGCGGAAGGAAGACGGTTGGCGGAAGAACTGATTCCGCTGGCTGTCGAGTTCGAGGAAGTGGCCATCCACAGTTTCGGCAAGAGCGAAGTGGCGCGGCTGAAGTCGGCCATGCTCGACATCTACGAACACCTGAACGCGCTCGATCCGCGGCTGCTGGAACCGGGCCGCAAGCGCAAATCCGGACACTGAGCACTCCAGCCCGCCCATCCGTTGCCCATACGGCAACGGATGGGCCGTAAAAAAGCAAGGCGCGCGCTCGCCGCCTGGCACAAGGCATGCATGAGCCGGGTATGGCCCGGAACAGGACCCCGCGTGCACCATGAGCGGGCGTCCTGCCGCTCGAAGCTGCGAGGGGGATTGCCTTTCGGGTCGCCACCCTATCGAAGGAACGATCCGACATGCCTATTTCCCGCTGGACTACCCTGGGCGCCGGTTTGCTTGCCCTGGCGTGCGCCCTGCCTGCCGCCGCCCAGGCTCCCACCAAGATCAGATTCACGCTGGACTGGAAGATCCAGGGCGTACACGCCTGGTTCTACTGGGCCAAGGACAAGGGCTACTTCAAGGATGAAAAGCTGGACGTGGCCATCGACCAGGGCGACGGGTCGGCGGCGGCGGTGACGCGGGTCATGTCCGGCGGCTACCAGGCGGGCGTGGGCGACGTGAATGCCATCATCCAGAATGCGGCAACCAAGCCGGGCGAGGCGCCGGTCATGGTGTACATGATCTACAACCAGGCGCCGTTCGCGCTGATCGCCAAGGCGGACGGGCCGATCAGGACGCTCAAGGACGTCGAGGGCAAGACGCTGGGATCGCCCGCGGGGGCGGCGGCCCTGAAGGTCTTCGCCGCGCTCGCCCGGCGCAACGGCATCGACGAGAAGAAGGTGAACTGGACCAACATGGCGCCAAACCTGCAGGAGCAGATGCTGCTGCGCGGGCAGGTAGATGCCTCGGCCGTGTTCGCCGCCACCAGCTACATGAACCTGGTCGCCCAGCACGTAGACCCGGACAAGGACATCCGCTGGATCTTCTACAACGACAACGGCCTGGACCTGTACAGCAACGGCGTGCTGGTGTCCGCCAAGCTGCTGGCCGAGCAGCCGCGCGCGGTGGGCGGCCTGGTGAAGGCGGTCAACCGGGCGATGAAGGAATGCATCGCCGCCGCGGATGCCTGCATCGACAACCTGGCGCGCAACGAACCGCTGATCGACAAGAGCATCGAGAAGCGCCGCATGCTGTACGTGCTCAAGCATTCGATCCTGACGTCCGAGGTGGCCGAGATCGGATTGGGGGACGTGCGCGACGAACGGATGGCGCGCGCCATCGACCAGATCGCCGACAGCTACGGATTGCCCCACAAGCCCGCCCCCAACGAGGTGTTCAACCGGGGCTTCCTGCCGTCCAAGGCCGAACGCACGGCCAAGCTGCCGCTATGACGACCGGGCCGGGAGGACGGGATGCCTGGGGCATCCGCAATGCCGCCCTTCCGGGGCGCGAGGGGCGGTGGCGCGTGATCGTGGCGGGCGGGCGCATCGCCGAGGTGGCGCCGGAGGGAGACGGCGGCAGGTATGCCGACGTCTGGGACGCGGGCGGGCGGCTGCTCTCGCCGGCCTTTGTCGATCCCCACGTCCATGTGGACAAGGCGCTGACCAGCGATCGCGTGCACGACGCCGTGGCCGCGTCCGACCTGGACGCGGCGATACGGGCGGTGCGCCGCCTCAAGTCCGCCTTTACCGAAGAGGACGTCGCCGCCCGCGCGACGGCGTCACTGCAAATGGGCTTGATGCACGGCACGACCGTGGCGCGCACCAACTGCGAGGCTGACCGCCACGTCGGCCTGAGGGCCGTGGCGGGCGTGCGCGCGGCGGCGCGGGTGCTGGCGGGAAAGGTGGACCTGCAGGTCATCGCCTTTCCCCAGGAAGGCTGGTTCGAGACCGCGGGGTCCGTGGAGGACGGCGCGGCGCCGTACATCGAGCAAGCCCTCGAGGCTGGCGTGCGCATCGTCGGCGGCAACGTCAACCGGGCACTGTGGCCATCGGACCCCGAGCGCCAGGTGGACGAGAGTTTCGCGCTGGCGGCCCGCTACGACTGCGACATCGATTATCACCTCGACAACTGGGACACGCCGGAGTCCTTCACGCTGCCCTATGTGGCGCACAAGACGCTGGCGCAGGGATGGCAGGGCCGGGTCGCGGTGTCGCACATCGCGTCGCTGGCCTGCGTGGGCGAGGCCGAGGCGGCCGACGCGATCGATGCGCTCGGGCGCGCCGGCGTGAACGTCTGCGTGCTGCCCACCCGCATGCGGCTCACGCGCGTGCTCGAGCTGATGGAGGCCGGGATCAACGTGGCCTGCGGCACCGACAACATGCGAGATCCGTTCGTGCGCTATGGCGATGCCGACCCGCTCAAGGCCATGCTGCTGCTCGCCCAGATCACGCACCAACTGCACAACGCCGGGCTGGAACGGATCTGGTCGACCATGACCGGCAATGCGGCGCGCATGCTGCGATTGCAGGACTATGGCATGGAGCCTGGCTGCCACGCCGACCTGGTGTTGCTGGACGCGCATTCCGCGCCTGACGCGATATTGCGGCAGGCCGCCCGGCTTGCCGTGTTCAAGCGCGGCGTGCAGGTGGCGGGGCGTCGAATGGCTTGACGCTGGTGGCGGCCGGCATCAGTCGCCGGCCGTCGCCAGCGTCTGCTGGACGTGCTCGACGAAGGCGTGCGCGATGACCGGCAACTGGCGGTGCCGCAAACTCGCCAGCACCAGCTTGCCCTTGGGGAAATGCCGATCCTCCAGTTGCCGCGCGACCAGCTCCCCTCCCTCGGTGACCGCGCCTATGGCGATCTGGAAAGAAATGGCGTGCTGGTAGTAGAGACAGCCGCGCAGGAACTCGAACGAGTTGCTTTCCACCATCGGCCGCAGCTTGACCGAGCTGCGCATCATGAAGCGTTCCAGCAGCTGGCGGCCGCCTATGTCGCGATCGGGCAGCACCACCGGATAGTCGGCACAGTCGCGCAAGTAGACGTGCGGACGCCGGGCCAGCGGGTGGCTGCGGTGCATCAGGGCCACCAGCGGCTGGTCGAACTGCCTGATGGCCTCGATGTCGGCCTCCGGCGCAAGGTTGAACACCAGCGCCAGGTCCACGTCGAACGCCCGCAGCGCCTCGAGTGCCTGCAGGTGATCGCCGATGGTCACCTCGAACGCGACCAGGGGATGGGCGGTGCGGAAAGAAGCCACCGCACCGGGCAGGTAGGCCGGCCCCAGCGCCTGGCTGGCGACGATGCGGACCGTTCCTCGGCGCTTCCCTTTCAGCTCCTCGATCTGTGACCGGACGCCGTCGAGTTCGGCACTGCGGCTGCGTATGTAGCGTACGAAGAGCTCGCCGGCGGCGGTCAGCCGCATGCCGCGCGGCAGGCGCTCGAAGATGGGCGTGCCCAGTTCTTCCTCCAGGTCCTGGATGCGACGGTTGACGGCCGATGGCGCGACATGGAGCCGCTCGGCGGCCTGGCGGATGGAGCCGATGCGTGCGACTTCGTCGACGTAGCGGAGAAAGCGCAGATGATTCATGAGGATAGGACCTGGAAGCAGGGGAGTGATGGGTGCACCGTCTCGTGGCCCGGACCGCCCGATGACGGGCATGCCGCCTCGCTTTGGTGCATGGGCCGGCGAGCGATCGAGGCGCGCGGGCCATCCCGGCTCTGGCGCCGGAACGAGCCCAGGGCTTGTGCGGACAGGGCGCCAGCCAAGCGTGGTGCGGGCCTATTTCGCATCGTTGCCGCCGCGGCAACGGGTAGTCCTTCAAATGGCATTGAACTGAATCGCTGAAACGGGTGGACGGGTACGGTCATTGCATAGAGCAAATCACGTTCCGGGATTCACCGGACCACGCTTTGCCGAGACCATGAACGCACCATCCATTCCGATCACCCCGTTCGGCCCCTCGCCGGACAACGCATGGACGCAACGAGGCGACTGCCTGAGCCTCGTCCGTTCTCCCCGGCCGCCGCGGCCGCTGCGACTGCCGGCCGACGGGCAGGCGCTGGAATTCGATCTCGCCCGTTCCGCCCTGATCGTGATCGACATGCAGAATGACTTTTGCCATGCGAGCGGCTGGTTCGGCCAGAAGGGCGTGGACGTCTCGCCCATGCGCGCGCCCATCCCCGCCATCGCCGCGCTGTTGCCCGCGTGGCGCGCCGCGGGCGGACGGGTAGTCTGGCTCAACTGGGGAGTGCGCGCCGATCGCCTGAATCTGAGCCCCACCATCCTTTTCAAGGGCAAGCGCAGCGCCGACGGCGTGGGCTATGCCGAGCGCTCGCCCGACGATCGCGGTCCCAGCGTCGTGGCTGGCGAGTGGGGCGCGCGCGTCGTCGACGAGCTGCCTGTGGCCCAGGGCGACACTACCGTCTACAAGCATCGCCTGAGCGGGTTCTGGGACAACGAACTGGACAGCCTGCTGCGCCAGCAGGGCATCACGACACTGTTCTACGCGGGCGTCAATACCGACCGCTGCGTGTTCTCCACGCTGCAGGACGCGGGCTTTCTCGGCTACGACAACATCCTCCTGGCCGATGCCTGCGGGTCGCCGTCGCCGGATTACGTGACCCAGGCCATTCATTTCCTCGTCAGGCAATTGCACGGTTTCGTCGCCAGCGCGCGCGACCTGACCGGCGCCCTGGCGGCCATCGCCCCGCCATCGCCGGGGCGTTCCTCCACCCCCGTTCTCTAGGAGTCGCTCCATGATCGATCGTTTCAAACGGCTTGCCCTTTCCGCGGCCGGCGCCGCCGCACTGGGGCTGTGCCTGTCGGTGCTTCCCGCCGTGGCCGCTGCCCAGAGCCGGATCAAGCTCACCTTGAACTGGAAGTACGAGGGGGCGCAGGCCTGGTTCTTCCTGGCCCAGGAGCGCGGCTATTTCAAGGCCGAAGGATTGGATGTCCAGATCGACCAGGGCGAGGGATCGGCCGCCGGCGTGCCCAAGGTCGCCGCCGGCACGTACACGGCGGCGTTCGGCGACATGAACGCGCTGATCGACTTTGCCGCACGCCGCCCCGACGACGCGCCGGTGGCCGTCTACATGCTGTACAACGTCGCGCCCTTCACCGTGGTCGTGAAAAAAGACAGCCCCATCAAGACGCCCAAGGATTTCGAGGGCCGCACCCTCGGCGGGCCGGCCGGCGACGGCGCGCTCAAGCTGTTCCCGACGCTGGCGAAGACGGCGGGATTCGACCTGGCCAAGGTCAAGATCAACAACATGGCGCCCAACCTGCGCGAGCAAATGTTGCTGCGCGACCAGGTCGACGGCGTGTTCGGCTACGTGAATACCGTGTGGTTCGCCGCCAAGCTGAGCGGCATGGATCCCGAGAAGGACCTGCGCTTCATCAAGTACGCCGACTATGGCCTGGACCTGTACTCCAACACCATCATGTTCTCGCGCAAATTCGCCAAGGAGAACCCCGAGGCGGTCAAGGGCTTCCTGCGCGCGCTCAACAAGGCGATCAAGGACGTCGTGGCCGATCCCGATGCCGGCATCGCCGCGGTGCTCAAGCGCGAACCGCTGCTCAAGGCCGAGCTGGAGAAGGAGAAGTTGCTGGCCACCATGAAACGCGACATGAGCCACCCCGAGATCGCCAGGATCGGGCTTGGCGACGTGGACGACGCTCGCTTGAAGCGCGCCATCGACCTCGTGGTGCAGGCCAACCAGCTGAGCAGCACCCCCGCCACGTCCGCGGTATTCGACCGCGGCTTCCTGCCGGCGCGCGCCGAACGCCCCACGCACTTCTGAACCGCCTCCCGCCAGCCGGCGCGGGAGACATGAAGCCGTACCCGTATTGATCGAGAGACATGACATGGAATTGCAGCTGAAAGACAAAGTGGCGGTCATCACCGGTCCCGCCAAGGGCATGGGCAGGGCGATCACGCTCGCCTTTGCCCGGGAAGGATGCTCGCTGGTACTGGCCGGGCGGGATGTCGCCGCCATCGAGCCGGTCGCGGCCGAGGCGCGCGCGCTGGGCGTGCGCGCCAAGGTTATCCGGTGCGACCTGACCGACGCCGGCCAGACCGAGGCCCTGGGGCGGGAAGCCGAAGCGGCTTTCGGCCGGGTCGACATCCTGGTCAACGTGGCCGGCGGCTCGGGCCCGATCGGCAAGACGGGCTGGGAGACCACCGCCGAGGAGTTCGACGAGATCGTCGGCCTCAACATGAAGGGCTGCTTCAACACCATGCATGCCGTGCTGCCAGGCATGATCGCCCGGCGCTACGGCAAGATCGTCAACGTCGGCGGCACTTTCGGCATGCGCGGGCGCGCCGGCCGCATGGCGTATTCCGCCTCGAAATGGGGCCTGCGCGGCATTACCAAGAGCTTCGCGCTGGAGGCCGGCCCGCACAACATCAACGTCAACTGCGTTGCGCCCGGCATGGTGGACGGCCCGCGCTTTCGCGAGAAGGTCTGCGCCGACATGGCCAGGAAGCTGGGCATCCCGCTGGAAGAAGCCATGGCGCGCCATGCCGCCGACTATGCATTGCGCCGCGTTTCGACTGACGAGGACGTGGCCATGGCCTGCCTCTTCCTTGCCAGCGACGCGTCGCGCCAGATCACCGGCGTCGATCTGCCGGTCGACGGCGGCTGGGCCGCACTGTAAGGAGAAGATGCATGAGCCAGGTGGATCTCCTCATCCGGGGTGGCAGGATCGTGTCGCCCGACCAGATCATCGAGGCGTCGGTCGCCATCGACGGCGGCCGGATCGTCGCCGTCGGCCATGACGACATGATGCCTTCCGCGCGCGAGACGCTGCAGGCCGACGGCCTGTACCTCTTGCCGGGCGCGATCGACAGCCACGTGCATTTTCGCGATCCAGGGTATCCCAACAAGGAAACGTGGAAGAGCGGGTCGGCCGCAGCAGCCTGCGGCGGTGTCACCACCGTGTTCGAGATGCCCAATACGAATCCCGCCACCGGCACGGTCGAGGCGCTGCGAATCAAGCAGAAGGCGGCGGAATCGTCCTATGTGGACTACGGCATCCATGGCCTCCTGGGCGACGACACCATAGACAGGCTGGAAGAATTGCTGGACGCTGGCGTGACCAGCTTCAAGGCCTTCGTCGGCAACACCTTCGGCAATTTGCCCGCGCCCACCGACGGCGCGCTGTTGGAGGGGTTCGAGAAGCTGGCGCCCCTGGGCATACGCACGGTCGTGCATGCCGAGAACTCGTCCATCATGGCGCGCCGCCAGCAGCGCATGGAAGAGGCGGGACGGATAGACGCCATGGCCCATCTTGCCTCGCGCCCGGCCGTGTGCGAGATCGAGGCCATCGGCCGGGTCCTGACGCTGGCCGAATGGACCGGGGCCCGGGTGCACATCGCCCACCACAGTTCGCGCGATTCGCTGTTCCTGCTGCGCGACGCCAAGCGGCGCGGCGTGGACGTCACGGTCGAGACCTGCCCGCAATACCTGCTGCTGAACATCGGCGACATGACTCGCCTGGGCGGCATCCTGCGCCTGAACCCGCCGATACGGGAAGCCCATCACAACCAGCCGCTATGGGATGCCCTGGTGGAGGGCGTGATCGACATGATCGCCACCGACCACGCCCCGCACACGCCGGAAGAGAAAAGCCGGCCCAATATCTGGCAATGCGACTGCGGCTTTCCCGGGGTGGAAACGCAGATGCCGCTGATGCTGACCGAGATCAACCGCGGGCGGGCAAGCCTTATGGACTATGTGCGCTGGAGCTCGGTCAACCCGGCCAAGGCCTGGGGCCTGTATGGCACGAAAGGCGTGATCGCCGCCGGCGCGCATGCGGACATCGCCATCGTGGACCTGGAGCGCGAAGGGGTCCTGTCGGAAGGCAAGCTGCACAGCGTCAGCAAGATCTCGCCATGGAACGGCCGCGTCGTGAAGGGGTATCCGCTGCATACCCTGGTGCGTGGCCGCTTCGTCATGCGCGACGGCCGGCTGGTCGAGGAGGCCGCCGGGTGGGGGCAGTCAGTCAAGGGCGTGCAGCGCATGCCGGCTTCCAAGCCCCGCAACGTCGAGAGCTACACGTCGAACATCCTGGAGACGCCGGCGGGTGTTCCGCCCACGGCTGCACCCCGCCGGGAGGCCGCATGACCGGGAGAGCAGAAACCGCGGGCCGCCGGGCGCAGGTCGTGGGCGTGCACCGCGTATCCTGCCGCGGGCCGGGCGACCTGTCCGGGGTCCGGGCGCTGGTGGATGCGGGCGAGCTGGATCCGCGCCAGATCGTGGCGGTCATGGGCAAGACCGAAGGCAATGGCTGTGTCAACGACCACACGCGCGAGTATGCGGCGGTGAGCTGGTGCCATTTCCTGGCTCCCTACCTGGGCTGCTCGCCGGCCGAGGCCGAGTCGCGCGTGGCGCTTGTCATGTCGGGCGGGACCGAAGGCGTTTTGTCGCCGCATTTCACCGTATTCACGCGCCGTTTCGCCGAGGCTGCGGACGCGCCGCCGGCGGACAAGCGACTGGTGGTCGGCGTCGCGCACACGCGCGATTTCGCGCCCGAGGAAATCGGTCGCGCGGCGCAGATCGACGCCACGGCCGAGGCCGTGAAGGCCGCCATGGCCGACGCCGGCATCGCGTCGGCGGCCGACGTGCATTTCGTGCAGGTCAAGTGCCCGCTATTGACGTCGGCCAAGGTGAACGATGCGTTGTCGCGCTCGGCAGACCCGGTCACGCGCGACACGTACGAGTCCATGGGCTACTCGCGCGGCGCCTCGGCGCTGGGCGTGGCGGTGGCGACCGGCGAGGTCGCGCGCGAACGCGTCGGCGACGCCTCGGTGCTGAACGACTGGTCGCTGTGGTCGGCCCGCGCGTCGGTATCGGCCGGCATCGAACTCGAGGGCAACGTGGTGATCGTTCTGGGCGAGGCCCAGGGCAGCCTGTCGCCCTACCGCATGGCGCACACGCTGATGCGGGACGCCGTGGACGCCGCGAGCGTGCGCGCCATGCTGCGCGAGTCTTTCGGCCTGGATCCCGACCGCGATGCCGAGGCGCTCGGCCAGCGGCTGGTGAACCTGCTTGCCAAGGCCGAGGCCAGTCCCGACGGCGGCGTGCGCGGGCAGCGCCACACCATGCTGAACGACTCCGACATCAATGCCACCCGCCATGCGCGCGCGGCGGTCGGCGGCGTGCTCGCTTCGGTAGCAGGCCATACCGCCCTGTACGTGTCCGGCGGTGCCGAGCATCAAGGTCCACCCGGCGGCGGGCCCGTGGCCGCCATCTTGCGCATCGAAGCGCCGCCTCTCCTCAGGGAATGATTTCATGACTCGATCCTTCATCGAACTGGCGGACGTGACGCTGCGCTACGGCGGCGGCACGCTGGCGCTGGACCACACCGACCTGGACATCGACCAGGGCGATTTCGTCGCGCTGGTCGGCCCCAGCGGCTGCGGCAAATCCACCATCCTGAAACTGGTGGCGGGGCTGCTCAATCCCAGTTCCGGCGGCGTCATCGTCGGCGGGCGCGAGGCCGGCGCCAAGGGCGGCGGACCGGCCGATCCGCATACGCCGCGCGTGCGCATCGGCCTGGCGTTCCAGAACCCCACCATGCTGCCCTGGCTGACCATCCGCGAGAACGTCATGATTCCGCTCAAGATCGTTCAGCCGTTCCGCGCCGACTACGCCCGGAAGAAGCGGGGCGAGTTCGCCGAGCGGGCCGAGGCACTGCTGGAACAGGTGGGCCTGAAAGGCTTCGGCGACAAGCGCCCATGGCAATTGTCCGGGGGCATGCTGCAGCGGGCGTCGCTGTGCCGCGCGCTGGTGCATGACCCGCAACTGCTGCTGCTGGACGAGCCGTTCGGTGCGCTGGACCAGTTCACCCGGGAAGAACTGTGGGCCATCATGCAGGAACTGTGGATCGCCAAGCGGCCGACGGTGCTGCTGGTGACGCACGACCTGCGTGAATCCGCCTACCTGGCCAATCGCATCTGCGTGATGAGCTCGCGCCCCGGCCGCATCCTGGAGGACCGGGAGGTCGGCTTCCCGCGCCCGCGTACGCTGGAGGACAGCTACGCGCCGGAATTCGCCACCCTGGTCCAGGAACTGCGCATGCGCATCGCCCATGCACGCACGGAAAGCGATACCGCTCCCGCCAAGATCGAACCGCTCGAAAGGAGAGTCGCATGAGCGACGAGAAAAAGCCGCTGCTTTCGCCCAAGACGAAGCGCTACATCCTGTCCGTCCTGGCATTGGCCGGCTTCTTCCTGCTGTGGGAGGCGATCTGCCTGGCAACGGGCGTGTCCGACCTGGTCCTGCCGCGCCCCAGCCAGATCGCCGCCGTGCTGGTGGAGAAGATGCCGCTGCTCTGGCCGCATACCGTGCAGACGCTCTACACGACCGTGACCGGGTTCGTGCTCGGCGTGCTGGTGGGCATCGTGCTGGGCGTGATCATCGGCTCCTCGCGCCTGGCCTACGACGTGGCCTATCCGCTGCTGGTCGGCTTCTCCAGCATTCCCAAGGTGGCCGTGGTGCCGATCTTCGTCGTCTGGTTCGGCGCCGGAACGATGCCGGCGATCCTGACCTCGCTCGTCATCAGCATCTTCCCGGTGGTGGTCAACGTGGCCACGGGCCTCGCCAATACCGAGCCCGAACTGGAGGACGTCCTGAAGGTGCTGGGCGCCAGCAAGCGCGACGTGCTCTGGAACGTAGGCCTGCCGCGCGCGCTGCCCTATCTGTTCGCATCGCTGAAGATTGCCATTACACTTTCGTTCGTCGGCACCGTGCTGTCCGAGACCGTTGCCGCCAACAAGGGCATCGGCAACGTGATGATGATCGCAAGCGGCAATTTCGACGTGCCACTGGTGTTCGCCGGCCTGTTCATCCTGGCGGTGCTGGGTGTCGCGCTGTATGCGGTCTCCGCCCTGATCGAAGTCAGGCTGACCGGGTGGGCGCAACGCAAGAACGACATGGCCATGGCGTGACGCGGCCGGCGATTGGGAATCTTGAATGAGCACCACAGCAGTTGCACTAGGCAAGGTCGCGGTTTTCTGCGGCTCGAATTTCGGCTTTTCCGACGAGTACGCGCAAGCCGCGCGGCGGCTGGGCGCGCAGATCGCCGCCCGCGGCCTGACGCTGGTCTACGGCGGCACCCACAAGGGCTTGATGGGTATCATCAACCGCCGGCTGCATGATCGGGACGGTCCCGCTACGTGAAAAAAACACGCTGATGTCAATGCCGTCGGTTCGGTCAACTTGTTCTCGTAACCGCTTTTTAGCGACCTGTTTAGATGGGTCATATGCTGACCCGAGGGAAAAGCCACTTTGAGTTAAGGATGTGAGGGGGTTGTGCTCGCGGGATGGAGCCTGGATCCTCATTCCATGCGGAACGTCCAGAGCTCGCATTTGTTGCGGCTGAGAGCTGATTGGCTATGATGGCTTGAGGGACGATCTGTTTGCCTTTTCAGGCGGGCTTGGTTCTTTAAAAAGTTGGTAGATTCCAAGAGACCGATTTTCTCTTTTTAAAACAATTACTTATATTTGGTGTGTTCCCCGCGTAAGCGGGGATGAACCGCCGCTGCACGAGATGGCTTCGCAGACGATCCCGTGTTCCCCGCGTAAGCGGGGATGAACCGTGGTGACGATGCGGGAAGGCCGCCAGACTTTCGTGTTCCCCGCGTAAGCGGGGATGAACCGGCCTCGGAGGCGAGTTCCAGGATCGACAAGGTGTGTTCCCCGCGTAAGCGGGGATGAACCGATGACGCGGACATTGCGCATGAACGTATGCGCGTGTTCCCCGCGTAAGCGGGGATGAACCGTGCTTGTTCCGGTCGGTACAAACCAGACTTCAGTGTTCCCCGCGTAAGCGGGGATGAACCGGATGTAGACCCGTACGTCATCGGGCAGGCGCGGTGTTCCCCGCGTAAGCGGGGATGAACCGTCCTGGTCGATGGCCTGCTGCTCGCGGTTCCAGTGTTCCCCGCGTAAGCGGGGATGAACCGATGGCTTGGAGGTTTGCGGCCGGCGTCCGATAGTGTTCCCCGCGTAAGCGGGGATGAACCGGAGGCAGCATGACCGACACGACCGAAACGTCCGTGTTCCCCGCGTAAGCGGGGATGAACCGTTGTCGCGCTCCCACTGGCTGTTGAAACGGACGTGTTCCCCGCGTAAGCGGGGATGAACCGTAGCAGGCGAGAAAGGCGATCCGCGTTGTTGCGTGTTCCCCGCGTAAGCGGGGATGAACCGTCGCTGACCGAGGACATTAAGCGCCTGAGCGAGTGTTCCCCGCGTAAGCGGGGATGAACCGCCGCGCTCGATCGTGCCGCTCGCGTGATGGAGGTGTTCCCCGCGTAAGCGGGGATGAACCGGGGACCTCCAGGTCGATAGCAATAGCGTTCGGGTGTTCCCCGCGTAAGCGGGGATGAACCGCGGCCGGCGAACTCCCTCGAGGGCTTCTCGGTGTGTTCCCCGCGTAAGCGGGGATGAACCGAGGCCGCCGGTCAGGTCATCATTGATCGCGCCGTGTTCCCCGCGTAAGCGGGGATGAACCGATCGTCAACAAGCTGATGCAGCAGCCGGAGATGTGTTCCCCGCGTAAGCGGGGATGAACCGCGGCCGTTCCTCGCCATCGATGATCAGCGCGCGTGTTCCCCGCGTAAGCGGGGATGAACCGTCGTTTCGTGGCGGAATGATCCCGGCGCTTGGGTGTTCCCCGCGTAAGCGGGGATGAACCGGGACATGCCCGCGCACGTCAACGCGGGAACGGGTGTTCCCCGCGTAAGCGGGGATGAACCGGGCGTAGGCTTCGCCTAATCGGGAAATGATAGGTGTTCCCCGCGTAAGCGGGGATGAACCGGCGGACAGCAGGAAGTCGCGGAACTCCTTGTCGTGTTCCCCGCGTAAGCGGGGATGAACCGATTCACCCTGACCAACGCAACGAGATGGACATGTGTTCCCCGCGTAAGCGGGGATGAACCGCCGACGCCGTGCCCCATCGCATGCATAGCTAGGTGTTCCCCGCGTAAGCGGGGATGAACCGCCTATACGGCTTGCTCGTGGATTGGCGCCAGCGTGTTCCCCGCGTAAGCGGGGATGAACCGCCATGCAAGCGCAATGTGCAGCGCCATGAGTGAGTGTTCCCCGCGTAAGCGGGGATGAACCGCCATGCGCAATTGCGAGAAATACCGCGATTCCGTGTTCCCCGCGTAAGCGGGGATGAACCGCCCTCACAACGATGTCAGCGAAACTGAGCAACGTGTTCCCCGCGTAAGCGGGGATGAACCGCCGAAAACGTATGGATGGACGGCGCTACGCGCGTGTTCCCCGCGTAAGCGGGGATGAACCGAAGACGTCAACACGCGTCAATCGAACAGTCCCGTGTTCCCCGCGTAAGCGGGGATGAACCGCGGGAACTCGAATTCAAAGAGTCCTTCGACGCGTGTTCCCCGCGTAAGCGGGGATGAACCGCCTCTTTCTTTTCCACCATCGCGACCGCACTGGTGTTCCCCGCGTAAGCGGGGATGAACCGTGACTTTTGAGCATGCCGATTTGACGGCAGGCGTGTTCCCCGCGTAAGCGGGGATGAACCAGGCGGCCAGCGAACGGCCGCTTGTTACGCCATCGTGTTCCCCGCGTAAGCGGGGATGAACCGGGATGCGCAGCCGATATGACTGGCCTGCCGGTGTGTTCCCCGCGTAAGCGGGGATGAACCGTATCGGCTCCTGAACCGCTGGACGATGTTGTCGTGTTCCCCGCGTAAGCGGGGATGAACCGCGATCCGAATAGGCGAGCAGGACGCGCTAGCAGTGTTCCCCGCGTAAGCGGGGATGAACCGCTTCAGGACAACGCCGTCACGGTGCCAGTTAGGTGTTCCCCGCGTAAGCGGGGATGAACCGCTGACGGCGAGTTCCTCCGCGGCGTTCACCCAGTGTTCCCCGCGTAAGCGGGGATGAACCGACGAGGCGACCACGCGCCTTATCGCGGTAGATGTGTTCCCCGCGTAAGCGGGGATGAACCGCAGCAAGCGAAAGCGGATGCCGGAATGCGCAGGTGTTCCCCGCGTAAGCGGGGATGAACCGTAGCGTTCAGGCAGTGGCACGCCTTCTTCAATTGTGTTCCCCGCGTAAGCGGGGATGAACCGACCTTTCGTTCCCCTCAGCACCATGGGATCCAGTGTTCCCCGCGTAACCGGGGATGAATCGCTCGGTCTGTCGAAAGCGTGGTGTAATCAAACATGCAACTGAGCGGCTTCGCAACACCAAAAGTGCCGCCAGCATCTGCGACCAAACGAAGTGAGCGGCGTAACCTTCGGAGGCCGGCTTCCGTCTTGTCGGATACTACAATATAACTGCCCTCGCAATGATCTCTGGAGGACGACCATGCGACCATCCGAAATTCTTGCATTGAAACGAAGCGCGGTACGCGAAGCGGCAGCTCGTTTCAAGACAGCGAATCCACGCGTCTTTGGTTCGGTTCTACACGGTACTGATCAGGACGGCAGCGATCTCGACATCTTGGTCGATGCTCTGCCCGGCGCTACATTGTTCGACCTCGGCGGCCTCCAGGACGAATTGGAAACGCTGCTGGGGGTGCATGTCGACTTGCTCACGCCGGGCGATTTGCCCATGAAGTTTCGGGCCAAGGTTCTTGCGGAAGCCCAACCCGTATGAATCGCCTTACTGATTATCTCGATCACATGCACCAAGCCGCCGTCAATGCGTGCGTCTTCACCGAGGGCATGTCCAAAGACGAGTTTCTGACGGACCGGCGAACGCAGCAGGCGGTTGTAATGAGCCTCATCATCATCGGAGAGGCTGTTACGAAAATCATAGACAACCATGCCAGCTTTGCCGCAGCCCATCCCGACGTACCTTGGCGCAATATGCGTGCGATGCGTAATCGCATGGCGCATGGCTACTTCGATATCGATCTCGGCATTGTGTGGGACACCGTGAAGCTGGCCTTGCCCACACTACTGCTGCAGCTAGGAAACCTGCGCGACGAAGCTGGCGAACAATGATTCAGAATACGGGAGCCAGGTCCGTTTGCGCCGGTAGTTCAAGCGGCAGCACAAAGTTCTCCTGCTCCGAACGCTAGCTCGCTACGCTAGGTTTCTCACTCTGCACGCGCTCAATCACTTCAGTTGCATTGGGTTGCCTGGTACAGATCAAATCCGGGCCATGCGGCCGAATAGCTCCGTGTCTCTTCTTGATCAGGCGTTTCGCCATCATTGTTGTCAGCGGGATAACCCGATTTGTATCCATAGTTGTCAAAATGTTATGTTGACGAAAAGCCATCAACGGATCTGCGAGCTATGGCTGGCTTATCGTCGAGATATTGGGGAAAAGCGAGGCCGTTGAAAGACGGCCTGATTGGTTGGCACCTCCTGCCCTACCACTGCCTGGATGTGGCGGCCTGCGGCGTCGCATATCTTGGGCGTGCTTCTTCGCTTCGTCGCATGCTTTGCGACCGCCTGGGTATGGTCGCCGGCCAGCTTGAGCGATGGCTGGCTTTCTGGCTTGCGCTACACGACTTGGGCAAGTTCTCCACTGCCTTTCAAGGGCAGCGCAACGACATCCTGCTGACGCTTCAACAGCGCGAAAGCCGTCATGGCTATTCGATCCGGCACGATACTTTGGGGTTAGTCTACTGGACTGCCGTGCTGGAAGACCAGGCAGTTGACGAAGGTTGGTTCGGGCCTGATAGCCGGTCTCTGCTGCCTGCCATCGATCATTGGGTACGCGCAGTGACTGGCCATCATGGTCAACCGCCCTCGGAAAATGAGGAGCATCCCTGGCCTCACTTCGTGGATCCGGATGACCATCGCGCTATTCGCGAGTTCGTTGGCTATATGCGGGAGCTGTTTCTTGCTGACATGGACTGGCAGGCTCCTTGTTTCGCCGATGCCCAGGCGTTCGAGGATGCCAGTCGTGAACTGTCTTGGTGGATAGCCGGACTGGCGGTGCTTGCAGATTGGGTCGGTTCCAACCAGGAATATTTCCCCTACCGCGACGACGAGGTGCTATGCAATGTCTACTGGGAATGGGCAAAAGAACGGGCTAGCGCAGCCTGCGAGGCAATCGGTGTCTTACCTGTCGGCACCCGCCGGCGTGTCACTTTTGCGGAATTGTTCCCAGAGCTGACGGAGCCATCTCCGTTGCAAGCTTGGGCAAGCGACGTCCCCTTAACCGACAGCCCACAGATTCATCTATTGGAGGACGTCACCGGAGCAGGCAAGACCGAAGCAGCCATGATGCTGACCCATCGGATGATGGGTGCAGGCGTTGTGGACGGTTTCTTCATCGGCCTGCCTACGATGGCCACGGCCAATGCCATGTATGGCCGCATGAGCCATTTCTACGCCCGTCTGTTCGATGGCTTGGCCAGTCTGGTCCTGGCCAACGGTCAGCGCGAGTTGGTTGAATCGTTTGCCAGTTCCGTCCTGCGCGCCGGGCCTGCGGAAATGGACCGGGATCAGGAGGACGAAACGGCGTCGGCCCGTTGCACCGCGTGGTTGGCCGATCACAATAAACGGGCCTTGTTGGCGCCGGCCGGCGTAGGCACCATAGACCAGGCCTTGATGGCGGTTTTGCAGGGCAAGCATCAATCATTGCGATTGCTGGGGCTGTTTCGCAAGGTGTTGATCGTTGACGAGGTCCATGCTTGCGATGCCTATATGCAGGGCATTCTGGAGTGTCTGCTGCAAGCTCACGCGTCGGCAGGTGGTAGCGCAATCCTGCTTTCGGCTACGATGCCGGAGCGCATGAAGCGCGCGTTGCTGACCGCGTTCGCGCAAGGCTGTCGCCGGCCCGCACCGAATCTTCCTGCCCAGACGGACTATCCATTGATCACCAGTTGGAGTGCCGCTCGGCCGCAGGTGGAGGCCCGCCGCGTTGATACCAGGGCCGACGTCAGCCGAACTGTGCAGATACGCTACGTGTCGGATATCAACGAAGTCGTTGCGGGAGTACGCAAGGCGCTGGCCGACGGGCGTTGCGTTTGCTGGATACGCAATACGGTCGCCGATGCCATGGCGGCCTACGCGCTGTTTGCCAACAAGTTGGAAGCAGAGCAGCTCATGCTTTTCCATGCCCGGTTCACGCTGCGCGATCGGCTGGATATGGAGGCTCGCATTCTGGACCACTTCGGCGTGCGTAGCACCTCCGGGCAGCGCCGCGGGCGACTGGTTATTGCCACGCAGGTTGCAGAACAATCCCTGGATGCAGACTGGGACTGGATGATCAGCGACCTGGCCCCGATCGATCGTCTTATTCAGCGGGCAGGTCGTTTGCAACGTCACCGACGAGATGCCCTGGGCAATCGCCTTGCCTGCGCCTCGGATTCGGATGGACGGGATCCACCCTGCCTATGGGTGCTGGGTCCCGCCTGGACCGAGCAGCCCGATGCGACCTGGTTCAAGGATGCCTGTCCAAAGTCCTTTAAGGTCTATCGCGATCCTGGGCAACTGTGGCTGACGGCTCGCTTCATGCAGGAAGGGCAGCTATGCATGCCTGCCGATGCGCGGCGACTCATCGAGGGGGTCTTCGCGGACGATGTGGATCTACCCGCAGGGCTGCAGCGTGCGTCCAATGCAGTCAGAGGCGAAGAGAGTAGTGAAGCATCCCACGCATACAGAAACACCATCAAGCTGGACGTCGGGTATGTGTGGCGGGGCGAGCAATGGTGGTCAGATGCACAAACCCCGACTCGCCTGGGTGAGGCCAGTACGAGCGTGGTGCTGTGTCGATGGAACGGCGAACGGCTGTTGCCCTGGGCGCTGCATGAACAGCTTCGGCATGCATGGGCCTATAGCACGATAAGAGTGCCCGAGCGATTGATTGCTGAAGCGGTACCTCCGAGTGATCCGCGATGTTTACAAGCGTGGGAGGAAGCCAAGTTGACGCTGCCGGATCAGGGGAAATGGTCGGTGTTGCTGCCCTTGGCGGAAGTCAGTCAGGGGTGGGTGGGAAAGGCGCTGGGAAGAAGAGGGGATGGGGCGTTGGAGTTGCGGCAGTGGATGTATGACGCAGGGTTCGGGCTGCTGCAGCGTCCGGTTGAATCGGGTGGGTGAGGGAAGGGACAGAGCCCCTTCCCTCGGACTTGCGACCCCAATGTCTTGGGGAACCTTGTTTCCGCAATCAACACGTGCGGTTCATCCCCACTGGGGAGTGGTGCAAGTATCGCATCTTCCATGCTAGGGTTTTTAACTAGGATCAATACGTGCTTAACAGATAAAAAACGGGGTACGATTAATTCATTCTCAATAATGGGGGACGTCCAGTGTCACTGCTTACCGATGCATGGATGCCCGTTCGCGATCATTCCGGGGCGCGTCGCTGGATCTCCCCCGCAGACTTGGCGGATCCGGAACTGCTTGCCTTTGACGCGAATCGGGCCGATTTCAATGGAGCCCTGGCCCAATTCGCCATTGGCCTGCTATCAACTCATGCGCCGCTGAGCAACGCGCGCGACTGGGAACGGTGGTTTACCACTCCGCCCGACGCCAGCACGCTGCAATCGTGGTGGAAGGGCAGCGTTGACTATTTCACCTACGACGGCAATGGCGCGCGGTTCATGCAAGATGCCGCGCTGACGGCGAAAGCCGACTTCAGCATCTCCGGTCTGTTGATCGACTCTCCAGGAGAGAACGCCATCAAGAACAACAGCGACCACTTCGTCAAGCGTGGCCGCATCGAGCGTCTGTGTCCTCACTGCGCGGTAACCGCTCTGTTTACGCTCCAGGTCAATGCTCCGGCAGGTGGAGCCGGACACCGTACGGGTTTGCGAGGTGGCGGACCGCTGACCACATTGTTGGCGTGCCAACCTGCCAAGTCGCTGTGGCACGATCTTTGGTTGAACGTTATCGAATCGCCGGAGCGGGAGGCGCATGGAGGCGACGTCAGGAAGACGGCCCCACATTTCACCTTTCCGTGGTTGGCGGCTGTCGACGCTATTCAGCCTGACCAGGGGCAAACGAGTCCCATTCAGACTCATCCTTTGCATATCTATTGGTCCACGCCTCGGCGCATCCGATTGGACTTCGATCAAACTGTCGAAGGTGATTGCGACATCTGCCATCGACATCACGTCAGGTTGCTATCCCAGTACGCAACGGCGCCATATGGGCTCAATTACAAGGGGCCCTGGGATCACGTGCTATCGCCCTATTACCAGGTCAAGGGAGAATGGCTGCCCCTACACCCACAGCCGGGGGGATTTGGGTATCGCCATTGGTTGCCCTGGCTGGTAGGCGTAACCGACGAGAAAGCAGCCCAGCGTCCAGCCCGCGTGGTGACGCATTTCCGAACCAGTCGCAGGACGCGGCATGCGGGCCCCGTTCCCAGCCTGTGGGCGTTCGGCTACGACATGGACAACATGAAAGCCAGGTGCTGGTATGAGGCCCGACTGCCTGTGTACAACCTCGACGATTACAGCCCCGCCAATGTCAAGCGTCTGCAGTCCGTATTGCAAAGCTGGCTGGCGGGAGCCAAAGACAGTGCATACGCATTACGCAATGCAGTCAAGGCCGCCTGGTTCGGAGGTGAAGCCCGGGGGGACTACAGCGCCGTGGATGCCGCATTCTGGACTGACACCGAGGCGGAATTCTACAAGCTGTTGCAACGCTTGATCGATGTCATGCATGTGAGGCCGAGCGATTCAGAGTTGGAGGTCTTGAGCCAATCATGGTTGAAAACACTGCAGCGTACCAACATGGCGCTATTCGAAAACGTATTTGTCGGCGCAGGGGAAATAGACCGCAGTAACCCCCGTCGTGTCGCCAAGGCCCGCGAGTTCCTGCGCGCCACCATGATGGGCGACAAGTTGAAGAAAACACTGAACCTGCCTGTCGAACAAGTATCCAGGAAAAAGCAGGCAGCTTAGAACACAGCAAGAGCAGGAGGATCCATGTCTTTGACTCTGACCCCCGACAGCCCTGGCGGACTATCCATTCGGCGTTGGCTGGCGTACATGGACGAACACGACAAGGGGGGGCGAGCGCAGTTGCGTCGGGCTTCTTCCGTGCTCGATGCCGTTATGTGTCCGGCGGTGCATCGTTTGCGCCAACAACTGAACGAACTCGAGCCAGGAGCGTTCGATGAGTGGAAGGGGGACCGTCTGGCCATGGCTTGCGCGCTGATGTCTCATTTGAAGCAGTCCACCGGCCGTCTTGCCATGCCCTTGGCCATGAGCGAACGAACCCCTGGCTCCGATCGCAACGCCGTCAGCGAATTGCGTTTTCGTCGTCTGCTCGACGCACACAACGACGAAGCTTTGTTTACAGGGCTGCGACGGGTCCTGCCCTTGATTGACGGCTTGGTCTGCCCGATTCAACTCACCCGAGATGTCGTCTTCTGGGGCGACAAAGTGAAGCGTGACTGGGCCTATGGCTACTACCGCTGGCCCAACTGACGCCTGGCGCATTTGCTCACCTATTCCCTTTAGCGTTGCACCGAGGAATCCCATGTCCGACTTCATTCAATTGCACGTCTTGACCCACTACGCTCCAGCCAATCTGAACCGCGACGATACCGGCCGCCCCAAGACGGCGCTGATGGGGGGGGCCTTACGGTTGCGCGTGTCATCGCAGAGTCTCAAGCGTGCCTGGCGTACTTCCGATCTGTTCGAGACCGCCGTTGGCGATCATCTGGGTAAACGCACCCGGCTTCTGGGAAAGGATGTGTACGACGCCATGCTTGCCCAGGGGCTGGATGCGCAAAAGGCCTTGGAGTGGGCGCGCCAGATCGCTGCGGCTTTCGGTTCTCTGGAAGTGGAAAAACCGGAGTCGAAAAAGAAAAAAACCGATGACGAAGGACTGTCCGATCAAGACTTGAAGAAGCTGCTTCAGATCAAAGAGATCGTGCATGTCTCGCCCGCCGAACATCAGGCGGCATTGCGATTGGCCGCGAGCTGCGTTCAACGCGGCAAGGGGCCTGAATCCGATGAGCTCAAGCTGCTCAGCAAGGATGCCACCGCGGTGGACGTGTCCATGTTTGGCCGCATGCTTGCCAGTGCCAACGAGTTCAACGTGGACGCGGCAGTGCAAGTCGCGCACGCCTTTACCGTCCATCGGGCGGAAGTCGAGGATGATTACTTCAGCGCTGTGGACGATCTGGACAACGATACCGGCGCAGGCCACATAGGCGAGCGCGGTTATGGCGCTGGCCTGTTCTACCTGTATGTCTGCGTGAACCGGACATTGCTGCAGGAGAACCTCAAGGGTGACCAGGAACTGGCCCGGCGGGCGCTGGCGTCCTTGCTGGAAACCATCTGCAAGGTAAGCCCCACCGGCATGCAGAACAGCTACGCTTCGCGAGCATATGCCGCCTATGTGTTGGCCGAAAAAGGCACTCAGCAGCCGCGTAGTCTGTCACAAGCTTTCTTACGGCCCGTGCGAGGTAGCGACGACAAGTCGATGCTGACCGAGGCCATTGAAGCGTTGACGGCACAGCGTGCAAATTTCGACAAGATATATGGCGCCTGCTCGGATGCCAGCCAGGCCTTCGATGCCGATGCGGGCACGGGTTCATTGCAATCCCTGATCGATTTCGTACGGGACTGAGCCATGCAGTACCTGGTCTTTCAACTGCAAGGCGCCATGGCTTCCTGGGGAGAGTCGGCTGTGGGCGAATACCGGGGGACACATGATCTTCCCACTGCGTCTGCGCTTGCCGGTCTGCTGTGTGCAGCCATGGGGCTGCGGCGTGATCAGGAAGAGGCCATCCAGGCGGTTCACCGGCATTATTTGTTGGCGGTTGGCGTATATGCCTCTGGTCCGATGCTGCGCGATTACCATACCGCGCAAGTTGCGCCACGCAGTCTGCTGAAAGGGACTCGCCATGCTACCCGCAAGGATGAGCTGGCATTTCCCAGGTCTCAGTTGAGCACCATCTTGTCCGCCCGCGATCATCTACAAGACGTCAGGTATCGCATTGCCGTCCAGGCCGGCCAAGACGCCCCTTATTCGCTGGAGGCCTTGCGCCAGGCCTTGCTGACACCGGTTTTTGTCCCTTACCTGGGACGCAAATCCTGCCCGCTGGAAGCTCCCATGGCACCTTGCCTGATCGAGGTCGATGACGTCCTTTCCGCGTTGTCCCGTTATCCGTACGCTGCCGAGGTGCCGTCCAGTCGCCCCACCAAGTTGACCTGGTGTGATGGTATGACGCCCGGCATCGAGTCGAGCCTGACCATTCGCCAACGTGACCGGCTGATTCACCGCGGCGCCTGGCAATACGGCGAACGTACGCAGCACGTCGCCATGCTGCCGCAGGGGGCCTGACATGCACTTCAGTGTGATTACGCCTACCCCTGGCTCGGAGCACGAGGCCGTGCGCCAGCTGTTGCCGGGCGCCTACGCTGAACATCAATGGCTATGGCGCTTCTTCCCCTCTGAAGCGGGTACGACTCGAGACCACATCTTCCGCCGGGCGGACCAGGGACCGGCCATGCGTTTCTATGTCGTATCCAAACGGCCTCCTGTCGCCTTTAGTGACGCGTGGTCCGTGCGTACACGGCCCTATGCTCCCCGGCTGCAAAATGGCGATGAATTGGAGTTCGAGCTGCGTGCCAACCCGGTGGTTACGCGCCGGCACGATGACGGCAAGAGTCGGCGCCACGACGTGGTCATGGACGCCAAGACGCGTGCGAAGGCGGAGGGATCTAAACCCGCAACCGGCTATTCCTTGGTGCGATCGGCGTGCACGGCCTGGCTCAGCCAGCAGGGGGAACAACATGGTTTTAAGGTAGACCAGGCCAGCCTGTCCGTCGATGGGTATACCCAGCATGTGGCCAAGGAAGACCAACTTCGCTTCAGCTCCGTGGATTTCCGCGGAGGACTCCGAGTGACCGACCAGGATGCCTTCGCAGCGATGCTGGTTTCGGGGTTGGGACATGCCAAGGCCTTCGGATGCGGCCTGATGCTTGTTCGTAGGCCTGTGTGACGGGGTATAGCGGAAGAAGCGTCGAGCATGGCCGGCAATCATCTACTTCCTCCCCTCAAGCCATTGCCCATGAAAGATCGTATTTCGATGATCTTTGTTCAGTATGGGCAAATCGACGTACTGGACGGGGCGTTCGTCCTTATTGACAAGACGGGGGTGCGCAAACACATTCCCGTGGGTTCGGTGGCTTGCATCATGCTCGAGCCGGGGACGCGCATTTCGCATGCGGCGGTCAATCTTGCGGCGACCGTTGGCACGCTGCTGGTCTGGGTAGGCGAATCAGGTGTTCGCTTGTATTCGAGCGGTCAACCGGGCGGAGCAAGAGCCGACCGCCTGCTATACCAGGCCAAACTCGCCTTGGACGATGACTTGCGCTTGAAAGTGGTACGTAAGATGTACGAGGTGAGGTTCGGCGAGCCGGCTCCCGCCCGGCGCAGTGTCGATCAGTTGCGCGGCATCGAGGGAGCCCGCGTGCGTAGTACATACAAACTATTGGCCCAACAGTTCAAGGTGAACTGGCAATCCCGCAACTACGATCGCCAGCAATGGGATGCCGCGGATATCCCCAATCGTTGCCTGTCTGCGGCGACGGCCTGTCTCTATGGCATTACCGAGGCTGCCGTGCTGGCGGCGGGCTATGCTCCGGCCGTGGGTTTCATACATACGGGCAAGCCGCTGTCTTTCGTCTACGACATCGCCGATCTGTACAAATTCGAGACCGTGGTCCCCCTGGCTTTTCGCATAGCTGCGAAGTCTCCGGAAGCGCCTGAGCGCGAAGTGCGATTGGCCTGCCGGGACTTGTTTCGATCGGACAAGCTGCTTGGACGAATCATTCCCTTGATCGAGGATGTATTGGCCGCTGGCGGGATTCAGCCGCCCGAAGCGCCGCCGGAGTCGGTGCCGCCCGCCATCCCAAACCCTGATAGCGACGGCGATGTCGGGCATCGGAGCCGATAATGAGCTTCCTTGTGGTTGTCACGGAAAATGTTCCCCCAAGGCTGCGAGGGCGATTGGCCATTTGGTTGCTCGAGGTCCGGTCCGGTGTCTATATAGGAGACGTTTCGCGACGCACGAGGGAAATGATCTGGCAACAGCTCGACGCGGGTCACGAAGACGGCAACGTCGTAATGGCCTGGGCAAGCAATAGTGAATCTGGCTACGACTTTCAGACATTGGGGACAAACCGTCGGGAGCCGATCGATTACGATGGGTTGAGGCTGGTTGCGTTCTTGCCCCCAGAGGGTCAGGCTCTTTAACAAAAAGTTGGTAGATTCTTGTGGTCCGATTTTTTCTTTTGAAAACAATCGGTTAGGTTTGGTGTGTTCCCCGCGGGAGCGGGGATGAACCGATCGCCGGCCACTACCTGTCCGCCCTGATTAAGTGTTCCCCGCGGGAGCGGGGATGAACCGGTAGTTGGGGTAGGCGTATTGTCGATGCTACCGTGTTCCCCGCGGGAGCGGGGATGAACCGGCCGCCGCTACTGTGCAGGCGACCGTGCAGGCGTGTTCCCCGCGGGAGCGGGGATGAACCGGCGATCCGCGATGTTGCTAGATACCGGGTATCCGTGTTCCCCGCGGGAGCGGGGATGAACCGCTTCGCCGCCCAGGGCTGAAATCAGGTCTTCGGTGTTCCCCGCGGGAGCGGGGATGAACCGCAGGTCGAGCGAGCGGGTGGTGATCTCGCCGGGTGTTCCCCGCGGGAGCGGGGATGAACCGACGTTCGATGCTGTTGCTAGATACCGGGTATCGTGTTCCCCGCGGGAGCGGGGATGAACCGCTGGTAGGCGAAACCGTCCGAGAGGACGATTGGTGTTCCCCGCGGGAGCGGGGATGAACCAGACAGGAAAAAGCCCGGCTTCGCCACTTGCGACGTGTTCCCCGCGGGAGCGGGGATGAACCGGGCGCCTGGGGCCAGGTAACGAGGGCGGCGCCGTGTTCCCCGCGGGAGCGGGGATGAACCGGCCCGCCACGGCGTTTTTTCGGCCTTGCCTAGGTGTTCCCCGCGGGAGCGGGGATGAACCGCTGCTGCGCGGTGCACAACGCGCCGGCGTACAGTGTTCCCCGCGGGAGCGGGGATGAACCGCCCCTGGCCAGCCTCGCGCGGATGCTGCGCCAGTGTTCCCCGCGGGAGCGGGGATGAACCGTTCGTTCGCGGCGGCCGGGGAAGCGCGAAATCGTGTTCCCCGCGGGAGCGGGGATGAACCGTCTTCAATGTCCTGGGTGAAAATGTCAGAGGCGTGTTCCCCGCGGGAGCGGGGATGAACCGCTCGAAACGATAAGCGCGGAAATTCGCGACAAGTGTTCCCCGCGGGAGCGGGGATGAACCGCAGTGACGCCCCTCTACAGAAGCTTCTGGACGAGTGTTCCCCGCGGGAGCGGGGATGAACCGCCCGGTATAGTTCTCCGTTGTAGCGGAATACCGTGTTCCCCGCGGGAGCGGGGATGAACCGAAGTTGCGTGCCCTTCCTGTCGAATTGAGGAAGTGTTCCCCGCGGGAGCGGGGATGAACCGATGGCTAAGAAGCGGGCGCAGATCGACTTCACGTGTTCCCCGCGGGAGCGGGGATGAACCGTTACGGCGGCGGGACACGGCTCGCGCTTGGCAGTGTTCCCCGCGGGAGCGGGGATGAACCACACTGAAAGCACACGCACACTCGGTGCACGCCGTGTTCCCCGCGGGAGCGGGGATGAACCGCGTCCGGAGATGCGGCTGTCGCTGGCAATGCGGTGTTCCCCGCGGGAGCGGGGATGAACCGTAACCTTCGTCCGATCCGACGAGACCGCCTGCGTGTTCCCCGCGGGAGCGGGGATGAACCAGCAGTTGCTCGTTTCAAGACGGCGAACCCGCGCGTGTTCCCCGCGGGAGCGGGGATGAACCGGCGAGGAATTGCAGTTCGACGTCTTCGTTGTTGTGTTCCCCGCGGGAGCGGGGATGAACCGCCGTGGTACATGCACACCCAGTCGGCGCCTTTCGTGTTCCCCGCGGGAGCGGGGATGAACCGCGCCAGGCCTTCGTCTTGGCTGGTCCGGGCCAGTGTTCCCCGCGGGAGCGGGGATGAACCGCGGAATGATGGCATCCGCGTTGCCGGACAACCCGTGTTCCCCGCGGGAGCGGGGATGAACCGGCGCAGGATCTGACTGCCTACGAGCGCCTCATGTGTTCCCCGCGGGAGCGGGGATGAACCGCTTTCGGCAGCGCTCAAGGTACGACTCTTCAGGTGTTCCCCGCGGGAGCGGGGATGAACCGCGCCCGGAACTTCGCCTATCGCTTGCCATGCGGTGTTCCCCGCGGGAGCGGGGATGAACCGGTAGTCCAGATCAACGGAAAGTGGGTATCCACGTGTTCCCCGCGTAAGCGGGGATGAACCGCCGATTGTCACGTTCGATACCGAACCGGCATTCGTGTTCCCAGCGGTAGCGAGGATGGGAGATGCACGAGCGTGCCACCCACGATCTGCGCTGTGTGCAAATAGGTCTGGGGGAATGAAGCTGAGGATACAGGGTTGAGTCTATGTCTATGGACATAGGGGTGACCTCAGCCTCTATACCTCCTACATCATCAGTTCTGTCGGCAACAATACCTGGGGCGTGATCCCTTCCTCTCTGACTTGGCGGCCGTGGCGTTATGAGTTTAAGCGGGGTGCTGTCGAGCGAGACGGAGGGACCGGTGGTCTCGCCTGTCGTCATGGTCGACCAAGCGCATTGCCGCCTGCCACGTGCACCCCGCCACAGGCGGCCAAGAGTTCTGTCAGGCTGACTGCGCAGGAGGTTCGGAAGGTCTTGAGCTGGAACGCTCGACGCAGCGAGAAATCCAGGGGATGGAGGGGTAGGGGTTCGCTCGTCATTCTTGGAGTGAGAGGGGGCGGGTGCGGAGCGCTGCCATCCGGCATGCCTGGCGTTAAGGGAAGTGGTTCTAGCGCAACCCGGCGCTGCCGCTCGAAACTGCGTTTACACTTTCACGCTTCGGCAGCGGGGAATCGAAGGTCTTACGATCAACTGGCGTGCCGGCGATGAGGATCTTTTTCATGAATAGCACTGTGCGTGCACTAGGCAAGGTCGCGGTTTTCTGCGGCTCGAATTTCGGCTTTTCCGACGAGTACGCGCAAGCCGCGCGGCGGCTGGGCGCGCAGATCGCCGCCCGCGGCCTGACGCTGGTCTACGGCGGCACCCACAAGGGCTTGATGGGTATCATGGCCGACACGGTGCTGGAGGCCGGCGGGCAGGCGGTGGGCATCATCAACCGCCGGCTGCATGATCGCGGTCACCTGCATCCCGGGCTGACGTCGCACGAGATCGTGCTCGACATGCGGGCGCGCAAGGCGCGCATGGCCGAATTGGCCGATGCCTTCATCGCCATGCCGGGCGGGCTGGGTACGTTCGAAGAATTGTTTGAGGCGGCCACGCTTACCCAGCTGGGAGACCACACCAAGGCCTGCGGGG
Source organism: Pigmentiphaga sp. NML080357 (assembly GCF_002188465.1). Lineage (GTDB taxonomy): Bacteria > Pseudomonadota > Gammaproteobacteria > Burkholderiales > Burkholderiaceae_B > Pigmentiphaga. The sequence continues at coordinate 15,693 of NZ_NINW01000031.1, read as the reverse complement.
TCCTGAACGTGCGCGGCTTCTACGAGCCCATGCGGGCCATGCTGAGCCATGCCGTGCAGGAGGGATTCATGAAGCCCGAACATCGCGACATGATCGTCATCGAAGCGGATCCGGGCGCGCTGCTCGACGGGCTGGCGGCCTGGAAAGCGCCGACCGTCACGAAGTGGATCGGCGACCCCGACCCTGCGCCGGCGGGACTCTAGCGTAAACAGGTCTTGGCTGCGCGCCGCGCTTGAGCACGGCGCGCATTTGATTAAACTTGACGTGCCGTGCCGCCTTCCCGCGGCGTCCGTGGCCCGCCACGCGGCCGTTGTTCCACTCCCGGGCCGGCCCCGGCCTCCACCTTTCGCAGACAACCATGACAAGAATCCGCATCCGCGCCGCCGAATACACTTTGATCGCCGAAACCAATCCGGATGCCCCCGAGACCGTGGCCGCATTCCTGAAGCTGCTGCCCTACAAGCAGAAGATCATCCACGTGCGCTGGAGCGGCGAGGGCTGCTGGATCCCGCTGGGAGAGTTCAAGCTCGGCGTGGGCTTCGAGAACCACACCAGCCATCCCTCGGTGGGCGACATCCTGTTCTATCCCGGCGGCTACAGCGAGACCGAGATCATCCTTGCGTACGGCAGCTGCATGTTCGCCAGCAAGATGGGGCAACTGGCCGGCAACCACTTCCTGACCGTCGTCGAGGGCAAGGAAAACCTTCGCGCGCTGGGCGTGAAGACGCTGTGGGAAGGGGCGCAGGACATCGTGTTCGAGCTGGCATAGCCAGGGCAGGTTTGCCGGCTTCCTGGCGGAGCCGGCAACGGCGGGGTGCGCCGTCGGGCGGGCAGGGTGCGCCCGCCTCCCGTTATCGCAAGAACAGCTTGTACGCCGGATTCTCGGACTCGTCCCAGTGCCGGTAGCCCAGCTCCGCCAGGAAGGATTTGAATTCCTTCTTGTCTGACGGCGGCACCTGCAGGCCGACGACGATCTGCCCGTAGTCGCCGCCCTGGTTGCGGTAGTGGAAGAGGCTGATGTTCCAGTTGGGCGACATCGAGTTCAAGAAGCGCATCAGCGCGCCCGGGCGCTCGGGGAACTCGAAGCGGTACAACTGTTCGTTGTCGGCCGCCGGACCGCTGCCGCCGATCATGTGGCGCAAATGGGTCTTGGCCAGTTCGTCGTGGGTGAGGTCGATGGCGGTGAAGCCGTGCCGCTGGAAGTTGGCGGCGATCTTCGACGATTCGCCCGCCGAGGCGATCTGCAGGCCGACGAAGACGTGCGCCTTTTCGGAATCGGCCATGCGGTAGTTGAACTCGGTCACGTTGCGGTTGCCGACCAGCTCGCAGAAGCGGCGGAAGCTGCCGCGCTCCTCGGGCATGGTGACGGCGAAGACCGCTTCGCGCGCCTCGCCGACCTCGGCGCGATCGGCGACGAAGCGCAGCCGATCGAAGTTCATGTTGGCGCCGCAGGCGATCGCCACCAGGGTCTTGCCTTTCAGGCGGTGCTCGGCGGCATATTTCTTGAGTCCCGCCAGCGCGAGCGCGCCGGCCGGTTCGAGCACGCTGCGGGTTTCCTCGAACACGTCCTTGATGGCGGCGCAGATGGCGTCGGTGTCGACGACCACGAAATCGTCCACGTATTTGCGCACGAGGCGATAGGTTTCTTCGCCCACGAGCTTGACGGCGGTGCCGTCGGAGAAGAGGCCGACGTCGGACAAGGTGACGCGGCGGCCTTTGTTCACGCTCTGGACCATGGCGTCGGAGTCTTCGGTCTGCACGCCGATGATGCGGATCTCGGGGCGCAGTTGCTTGACGTAGGCCGCCACGCCGGAAATCAGCCCCCCGCCGCCGATGGCCACGAAGATGGCATCGATGGGGCCGGGATGCTGGCGCAGGATTTCCATGCCTATGGTGCCTTGGCCGGCGATGACGTCGGGATCGTCGAAGGGATGGACGAAGGTGAGCTTTTCCTTGGCTTCGAGTTCTTTGGCGTGGTTGTAGGAGTCGGTGAAGCTTTCGCCGTGCAGGACGACTTCGGCGTTGCGGGCGCGGACGGCGTCGACCTTGAGCTGGGGCGTGGTGACGGGCATGACGATGACGGCGCGGCAGCCCATCCGCTGGGCGGCAAGCGCGACGCCCTGGGCGTGGTTGCCGGCGGAGGCGGCGATGACGCCGCGTTCCAGCGCCTTGGGAGGCAGGTTGGCCATCTTGTTGTAGGCGCCGCGCAGCTTGAAGCTGAATACGGGTTGGGTGTCTTCCCGTTTGAGCAGCACCTTGTTCGCAATTCGCGCCGAAATCTGCGGAGCGGCTTCGAGGGCGGACTCGATAGCGACGTCATAGACTTTGGCGGTGAGAATGCGTTTGAGATAGTCGGTGGCCATGATGCTGCGTCAGGGGTTGGTGGGAAAAAACTCAACCCTTTAGTGTGACACAGATGGTGGGGTACGTTCTTTTGCGGGTTTTCGGACAGGGTACTTTGGGCGGCCGTGCCAGGGCATCGAACGAGGCAACGTCCTCGTAGAGACGCTCTCCCATGCCAGGCAGCGAGGCCGACCCGGGGCACAGCGGATCCGGCTCCGCCGGTCCGCCAGTGCCGCCCCAAGGCGGGGCCCCGCCCCCGCAGGGGCTTCAGCTACACTCCCGCCCATGCACCAATGGCTGGAATCTTCCGTACAGTGGCTGCTCCACACGCTGGCTCTGCCGGAAGTGGGGCTGTCGGCCATTTTCATGGTCAGCCTGGTGTCCGCGACGCTGTTGCCGATGGGCTCGGAGCCGGCGGTGTTCGGCTACGTGAAGCTCGCGCCCCACATGTTCTGGGCGGCGGTCCTGGTGGCCACGGCGGGCAACACGGTGGGCGGGGCGATCAGCTATTGGATGGGGGTGGGGGCCAAGCGGGCGGTCGAGCGCATCAAGGCCAGGCGCGAGGCGAAGCATTCTCACGAGCATGACCAGGACGAGGCGCACGAGCCTACCCGCAAGGACCGCTGGCATGCCTATGCCCATGCCTGGATAGAACGCTACGGCGCCAAGACGCTGCTGTTGTCCTGGGTGCCGCTGGTGGGGGATCCGCTGTGCGCGGTGGCGGGATGGCTGCGGCTGGATTTCCGCGCCTGCATGGTCTACATGGCGATAGGCAAGTTCGGCCGCTACGTGACGATGACCGCCGCCCTCTTGTGGGTGTTCCCCGATAAATGAGCTTGGATGTCGACGGATGAAAAAGATACGGGTCTACGGATTGAACAATTGCGATACCTGCCGCAAGGCACGCAAGTGGCTGGAGAGGCAGGGGCGGGACTTCGAGTTCATCGACTATCGCGAGCATCCGGTCGGGCAGGACGCGTTGCGCGACTGGGCGGCCCAGGTAGGGGGGTGGGAGAAGCTGGTGAACCGCTCATCCACGACCTGGCGCAATCTGCCGGAAGACCGCAAGCAGCCCGCGGGCGAGCAGTGGCTGGCGCTGGTCACCGAACATCCGCAACTGGTGAAGCGGCCGGTGCTGGTGACGGCCGACGGCGTGGCCAGCGTTGGTTTTTCCGAGGCGGGCTGGCAGGCGCGCCTGGCGGGGTGAAAGGCGCCGGGCCGCGGGCCAGGTGGGTGTCCACTCGCCCCGGACCGACGAGATCCCAACGCGTTGACCGCAATTCCCGCCAGATATGACCCTTTTGACGGGTCGGAAAAAAGGGGGGCGCTCCAGCGGGAGGCCGGGCCAATCGGCTAGAATGGCTGGCTACCCTCGGGATGAAGTACAGCCCCCAACATGAACGCCCCTTTGCCCATTGCCCTCGCCCCCGCGCACGCGCCTACCCGCCTGCGGGAGATTCCCTACAACTACACGTCGTTCTCCGACCGGGAAATCGTACAGCGGCTCCTGGGGTCGCAGGCCTGGGAAATGCTGTGCGAACTGCGCGGCGAGCGCCGCACCGGCCGTTCGGCGCGCATGTTGTACGAGGTCTTGGGCGACATCTGGGTGGTGCGCCGCAACCCCTACCTGCAAGATGACCTGCTCGACAATCCCAAGCGCCGGGGCCTCCTGGTCGAGGCGCTGAACCATCGGCTGCGCGAGATCGAACGCCGCCGCGAGCCGGACGATCCCGAACGCGACGGCAAGGTGGGCCGGCTGCTCGAGATGGCGCGCAGCGCGGTGCGGGCGTTCGAGCACGAGTTCAACGAGACCGGCGAGCTGCGCCGCCGCGTCCAGAAGGTGCTGGGCCGCACGACGGCGCGAGACAACATCAAGTTCGACGGCCTGTCGCGCGTTTCCCATGTAACCGACGCCACCGACTGGCGGGTCGAGTTTCCCTTCGTGGTGCTCACTCCTGACAGCGAAGAGGAAATCGCCGCCCTGGTGCGTGGCTGTATCGAGCTGGGCCTGACCATCATCCCGCGGGGAGGCGGCACGGGCTATACCGGCGGCGCGGTGCCGCTGACCTGGAAGTCTGCCGTCATCAATACCGAGAAGCTCGAGACCCTGGGCGAGGTCACGGTCGGCCCGCTGCCGGGAGTGGACCGCGAGGTCGCCACGATCTTCACCGGCGCCGGCGTCGTCACCAAGCGCGTGGCGGATGCCGCCGACAAGGCCGGCTTCGTGTTCGCCGTCGATCCGACCTCGGCCGAGGCATCCTGTGTGGGCGGCAACGTGGCCATGAACGCGGGCGGCAAGAAGGCCGTGTTGTGGGGCACGGCGCTCGACAACCTGGCCTGGTGGCGCATGGTCGATCCCGAGGGCAACTGGCTGGAAGTCACGCGCCTGGACCATAACCTGGGCAAGATCCACGACGTGCCGGTGGCGCGCTTCGAGCTGAAATGGTTCGATGGCGCCGGCAAGCCGGGCGAGCGCCTGCTGCGCAGCGAAATGCTCGAGATCCACGGCCGCGTGTTCCGCAAGGAAGGCCTGGGCAAGGACGTGACCGACAAGTTCCTGGCCGGCCTGCCGGGCGTGCAGAAGGAAGGCACCGACGGCCTGATCACCTCGGCGCGCTGGGTGCTGCACCGCATGCCCAAGCACGTCCGCACGGTGTGCATGGAATTCTTCGGCCAGGCGCGCGACGCGATTCCGTCCATCGTCGAGATCAAGAGCTATCTCGATGGCGAGGGACGCGCGCGCGGTGCGATCCTGGCCGGCCTGGAGCACCTGGACGAGCGGTATCTGCGCGCGGTCGGCTACGCCACCAAGAGCAAGCGCGGCACGCTGCCCAAGATGGTGCTGATCGGCGACATCGTCGGCGACGACGAGGATGCCGTGGCAACGGCCGCGAGCGAAGTCGTGCGCCTGGCCAACACCCGGCACGGCGAAGGCTTCGTGGCGGTCAGCGCGGAGGCCCGCAAGAAGTTCTGGCTCGACCGTTCGCGCACCGCCGCCATCGCGCGCCATACCAACGCCTTCAAGATCAACGAAGACGTGGTGATCCCGCTGCCGCGCATGGGCGAGTACACCGACGAGATCGAGCGCATCAACATCGAGCTGTCCACCCGCAACAAGCTCAGGCTGATCGACCGCCTGGCCGAGTTCTTCGACGGCGACCTGCCCGTAGGCAAGAGCGAGGACGCCGAAGGCGAAAAGCTGTCGCGCGAGGAGATCCTCGGCGATCGCGCCGTGCAGGCGCTGGAATTGCTGGAGTCCGTGCGCGAGCGCTGGAACTGGATCCTGCGCAGCATGGACCTGCCGCTGGCCGATACGCTGGGCGAGTTCGCCCGTATCGGCCTCGGGCAATTGTTGCCGGCCCTGCAGGAACGCCTGCAGGCACAGCCCGGGGCGAGGGTATTCGACGTGGTACAGGACCGCACCGTGCGCGTGTCCTGGAAGGCCGAGCTCAAGGCGCCGTTGTCGCGCATCTTCTCGGGCGCGGCCTGTGCGCCCATCCTGGCCAAGGCGCAGGAAATCCACGACCGCGTGCTGAAGGGACGCGTTTTCGTCGCGCTGCACATGCATGCGGGCGACGGCAACGTCCACACCAACATCCCGGTCAACTCCGACAATTACGAGATGCTGCAGGAGGCCAACGAGGCCGTCGCGCGGATCATGGACGTCGCGCGCAACCTGGACGGCGTGATCTCGGGCGAGCACGGCATCGGCATCACCAAGTACGAGTTCCTGTCCGAGGCCGAACTGGCGCCGTTCCAGGACTACAAGCGCCGCATCGACCCGCACAACCGGTTCAACGCCGGCAAGCTCATGCCGGGCGGCGACCTGCGCCACGCCTATACGCCCAGCTTCAACCTGATGGGACACGAGTCCCTCATCATGCAGCAGAGCGACATCGGCGCGATTTCCCACGCCATCAAGGACTGCCTGCGCTGCGGCAAATGCAAGCCGGTGTGCGCCACCCACGTGCCGCGCGCCAACCTGCTCTATTCCCCGCGCAACAAGATTCTCGCGACCTCGCTGCTGGTCGAGGCCTTCCTGTACGAAGAGCAGACGCGGCGCGGCATCAGCATCAAGCACTGGGAAGAGTTCGAGGACGTGGCCGACCACTGCACGGTCTGCCACAAGTGCGAGAAACCCTGTCCCGTCGACATCGACTTCGGCGACGTTTCCATGAACATGCGCAGCCTGCTGCGCCGCATGGGCCGCAAGTCGTTCAATCCGGGCACGGCGGCAGCGATGTTCTTCCTCAACGCGAAGGACCCCCGCACCATCAACGCCACCCGCAAGGCCATGGTGGATGTGGGCTACAAGGCCCAGCGCCTGGCCAACGACGTGCTGGCCAAGTTCGCACGCAAGCAGACCGAGCATCCGCCGGCCACCGTGGGCAAGCCGCCCATGCGCGAACAGGTGGTGCATTTCGTCAACAAGAAGATGCCCGGCAACCTGCCCAAGCAGGGCGCGCGCAAGCTGCTGGACATCGAGGATGCCAAGTACATCCCCATCATCCGCGATCCGCGCTCGACTTCGGCCGACACCGAGGCGGTGTTCTATTTTCCCGGCTGCGGTTCCGAGCGGCTGTTCTCCCAAGTGGGGCTCGCCACCCAGGCCATGCTCTGGCACGCCGGCGTGCAGACCGTCCTGCCCCCCGGCTACCTGTGCTGCGGTTATCCGCAGCGCGGCAATGGCATGGAGGACAAGGCGCAGAAGATCATCACCGACAACCGCGTGCTGTTCCACCGGATGGCCAACACGCTCAACTACCTCGACATCAAGACCGTCGTCGTCAGTTGCGGAACCTGCTACGATCAACTGGCCGGCTACGAGTTCGAGAAGATCTTCCCGGGTTGCCGATTGATCGACATTCACGAATATCTGCTCGAAAAGGGCATCAAGCTCGACGGCGTGACCGGCACGCGGTACATGTACCACGATCCCTGCCATACGCCGATGAAGCTGCAGGACCCCATGAAGACGGTCCGGGCCCTGGTTGGCGACGGGGTGGACAAGAGCGACCGCTGCTGCGGCGAGTCGGGCACGCTGGCCGTCACCCGACCCGATATTTCCACGCAGGTCCGCTTCCGCAAGGAAGAGGAACTGCGCAAGGGGGCCGACAAGCTGCGCGCGGACGGTTTCAACGGCGAGGTCAAGGTGCTGACTTCCTGTCCGTCGTGCCTGCAGGGGCTCAGCCGTTATAACGACGACGCGAACCTCGACGCCGACTACATCGTGGTCGAGATCGCCCGTCACGTCCTGGGGCAGCAATGGATGGAGGATTACGTCAGGCGCGCCAACGACGGCGGTATCGAGCGCGTATTGCTCTGAGACGCGTGGTCTGCGCGCAGATGAGGCAGCGGGGGCGGCCATGAGGGAGAACCCGCTGCTCCCGCTGTCGCCCGAAACGATCGATGCGGCATCGCTGGAGGATTTCCGGATCTCGCAGCCGCTGGAAATCCTGACCCTGCTCGGACGGATGGCCGAGCAGTCCGAAATCCTTTCCCTTACGTCGGAAGACGGCGTTTCGAGCCTGTCCGCCATCGCCGAGGTGGACCGCGGCAGGCGGCTGCTGTGGCTGTTCGGTGCCCAGGACGATGCCCGCCTGCAGCGCCTGACCGAAGCGCGCGCCGTGGTGGCCGTGAGCTATCTCGACCACGTCAAGATCCAGTTCCCCGCGCAGAACCTGCAATGGCTGCCCGGCACGGGCGGTAGCCGGCTGGCGTGCCTGTTGCCGATGGAGCTCTATCGATTCCAGCGCCGCTCGTATTTCCGGGTGCGGCCGGTGCAGAGCCCGCCCCCGGTCGCCCGGGTGCGGCTGGGAGCGACGCCGCGCCACATGGAGCTGGTGGTGATCGACATCAGCATGACCGGCGTCGGGTTGCGGCTGCCGCCGGGCAGCCCCATGATCGAGGTCGGCACGCGTGTGCACCGCGCGGTCCTCGCGCTCGACCCCGGCACCCGCGTCGAGGCCGATCTCAAGGTGATGCATGTCACGCCATGCCGCGAACCCGATAAGGGCCACCACATGGGCTGCACGCTGAACGGCCTGGACGCGGACGGCCTGCGCGCGCTGCAGCGATTCATCAGCCAGACCCAGCTGCGCCAGCGCGAGGCTGGCCAGCCATAGGGCCTGTTCCGGAGATACGCCATGGTTCCCACCGCTGCCCCTGCCTGCCCGCTGTGCGCGTCCGACGACGCGCCGGCGCTCTGGCGCAACGAAAAGCTACGCGTCATCGCCGTCGGCGAGGCGGATTATCCCGGTTATGTGAGAGTCGTCTGGCGTACCCATGCCGCCGAGATGACAGACCTCGACGACGCCGATCGCCTGCATGTCATGCAGGTGGTGCTGGAGGTCGAGTCGGTCATGCGCGACCACATGCGGCCTGACAAGGTCAATCTGGCCGCGCTGGGCAACATGGTGCCCCATCTCCATTGGCACGTCATTCCCCGCTGGCGCGGCGACCGCCATTTTCCCGACGCCATCTGGGCCGCGCCGCGCGTGCCGGCGGGCGGCGAGCCCGAGGAGTTCCGGCGCATGCTGCAATCGGCGGCGCAGCGCGTGCCGGAATTCCACAGCCGCCTGCAGGAGCGGCTGTCCCTGCGATTCCGCGCCGCCTGAGCCGGCAGGCCGAACGGACCGGCGCTACAGCAGATCGCAGCGCACGGTGATCGGCAGTTGCCGCAGCGCGTCCATCAAGGCCGAGTCGGCCTGGTTGCCGATGTCGGTCAGCACGTAGCCGATCGGCCCCTTGGTCTGCAGCTGCTGGCTGCAGATATTGATCTTGCGCTCGGCGAAGACCGCGTTGAGCATGGCCAGCGCGCCGGGCTCGTTGCGGTGCACGTGGAGGATGCGGGAGGTGCCGGTCAGGTCCTGGTGCGGCAGCTCGGGGAAGTTGACCGCGCCCTTGGTGGTGCCGCCCTGGATGAAGCGCACCAGTTTCTCGGCCACTTCCTTGCCGATGTTTTCCTGTGATTCCATCGTGCTGCCGCCGATGTGCGGCGTCAGGATGACGTTGGGCAGGCCGATGAGCGGGCTCTTGAGCGGCTCGTCCACGCTCTTGGGCTCGACCGGGAAGACATCCAGCGCCGCGCCGCGCAGCAGGCCGGCGTCGAGCGCGGCCCGCAGCGCGTCGATGTCGACCACGGTGCCGCGCGAGGCGTTGATCAGGATGGCGCCGCGCTTCATTTGCGAGATCGTGGCTTCGTTGATGATGTTCTCGGTGGAGCGGCCGCCGGGCACGTGCAGGGTGACCACGTCGGCCTCGGCCAGCAGGGCGGACAGGTCCGGGTAGGCGCGGGCGTTGCCCAGGGGCAGCTTGGCTTCGACGTCGTGGAAGATCACCCGCATGCCCAGGGCTTCGGCCAGGATGCCGACCTGCGAGCCGATGTTGCCGTAGCCGATGATGCCGAGCGTCTTGCCGCGCGCCTCGTAGGCGCCGGTCGCGCTCTTGTCCCAGTGGCCCTGGTGCACGCGCAGGTTTTTTTCGGGAATGCGGCGCAGCAGCAGGATGGCCTCGGCCAGTACCAGCTCGGCTACCGAGCGCGTATTGGAGAACGGCGCGTTGAAGACCGGGACGCCGCTTTCCAGCGCGGTGGCCAGGTCGACCTGGTTGGTGCCTATGCAGAAGCAGCCGATGACGCGCAGGTCCGGCAGGCTTTCGATGATACCGGCGTCCAGGTGGGTGCGCGAGCGGATGCCCACCACGCTGGCGCCTTGCAGGGCTTCGCGCAGCGCCTCGGGCGGCAGGGCGCCGGCGTGGGTCGCGATGTCGGTGAAGCCCGCGGCCGAGAAGACCTCGACCGCGCTGGGATGGATGTTCTCGAGCAATACGATTTTCGCCATGGGGTACGGCTCCGGCTAAAGGGCGATGGGGCGGTTGGGGGAGGCGCGCGCGGCGGCGCGGTGGCCGCGGCTGATGCCCTATCTTAACTCCGGGGCCTGCGTCCCTAGGGAGAGACCTTACTGGCGAGTACGATGCTCGGCCGCCACGACGCGGGATTCGGGGAACCGCAGCGAGAAGGTGCTGCCTTGCCCCAGTTCGCTGGCGATGTCCAGCTCGGCCTCGTGGCGCATGGCGATGTGCTTGGTGATCGCCAGGCCCAGGCCGGTGCCGCCGGATTCGCGCGAGCGGCTGCGGTCCACCCGGTAGAAGCGCTCGGTCAGGCGAGGCAGGTGCTGGGCCGCGATGCCGATGCCGGTATCCTTGACCGCATAGCGGGCGCTGCCGTCGGCTTCGCGCCGCCAGCTCACGGTGATGTGCCCGTCGTCAGGCGTGTAGCGGACGGCGTTGATGATGAGGTTGGAAATCGCCGAGGAGATCTCGGTGGCGGTGCCCAGGACGTCCATGTCCGCGTCGATGTCGCTGGCGAAGGCGTGGCGGCCGCCGGACAGGGCGCGCGCCTGGCTCAGGGCCGTTTCGATCAGGATGGGCATGTTGACGGGCTGCGGGTCGGTCGTGGGCGAGGACTCCAGGGTCGACAGGGTCAGCAGGTCCGCCACGATGGCCTGCATGCGCTGGGCCTGGTCGAGCATCAGCTTCAGGTACTGTTCGCGCTGTTCGTCGCTCAGCGCGCCGGGCGGCATGTCGCGCAGCGTTTCCAGGAAGCCCGCCAGCACCGTCAGCGGCGTGCGCAATTCATGCGAGACGTTGGCGACGAAGTCGCGGCGCGTGGTCTCGAGTTTTTCGATCTGCGTCACGTCGCGCGTCAGCAGCATGCGCTGGTGCTTGTTGTACGAGATGAGCTGCACCATGAGGAGCCGTTCGCCGCCGCCAGGGCTGCGCACCAGCAGCGGCGCGGGCCAGTCCTCCTGGCGCGCATAGTCGACGAATGCCGGGGCCCGCACCAGGTTCAGCAGGTTCTGGCCTCGGTCGGCGGGCAGGCGCAGCCCCAGGTGCTGGCGCGCGATGCGGTTGCACCAGTCGATGTGGAATTCCTCGTCCAGAGTGACCAGGCCGTCGGGCAGGGCCTGGGCGGCGGCGAAGAAGCCCTGCACGTTTCCTTCCAGCAGGGCGAGCTGGCGCTCCTGGCTGCGAAGGTGCCGGTAGATGCGAGCCAGCGCCTCGTCCCACAGTCCGGCCGACGGCGGCGGCGGGCGCTGCAGGTCGCGGGTCCAGCGTACGACGCGCGAGAGCTGCCAGATGTGCCAGGCGAGGAGCGTGCCCAGCCCGAAGCTGAATACCGCCCAGCTGAAATTGCCCGTGACCGGCCGGGAGAGGGCCGCCAGCCCGGCCCACACGAGGACGGCGATGAGGTTGCGTATCCAGACCATGAAACGAATTGTCGCATTGCCTGGCGGCGCAAGCGATGCAGTCCTTGAGTGATGAAGTGGCGCGAGGCCGGGCAGGCAGGCGGCGGCATCGGCCGCCGCCGGTCATTCAGCGGCGTGGATCAGGCGGCACTGCCGTTCGCGGCAGGATGGGCGGTGAAACGATAGCCGCTGCCCCGCACCGTTTCCACGTGGCCGTCGTGCTTGCTGGGCTCGAGCGCCTTGCGCAGGCGGCGGATGTGCACGTCCACCGTGCGCTCTTCCACGAACACGTGGTCGCCCCACACCTGGTCCAGCAACTGCGAGCGCGAGAACACGCGCTCCGGGTGGGTCATGAAGAAATGCAGCAGGCGGAACTCGGTCGGCCCGATGTTCAGGGGCATGCCGTTGCCGTTGAGCCGGTGGGTGACCGGATCCAGCCTCAGGCCGGCGACGTCGATCAGGTCGTCGGTCAGCTGCGGCGCGCGCCGGCGCAGCACGGCCTTGATGCGGGCCATGAGCTCCTTGGGCGAGAACGGCTTGGTGATGTAGTCGTCGGCGCCGGCTTCCAGGCCGTCGACTTTATCCTGCTCGGCGCCCTTGGCCGTCAGCATGATGATGGGGACGCCCTTGGTGCGTTCCTCGGCGCGCAGCTTGCGGGCCAGCGCGACGCCGGAGGTGCCGGGCAGCATCCAGTCGAGCAGGATCAGGTCGGGCAGCTCGGCGCGGATCAGGGTCTGGGCCTGTTCCGCATCGGCCGCCCGCAGGACCTTGTGGCCCGCGAAGGACAGGTTGACCGATACCAGCTCCTGGATGGCCGGTTCGTCTTCGACGACTAAAATGGTGCTGGACATGGGGTATGCCGGATTGGGTTGCTGAAGCATGTCCATAGTATGGCGGTATTGTTTCAGGTATGTGACATGGCGGGCCCGCCGCAAGCCCGGCGCCGCGCAGCTTGCGGGCGGCGGGGCGCCCCATCGGCTACCATGGAGCCCTTAAGCGCGAGAACATTATGGCCGGCCTGGACAGGAATACGCCTCTTCCCACCAACATCGTCGTGCACCGCCAGTCGAAGGTGCTCGAAATATCGTTCGACGACGGCAATACGTTCAGGCTGCCGTTCGAGCTGCTGCGGGTCTACAGCCCGTCGGCCGAAGTACGGGGCCACGGACCGGGCCAGGAGACCCTGCAGGTGGGCAAGCGGGGCGTGGACATCCTGGCCCTCGACCCGGTCGGCAATTATGCGGTGCAGCCCCGGTTCTCGGACGGCCACACCACGGGCATCTACTCCTGGGACATCCTCTATGCGCTCGGCCGCGACCAGGACCGGCTGTGGGCCGAGTACCTCGCCGCGCTGGAGGCCGCCGGCGCATCCCGCGATCCCGAGCCGCAAGGCGGGATGGAAACAACCGAAGTACGCCGTGAAGGTAAGCAATGAGCGATAAGCAGTATTCCCCCGGGCCGGAGGGCGGCGCCACGCCGGACGGCACCACGCATTTCGGCTTCCAGCAGGTGGCCGAGGCCGAGAAGGCGCGCAAGGTGGCCGAGGTCTTCCATTCGGTGGCCTCCCGCTACGACGTCATGAACGACCTGATGTCGGGCGGCCTGCACCGGGCGTGGAAGGTCTTCACCGTGGCGCGGGCGGGGGTGCGCCCCGGCATGAAGGTCCTGGACATCGCGGGCGGCACCGGCGATCTCGCCAAGGCGTTCGCCCGCCGGGCCGGCCCGACCGGCGAGGTCTGGCTGACCGACATCAACGATTCCATGCTGCGCGTCGGACGGGACCGGCTGCTCGATGCCGGGCTGATGGTGCCGACCGCCGTGTGCGACGCCGAGAAACTACCCTTCCCGAACGGCTATTTCGACCGCGTGACCGTTGCTTTCGGGCTGCGCAACATGACCCACAAGGACCGGGCCCTGGCGGAAATGACCCGGGTCCTGCGGCCCGGCGGCAAGCTGCTGGTGCTGGAGTTCTCTCAGGTGGCCAAGCCGCTGCGCGCCGCCTACGACTGGTATTCGTTCAACGTGCTGCCCTGGCTGGGCCGCAAGATCGCCAAGGACGAAGCCAGCTACCGCTACCTGGCCGAGTCCATCCGCATGCATCCCGACCAGCCCACCCTGGCCGGCATGCTGGAACAGGCCGGCCTGGCGCGGGTCCAGTATTTCAACCTGACCGCGGGGGTGGTCGCCCTGCACGAGGGCGTGCGCCTCTAGGCTCCGGAACGCCGCTTGTTTCAAAATCCTTCGCAAATCCGGGGCTACCCGACTGGCGATTTGCGCCGTAGTCCGTTAAATTTCAGCTTATTGTCAGGAAAGGTTGTTACAGCCGTCCCGTCTGCGGGGGCGGTGCGGCACCGGACATCCTGACCTGGCATGAACGGCGGATTCGGTTTTCGCCGGACGCCCCGGGGCATGGACCCGCGGCGGCCCGGCAGGCTCCGTCCGCCACGACATTGATTACAGGAGAATCCATACAATGTCTCGACGATTGTTTTCCAGGATCCTTCCGGCGCTGGTCATCGCCATATCGACCGTGGCGATGCTCGGCGTCTCGCACGACGCCCTGGCCAAGCGGCTGGGAGGCGGCGGCAGCGTAGGCCGCCAATCGAGCAACATTACGCAGCGGCAGGCGGTGCCGCCCACGCGCAATCCGCAGCAGAACCAGCAGGCCGCGCCGTCGCAGGCTGCGCCGGCCGCCGCGGGTGCCGCAGCCGGCGCCACCGCGGCACGCAGCGGCATGTCGCGCTGGCTCGGCCCGATCGCCGGCATCGCCGCGGGTCTGGGCCTGGCGGCGCTGCTGTCGCACTTCGGCCTGGGCGCCGCCGCGGCCGAGTTCATCGGCAGCCTGCTGCTCATCGCGCTGGTGATCTTCGCCGTGCTGTTCATCGTCCGGCGCCTGCGCGGCGGCGGCCAGCAGCCGGCCCTGCAGGGCGCGGGCAACAGCCGCTTCCAGCAGCGCAGCGAGCCGCCCGCCCCGATGGCGCGCGAATCCCTGTCGCCGGTTTCCGCCGCTCCCGCGGCCGCGCCGGCCGCTGCCTCGGCGGTCGAAGAGCCCGCCAGGGGAGAGTGGGGCATCCCCAGCGACTTCGACACCACGAACTTCCTGCGCCATGCGAAGAACTACTTCGTCAAGCTGCAGGGCGTCTGGGATCGCGGCGACGTCGACGAGCTGCGCGACCTCGTCACCGACGACCTGCTTGCCGAGCTGAGCCAGCAGATCGGCCAGCGGCAAGGCCAGAACGTCACCGAAGTGGTGCTGCTCAACGCCGAGCTGCTGGGCATCGAGACCGTCTCCGACGGCCACCTGGCCAGCGTCCGCTTCTCGGGCATGCTGCGCGAGGCGCCGGGCACGGAAGCGTTCCGCTTCGAAGAGGTCTGGAACCTCTTCAAGCCCAACGATGGCGGCTGGCTGCTGGCCGGCGTGCAGCAGATTCCGGTGCAGGACCACAATAAATAACGTCCCTGCGCATCAGCCGGTACACTTGCGGGGTCGAACCCCGTGGAACGCCCGTCCCCGGACGGGCGTTTTTTTCATTCTATGCCCGTGTCCTTGCTGAATCCTTCCGCCGCTGCCATCCGGGCGCTCGATACGCTGTTGTTGCGCGAGCCCTGGGCCCGCGAGCGGCTGCGTCCGCATGCCGGCAAGACGGCCTGCCTCGTTGCCGGCGGCGCGCGCCTGGCGCTGACGATCACGCCGCATGGCCTGGTCCAGGCCGCCGCGCCCGACGCCGTGCCCGACGTGATCCTGACCGTGGACGGCGGCAGGCTGCCGGATCTGCTGTCGGACGATGCGGCCCGCCGCATGGGCGCGGTGCGCATCGAGGGCGACGCCGCGCTGGCGCACGTGGCGGGCGACCTGGCCCGGGACCTGCGCTGGGACGTGGAGGAGGACCTGGCCGGGATCATCGGCGACATACCCGCGGCGCGGCTGGTGGGCGCGGCGCGTGGCGTCGCGCGCGGCCCGGGCCTGCGGCAACGGCGCCGCCAAGGCCGCGGACAGCGTGCAGCCGGTACCGTGGGTGTTCCTGGTATCGATGCGCGGCGCGGCGAGTTCGATCATCCGGTCGCCGTCGTGCAAAAGGTCGATGGCCATATCCCCCGGCAG
>NZ_NINW01000018.1 GCF_002188465.1 Pigmentiphaga sp. NML080357 | reverse complement strand
ATCGCATCCTGGGTCTAGTACCGCTTTCTTGGGTTGTGGCGCCGGTGCTTCGCTGGCGCCAGCGGTAGCAACGGTGTAGCAATTTAAGAAAGTCTCACTAGACCCAGGACCGCATCCTGGGTCTAGTACCGCTTTCTTGGGTTGTGGCGCCGGTGCTTCGCTGGCGCCAGCGGTAGCAACGGTGTAGCAATTTAAGAAAGTCTCACTAGACCCAGGATCGCATCCTGGGTCTAGTACCGCTTTCTTGGGTTGTGGCGCCGGTGCTTCGCTGGCGCCAGCTATAGCAACGGTGTAGCAATTTAAGAAAGTCTCACTAGACCCAGGACCGCATCCTGGGTCTAGTACCGCTTTCTTGGGTTGTGGCGCCGGTGCTTCGCTGGCGCCAGCTATAGCAACGGTGTAGCAATTTAAGAAAGTCTCACTAGACCCAGGATCGCATCCTGGGTCTAGTACCGCTTTCTTGGGTTGTGGCGCCGGTGCTTCGCTGGCGCCAGCTATAGCAACGGTGTAGCAATTTAAGAAAGTCTCACTAGGCCAGGACCGCATCCTGGGTCTATTACCGCTTTCTTGGGTTGTGGCGCCGGTGCTTCGCTGGCGCCAGCGGTAGCAACAGTGTAGCAATTTAAGAAAGTCTCACTAGACCCAGGGCGCCGCGGATCCGGCTTCGCCGGTCCGCCAGCGCCGCCCCCTTGAGGGGGAGCGGCCGAAGGCCGCCAGGGGGTGGGCTTTTTCACAACGGTTTGGGAGGCCTGGCGCGGCAGTTGGTATGCTAGCGTCTTTGCGCCCGACTTTTCATGCCTCCACGCGCCGGTAACGTTTTCATGGTCGTCGCTCCCAGCGGCGCCGGCAAGTCCAGCCTGGTCAATGCCCTCCTCAAGGCCAGGCCGGAAATCCGCTTGTCCGTCTCCTGCACTACCCGCCCGCCCCGCCCGGGCGAGACCGACGGCAAGGAGTACCACTTCGTCTCGGTCCCCGCCTTCGAGAAAATGCAGCGCGACGATGCCCTGCTGGAATGGGCGGAGGTGCACGGCAACTACTATGGCACCCCCCGCGACTGGATCGATCGCCAGACCCAGGCGGGCAATGATGTCCTGCTGGAAATCGACTGGCAGGGCGCGCGCCAGGTCCGCGCCAAGTTCCCGGAAGCCATCGGGATTTTCATCCTGCCGCCGTCGATCGAAGCCCTGGAAACGCGCCTGCACCAGCGCGGCCAGGACGAGCCCCATGTGATCGCCCGCAGGCTGCTGGCGGCGGGGGGCGAGTTCGCGCATGCCCCCGAATTCGAATATGTTATTATTAATCAAGACTTTAGCGCAGCCTTGGCAGATTTGACGACGATCGTTACCGCCGCCAGGCTGCGTTTTCGTTCGCAGGCAGCGCGGCATGCCGACCTGTTCTCGCAACTGGGCATCCCGCAGACGTCCGCTCCGCTTTGAATATCGCGTCCAGCACGCACAGCTTTCAGGGACCCTCATGGCACGTATCACCGTCGAAGACTGCTTGAAGCAAATTCCCAACCGGTTCAAACTGACCCTCGTGGCTACCTATCGCGCGCGCCAACTGGCCCAGGGCCATGCGCCCAAGCTCGATACCAAGGACAAGCCCACCGTCACCGCGCTGCGCGAAGTGGCTGCCGGACTGACCGGACTGGAAATGCTGAAAAAGGTCCCCACCTGATTTCCAAGACCATAACGGTCTTGCTGCCGGCAATGACGCCGGCGGCGCCTGGAACAGGCCGGTCCTCCCCGGCCTGCTCTTCCTGAGGCGACCATGGGATTTCCAGTCTCTTCCTCGCGTTCCGGGGCCGTGTCCGGAACACCGCCCGCAGTGACTGCCGCCGCCGGCACCCAGGCGCTCGTCCCCGCCTCCTCCAACCCGGCGCAAGCCTCGGCCGGCGTGTCCTTCGCCCCCCTGGCCGAAACCATCTCCCAGTACCTGAGCCCGGAAGACGTCCGGCGGGTCCGCGAAGCCTACCGCTTTTCCGATGAAGCCCATCTGGGCCAGTTCCGCGCCAGCGGCGAACCCTACATTTCGCACCCCATCGCGGTCACCGAGATCTGCGCGGCCTGGAAGCTCGATGCGGCCGCGCTGATGGCCGCCCTGCTGCACGACGTCATGGAAGACCAGGGCGTCGCCAAGCAGGAGCTGATGGAACGCTTCGGCACCGAGGTCGCCGACCTGGTCGACGGCCTCTCCAAGCTGGACCGGCTCGAATTCGCCAGCAAGGCCGAGCAGCAGGCCGAGAGCTTCCGCAAGATGCTGCTGGCGATGGCGCGCGACGTGCGCGTCATCCTGATCAAGCTGGCGGACCGCCTGCACAACATGCGCACGCTGGGGGCGGTCAGCCCCGAGAAGCGCCGTCGCGTCGCGCGGGAAACACTCGAGATCTATTCGCCCATCGCCCACCGCCTCGGGCTCAACATCATCTACCGCGAGCTTCAGGAACTGTGCTTCGAGGCGATGTACCCCCATCGCTACCAGGTGCTGCGCAAGGCGGTGCTGGCGGCGCGCGGCAATCGGCGCGAACTGGTGGGCAAGATCCAGGAGGCGGTGCGGGCCGCGCTGCCCGCGGCCGGGATCGAGGCCGAGGTCAACGGCCGCGAGAAAAACCTGTACGGCATCTACACCAAGATGCTGGACCAGAAGAAGTCGTTCTCCGAGGTGCTCGACATCTACGGATTCCGGATCGTCGTCAACTCGCAGCCCGAGTGCTACCTGGCGCTGGGCACGCTGCACCAGCTGTTCCGGCCAGTGCCGGGCAAGTTCAAGGACTACATCGCCATTCCCAAGGTGAACGGCTACCAGTCGCTGCACACGACACTGGTGGGCCCCTACGGCACGCCAGTGGAGTTCCAGATCCGCACCCGCGACATGAACCAGGTGGCCGAGAGCGGCGTGGCGGCGCACTGGTTGTACAAGACCTCGGACGTCAATCTGAACGACCTGCAGAAACGCACGCACCAGTGGCTGCAATCGCTGCTCGACATCCAGCGGCAGACCGGCGACAGCAGCGAGTTCCTGGAACACGTGAAGGTCGACCTCTTCCCCGACGCGGTCTACGTCTTCACGCCGCGCGGCAAGATCATCTCGCTGCCTCGCGGGGCCACCCCCATCGATTTCGCCTACAGCATCCACACCGACGTCGGCAACCAGACGGTGGCGGCCAAGGTCAACAGCGAGTTCGTGCCGCTGCGCACCGAGCTCAAGAGCGGCGATGCGGTGGAGATCATCACCGCCGAGAATTCCCGCCCCAACGCCCAGTGGCTGAATTTCGTGCGCACCGGCAAGGCGCGTTCCGAAATCCGCCACTACCTGCGCACCGTCAAGTACGAGGAATCGGTCAGCTTCGGCGAGCGCCTGCTGGCCCAGGCGCTCAAGTCCATGAACATGCCCATGCCCGAGAGCGCCGACCCGATCTGGGACAAGCTCGCGCGCGGCAGCGGCGCGCGTTCGCGCGACGAGATCCTGGCAGACATCGGCCTGGGCAAGCGGCTGGCCGCGGTAGTCGCCCGGCGTTTCATGCCCGAGGGCGATCCCATCTCGACCACGGCCGAGCAGGTGGATCGCTATACCGAGCAAGGCACTGCCTCGCCCATCCGCATCCAGGGCAACGAAGGCCTGGCCGTGCAGCTGGCGCCCTGCTGCACGCCCATCCCCGGCGACGCGATCGTCGCCTACGTGCGGCTGGGGCACGGGCTCGTGGTGCACACCGAAGACTGTCCCAACGCCAGGCGCCAGCGGGCGCGGGAGCCCGAGCGCTGGCTGGACGTGGCCTGGGACGACCAGACCTCGCGCCACTTCAACGTGCGCATCGACGTCGTGCTGCGCCAGGAGCGTGGCGTCCTGGGACGCGTCGCGGCCGAGATTTCCGCGGCCGACGCCAACATCACCCACGTATCGATGCAGGACGAGGCTTCGTCCACGGTGGCGGTGCATTTCACCATCCAGGTCGAGAGCCGCCAGCACCTGGCCCAGGTCATACGCTACCTGCGGCGCGTTCCCCAGGTGCAGCGCATCATCCGCGTCAAGGGCTGATTTCCGCGCCGCCTGCGCCCCCTCCTACCGCCGACGTGCCTCTCTGGTCCGCTACTGCGGCGCCGGGTCGGGATAGCGCACTTCCAGAATTTCCAGTTCTTCCACCCCGGCGGGCGTGCGCAACACTACCGTCTCGCCTTCCCGGGCCTTGATCAGGGCTCGCGCTACCGGCGAAATCCAGCTGATGCGGCCCTGCAGCGGCTCGGCCTCGTCCACGCCCACGATGGTCACGACGTGTTCCTCGCCCGCGCGGTCGAGATAGGTGACGGTGGCGCCGAAAAAAACCTGGTCCCGGTTCGGCTGCGCCGAGGCGTCGACCACCTCGGCGATGTCCAGCCGGCGGGTCAGGAAGCGCATGCGGCGATCGATCTCGCGCAGGCGCTTCTTGCCGTACAGGTAATCGCCGTTCTCGGAACGATCGCCGTTGGAAGCGGCCCAGGACACGACCTGCACCACCGCGGGCCGCTCCACGTTCATCAGGTGGACCAGTTCCCCGCGCAGGCGCGCATAGCCCTCAGGCGTCATGTAGTTGCGTACGCCGGCGGGCAGGGCCAGGTGCTCGGGCAGGTCGTCGTCTTCCTGGCCCTCGGATTCTTTGACAAAAGCCTTGTTCATGACACTAAAACACTAAAACCAGTCGCGCCAGATCGGCGTCAGGTGCGCGGGTAGCTGCGGCAGGCGCCCGAGATCGATCCGGCTTTCGGAGGGGGCGTGGAAATCGGAGCCGCGCGAAGCAAGAAAGCCGTAATGCCGGGCCACCTCGGCATACTCGCGGTACTGCTCGGGGATATGGCTGCCGGTGACGACTTCGATGCCGGACCCGCCCAGTTGCAGGAACTCGTCGTACAGCGCCTGGAACTGCAGCGGCGTGTAGTGATAGCGGCCCGGGTGCGCGATGACGGCCACGCCGCCGGCGCCGAGTATCCAGCGCACCGCATCGGGCAGCGTGGCCCAGCGCATGGGCACGTATCCGGGCTTGCCTTCCACCAGGTAATTCTGGAAAACCTCGCTCACATCCCGGCAGACGCCTTGCTCGACCAGGAAGCGGGCGAAATGCGTGCGGCTGATGAGTTGCGGATTGCCGACGTGGCGCAGCGCCCCCTCGAAGGCGCCCGGGATGCCGACCGCCGCCAGTTGCTCGGCCATTTCCCTGCCACGACGTTCGCGGCCCGACCGGGTGTCGCGCAGGCCCTCGGCGAGGGTGGCGTCGTGCGGGTCGATGCGCAGGCCGACGATATGGATGGTCTCGCCGGCCCAGGTGACCGAAATCTCCACGCCGGGTACGAAATGCATGCCTAGGCCCCGCGCCGCGTCGGCAGCCTGGAGCAGGCCGCCGATTTCGTCATGGTCGGTCAGCGCCAGCACGTCGACGCCGTTGCGGTGGGCGCGCGCCACCAGCTCCGCGGGCGCGAGCATGCCGTCCGAGACATTGGAATGGCAATGCAGATCGACGTTCTGTGGGGAATCCATGGTCACATTGTAGGACGGGCACCCCGCTGCGTCGTCACCCGGCCCAGGAAATCTGCGACAAGTTGCGCCACCTCGGCCGGACGTTCCTGATGCAGCATGTGGCCGGCCTCTTCCACGAGCACCCGTTGCAGCGATGCAACGCACCGCAGCCGGTCTTCGTAGCCCGGTTCGGCCAGCATCTTGGCGCGCATGGGGCTGTCGGCCGCCTCCACCCACAGCACCGGCGCAGCGATTTCGCGCCAGCACGCCAACACCTCTTCCACGCGATAGGCGACGCGATTGATGATCTTGTGCGCAGGATCGGCCCGCAGCCGCCAGCGCCCCTCGGCCTGCTGGCCGTTTTCTTCCGCCAGGAAGGCCGCCCGTGCGGGATCCAGGCGCGGATTGTCCCGCACCAGCCGCTGGGCATACGCCTGTGCGTCGGCGTAGTCTCCCAGCCTGGCCCCCGCGGCAATCTGATCCAGCCACTGGCGCAGCCGGCCCGGAACCGCTTCAGGGGATACCGCGGGCAGTCCCAGCCCTTCAAGGTTGACCACAGCGTCCACCCGCTCCGGGCGTACTCCCGCGTACAGCATGGCAATATTGCCGCCCATGCTGTGGCCCAGCACGGCAAGCGGGGCCGATGGCGAAAAATGCCGGCAGAACGCGTCCAGATCGCCGAGGTATTCGCCGACTTCGTAAGAATCGCTGCCGCCCCACGCCGTGCGCCCGAAGCCGCGCCAGTCCGGCGCCACCAGATGGAAACCGCTTCCCAGGTGATCGGCGATGAACTGGAAAGAGGCCGAGGAATCCATCCAGCCGTGCAGCGCCAGCACCATGGGCGCGTCCGTGTCGCCCCAATGACGAAAATGGTGACGTAAACCCCGTATTTCCAGGTAGTCGGATCGGGACGGCACAAGCGGCTTGTACATGGCGACTTATCGAAAATTGACGGAAATTAGAGGAAAAGGCGACAGAACGGCCAGGCCGGTCAGGCTCTCCGTGCCGTACGCATCGCACCAAAGTTATTGCGGTTACCGGTCAGGTCAGTAATGATTGCTATATCACGCAGCACACGCCGTCCGCCGTCCTGGCCGGACCCAGATCCTGAATCCAGCGGAGGGTTATGGAAGACCAGTACCAGGCACTCTACACCACGTTCCGTTGGTGGGTTCCGCAACGCCTGAACATCGCCGATGTCTGTTGCCGCCGCTGGACCGTCACCAGCGCCGACGCCCGGCGCATCGCCATCTACGCCGAAGACGCCGAAGGCCGGCGCGAAGTCTGGACATACGGCCGCCTGCACGAATACGCCAACCGCTTTTCCAATGGCCTGCGCCGCATGGGCGTGCAGCGCGGCGACCGCGTCGCCATCGCCCTGCCCCAGCGCCCCGAAGCCGTCGTCGCCCACATCGCCGTCTACCAACTCGGCGCCATCACCGTCCCGCTGTCGGTCGCGCTGAACGCCCAGACCTACGAGCAAAGGCTGCGCGACAGCGAGGCCCGCATCGCCATCGTCGACGGAACCGCCGCGCCGGCCCTCCTGCCGGCCACCGAGCATTGTCCGCTGCTACGCCAGACCGTCGGCATCGACCTGGACGACGAGCGGGTCCTTTCCTGGCGCACGCTGCTCGCCCGCCAGGAAAGTGCCTTCGACATGCATCCCACCTCGGCCTCCGATCCCGCCCTGCTGCTCTACACCGCCGGGGCGGGCAGCGTGCCCAAGGGGGTGGTGCTGCCCCATGCCACCCTGATCGGCAACCTGCCGGGCTTCGTCGCGGCCCAGAACTGGTTCCCGCAACCCGCGGACGTGCTGTGGACGGCCTCCGAATGGGGCAGTCCGCACGGCCTGTTCGGCGCGATGCTGCCCAGCCTGTATTTCGGCCAGCCGCTGGTCGGCGTGCGCCAACCGCCCGGCCCGGAGGCCACGTTCGCCCTGCTCGAACGCTACCGCGTCACCAACCTGGCCTTGACCACGCGCGACTTGCGCCGCCTGCTCAAGGCGGTGCCGCGGCCGGCGGAACGCTACCGGCTGGCGCTGCGGGCGATCACGGCAACCGACACTTCCCTCGGGGCGGCCCTGTTCGAACAATGCAAGACCGCCCTGGGCACGGAGCCCAACGAAACCTTCAGCCAGGTCGAGATCGGCACGGTCATCGGCCAGAGCAGCCAGAAATGGCCAGCCCGACCCGGCAGCATGGGCCGTCCCTATCCCGGACACCAGATCGCCATCGTCGATGCGCTCGGCCGTCCGGTCGCCGCTGGCGAACATGGCGAGATCGCCGTCAACCGCTACGACATCCACGGCCATCCGGATCCGTCCTTCTTCGCCGGCTACTGGCGGGGCGAGGAAACCGGGCGACCGGTCAGCGGGACGTGGCACCGCACGGGCGACCTCGCCCGCCTCGACGAAGACGGCTACCTCTGGTACGTGGGGCGGCTGGACGAGATGTTCCAGCTCGGCAACCGCCTCGTGGCGCCAGGACCGATCGAAGACTGCCTGACACGGCATCCCGAGGTGGCGGAAGCGGTGGCCGTGCCCATGCCGGACGGCACGGGCATCAAGGCCTATGTCGTCGCCCAGCCCGCGTCGCCCGTGGCCGTTCAAGCCCCTCCAGCGGCGGAACCCGCCCATTCGGGACCGGGAACCGCTCCCTCGCCGGCCCAAGGCAAGGCCGGGCGCGAATCCGCCCTGCGCGACATGCTGCTGTCGTATGCGGCCGCCCAGCTCGGGCCGGACGAAGCGCCGAAGGACATCGAGTTCGTCGAGGCCTTGCCGCTGACCCCCTCTGGCAAGGTCAGGCGCCAGGCGCTCAGGCAGATCGAGGACGATCGCGTCCGGAAATGGCCGCCTGCTCCAGCGAACGCAGCTCCGCTTCCGTAAAGCCCGCCGCGCGCCGGGCGGGAAGATTGAACGGCCCGAACTGGCCCGGCGCCTCATAGCGCCGGGCCAGGACCGCATAGTGTTCCACCGGGTCCACGCCCTCGCGCTCGCACAGATAGCGGTACCAGCGGTTGCCGATGGCGACGTGGCCGATCTCGTCGCGCAGGATGATATCGAGGATGCCGGCGGCCGCCATGTCGCCCGCCCCGGCCAGTTTCGCCCGGATGGCGGGGCTCACGTCCAGGCCCCGCGCCTCCAGCGTGCGCGGCACCAGCGCCATGCGCGCCAGCGGATCGAGCCGGGTCCGCTCGGCCATCTGCCAGAGCCCGTCATGGGCGGGGAAATCGCCGTAGGCATGGCCCAGGACCCGCAAGTGCTCCGCCAGCAACGTGAAATGCAAGGCTTCCTCGCTGGCCACCTTGAGCCAGTCCAGGTAGTACGCGTGCGGCATGCCGGCAAAACGCCAGACCGCATCCAGCGCCAGATTGATGGCATTGAATTCTATGTGCGCCAGCGCATGCAGCAGCGCCGCCCGGGCCTCGACCGTGGCCACGCCACGGCCGGGCACTTCCCGAGGCGACACCAGCGGCGGCCGCGCCGGCCGCCCAGGCGTGCCCTCGGGCTCTTGCAAATCGCGGGCAGCATCCACATATATCTGCATGGCGCCCAGTTCGCGCGTGCGAGCGGCCTTCTCGGCCGGATCGCGCAGCGTGAGCAGCAGGCGCGCCGCCTGCCGCAGTTCGGGTTCGGCTGTCATAGGCGTGCATTGTAGAATGGCTCACCCCCACGCGCTTTCGAGGAAGTTTTTTGTCCGACCAGCTCAAGAAATACCTGTTCGAGGACCAGACCGTCCGGGCTGAAGTCACCTCCATACGCAACACCTGGAAGGAAATCCAGGCCCGCCACGACTATCCGCCCGCCGTGCAGCGGCTGCTGGGGGAACTGGTCGCGGCAAGCGCGCTCCTGGCCGCCAATATCAAGTTCAACGGTACCGTAGTCATGCAATTGCAGGGCGACGGACCGATCGGCCTGATCGTCGTCGAATGCCACGCCGACCTCGGCATGCGGGCCACCGTCAAGCTGCGCGAAGGCCACGACGTGCCCGACGACGGCACCTTCCAGAGCCTGCTCAATAGCCAGGGAGGAGGCCGCTTCTCGGTGCTGCTCGACCCCCAAGACCGCCAGCCCGGCCAGCAGCCCTACCAGGGTATCGTGGCGCTGCAAGGCGATTCGGTCGCCCAGGCGCTCGAGCACTACATGCTCGCCTCCGAGCAGCTCCAGACACGCATCTGGCTCGCCGCCAACGCCGAATGCGCGGCCGGCGTGCTGCTGCAACAATTGCCCAAGCACGGCGGAAAGACGCAGTCGCAAGACCCTGCGGCGGTTACCGAGGACACCTGGGAACGCGCGCAGATCCTGGCCGATACGCTCAAGTCCGACGAACTGCTCACGCTCACGCCCGACGCGCTGATCCGGCGCCTTTACTGGCAGGAAACCCTGCGCACCTTCGACCCTGCCACGGTCACCTACCGCTGCACCTGCTCCCGAGAGAAAGTCGCGGACGTGCTGCTGCGCATCGGCAAGGAAGAAGTCGACGACATCCTGGCCGAACAAGGACGTGTGCAGATCAATTGCGACTATTGCGTCAAGAGCTTCGAGTTCGACGCGGTGGATTGTGCGGAGTTGTTCGCCAACGACTCGGCCATGGTTCGGCATCACAGCGGGTCGCGGCACTGAACCGAGGGGAAGACGCCGTCGTGGCGTCGATGCCTATGGCCGGCAGATGCCGGTCAAGCTCCGATTCCCATGTAGCACTGCCGCTCGGCATCGCGCATCGGCGTTGATCCGATCGCCCCGCACTTGCGTTCAAGCTCTCGGGTCCTCCGGTACAACGGCTTGTTCAGCCCGTCTTCCCGCCACGTGGATGACAAGCCAGATCAACGGGATATGCAGAGCGCAAACAATCGCTGTAACCGCGAAGCGCAGACTTGCGTGCGATGTGGTGCCGGCAGCCGCAGTAGCCTACGAATAGGACGAACGCGCGCGCGACAAGTCGGCGGTTGTCATGAAAAATTCATCACAGAGGCGTCGACAGCCGCCCTTCACAAGTGCCTCGGCGCATTCCGGCGTAGTTCCCACAATCGACATATCCTCATTCGGCCCCCATGCTGGGCGTCTTTCACTTCGTTGAAGCATGCGTGCCCGTTCCTTCCACCGCGGTGCCGCCATGGCCGAATTCGTCGTCGTGGCCCTTCCCCTGCTGCTGGCCGGCTTCGGTGCGTTCGAGACCGGCCGGTGGTTGCTGATGCGCCAGGCCGCGGGCTACGCGCTGTTCGAAGCCGCGCGGGCGGGGACCGTGTCCGGAGCTGAACCGGCGGCCATGGCCCAGGCTTTCGAACGGGGATTGGCGCCGGCCCTGGGCATCGGCGGCGCGGCGGATCCGGCCGCCCTCGCTTCGGCCGTCCGCGCGAGAATGGCCAGATGGGCCACTACCCATGGAATCCGCATGGCGCGCATCGAGCAGCTAAGCCCGCGTCCGGCCAGCTTCGACGATTTTTCGGCAGACGACGCCCGCCGGGCCGGCACACGCGAACTTGACTACGACTACCAGCGCCTGCATCACGACACCGTCTATCTTTCCCGCTACCGCAACGGCATGGGGCCGCGCTCGGGCCAGACGCTGTTCGAAGCCAATACGCTGGTGCTGCGGCTGACCTATCTGCACGCCCCTTACCTGCCCGGAATACGCGCGCTGCTGCGCCAATTGTCCAGCCCTTCGGAGCGGGACGACTACGTGCGCCAAGCGCGCGCCGCGGGCCTGCTGGTGATTCGCCGCGAGATCGCGATGCCCATGCAATCGGCGGCGCGCGAACACGGCAAGACCCGGGATCTTCTGGCGCCGTAGCGCAAATCGATCATCAGCTCGACGACGGCATCGGCAAGGTGGCAGCCTGTGCGTCGATCAGTGTCTTAATCCGCTCGGCATCCTCCGGCGTCGCCGGGTTGTAGACCACCATGCCCAGGTCGGGACGGCCATCCACCGCGAAGGCGGAATATTCGAACGCAATGGACCCGGCGGTGAGATGCCGAAGCCGCTTGACGCCTTCGCCGTAGCTGCGGACATCATGGTCGCGCCACATGGTCTCGAATTCAGGACTCAGGCGGCACAGTTCGTCCACCAACGCCTCTACACGCGCCGCGGCGCCGGCACGCGCTGCATCGGCCCGGAACGCGGCCACCACGAACCGGGCCACTTGTTCCCAATCGAACTGCGCGGCGCGCACCTTCGGGTCGCAGAAGACGAGGCGAAGGATATTGCGCTGCTCGGGCGCGAGGCTTCCGTAGTCGGTCAGCACCACGGCGGCGGCGCGGTTCCAGGCGACGACGTCCCAGGTGGCGGTCTTCACCAGGGCTGGGCTGAGTTCCAGCGCGTCGAGCACGCGCTGGAGCCGCGGCGTGACGCCGTCCGCCTCCTGGTAGCGGACCTCGGGCGGGCGGCCCAGTCCGAGCAGGAAGAGGTGTTCGCGCTCGGCGTCGGTCAGCATGAGGGCGCGGGCAATCCGCTCGAGCACCTCGGCGGAGGGTGCGCCGCCGCGCCCCTGTTCGAGCCAGGTATACCAGGTCGTGCTGATGTGGGCGCGCTGGGCGACCTCTTCCCGGCGCAATCCGGGCGTGCGCCGGCGATTGAGCGCGATCCCGAAGGCAGCCGGGTCGAGCCTTGCGCGTCGGTCCTTGAGAAAGGCGCCGAGGAGCTTGTCGTGGGAAGCCGGCATGCGAATCCTGTTGGTGCTTATACCTGTATAAGATCACTACTTTACCTGGATAAGCACAGAGCGCCATAGTGGGGGCCCTTCTCGACCAGGAGACTCTCTATGCGCGTCTTTGTTACCGGAGCGACCGGCTTCGTCGGTTCGGCCGTCGTCCAGGAATTGCTAGCCGCGGGACACCAGGTGCTCGGCCTGACCCGTTCGGAGGCCGGCGCGGCGCAACTCGCCGCGGCCGGAGCCGAAGTCCATCACGGCTCGCTGGAAGACCTCGACAGTCTACGCAGCGGCGCCGCGGCCGCCGATGGCGTGGTCCATACCGCGTTCAACCACGACTTTTCCAGATTTGCCGACAACTGCGAACTGGACCGGCATGCGATCGAAGCACTGGGCGCCGCACTCGCGGGATCGCGCCGTCCTTTGATCGTGACTTCGGGAATGGCCCATCTGGCACAAGGGCGCTTGGCGATCGAAGACGACATGCCGCCGCCTCCTTCTCCGAGGTTTCCGCGCGCCTCGGAAGCCGCTGCCGCCGCCGTGGCGGAATGCGGCGTGTACGCATCGGTGGTCCGCCTGCCGCCCTCGGTCCATGGCGAGGGCGATCACGGATTCGTCCCCCATCTCATCGGCCTGGCCCGCCAGAAAGGCGTGGCCGCCTATGTGGGCGAAGGACGCAACCGCTGGTCCGCCGTCCATCGGCTCGATGCCGCCCGGCTCTACCGGCTGGCGCTGGAGCGCGGCGCCGCCGGCGAGCGGTACCATGCGGCCGGCGAGGAAGGCGTGTCGTTCAAAAATATCGCGGAGGTGATCGGCCGCCGCCTTCACCTGCCGGTCGTGGCCCTGGCGCCGGAAGAAGCCGCCGGGCATTTCGGCTGGTTCGCCATGTTCACCGGCATGGATGCGGCGGCCTCGAGCGAACGAACGCGGGCAATGCTGGGTTGGGAGCCAAGACGGGCTGGATTGATAGCCGATATGGATGGGCCAGGCTACTTCGAGGCCTGAAGGCCACCGGGACAGGGAATCTAGCGGTCGGCCGGCGTGGAAGGCGCGCGCGGAGCGGCCTGGCCGGCGGCGTTGACCGGGGCGGTGCCGGCGGGAGGATTATCAACGATCTGCACGAACGCCTCGCCCTGCTTCAGCATGCCGAGTTCGTAGCGGGCCCGCTCTTCGATGGCCGCGGTGCCGCTCTTGAGGTCGCGCACCTCGGCATCGAGCGCCACGTTGCGCGTACGCAGTTCGTCGTTGGTCTGGCGCTGGGCCTCGAGGTGGCGCTCGAGTTCCCAGGTGCGTAGCCACCCGCCCTTGCCCAGCCATAACGGATACTGGATCAGCACCAGCAGCAAGGCGATTATCAGAGTGAGCAGACGCATGCAGCCCGTCTCCTAGCTGGCGGCGCCACGCCGCCCGAAGGCGGCCGCGGCGCCGGTTGCATCAACGCAGGTTGTAGAAAGCCTCGCGGCCGGGATAATGGGCAACGTCGCCCAGGTCTTCCTCGATGCGCAGCAACTGGTTGTACTTGGCCATGCGGTCCGAGCGAGACATCGAGCCCGTCTTGATCTGCAGCGCGTTGGTGGCCACCGCGATGTCGGCGATGGTCGTGTCCTCGGTCTCGCCCGAGCGGTGCGACACCACGGCGGTATAGCCGGCGCGCTTGGCCATCTCGATGGCGGCGAAGGTTTCCGTCAGCGTGCCGATCTGGTTGATTTTGATCAGGATGGAGTTGGCGATGCCCTGGTCGATGCCGCGCTTGAGGATGCTGGTGTTGGTGACGAACAGGTCGTCGCCCACCAGTTGCACCTTCCTGCCCAGCTGCTCGGTCAGGTATTTCCAGCCGTCCCAGTCGTTCTCGGCCATGCCGTCCTCGATGGAGACGATGGGGTACTTGTCGCACCAGGTGGCCAGCATGTGGGTCAGCTCCTGGGGGCTCAGGGTCACGCCCTCGCCTTCCAGGTGGTACTTGCCGTCGCGGAAGAATTCGGAACTGGCGCAATCGAGGCCCAGCGCGACCTGGCTGCCCGGCTCGTAGCCGGCCTTCTCGATGGCCTGCAGCACGAGCTGGATGGCCGCCTCGTGGTTCGCCACGTTGGGCGCGAAGCCGCCCTCGTCGCCCACGGCGGTGGACATGCCCTGGTCGTGGATCAGCTTCTTCAGGGCATGGAACACCTCGGCGCCCATGCGCAGGGACTCGCGGAAGCTGCTGGCGCCCACGGGCAGGATCATGAATTCCTGCATGTCCAGGTTGTTGTTGGCATGCGCGCCACCGTTGATCACGTTCATCATCGGCACGGGCATGCTCATCGCGCCGCTGCCGCCGAAGTAACGGTACAGCGGCAGGCTGCATTCCTCGGCGGCCGCCTTGGCCACGGCCATGCTGACCGCCAGCATCGCGTTGGCGCCCAGGCGCTCCTTGTTCTCGGTGCCGTCGAGGTCGATCAGGGTGCGGTCCAGGAAGGCCTGCTCCTGCGCATCGAGGCCCATCAGCGCTTCGGCGATCTCGGTGTTGACGTTCTCGACGGCCTTCAGCACGCCCTTGCCGAGGTAGCGCGACTTGTCGCCGTCGCGCAGTTCGATGGCCTCGCGCGCGCCTGTGGACGCGCCCGAGGGAACGGCCGCGCGGCCCATCGCGCCGGATTCCAGCAGGACGTCGCATTCCACGGTGGGATTGCCCCGGGAATCAATGATTTCGCGCCCGATGATGTCTACGATTGCGCTCATAGGTATCCAGTCTCAAGAAGTTATTGGAAATCGTTTTCGAGGAACCCGTGACGTTTGGTCACGCGGTCGAGTTCTATCAGCGAAGCCAGCAGGTCGCCCATGCGCCCCAGCGGCACGGCGTTGGGCCCGTCCGATTTGGCATGGGCCGGATCCGGATGCGTTTCCATGAACAGCCCCGACACGCCGACGGCCACGGCCGCGCGCGCCAGCACCGGCACGAATTCGCGCTGCCCGCCCGAGGTCGCGCCCTGTCCGCCTGGCAATTGCACCGAGTGGGTGGCGTCGAAGACCACGGGACAATCCGTTTCGCGCATGATAGCGAGCGAACGCATGTCCGACACGAGATTGTTGTAGCCAAACGATGCACCGCGCTCGCACACGAGGATGTTGCCGCCGTCGCCGCCCGCCTCGATCGCGGCCTCGCGTGCCTTGGCCACCACGTTGACCATGTCGTGCGGCGCCAGGAACTGGCCCTTCTTGATATTGACGGGTTTGAGCGTGGCGGCGCAGGCGCGGATGAAATCGGTCTGGCGGCACAGGAAGGCCGGCGTCTGCAGCATGTCGACCACGTCGGCCACCGGCTGCGCCTGTTCGGTTTCGTGCACGTCGGTCAGCACCGGCACGCCGATCTGCGCCTTCACCTCCGACAGCACCTTCAGCCCGAAATCCATCCCCATGCCGCGGAAGGACTTGCTCGAGCTGCGGTTGGCCTTGTCGAAGGAACTCTTGTAGACGAACGGAATGCCCAGCTTGCCGGTCAGTTCCTTGAGCGTGCCGGCGGTATCGAGCGCCAGTTGCAGCGACTCGATCACGCACGGCCCGGCGATCAGGAAGAACGGCTTGGCAAGGCCGATCTCGAAGCCGCAGATCGGATAGCTGCGGGTCGAGACGTGTGGATCTTGGCTCATGGTGACCTCCGGGCTTCAGCCCTGCTCCGCAGCCACGCGTTGCAGCTTGTGCTTGCACGCCGCGCGGATGTAGGCCGAGAACAATGGGTGGCCGTCGCGCGGCGTGGACGTGAACTCCGGGTGGAACTGCACGCCCATGAACCACGGGTGGTTGGGCAACTCCATCATTTCCGGCAGGTTTTCGGTGGGCGTACGGGCGCTGATGACCATGCCGGCCTCTTCCAGCTTGGGCACGTACACGTTGTTCACTTCGTAGCGATGGCGATGGCGCTCGTTCACCTCGTCGCCATAGATGTCGTGCGCCAGCGTGCCGGGCTTGACCGGGCAGCGCTGCGCGCCCTTGCGCATGGTACCGCCCAGGTCGGAAGTGCTGGAGCGGCGCTCGATGCGGCCTTCGCGGTCCATCCACTCAGTGATCAGCGCAACCACCGGATGCAGCGCGTCCGGATCGAATTCGGTACTGTTGGCGCCGACCAGGCCGGCCACATGGCGGGCGAACTCGATCACGGCCAGTTGCATGCCGAGGCAGATGCCGAGGTAGGGCACGCCGTTCTCGCGGGCATAGCGGATCGCCTGGATCTTGCCCTCGGTACCGCGCTTGCCGAAACCGCCCGGCACCAGGATGGCGTCGAACTTGCTCAGCTTGCCCACGCCCTCGCTTTCGATCTCTTCGGAATCGATGTAGTCGACCACCACCTTGCAGCGGGTATGGATGCCGGCGTGCACCAGCGCTTCCGTCAGCGACTTGTACGACTCGGTCAGGTCCACGTACTTGCCGACCATCGCGATGTGCACCTCGCCTTCGGGGTTCTCGCGCGCGTGGACCAGGCTGTCCCACATGGAGAGGTCCGCCGGCGGGGCTTGCAGGCCCAGCGTTTCGCAGACGAGCTCGTCCAGGCCTTGCTTGTGCAGCATGGCGGGAATCTTGTAGATGGAGTCGACGTCCCAGACGGAGATGACCGCGTCGAGCGGCACATTCGAGAACATCGAGATCTTGGCGCGCTCGTCGTCGGGGATCGGACGGTCGGCACGGCACAGCAGCGCGTGCGGATAGATGCCGATCTCGCGCAGCTTCTGCACCGAGTGCTGCGTGGGCTTGGTCTTGAGCTCGCCTGCCGAGGCGATGAACGGCACCAGCGTCAGGTGCACGAAGGCCGCGCCGCCGCGCCCCAGGCGCAGGCTCATCTGGCGGGCGGCTTCCAGGAACGGCAGCGATTCGATGTCCCCCACCGTGCCGCCGATCTCGACGATGGCGACGTCGGTCTCGCCATCCCAGGCCGCGGACGCGCCGCGCGCGATGAAGTCCTGGATCTCGTTGGTGATGTGCGGGATGACCTGCACGGTCTTGCCGAGGTAGTCGCCCCGGCGTTCCTTGCGCAGCACCGATTCGTAGATCTGGCCGGTGGTGAAGTTGTTCACCTTGCGCATGCGCGCCGAGATGAAGCGTTCGTAGTGGCCCAGGTCCAGGTCGGTCTCGGCGCCATCTTCCGTGACGAAGACCTCGCCGTGCTGGAACGGGCTCATCGTGCCGGGATCGACGTTGATGTAGGGATCGAGCTTGAGGAGGGTGACTTTGAGGCCGCGCGATTCGAGGATAGCGGCCAGAGACGCGGCGGCAATGCCTTTCCCCAGGGAAGACACCACGCCACCGGTAACGAATACGTACTTGGTCATTGCCAATGGCGCCCGGTTTTTGCCGAGCGCTTGCGGGAAATTGGAATTATAGCGGGTGTTCTGAAAGCCCGCGATCCAGGCGGCGTAACCTTTGGCGACAAAAAGACAAGCTCCCCCCTACGCGCTGCCGCGCGCCCCCCAGGGGGCGATGCGGGTGGACCGGCGGAGCCGGATCCACCGCATCCTGGGTCTAGTGCCGCTTTCTTGGAATGTGGCGCCTATGCTTAGCTGGCTGCCAGCGGTAGCAACGGTGCTGCGACCCAAGAAACTCGTACCAGATCAAGGGCGCCGCGGATCCGGCTTTGCCGGTCCGCCAGCGCTGCCCCTCGGAGGGGTGCGGCGTGAGCCGCGCGGGGTGGGCTTACCTTCCGGTCCGCCAGCGCCGCCCCCTGAGGGGCGCGCGTAAGCGCGTAGGGGGGTCTTAGCCCCCCCTCATCAGTACAGCACGAGCGTATCCAGCGCGGGGCGGTCGCCCTCGAGCTGGCCGGGCTGGACGCTTTCGGCGAAGAAGACCTGGCCGTCGTAGCGGCCGACGGCGTCGCGGGTGGTTCGGGAGTCGTAGTCGACGCGCGACTCCTCGGCGCGGCCGGTGCGCTCGAACACGGTGAGCTGGCGCAGCGATTGCAGCCACCAGCGGCGGGCTGCGCGATCGTAAGAGAGGGTCAGCTCGGCCGAAGTGGAAATGGACTCGGCCTTGGAAAGGCTGCGGTCGATGATCACGACGCGCTGCTGGCGTATCGCCAGGTCGAGGTTGCGGTCGGCGGGCAGGTCCACGCCGCAGGCCGCGCAGGGCAGGACGAAGCCCCAGCCCGTGGCCTCGAACCCCTGGGCGCCGCGCGTGCCCAGCAGCAGCGCCCGCCGCCCCTGGGCGTTCCGGTAGACCTGCGCCACGCCGGGCCCGTCGCCGCCCAGGTCCCCCTCGACTTCGCGCTCGAGCGAAAAACCGTCGGGGACGAACGCTTCGGCCCGGGACGCAACGGCCGGAATGGCCAGGGCTGCCGGTATGTAGGGGCCGCCGGCCTCGCCATGCGCGGATCCGGCGAATATCGCCAGCACGCCAGCCAGGGCGGTCCGCAGGACCGCCCTTCCCCGCTTACACCGCAGCGGCAACGGCGGAGGTGTCCAGCTTGACGCCGGTCTTGTCGACCACTTCCTGCACCGACACGCCGGGGGCGAGTTCGGCCAGCTTGAGTCCTTGCGGGGTGACGTCGATCACCGCCAGGTCGGTGATGATGCGGTCCACCACGCCCACGCCGGTCAGCGGCAGGGTGCATTCGGGCAGGATCTTCAGGTCCACGG
Organism: Pigmentiphaga sp. NML080357; assembly: GCF_002188465.1. Lineage (GTDB taxonomy): Bacteria > Pseudomonadota > Gammaproteobacteria > Burkholderiales > Burkholderiaceae_B > Pigmentiphaga. The sequence goes on along the minus strand of NZ_NINW01000018.1, from coordinate 39,446 downwards.
TGCCGTCCTTCTTGCGGGCGACGTGCTCCATCAGGATCACCACGCGCCCCACGCCGGCCACCAGGTCCATCGCGCCGCCCATGCCCTTGATCATCTTGCCCGGGATCATCCAGTTGGCCAGGTCCCCCTTCTCGGACACCTGCATCGCGCCGAGGATGGCGAGATTGATCTTGCCGCCGCGGATCATGCCGAAAGAATCCGCCGACGAGAAAATGGACGAACCCGGCAGCGTCGTCACCGTCTGCTTGCCGGCGTTGATCAGGTCCGGATCGACCTCGTCCTCGGTGGGAAACGGCCCGATGCCCAGCAACCCGTTCTCGGATTGCAGCCAGACCTCCAGCCCCGCCGGCACATGATTGGCCACCAGCGTCGGCAACCCGATCCCCAGGTTGACGTAAAACCCATCCTGCAACTCACGCGCCGCCCGCGCCGCCATTTCATCGCGAGTCCATGCCATCTCATCTCTCCTCAATATCCATAACCGTTACACCCCGCCCCCCACTAACGGCCCCGACCCGGGCGCCGCGGATCCGGCTCCGCCGGTCCGCAAGCAGCGCGCCGGGAGCCCACCATGCGGGCGCACGCAAGCGCGCAGGGGGTTATCTCGTCGTTCGCTGCTCGATGCGCTTTTCGGGATTGGCGTTCAACACGAGGCGGTGTACGAAGATGCCCGGCAAGTGGATCTGGTCGGGATCCAGCTCGCCGTTTTCGACGATGCGCTCGACCTCGGCCACCGTGATCTTGCCAGCCATCGCGGCGTTGGGGTTGAAGTTGCGGGCGGTCTTGTTGAAGATCAGGTTGCCGCTCTTGTCGGCCACCATGGCCTTGACCAGCGCCACGTCGGGCACCAGCGCGCGTTCCATCACGTATTTCTTGCCGTCGAACTCCCGGATCTCCTTGCCTTCGGCCACCTGGGTGCCGACGCCGGTAGGCGTGAAGAAGGCCGGAATGCCGGCGCCGCCGGCGCGCAGCTTCTCGGCCAGCGTGCCCTGGGGGGTGAATTCCACTTCCAGTTCGCCGGCCAGGTACTGGCGCTCGAACTCCTTGTTCTCGCCCACGTAGGAGGAAATCATCTTGCGGATCTGCCGCGTTTCGAGCAACTGCCCGAGGCCTGCGCCGTCGATGCCCGCGTTGTTGCTGATGCAGGTCAGGTTCTTGACCCCGGTGTCGCGCAGCGCGGCAATCAGGGCTTCCGGAATGCCGCACAGGCCGAAACCGCCGACCGCCAGGGTCTGCCCGTCCCGTACGATGTCCGCTAGCGCTTCCCGGGCGCTGGCATAGACCTTGTTCATTTGTCTTCCTCGCTAAACGTGTTGGCCGACGGCCGTGACCGCTTGAAATACAATCCGGGATGATACTTCGAACTATCTTAGCGTAGCGGCGAAACCGCCGGTTCCGAACCCCCACCCCACCCCGGAGGAACCCTGTACATGCAAGGCAACGAACGCGAGTCGATGGAATATGACGTGGTGATCGTCGGGGGAGGCCCCGCCGGCCTGGCCACCGCGATCCGCCTCAAGCAGCTTGCTGCCGAGAAAGGCCGCGAAATCGGAGTCTGCATACTGGAGAAAGGCAGCGAGATCGGCGCCCACATCCTTTCGGGGGCGGTCATGGACCCGCGCGCGCTGACCGAGCTGATCCCCGACTGGAAGGAGAAAGGCGCGCCGCTGAACACGCCGGTCACCGAGGACCGCTTCCTGTTCCTGTCCGAGACCGGCGCCCGCGCCACGCCAGCCTGGCTGCTGCCGCCCTGTTTCCACAACGAAGGCAACTACGTGGTCAGCCTGGGCAAGGTCACCCGCTGGCTGGGCGAGCAGGCCGAGGCCCTGGGCGTGGACCTGTTCCCCGGCTTTGCCGCGGCCGAGATCCTCTATAACGAGGACGGCTCGGTCAAGGGCGTGGCCACCGGCGACATGGGCGTGGGCCGCGACGGCCAGCCCACCGAGCAATACCAGCCGGGCATGGAGCTGCATGCGCGCTACACCATCTTCGCCGAAGGCTCGCGCGGTCACCTGGGACGCCAGCTGAACGAGAAACTCAAGCTGAACGCCGGCAAGGATCCGCAAAGCTACGGCATCGGCATCAAGGAACTGTGGGAGATCGATCCCGCCAAGCACCAGCCCGGCCTCGTCATCCACACCGCGGGGTGGCCGCTGGATGCCGATACCTATGGCGGCTCCTTTCTCTACCACCTGGAAGACAACAAGGTCGCCATCGGGCTGATCGTGGGACTGGACTACAGCAACCCGTGGCTGTCGCCATTCGAGGAGTTCCAGCGGTTCAAGACCCACCCGTCCATCCGCGGCTTCCTGGAAGGCGGCAAGCGCATCGCCTACGGCGCGCGCTCGATCACCGCGGGCGGGCTGCTGTCGCTGCCCAGGCTGGTGTTCCCGGGCGGCGCGCTGGTGGGCTGCGAGGCCGGTTTCCTGAACGCCTCGCGCATCAAGGGCAGCCATGCCGCCATCAAGAGCGGCATGCTGGCGGCCGAGGCGGCGTTCGAGGCGCTCGAGGCGGGCCGCAGCCACGATGAACTCGCAAGCTACCCCCGGGCTTTCGAATCGTCCTGGCTGCACGAGGAACTGAACAAGTCGCGCAACTTCAAGCAGTGGTTCAAGAAGGGGCGCACCGTGGGCACCCTGATGACCGGCATCGAGCAATGGCTGCTGCGCGGAAACTTCCCGTGGACCATCCATCGCGACAAGCCCGACCACGTCTACCTGAAACCGGCTTCGGAGTGCCCCCGCATCGAGTACCCCAAGCCGGACGGCAAGCTCACCTTCGACCGGCTGGGTTCGGTGTTCATCTCGAACACCAATCATGAGGAAAACGAGCCCGTCCACTTGACCCTCAAGGATCCCACGGTCCCCGTCGACGTCAACCTGGCCCGCTACGCCGGCCCGGAGAGCCGCTACTGCCCCGCCGGCGTATACGAGTTCGTCAAGGACGACGACGGCGCCGACCGCCTGCAGATCAATGCGCAGAACTGCGTGCACTGCAAGACCTGCGACATCAAGGATCCCACGCAGAACATCGTGTGGGTCACGCCGCAAGGAGGCGAAGGGCCCGTCTACAACGAGATGTGACGGCGGGCGGCCGTGGCGCCGACGGCCTGTTCACGTCAAATCTCGGCCCGCGCGCAGGATACGCCGGCATGGCCAGTGCCCCGCAGGCGTCAGGCATGCTCTGGCAGCGGCCTGGTGGCGACCAGGAAGTCCTCCCCGGCCTGCCAATGCGCCGCGTCCACGGCAAAGCACCGGCGCACGAACTCCCGCGTGAGTACGGCCTGCGGCGTGCCATCCGCGATCAGCTTTCCTTCCCACAAGGCCACGATGCGGTCGGCGTATTGGGCCGCGAGATTCATGTCGTGCATGGTCACGATCACCGCCGCGCCCGTGCGATGGGCAAACTCCCGGATGGCGGTGCAGACGGAGTGCTGGTGGTGGGGATCGAGGCTGGCGCACGGCTCGTCCAGCAACAGCAGCTTGCCGCCGGCATCGTCCCCGGTACCTGCAGGCCAGATCTGCGCCAGCACCCGCGCCAGGTGCACGCGGGCCTGCTCGCCGCCCGACAGCGCAGGCATGGACCGCTGGGCCAGGTGCGACACCCCCGCTGTCTCGAGCGCCGCCCGGACGATGTCACCGAGCTGCCGGCGCGATTCGGCGCGCGCCAGGCATCCGAGATGCACCACTTCGTCCACGGTGAAAGGCAGGCTCAGGCCGGCACGCTGGGGCAGCACCGCGCGCTGCCGTGCCAGCTCGCCCGCGGCCCAGTCCTGCAATGGCTTGCCCTTGAACCGCACCTGCCCCGCGGCTGGCGCGAGGTCCCCCGCCATCGTCGCCAGCAGGGTCGACTTGCCCGCGCCGTTGGGACCGATCAGCATCACGATCTCACCTGCCTCGACTGCGCAATCGATGCCGTCCAGCACCACGCGCGGCTGCGGCTGCCCGGCCTGGCGGCGCGCGACTTTCAGCGAACGAACTTCCAGCATGGCGGTCATCCCTCGAACATCCGGCCCTTGGCCCGCAGCAGCAGGAACAGGAAGAACGGCGCACCGATCAGCGCGGTCAGGACGCCGATGGGCATTTCGGCCGGCGCGATGGCGGTACGCGCCACCAGGTCGGCCCCGACGGTGAGCGCCGCACCCAGCAGCGCCGCGCCGGGCAAGACCACCCTGGCGTCCGGCCCCGCCATCAGGCGGATGCAATGCGGCGCCACCAGGCCCAGGAAGCCGATGATGCCGCAGAAAGCCACCGCCATGCCGACCGCCAGCGCACTGAACACGATGGCCAGCGCCTTCAGGCGCTCGACCGCGACGCCCAGGTGCCGGGCCTCGGACTCGCCCAGCGCCATGGCATTGAGCCCGCCGCGCAGGCGCCACATTCCCGCCAGCGCCACCGCGCCTACCGCGAATACCACGGCCACGACAGGCCAGGTCGCGGGCGCCAGGCTGCCCAGGTTCCAGAAGGTGAGATTGCGCAATTGTTCGTCGGTGGCCATATAGCTGGCCAGCCCGATGAGGGCGAGCGCAATGGCGTTCATGGCGATCCCGGCCAGCAGCATGGCGGCCACGGACACGCCGAAGGACGTGCGGCCGATGCGGTAGACCAGCAGCGTGGTCAGCACGCCTCCGGTGAAGGCAGCCACCGGAAGCAGCGCCAGGCCGAGCATGCGGGACAGATCCGGCCACCACAGGTTGCCGAAGACAATGGTCAGCGCCACCGTGAGCGCGGCGCCGCTGGAAACGCCGATCAGGCCCGGATCGGCCAGCGGGTTGCGGAACAGGCCCTGCAGCGTCGCCCCCGCCATGCCCAGCAACGCGCCCACCCCCACCCCCAGCACTACGCGCGGCAGGCGGATGGTCCACAGCACGCCCATCTGCTGCGGCTCGAAACCGCCCTGGGCCAGCCCGGCCTTGTGCAGCAGGATGGCGACCACGTTGGACGCGGAAATGGGGTAGGCGCCGCGCCCGGCTGCCACCACGACCAATATCGCCAGCAGCGCGGCCAATGCCGCGAACAGCGGGGCGGCCGGCATGCGCCCGGCCCGCACGCGGGCCCAGGCCGACGCGGCGGGCGAAGCGGCGCCTGCGGACACGCTCATGTCCTTAGCGCGTCGTACAGGTCCTCGACCGCCTGCGGCAGGCGGGGACCGAATCCCAGCAGCAGGACGATGTCGAACAGGACCGCGCGCTGGTTCTTGCCGGCGGGGGTCATGGACAGGCCCGGCGTGGCGAGCAGCCGGGCGCGCGCATCCGGTTCCTGCGTGCCATCGAAGGTGCCCACCACGGCATCGGGCGCCGCGTGGGCGAGCGATTCGGCCGACAGCGGCTTGTAGTTGGCGAAGTCGCCGCCGAAGACATTGACGGCGCCGATGAGCCTGAGCATCGCATCGGCGCCGGTATCCCGGCCGGCGGCCATGGTGTTGGCGCCGTGCCGCATCAGGCACGCCACGCGCAGCGGCCGGCCGCCCGGGCCGCGCAGCGGCGCCGACGCCATGCGGGCCTGCAATGCCTGCCAGCGGGCCGACAGCGTATCGGCCAGCGCCCGGCCCGCGGACGTACGGTCGAGGGCCGCCGCCACCGTCCGGATCCGTTCCAGCACGCCATCGAAGGTGTAGTCGCCGTCCACGTGCACGACTTTCACGCCTGCCGACTCGATCTGCCGTAGCACGGCCGGCGGCCCCGCCTCCTGGCCAGCCAGCAGCACCTGCGGGCCGAGGGCGAGCACGCCTTCGGCCGACAGCGTCCGCTGGTAGCCGATCTTGGCCAGCGCCTGCGCTTCGGGAGGATAGAGGCTACTGGTATCGACCGCCAGCAATTGCGACTGGGCACCGAGCGCGTAGACGATTTCCGTCACGCCGGCTCCCACGGACACCACGCGCGGCCCGTGGTCGGCTCGCGCCAGCGGCGCCAGCGCGCCCAGCAGCAAGCCCGCCGGCGCCGCCAGCAAGGTCCGGCGGCGTGCCGCATGCGCATCGCCCCGCATCTTCGACATCGACATCTTGCCCCTCATGCGAGCGAAGGCTCGCCCTTCAGATCATAGCTGCGCGCAAGCAGCACCGCGAAACGCTCGAACGCCGCGGCGGCCCCGGCCACGGTCCGGTCCTGCTCCGCCGGCGACAGGCCGCTGCCGTCCAGCGCCTGCACGAAACGCTTCCATGCCGCGCCGCGTCCGTCGGCCGGCGCCGCCAGGTTGCGGGCGCCGAAGTTCTCGTCCAGCCCAAGCCTCTGGCCGGCTTCCTTGAACAGGAACGCCGCGCCCAGCTTGGAGCCTTCCGACACGTACAGCCAGCCCAGGCCCTCGGGCAGCGCGAGGCCCTCGCCCAGCGGCGCGCCCTCGGCCACCGGCACGGGCACGCCCAGGTCCCGCAAATCCGCCTCGGCCGCGGCCAGGCGGGGGCGCGTGGCGAGGTCGGGAATCAATGCCGCATAGGCCTCGCCGCCGTAGAGCGATTCGATGTCGCGCTGGAAAAGGTACTGGGCGGTGACGAAGCGGCCATAGTTGCCGCGATTGCCGAACGGATCGACCGACATCACGAGCCTGTCGAGCTTCTCGTGCAGCGGTGCGGTTTCGGCCTTCAAACGAAGCGCCAGCGAGGGCTGGGAGGGACTTTGAATCGTCATGGGGATGGCGCCTTGGATGGAAATGCAAAAAAGACTCAATCTCAATTAGATCGAATTATGCCTTGTCGGCCGGCATCTGTCTCGCGCCGCGCATTCTCTCCTCCCGCGCAAAGCAATTGTGACTCCGGCACACGGTATCCAGCCGTCCGGCGCCAGGGTTCCACGTTTATCATCGATACATTCCATTGGGCGGTCCGCGAGGCCGCCAGCACCATCGGGCATTGCCAGGAGAACCTCATGACGGAACGCACCAACCGCCACGGCCTGCAAGTGGCGAACCAGCTTGACCGCTTCATCGAAGAAGAAGCGCTGCCCGGCTCCGGCCTGGACAGCGACGGCTTCTGGGAGGGCTTCTCGCGGATCGTGCACGACCTCGCCCCCAAGAACCGCGCACTGCTGGCCGAACGCGACCGCCTGCAGGCCGAGATCGACGCCTGGCATCGCGCCCATCCGGGCCCCATCCGCGACCAGGCCGCCTATCGCGCCTTCCTCGAACGCATCGGCTACCTGCTGCCGCAGCCCGAACAAGTCCGCGTCGCCACCGACAACGTCGATACCGAGATCGCGGAACAGGCCGGCCCGCAGCTCGTGGTGCCGGTCTCCAACCAGCGTTACGCGCTGAACGCCGCCAACGCCCGCTGGGGCAGCCTGTACGACGCCCTTTACGGCACCGACGCCCTGCCCGAGAGCGACGGCGCCGAGCGCGGCACCGGCTACAACCCGGTCCGGGGACGCGCGGTCATCGCCCGCGCGCGCGCCTTCCTCGACCAGGCCGCTCCGCTGGCCCAGGGATCGCACGCGGACGCCACCGCCTACTCGGTGCGCGACGGCAAGCTCGTGGTGGCCGGCAAGCAAGGCGAAACCGGGCTGCGCCGGCCCGAACAGTTCATCGGTTACCAGGGCCAGCCGCAGGCGCCCTCGGCCATCCTGCTCAAGAACAACGGCCTGCATTTCGAGATCCAGATCGACCGCGCCAGCCAGATCGGCGCCACCGACGCGGCCGGCGTGAAGGACGTGGTCCTGGAATCGGCGATCACCACCATCATGGACTGCGAAGACTCGGTCGCCGCGGTCGACACCGAGGACAAGGTCAAGATCTACCGCAACTGGTTCGGCCTGAACAAGGGGGACCTGACCGAGGAAGTCACCAAGAATGGCAAGACCTTCACCCGCCGCCTGAACGCCGACCGTCAATACACCGCCGCCGACGGATCGTCGCTTACGCTGCACGGCCGCTCGCTGATGTTCGTGCGCCATGTCGGCCACCTCATGACCAACCCGGCCGTGCTCGACCGGGACGGTAACGAAATCCCGGAAGGCATCCTGGACGCCGTCGTCGCCACGCTGGTGTCGTTGCCCGACCGGAAGCTCAGGCGCAACTCCCGCAAAGGGTCGTTCTACATCGTCAAGCCGAAGATGCATGGCCCGGCCGAAGTCGCCTTCGCCAACGAGCTGTTCGACCGCGTGGAAGACCTGCTCAAGCTGCCGCGCCATTCGCTCAAGATGGGCATCATGGACGAGGAACGCCGCACCAGCGTCAACCTCAAGGCCTGCATCGCCGCGGCCAGCGCCCGCGTGGCCTTCATCAACACCGGCTTCCTGGACCGCACCGGCGACGAAATCCATACCGCCATGGAAGCCGGCCCCATGCTGCGCAAGGGCGACATGAAATCCTCGGCCTGGATCGCCGCCTATGAACGCAGCAACGTACTGATTGGCCTGGACGCCGGCCTGCGCGGCCGCGCTCAGATCGGCAAGGGCATGTGGGCCATGCCCGACATGATGGCCGCCATGCTGGAGCAGAAGATCGCCCATCCCAAGGCCGGCGCCAACACCGCCTGGGTCCCCTCGCCCACCGCGGCCACCCTGCATGCGCTGCACTACCATCAGGTGGACGTGCAGGCCGTCCAGCAGGAACTGGAGAAGACCCGACTGAGCGCCGTCGGCGAGGAACTGCTGCAGGGCCTGCTGACCGTGCCCGTCGGCGACCCGTCCGCCTGGTCTCCGGCCGATATCCAGCAGGAACTGGAGAACAACGCCCAGGGCATCCTCGGCTACGTCGTGCGCTGGATCGACCAGGGCGTCGGCTGCTCCAAGGTACCCGACATCCATAACATCGGCCTGATGGAAGACCGCGCCACGCTGCGCATCTCGAGCCAGCACATCGCCAACTGGCTGCGCCACGGCATCACCAACGAATCGCAGGTGCGCGAAGTACTCAAGCGCATGGCCAAGGTGGTAGACCAGCAGAACGCCGGCGACCCGCACTACCAGCCCATGTCCGGCAACGAGGAAAAGTCGCTGGCCTTCCAGGCCGCTTCGGCCTTGATCTTCGAGGGCCGCAGCCAGCCCAACGGCTATACCGAACCGCTGCTGCACGCGTACCGCGCCAAGACAAAAGCGCAAGCCCGCTAACCCCACACCCCGCCCCCCCGCCGCAGGTCGTGTCCGGTGCGCGGTGGGGGCGGCCGGCCCGGTGGGGCGCATTCGGCGCCGCCGGTTTCGGCATGGTCGGCGGGGAAGCAAGGGCGCAGCTGTTCGAGCGCGGCAGTAGGGACAGTCCGGGGGACTGTCCCCGCGCGAGTTCTGCGCCCGCCCCGCCGGCCATGCCGAAACCGGGAAGTCCCGGCAAAGCCGGGACCGGTGTCGCTGCGCCCTACCGGGCCGGCCGCTCCCACCGCGCACCGGACACGACCGACTCAAGAACCCTTCCCCGCCTCCCCCGCATACTGATCCACCGCCCCCGCCATTTCCTTGAGCACCTGCTCCATCGACTTCGTCCCGTACGGATAGAACGCCTTCTTATCCCCCTGCTCCCAACGGCGCCTCACCTCCGGATCCCGAAGGTCCCAATCCGGCCGGATCTCCCGCGTAAGCTCGCGCAACTCCCCATGCAATTCCGCCACCGACGGACGCCCCCAGTAGTAATAGCCATTCCAGACCTTATGGATGCGCAGCCCCGGCGCCAGCAGCAACGTATGCGGAATCATCGGCTGATGCTGCGGATCCGTGTATTCCAGGATGCCGAGCTCGTCCCGAACCCGTCTCGCTTCATCATATAGAAAAGGATAATGCGCCCCCAGCTGCTGCCGCAGATTATTGGTCGTGTGCCAGTCGTCCGTGGTGATGACCACCAGCCGGCAATTGCCCACAACCAGTTGCGGATGAAACCTCGTCAACGCCTTGAGCTGCTCGCGGTCCTTGGGGCAGAAAAAACCGCGGATCAGCACCAGCAGCAAAGGATCATCGCCCTGCAGCGCCGACAACGCGCGGGCCGTCTTCGTATGGTCCGGCAGGACGTAATCGGGGAAAACCTGCCCCGCTTCCAGCTTCACAGTCATGATGTGCTCTCCGGATAAAAACGCTCCGGGGTACGCGGCAAGCGCCGTGCCCACGCGGCTTTGACGCGATGCGGCACGCCCACTATTCTTAGCGGGCAAAAGCGAACTCATCAGGAGACAGACCATGCCCATCCGCCCGGCCCGCCGCACCCAAACCCCGTCCGCGCGCCGCGATTTCCTCGTGCGGCTTGCCGTCGCCGCCGCCCTATCCGGCGCGGCCGTCCTGCCCGCGGCCCAGGCCGCCGACGCCTATCCGTCCAGACCCGTCACGCTGGTCACCTCGTTCTCGGTCGGCAGCGGCCCGGATACGGTGCTGCGCCTGGTCGCCGACCGGCTGGGCAAGGCCTGGGGCCAGCGCGTCGTGGTCGAGAACCGCCCGGGCGGCGCCGGCTTCATCGCCATCGACGCGTTCAAGCGCTCGGCGCCCGACGGCTATTCCCTGCTGCAGCTCGACAGCGAACAACTGGCCGCGCTGCCGCACCTGTACAAGAGCCGCAACTACGATCCGGACAAGATCTTCGATCCGGTCGCCACCCTCTTCATCACCCCCTTCCTGGTCTCGGTTTCCGCCCAGTCGCCGTGGAAATCCGTCTCCGACCTCGTCGCCGCGGCCAAGGCCAAGCCCGGCCAGGTCACCTACGGATCCTGGGGCATAGGCAGCCCCGGCCACCTCGGCGGCATCGCGCTCGAAAGCGAGGCCAACCTCTCGATGCAACACGTGCCCTACAAGGAAGTGGGCCAGCTGTACGCCGCCGTCAGCAACCAGGAAGTGAACTGGAGCATGGCGACGATCGCCTCCAGCCAGGGGCCCTACCAGGCCGGCAAGCTGCGCTACATCGCGGTCGCGGCGCCCAAGCGCATTCCGCAGATGCCCGAAGTGCCCACCGTGGCCGAAAGCGGCGGCCCCGCCAGCCTCGACGTCAATTCCTTCGTCGTCCTGCTCGCGCCCAAGGGCATCCCGCCCGCCATCCGCGACAAGATCAACGCCGACGTGGCCAAGATCGTGGCCGATCCCGAAATCAAGAAGCGCCTGGATACCTTCGCCTTCCAGACCATCAGCTGGTCGCCGGAGGAAATCCACCGCCAGGTCTCGGCCAAGTCCCGGACCTACCAGAAGCTGATCCAGAAGGCCAACGTGACGCTGGAATAGGAAGCGACAGCAAGGCTCGACCGTTTGCAGCCGGCACGCGCCTGTAGGCGGTCTGCCGTGGACCAGATGCACGAGGAACAATCATGAAGGTTTGCATCGTCGGCGCCGGCGCCATCGGCGGTTTCATCGGCGCGCGGCTGGCCGCCGCCGGCCAATGCGAGGTCAGCGCCCTGGCGCGCGGCGCCACGCTGCGGGCGCTGCAATCCCACGGCTGGCGCCTGCGGCAGGACGGCGAACTCGTCCAGGCGCCTGCCCGGGCCAGCGACCGACCGGAAGAGCTGGGCGCTCAGGACCTCGTCGTGATCGCCGTGAAGGGTCCGGCCCTGGCGGAAGTGGCGAGCAGGCTTGGACCGTTGCTCGGCCCGGACACGGCGGTGATGCCCGCGATGAACGGCGTGCCGTGGTGGTTCGCCCATGGCGTCTTTCCGCCGGAGTCGGCTGCGCTGGCCTGCGTGGATCCGGATGGCGCCATCGCCCGGGCCATTCCGCTGGCGCGCGTCATCGGCTGTGTCGTCCATGCGAGCACGGCTACGCCCGAACCTGGCCTGGTGCAGCATCACATGGGGTGCGGCCTCATCGTTGGGGAACCGGACGCCGCGCCGTCCAGCCGGGTCGAGCGTGCGGTTGCGCTGCTTGCCGAGGCGGGTTTCGAGGTCAAGGCCTCGCAGAACATACGGCAGGAGATCTGGTACAAGCTCTGGGGCAATTTGACGATGAATCCGGTCTCGGCGATGACCGGGGCCACGATCGATCTCGTCCTGGCGGATCCGCTGGTGCGCAGGTTCTGCTCGGATGCGATGGACGAGGCGGCGCGCATCGGGCGCGAACTGGGTTGCGCCATCGAACAGAGCGCCGAGGATCGCCACGCGGTGACGGAGAAGCTGGGAGCGTTCAAGAGCTCGATGCTGCAGGACGTGGAGGCCGGGCGGGCAATCGAGCTCGACGGGATCGTGGCGGCGGTTCGGGAGTTGGGGCAGAAGGTGGGCGTGCCTACGCCCAATATCGATGCGCTTTTCGGGCTTGCCCGGCTATTTGGGCGGGTCCGCGGGTTGTATTGATGGCGGTGCCCCCTACTGTCCGGGTCAGCGCTTGGCGAGGGCTTCTTTCACGAAGAACGCGCCGATCACCGTCTTGACGTCGGTGACCTCGCCCTTGGCGATCCACGTCATCAGGTCATCGAGGGGCGCGGTGAATATCTCGAGGAATTCATTCTCGTCCAGCTTCTGTTCGCCGCGCTCGAGGTCTTCGGCCAGGAACAGGATGATGCGTTCGTTGGCGTAGGCGATGGCGTTGTGGATGGTAGTCAGTTCGGTCCACTTGCGGGCGCGATAGCCGGTTTCCTCGAGCAGCTCACGCTGCGCAGTGGCCAACGGGGCTTCGCCGGCGTCGATCTTGCCGGCCGGGAATTCGACGAAGGCGCGGTGCATGGGATAGCGGTACTGGCGCACCAGCACGACTTGCCCGTCGGGAAGCAGCGGCACGATCATCGATGCGCCGGGGTGCATGATGTACTCGCGCGTGGCGGTGGCGCCACCGGGCAGCTTGACGGTGTCGCGGCGCACGTCGAGCAGCTTGCCCCTGAACACGGATTCGCTCGTCAGGGGCTCTTCGCGCAGCCGTTGCGAGCTCTGCGCCAGTTCTTCCAAGGCTCGGTCACGACTCATCCCGAGCTCCGCTTAAAGAGATAACGATAGACGAAACCGGGATAAGCCAGCACCAGGTACAGCGTAAGCGTGATGGCGTAGAACTGCCAGCCCTGGGGAAAGACGTTGCCCAGGCTGGCCTCGAACCCGATGCCGATGGCGCCGACCACGAGATACAGCACTAGCACCTCGGCCAGCCGCAGCCAGAACGGCTTGCTCGCCGGCACGCCTGCGCGGCGGAAAGCGATCGCGCCGAAGACGCGTTCCGTCAGGAACGGCAGGTTGGCGGTCACCAATGCCAGCAGGATAAGGACGTAGATGGCGAGGGTCTGTTTCAAGGCGGTATTCCTGGCACGACGAATCTGTTCCGGGGCAGCCGCGGCACACCGGCCGCGGCTGCTACCGCCGGAAGGTCAGAGGGCGAGCGAGTTGGCGATCGCCTGGGCGCACAGGGCGACCAGCGGCGCGGGGAAGACGCCCAGTATCAGCAGCAGCGCGCCGTTGACGGACAGCACCGTGCGGAAACCGGCCGAGCCCTCCAGCGGCGCCTGGTCGACGGGATCGTCGAAGTACACGACCTTGACCACTCGCAGGTAGTAGAACGCGCCGATCAGCGAGAACAGCACCGCCACGACCGCCAGCACGATATGGTTGGCCTGCACCAGCGATTGCAGCACCGCCAGCTTGGAATAGAACCCGACCGTGGGGGGAATGCCGGTGAGCGAGAACATCTGCACCAGCATCACGCCGGCGAACCAGGGGTTGCGGCGGTTCAGGCCCTTGAGGTCATCGACGTTCTCGCATTCGAAGCCCGAGCGCGACAGCAGCATCAGTACGCCGAACGAGCTGAGGGTGGTCAGCACGTAGACGATCACGTAGAACATGGCCGATGTGTAGGCGTTCTGCGCGTTGAACGCGCTGCCCTCGACCACGCCCGACATCAGGCCCAGCAGCACGAAGCCCATATGGGAAATGGTCGAATAGGCCAGCATGCGCTTGATGTTGGTCTGCATGATGGCGGCCAGGTTGCCGATGGCCAGCGACAGCACTGCCATGATCGCCAGCATGGGCTGCCAGTCGGCGGCCAGGCCGAACAGGCCGTCCACCAGCAGGCGCAGCACGATGGCGAAGGCAGCGAGCTTGGGGGCCCCGCCCAGCAGCAGCGTCACGGCCGTAGGCGCACCCTGGTAGACGTCGGGTACCCACATGTGGAACGGCACCACGCCCAGCTTGAATGCCAGGCCGGCCACCAGGAACACCAGGCCGAAGACCAGGATCATGTGGTTCTGGCCGGCATCGGCCGTGGCCAGGGCGATGTCAGCCAGGTTCAAGGTGCCGGTCGCGCCGTAGATCATGGACATGCCGTACAGCAGCAGGCCGGAAGCCAGCGCGCCGAGCACGAAATACTTCATCGCCGCTTCGGTGGAAACCGTGTGCTCGCGGCGCAGCGCCACCAGCGCGTAGAACGACAGCGACATCAGCTCCAGGCCGAGGTAGATGGTCAGCATGTTGCCGGCCGAGATCATGACCATCTGGCCCAGCAGCGCGAGCAGCGACAGCACGTAGAATTCGCCGCCGCGAAGCATGCCGCGGTCCTTGGCGTAGGACTTGCCGTAGATCAGCGTCACGCCGACCGCGATGTACGAGCACACCTTGAGCACATGGGAGAGGCCGTCGGCCAGGTACATGCCGTCGAAGGCGGAGCCCTGCACGCCCGAGGCCAGGTCCGACAGGCTCATCCAGCTCAGCACCACCAGCGCCAGCAGCGACAGGATGTGCGTCAGCGCGCGGCCTTCGTCCTTGACGAACAGGTCGATCAGCAAGATGGCGGACGTCAGCACCAGCAGCGTGATCTCCGGTGCGACGAGGGACAGGTTCAGATTGGCAAATTCCATTGCTTAACGTCCGGCGTCTTACAGTTTCGAAATGGCGACGTGCTTGAGCAGCGCATCGACCGAGACGTGCATCACGTCGGTAAAGGGTGCGGGATGGACGCCCATGTACAGCACGGCGATGGCCATCACGCCCAGGATGAAGAACTCGCGGCTGTTGACGTCGGCCAGCTCGCGCACGTGCTGGTGGGTGATCTCGCCGAACACGACGCGCTTGACCATCCACAGGGAATACGCCGCGCCCAGGATCAGGGCGGTGGCGGCCAAAAGGCCGATCCAGAAGTTGTACTCGACCGAGCCCATGATGACGAAGAACTCGCCCACGAAGCCGCTGGTGGCCGGCAGGCCGCTGTTGGCCATCGAGAACAGCACGAAGAAGGTCGCGAACTTGGGCATGGTGTTGACCACGCCGCCGTAATCGGCGATGCGGCGCGAGTGCACCCGGTCGTACAGCACGCCTATGCACAGGAACATCGCGCCCGACACGAAACCGTGCGACACCATCTGCACGATGGCGCCCTCGACGCCGGCGGTATTGAAGATGAAGAAGCCCAGCGTGACGAAGCCCATGTGGGCCACCGACGAATAGGCCACCAGCTTCTTCATGTCGTCCTGCACCAGGGCAACCAGGCCGATGTAGATGACGGCGATCAGCGACAGCGCAATCATCAGGCCGGACAGGCTATGCGCGGCATCGGGCACGATCGGCAGGGACAGCCGCAGGAAACCGTAGGCGCCCAGCTTCAGCATGATGGCAGCCAGCACCACGGAACCGCCGGTGGGCGCCTCCACGTGGGCATCGGGCAGCCAGGTGTGCACCGGCCACATCGGCACCTTGACCGCGAAAGCCATCAGGAACGCCAGGAAGATCAGGATCTGCTCGGTGTGCCCCAGCGGCAGCTTGTGCCATGCCAGGATGTCGAACGAACCGCCGGCCGAGTACCACAGGTAGATGAAAGCCACCAGCGTCAGCAGCGAACCCAGCAACGTATACAGGAAGAACTTGAACGCCGCATAGACCCGGTTCGGGCCGCCCCACACGCCGATGATGACGTACATCGGGATCAGCGTCGCCTCGAAGAACACGTAGAACAGCAGGCCGTCCAGCGCGGCGAACACGCCGATCATGAGGCCCGACAGTATCAGGAACGCGCCCATGTACTGCGCGACGCGGCTGGTGATCACTTCCCAGCCCGCCAGCACCACGATGATGGTGATGAACGCGGTCAGCAGCACGAACCAGAGCGAGATGCCGTCCACGCCCAGGTAGTAGGAAACGCCGTACTGGGCAATCCAGGAGGTTTTCTCGACGAACTGCATTTGGGCCGTCGAGGAATCGAAGCCGGTATAGAGCGGCAGCGTCACCAGGAAGCCTGCGATCGCGCCGATGAGGGACAGGACCCGCGCCACCGTGGGGTTGCTGTCGCGGCCCACCGCCAGCACCAGCGCGCCAAACACGATCGGGGTGAAGATCGCAAGCGAGAGCCACGGAAAAGAAGTTTGAGCCATATCGCTTGCCATCAATTGTTCAGCAGGACGAAGAAGGTAACCAGGGCCATGATGCCGACGATCATGGCGAAGGCGTAGTGATAGATGTAGCCGGACTGCAGGTGGCGCACCACCCCCGCGAACCAGCCCACCAGGCGGGCACTGCCGTTGACCAGCAGGCCGTCGATCAGCGACCGGTCGCCCACCTTCCACAGGCCGCCGCCCAGCACGCGGGCGCCGCGCGCGAAGACGGCTTCATTGATCTTGTCCATGTAGTACTTGTTGTCGAGCAGGTTGTACAGCCAGCCTGCGCGGGCCTTGATGGCAGCGGGAATGGCCGGGTTGACCATGTAGAAGTACCAGGCCACGACCACGCCGGCCAGCATCAGCCAGAAAGGCGCGGTGCCGAAGGCATGCAGGCCGTAGGCCACCCAGCCGTGGAAATGCTCGGCCAGGTGATCCATGACGGGATGCTCGGGCGAATTGAAGATCACGCCCTTGAAGAAATCGCCGAACAGCATGGGCCCGATGGCGATGGCGCCGATGACGACCGACGGGATCGCCAGCAGCATCAGCGGCACCGTCACCACCGCGGGCGACTCGTGCGGCACGCCGCCATGATGGCCGTGATCGTCGTGGCCATGGTCGCCGTGTCCCTGCGCATGGTCGTCATGGCCATGCCCGTGCGCGCCCGAGGTGTCGAACCGCTCCTTGCCGTGGAACACCATGAAGTACAGGCGGAAGGAGTAGAACGCCGTCACGAACACGCCGGCCAGCGTGGCGAAATAGGCAAACCCGGATCCCCAGACGTGGGAGAGCTTGGCCGCCTCGATGATGTTTTCCTTCGAGTAGAAGCCGGCGAAGAACGGCGTGCCGATCAGGGCCAGCGAGCCCAGCAGGAAGGTGATCCAGGTGATGGGCATGTACTTGCGCAGGCCGCCCATGTTGCGGATGTCCTGGTCGTGGTGCATGCCGATGATGACCGAGCCCGCAGCCAGGAACAGCAGCGCCTTGAAGAAGGCGTGGGTCATCAGGTGGAAGATCGCCACCGAGTAGGCCGAGGCGCCCAGGGCCACGGTCATGTAGCCCAGCTGCGACAGCGTCGAGTAGGCCACCACGCGCTTGATGTCGTTCTGGATGATGCCCAGGAAGCCCATGAACAGCGCGGTGATCGCACCGATGACGATGATGAAGGACAGCGCCGTGGTCGACAGCTCGTACAGCGGCGAGAAGCGCGCCACCATGAAGATGCCCGCCGTGACCATGGTCGCGGCGTGGATCAGCGCGGAGATCGGGGTCGGGCCTTCCATCGAGTCGGGGAGCCACACGTGCAGAGGGAACTGCGCCGACTTGCCCATCGCGCCCACGAACAAGGCGATGCAGGCCACGGTCAGCAGCATCCAGTCGGTGCCGGGGAAAAGCATGCCCGCCAGCTTGTCCGACTGCGAGAACACCTCGGTGTAGTTCATGGAGCCGGCATAGGCGAACAGCAGGCCGATACCCAGCACGAAGCCGAAGTCCCCTACCCGGTTCACCAGGAAGGCCTTCATGTTGGCGAAGATGGCGGTGGGACGGGTGTACCAGAAGCCGATCAGCAGGTAGGAGACCAGGCCCACGGCTTCCCAGCCGAAGAAGAGCTGGAGCATGTTGTTGGACATGACCAGCATCAGCATCGAGAACGTGAACAGCGAGATGTACGCGAAGAAGCGCTGGTACCCGGGATCGTCCTTCATGTAGCCGATGGTGTAGATGTGCACCATCAGCGACACCGAGGTGACCACCACCATCATCATGGCCGACAGGGAGTCGATCATGAAGCCGATTTCCAGCTTGATGCCGCCGATCGCGCTCCAGGTGTAGAGCGCGCCGTTGAAGGTATTGCCCGCCAGCACGTCGTTCAGCACGAAGACCGAACCGATGGCCGAGACCAGCACGCCCAGGATGGTCACCCAGTGGGCGCCGGCCCGGCCTACCCAGCGCCCGAGGAAACCGGTGCCGAACAAGCCTGCGATGATGGACCCGACCAGCGGGGCGAAAGCGATGAGGAGATAGAGCTTAGGTACCGACATGTCTTGATTTTCTCGTAGCCCGGACCGTCAGCCCTTCAGCCGGTCAAGTTCGTCAACGTTGATCGTGTTCAGGTTGCGGAACAATACAACCAGGATGGCCAGGCCGATGGCGGACTCGGCGGCCGCCACGGTCAGGATGAAGAACACGAACACCTGCCCGCTCAGATCGCCCATCCAGCTCGAAAAGGCGACGAAATTCATGTTCACCGCAAGCAGCATCAGTTCGATCGCCATCAGGAGGACGATGATGTTCTTGCGGTTGAGGAATATGCCGACGATGCTGATGGCGAACAGGATCGCCCCCAGCACGAGGAAATGGCCGAGAGTCAGGGTCATGGTTGGCTTCCCTTGGAGTCGGAGGCGGCAGGCGCGGCGGCGCCCTCGCCCTGCTGGGAATTTTCGGTTTGCGACGGAATCGTTACCAGGCGCACGCGATCCTGGCGGCGCACGCGGATCTGTTCGGACGGCCGCGTCACCTTGACGTCGGACCGGCGGCGCAGCGTCAGCGCGATGGCGGCCACCATGCCCACCAGCAGGATGACGGCGGCGATCTCCACGGCGTAGATGTATTCGGTGTACATCGCCACGCCGATGGCGCGCGTATTGTTGAAGTCGGCCGGCGCCTGGGGCACGCTGGGATCCCAATAGGCATTGGCCAGCACGAAGGCCATTTCCCCCACCATGATGGCGCCCACCACGATGCCCATGGGCAGGTAGGTCCGGAACCCTTCGCGCAGTTTGGCGCTATCGATGTCCAGCATCATCACCACGAACAGGAACAGCACCATCACCGCGCCCACGTAGACCAGCACCAGCAGGATGGCGAGGAACTCGGCCTTCAGCAGCATCCAGATCATGGAGGCGGTGAAGAACGACAGCACCAGGTGCATGACGGCGGTGACGGGGCTGCGCGCGACGATGACCCGGCAGGCGGCCACGACGAGGATCGCGGCAAAGATATAGAACAGTATGGCGGTCATGGTTTTCGGTTACCGGTATTTCGCATCCTGCGCGCGGTTCTGCGCGATTTCGGCTTCGTAGCGGTCGCCGACCGCCAGCAGCATTTCCTTGGTGAAATACAGGTCGCCCCGCTGTTCGCCGTGGTACTCGTGGATGTGCGTCTCGACGATGGAGTCGACCGGGCAGCTTTCCTCGCAGAAACCACAGAAAATGCACTTGGTCAGGTCGATGTCGTAGCGGTTGGTGCGGCGGGTACCGTCCTCGCGCACTTCCGACTCGATCGTGATGGCCACCGCCGGGCAGACCGCCTCGCACAGCTTGCAGGCGATGCAGCGCTCTTCCCCGTTGGGATAGCGGCGCAAGGCGTGCAGGCCGCGAAAGCGCGGAGACATCGGGGTCTTCTCCTCGGGATACTGCACCGTGATCTTGCGGGCGAACATGTACCGCCCCGTCAGGCGCAATCCCTTGAGGAGCTCGGTCAGCATCAGGCTGCCGAAGAATTCCTTGATCGCTTGCATGTTTCAGTCCTGCCTATTCTTTGGCTCGCACGCGGCGGGCGTTTACTTCCAGATGTTCCAGGGCGTCTGCATCCAGACCGCCACCACGAGCAGCCAGACCAGCGTCAGCGGGATGAAGATCTTCCAGCCCAGGCGCATGATCTGGTCATAGCGGTAGCGCGGGAAAGACGCACGGAACCAGATGAACATCGAGACCACGACGAACGTCT
Source organism: Pigmentiphaga sp. NML080357 (assembly GCF_002188465.1). Classification (GTDB taxonomy): domain Bacteria; phylum Pseudomonadota; class Gammaproteobacteria; order Burkholderiales; family Burkholderiaceae_B; genus Pigmentiphaga. The sequence continues at coordinate 19,554 of NZ_NINW01000018.1, read as the reverse complement.
TGAGCGCCAGCCATATCCAGCCCGGCACCCAGGTGAAGGGCGCCACGTCGATGGGAGGCAGCCAGCCGCCCAGGAACATGATCGAAGCCAGCGCGGACAACAGGATCATGTTGGCGTATTCGCCCAGGAAGAACAGGGCGAAGGTCATGCCCGAATATTCCACCATGTGGCCCGCCACGATCTCCGACTCGCCTTCGACCACGTCGAACGGGTGGCGGTTGGTTTCCGCCACGGCGGAGATCACGTAGATCACGAACAGCGGCAACAGCGGCAGCCAGTTCCAGGACAGGAACGACAGGCCCATGCCGGCGAAGCGGCCGTCTGCCTGCTTCAGGACGATCTCGCTCATGTTCAGGCTGCCGGACACCAGCAGCACCGTCACCAGCACGAAGCCGATGGCCAGTTCATAGGACACCATCTGCGCCGAAGCGCGCAGCGCACCCAGGAAGGCGTACTTCGAGTTCGACGCCCAGCCGGCGATGATCACGCCGTAGACGCCCAGCGAGGTGATCGCCATGATGTAGAGCAGGCCGGCGTTGACGTTGGCCAGCACGACCTCGGGGCCGAACGGCACCACTGCCCAGGCGGCCAGCGCCGGCATCAGCACCACGGCGGGCGCCACGATGTACAGCACCTTGTTGGCGTTGCTGGGAACGATCACTTCCTTGGTCAGCAGCTTGAGCACGTCGGCGAACGGCTGCAGCAGCCCCTTGGGACCGACGCGGTTGGGGCCGAGGCGGATGTGCATCCAGCCGATCATCTTGCGTTCCCAGTACGTGAGGTAAGCCACGCACAGGATGATGGGCACCGCGATGCAGACGATCTTGACGATGTTCCACACCACCGACCAGGCCACCGGGCCGATCAGCTCCGTTCCATGAGCCTGAAGGACGTCGATCCACTGCATCAGGCACGCTCCACGCTGAGTTGTTCGAACGCGCTGCCCAGTGCGAAGGTCGAGGCATGGGCGGCGGCAACACGCACGGCGCCGGCAGGCACCGTGTCATCCAGGGAAAGAAAGAGTTCGACCGAACCGGTGGCGGACTTCACGCGCACCCGGTCGCCGTCGGCCAGGCCGAGGCCGGCCAGGGTGGCCGCGTTGGCGCGCGCCTCCGGTGCGTCGGCGGCCGGCGCAGCCTGCAGCGACTCCGCGCGGCGCACGATGGCATCGCTGAAATACACCGGCACGTCGGCCACGCGCTGCAGGCCCTGGGCCGGCTGGCCCACGCCCGGCTTGGCGCCGATGGCATTGGACAGGCGGGGAGCGATCTCGCCAGCCAGTACCGCGTCGCGCACCGACTCCGAGGTCTCGTCGTCGAAGCCTGGCAGTTCCAGCGCATTGCCCAGCACGCGCAGCACCTTCCAGCCCGGGCGGGTCTGGCCCAGCGGGCGCACGGTGCCCTTGAAGCTCTGCGCCCTGCCCTCGGCGTTGACGAACGTGCCCGAGGTCTCGGTAAAGGGCGCGATCGGCAGCATGACGTGGGCCCAGTCCTGGGCGGCCGACCGGTACGGGGTCAGCGCCACGTTGAACTGCGCCGACCGCAGCGCCCGCACGGCGGCCACGCCATTGTCGGCGTCCAGCGCCGGCTCGGCATGCACCACGATATAGGCCTTGAGGGGCTCGGCGAACATCTGGGCCGCGGTCTTGCCGCCGCGCATGGGCACCGCTTCGGCCAGGTAGCCGCCGACGGTGTTGCCGCCCTCGGTCGTGAAGCCCAGGCGGGCGCCCGCGGCTTGGGCGATCAGCTGCGCATTGGCGGCCAGCGTGCTGGCCTGGGGATGTTGCACGGCCAGGTTGCCGAGCAGCACGGCCGCGTTTTCACCGGAGGCCAGCAGCGCGGCGATGCGGGTGGCCGCCTCGCCCGGCTGCACGTCGGCCAACTCGGGGGCGACGGCCACTTCCTTGGCCCGCGCGAGCGCCACGGCGATCTCGGCCAGCACCGACGGCAACGCCGCCGGCGCGACCGTGACGCGCTCGGCAACGGGCATCAGCGGATCGTCGGCCGCCACGTCGACCAGGACGACCTGCGTGCCGGCCTTGGCGGCCTGGCGCAGGCGCTGGGCCAGGAGCGGATGATCCTTGCGCAGGAACGAGCCGACCACCAGCACGCGGTCGAGCGTGCCGATGTCGGCCAGCGCCATACCCAGCCACGGCGCGCCGCTGCGGGCCGCATCGAAGCCGGCGTCGGTCTGGCGCAGCCGGAAATCGATGTTGTCGGAACCGAGCGCGCGCACCAGCCGCGCCAACAGGGCGAATTCCTCGGTGGTCGCGTACTGGGCCGCCAAGGCGCCGATCTGGCCGGCGCCGTAGCTGTTCTTGACCGACTGCAGGCCGGCGGCGACGAAGTCGAGCGCCTCGGCCCATTCCACCTCTTTCCACTGGCCGTCGGTGCCGCGCACCATCGGCGCGGTCAGGCGGTCCTCGCTGTTCAGTCCTTCGTACGAGAAGCGGTCGCGGTCGCTGATCCAGCACTCGTTGACGGCCTCGTTCTCGAACGGCACGACCCGCATCACGCGGTCATTCTTGACCTGGACGATCAGGTTGGCGCCGATGCTGTCATGCGGGCTGATGGACTTGCGGCGAGCCAGCTCCCAGGTACGGGCGCTGTAGCGGAACGGCTTGGAGGTCAGCGCGCCGACCGGGCACAGGTCGATCATGTTGCCCGACAGCTCGGACTCGACCGCGCGGCCCACGAAGGTGGTGATCTCGGAATGCTCGCCGCGGTTGAGCATGCCCAGCTCCATGACGCCGGCGATTTCCTGGCCGAAGCGCACGCAGCGGGTGCAGTGGATGCAGCGGGTCATTTCCTCGGCCGACACCAGCGGGCCGAGGTTCTTGTGGAACACCACACGCTTTTCCTCGGCGTAGCGCGAGGACGAGCCGCCGTAGCCAACCGCCAGGTCCTGCAGCTGGCACTCGCCGCCCTGGTCGCAGATAGGGCAATCGAGCGGGTGGTTGATCAGCAGGAACTCCATCACGCCCTTCTGGGCGTTGATGGCCTTCTCGGAAGCGGTGTGGACCACCATGCCGTTGCTGACCGGAGTAGCACAGGCGGGCAGCGGCTTGGGGGCCTTTTCCACGTCGACCAGACACATGCGGCAATTGGCCGCGATCGACAGCTTCTTGTGATAGCAGAAATGCGGCACGTAGAGGCCGACCTTCTGGGCGGCATGCATGATCATGCTGCCCTCGGCCACCTCCACTGTCTTGCCGTCGATCGTAATTTCAACCATCTTATTTCCGTTTGCCCCGTCGTCGGGCGGGGCGTGTGCGTTTCGGTAAAGTCTTTCGTTGCGGGGCGGGCCGCGGCGGCTACAGGTACTCCGGCACCAGGCAGTGCTTGTGCTCGATGTGGTACATGAACTCGTCGCGATAGTGCTTCAGGAAGCCCCGCACCGGCATCGCCGCGGCATCGCCCAGCGCGCAGATGGTGCGGCCCATGATGTTGCCAGCCACCGAATCGAGCAGGTCCAGGTCTTCCGGGCGGCCCTTGCCGCTCTCGATGCGATGGACCACGCGGTACAGCCAGCCCGTGCCTTCGCGGCACGGCGTGCACTGACCGCAGCTTTCCTCGAAATAGAAGTAGGACAGGCGCAGCAGCGACTTCACCATGCAGCGCGTCTCGTCCATCACGATGACCGCGCCCGACCCCAGCATCGACCCGGCCTTGGCGATCGAGTCGTAGTCCATCGTGCAGTCCATCATGATGTCGGCGGGCACCACGGGGGCGCTGGAGCCGCCCGGGATCACGGCCTTAAGCTTGCGGCCGCCGCGCACGCCGCCGGCCAGTTCCAGCAGCTTGGAGAACGGCGTGCCCATCGGCACTTCGAAATTGCCGGGATACTCGACGTCGCCCGAGACCGAGAACAGCTTGGTGCCGCCGTTGTTGGGCTTGCCCACCTGCAGGTAGGCGTCGCCGCCGTTGCGGATGATCCAGGGCACAGCGGCGAAGGTCTCGGTGTTGTTGATGGTGGTCGGCTTGCCGTACAGGCCGAAGCTGGCCGGGAACGGCGGCTTGAAGCGCGGCTGGCCCTTCTTGCCTTCCAGCGACTCGAGCAGCGCGGTTTCCTCGCCGCAGATGTAGGCGCCGTAGCCATGGTGGGCGTGCAGCTGGAAGCTGAAGTTCGAACCGAGGATGTTGTTGCCCAGGAAGCCGGCGGCCCGCGCCTCTTCCAGCGCTTCCTCGAAACGCTCGTACACCTCGAAGATCTCGCCGTGGATGTAGTTGTAGCCCACAGTGATGCCCATCGCGTAGGCGGCGATGGCCATGCCCTCGATCACGATGTGCGGGTTGTAGCGCAGGATGTCGCGGTCCTTGAACGTGCCCGGCTCGCCCTCGTCGGAGTTGCAGACCAGGTACTTCTGGCCCGGGAACGTGCGCGGCATGAAGCTCCACTTCAGGCCGGTGGGAAAGCCCGCGCCGCCGCGGCCGCGCAACCCGGAGGACTTGACTTCGGCAATGACCTGCTCGGGCGTCATGCCCGTGGACAGGATCTTGCGCAGGGCCTCGTAGCCGCCGCGCGCAACGTAATCGTTCAGGCGCCAGTTGCTGCCGTCCAGGCCCGCCATGATCTGCGGGTCGATGTGGCGGTTGTGGAACGCCGTGCTGATGACCGGTTCGGCCACGCTCATTTTGCACCTCCGGCATTCGCCTCGGCCTTCAACTCATCGACGAGGGCGTCGAGCTTGGCCTCGGACATCTGAATGCACATACGCTTGTTGTTCACCAGCAGGACCGGCGCGTCGCCGCAGGCCCCCATGCACTCGCCCTCGACCAGCGTGAACAGGCCGTCGGCGGTGGTTTCCTTGTAGCCGACGCCCAGCTTCTGCTTGAGGTAGTGGCCGGCCTTCTCGCCGTCGCGAAGCGCACAGGGCAGATTGGTGCAGACAGAGATCTTGTACTTGCCCAGCGGCTTGAGGTTGTACATGTTGTAGAAGGTGGCGACTTCCTGCACGGCGATGGGCGCCATGTCGAGGACCTTCGCCACTTCTTCCATCACCTCTTGCGACAGCCAGCCCTTCTCGTCCTGCGCGATGGCCAGCGCCGCCATCACGGCGGACTGTTTCTGGTCGGCCGGGTACTTGGAGACTTCGCGGTCGATCTTCTTGAGGGCCTGTTCGGAAAGCAGCATGGTGGTATCCGGTTGGGACGCGGTCATGGCTTCAGCGGTCGATCTCGCCGAACACGATGTCCTGCGTGCCGATAATCGTGACGGCGTCGGCGATCATGTGGCCGCGCGCCATCTCGTCCAGCGATTGCAAGTGGGCAAAGCCCGGAGCCCGTATCTTCAGGCGATACGGCTTGTTGGCGCCGTCGGACACCAGGTAGATGCCGAATTCGCCCTTGGGGTGCTCGACGGCCGAGTACGCCTCGCCCGGCGGCACGTGAAAACCTTCGGTGAAGAGCTTGAAGTGGTGGATCAGCTCTTCCATGCCGGTCTTCATCTCGGCGCGGCTGGGCGGGGCGACCTTGTGGTTGCTCGTCATGACCGGGCCGGGATTGTTGCGCAGCCACTCTACGCACTGCTTGATGATGCGGTTGCTCTGGCGCATTTCCTCGATCCGCACCAGGTAGCGGTCGTAGCAGTCGCCGTTGACGCCCACCGGCACGTCGAACTGGACCAGGTCATAGACCTCGTAGGGCTGCATCTTGCGCAGGTCCCACTCGACGCCCGAGCCGCGCAGCATGGGGCCGGTGAAGCCCAGCGCCTTCGCGCGCTCGGGGCTGACGATGCCGACGTCGACCAGGCGCTGCTTCCAGATGCGGTTGTCGGTCAGCAGCGTCTCGTATTCGTCGACGTAGCCGGGGAAGCGGTTGGTGAAGGACTCGATGAAATCCAGCAGGGAACCGGAGCGGTCCTCGTTCAGCGCCTTCATTTCCCTTTCGCTGCGCAGCTTGCTCGGACGATACTGCGGCATGCGGTCCGGCAGGTCGCGATAGACGCCGCCCGGACGGTAGTAGGCCGCGTGCATTCGGGCGCCCGAGACCGCCTCGTAGCAGTCCATCAGGTCCTCGCGCTCGCGGAAGGCATAGAGGAACACCGCCATCGCGCCGACGTCGAGCGCATGCGAGCCCAGCGACATCAGGTGGTTCAGGATGCGGGTGATCTCGTCGAACATGACGCGGATGTACTGCGCCCGCAGCGGCACCTCGATGCCCAGCAGCTTCTCGATCGCCATGACGTAGGCGTGCTCGTTGCACATCATGGACACGTAGTCGAGGCGGTCCATGTAGGGCAAGGCCTGCAGGAAGGTCTTGTGCTCGGCCAGCTTCTCGGTGGCGCGGTGCAGCAGGCCGATGTGGGGATCGGCGCGCTGGATGACCTCGCCGTCCAGCTCCAGCACCAGGCGCAGCACGCCGTGCGCGGCCGGGTGCTGCGGACCGAAGTTGAGGGTGTAGTTCTTGATCTCTGCCATGATTAACGCCCTGCTCCGTAACCGTCTTCGCGAATGACTCGAGGAATGATCTCGCGCGGCTCGATGGTGACGGGCTGGTAGATGACCCGTTTCTGCTCGGGGTCGAAACGCATCTCGACGTTGCCCGACAGGGGGAAGTCCTTGCGGAACGGATGGCCGATGAAGCCGTAATCGGTAAGGATGCGGCGCAGGTCCGGATGGCCTTCGAACAGCACTCCGTAGAAGTCGAAGGCTTCGCGCTCGTACCAGTTGACGCCGGGCCAGACATCGACCAGCGAAGGCACGACGGGCATGTCGTCGTCGGGCGCGTACGTACGCACGCGCAGGCGCCAGTTGTGGGTGATCGAGGTCAGGTGCAGCACCACCGCAAAGCGCGCGGTCTCGCGCACCTCGTTGCCGTAGGTCGAGTAGTCGACGCCGCACAGGTCGATGCAGCTCTCGAAGCGCAGCCCGGCGTCGTCGCGCAGCGTCCGGCACACCTCGATATATCGTTCGACCGGAACCTCGAGCGTCAGCTCGCCCAGGGCGAGCGTGAGACGGATGTCTTCGCCCAAGGCGCGAAGCAGATTCTGGCGCAGGGTTTCAAGCTTGGTCATGAGCGCTCGGATCAAAAGACGACACCGGGCAGGCGGCGGCCTGTCCGGGCAGGATGATGAGGAGAAAGGGAAGGCGCACCGGCATCGATGTCAGCGCGCGATCGTATTGGTGCGCCGGATCTTGTTCTGCAGCTGCAGCAAGCCGTACACCAGCGCTTCGGCCGTGGGCGGGCAGCCCGGGACGTAGACGTCGACCGGGACGATGCGATCGCAGCCGCGCACCACCGAGTAGGAATAGTGGTAGTAGCCGCCGCCGTTGGCGCACGACCCCATGGACACCACCCACCGCGGCTCCGGCATCTGGTCGTAGACCTTGCGCAAAGCCGGGGCCATCTTGTTGCAGAGCGTGCCCGCGACGATCATCAGATCGGACTGGCGCGGACTCGGCCGGAAGATGATGCCGAAGCGGTCGAGGTCGTAACGCGCCGCGCCCGCATGCATCATCTCGACCGCACAGCAGGCCAAGCCGAACGTCATGGGCCACAGCGAGCCGGTCTTCGCCCAGTTGATGACCTTGTCCGCCGTCGTGGTGATGAAGCCTTCGTTGAGAATTCCGTCGATAGCCATTGATGAAACCCGGTGTCCTTCGGCATGCCCTGGGATCACTCCCAGTCGAGCGCGCCCTTTTTCCATTCGTAAACGAAACCGACCACGAGAACGGCCAGAAATACCGCCACGGTGCCGAAGCCCAGCAGGCCCACCTGCTCGTTGGCCATGGCCCATGGGAACAGGAACGCGATCTCGAGATCGAAGAGAATGAACAGGATGGCCACGAGGTAGTACCGCACGTCGAACTTCATGCGGGCATCCTCGAACGCCTCGAAGCCGCATTCGTACGGCGAGAGCTTTTCGCTGTCGGGCCGGCTAGGGCCGATCACGGAGCCGAGGAACATCAGCGCGAATCCGATGACGCTGCCCACGATGATGAACAGCAGGACAGGAAGGTAACTCTCGATATTCATCAGGCAACCTGTTCGAGTAACGCCACAGGCATGAGGCTGCCCGAGGCGTCATTGGCAAAAAATTGGCAGGAGCGGACAGACTTCCTTGCGACGGACGGCCAGAGATGCCGCCTGCTGGGCCCCGGCCGGGGCCGGCGCAATTCTAAACCGCTAGTCCACACTTACATGCAAGGATGTATGTTTTTGCGCGGACTGCTGCGTCTTCAAACCTTGCGAGTCGGCGCCAAACAAAACTGTCTTACCGGTAACTGTCGGACACGCATGTTTCATACCCATGCCGGTCCGACAGAAAGTATAGCGCAAACCCTGAGTCAGCCGAAACGCTCGCCCCCCTTCCGCCCCCGGGGAAAGCCGCGTCGGCCAAGGCTTACGACACCCTGAACGAATTCACGGTTTCGTCGACCTTGCGGACGGTTTCCCGCAGGCCCGCGACCTGGGCCGCCATCGCGCCCGCCGCCTCGCGGTAGTGCTCGGCCATGCCGGCCACTTCTTCGACGTGCCGCACCACTCCCTCGTTGAGGGCCGCCTGTTCGCGCAAGGCGTTCCCGATGTCGGCCACCACGCCGGCGGCCCGTGCCGATCCGGCATGCAGTTCGCCCATGAAACGCCCTGCCTCGCCGGCGCTCGACTGCCCCACCGCGACGGCCTCCACCACTTCCCGCATCAGCTCGGCGGCCACCATGGTCTCGTCGGCGATGCGTTCCACGGTCAGGCCGATCTGATGGCTGGAAGCGGCGCTTTTCTCGGCCAGCACCCTCACCTGCTCGGCCACCACGGCGAATCCCCTGCCTTCCTCGCCCGCGCGCGCAGCCTCTATCGCGGCGTTGAGCGACAGGAGCTTGGTCTGGGCGGCGATATCGGAAATCAGGCGGGCCACTTCCCTGATGGAGGCGCCGTGCCGGCCGAGCGCCTCCAGCGCGCGCGAAGCATCCGCCATGCGTCCGGCGATGGCGTCCATCCTGCCGCCCGCGGTCCCTATCAATTCGCCACCCCGGGCGGCCAGCTCGCATGCCGCCCGCGACAGTCCCACCGCCTCTTCCACCGATGCCGCCACCTGGTCCATGCTCGCGGCCACCTCCTGCATGGACTGGGCCATGCGCCCGGCCGCCTCGCTCTGCCGCGCCGCGCCGCCGGCCACGCCCGCAGCGCCGGCCGATACTTCGTCGCCGGCCGCGTTCATCGCCCCCGAGAGGCCCTGGACCGTGGCCAGCGATGACCGCATGCGCCCCACCAGTTGATCGAGCGCCCGCGCCATGTCGGCCACTTCGTCGTTGCCCCGCACCATCGCCCGCGGCCGGAAATCCAGGTCGCCGGCGATCGAGGCCAGCCGCCCCCGCATGCCGTCGATGGCGCCGACGATCGTGCTGCCCGCACGCCAGGCGCCGAGCAGCATGGCCAGGATCGCCCCCATCCCGACGCCGGCAATCAGCCAGGCCAGGCGCAGGCTCGCCTGCCGCAGCTCCGCCGCCCGCTCGGCCGCCGCCTGCGCCCCCGTCCCGGCGAGGGCCTGCATGGCCTGCTGGGCCTGCACGTAATAGGACTCCTGGGCCGAATAGGCGGCCAAGTACTTGAGGAAAAGAAACCGCTGGCGCTCTTCCGAATCCACCTCCACCAGTTGCTTGAGCAGATCGGTAAGCGGCCGTTCCTTTTCTGCCCAAGCATGAAAGGCCGCGTCGAAGGCCTGCAGCGCTTTTTCTTCATCTTCCGAGACGCCGCCGTCGCCCAACGCCGCGCGCGCCTCGTCCATGGCTGCCCAGGTACGCGCCTTCGATTGCAGCATGCGTTCCCATTCATTGCGGGCCTCGATGGAGTACTCGCCTACCCATTGCAGCGGCTCGAGGTTATGGCGCGCGACCTGCACCTGCCCCTCGCGGAGCGCGCCCAGCGCCACCAGCGCCGGCACCCGGTGGCGCGCAAAACCATCGACCGCCGCGCTCAGGCGCAACAGTCCCACCACGGAACAACCGGCCACCACCGCCAGCGCGACGATGCCGGCCGTGCCCAACGCGAACAATTTGCTGCGTATTTTCATGACGTCCTAATGAAACCCCTGGCCCACAAACGGCAACGGCGGGATTCCGGAGAACCCCGCCGTTGCGTGTCACTCGCCTTATCGGCTCTGCAAGGAGCGCACTTGAGCGCCGTTACATCAATGAAAATACGATGACACGCGTACCCGCCCGCGCGGGCTCAGCCGTAGCGCCGGACCAGGCCGGAGACGTCGCCAGCGAACAAGGCCGGATCCTGCTCCCGGATGCGCTGGTACAGCGCGGCGCAAAAGGCCGACACCGGCGTGTCGGCCTGGAGATCCGCCGCCATGTCCTGCGAAATCCCGATGTCCTTGGCCATCAGTTCGACCGCGGTGCGGGTCGGCTGGAAACTGCCCGCCGCCATGGCCGGGCCGAAGATCTGCAGCGGCTGGGAATCGGCGAATCCGCCCGCCAGCGCCTTCGCGAGGCTGGCGACGTTCACCCCGGCGCGGCGCGCCAGGCCATAGGTCTCGGCAATGGTGAGCACGTTCACCGCCACGATCATCTGATTGCAGATCTTGGTGGTCTGGCCGGCGCCCGCAGGCCCCATGTGGGTGACGCGCGACGTCAGCGCGGCCAGGAACGGCCGCGCCGCTTCCAGGTCCGCCTCGTCCCCGCCGACAAAGCAGATCAGCGTCCCGCGCTCCGCACCCGGCACGCCGCCCGACACGGGCGCATCCAGCCACGACGCCCCGGTCCGCTCGTACAGGCGGCGGCCGAAGTCCCGCGCCTGTTCGGGCGCGATCGTCGAAAAATCCACCACGATTTTCTTCGTCGCGAAACGACCGGCGCTGGCAAGGCCGTCGGGTCCGAAGACCACTTCTTCGACCGCTGGCCCGTCCTTTACGCAGATGCCGACGACGTCGGCGGCGCGCAGCACGTCGGCCGGCGTGCGCGCTACCCGCGCGCCGGCCGCGCCAAGTCCGGCCGATCTGCCGGCGCTGCGGTTCCAGACGGTAGTCCCGCGGCCGGCGGCGAGCAGGCGGCGCGCCATGGGCAGGCCCATGTTGCCGAGTCCGATGAAACCGAAATGCGGGGAAGTATGCATGTCACGATGCTCCGGTTGGCGGCTGGCGAACCGCGTGCGCATCATAGCGCTCGCCTCGCCACGACGCCCGCGGGGGCTCGGCCGTAGCGCGGCGGGCACGCTCCCTGCGTCAGTCGTCGTCCTGCCCGTCTGACAGGAGAGCCGATATGAAATACCGCCTGAAACGACTTGCCGACCAGGTCATCGTCATCACCGGAGCCAGCAGCGGCATAGGGCTGGCGACCGCCCGCGAGGCCGCCCGCCAGGGGGCGCGGCTCGTGCTCGCCTGCCGCGACAAGGAACGGCTGGACGCGGTGGCCGAGGAACTGCGGGCGGCGGGCGGCCAGGCCACCGCCGTCCAGGCGGACGTGGGTCGCCGCGAGGATCACGAGCGGCTGCTGCAGACCGCCCTCGACACCTACGGCGCAGTGGACACCTGGATCAACAATGCCGGAGTCTCGATCTATGGGCGCATCGAGGACGTGCCGCTGGAAGACCAGCGCAAGCTCTTCGACACCAACTATTGGGGCGTCGTCTACGGCTCGATCGTCTCGGTGGCGCATCTGCGCAAGCACGGCGGCGCCCTCATCAACGTCGGCAGCGAAGTGTCGGACCGCGCGGTGCCGCTGCAAGGCGCCTACTCGGCGTCCAAGCATGCCGTGAAGGGGTTCACCGATGCCCTGCGCATGGAACTGGAAACCGAAGGCGTGCCCGTGTCGGTCACCCTGGTCAAGCCGGCATCCATTGCCACACGGTTCACGGCCAATGCGCGCAATTACATGGACGTGGAGCCGCGCCTGCCGCCGCCCGTCTATGCGCCCGAGGTCGCGGCCCGGGCCATCCTGTATGCCGCCGAGCATCCTCGCCGCGACATCTACGTGGGCGGCGCGGCGAAGGCCATCGGTCACTTCGGCCAGCGCATGCCGCGGCTGGCCGACAGAATGGCGAACTGGCTCGTCAAGCACCAGCGCACCGGCATTCCCGCGCGCGAACGCCACGATGGACTAGAGACCCCGGGCGACGGCGAAGCCCCGGTAAGCCAGGGGCGGGTCCATCGCCACAGCGCCTATACGCACATGGCGACACGCGGCCGCGGACCGCTGCTGGCGGCGGCGTGCGCGGTCCTGCTGGTGGGCGCGGCGCTAGGCGCGGCCCATGCCGCCCGCCGTCCCTAGTACGCCTAGTACAGGAAGGGCGCCGCTTCAGGACGCGGCGCCGGGGTCCCGGCCCGACGGCGCAGGCTGAGTCTTGCCGACGGCGCCGTCATCTCGGCCGACGGCGCCGTCCCTCCCCCAGTCGTCAGGCCCTTCGGCCGGCGCCTGCGCGCTGCGGCGAGGCGTGCGCACGACCTGCGGATCGGCCTCGGGATGGGGTTCGCGGTCCGGCGCGCCGGTGTTCTGTGGTTTCATCATGTCGTCCTCCATGCACGAAGGAAACCGCAGCAAGCGCCGTGCCCCGCTCGCGTCTTGAACGCCCCGCCGGGTACGAAATCTGCGGAGCCGGAAGCGGCGGGCCATCGCGCATGGCTTGCGCCCTTTCGACACTCAATGGAGAGCGAACATGGACCAACGTACGGATGACGTCGCCGCCCACCACTTCATGGATTGGCTGCGTGATGCCCATGCCATGGAGAAACAGGCGGAAACCATGCTGAATTCGATGGCCGGCCGCCTGGAAAACTACCCGGACCTGAAGCAACGTATCGAGCAGCATCTGGAAGAAACCAGGAACCAGGCTCAATTGCTGGTCACCTGCATAGAGCGGCGTGGCGGCGACAACTCTACCTTGAAGGATCTGGCTGGCAAGGCCATGGCGATGGCCCAGGGCATTTCCGGCATGTTCGCCACCGACGAAGTCGTCAAGGGCGCCATGTTCAGCTATGCCTTCGAGCATCTGGAGATCGCGGCGTACCGCAACCTCATCGGTGCCGCCCGAACCGTGGGAGACACCCAGACGCAGCAGGTGTGCGAACGCATTCTTGCCGAGGAAGAAGCCATGGCCAAGTGGCTGGAGGACCACCAGGACGACATTGCCTCGCGATACCTGGAACTGGCGCGCATACCGCATGCGCAAGCCAAGCGCTGACGCGTGGCTCACCTGCCGGCGCGCTCGTGCGCGAGCTCGCCGGCGCGCTTCAAGGCCGCGACGATGGTGTCGTAGGCTTCCTGGCGCGCGGCCGCATCCGGCGCGCGTAGGGCGTAGGACGGATGATAGGTCGGCACGACGAGCCGCCCGCCGCAAGGCAGCACCTCGCCCAGCTTGTCGCGCAAGCCGGCGCGGTAGTCGTGCAGGACCGACTTCAGCGCCGTCGCTCCCAGCGCCACCACGATGAGGGGATCGACCGCGGCATACTCTTTTTCCAGCCAGTACCGGCAGGCCTCGATCTCGCGCTGGCCCGGGGTCTTGTGCATGCGGCGCTTGCCGCGCAGCGACCATTTGAAATGCTTGACCGCGTTGGTGACGAAGACCTCGTCGCGGTCCACGCCGGCATCGGCCAGCGCCGAGTCCAGCAATGCGCCGGCCGGCCCCACGAAAGGCCTGCCGGCCAGGTCTTCCTTGTCGCCGGGCTGCTCTCCCACCATCATGATCGGCGCGCGCTTCGGCCCTTCGCCCGCCACCCCCTGCGTGGCGTCGTGCCACAGCCGGCAACGCCGGCACGTGTCCAGCGAAGCGGGCTCCTGATCCGGCACCACGACCACGTCGGGCGGCGCGGTTTCGATATGCATGCTCATCGATAGCTCCAGGCGGTAAGCCTCGGCCAGCCGGCAAGGTTCATGCCTGCCGCATGCGGGCCTTCGCGTCGGCAAGCGAGCCGGACTCAACCCGAGGCGAGATAGCGCCCCGGCGTCACGCCGAACGTCCGGCGGAACAGCGCAATGAACGCGCTCACGTTGTCGTAGCCGAGATCCAGCGCCACGGTGGTCACCGCCTTCCCCGCGGCCAGCATCTCCATCGCGCGCAAGAGCCGCACGCGCTGGCGCCATGCGGTGAAACTGAATCCGGTCTCGACGCGAAAACGCCGCGTAAGCGTGCGTGGCGCGACAGCCGCCCATGCCGCCCATTCCTCCAGGCGGCGATCGTCGTCCGGACGGTCGGACAGCGCCCTGGCGATTTTCAACAGACGTTCGTCCCGCGGCATGGGCAGCCCCAAGGTCTCGTGGGGCGAACTGCGGATTTCGTCGAGGATCACGCCCGCCACGCGCAATTGCGCCGCATCCAGCGGTGCGCCGGCCGTCCACGAGGATGCGCGTGCCGCCGCCTCGCGCAACAAGCCGGATACGGCCAGCAGACAAGGCTGGCGCGGCAGATCCCGGCACGCCGATGGAACGACATAGACGCTCCACCCCGCGAACGGACCATGCGAGCGCGCGCCGTGCGGCACGCCGGGCGGTATCCATACCGCGTGGGTGGCCGGCACCACCCACCGGCTGCCGCCGGCTTCGACCGACAGCAGGCCTTGCATGGCGCCGAGCAACTGGCCCCGCCCATGCCGGTGGCGGCGGGTCAGGCGCACGGCCCCCGTCCGCCGCGACACGGCCAGGACCGGTGGCCCATCGTCCGCCGAGGCGTCCACGGAGGAAATCCAGGATATTGGCATGATTGGCCTGAACAAGCTATCGAATGTCCTTTATAGCGTATCCAGGCCATCCCGCCTGTCCTATCCTGGATTCCGCCCAGCCATGAGGAAACGATATGCAAGCCCAGGACATTCTTCCCGACCATCTCGACACCGTCGAACGCAACGGCGTGGTCATCCGCAAAGGCAGCGTCGGCGCCTTCCTGGCCAACGCCCGGACATGGTGCGACCCGGCCTCGGATCCCGGCGCCCGCATGCGCGCCGAGCGCGACATCCTCGATGCCTTGCCGGCGCTGCGGGCCCTCGGTCTGTTCGAAGTGCTGGCCATCCGCGACGCGGCGCTGCGAGACCTGGTCGAGGCACACTGAACGCCATGGTTCGACCCGACGACCGCGATCGCGCGAGAAGCCCTCCGCGCGGTCAATAAAACGGCTCATGCCTGTCATTAGGACATTTCATTTGGCGCACTCCGCCGGCGTCGGCACAATTCGCCGGACCGATGACAAGCCGGACACCGATCCGGCCCCCCCAGGCGGAGACACCAGTGAGAACATCGAAGACATTGCTTGCGGCGCTCATGCTCGCAGCCGTGGGCGCAGCCCACGCCCAGGACTATCCCAGCCGGCCGATCCGCATGGTCGTGCCTTTTGCCGCGGGCGGCGTGGTCGACGTCACGGCCCGCTTGCTGGCCCAGAAGTTGACCGAGCGCCTGGGTTGGAATGTCATCGTCGAGAACAAGCCCGGTGGCAATGGCTTTATCGCGGTGAGCAACGTGGCCCAGGCGCCCGCCGACGGCTACACGCTGCTGATGGCGCATACCGGCGAATTCTCGGTGAACCCGGCGCTTTTCAAGCACGTTCCCTACGATCTCGATCGCGACTTCAAGCCCATCACCCTGGTCAGCGACACGCCGCTGCTGCTGGTGGCCAATGCCGCCACGCCCTACAAGACCTTCGACGACGTAATCAAGGCGGCCAAGGCCAAGCCTGATTCGCTCGCGTTCTCGTCCCCCGGCGCGGGCAGCTACAACCACCTGGGCGGCGAATGGTTCGCGCTGGAGTCCGGCATCAGACTCATGCACGTTCCCTACAAGGGCGGCGCGCCGGCCATGGCGGCGGTTGCCGGCGGTGAAGTGCCGCTGGGCGTGGTGGCCGTGCCGGCCGTGCTGCCCCACGTGAAGAGCGGGCGCGTGCATGTGGTGGGCCTGCTGACCCGCCGCGGCATGGCCGACCACCCCGAATGGAAGACCGCCCAGGGCGCGGGCGTGCCGCGTGTGGACGCCTCGAACTGGGTGGGGATGTTCGCGCCCAAGGGCACGCCCGACACCATTATCGAGATCCTGCACCGCGAAGTGGCCAAGACCCTCGCGGCTCCCGACGTGATCCAGCGCTTCGCCGAGAACGGCGCCACCGTGGGCGGCATGCCGCCGGCCGAATTCAAGCAACGCATCGAGTTCGACCTGAAGAACGTCCGCGGCGTGATCGAGCGCGCCAGGATCGAACCCTGAACGCCGCAAGCGGCGCGGCACGACCACCACGGATCCTGAATGACGACACACACCAAGGCACACGGATTGGACTTGCGGCAGTGGCTTGCCGACATCGACGCCGACAAGCAGCTCAAGCGCGTCTCGGGCGCGGACTGGAACCTGGAACTGGGCGCGATCGCCGAGCTGAACGTCAAGAAGGCCGACCCCAAGGCACTGCTGTTCGACGACATTCCCGGCTACCCATCCGGCCACCGCGTACTCACCTGCACCACCTCGAATGCGGTGCGCCTGGCCAGTATCCTGCGGCTGGGCGATGTCTCGGGCCACCAGGATCTGGTCGGCAAGCTGCGCGGCCGGCCCAATGCCTGGAAGAGCCGCGCCGCGGAATACGACCCTGTGCAAGTTGGAAACGGCGCCGTGTTCGAACATGTGGTCTCGGGCAGGGACGTGGACGTGTCCGCCTTCCCCGCGCCGCTCTGGCACGAAAAGGATGGCGGCCGCTACATCGGCACCGGCTGCATGGTGGTCACGAAGGACCTCGACTCGGACTGGGTCAACGTCGGCACCTACCGCGTCATGATCCATGACCGCAACCACGTCGGCCTGGACATGATCCCCGGCAAGCACGGCGCCATCCAGTACGACAAGCACGTGGCCGCCGGCAAGCCCTTTCCCGTGGCCATCGTGCTGGGCTGCGACCCGCTGGGCTACACCATCTCGGGCATCGAAGTGCCCTACGGCATGTGCGAGTACAACTACATCGGCGCCATCCTCGGGCAGCCGGTGGAGGTCGTGCGCGGCCAGGCCACCGGCCTGCCCTTCCCGTCCGCCGCCGAGATCGTGATCGAAGGCTGGGCCCACCCCGGCGACATGAAAGAGGAAGGCCCGTTCGGCGAGTTCCATGGCTACTACCCCGGCAAGCAAGGCGTATCGCCCGTAGTCACGATCGAACACATCTACCATCGCTCACGGCCCATTCTGCTGGGCAGCCCGCCCGCCAAGCCGCCCAACGACTATTCGTACTCGAAGGCCGTGATGCGTTCGGCGCTGCTGATGGACGCCCTGCAGGCCGCGGGCGTACCCGACGTCCAGGCGGTATGGGCGCACGAGATCGGCGGCGCTCGCATGTTCAACGTGGTATCGATCAAGCAGCGTTATCCGGGCCATGCGAGGCAGGCCGGCCACCTGCTGCTCAACTGCGGCGTGGGGGCCTACATGTCGCGCTGGGCGGTGGTGGTGGACGAAGACATCGACCCGGCCAATCTGCAGGAGGTGATGTGGGCGGTGGCCACGCGCTCCGACCCCGAGCGCGACATCGACATCGTCCGGCGCGGCATGGGATCGAAGAACGATCCGCTGTTCGTCACTTTCGGCACCGACACGCCGTTCAACTCCAAGGCCGTCATCGACGCGTGCCGGCCGTACGACTACCTGGCCCGGTTTCCCGGCGTAGCCGAGGCCAGCAAGTCGCTGCAGGCCGCAACCCGCCAGAAATGGAGCCACGTTCTCGACGAATGACCAAGAACCAAGGAGCAGACATGAACCAGTACGTCGTCGCCGCGGCGATCGCCGCCACCCTCGCGGCAGGCACCGCCCAGGCCCAGGAGTGGCCCGCCCGCCCCATCACCATGATCGTGCCCTTTGCCCCCGGGGGCGTGACCGACGCGGTGGCGCGTCCGGTGGCCGAGGCCATGGCGCGCAAGCTGGGCCAACCCGTGATCGTGGAAAACAAGGTGGGCTCGGGAGGCGCAGTGGGAATCGCCCATACCGCACGTGCCAAGCCGGACGGCTACACCATCCTGATGTCGCTGCCGGCAATCTCGAGCATGCCGACGGCCGACAAGCTGATCGGCCGCCAGCCGATGTACCAGGTCGACCAGTTCGCCCCGATCGCCCGCATCACGGCGGATCCTGCCGTGCTCGCGGTCCGCAGCGACAGCCCGTGGAAAACGGCGCAGGAGTTCATCGACCATGCCCGCAAAGAACAGATCACCTATGGATCGTCGGGCGTCTACGGCACGCTGCACATGTACATGGCGTCGCTGGCCAACGCGGCCGGCATGAAGACCCTGCACGTTCCCTACGGCGGGGCCGGCCCGGCCATGATGGCCCTGATGGGCAAGCAGATCCAGGCTCTGGCCGTCTCGCCCGGATCGGTCAAGCAGCACGTGGACAGCGGCGCGGTACGGCTGCTGGCCCATTGGGGCAGCGAACCCGTCGAAGCCTTCCCCAAGCTACCCAGCCTGAAATCGCTGGGCTACAACGTCGAGTTCTATCAGTGGAGCGGCCTGTTCGCCCCCGCCGGCACCCCGTCCCCGGTGCTCGAAAAGCTGGGCGAAGCGGTCAAATTCGCCGTTGAAGACGCCCGCGTGCAAAAAGTCATCGAGGAAGGCGCCGGCCTGCCCATCAAATATCTGAACACCGCGGACTTCGCCAAATTCTGGAAGGAAGACGCGGAAGGACAAATCCAGGCCGTGCAACGCATCGGCAAGGTCGACTAATCCGAGCAGAAAGAGCAGAGATCGAGATGCCCGAAACGCCATTGCACTACGCCTCTTCCGCGGACGGCACCCGCATCGCCTATGCCCTGCATGGCCAAGCCGGCGCGAAGCGCCGCTTCGCCCTGGTCCACTCCCTGGCCATGGACCACAGCTTCTGGGACACGGTCGCGGCCGAACTTGGGCCCGACGCGGCGGTCGCGGCGTTGGACGCGCGCGGACACGGCCGCTCGGACAAACCGGCAGGTCCCTACCGCATCGAGACCTTCGCCGATGACGTCGCCAGCGTGCTCGACGCACTGGGGTGGGAGCGCGCCGTGGTCGGCGGAGCCTCGATGGGCGGCAGCGTCGCCCTGGCCTTCGGCATCCGCCATCCACGCCGAACCGCAGGCCTTGGGCTGTTCGACACGACCGCATGGTATGGCGCCACCGCGCCTGCCGACTGGGAAGGACGCGGCCGGAAAGCTGTACAGGACGGACTCGCGAGCCTGATCGCATTCCAGGAAACGCGCTGGTTCACCGACGACTTCCGCCGCGACCATCCCGACGTGGTCGAACACTGCAAGCGGATATTCCTTGCCAACGACATGCCCGCCTACCTGGAAACCTGCCGCATGCTGGGCAACATGGACCAGCGTGCGGACCTCTCCCGCATCGAAGCCCCCACCCGCATCCTGGTCGGCGAAGAAGACTACGCCACTCCCGTGGCCATGGCGCAGGCGCTTGCCGACGCCATTTCCGGCTCGACGCTGTGCATCCTGCCTCGCGCGCGGCACCTGTCTCCGCTCGAATATCCACGCGAAGTGGCCGACAGCCTGCTGGCCCTGGCCTAGGGCGTGTTCACACTATCTAAGCCCATCAACGATGAGCGCGAAATTGATGAAGGCAATGAACATCACATCCAGCTTGTCGAATCGCGAGAATATGCGCCGGAAGCCTTTGAGGCGCCGGAACAGT
>NZ_NINW01000019.1 GCF_002188465.1 Pigmentiphaga sp. NML080357 | reverse complement strand
ACTGTTCCGGCGCCTCAAAGGCTTCCGGCGCATATTCTCGCGATTCGACAAGCTGGATGTGATGTTCATTGCCTTCATCAATTTCGCGCTCATCGTTGATGGGCTTAGATAGTGTGAACACGCCCTAGAATCGATACCTTGATGAAATCGGATTGACACGTCGCCCACCCCTTGCCGCGCGAGAAGATCACGAATGCAGAATGAAGCTGTTTTGGATCATCGTCTTTTGGGCGGCCATGGCGCAGGTGGCGCGTTGCCGCAGCAAGGCCGTCGCGGCCCCAGGATGCCCCCCATCGTGCTGCGGGTCACCCTGGGCCTGGCCCTGGCCTGGATGGCGCTGGTGGCCGCCCTGGGCTGGTGGACCTCGCAGCGGATCGTGGCCGCGCGGCTGGACAACATAGCCGCCAGCGCCGAATACGAAGCCAGGACCACCGCGCGCGTCGTCGACCGCCTGTTCACCGAAATGGTCAGCGTAGCCAACATGGTGGCGCGCCAGAGCCAGGTCATCCAGCTTGCCGCCCGCTACCGCACCGACCCGCCCGGCGCCGCCGAGCTGACGCGCCAGCAGCGCGCCGCGCAATTCACGCAAGACCCGCTGGTGCGCCGCGTGGGCGACTACATGAACGCGCTGGCCAGCGACCTGCGCTATGCCCGCATCTACATGAACAACATGTCGGACGATACCGTCACGGCCAGCAACTGGGCCGAGTCCGACAGCATCGTGGGCATGATCTACTCCGGCCGCACCTACCTGATCGACGCCCTGCGCCACGGCACGGGCCAGCAGTTCGGCATCGCGCGTCTCAACAACAGCCCCTCCTATTTCGTCAGCAGCCGCATCGAAGACGCCAACGACGTGCCGCAAGGTTCGGTCACCGTGAAATTCGACGCGCCCGAGATGGCGGCCTACCTGACCGGACGACACATCGCCCTGATCGTGAACCGCCAGGGCCGCGTGATCACCGCCTCGTCCGAGCCCTTCATGCTGCGCAACCTGGCGGCGCTCCTGCCGCCTGGCACCGTACTGCCGCCGGACGGTGGCGAAGCGCCAGGCGACCCCATGGACGCGCGCCCGATCGCGAACGCCGGCCCCGATGCGGGCCAGTGGCTGATCGACGGCAAGCCCTACCTGATGCGGCGCCAACCGCTGACCAATCCGCAATACCAGCTGATCACCCTGGCCACGCTGGACTACGTGGCTCCCATGCGCAAGCGCCACCTTTACACGGCCGGACTCGTGGCGGCATTCGGCCTGGTCCTGATCCTGCTGTCCGGCCAGGCCGCCGGACAAATGGTGATGCGCCGCCAGGAAGAACAATACGCGGCCAACTACGATGCCCTGACCGGCCTGCCCAACCGCCGTTCCGTCCTGGCCGAGCTGGACCGCCTGTTCACCCTGGCGAAGGAAACCCGGATGTGGGTGATGGTCGCCTTCATCGACCTGGATGGCTTCAAGACCATCAACGACACCTACGGCCACGTCGTCGGCGACAAATTCCTGATCGAGGTCGGCCAACGCATGTCCGCCGGCCTGCGCAAAAACGACATGCTGGGTCGCCTGGGCGGCGACGAATTCGTCGTGATCGGCCTGGTCGACCCGCCCCCGCCCGACGATCCGAACGGCCCGGCCGAGGCCATGCGCGGCCGGCTCGCGCCACTGCTGATCGGCACCTACACCTTTACCGAGTGCAGCTTCGACTACCCCGGCGCCAGCTTCGGCATCGCCAGCGTCGACCCCTCGGTCAGCTCGCTGCAAGCCGTGCTCAAGGTGGCCGACCAGCTCATGTACGCCGACAAACAGGCACGGCGGACCCAGCGGACGACATGATCCTGCCGACCGTGCTCGCCCTCCTCGCGGCGTTTACCTTCGCCGCGAACAACGCCACGCTGCGCCGCGGCGTGGTCGGCGGAACGCTGTCCCAGGCCATGGTCGTCACGCTGCTGCTTGGTACGGCAATGGTCTGGATCGCCGTGCTGGCCGTCGGCGGGACCGGCCATCTGCAAGCGTAAGCACCCCCGTCAAGTAGACAGCGGCCGATAGAGATTCGGAGCGTGGGTTAACCGGGGCATATACTGCGCCGGCGGGACGCCACCCAACGCTTCATGGGGGCGGTATTCGTTGTACTCGACCAGCCACTGGTCTGTGATGGCCTGGACCTGCTCCAGGTTGGCGAACAGATGCGCATCGAGCACTTCGGTGCGGTACGTTCGGTTGAAACGCTCGATAAAGGCGTTTTGGTTGGGCTTACCCGGCTGGATGTATCGAACCGCGATGCCTTTGGCTGCGGCCCATTCAGTGAACGCTTGGGAGACTAGCTCCGGGCCGTTGTCCAGCCGTATGGCATTCGGGGCGCCGTAGCAGTCGACCAAGCGACTCAAGACGCGGATCAGCCTGGCCGATGGGATCGACGTGCCAACCTCGATGGCCAAGCACTCCCGATTGGCTTCGTCGATTACATTCAATGTCCGAAACCGCCGACCGCAATACAAGGCGTCGTGCATGAAGTCCAAGGCCCAGCAGCGGTTGGGCTCGCTTGCCAGGTCCAACGGCTGATGGGGCCGGTCTGGTAGCCGCTTCTTGCAACGCCGAGGCAAATTCAAACCCATATCGCAGTACACCCGATGCACACGCTTTTTGTTCCAGCAGCGGCCATCAAGCCGCAACCGGGTAAAGCATTTCCAGAACCCCCAGCGCCCATGCCGGCTGACGATGGCATTGAGCGCCTCGATCACGTCGGCATCTCGCTCGGATGCCGACACTGGCCTCTTGTAGTACGCCGCCCGCGACAGGCCTGCAATTCGACAGGCACGAGCGATCGACAGTCGGGCTTGCACCAACTGTTCGACCACCTCGCGCCTGGCCGACGGCGTCAGGATTTTCGGTTCAGAACATCCTTGATCGCCGAATTCTCCAGGGCCAGATCCGCGTACATGCGCTTGAGCTTGGCGTTCTCGGCCTCGAGCTCGCGCAGCCGCTGCAACTCGGACACCTGTACGCCCGAGTACTTGCTCTTCCACTGGTAGTACGTGGCGCTGCTAACGCCGTGCTTGCGGCACAGTTCGGCAACCGGCATACCGGCCTCGCCTTCCTTCAGCACCGCAACGATCTGGCTTTCCGTGAACCTGCTTTTCTTCAAGGGAGTCTCCGACTCGTGGAGGCCCCGAAATTCTACCGGCTGATGTCTACCAATTGGGGGAGCTTACGCCCTTGATAAACAAGGGCTTGATTCGGATTTCATGCCAGCCAATGCCAGCTCATTCCAGACGCGGGATCACTCCCACTCAATCGTCGCCGGCGGCTTCCCCGACACGTCATAAACCACCCGATTCAACCCCCGAACCTCATTGATGATCCGGTTCGAAACCCTCCCCAGCAACGCATACGGCAAATGCGCCCAATGTGCCGTCATGAAGTCGGTGGTCTGCACCGCGCGTAGCGCGACGACGTAGTCATACGTCCGCCCATCTCCCATCACGCCCACGGACTTCACGGGCAGGAAAACGGCAAACGCCTGGCTGGTCAAGTCATACCAGTTCTGCCCGACCTCTTCCGCGGCACACAAGCCCGCGGCGGCATCCTGTTCGGTCGCCCGCGTACCCTGCAGTTCTTCGATGAAGATCGCGTCCGCGCGGCGCAGCAGGTCGGCGTATTCCTTCTTCACCTCGCCCAGGATCCGCACGCCCAGGCCCGGCCCGGGGAACGGATGCCGGTAGACCATGCCGTGCGGCAGGCCGAGCGCGATGCCGAGCTTGCGCACTTCATCCTTGAACAGCTCGCGCAGCGGCTCGAGCAGTTTCAGGTGCAGGGTATCGGGCAGGCCGCCGACGTTGTGGTGCGACTTGATGGTGACGGCCTTGCCGGTCTTGGCGCCGGCCGATTCGATCACGTCTGGGTAGATGGTGCCCTGCGCCAGCCACTTGGCGCCCTTGAGCTTGGCGGCTTCGCGCTGGAAGACTTCGACGAATTCCTTGCCGATGATCTTGCGCTTGGCCTCGGGGTCGGTCACGCCGGCCAGCTTGCCCATGAAGTCGTCGGTGGCGTCGACGTGGATGATCTTCAGGCCCATGTTTTCGGCGAAGGTCTGCATGACCTGCTGGCCTTCGTTCAGGCGCAGCAGGCCGTGGTCGACGAAGACGCAGGTGAGCTGGTCGCCGATGGCCCTGTGGATCAGTGCGGCCGCCACGGAGGAATCGACGCCGCCGGACAGGCCCAGGATGACTTCATCGCTGCCGACCTGTTTGCGGATGGCCTCGACGGCTTCGCTGACGTAGTCGGGCATGTTCCAGTCGGTGCCGCAGCCGCAGATGTCGTGCACGAAGCGCGACAGCAGGGCCTGGCCCTGGACGGTATGCGTGACTTCGGGGTGGAACTGGACGCCGTAGTAGCCGCGGTCGACGTCGGCCATGCCGGCGATGGGACACGAGGCGGTGGAGGCCATGAGCTTGAAGCCGGGCGGCAGTTCGGTGACCTTGTCGCCGTGGCTCATCCAGACCTTGAGCATGCCGTGGCCTTCGGGAGTGGCGAAGTCCTGGATGCCGTTCAGGAGCGGCGTGTGGCCGTGGGCGCGGACTTCGGCGTAGCCGAATTCGCGATGGTCGCTGAAGCTGACCTTGCCGCCCAGCTGCATGGCCATGGTCTGCATGCCGTAGCAGATGCCCAGCACGGGCACGCCGGACTCGAACACGGCCTGAGGCGCGCGCATGGAGGCCTCGTCGTAGGCCGAGGCGTGGCTGCCCGAGAGGATGACGCCTTTCAGGCCCTTGGCCTGCTGTTCGCGGATGAAGTCGTCGGATACGTCGTAGGGGTGGATTTCGCAGTAGACCTGCGCTTCGCGCACGCGGCGGGCGATCAGTTGGGTGACTTGGGATCCGAAGTCGAGGATCAGGATGCGATCGTGAGACATATGCTACCCGAGCGAGCCGCCGGGCCGCCCCAAGGCGAGCGACAAGCGCCCCCCGGGGGGCCGCGAACGCGGCGTGTGAGTGGGGGGGACCATATCAGTCCATCCGGTAGTTGGGGGCTTCCTTGGTGATCTGCACGTCGTGGACGTGCGATTCGCGGATGCCGGCGGCGGTGATCTGCACGAACTCGCTCTTGGTGCGCATTTCGTCGATGGTGGCGCAGCCGCAGTAGCCCATGGAAGCCCGCACGCCGCCGACCAGCTGGTAGATGATGCCGAGCACGCTGCCCTTGTAGGGCACGCGGCCTTCGATGCCTTCGGGCACGAACTTGTCGGAGTTGTTGGCCGGGTCCTGGAAGTAGCGGTCGGCCGAGCCGTCGGCCATGGCGCCCAGGCTGCCCATGCCGCGGTAGGACTTGTACGAGCGGCCCTGGTACAGGACGATTTCGCCCGGGGCTTCGTCGGTGCCGGCGAACATGCCGCCCATCATGACGGTGTAGGCGCCTGCCGACAGGGCCTTGGCGATGTCGCCGGAGTAGCGCACGCCGCCGTCGGCGATGAGGGGCACGCCGGTGCCTTCCAGGGCCTCGGCCACGTTGGAGATGGCGGTGATCTGGGGCACGCCCACGCCGGCCACGATGCGCGTGGTGCAGATGGAGCCGGGGCCGATGCCGACCTTGACGCCGTCGGCGCCGGCCTCGACCAGCGCGCGGGCGGCGGCGCCGGTGGCGATGTTGCCGCCGATCACCTGCATTTGCGGATAGTGCTTCTTGATCCAGCGCACGCGGTCGAGCACCCCGGCGGTATGGCCGTGGGCGGTGTCCACGATGATGACGTCCACGCCGGCGGCCACGAGCTGCTCGACGCGCTCGTCGGTGCCCTCGCCCACCCCAACCGCCGCGCCGACGCGCAGCTTGCCATGCGCGTCCTTACTGGCGTTGGGGTTCTCGGTGTTCTTGATGATGTCCTTGACGGTGATCAGGCCGCGCAGCTCGAATTTGTCGTTGACGACCAGCACGCGCTCCAGGCGGTGCTTGTGCATCAGCGCCTGGGCCTCTTCCAGCGAGGCTCCCTCGCGCACGGTGATGAGGCGTTCGCGCGGAGTCATGACGGTGCGGATGGGTTCTTCGAAGCGGTCCTCGAAGCGCAGGTCGCGGTTGGTGACGATACCGACCACCTGGCGGCCCTCGACCACGGGCAGGCCCGAGATGCCGTATTGGCGCTGCAGCTCGATGACTTCGCGCACCTTCATGTGCGGCGCGATGGTGATCGGATCGAGCACGACCCCGGCCTCGTAGCGCTTGACCTTGGCGACTTCGCGCGCCTGTTCGTCGGCGGTGAGGTTCTTGTGGATGATCCCGATCCCGCCTTCCTTCGCCATGGCGATGGCCAGGCGAGATTCCGTGACGGTGTCCATGGCGGCGGACACCAGGGGAATGTTCAGCGAGATATCACGGGTCAGACGGGTTCGAAGACTGGTATCGCGGGGCAGCACCGCGGAATACGCGGGCACCAACAACACGTCATCGAAAGTAAGTGCATTTTGTACGAGACGCATCGTGCAACCCCCTGCCGCAATACAATTAAACCTAGTATTGTAATAGAGAGCGGCTTCCTGCGTCGTTCGGCCCTTCTGTCAAGAGGGCTTATATGCGGGAAAACCCACATAGCCTTCGGAAGCGCCTGCGAGCCTTGAATTTCGAGGCAAAGGCCGCATTTGCAAGGCGTTAGGCGGGCGTCGACTTTACTTCTGCCGCTTTCCCCTCCCGCCCTGCAAGGACGCCGCCTTGTGCTCGGCGCGCCGGCGGCGCGATTCCTTCGGATCGAATACCAGCGGACGGTAGATCTCCACCCGGTCGTGCTCGTGCAAGACGTGGTCCAGATCGCGACGGCGGCCGTAGACGCCGGTTCCGCTTTGCGCGGGATCGATGCCGGGAAAGTCCCGGCGGAAACCGCTGGCCTCGATGGCGTCGGCCACCGTCGAACCGGCAGGCAGGACCAGCTCGCGCATCCAGACGGCGTCCGTGTCCGCGTAGCAGACCGACACCGCGATGCCGCCGCCCGGCTCGCCGCCCTGCCCTGGCCCACTACCCATAACAGGCTTCGGCCCGCTGGGTGAAGGCATCGATGAAGCTGGTGGCGATGCGGTTGAACACGGGCCCGACCAGTGCCTCCAGCGTGCGGCTGGAAAACTGGTACTGCATGGTGAAGACGACCTTGCAGGCGTCGTCGGCCAGGGCGTGGAATTCCCATACGCCCTCGAGCAGCGAGAACGGCCCGTCCACCAGGTCGAGCTGGATCCGGTCGGGGTAATGATGGGTGTTGCGGGTAGTGAAGCGCTGCCGCAATCCGGCGAACTGGATCACGACCGAAGCCCGGATGCCGTTCTCGTCGCGCTCGTGCACCTCGGTGCCGCCGCACCAGGGCATGAATTTGGGGTAGTCCTCGACCTTGGCCACCAGATCGAACATCTGGGCCGCGCTGTAGGGGACCAGCACCGAACGTTGCACTTTATGCATGCGTGGATGAACCGCCAGGGCAAATTGCTAGAATGGCTGATTTTACGGCAGGGGGAGCCCTACTCCCTACGCGCCTTGCGCGCGGCCGACGGAGTACATTGACGTAATGAGCATCATTGAAAACCGCAAGGCGTTTCACGACTACTTCATCGACGAGCGCTTCGAGGCCGGCCTGGTTCTCGAAGGCTGGGAGGTGAAGGCGATTCGTGCCGGGCGTGTCCAGCTCAAGGAAAGCTACGTCATCGTACGCGATGCGGAGCTCTACCTGCTCGGCATGCACGTCAGTCCGCTGGAAACCGCCTCCACCCACATCCATCCCGACGCCACCCGCACGCGCAAGCTGCTGCTCAAGGCGGAGGAAATCCGCAAGCTGATCGGCAAGGTGGAACAGCGCGGCTTCGCCCTCGTGCCGCTGAACCTGCACTACAAGAATTCGCTGATCAAGCTCGACTTCGGCCTGGCGCGCGGCAAAAAGCAATACGACAAGCGGGACACCGAACGCGAGCGCGACTGGCTGCGGGAGAAGGCGCAGATCATGAAGCACGATACGCGGCGCCAATAGTCCGCGTCAGCGTGTTGCCTGGTGCGGCGTCCAAGGCGGACGCCGCATGCGCCTGAGATCAGTTCGGCGCCTTGGGCGCCCCCTGCGTCCCCTTGACCACCGTCAGCGCCGAGGCGATCAGGCCGCTGATGTCGCTGACGTTGGCCGGCACGATGAGCGTGTTGTTGGTCTTGGCCAGGTTGCCGAAGGCATCCACGTAGCGCTCGGCCACCTTGAGGTTGACGGCCTCCATGCCGCCGGGGTGCTGGATGGCCTCGGCCACCTGCAGGATGGCCTTGGCGGTGGCCTCGGCCACGGTGACGACGGCGGTGGCTTCGCCCTGGGCCTGGTTGATCTGGGCCTGCTTCTCGCCTTCGGAGCGGGCGATGGCGGCTTCCCGTTCACCCGTGGCAATGTTGATCTGCTCCTGGCGCCGGCCTTCGGAGGCGGCGATCAGGGCGCGCTTTTCGCGTTCGGCGGTGATCTGGGCCTGCATGGCGCGCAGGATCTCGGCGGGCGGGGTCAGGTCCTTGATTTCGTAGCGCAGCACCTTGACGCCCCAGTTCAGCGCGGCTTCGTCGAGCGCGTTGACGATGCTGCTGTTGATCTGTTCGCGCTCTTCGAAGGTCTTGTCCAGCTCCAGCTTGCCGATGACCGAGCGCAGCGTGGTCTGAGCGAGCTGGGTGATGGCGACGATGTAGTTGGACGAACCGTAGGAAGCCCGCATGGCATCGGTGACCTGGAAATACAGGATGCCGTCCACCTGGAGCTGGGTATTGTCGCGCGTGATGCAGATCTGGCTGGGCACGTCCAGGGGGATTTCCTTCAGGGAGTGCTTGTAGGCCACGCGCTCGATAAAGGGGATCACGAAGCCGGCGCCGGGAGACAGCACGCGGTCGAACTTGCCGAGCCGCTCCACGACCCACGCATGCTGCTGGGGAACGATGGCGATCGATTTGACGACGATGAGGATGGCCAGGGCCAGTATGACCAGCAGGACGATGGTGGATTCGGTCATGGGGTTTCCTTATTGGTATTGCCAGGACTGGAGAGGCCGCCCGCAACGGCCTCAGCGGTAGGGCGACAGGACGAGGCTGTTGCCGCGCATCTCGGTGATGACGTAGAGCCCGGCGGCCGGTTCGGCGCCCGGCGCCAGCTCGGCCTGCCAGTGCGCCCCACGATACCAGACACGCGCGGTGCGGTCTTCGTTCCAGGCGTCGACCTTGACGGTCTGGCCGATGTCCATGTTGACGTTGGCGTTGCTGGAGGGAGGCGAGCCCCGTTTCTTGAGGATGTTGAGGCGCTTGAGGAGCAGCATGGACAGGACGACCGCGACGGCGCACAGCACGAGCTGCCAGGCGATGTCGGCGCCGGCCCATGCGGCGATGCCGGCGATGGCGAAACCGACCGCGACCATGAGGAGGTAGAAGGTTCCGGTCATGATTTCGCCGATCAGGGCGAGAGCCATCAGGCCGAACCATACCCAGGCGGGGTTCATTGCTGCCTCCTTCCATTGCGGTCGCGAGTCCGCGACGGTGACGTATCCGCCGCTATTATGCCCTGCCCCGCGAAGCGGAAGGCGCACATGCCTTTGAGGAGTGACCAAGCGGCATCGCCAGACGAGCCAGTCTTGAGATTTGGGCATAAACGAGACAACGTGCTCCGATACCTGCCTGGCAGAGGCTTGCCGGGCCAGAATTTGGTGGATAAATTAATAACGATTATCATTTTCATCCAATACCCCTTCCGCCCGGGATGTTCCGCGCCATGACCGTCTCCGCCTCGACGCAATCCTTCGAAACGCTGTACGGTGATCACCACGGTTGGCTTCGCAGCTGGCTACGCAAAAAGCTGGGCAACGCCACGGACGCAGCGGATCTCGCGCACGACACATATCTTCGGATCCTGGTCACCGGACTTACGCCGGAAGTGCAGCAATCGCGCCAGCACCTGGCGCGCATCGCCAACTGCCTCGTGATCGATCTGTACCGCCGGCGCAGAATCGAAAACGCCTATCTGGAAGCCGTCAGCCAAATGCCGGCGCACCAGGCTCCCTCCGAGGAAGCGCGTGCGCTTATCGTCGAAACGCTGACAGAGATCGATGCCATGCTCGACGCCTTGCCCGGCAAGGGTCGTGCCGCCTTTGTCCTGTGCAAGGTCCATGGACTGACCTATCCGCAGATCGCGGCCCAGCTTGGAGTTTCCCTATCTTCCGTGGAAAAGTACATGGCCGCCGCCCTTGCCGCCTGCTACCGGGCCATATATGAAACGGACCAGACTTGAAGAGTCGGCATGACCGGCCGTTCCAGTCCCATAGACCCGGCCATCGTCCAGCGTGCCGCTGAATGGATGGCGCGCTTGCTGGCTAGCGATGTCAGCGAGGCCGACCGGCTTGCCTGTGCGAACTGGCGTTCTGCCCACCCCGACCACGAGCGCGCCTGGCAACATCTCGCTGCCATCGACGGCAAACTGCGAGAGGTTCCCGCCGAGGTGGCGCAATACGTGCTTCGCAGCCGCCGGCCGTCTCCCATGCGGCGGCGCGTGCTTGGTCTGGCCGGCGCGGCGGCGGCGGGCGCATTGGTCTACGGCCTGCGCGAAGATGCGGCTGCTCCGTTCTCGCTGCGTGTAGCGTTCGCCGATTATCGAACCAGCACCGGGGATATACGCGAGCACACTCTGCCCGATGGAACCCGCGTCGTCCTGGACACGGCCAGCGCCATTGACGTGCATTATGGCGCGCAAGCGCGCCGCATCTCACTGCTGGCGGGCCGGATCTTGGTGCACACCGCCAAAGACCGTTCATCGCGTCCGTTCTATGTCGACACCGCGCAAGGATCGGTCCAGGCACTGGGCACCGTATTCTCCGTTCAGCGGGCAGGCCCGATCTGCCGCGTGTCGGTGCACGAAGGCGCCGTGGAAATCCGCCCGGCGAACGCGGCCGGGCTCGCCGTGCAGGCGCGCGCCGGCCAGCATGCGGACTTCTCTGCCGACCACGTGACCGAATCGACGCAGGGTCCCGAGGACACCCCCGCCTGGAGCCGCGGGCTGATGGTGGCCAGCGACATGCGCCTGGCGGACTTGCTGGGCGAGTTGAGCCGCTACCGCCGAGGCGTCTTGCGCTGCGATCCCACAGTGGCCGAAATGCGCGTAACCGGGGTATTTCCGCTGCGCGATACCGACAGGGCCTTGCACAACCTGACCGTGGGTCTGCCACTGCGCCTGTCCTCGTTCAGCCCCTATTGGGTGACCGTGACCGGTCTGTAGCCGGCGCCATTACGGGTTTGGGGGCGCTCATCCGGAAACACCAATGAGCATCCACTACACCCCCGTCAAGGACCCGTCATGGCGCGACTACGCACGCCCCGCCCTTACCCTCCTACCGGCCGGCCAACCCCGAACCTGGCCCGCCTCACCAGCCACGCCGCGCTGATTGCCGGCCTGGGGCTGGCCTTCGCCGCGGTCCCCTTCGGGGCGCGCGCGCAGAACGTCAACGAAACGGCAGAGCGAGTCCGGCACTACGACATACCCGCGGGCTCCCTGTCGCAAGTATTGAGCCAATACGCCAGCGAAGCAGGCGTAGAACTGGCGGCGGCGGCATCGCTGATGCAAGGCAAGAACAGCGCCGGCCTATCGGGCAACTACAGCGTGGCCGCAGGCTTCACGGCGCTGCTGGTTGGCCACGGTCTCGTCGCGACGCGCGACCCCAGCGGCGTCTATACCCTGCAGCCGGCCCCGCCGCCCGGCGCCACCATGCTGCCCGCCGTTACCGTCGTGGCCGACTCGGAAGAAAGCCCCACCGCCCCGCTGCGCGGTTATGTGGCCTATACCAACCTGACCGGCAGCAAGACCGACACTCCCACTCGCGAGATCCCGCAAGCAGTCTCGGTCATCACCAGAGATCAGATCGACGACCAAGGCGCAGCGCCGGCCTTGCAGGACGCGCTGCGCTACACCCCGGGCCTGATCGGCACGCGCGGCGTGAACTTGACGGACGACTCGTTCAATATGCGCGGTTTCGCCGCCGGACTGGCGACCACATCCAATACGCCGGTGTTCCGCGACGGCCTGCGCCAGTCCCCCGCCATGTACGCCTCGACCGTGGAACCCTACGGTGCCGAGCGCATCGAGGTGCTGCGCGGCCCAGCCTCGGTGCTGTTCGGGCAGGTCGCGCCTGGCGGGCTGATAAACGTGACGTCCAAACGCCCCACCCCGGAACCGCTGCGCGAAGTCGACCTGCAATGGGGCACGCGCGACCACAAGCAACTGGGGCTGGACCTGGGCGGCCCCATCGATGAAGAGGGAGTGTGGAGCTACCGGCTCACCGCGATGGCACGCGATGCCGACACCCAGACCGACTACATTCCCAATGATCGGCAGTACCTGGCCGCTGCCCTGAAATGGCAGCCAGCCGCCCATACGTCGCTGACCTTGCTGGCCAGCTACCAGCGTACAAGCACGATGTACAACTGGGGATTGCCGGTATCGGGTTCCCTGCTGGACAACCCCAACGGCCGGCTGCCCCGTAATCGATTCACCGGCGAACCCGGCTTCGACGACTATGTCACCAAAACCCGGACGCTGGGTTACCAGTTCGAG
Source organism: Pigmentiphaga sp. NML080357 (assembly GCF_002188465.1). Lineage (GTDB taxonomy): Bacteria > Pseudomonadota > Gammaproteobacteria > Burkholderiales > Burkholderiaceae_B > Pigmentiphaga. Next base: position 56,816 of record NZ_NINW01000019.1, on the reverse strand, counting down.
CATCACTTCAACCACACCTGGACTTTCCGCCAGAATGCGCGCTACTACAAGTCCGATATGAAGTGGGACTCGGCCTACGGGGCTGGCATGCTGGCCGACCGGCGCACCCTGAGCCGCTTCGGTTTCATTCGTGCCGACGAATATGAGTCCTATGCCGTCGACACCCAGCTGCAGGCGAACTGGCAGCACGGCATCTTCGAGCACACCACGCTGGCAGGCATTGACTACAGCTATACCCCCTGGGTGCGCAATGAAAAACGCGGCACCGTCGCGCCGCTGGATCTCTACAACCCGGTCTATGGTTCGCCGGTGATACCGAACGCACGGTCCAGCCGAATCCTGGACACCCGCGCCCACCAGCTCGGGTTCTATCTTCAGGAACAGGTAAAGATAGACAAGCGCTGGGTCCTGATGGCCGGCTTGCGCCATGACCGGTCCCGCAGCGACATCGGCGGCGTGCTGACCAATGGCTCGGCCAATAGTCCCGAATCGCCGGTGAGCATCAAGAGCGATAGAAATGCCACGACCGGGCGTGCCGGGCTGGTCTATCTGTTCGACAACGGCTGGTCGCCCTACACCAGCGTGGCGACGTCTTTCGAGCCCGAATCCGGTGCGCTCGACTACAACAACAACCCCTTCAAACCGACCAAGGGCGTGCAGTTCGAAGCTGGCGCCAAATACGAGCCACGCAACCGGGCATTTTCCTTCAACGCCGCCGTCTACGACCTGCGGCGCGACAATGTGTTGACGACCGATCCCGAGCATCCCGGCTATTCAGTCCAGACGGGGCGCATCCGCTCACGCGGCCTGGAGCTGGAAGCGCGGGGCGACATTACCCGACGACTGCAGATCATCGGCGCCTATACCTATACCCATGCAAAGATTGAACGCAGCAACAACGGCGACGAAGGCACGTCGCCACCGGGCGTGCCGCGCCATGCGTTGGCCTTGTGGGGTGTCTATCGATTCGGTGAAGACGTGTTGCCCGGCGTCAAAGTTGGCGTGGGCGCCCGCTACATAGCCGGGACCAGCGGCTACGTGCAAGGAAACACGCCAACGCCTGCGCGCCTGCCATCGTACGTGGTAGCCGACGCCATGGCCAGCTATACGCGCGGCCCCTGGACCATGTCCTTGCACGTCAACAATTTCTTCGACCGCGACTACATCCAGTCGTGCTACTACGCCACGACCACTTGCTTCTATGGCGAAGGGCGTAGCGCCATCGCGCGGGCCACTTACCGTTGGTAATGGCCATGCCCGGTTTCGGAAGGTCCACTATCGTCCTTTGGCATCGCTATGTCGGTTTGGCGATGGCGGGTTTTCTTCTGATTGCCAGTCTTACAGGCAGCTTGCTGGCATTCCGGGAGGCCATCGACGAATGGCTGGCGCCCCGTTTCTTCGTTGCCGACTCGCCTGCCGATGCGCCTCTGCTTGATCCTTATGTGCTGCGTGAACGCGTTGCGGCGCAGGTAGGTTCGCAGGGGCGGATAGACGCGGTCGTGCTGCATCTGCAGCCAGGCCGCACCGCGCGCTTTCCCGTTGCGCCAAACCCGGCACCGGGCGGCGGGATGCATGTCCTCGACTACGACGAGGTCCATGCCGACCCGCATTCCGGACAGGTTCAGGGCCGACGCAAGCGGGAAGGCCTGGGGCTGCGTCCGGAACAGATAGTGCCATCGCTCTTTGTGATCCACCACTCTCTGGCATTGCCCGGCAAATGGGGCACACTGCTGCTTGGCCTCATCTCATTGCTCTGGACCGTAGACTGCTTCGCCGGCGCATTTCTCACTTTTCCTCGCGGCCGCCCCTTCCTGTCCAAATGGAAGACGGCCTGGGCCATCAAATGGCGGGCCGGCTTCTACCGCGCCACGCTGGATGTGCATCGCGCCGGCGGCCTATGGCTGTGGGCAGTGCTGCTGCTGTTCGCCTGGTCCAGTGTCATGTTCAATCTTCGAGACACTGTATATCGGCCGGCCATGGGATTGTTCCTCTCCTTTGACGACTCCTGGCGGTCGGTCCCTCTACGCCTGCAGCTCGATCGCCGCCGAGGCGTTTATGCGTACCTCGTCCATTCCACCGCCGACATCCGTCCCGACGTCGGCAATACCGCGGTGCTGATCGACGCGGACAGCGGCGCCTACCGAGGCCGCTGGCTGCCTGGCGCCGGCCCCGCGGGCAATGTCGTCAGCAACTGGATGGGAGCCTTGCACATGGCCCACCCCTTTGGCTTGCCGTACCGCGTGTTCGTATGCATAGTGGGTTTGGCGGCCGCGACGTTGAGCGTGACTGGCGTTGCGATCTGGGCGAAAAAATGGCGTGCACGCAGCAGCGCCAAGAGCAAGCGGCAGATCGCGCCAACCAACGATACGTCCAGCCGGCCCAGGCGACCGGGCCCGCTTCCCCCGCAAGCGCATTGACGAGCCGAATATCGCTGCCCCCCGGGGGGCATTTTTGCCTGGGGGCGGCCCGGCGGAAAAAAATGCCCCCACGCTAGGCCCTTCGGGCCGTCGCTGCCCCCCGAGGGGGCATTTTTGCCTTGGGGCGGCCCGGCGGCAAAAAATGCCCCCACGCTAGGCCCTTCGGGCCGTCGCTGCCCCCCGAGGGGGCATTTTTGCCTTGGGGCGGCCCGGCGGCAAAAAAAACGGCGCCCCAACAGAACGCCGCTCTCCACCAGCCCGGTTTTACCCCAGGATGCGGTGGATCCGGCTTTGCCGGTCCACCCGCATCGCCCCTGGGGGGCGCGCGTCAGCGCGTAGGGGGGATCTCTATCACTCAGCCAGTTTCTTCCAGGTGTCGACCACCGTGTCCGGATTCAGCGAGATCGACTTGATGCCCTGGTCCTTCAGCCAGACTGCGAAGTCCGGATGATCCGAAGGACCCTGGCCGCAGATGCCGACGTACTTGCCCGCCTTCAGGCAAGCCTCGATGGCACGCTGCAGCAGCGCCTGGACGGCCGGATCGCGCTCGTCGAAGTCGGCGGCCAGGAGTTCCAGGCCGGAGTCGCGGTCCAGGCCCAGGGTGAGCTGGGTCAGGTCGTTCGAGCCGATCGAGAAGCCGTCGAAGTATTCGAGGAACTGCTCGGCCAGCACGGCGTTGGACGGGACTTCGCACATCATGATCAGGCGCAGGCCGTTTTCGCCGCGCTTGAGCTTGTTGTCGGCCAGGAGGCCGACCACGCGCTCGGCCTGCTTGAGCGTGCGCACGAAGGGAACCATGATCTCGACGTTGGTCAGGCCCATTTCCTCGCGCACGCGGCGCAGGGCTTCGCATTCCATGCGGAAGCACTCGGCGAACTCGTCGGCGATGTAACGCGAGGCGCCGCGGAAGCCCAGCATGGGGTTCTCTTCCTCGGGCTCGTAGCGCGAGCCGCCGATCAGCTTGCGGTATTCGTTCGACTTGAAGTCGGACATGCGCACGATGACGGGCTTGGGATAGAAGGCCGCCGCGATCGTGGCGATGCCCTCGGCCAGCTTATCGACGAAGAACGCGCGCGGGCTGGCGTAGCCGCGGGCCACCGATTCCACCGCCTTCTTCAGGTCGCCGTCGACATTCGGATAGTCGAGGATGGCCTTGGGATGGATGCCGATGTTGTTGTTGATGATGAATTCCAGGCGGGCCAGCCCCACGCCGCCGTTCGGGATCTGCGCGAAGTCGTAGGCGAGCTGCGGGTTGCCCACGTTCATCATGATCTTGACGTCGATGGCGGGCATTTCGCCGCGGCGCACTTCCTCGACCTCGGTTTCCAGCAGGCCGTCGTAGATCCGACCCTCGTCGCCTTCGGCGCAGGAGACGGTGACCATGGCGCCGTCCTTCAGGACGTCGGTGGCGTCGCCGCTGCCCACGACCGCCGGGATGCCCAGCTCTCGAGCGATGATGGCCGCGTGGCAGGTACGGCCGCCGCGGTTGGTGACGATGGCCGAGGCGCGCTTCATGACCGGTTCCCAGTTGGGATCGGTCATGTCGGTGACGAGCACGTCGCCAGGCTGGACCTTGTCCATGTCGGCGATGTCGCCGACCAGGCGCACGGGGCCCGAGCCGATTTTCTGGCCGATGGCGCGACCGGTGACGAGCACGTTGCCGGTGGCCTTCAGGCGATAGCGCTGCTGCACGTCGTTGCCGGACTGCTGCGACTTCACGGTTTCCGGACGGGCCTGCAGGATGTAGATCTTGCCGTCGTTGCCGTCGCGGCCCCATTCGATGTCCATGGGACGGCCGTAGTGCTTCTCGATGATGACGGCGTAGCGGGCCAGTTCGATGACATCGTCATCGGACAGCGAGAAACGGTTGCGCTGCTCGGGCGCGACGTCGACGGTGCGCACGGCGCGGCCTTCGGTGCGGGCCGGGTCGAATTCCATCTTGATCAACTTGGAGCCGATGCGGCGGCTGACGATGGGGTACTTGCCGGCTTCCAGCGTGGGCTTGAAGACGTAGAACTCGTCGGGATTGACCGCGCCCTGCACCACGGTTTCGCCCAGGCCGTAGGACGAGGTGATGAAGACCACGTCGGGGAAGCCCGATTCGGTGTCGATGGTGAACATGACGCCGGCAGCGCCGGTGTCGGAGCGGACCATGCGCTGGACGCCGGCCGACAGCGCCACGTCGGCATGGGCGAAGCCCTTGTGCACGCGGTACGAGATGGCGCGGTCGTTGTAGAGCGACGCGAACACGTGGCGGATCTTGTCCAGCACATCGTCGATGCCGACCACGTTCAGGAAGGTTTCCTGCTGGCCGGCGAACGAGGCGTCGGGCAGGTCTTCGGCGGTGGCGGACGAACGGACGGCGAACGAGCCCTTGCCGTCGGCGTCGAGCTTGGCGAACGCTTCACGGATTTCCTTCTCGAACCGGGCCGAGAACGGCGCATCGATGATCCACTGGCGGATTTCCGCACCCGTTTCGGCGAGCGCGCGCACGTCTTCCGGATTCAAAGAAGACAGGCGCTCGTTGATGCGGGTGTCGAGCCCCGCATCCTTGAGGAAATCGCGGAATGCCTCTGCCGTGGTGGCAAAGCCCCCCGGCACGCGGACCCCGGCGCCGGTGAGCTGGCTGATCATCTCTCCAAGTGAAGCGTTCTTTCCTCCTACCGAGTCAACGTCCGTCATCCGGAGTTGCTCGAACGGTACGACATAAGACATGGAAGTCCCCTATTACAATGGCAAGAAAGCTTGTTTGGCGAGCACACGCGAAAAGCGCTTCCGCTTCGCAATGCCCATGCGCAAAGCGGCGTTGCGCCGCATTCGTGGTGCGCTGGCCAAACCCGCCTTCGCCGCGGCCCGGGGCTTGCTGCCCAGGGCGATGCCATGCGTAACCGGGGGTAATCCCAGATTGTACGCTGGCCGGCCCCGTTTCTGCACAACCGGTCTTTGTTACCTTTTCCCGCCCCAGGTCATTCCTGCTTTTGCGAGAACTCCATGCCCCAACCCGACGCCACGCCGAATTCGTACCTGCGCACCGTATTCGTGGTCTCCGACGGCACCGGCATTACCGCCGAGACGTTCGCCCATTCGGTCCTGGCGCAATTCGAAAGCGCGCGCTTCCGCCATGTAAGGCTGCCTTTCATTGATTCGGTGGACAAGGCGGCGGCGGTGGCGGCCCGCATCGACGCAGCCTTCGCGGCCGACGGCCAGCGCCCCATCGTTTTCAGCACCCTGGTCAATTCCGAGATCAACACCCGCGTGCGGCAGGCCAATGGCCTGTTCCTGGACCTTTTCTCCACCTTCGTGGAGCCCATCGAGCAGGAGCTGAACATCAAGTCCAGCCACTCGATCGGCCGGTCGCACAACGTGGCGAATACCAAGCAGTACCAGAACCGCATCGAGGCCATCAACTTCAGCCTGGCCCACGACGACGGCCAGTACATCAAGGGCCTGGAACAGGCCGACGTGATCCTGATCGGCGTCTCCCGCTGCGGCAAGACCCCGACCAGCCTCTACCTGGCCATGCAATACGGCGTCAAGGCCGCCAACGTGCCGCTGATTCCCGACGATTTCGAGCGCAACGCCCTGCCATCGGCGATCCTGCCGTACCGGAACAAGCTGTTCGGCCTGACCATCCAGCCCGAACGCCTGGCCGAGGTGCGCCACGAACGGCGGCCCGACAGCCGCTACGCGTCGCTGGAGCAGTGCCGCTATGAAGTGGCCGAGGCCGAGAAGCTGATGCGGCGGGAGAGCATCCGGTGGTTGTCGACTACGACCAAGTCGATAGAGGAGATTTCGACCACGGTACTGCAGAAGATCGGGCTGGAGGGCCGGTTCTACTAATACCGCCTCAGGGAAAACCGCCCTTTTTCGCTCATTTCTCCTTTTTCACACGGCATTTCATACTCAATATCGGCGATATTGCAAATATCAAGGAGATCCGCCCATGAACCCCCGCATCTCGGTACTGACGCTGGGCGTTTCCGATCTCGAGCGGTCCGTCGCCTTCTATCGCGACGGACTCGGGCTGCCGACGGCCGGCATCATCGGGACGGAATTCGAACACGGGGCGGTGGCGTTCTTCGATCTGCAGGGCGGCCTCAAGCTCGCGCTCTGGGCGCAGGGCGACATCGCGCACGACACCGGCCTGGCGCCGGGCGCGCCCTGCCCGACCGCCTTCACGCTCGGCCATAACGTCTCCAGCCAGCAGGAGGTGGACGAAGTCATGGAGCAGGCGAGCCGGGCGGGCGCGCGTATCGTCAAGCCGGCTCAATCGACCTTCTGGGGCGGTTATGCCGGCTATTTCCAGGATCCCGACGGCCACGTCTGGGAAGTGGTGTGGAACCCCGCGCTGCTGCCTTCGGACTGACGGCTGGCCGCGCGCCGCTACGCCGGCATGAACCTGCGCCGGTGCTCGAACAGGCACACCGCCACGGCCGCGCCGACATTCAGCGACTCGGCCGCCGGCTCCTGGGGGATGCGGACCCGCAACGCCGCGGCGGCCTGCAGCCCGGCGCCCACGCCCTGCCCCTCGTTGCCGAACACCCAGGCGCAATGCCGCGGCAGCGAAGCGCGGTAGAGATCTTCCGCATGGTCGAGCGTCGTCGCCACCAGCGGCACGTCCAGCCGCGCTAGCAGCGCCTGGAGATCGACCCGTTCGTAGATGGCGAGGGAGAAATGCGCCCCCTGCCCCGACCGCAGCACCTTGGGCGACCAGGCGAAGGCGGTTTCGTCGGACAGGAAGACGTGGCGTACGCCGGCCGCGGCGCAGGTCCGCAGGATGGAGCCGACGTTGCCCGGGTCCTGGATCCGGTCGAGCAGCACGCAACTGTCGGCCACTCGTCCGGGCAGCGAAGGCGCCGGGGTCTCGATCACGAAGACCACGCCTTGCCCCGCCTGCACGTGCTCGAGGTCGCCGATGAGATTGCCGTCGAGCCAGACCTGGCGATCGGCGGGAATCCCCTCGCATAGCGCCCGCACCTCGGCGCTGGTACGCTCGCCTTCCAGCCGCCGGACGTCGAAGACGGCATGGCGGGGCACGCCTTGCCATTGCAGGTAGGCCTGGCACAGGTGTACCCCTTCCAGCACGGACAGGCCTGCCTCCCGGCGGGCCTGCGAGGTCTGCGCCAGCTTGCGCAGCGACTTGTAAAGCGGGTTGTCGCGCGAGGCAATGCGTTTCATGGCCGTTTCCCCATGCTGCGGTCCGGGGCGCTAGCCGCCCGGCCTGGCCCGGCGCCGGCGTGGCGCCGGCACGGGTGGCTCGTCCAGGTCGCTCCACGGAAGCAAGGCGTCCATCGCATAAGACGCGGCAGCCGCCTTTGCCTGGGCTCCCGGCATGCCCGCGCTCGCCCGGGCCGGGCCGCCCATGGCCTGGCGTACGGGCTCGAAGCTGCGGCGGTGCTCGGGGCAAGGACCATGTTCGAGCAGGCAGCGCAGGTGATCGGGCGTGCCATAGCCCTTGTGCCGGTCGAAGCCGTACATGGGATAGATGTCGTGCAGCCGGACCAGTTCGGCATCGCGCGCGGTCTTGGCCAGGATGGACGCGGCCGAGATGGCCTGCACCTGGGCATCCCCGCCGATCACCGTCTGCACCCGGCACGCCAGCGCCGGCGCCCGGTTGCCGTCGACCTGCACCAGGTCGGGCAGGAGGCCCAGCCCGTCCACCGCGCGGCGCATGGCGAGCATGGTGGCGTTGAGAATGTTCAGCGTGTCGATTTCGGCCACGCTCACGCTGGCGACGCACCAGGCCAGCGCACGTTCGCGTATCAGCGGTGCGAGTTCGTCGCGCGCCCGCTCGGAGAGCATCTTGGAATCGTTCAGGCCCTCGATGGGCCGACCGGGATCGAGGACGACCGCGGCCGCATAGACCGGGCCGGCCAGGGGACCGCGGCCGGCCTCGTCCACTCCCGCCACCCGCATCGTGAGCAAGGTCTCGGCGTCGAACACCTGGAGCAGGTCGGCGCCCGCGGAGTCGACCGCCGTCCAGCCGAAATCGGTCTGCACCCAGCCTTTCTCACCCATGGCCCGCCACCTCCAGGATGGCCTGGCTCGCCAGGGCCGGCGTATCGCGCACCAGCTCGTCGTGCAGGGCGGTGAAACGCGCCTCCAGCCGCTGGATAGCGGCCTCGTCGGTCAGGGCCTTCCAGGCCGCGTCGGCCAGCGCGCGCGGCGTGGCTTCGTCCTGGAGCAACTCCGGGACGACGGTGTCGCGGCACAGGATGTTAGGCAGTCCGACCCAGGGCAGGTAGGCCTGGCGCCGCATGATCCACCATGACAGCCGCGGCAGCACGTAGGAGATCACCATGGGGCGCTTGAACAGCGCGGCCTCCAGCGTGGCGGTGCCGCTGGCCACGAGCACCGCGTTGCAGGCGGCCAGGACGTCGTGCGAACCGCCCACGGCGGTATGCAGGTTCTGCAGCCCGCCCACGGCCGACGCGTGGGCCAGGAATTCTCGCTGGCGTTCGGGGTTGGCCATGGGCGCCCAGAGCTGCAAGGCGGGATCGCGCATCTGCAGCAGCTTGGCGGCCGCCAGGAAACGGGGCGCGAGATGGCGCACCTCGCCCGCGCGGCTGCCGGGCATCAGGGCCAGCACCCGGGCCTCCTGCGCAATGCCCAGCCGGGTACGGGCGGCGGCGCGATCCGGGTTCCGGTCGATGACGCGCGCGAGCGGATGGCCGACGTAGGTGACCGGCACGCCCGCATCGCGATAGATCTGCTCCTCGAACGGGAATACCACCAGCATGCGGGACACGGCTTCGCGGATCTTGTTGATGCGCTCGCCGCGCCAGGCCCAGAGCGAGGGGCCGATGAAATGGACCGTGGGAATGCCGCCGGCGCGCAAGGCCTGCTCCAGCCCGAAGTTGAAATCGGGTGCGTCGACGCCGACGAAGGCGGCCGGCCGCTCGGCCAGCCAGCGCTCGCGAACGGCACGGCGGATGTTGAGCAGTTCCGGCAAGTGCATGAGGACGTCGGCATAGCCGTTCACGGCGAGCTTCTGCATGGGATACCAGGCATCGAAACCGTGCGCCTGCATCCTGGGGCCGCCTATGCCCGCCAGCGCGAACTGCGGCGCCCGCTCGTGCAAGGCTTGCACCACGGTGGCCGCCAGCAGGTCGCCCGATGGCTCTCCCGCCACCATGCCGATGGACGCTTGGCCCGCAACCGGCACGCCGGCCTCCGTCAGCGCACGATACCGCGGGTGGCGGTATCGAGGAAGTTCAGCAAGATCGACAGCGAGGCATCGAGCTCGGGCGCCTCGGCCCGCTTCGCCTGCAGCGCGGCGCGAGCCTCGTCCAGCGTCAGCCCCTGGCGATACAAGGTCTTGTAGGCGGCCCGCAGGCCGGAGATCTGGGCGGGCGAGAAGCCGCGGCGCTTGAGCCCTTCGACATTGATGCCAACCGGCCGCGCGGGGCTGCCGGCGCAGGTGACGAAAGGAGGCAGGTCCTGCAGCAGCGTCGCGTGGACGCCGGTCATGGCGTGCGCGCCGATCTTGACGAACTGGTGCACGCCCGTCATGCCGCCGAGGATGACGTGGTCGCCGATGTGCACGTGCCCGGCGAGCTGCGTGCCGTTGGCCAGGATGATGTGGCTGCCGAGCTGGCAGTCGTGGGCCACGTGCACGTAGGCCATGATCCAGTTGTCATTGCCCAGCCGCGTCGCGCCGGCATCCTGCACCGTGCCGGTATTGATAGTGCAGCATTCGCGTATCGTATTGCCGTCGCCGATTTCCAGGCGGGTCGGCTCGCCAGCGTATTTCTTGTCCTGCGGCGCCGCGCCGATGGAGCAAGACGGAAAGAAGCGGTTGCCGCGCCCGATGGTGGTATGGCCGTCGATGACGCAGTGCGCGCCGACCTCGGTGTCGGCGCCGATGCGGACGTTCGGCCCGATGATGCTGAAAGGGCCGATGCTCACGCTGTCGTCCAGCTGTGCGGCCGGGTCGACGAGAGCGGTGGGATGTATCCTCGCCACGGGACGCTTCCGTCAGGGCTCGAGGATGCGCATGGTGCACATCAGGCTGGCTTCGGCCGCGATCTGCCCTTCGACCAGCGCCTTGCCGTTGTACTTCCAGATGCCGCGCGCCGAGCGCTCGACGTTGACTTCGATGTTGAGCTGGTCGCCCGGGACCACGGGCCGCTTGAAACGGGCGCCGTCGATGCCGACGAAGTAGTACACCGTGTTCTCGTCGGGCTTCTTGCCCGCGGCCGTGAACGAGGTGATGGCGGCCGCCTGGGCCATGGCTTCGAGGATCAGCACGCCCGGCATGACCGGATGGTGCGGGAAATGGCCGGTAAAGAACGGTTCATTGATCGAGACGTTCTTGATCGCGCGGATCGATTCCCCGGGTTTGACGTCGATGACCCGATCGATGAGCAGCATCGGATAGCGATGCGGCAAATGGTCGAGTATCCCCTTGATGTCCATTTCCATACAGATTTCCAGTATTTGACGGGCGGCGGGCCGCTCTGGCGCCCGCTCGCCTTTACTTCTTTTCCAGCGCCTTGATCCGCTTGGCCATCGTCGCCAGGTGCCTGACCGCGACCGCGTTGCGCTCCCACTGGGCGTGCTCGGTCATCGGGAAAAAGCCGGTGTACTGTCCCGGCTTGTCGATGTTGCTGTGCACCGGTGTGGCGGCCGAGATGAAGACGTCGTCGCCGATCTTCAAATGCCCCCCTATCATGGCCGCCCCGCCTATGGAGCAGCGTTCGCCTATGGTGGTCGAACCCGCGATGCCGACGCAGGCCGCCATTGCCGTGTGGTCGCCGATGCGGCAGTTGTGGCCGATCATGATCTGGTTGTCGATCTTGACGCCGTTGCCGATCACCGTATCGTCGAGCGCACCGCGGTCTACCGTGGTGTTGGCGCCGATCTCGACGTCGTCGCCGATGCGCACGCCACCGAATTGCGGGATCTTGGTCCAGGCGCCCTTCGCGCGCGACGGGTCCGGCGCGAAGCCGAAGCCGTCGTCGCCGATGACCGCGCCCGACAGGATGACGCAGCGCGCGCCCATGCTGACCCCCCGGTACAGCGTGACGCGCGGATGCAGGACGGAATCGGCGCCGACGCGGCACCCTTCTCCCACGAAACAGCCGGCTCCGATGCGGGCCCGCGGGCCGATCTGGGCGCCGTCTTCGATGACCGCCAGCGGCCCGACGTGGGCGCTGGGGTCGACGCTGGCGCCGGGCGCGACCACCGCCGACGGATGGATGCCGCCGGCCGGCTGGGGATGGACCTGCCTGTCGAACCACTGCCCTACCCGTGCGAACAGCAGATAGGGCGAGTTGCAGACCACCAGGGTCACGGCGTGGTCGAGGCGGCCGGCCTCGCGCAGTGCCTCGCGGTAGGCCTGGGCGACTTCCGGCGTGACCAGCACGGCCGCCGCCTGTGCGTCCACCAGTTGCGACTGGTAGCGCGGATTGGAGACGAAACTGAGTTCCTGCGGCCCGGCGCGCTCGAGGTTGGCGATGCCCGCGACCAGGATTTGCGCCGGCGGGCGGGTTTGCGCCCCTCCCGGCTCGATCGTCCACGTCAACCCGCTGGTATCGGTTTCGTCGAGCAGCCTTTGCAGTACCGGGGCCTTGGTCGTGTCAAGCAGGATGGGCATGCGAAGCTCGCGCGGACGACAGGAACGGGAAACAGCGGCGCAATTACTTGGCGCCGTTGTTCAACGCCTTGAGGACCTTGTCGGTGATGTCCACGCGCGGGCTGACCACGACGGCTTCCTGGAAGATCAGGTCGTAGTTTTCCTGTTCGGCGATCTGCTTGATCACGCGGTTGGCGCGCTCGAGGATTTGCGACAGTTCTTCGTTGCGGCGCTGGTTCAGGTCTTCCTGGAATTCGCGGCGCTTGCGCTGGAAATCCTTGTCGAGGTCGCTCAGTTCACGCTGGCGGCGGGTGCGGTCGGACTCGGACAGCACCGCGCTGTCCTTGTCGAGCTGCTCGGACAGCGTGCGCAGGCGGTTGGCCATGTCCTGCAGCTCGGCGTCGCGCTTCTTGAAGTCGGCTTCGATCTTCGCCTGGGCGGCCTTGGCGGGCGCGGCGTCGCGGAAAATGCGCTCGGTATTGACGAAACCGATCTTGACCGGCGCCTGGGATGCTTGGGCATGAGCCGCGCCGACAGCGGCACTTGAGAGCACCAAAGCCGCCAGCACCCGGCCGGCACCCTTGACTGCAGAGGAGGCGGTCAGACTGGCAGCAGATGTCGAAAACATGCGGATCATTTATTTCTCGCTAGGAAGGTAGTCGTGTATTTTGCCACTAATGGCGCGGCCCCGCGCAAGCGACGGTGCCCCTGGGCTGGTAATTGGTTGTAGCAGAAAAAGTCCCGGGCGGGCATATGGCCTGCGGCTGCCCTCCCTGCGCCATCAGAATCCCGTACCGATCTGGAACTGGAAGCTCTGCGTCCGATCCTGCGGCTTGGCGTTCAAGGCCCTGCCGAACGAGATCTTCAGCGGACCGATGGGCGACTGCCAGCTCAGGCCGATACCGGCCGAGTAGCGCAGTTGCCCCAGGCTGATGTTCTGGTCGTCCGCATAGACGTTACCCGCGTCGGCGAACAGGAACCAGCGCAGCGTACGGTCTTGCTGGGTGCCGGGGAACGGCAGCAGCAGCTCGGCGTTGGCGATGACGCGCTTGGCGCCGCCCAGGCTGTCGCCGTTCTTGCTGTCGCGCGGACCGAGCGAACCGCCGTCGAAGCCGCGCACCGATCCGATACCGCCCGCGTAGACGTTCTTGAGCAGCGGATACGGCCGGCCGCCGAAGCCCTTGCCGTAGTCCACCTGGCCGTTCAGCGCCAGGGTCATGCTGCGCGTGATGGGCCAGTAATACTGGTGCTGGTAGCTCGCCTTGTAGTAGCGCAGGTCGCCGAACAGCGAGGTTTCGCCGGCGGCGCGCTGGTAGGTGCCGCGCGTCGGGGCCAGCGCGCTGTCGCGCCGGTCGTTGCTCCAGCCCACCGAGAAGATGACCGCATTGCTGCGCGGACCGAACGTGTTGACGTAGTCGATATAGCGCTGGGGGCTGCTCTCGTAGGTGTCGATGTCGTTGGCTTCCAGCGCGGCGCCGAAGAATACCCGCTGGGTTTCCGTGAACGGCACGCCGAAGGTCAGGCTCGCGCCCATGGTCTTGATGCGGTAGTCGCCCGTGTTGATCGACAGCGGCCGCAGCGTGCGGTAGTAGACGCTGGTCGAGCGGCTGATGCCGTCCTGGGTGAAGTACGGGTTGGTCTGGCTGACCGCGATCGTGCGATAGGTCTTGCCGGTGTTGAGCTCCAGGCCCGCCGTGGTGCCGCTGCCGAAGATGTTGTCCTGGCTGATGCCGGCCGACAGCACCACCTTGTCGGTACTGCTGAAGCCGGCGCCAAGGTTGATCATGCCGGTGGGTTTTTCCTGCACCGTCACGTTCACGTCGACCTGGTCGGGGGTTCCGGGCACGGGCGGCGTCTCGATCGTGATGTTCTGGAAGTAGCCCAGGCGGTCGATGCGGTCGCGCGAAAGCTGGATCTTGCCGGCGTCGTACCACGCGCTTTCGAGCTGGCGCATTTCGCGCCGGATGACGACGTCGCGCGTGCGGGTGTTGCCGCCGATGTTGACGCGCCGCACGTAGACGCGGCGGTTGGGATCGACGAAGAACGTGATCGCGGCGGTCTTCTTTTCGCGATCGACCTGCGGGGTGGCGTTGACGTTGCTGAAGGCGTAGCCGAGCTTGCCGAGGTAATCGGTAATGGCCTTGCTGGAGGCATTGACTTTTTCGGCCGAGAAGGTCTCGCCCGGCTTGACCGTGATCAGCTTGTTGAGGTCTTCATCCAGCCCGAGCAGGTCGCCCGCCAGCTTGACGTCGCTGACCGAATACTTGTCGCCCTCGGTAATCGACAGCGTGATGAAGATGTCCTTGCGGTCGGGCGAGATGGTGACCTGCGGCGAATCGACGTTGAACTCGAGGTAGCCGCGGTTCATGTAGTAGGAGCGCAGGGTCTCGATGTCGCCCTGCAGCTTCTGCCGCGAATACTGGTCGGCCTTGGTGTACCACGTGAGCCAGCCCGGGGTGGAGAGCTGCAGCAGGTCCAGCAGTTCGCTTTCGCGAATGGCCTTGGCGCCGATGATCTTGATGCCCGCGATGCGGGCCACGTCGCCCTCGAAGACGTCGAAGGTGATGCCGACGCGGTTGCGTTCGAGCGGCGTGACCGTCGGCACGATCTCGACCGAGTACTTGCCGCGCGCCAGGTACTGGCGCTTGAGTTCCTGCTCGGCGCGATCGAGCAAGGCGCGGTCGAAGATGCGGGCCTCGGCGAAGCCCACTTCGGCCAGCGACTTGAGCACGTTGGCGGACTCGAATTCGCGCATGCCGTTGAACGAGATGGAGGCGATGGCCGGGCGCTCGTCGACGATGACCACCACCACGTCGTTCTCGACCTCGATCCGCACATCGCGGAAGAAACCGGTGCCGTACAGGGCCCGCACCGCCTGCGTGGCCTGTTCTTCGGTGAAGCGCTCGCCCACCTTGACCGGCAGGTATCCGAACACCGTTCCGGCTTCGGTGCGCTGGATGCCTTCCACGCGGATGTCCCGGACGATGAAGGGATCGAAGGCGTAGGCCAGGGGGGTGACTGCCATGGCCAGCAAAATGGACAGCAGACGCGGCATGCGCCGGGTGCGATTGGTCATGCGTAATCCCGGAGTTTTCTAATTGAGTGAAATGCGGAAGAGCGGTTCGCGGCGCGACGCGGCCCCGGCGGCAGGGGCTCGGTCCGCAAAAGCGGCGGAAAAGACGGCGCTCATGGATCCTAGGTCAGCAGTCGCGTAAAGTCGTTGAACAAGGCAACGGCCATCAGCACCATCAGGATGCCGAATCCGGCGCGCTGCCCCACTTCCATCCAGCGTTCCGGCGGCGGACTGCCCCGGATGATCTCGACGAGATAATACAGCAGGTGCCCGCCGTCCAGCATGGGGATGGGCAGGAGATTCAGCACGCCCAGGCTGACGCTGACCAGCGCCAGGAACGCGATGTAGGCCTCCAGCCCCATCCTGGCGGTCTGGCCGGCATAGTCGGCGATGGTGACCGGGCCGCTCAGGTTGCTGAGGGAAACGTCCCCAACGACCATCTTGCCCAGCATGCGCAGCGAGAACCACGAGACCTCGGCGGTGCGCTGCACGCCCATGCCCAGGCTTTCGAGCGGCCCGTGGCGCACGGTGATGAGCTGGATGTCGCCGCCGATCTGGGCGCCGATGCGACCGATCGCCTTGCCGTCCGCCTGGCGCTCCTCGCGCGGCAGGACGTCGATGGACAGGCTGGCGCCGTCCCGTATCACCGATAGCCGCAGCGGGCGCCCGGCGTGCCCCTGGATCAGGGCGATGAGTTCGGTGGCCGAGGGATCGGCCTTGTCGCCGGCCGCGACGATGCGGTCGCCGGCCAAAAGGCCGGCCTGGGCGGCGGCGCTCTCGGGGACCACGCCACGGATGACGGGCCGGGGGCTCGCGAGCCCGAATCCTTCCCGCCCCAGGACGTCGCCCTCCATCTGCCCCAGCACCGCGCCCGAGAAATCCACCGTGCGCACGCGCCGTTCGCCTGCGGCGGTCTCTACCTCGATGGCCGGCCGCGCCCTGTCGGTCAGGCTTTTGAGCAGCATCCAGCGCGCGTCGCCCCAGGTCGCGACCTCGGCGCCGTCGATGGCGAGAATCTTGTCGCCGGCCGCCACGCCCGCCGCGGCGGCCGGCGTACCGGCCGGCGGCGCGGCCAGCACGGCCGCCGGTTCCTTGACGCCGACCATGTTCAGCGCGGCGTACAGCAGCGCCGCCAGCGCGAGGTTGAACACCGGACCCGCGGCCACGATGGCGATGCGCTTGCCCACGGGCTGGGTGTTGAACGCCCTGCTGCGCTGCTCGGGCGGAACGTCGCCCTCGCGCTCGTCCAGCATTTTCACGTAGCCGCCCAGCGGAATGGCGGACAGGGCCCATTCCGTCCCGTGCCGATCGGTCCGCTTGCACAGCACCTTGCCGAAGCCGACGGAGAACCGCAGGATGCGCACCCCGCAGGCGCGCGCCACCAGGTAGTGGCCCAATTCGTGGATCACCACCAGCACGCCCAGCGCGACGGCGAAGGCCGCCAAGGTCAACAACATGGAAATCTCCTTGCTCCGGCGCTCCGCCCGGAGCGCCGAACCGACGATTTAACACGGAACCGCGCGCGAGCGCCCGGGAGGGGCCGGGGATTCCGGTAAGCGAACATGACAGGATTATGGGCCAAATGGCAGGCGACGGGCTGACGCGGGCGGCGCTGCAAGACGGCTCCTAATGGGCCGCCCGGCCAGCGGGCCGCTGCAGCGCTTCGCGGGCCCGGGCGCGCGCCTCGCGGTCCAGGTCGAGCAGGCCCTCCAGGCTGTCCAGCCGGCTGCCGGCCTGCGTCTGGCCTTGCAGCACAGTGTCGATGATAGCCGCGATCGCCGTGTAAGGGGCGGCCCCCTGCAGGAATGCCTCGACCGCCACTTCATTGGCGGCGTTCAGCGCGACGCAGGCGCCCTGTCCGGCGCGCAGCGCCTCGAACGCCAGGCGCAGACAGGGGAAGCGGGCGAGGTCGGGCGCCTCGAAATCCAGGCGCCCCAGCCGGGCGAGGTCCAGCGCCCCCACCCCGCTGGCGATGCGTTCGGGAAAGGCGAGGCCATAGGCGATGGGCGTGCGCATGTCGGGCTGCCCGAGCTGGGCGAGCACCGATCCGTCGTCGTACTCCACCATGGAATGGACCACGCTCTGCGGGTGGATCACCACGTCGATGCGCTCGGGCGGCATGGCGAACAGCCAGTGCGCCTCGATGACTTCCAGCCCCTTGTTGAGCATGGTGGCCGAATCGACGGATATCTTGCGCCCCATGGACCAATTGGGATGGGCGCAGGCCTGGTCGGGCGTCACGCCGGCCAATTCTTCCAGCGGCCGGGTGCGGAACGGCCCGCCCGACGCGGTCAGCAGCAGCCGCCGCACGCCGGGGGCCGGCTGTTGCGCGCCGCTGGCCCGCGTGCCGTGGGGCAGGCACTGGAAAATGGCGTTGTGCTCGCTGTCGATGGGCAGCAGTTCGGCGCCGCTTTGCCGCACGGCGTCCATGAAGAGCCGGCCCGCCACCACCAGAGCCTCCTTGTTGGCCAGGAGGACCCGCTTGCCGGCGCGCGCCGCCGCCAGGGCCGACGGCAGCCCCGCGGCGCCGACGATGGCGGCCATGACGGTATCGCTGGCCGGATCGGCGGCGGTCTCGGCCAGCGCCTGCGCGCCGACGCGGACCTCCGGCAGCCGGGCCCTGCCCTGCCAGGAATCGACGAACCGCTGGCGGGCCTCCTCGTCGGGCACCACGACCACGGCGGCCTGGCTGGCGGCGGCCTGGGCGGCAAGCAACTCCATGCGGGTATGGGCGCTGAGCGCATGCACGCGGTAGCGTTGCGGATGGCGCGCGATGACGTCCAGCGTGCTGGCCCCGATAGAGCCCGTGGCGCCCAGTATGGTTACGGTACGGAAGGTCATGACAGCAACACGGCCAGCGGCAGCACCGGGATCAAGGCGTCGATGCGATCGAGCACGCCGCCGTGGCCGGGCAGCAGGCTGCTGGAATCCTTGACGCCGGCGCGCCGCTTGATCAGCGATTCGAACAAGTCTCCGGCAATGGACAGGGCGGCCAGCACCACGGCCAGCGCCAGGGCGCCGGCCCACCCCCAGCGCGCCACCAAAGCAGCGCCAAAGGTGCCGGGAAAGGCGGCGCAGGCCAGGACGAACGCCACGGCGCAGGCGATGCCCCCGAGCGCGCCCTCGCGGGTCTTGCCCGGGCTGATATGCGGCGCCAACTTACGCTTGCCCACGGCGCGGCCCACGAAATAGGCGGCGATGTCGGCAACCCACACCAGGGCCATCAAGGTCAGGAGGAACAGCACACCGCGGCCAAAGGCCGCGGTCAGCGCCGACCAGGCGGCCAGCAGGGCGAACGGCGCCAATGCCGTCAGCCAGGGATTGCGCGGCTCGGCCTCGGCGCTGGCGCGAAACAGCATGGGCACCAGCACGAAAACCCAGACCAGCGAGACGGCGATCCAGAGCCAGTGCCAGAACGCCCCGCCCGGACCGGCCGACAGGTCTGCGCCGCCGCTGTTCCAGCGCCAGGCCGCCAACGCCAGCCCCAGCGCCGCGCCCGCCGCCATGGCCGGTGCGTTCGCCCGCGCGACGGCGCCGCGCGATGCCAGAGTCAGCCGCCACCATTCCCACAAGGCGCAGCCCACGAATATCGCCATCAGAATCTCGAACGGCAGCGGATCGGCAATCGACAGCACGCCGACCAGGACGATCAGCAGGACGACCGCGGTGGCGATGCGTTGCCCTAGCATCGGATCAGCCGCCGCCGGACGGCGCGGACGAAACCGCGGCCGGTTCGGGCGCCTGCAACTGGGCGCTGGTACGGCCGAAGCGGCGCTCGCGGCTACGATAGGACTTGCAGGCCAGGTCGAGCTGCTCGGCGTCGAAATCGGGCCAGAAGCAGTCGGTGAAATAGAGCTCGGTATAGGCCAGTTGCCAGATCAGGAAATTGGAGATGCGCTGCTCGCCGCCGGTGCGGATGAACAGGTCCGGCTCGGGCGCATAGGCCATCGACAGGTAAGGCGACAAGGCGGCCTCGTCGATCCGCTCCGGATGGCGCGCCAGCTCGGGATGCTCGGCCAGCAGCCGCCGCGTGGCCTGCAGGATGTCCCAGCGGCCGCCATAGTTGGCGGCGATGGTGAGGGTCAGGCGGCCGTTGTCGCGGGTGCGGGCTTCGACGTCGGCGATCAACTCCTGCAGGCGCGGCTCGAAGGCGCTGATGTCGCCCACGACCTTGAGCTTGATGCCGTTGCGCGCCAGCCGGGTCACCTCGCGCTCCAGCGCATGCACGAAGAGCCGCATCAGCAGGGACACTTCGTCGGCGGGACGGCGCCAGTTCTCGGAACTGAAGGCGAACAGCGTGAGGTATTCGATGCCGCGGACGGCGCAGGCCTCCACCACGGCGCGCACCGCGTCGACGCCCTTCTTGTGCCCCGCCACGCGCGGAAGAAAGCGCTGGGTGGCCCAGCGGCCATTGCCGTCCATGATGATCGCCACATGCCTGGGCACGGCGTCGGTGCGGGGAACGCCGAGGGTCGAACTTAGGACCATGTCAGCTCCGTTGAGCCCCAAGGGCCCGTCTGGTCGGGAGATGAAAAGCCCCGGGGGCGGCGAGTGAACATGTGCGGCATCAAACCGTCATGATCTCCGCTTCTTTCTGCGAAACCAGCTTGTCGATCTCGGCGACGAAGCGGTCGGTCAGTTTCTGGACGTCGTCCTGCGAACGGCGCTCCTCGTCCTCGGAGATTTCCTTGTCCTTGACCAGGCGCTTGAGCTGCTCGTTGGCGTCGCGGCGCAGGTTGCGCACGGCGACCTTGGCGTCCTCGCCCTCGCCCTTGACCACCTTGGTGAGCTCGCGGCGGCGCTCTTCGGTGAGAGGCGGCATGGGGACGCGGATCAGCTCGCCCATGGACTGCGGATTGAGGCCGAGGTCGGATTCGCGGATGGCCTTCTCGACCACCTGGGCCATCTTCTTTTCCCACGGCTGGACGCTCAGCGTCCGCGCGTCCAGTACGCTCACGTTGGCGACCTGGCTCAGCGGCACCATGGAACCGTAGTATTCGACCTGGACGTGGTCCAGTATCCCGGCATGGGCACGACCCGTGCGGATCTTCGCCAGACTGGCCTTGAGCGTCTCGATGGACTTGCCCATTTTGGTCTCGGCGTTTTTCTTGACGTCGGAAGCGCTCATTGCGGTCTCCTAAATGCGAACATCGATCAAACGTGCACCAGCGTGCCTTCGTCGTCGCCCGAGACGACGCGCTTCAGGGCGCCCGGCTTGTTGATCGAAAAAACCTTGATCGGCAGCTTCTGGTCGCGGCACAGCGCGAACGCCGTGGCATCCATGACCTCCAGCCGCCGCACGATGGCTTCGTCGAAGCTGATGCGGCTGTAGCGGGTGGCCGTGGGATCCTTCTTGGGATCCGCGCTATAGATGCCGTCGACCTTGGTTGCCTTCAATACGATCTCGGCACCGATCTCGGCGCCGCGCAACGCGGCCGCCGTATCGGTGGTGAAAAAGGGATTGCCGGTGCCGGCCGCGAAGATGACGACCTTGCCTTCCTCGAGGTAACGCAGGGCCTTCGGCCGGATGTAGGGCTCGACCACCTGCTCGATGGTAAGCGCCGACTGCACGCGGGCATCGACCCCGCGGCGCTTGAGCGCGTCCTGCAGGGCCAGCGAATTCATGATGGTGGCCATCATGCCCATGTAGTCCGCCGTGGCGCGGTCCATGCCCTGCGCACCGGGCGCCACCCCCCGGAAAATGTTGCCGCCGCCGATCACGAGCGCCAGTTCCACGCCCAGTTCGGCCACTTCGGCGATTTCCTCGACCATGCGGCCAATGGTCGCGCGGTTGATACCAAACGCATCGTCGCCCATCAGGGCTTCGCCCGACAGCTTGAGCAGTACGCGCTTGTACGCCCCCGTTTTTGCCTCAGATGCGTTCATTTCTACCGTCATACATGCTCCCGCGCAATCGCCGACATCCGGCCCATCTCCGCCCGCGGGAGGCTCACCCCTCCGCGCGACGCTACATTCTTACAACATACTCCCACCCTCGCAGACGAGGCACGGGGGATCCGGCTCCGCCGGTCCCCCCGAGGCCGCCCCCGCGGGGCGCGCGTAAGCGCGTTGGGAGGGCAAGCGACAGGGATCAACCCTTGGCGGCGGCCGCCTGCGCAGCGACTTCCGCGGCGAAATCGGTGACCTTCTTCTCGATCCCCTCGCCCACGACGTACAGCACGAACTGCTGCACCGCCGAGTTCTTGGACTTGAGCACCTGCTGGACGGTCTGCTTGTCGTCCTTGACGAACGGTTGCGACAACAGCGTAACCTCTTTCAGGAACTTCTGGATCGAACCTTCGACCATCTTGGCGACGATGTCGGCGGGCTTGCCCGATTCGGCGGCCTTCTGTTCGGCCACCGAGCGCTCGCGCTGGATGTCTTCCTGGGACACGCCCGAGGTGTCGAGCGCCTTGGGCTTGGTGGCCGCCACGTGCATGGCGATGTCCTTGCCCAGCGCGTCGTCGCCGCTGTACTCGACCAGCACGCCGATCCGGCCGCCGTGCACGTACTGGGCCAGCTTGTTCTCGGTCACGATGCGCGTGAAGCGGCGGACGCTGATGTTCTCGCCGATCTTGCCCACCAGGCCGGTGCGCACGCTTTCCACCGTGCCGTCGCGGAACGGCAGCTCGGCCAGCGCGGCCACGTCGGCCGGGGCGGCCTTGGCGATCAGCTCGGCGATGTCGTTGGTGAACTGGACGAAGTCGTCGTTCTTGGCCACGAAGTCGGTTTCGCTGTTGACTTCGACGGCAACGCCGGTCTTGGCGTCGGGCGACACGTACAGCGCGACCAGCCCTTCGGCCGTGACGCGCGCGGCGGCCTTGCTGGCCTTGCTGCCCAGCTTGACGCGCAGGATTTCCTCGGCTTTCGCCAGATCGCCGTCGGCCTCGGTCAGCGCCTTCTTGCACTCCATCATGGGGGCGTCGGTCTTTTCGCGCAGTTCCTTGACCATTGCTGCGGTAATTGCGGCCATGATTACTCCTGACATCTTCCGCCGCAACGCACGGCGGAAATAACGGTTTGACTAAAAAGAAGGGGCGCTAGGCCCCTTCAGACATTCTGCAGAGGGGGGAAGAAGCCCACCCCCTAGGCGCTTCGCGCAGGGAAGATCAAGACTCTTCGACTTCCACGAACTCGTCGTCGCCTTCGGTCACCGCGTCGACCACGCCTTGCAGGGCCTGCTCGCGGCCTTCCAGCACGGCGTCGGCCACGCCGCGCGCGTACAGGGCGATCGCCTTCGACGAGTCGTCGTTGCCCGGGATGACGTGCGCCACGCCGTCGGGCGAGTGGTTAGTATCGACCACGGCAACGACGGGAATGTTAAGCGCCTTGGCTTCGCTGACGGTAATTTTGTGATACCCGACGTCGATGATGAAGATCGCGTCCGGCAGGCCGTTCATGTCCTTGATGCCGCCGATGGACTTGTTCAGCTTCTCGAGCTCGCGCTGGAACATCAGCGCTTCTTTCTTGCTCATGCGCTCGGTCGCGCCCTCGGCCTGCATGGCTTCCATGTCCTTCAGGCGCTTGATGGAGGTCTTGACCGTCTTGAAGTTGGTCAGCATGCCGCCCAGCCAGCGGCTGTCGACGTAGGGCATGCCGCAGCGCTGGGCTTCCTCGGCGATGATCTCGCGCGCGGCGCGCTTGGTGCTGACGAACAGGATGGTGCCGTTGCGGGCGGCCAGCTGGCGCACGAACTTGAGCGCATCCTGGTACAGGGCCAGGGTCTTCTCGAGGTTGATGATGTGGATCTTGTTCCGATGGCCGAAGATATAGGGGGCCATCTTGGGGTTCCAGAAGCGGGTTTGGTGGCCGAAGTGGACACCGGCTTCCAGCATTTCGCGCATGCTAACGGACATGTTGACTCCAAGGGTTGGGTCTTGCACCGTATCAGCACCCGCCGGGTCACACTAAGCCCGGCCGGCACCCTGGACGATACGGCGCGCGGTTGAAAAATCCGAACCCGGGCTCATAGAAGGGCCGCATCTTGCGCGAGCCAAAGCCAGGATCGGGCTTCCTGAAATCGAAGGAAGCCTATAATTCTACTATTTTCCAGGCCCCCTGCTCAAGCGAGGGTCTATCCTGCCCTTCGGCGCCATCGCTGGCTTCGGCGGCCCCGGTTACAAATGGATGCAATGGAAGGCCGCTACGTGCTGGCGCGCCCCGTATGGCGGCCCGCCAGCCGTCCCTCCGGGAAGCATGGAGCGCTCCCGGCCTTAGGCATCGGATTCGCGCACCAGGCGGTTGTGCGGTGCGGCCTGCCGGGACGCTATTATGGCAGCAAGCTCGAATTGGCACGGGCCCTGGCGGATGACATTGGGCTGCCGCAGCGCAACAAAACCGAGGGATCATGAGTATCACCATCAAGACAGCCGAAGAAATCGAAAAAATGCGGGCCGCGTGCCAGGACGCCGCCAAGGTGCTCGATTTCATCGCCCCCTACGTGAAGCCCGGGGTCACGACAGGCGAGCTCGACCGGTTGTGCCTGGAGTACATGACCGACGAGCTGAAGGTGAAATCGGCCACCATAGGCTACGCGCCCCCGGGCTATCCGCCCTTTACCGGCGCGATCTGCACCTCGGTCAACCACCAGGTCTGCCACGGCATTCCGGGCAGCAAAGTCCTCAAGAACGGCGATTCGCTCAATATCGACGTCACCATCATCAAGGACGGCTGGCACGGCGACACGAGCCGGATGTATTTCGCCGGCGAGCCTTCCATCCTGGCGCGCCGGCTGGCGCAGGTCACTTATGAGTGCATGTGGCTGGGCATCGAACAGGTGCGGCCCGGCGCCCACCTGGGGGACATCGGCCATGCCATCCAGAAGCACGCCGAAAGCCACGGCTACAGCGTCGTGCGGGAGTTCTGCGGCCATGGCATCGGCAAGGTCTTCCACGAGGATCCGCAGGTGCTGCACTATGGCAAGCCCGGCACCGGCATCGAACTGCAGGCGGGCATGATCTTCACCGTGGAGCCCATGATCAACGCCGGCCGGCGGGAGATCCGCGAGCTGGCCGACGGCTGGACCATCGTGACCCGCGACCACAGCCTGTCGGCGCAGTGGGAACACACCGTGGTGGTGAGCGAGACCGGCTACGAGATCCTGACCGTCTCGCCCGGCATGCCCGCCCCGCCCGCCTTCGTCGCGGCCAAGGCCGCCTGAGTCCACCCGCCCCCATGTCGACCGCCACGCTGACTTCGCCCGCCCTGCACGGGCTCCAGGACTTGCGCAGCGCCATGCGCGCCGCGCGCGAGCGCGCCATTGCCGCCTACCGGGCGAATCTGCGTGCCGACGGACTATTGACGGAATTGCGGCGGATCGTCGATCGCACGCTGCTGGCGCTGCTCGAGCGCCATCCGCTGCCCGAGGGCGCCGCGCTGGCCGCCGTGGGCGGCTACGGCCGTGGCGAGCTCTACCCCTATTCCGACGTGGACGTGCTGATCCTGCTGCGGCAGGCGCCCACCGCCGAGGACGAAGCCCGCATCGGCGCGTTGATCACCTCCCTGTGGGACATCGGCCTGGAGCCCGGCCACAGCGCGCGGACCATCGACGATTGCATGGCCGAGGCAGGCAAGGACATCACCGTGGAAACGGCGCTGCTGGAGGCCCGCTACCTGGCTGGCAGCCGCGCGCTGATGCGCCAGTTCGAGACTGCCATGCTCGGCAGGCTGGACAAGCGGGCCTTCTTCCACGACAAGCAGCTGGAGATGCAGCAGCGGCACACCAAGTACAACTACACGCCGTACGCGCTGGAACCGAACTGCAAGGAATCGCCGGGCGGGCTGCGTGACCTGCAGGTCATCCTCTGGATGGCGCGAGCCGCCGGCTTCGGCAAGACCTGGACGCAGGTAGCGCGCGCCGGCCTGCTTACCGCCGACGAGGCCCGCCACCTGCGCCGCGCCGAGCAGGCGTTCAAGCGCCTGCGCATCGAACTGCACCTGCTGGCCGGCCGGCGCGAAGACCGCCTGGTGTTCGATGTCCAGCCGGCCATGGCCAAGGTCTACGGCATTCCCGAGGGCGGCACGCGCCGGCCGAGCGAAGTGCTGATGCAGCGCTACTACTGGGCGGCAAAGCTGGTGACGCAGCTCAACACCATCCTCGTCCAGAACCTCGAAGAGCGCCTGTTCGCCCGTCCGGGCGAGGAGGCGCAGCCCATCGACGAGGATTTCCGCAGCCTGCACGAGCGGCTGGACATGTACCGGGACGACGCCTTCGAACGCAATCCCACGCTGCTGCTGCGCGCCTTTCTGGTGATGCAGCAGCACCCCGAACTCAAGGGCATGTCGGCCCGCATGCTGCGCGCCATCTGGCACGCACGGCGGCGCATCGACGCGCAGTTCCGGCGCAACCCCGTCAATCGGCACCTGTTCCTGTCCATCCTGCAGCAGCGCCGGGGCATCGTGCACGAATTGCGGCGGATGAACGAACTGAGCATCCTGCCGCGCTACCTGCTGCCGTTCCGCCGCATCGTCGGGCAGATGCAGCACGATCTCTTCCACGCCTATACCGTGGACCAGCACATCCTGATGGTGGTGCGCAATCTGCGCCGCTTCACGATGCCGGAGCATGCGCACGAGTATCCGCTGTGCAGCCAGCTGATCGCCAACTTCGATGGCCACTGGATTCTCTACGTGGCCGCCCTCTTCCACGACATCGCCAAGGGCCGGGGCGGCGACCATTCCGAGCTGGGCGCGGCCGAGGCGCGCAAATTCGCGCGCGACCACGGCCTGGACAAGGCCGACGCCGAGCTGCTGGAGTTCCTGGTGCGCCAGCACCTGACGCTGTCGTCCGTGGCGCAGAAGAAGGACTTGACCGATCCGCGCGTCATCCAGGACTTTGCCGCGCTGGTGGGCGATACCCGCCACCTCACCGCGCTCTACCTGCTGACCGTGGCCGATATCCGCGGCACCAGCCCCAAGGTGTGGAACGCCTGGAAGGGCAAGCTGCTCGAAGACTTGTTCATGAAGACCCGGCGCGCGCTGGGCGGCGAGACTCCCGACCCCAAGGCCATCCTGGAGAATCGCAAGGAAGAAGCGCTGGGCGCCCTGCGCCTGGCCGGGCTGACCGAAGACGCCCACGAGGCGCTGTGGAAGCAGCTCGACGTGGCCTATTTCCTGCGCCACGAGGCGGCCGACATCGCCTGGCAGACCCGCCATCTCTACAACAAGGTGAACAGCGCCGAGCCCATCGTACGCGCGCGCGTGGCGCCCATGGGGGAAGGCCTGCAGATCGTGGTCTACGTGAAAGACCAGCCCGATCTCTTCGCCCGCATCTGCGGCTATTTCGACGAGCGCCGGCTCAGCATCCAGGACGCCCGCATCCACACGACCCGGCACGGCTGGGGCCTGGACAGCTTCATCGTGCTGGCGCCGGGCACGCCCAGCGAGCAGCGTTCGCTGCTCAGTCTGGTCGAACACGAACTCACCCAGCGCCTGGCGGCCCCCAATGCCGGCCCCGCCGCGGCCGGCCAGGCCGTTCCGCTGGGGCCGCGGCAGTCGCGCCAGTCGCGCATGTTCCCCATCACGCCGGCCATCGAGCTGCGGCCCGACGAACGCGGTCAGTCGTGGATCCTGAGCGTAACGGCGTCCGACCGTACCGGCCTCCTGCACGCCCTGGCCCGCACCTTCGTCAAGCATGGCATCAACCTGAAGACGGCCAAGGTCATGACGCTGGGCGAGCGGGTGGAAGACACCTTCCTGATCGACGGCGGGGCCCTGGACAACGCGCGCAGCCAGATCCAGTTCGAGCAGGACCTGCTCGACGCGCTGCAGTAGCCGGCCGCGGGGCCCGGACGCCCGCGGCGCATGCATGCTTAACGAATTGAAAACGCGGCTTGCGCAGCACGGATCTCAAAAGCAACAATAAGCCTGCAGTGCCCGGCGCGGCGGCCTCGACGGACCGCCGCGGCACCCTTGCCCGCGCTCCGGCGCAAGACGGCCCCCCATGCCGCGGGGCGCCGAAACGATGGGAGCCCAGCACGTGTCCGCAACCGTACCCCAGTCGACGCCCAGCGACGACGACGATCGCACTTCGTTTTCCAAGGAAAGCCTCAAGCGCGCGTTCTTCGACCACTTGTTCTACACCATAGGCAAGTTCCCGAAAATCTCGGGCAAGAACGACTTCTACCTCGCTCTCGCGCACACCATACGCGACCGCAGCCTGCATCGCTGGATCAGCAGCACCGCGCAGTACAACCGGACCGCGCCGCGCACGGTCGCCTACCTGTCGGCCGAGTTCCTGATGGGCCCGCACCTGGGCAACCACCTGATCAACCTCGGCATTGCCGACAGCGTGCGCGAGGCGCTGGCGGAAATGAAGCTCGACTACAACGAGGTCCTGCGCCAGGAGGAAGAGCCGGGACTGGGCAACGGCGGCCTGGGCCGCCTGGCGGCCTGCTTCCTGGACTCGCTGGCGACGCAGCAGATTCCTGCCTTCGGCTACGGCATCCGCTACGAGTACGGCATTTTCTTCCAGACCATCATCGACGGCTGGCAGGTGGAGAACACCGACAAGTGGCTGCGCTACGGCAACCCGTGGGAAATCCAGCGTGCGGAAT
Organism: Pigmentiphaga sp. NML080357; assembly: GCF_002188465.1. Classification (GTDB taxonomy): domain Bacteria; phylum Pseudomonadota; class Gammaproteobacteria; order Burkholderiales; family Burkholderiaceae_B; genus Pigmentiphaga. The sequence goes on along the minus strand of NZ_NINW01000019.1, from coordinate 29,195 downwards.
GGGCGGTGGAGATCAAGCTGGGCGGCCGCACGGAGCAATACATCGACGACGCGGGCTACCTGCGCGTGCGCTGGGCGCCCGAGAAAACCGTCGTCGGCGTCCCCTTCGATTCCCCCATCCCGGGTTACCGCGTCAATACCACCAATACGCTGCGGCTCTGGCGCGCGGAGGCGACCGAATCGTTCGACTTTTCGGTGTTCAACAAGGGCGACTACCTGGGCGCGGTCAGCAAGAAGGTGACCTCGGAAAACCTCACCAAGGTGCTCTACCCCAACGACGAGACCACGCAAGGCAAGGAATTGCGACTGGAGCAGCAGTACTTTTTCGTGTCGTGTTCGTTGCAGGACATGATACGCATCCACCTCGTCCGCGGCGGCTCCATCACGGACTTCGACAAGAAGTTCGCGATCCAGCTCAACGACACGCACCCGGCCATCGCGATCGCCGAGCTGATGCGGCTACTGGTGGATGAACACCTGCTGCCGTGGGACCAGGCCTGGGGCATCACCACCCGCACCTTCTCCTACACCAATCACACGCTCTTGCCGGAGGCCCTGGAACGCTGGCCGCTCGCGCTGTTCGAGCGCATCCTGCCGCGGCACCTGGAACTCATCTACGAGATCAACGCGCGCTTCCTCAACGACGTGCGCATCCACTTCCTGGGCGACGAATCGCGCATCGCCCGCCTGTCGCTGATCGACGAGAGCGGCGAGCGCTACGTGCGCATGGCGCATTTGGCCTGCGTCGGCAGCCACGCCATCAACGGCGTGGCGGAACTGCATTCAGAGCTGCTCAAGCACGGCCTGCTGAAGGACTTCTACGAGATGTGGCCGGAGAAGTTCACCAACATTACGAACGGCGTCACGCCGCGCCGCTGGCTGGTGCTGAGCAACCCGCGCCTGACGGCACTGGTCACCCGGGCCATCGGCGACGGGTGGGTAACCGACCTGCCCCGGATCCGGCTGATCGAGGACTACATCGACGACAAGGCATTCCGCGACGAGTGGCGCGCCGCCAAGCGCGCCAACAAGGCTGACCTCGCGGCGCTGATACGGCGGCGCACCGGCGTGCAGGTCGACCCCGATTCGATGTTCGACGTCCTGGTCAAGCGCATACACGAATACAAGCGACAGCACCTGGCGGTGCTGCACATCGTGACGCTGTACCACCGTCTGAAATCCGGCCGCGCTCGCGATCAGCAACCGCGCACTTTCATCTTCGGCGGCAAGGCGGCTCCGGGCTATCACATGGCCAAGCTGATGATCAAGCTCATCACCTCCGTAGGCGAGGTCATCAACAACGACCCGGATGTGCACGACCAGCTCAAGGTGGTCTTCATTCCGAATTTCAACGTCACCCAAGGCCAGTGCATCTACCCCGCCGCCGACCTCTCCGAGCAGATATCGCTGGCCGGCAAGGAGGCCTCGGGAACGGGCAACATGAAATTCGCGATGAACGGCGCGCTCACGATAGGCACCATGGACGGCGCGAACATCGAGCTGCGCGAGCAAGTGGGCGCCGAGAACTTCTTCCTGTTCGGCCATACCGCCGAGGAGGTGCGCAAGCTCAAGGCCGCAGGCTACCACCCCTCCGATTACTACCACAGCCACAGCGAACTGCGCATCTGCCTCGATTTGATCCAAAGCGGTTTCTTCTCTCGCGGCGATACTGAATTGTTCAGGCCGCTGATCGACAACCTGCTGCACCACGACCCCTATCTGCTTCTGGCCGACTATCAGTCCTACATCGAGTGCCAGGATCTGGTGAGCCAGGCTTATCGCGACACCGACGGCTGGACCCGCATGTCCATCCTGAACGCCGCGCGATCGGGCAAGTTCTCGTCGGACCGCAGCATCCGCGAATATGCCGAGCAGATCTGGAAGGTCTCGCCGGTGCCGGTCGAGCTGTACGACCAGGCGGAACTGGAAGGCCCGCTGGGTCCCCTCCCCATGCGCTAGCGCGCTGTGGCGATTTTGCCCAAGAGACGGCACCTGCGGGACAACAGTGGGAAAATTGGCGTTTTCCACGTCGGAGTATCGAGGCACCATGAAGCTCTACTACTCGCCCGGCGCCTGCTCCCAGGCGCCCCACATCGCACTGCGCGAAACCGGGATCGATTTCACCTGGGAAAAGGTCGACCTGCGGGCCAAGCTCACCGAGAACGGACAGGACTTCCGCCAGGTCAATCCCAAAGGCTACGTGCCCGCGCTGGAAGTGGCACCGGGCGTGGTCATGACCGAGCTGGCCGTGCTGCTGCAGTACCTGGCCGACCTCGCGCCGGCCCGCAAGCTGGCGCCGCCGCCCGACAGTCCGGAGCGTTACGTGCTCCAGACCTGGCTGGTCTTCATCGCCACCGAAATCCACAAAGGGTTCTCGCCGCTGTTCAAGCCGCAGGTCGGCGAAGACGCCAAGGATGTCTTCCGGCAGATCCTGGCCACCCGCCTGGACTACGTGCAAAGCGAACTGTCCCAGCGCGAATACCTGATGCCCAGCGGCTTCTCGGTGGCCGACATCTATCTGTTCGTGACCACGGGCTGGGCGCCGCGCGTGAACGTCGACCTGTCGCGTTGGCCGGCGATCGTGGCGTTCCGCGAGCGCATCGCCCAGCGCCCGGCGGTCCAGGCGGCGCTCAGGGCCGAAGGCCTGCTGAACTGAGCGGGAAGCCGGCCCCGAAGGGCCGGCGCTACGCGGCGTCGCTCGAACAGCGGCCGCTTACCAGTTCGCCCAGGATGCGGTGCACGTCTTTCATGCTGTTGTCGACCACCGCACGCATGCCTTCCATCGAAATCTCGTCCACGCTCGCCCCCTTTCCGGCGGCATCGTTGGTCACGAGGCACAGGGCCGCATAATCCAGCTCCAGCTCTCGCGCCAGGGAAGCCTCGGGCATGCCGGTCATGCCGACCATGTCGCAGCCGTCGCGCCCCATGCGGCGGATCTCGGCGGCGGTTTCCAGGCGCGGGCCCTGGGTGCAGCCGTACACCCCGCCGTCGACCACCGCCACGTTGCAGGCCTGGGCCGAGGCCAGGAGGTCTTGGCGCATGGCCGCTCCATAGGGCTGGGTCATGTCCACGTGAGCCACGGGCTGGTCGCCTCCCTCGAAGAAGGTACGGGGGCGATCGGTGGTGTAGTCGATGATCTGGTCCGGCACGACGATGGTCCCGGCCGACAAGGTGGGCGTAATGCCGCCCACCGTGGCCACCGAGACGATGCGCCGCACGCCGACCTCGTGCAGCGCCCAGAGGTTGGCGCGGTAGTTGATGCGATGCGGTGCCAAGGTGTGGCCGTAACCGTGGCGGGCCAGAAAGACGATTTCCGGCCCGTCGCCGATGCGTCCGTAGGTCAGCGCTCCGGACGGTTCGCCGTAGGGAGTGCGCACGGCCTGCCGGCGGGTCATGACCAGGCCGGTCAAGTGATAGAGCCCCGTGCCCCCGATGATTGCCTGCATGTGGATTCCTCTTGCGGGCCGCCGGCCCGCCCTGTCAAGACTGCAACAACGCCTTCAAGCCGTCCTCGTCGAGCACCGCGATGCCCAGCTCCTGCGCCTTGGCGAGCTTGCTGCCGGCGTCGGCGCCGGCGACGACGTAGTGCGTCTTCTTGGATACCGAACCCGTCACCTTGCCGCCGGCGGCGCGTATCAGGTCGGCGGCCTCCTCGCGGGTCAGCGTCGGCAGCGTGCCGGTCAGCACGAATATCTTTCCGCCTATGGGGCCGGCGGTGCGATCCACGACGGTTTCCGTGCCGGGCGTCACGCCATTGCGAAGCAGGTCCGCCACGACCTGCCGATTGTGCGGCTCGGCAAAGAAGCGATGGATGGAAGCCGCCACCACCGGCCCGACGTCGGGCACGGCAAGCAGTTCGGTTTCCGTCGCGTTCATCACGGCATCCAGATTGCCGAAGTGGCGCGCCAGGTCGCGCGCCGTCGATTCGCCCACGTGGCGGATACCCAGCGCGAACAGGAACCGGCCCAGGGGCGGCGTGCGGGTGGCGGAGATGGCCTCCACCAGGTTGCGCGCCGATTTCTCGCCCATCCGCTCCAGGCCGGCCAGTTCTTCCTCGGTCAACGTATAGAGATCGGCCAGCGTATGGACGCGGCCGCGCTCGACCAGTTGGTCGATCAGTTTCTCGCCCAGGCCCTCGATGTCGAGCGCTCGGCGCTGCGCCGCGTGCCACAGCGCCTGCTTGCGCTGCGCGGCGCAGAACAGCCCGCCGGTACAGCGGGCGATGCTCTCGTCCTCGGGACGTTCGATGGCCGAGCCGCACACCGGGCAATGGGTGGGCATGACGAACTTGCGCGCGCCGGCCGGACGCTTGTCCAGCACCGGCGTGACCACTTCCGGAATCACGTCGCCCGCCCGGCGCACGACGACGGTATCGCCAATGCGCACGTCCTTGCGCTCGATCTCGTCCTCGTTGTGCAGCGTGGCGTTGGTGACGGTGACGCCACCGACGAACACGGGCTTGAGCCGCGCGACGGGCGTGATGGCACCGGTGCGCCCCACCTGCACTTCGATGTCGAGCAGTTCGGTGGTGGCTTCCTCCGCGGCGAATTTGTGGGCGATGGCGAAACGGGGGGCCCGCGAAACGTAGCCCAGCCTGCGCTGTGCCTCGATGGCATCGACCTTGTACACCACGCCGTCGATGTCGTAGGGCAGCGATGCGCGCAGCCCTTCCACACGGCGGTAGAAATCCAGCAGGCCGGCCGCGCCCTTGGCCAGTTGCCGCTCGCGATTGACCGGCATGCCCAGCTCCTGGAGCCAATCCAGCATGCCCATGTGGGTGCCGAAAGGCGGCGCGTCGACGCTCGCCGGCGCGGCGCCCGGCAGGCCGCCGCGGATCTCGCCCCAGCCGTAGGCGAAGAATCGCAGCGGCCGCCTGGCGGTGATGCGCGGATCGAGCTGCCTCAGGCTGCCGGCCGCGGCATTGCGGGGATTGATGAACACTTTCTCGCCGGCCTCGCGCTGCGCATCGTTGAGCCGTTCGAAATCCTTGCGGAACAGCAACACCTCGCCGCGCACCTCCAGCACCTCGGGAACCGGGCCCGCCAGGGTCAGCGGAATCGACCGTATGGTGCGGATGTTGGCGGTGATGTCCTCCCCGGTCTGCCCGTCGCCCCGCGTGGCGGCGCGCACGAACCGCCCGCCCTCGTAGCGCAGGCTGACCGCCAATCCGTCCAGCTTCAGTTCACAGGCGTATTCGACCTCGGCACCGGCCTCCAGCCCGTCGCGCACACGCTTGTCGAACGCCTCGATATCCTCGTCGTCGAAGGCATTGTTCAGCGACAGCATGGGCACAGCGTGGCGCACCGCCCCGAACGCGGCCAGGGGCGCCCCCCCTACCCGCTGGGTGGGCGACTCGGGCGTGGCGAGCAGCGGGAACTCCTGCTCGAGCTTGACCAGTTCCGCGAACAAGGCATCGTATTCGGCGTCGCTGATCAGCGGATCGTCGAGCACGTAGTAGCGGTGGTTGTGCTGGGCCAGTTCCTGGCGCAGCTGCGCCGCGCGCTGCATGGCCTCGTTTTCCCGGTCGATGCCAGAAACCATGTCGACTCCGGTTTCCCGCCTATCCGAACACCCGCAGCGCGCGGACAGAGCCGGCCTTCAGGCCGGATTGCTCCAGCCTGGCGTACAACGCCTGCAACTGCTTGTCGATGGCCGCCTCGGCGCCGTCGGCGAGCGGCCGGCCGTTATCGTCGACCACGGTCGCCTCGAGCCGGGCCGCCAGGCCCCGCGCGATCTTCGCCATCTGGGAAAACGCGTGCTCGTGGGCGGGCGCGCGCGGCACGTCCAGTATCAGGCTGAGCTGGCCGATGGTGGCCGGGCCGGCCGAACCCAGCGACACGCCGTCGCTGCGGCCCAAGGTGAAACGCACGGCACCGTCCTGGTCCACCCACGGCAGGCGGCCGTCCTGGATGGACGAGAAACCGGCTTCCCGGGCGGCGGTAAGCACGTCGCCCGAGGACCAGCGGCGGCTGCTGGCAACCAGCGTCAGACCAACCTGGGCATCGAGGGCGGCGCAGACCGCGTCGAGCTTGTTGGCGCGGTCGAGCACGGCCTGGGTGTCGCTGGCCTCCACCGTGCCGTCGAAGCGGTCGGCCAGCACGCGCGAGCGCGACAAGGCCTCGGCCCATTCGCCGGCGCTGAGCGGGCCGCTGCGGTTGGCGAGCAGCACCGCGACCTGGACCGACGCATAGGTCTCGCCGCTGCGTATGGCGGCACGGTGCAGGCCGTCGGTGGTTTCGGCGAAAACCCGCAGCGACTTCTGCCCGGCATGGCGGATGCCCTGGGTGAAAGCGGCCAGCTCGTCGCCGGGCACCGGCTCCAGGAAGGAGACGTCGATGACGGTCTCGCACGCCTCGTCGGCCTCGTCGGCGTCGTGCTGCGACGGCGCCGATGCCGCCGCGGGATGGGCCTCGATGCCGCCCACCACGTTGCTTTCGGCTTCGGCCATGGCTCCCAGCCCCGGCTCGCGCCGCACGCCATCGGTTGCCGGCAATCCGGGCTCGGCACCGTGCAACAGCGGATCCTTGCCGGTGTCGGGAAAACCGTCCTGTATCTGCTTGCGGGCGCGGCGGTCCTGCCACCAGTTCAGTCCAAGCACGACGACGATGGCCAGGACGCCAAGGGCGATGAGACCGGTTTGTAGATCACTCATTGGTGTGTTCCCGATGGCGGGCGTGGTGGAAAGGATGCCGGGACGACGCGGGCCGCCGGCTCATCAGGCGGCCTCTGCGGCCAGTTGCATGGCCGAATCGATGTCGACCGCCACGATGCGCGATACCCCCTGCTCTTGCATGGTCACCCCGACCAGTTGATGCGCCATCTCCATGGCGATCTTGTTGTGCGAGATGAACAGGAACTGCGTCTGCTCGCTCATGCGGCGGACCAGGTTGGCATAACGCTCGGTGTTGGCGTCGTCCAGCGGCGCGTCCACCTCGTCGAGCAGGCAGAACGGCGCCGGATTGAGCTTGAACATGGCGAACACCAGCGCGGTCGCGGTGAGCGCCTTTTCGCCGCCCGACAGCAGGTGGATGGTGCTGTTGCGCTTGCCCGGGGGCTGGGCCATGACCTGGACGCCCGCGTCCAGGATTTCCTCGCCGGTCATGACCAGCTTGGCTTCGCCGCCGCCGAACAGCGAGGGGAAGAGCTCGCCGAAGTTGCGGTTGACCGTATCGAAGGTTTCCTGCAGCAGCTGGCGGGTCTCGCGGTCGATCTTGCGGATGGCGTCTTCGAGCGTGTCGATGGCCGCCTGCAGGTCGGTCTGCTGGGCGTCGAGGTAGGCCTTGCGTTCGCGGGCGGCGTTCAGCTCGTCGAGCGCTGCCAGGTTGACGGCGCCCAGGGCGGCGATCTCGCGCGCCAGGCGCTGCAGCTCCGATTGCAGCCAGTTGGGACGCTGCCATTCCTTGGGCAAGGCGTCGAGCTGCTCGCCCAGCGCCGCCAGGTCCAGTTCCTGGCCGGCCAACTGTTCGGCGTACTGCTCCTGCGCCAGACGCGCCGCCTGCTCCTTGAGCTGCAATTCGGTGATGCGGCCGCGCAGCGGCTCCAGCGAGCGCTCCAGGGCCAGGCGCTGCTCGTCGGCCGCGCGCAATTGTGCGGCCAGCGTGTCCATTTCGATGCGGGCAAGGTTCAGCACCTTCTCGCGTTCGCTGCGAAGTTCGAGCGCCGCCTGCAGGCCGGCCTGGGCCGCGGCGTCGTCCAGTACGCGCAGCTCCTGCTGCACCCGTTCGGCCTCGGTGGCGGCGCGCTGGCTTTGCTCGCCGGCCAGTTGCAGGTTGCGGCGCAACTCGTCGATGCGGGCCCGCAGGCCGCGCTCGGCGAAGCTGGCCTCCTGCGCGGCGCGTTCGAGTTCGCGCAGGCGCTCGCGGGCGCGCTGGGTCTCGGCCTCGCGCTGCTCCTGGGCCATCTGGGCTTCTTCGAAGGCCGACTGCTTGTCGCCCAGTTCGGTGTCGAGGATCTCGAAGCGGCCCTCGGCCTCTTCCTTGCGGATGCGGGCCTCTTCCTCCTGGGCTTCCAGTTCCGCGCGTTCTTCCTGGATGCGCGCGGCGCGCTCCTCGGACTGCGCGGCCTGCTGCGCGAGCTTGGAATGCTCGAGCTGGATGGCATGCAGGCGCTGGGTGACTTCGGCCAGCCGCTGGCGCGAGGCGGGCAAGGCCTGCGCGACCTGCTGGTACGCGGCTTCGGCCCGGGCCACGGCGGAGCGCGCCTCGTCGGCGATGAGCTGCTGCGCCTTCAATTGGCGCTGCAGGTTCTCGATCTCCTGCTGGCGCGCCAGCATGCCGGCCTGCTCGGAATCGGGCGCGTAGAAACGCACGCTGTTGTGGCCGATGAGATGCCCTTCCTTGACGACGAAGTGGCCCCCTTCGGGCAATTGGGTACGGGCGGCCAGCGCCTGCGAAGCGTCGGCGGCCGTGTAGACGTCGCGGAGCCAGTCGGCCATCAGTGCGCGCAGGCCGGGATCGCTGATGCGCAGCAGCGAAGTCAGCGGCGTCAGCGCCGCGGGCGCGGCGGCCGGCGCGGCGGCGGGCGGCATCTGGTAGAACGCCAGCCGGGCCGGCGGGGCATCGCCGAAGAAGGCCTTGGCCCATTCCAGGTTGCTGACCTCGAGCGCCGCGAGGCGTTCGCGCAGCACCGCTTCCAGCGCGGTTTCCCAGCCCGGTTCGATATGCAGCTTCTGCCACAGGCGGCCGAGCTGGGTCAGCTCGTGCTTTTCCAGCCAGGGATGCAGCGCCCCCTGCTTCTGCACGTCCTGTTGCAGGCGGGTAAGCGCGGAGAGCCGCGCCTCGATCTGCGAGACGGCCGCCGCTTCCTTCTGCACCAGCTCTTGCGCCTGGCGACGTCCCGCATCGACCTGGGGAAGCTGGTCTTCCAGCGCGGAGAGTTCCTGCTGGGCCTGGGCGACACGCTGCTCGGTATCGGCCAGGTCACCGGTGAGTTGCTCCAGCCGCGCCGGATCGGGGCGCTGCAGGTTGCGCTCCTCCAGTTCCAGGCGCTCGCGACGCTGCGCCAGGGCCTGGAGCTGGCGGTCGGCCTCGCGCTGCTCCTGCGCGGTCAGGGCCAGATTCTGCTCGACCTGCGACAGCGCGCTGCGCAGCTCGGAAAGGCCGGAGGCGGCATCGCGCACCTTGGCCTCGATGTCGGGCAACTGCGCCTGGGCCTCTTCGGCCACGATCCGTGCCTCTTCGGCGCGGGCCTCGCCCACGGCCAGGTCTTCCTCGGCCTGGGCCAGCTGTTCGCTGCCGGTCTCGTGCTGCTCGTTCCACTGGGCGATCTGCTGCTGCAACTGGGCCAGTTGCGCCTGCATGCGGTTGCGCGCCTCGACCACGTACTTGATCTCGGCCTCCAGCCGGCTCACCTCGGCGTTGGCCTCGTATAGCCCGCCCTGGGCGGCATGGACCGCGTCGCTGGCGGCGTAGTGGGCCTGCCGCGTGCCCTCGAGGTCGGCTTCGAGCTTGCGCAGGTTGGCCGTGGCGGCCTCGAGGTCGGTCTGCGCCTGCTCGATGGCCAGCGCGTACTGCGAGCGATCGGCGTCGGCCTCGCGCTTCTTGAGCAGCCAGAGGAAACGCTGCTTTTGTTCGCTGTCGGCCTGGAAAGCCTGGTAGCGCTGGGCGACCTCAGCCTGCGCCTCGAGCTTTTCCAGTTGCGTGGAAAGCTCGCGCAGGATGTCCTCGACCCGGGTCATGTTCTCGCGGGTGTCGGACAGGCGGTTCTCGGTTTCCCGGCGCCGCTCCTTGTAGCGCGACACTCCGGCGGCTTCTTCAAGGAAAACCCGCAGTTCGTCGGGGCGGGCTTCGATGATGCGCGAGATCATGCCCTGCCCGATGATCGCGTAGCCGCGGGCGCCCAGGCCGGTGCCGAGGAAGATGTCGTGGATGTCGCGCCGCCGCACCTGCTGGTTGTTGACGAAATAGCTGCTGGTGCCGTCGCGGGTGAGGACCCGCTTGACGGCGATTTCGCCGTACTGGCTCCACTGCCCGGAGGCCCGGCCCTCGGAGTTGTCGAATACCAGCTCCACCGACGCGCGCGCCGCCGGCTTGCGGTTGACCGAACCGTTGAAGATCACGTCCTGCATGGACTCGCCGCGCAGCTCCGACGCCTTGGACTCGCCCAGGACCCAGCGCACCGCATCGATGATGTTGGACTTTCCGCAGCCGTTGGGGCCCACCACCCCGACCAGCTGGCTGGGCACCTGGATGGACGTGGGGTCGACGAACGACTTGAAACCTGCGAGTTTGATCTGGGTAAGTCGCACCGGAAAACGAAGCTTCGATTAAAAGGGCTGGAAAAGGAACCGACATGCACCGAAACGGTCGGACAAAACGTGGCGTGCCGCCACCACGGAATCATCCGCCCTAACCGACCCAGGGCACCGCGGATCCGGCTCCGCCGGTCCGCCCCTCGAGGGGACGCGCGCAGCGCGGAGGGGGTGGGCTCATTCAGTGCTCCGTATAATACCAAAGGGTCATCGGCAAGGTACGCCTGGCGCCGTCGCCGCGGCCTTTTTTTCACTTTCGTTACGTATAAAGCGCAAGCACATGCCTTCTCAACCCAGCAAGAGTCTCGACACCTTCGCCAACCCCAGCCCCGGGCGGGACTTCCAGATCCATATCGAGGTGCCGGAATTCACCTGCCTGTGCCCGATGACGGGGCAGCCGGACTTCGCCGTGCTCGTGATCGACTACGTCCCCGACCAGCTCTGCGTCGAGCTCAAGAGCCTCAAGCTCTACGCCTGGAGCTTCCGCAACGAGGGCAAGTTCCACGAAGCCGTGACCAACGAAATCCTGGACGACCTCGCGCGCGCGCTGTCGCCCCGCTTCATGCGGATCACCGCCAAGTGGTACGTGCGCGGCGGCATCTACACCAACGTGGTCGCGGAACACCGCAAGCCGGGATGGGAGCCCCAGCCGGCCGTGCAGCTCCAGGAATTCACCCCGGGCAGCAACATCCGCGGGTAAGTACCATCAGATCGGCCCGGACGCAATCGCAAGCGTCCCGCATCCGCGTGCTATAAATCGTGCGCTACGATGCGCGGCATGCATCCTGCCGTAGTGCCCCGAGTGCGGCACTTTCCGATCCACTCACAAGGCACACGAGTCTCGCCCCAACCGATGAAACGCGGCTTTTATCTGATCATGGCAGCGCAGTTCTTTTCTTCGCTTGCCGACAATGCGCTTTTCATCGCCGCCATCGCGCTGATCCAGCAACTGGACGGGCCGGACTGGATGACGCCCATGATCAAGTGGTCGTTCGCCCTCGCCTACGTGCTGCTGGCCGCCTTCGTCGGCGCGTTCGCCGATTCCTTCCCCAAGGGCCGGGTGATGTTCGCCACCAACTCGGTGAAGATCATCGGCTGCCTGATGATGTTCGCCCATGCCAGCCTCGGCCTGGCCGACGAGCACCAGGTCTATACCGTGTGCGCGGCCTATGCGCTGGTCGGCATCGGCGCCGCGGCGTACTCGCCCGCCAAGTACGGAATCATTACCGAGCTGCTGCCGCCCGAGCAGCTGGTCAAGGGCAATAGCTGGATCGAAGGGCTCACCGTCGTGTCCATCATTCTGGGCGTGGTCCTGGGCGGCGCGCTGATCAGCCCGAAGGTATCCGCCTGGCTGCTGTCCATCGACCTGGGCGGCCTGGGTCCCGAACTGGAAACCCCGGCCGAGGCCGCCATCGTGGTCATCGCCCTGGTCTATCTCGTGGCCGCCGTCTTCAATCTGCTCATTCCGTCCACCGGCGTCGACTATCCCCAGCAGCAACGCAACCCCATCAAGCTGCTGGCCACTTTCGGCTGTTTCGTCGCCACCTTGTGGCGCGACAAGCTCGGCCAGATATCCCTGGCGGTCACCACCCTCTTCTGGGGCGCCGGCGCAACGCTACAGTTGATCGTCATCGAGTGGGGCCGCGTCCAGCTCGGCCTGCCGCTGAACAAGGCCTCGATCCTGATGGGCGTGGCTTCGGTAGGCACCATCCTCGGCGCGACACTGGCCGGCAAAGTGCCGCTGCATCACGCGCTGGCGGTGCTCCCCATGGGCGTGCTCATGGGCCTGGTGGTGATGCTGATGCCGCTCGCCTACGAACCGTGGTTCGTCTATACGCTGCTCATCGCCATCGGCGGCCTGGGCGGATTCTTCGTGGTACCGATGAACGCGCTGCTCCAGCACCGCGGCCACGTGCTGCTGTCGGCCGGGCATTCGATCGCTGTCCAGAATTTCAACGAGCAGCTCAACATCCTGCTGATGGTGGCGGCCTACTCGCTCATGCTGGGAATGGAGATTCCCATCAACACCATCATCATCATCTTCGGCACGCTCGTAGCATGCCTGATGGTGCTCATCATGATCTGGAACCGCCACAATCACCGCACCCATCCCGACCTGGACCTGGTGATCGGCAGCCGCGCCCATGGCACGGCCCTGCACCGGGACTGACCGGAAGGCCCCCCCCTAGGCGCCGCCCACCGACAAAGCCAGCCGCAGATCCTGCCACGCCTTGATCTTCTCGGCGGGGCTGCGCAGCAGATAGGCCGGGTGGTAGCTGACCACCACCGGCACGGACTTCCCCTCTACCGACAAGGCATGCACCCTGCCTCGGAGGCTGCCTATGCGCGCGTCGGTCTCGAGCAGCGTCTGCGCCGCGAACCGGCCCAGCACCAGGATCATGTCGGGATTGAGCAGGGCGATCTGCCGCATGAGATAGGGGCTGCAGCGCGCGACCTCCTCGGGCAGCGGATCGCGGTTACCCGGCGGGCGGCACTTGATGACGTTGGCGATGAACACGTCCGCCTGGCGCGAACGGCCGATGGCGGCCAGCATGCTGTCCAGAAGCTTGCCAGAACGGCCCACGAAGGGCGCGCCCTGCCTGTCTTCCTGCTCGCCCGGCGCCTCGCCCACCAGCATCCATCGCGCCTTGCGCGAACCCGTGCCGAACACGGTCTGGGTGCGTCCCTTGCACAGTCCGCAGGCGACGCAGTTCCGGACCTCGTCCTCCAGGGTGGTCCATGCCTGCTCCGGGTCCACCGGCGCGGGAGACGACGCGGGATCCGCGAGCGCCATGCCGGGCTCGAGGATCGCCTCGGGTTCGGTCGTTTCGGGAGTCGCACGCGCATCGGCCAAGGCCGGCGCATCGGTCCCGGACTGCGGCTGGACACGGTCGCCCTCCGCCTCGCCGCGATCGCCATATTCGGTTTGTACAAGCGGCGGCGATGCGGCGGCTCCCGCCGGCAGGTTCCACAACCGCTCGATGCCCAGCTCGCGCAGCCACGCGCGGCGGACCGGATCGATCCCGGGCTCGCTGCGGTCAGCCGCCATGGACATCTCCCGTATCGGGCAAGACCAGCATCTTGCGCATCACGATGGCATCCTCCCTGCCCCTGGCCGCCGGATAATAGCCGCGCCGCAGCCCGATGCGCTCGTAGCCCGCGCGCTCGTACATGCCCTTGGCGACCGCATTGGAAGGACGCACCTCCAGGAGCAGGCTGCGCGCGTGATGGACCGCCGCGCGCTGCTCGACCCAGGCCAGCAGCCTGCGGCCCAGTCCGCGGCCCTGGGCCGTCGGGGCGACGCTGATGTTCAGCAGGTGTGCCTCGTCCAGCGCCACCATTGAGACACAGTAGCCGAGCAATTGCGCGCCGTCGCGGACGACCCAGGCGTCGTAGCCGGAGCGCAGCGAATCGGCGAAGTTGCCGCGCGTCCAGGGGAAGGAGTAGATCTGCCGCTCGACCGCGTCGACCTGCTCGAGGTCCCCCTCGCCCATCGGCCGGCACGCCTGCGCCCACCCAGCCAGGATCCGCGCCGCATCGATCGGCGCCCGGCCTTGCACCGCACTCATGATTGCGCTCCCTGTGTAGCGACCCGGGGGTTGCCTCCCGCTCCGGCTTGCCTCTCCGATGTCGTGAAAGCCACCTTGTCGCGCACGTACAGCGGCGCGGCCAGTTCCGGCGCGGCGGTCTCGCCGCGCAGATAGGCCGCATGGGCCAGCCGCGCAACCGCGGCCGCCGTCGGCCGCTCGGGCTGGCCCCGTTCGTGCAGCCCGAAGCCGGAGAAGGCCTCGGGGTAGGCGGCCGCCGCATCGCCGCACAGCAGCAGCGGCGTTCCCGCCACCATGCCGGCCAGGCGGGCGCGGACCCATGGCTCCAGCCCCTCTCCGGCCATCAGCTGCGGGGCAAGCAGCGTTTCCAGCCTGTCATCGGCCAGCTTGCGGTAGACGGCCAGGTAGATTTCCTGCATGCGCGCATCCATTGCCACCACGAGCGCACGCCCGCCGTCGTCATCGACCTGCTGGGCGACGGCCGCATGCGAGACCACCGGCACCAGCGGACGTCCAAGGGCGAATCCCAGTCCCTGGGCGACGCCGCACGCCACGCGCAGGCCGGTGAAGCCCCCGGGCCCCTGCCCGAACGCGATCGCATCCAGCGCCGACCGGGCGATTCCCGCCTCGGCCAGGACTTCCTCCACCATGGGCAACAGCCTGGCCGAATGCTCCTGCACGCCCACGTGCTCGCGGCCGAAAATGTCGACGGCGCCTGCTGCGGCGCGCAACAGCGCCACGCCGCAGCAGGCGGAAGAAGTTTCGAGGGAAAGGATATGCAGCGACATGGGCTGCAATTGTAAGACCAGAAGCCGGTCTATACGGGCCGTTGGCTGCGGTTGTTCACAACACGTTGCTTACCGGGCGCCGACGCACCCTAGTGTTTGTGTTTACGGTACGGTTCGTACACTTCTTCGCTGGCGCGACGGATTTCCTGGCGCAGCAGCAGGCGCTCTTCCGAGGACAGCCTGCGCGGCACCTGGCGCCGCTCGTCGGGACTGACGGGCCCGGCCCAGGACCCCATGGAGGCGCGCATGACGCCGGATGGGCCCTCGACCGTCGATGCGCCGGCTTGCGCACCGGCCGCTTCCGTAACGGCGTTCTCGACCTGGCTGACCATGTTGCCGGAAACGCGCCGGCCGGCGTCGGCGCGGGCGGCACGGGGGTCCCGGACCTGCCCGATGGCCGCACCAGCCGCCAATACCGTTATCATCACGACCAGTCCACCCAGCATGATGGCCGCGCTGGGGCCGGTCGAACGCGTGGAGTCGAATACTTTGTTCACGTTTCAATCATACGATGGACCCATAACAGCGTCATAGACGTCGAAGTGTCGAAACGAGCATTTATGTAACAAGCAATGTCCCTCCCTGGATTGATCCAAAAGCCTCCGTTACATTCGCGCCATGTCACTAGCCAATGCCCCCAAAAAAATCCTTGTCGTCGACGACGACGTGCGGCTGCGCGACCTGCTGCGCCGCTATCTCGCTGAACAAGGCTTCTCGGTATGGGTCGCCGAAAACGCCCAGACGATGAACAAGCTTTGGCAACGCGAGCGTTTCGACCTGCTCGTCCTGGACCTCATGCTGCCCGGCGAGGACGGCCTGTCGATCTGTCGCCGTTTGCGCGGCGCCCGCGACAGCACCCCCATCATCATGCTCACGGCCAAGGCCGAGGACGTCGACCGCATCGTCGGCCTCGAGATGGGTGCCGACGACTATCTGCCCAAGCCCTTCAACCCGCGCGAACTCCTGGCCCGCGTGAACGCGGTGCTGCGCCGCCGCGGACCGGAGGAGCATCCCGGCGCCCCCAGCCAGGACAACGAGTCGGTCACCTTCGGTCCCTATGTGCTGAACCTGGCCACCCGCACACTCACGCGCGACAACGAACCGGTGGCCCTGACCACGGGCGAGTTCTCCGTGCTCAAGGTATTCGCCCGCCACCCGAAGATCCCGCTGTCGCGAGACAAGCTGATGGAACTGGCGCGCGGCCGCGAATACGAAGCCTTCGACCGCAGCCTGGACGTGCAGATCTCTCGGCTGCGCAAGCTGATCGAGCCCGACCCGGCCAAACCTGTGTTCATCCAGACGGTATGGGGCCTCGGCTACGTGTTCGTACCCGATGGGGGCAGTTGATACGCTCGTAGGCATCCATGTCGGTCGCCCTGCGCGTCGCGTCCAGGCTGGGTTTGTTCAGTCGAACCTTCCTATTGCTTACCGTGCTGATGACGGCGAGCCTTGCAGCCTGGCTGCAGGCTTTCCGCAGCATGGAGGTCGAGCCGCGCGCGCAGCAAGTGGCCCAGCAGATCGTCACCGTCGTCAACATCACCCGCGCCGCCCTCATCCATTCCGCACCGCAGGAACGCCGCTACCTGCTGCTTGACCTGGCCACCAACGAAGGCATCCAGGTCTATCCCCACGAAAAAGACGACATCACCGTGCGCCTGCCGGACCGGCAGGTCCTGCAACGGGTGGAGGAGCAGGTCATCGACCGGCTCGGGCCGGAAACCATCGTCGCCTGGGAAGTCAACCGCATTCCCGGCCTGTGGGTCAGCTTCTCCATCGATGACGACGACTACTGGATGGTGGTCGAGCGCGACCGGGCCGAACGGGTGCCCGGTGTCGAGTGGCTGGGATGGGGCGCGGCCGCCCTGCTCCTGTCGCTGCTGGGCGCCGCGGTAATCGTGGGCTTCGTCAACCGGCCGCTGTCGCGCCTGTCGCGCGCCACGCTGGCCCTGTCGCGCGGCGAAACGCCGCCGCCGCTGCCCGAAAGCGGTCCGGAGGAGATCCGCCGGGTCAACACGAACTTCAACCGCATGGTCGAAGAGCTGGACCGCGCCGAGGCCGACCGGGCCTTGATGCTGGCAGGCATCTCCCACGACCTGCGCACGCCGCTGGCGCGGCTGCGGCTGGAAATCGAACTGAGCGGCGTGTCCGAAGCCAGCCGCGACGCGGTGGACGAAGACCTCGCCCAGATCGACCGCACCATCGGGCAGTTCATGGAGTACGCCCGCCCCTCCAGCTCGCCCGATCGCAACAACAACATTTCCGAGCTGGTCTCCGAGATGGTCGAGCGCGAATGCAGCCATACCGAGGCGCTGGGGGGATCGCTGCAAGTCACGATCACGCCCAACCTGTGGGCGCGCATCGCCTCGGCCGACTTGCAACGCGCCGTCGGCAACCTGCTCGAGAACGCGCGCCGCTACGGACACAAGGCGGGCGAACCGCCGCACATCGACCTCACGGTAAGCAGCCAGGGCACCAACGTGCTGATCGACGTCTCCGATCACGGCCCCGGCGTCAAGCCCGAAGACGTGCCGCGGCTCCTGCGGCCGTTCACCCGCGGGTCCGACGCGCGGACGAACGCCGGCGGCGCCGGCCTGGGCCTGGCGATCGTCAAGCGTTTGCTGCAACGTGCCGGTGGTACCCTAAACCTTCTGAACCGGGATGGCGGCGGCCTGACCGCCCGCATCACCCTGCCGGCTTCCTCGCAAAAAACGGCCGATGCCAAATAGGCGGCCCGCCGCCGTTGCTCCTGCGAAGCCGGCCCAGCGCGAGGAGTGACTATGAAAACCGTCGGTGCCAAGCTCGCCCCCTTCAAGGTGCACGGCATCAAGCCGGGCTTCAATGAGCCCGAGGAAAACGGCGCGTCGGCGTTCGAAACCGTGAGCGAGACATCCTTCCCCGGCAAGTGGAAGGTGATTTATTTCACGACCAAGGATTTTTCGGAAATCTGCGCCAGCGAGATCGCCGGCTTTGCGGCGCTGGCCGATCAGTTCGCCCAGCGCGGCGCGGTGTTGCTGGGCGGCTCGGTGGACAGCGAATACGCCAAGCTCGCCTGGCGGCGGGAGACCGCGGCCCTCTCGCGGCTGAACCACTACCAGTTCGCCGATAGCGCCGGTGCGCTGGTGGATCAGCTCGGCATCCGCGACCGCACCGAAGGCGTCGCGCTGCGCGCCACTTTCCTCGTGGATCCCGACAACACCATCCAGCACGTATCGGTCAACAATCTCAAGGTAGGCCGCAACCCCGAGGAGGCCCTACGGACACTCGACGCGCTGCAGACGGGCGAATTCTGCCCGGCCAGCCGCCCCATCGGCCCGCCGGTCTCGAAAAAGGCGTGACCATGCCCCATGTCTTTGTCTACGGCACTTTGCGCCGCGGCGAAATCAACGATCTCGAGCGTATGGCGCACCGCCTCGGCTTGCCCGCGCCCGAGCACCTCGGCCCGGCGTGCGTGGCCGGTCGCCTGGTGGATTTCGGCGATTGGCCGGGGCTCATCGACCAGCCCGGCTCCGCTTTGCGCGTAAGGGGCGAGGTCTATGCGGTGGACGACGCGCTGCTGGCGGCGATGGACCAGGTCGAGGAATACGATCCGGATGGCGACTCGCTGTTCGTGCGCCGCGAAATCGACCTGCAGGTGGCGGGCCGGGTCCTGCGCTGCCATTACTACCCCATCGAACCCCGCTTGATGGGCACGGCAGCGCCGATCGACCATGACGACTGGATCGCCTACCGGCAGGCGCGGGCCGCGGCCCGGGTGCGCGTCTCCGGGACTCGCCCCTAGCGGCGGTCCGCCTCCAGCACGCCTGGCACCTCGCGGATGCCCGCCAGCGCCCGGACCAGGTGTTCGCCGTTTCCGACCTCGGCGGTGAACACCATGCGGGCGATGGCCTGCCGGCTCTGCGTATTGACGCCGATGACGTTGATGCGCTGGCGCGCAAAGACCTCGGAAATGTCGCGCAGCAGGCCGTGGCGGTCGTTGGCGAGCACCACGATGTCCACCGGATAGACGGCGTCGCGCGTATCGCCCCAGGTGACGTCGATGACCCGCTCGGGTTCGCGCTTGGCCAGCGCGCGGAAACTCTTGCAATCGCAGCGGTGGATGGAGACGCCGCGCCCGCGCGTGACGAATCCCGATATCAGGTCGGGCGGCGCCGGCCTGCAGCATTTGGCCAACTGGGTAAGCAGCGAATCCACGCCGACCACCAGCACGCCGCTCTTGCCGGCGTGCACCGCGCTCTCGGGACGGCTGTCGCGCGTCAGCGCAGACAGGTCGGGCGCCGTGTCGGGCGGCGGCGCCTCGAAGGCGGCCGCGACGTGGCGCAGGCTGAACTCGTCTTTGGCCAGAGCGACGTACAGATCCTCGGTGCAGGCGAATCCCAGCTGCTGGGCGAGGAGCTCCAGGTTGGTGGCGGTCTTGCCCAGCCGCTGCAATTCTTTTTCCAGCATGCCCTGGCCCTGGGCAATGCGCTCCTGGATGTCGATGGCGTTGAACCAGGCGCGCACCTTGGCACGCGAGCGCTGGCTCGCAAGATAGCCCAGCTGGGGATTGAGCCAGTCGCGCGAGGGGCCGCCCGACTTGGCGGTGATGACCTCCACGGTCTGGCCGGTGGCCAGGCGCGTATTGAGCGGCACCATGACGCCGTCGACCCGCGCGCCGCGGCAGCGGTGGCCGAGGTCGGTGTGGACCTGGTAGGCGAAATCGACCGGCGTGGCCCCGGGCGGCAATTCGATGACACGCGCCTGGGGCGTCAGCACATAGATGCTGTCGGCCAGCGAATTGAGCGCGGCCTGGCCCAGCTCGTCGTCGACCTGGACGTCGGCCTTCCACGCCAGCAGCTGCCGTATCCAGCTCAGCTTGCGGTCGTATTCGGAATCGGCGGTGACCTGCCCTCCCTTGGCGCCGGCCTCCTTGTAGCGCCAGTGCGCGGCCATGCCGAACTCGGCGAACTGGTGCATTTCTCGCGTGCGGATCTGGACCTCGAACGGGCGGCCGTCGTGGTCGTACACCACCGTATGCAGGGAACGGTAGCCGTTGGGCTTGGGGCGCGAGATGTAGTCGTCGAACTCGTCCGGCACCGGCGTCCAGAGATGGTGCACCAGGCCGAGCACCGTATAGCAGGTGCGGATGTCGTCGACGATGATGCGCAGCGCCCGCAGGTCGTAGAGATCCGCGAAGTTCAGGCGCCGGTTGCGCATCTTGTTCCAGATGCTGTAGATGTGCTTGGGGCGCCCCGTGACCTCGGCCGCGATGCCCGCCCCTTCCAGGGCATTGCGCACGCGGGCGATGGCGTCGGCGATGAAGGCTTCGCGTTCGACCCGCTTTTCCTCCAGCAGGCCGGCGATTTCCTTGTAGCGCACCGGCTCCAGGAAACGGAAGGCCAGGTCTTCCATTTCCCACTTGACCTGCCAGATGCCCAGTCGATTGGCCAGCGGCGCGTACAGCTCCAGCGTTTCGCGCGCCAGGGCCTCGGGCAGCGGCACCTTGTGCTGGGCGTGCCAGCGCAAGGTCTGCAGGCGCGAAGCCAGGCGCATGAGCACGATGCGCAGGTCGGCCGCCATCGCCAGCAGCATCTTGCGCAACATCTCGGCCTGCGCGCCGGTGCCGGCCGAGGCGTCGCTGGCGTCGCGCGTGACCTGGCCGAGCCGGATCAGCGCGCGGTAGCCGTGCACCAGCCGCCCGATCTCGGCGCCGAACTGCAGCGTGACCGGATCCTTGTGCGGATTGGCGCTGACCTCCCGGTCGCCCACGGCGTTCGCCAGCAGCGCCGCCATGCGGGTATGCCCGTCCACCTGCAGGCCGGCAAGGATCGCCACCACCCCGGCGGCGTGCTCGGCCCAGCCTTCGCCTTCGGCGATCGCCGGTTCGCGCGCGTAGCGCGGCAGCGACCACTCCAGCGCCTTGCGCAGCTCCTGCCGCGCCGATTCCGACAGGCCGGCATCGGCCGCCTGCTGCCAGGCGGGGCCGAAGGTCGCCGACAGCGCGTCGGAGGCATCAAGGGCGGATTCGTTCATCGTTTCAAACTTTGCGCGGCGCCGGCCAAGCTCGAGCGTGGCGCGGTACTCTAGTGGCTTATCCACCAGGAACTTCATTGTATGTTGGGATGGCTGTTTGCCCGCGGCGCCTCGAAAAACCGCGTGGCGAAGATGCAGGCGCGCATCAATCCGGAATTATGGACCCAAACGCTGGCTTCGCACGCCTTCCTCGCTCGCCTGACGGCTGACGAGCGCGACGCCTTGCGGGCGCGGGTGGCCTGGTTCCTGGCCAGCAAGGCCATGACCGGGGCCGCGGGCCAGGTCCTGACGGATCCGATCCGCCTTTCCATCGCCGTGCAGGCCTGCCTGCCCATCCTGAACCTGGATCCCGGCCTCTACGAAGGCTGGTCCGAGATCATCGTCTATCCGGGCGGATTCCTCATTCCCCGTACCGACGTGGACGAGGACGGCGTCGTCCACGAATATGTCGAGGAAGCGGCGGGCGAGGCCTGGGACGGTGGGCCCGTGGTACTGTCCTGGGAAGACGCGGGCCCCGGCGAGGACCGGCCCCAGGGCTTCAACGTGGTGATCCACGAATTCGCCCACAAGCTGGACCTGCAGCACGGCGAGGCCGACGGCATGCCCAGCCTGCACGCCCATCCCGACATCAAGCCCCGGCTGTGGCGCAGCGTCCTCGAACGCAGCTTCGATGCGCTGCTGGCGCAGCTGGAGGCCATCGAAGCGGCCATACCGCCCGACGTCGACCCGGAATCCGAAGAGGCCGATCCCTGGTATGCCCGATTGCCGCTGGATCCTTACGCCGCGACGGACGAGGCGGAATTCTTCGCCGTCAGCTCGGAGGCGTTCTTCGTCCACCCGGCGCCACTGTTGCAGGCGATGCCCGAATGGTATGCACTGCTGGCACGCTACTACCGGCAGGATCCGTTGGGAGCCGGGCTGGCGCTGCCCCGCTGACGGCGCCGCCCGGCGAGCGCGATCAGACCGCGGCGGTAACGACGATCTCGACCTTGTACTCCGGCGCGGCCAGCTTGGCCTCGACCGTGGCGCGGGCGGGCGTGTTGCCGGCCGGCACCCAGGCGTCCCAGACCGAATTCATGGCGGCGAAATCGGCGATATCGGCCAGGAAGATCTGGGCGCGCAAGATACGCGTCTTGTCGGTGCCTGCGGCTGCCAGCAGCTTGTCGATGGCGGCCAGCACCTGGCGGGTCTGGCCCGCGGTGTCCTGGCTGGGATCCTCGGCCACTTGCCCGGCAAGATAGGCCACGCCGCCGTGGACGACCATTTCGGACATGCGTTTGCCAACGCTGAAGCGCTCGATGCTCATGGGATTTCCTCGTTATGGAGCATATTCGGAGCCGCAAGCATAGCAGGCCGCCGCCGACGGAAAGAGCGGGGTCGTGTCATGCCGACTCCCCGAGCGCGCCCTAGCCTCGCTCCATGAGGAAACGCTCGGCGATCTCGAGCTGCGCCTCGGTCATGAAGGTGGGCGCATGGCCGACCCCCGGGATGTCGACCCGCCGGGCGTGGGGATTGCGCACCAGCATCTGCTGGGCGGTATCGTCGCTGAGCAGGTCCGAGCGCTCGCCGCGCACGATGAGAATGGGGCACTCGATGTTCGCGTACACGTGCCAGAGCGCCGCCTCGGCCGCGATCATCGAGGCCGGATCCACCGCCGCGAAGGCCTCGGCAATGGCCGGATCGTAGTGCATGACCCAGGGGCCGTCCGGCCCGTCGGACTGGCGGACGGCGTAGCGCGTGAGCGCATCCCATTGCTCGTCGGTATGCTCGCCGAACGATGCGGACACCGTGCTCACATACGCCCTGGCCTCGTCGAAGCTGGCGAATGCCGGCGCCTTGCCGAGGTATTGGCCGATCCGGGAAAGCGCCAGCGGATCGAGGCGCGGCCCCACGTCGTTGAGCACCAGCTTGTCGATGGGAGACGCCTGCAGGCCGGCCAGCGCCATGCCGATCAATCCGCCCATCGACGTGCCGAACCAGTGCAGCGTCTCGGCCTGCACCCGGGCCAGCAGCGGCATCATGTCGGCCACGTATTGCGGCACCGTGTAGTAGGCGGGGTTGCTCAACCAGTCGGAACGCCCGCGGCCGACCACGTCGGGACACACCACGCGATAGCGGTCGGACATGCGCCGTGCGAGGACGTCGAAATCGCGCCCCGTGCGCGTGAGCCCGTGCGCGCAGACCAGCACCCGGTCGTTGGCGGGATCGCCCCACTCCCAGTACGCCATGCGATGCAGCCCGGCCGGACTCAGGCAGGTCACGTACTCCAGGCGAGGCTGGCCGGCGCCGGGATGGGCGTCTCGATTCATGAGAGCGTTCCTTGGGAGCGAAACCGGAATTGTAGCGAGCGCCGGGATCCGTTCGCGACGGCCGGGCATCCGTCGAGAGGCCCGGCAGATGCGTATCGCTGGCGGATCATCCAGGCCGCCTCGCATGCCAGTATCGCCGCCGGCGCTCCCGCTCGCGCTC
This sequence comes from Pigmentiphaga sp. NML080357, assembly GCF_002188465.1. GTDB lineage: Bacteria > Pseudomonadota > Gammaproteobacteria > Burkholderiales > Burkholderiaceae_B > Pigmentiphaga. The sequence goes on along the minus strand of NZ_NINW01000019.1, from coordinate 6,133 downwards.
GACGTGCAATCCTTCGGCATCGGAAACGAACACCAGCGCGCCATGCGCATCGGTGCGATGGAAGACGGCGCCCGCGGCTTCCCAGCGCCGCACGGCCAGCGGATGGGGATGGCGATAGCGGTTCAGGTAGCCGGCCTGGGCCACCGCATGCGAGGCTCCCGTGGCGGCGACCAGGGCGTTGCTCGACGATCCACGCGATCCATGATGCGGCACGGCCACGACGTCGGCGGAGAGATCCGTCTTTGCGGCAAGGAGCGCCTCTTCCGCCGCGCCGATGTCGCCAGTCAGCAAGGCCGTATGGTGCGCGCCTCGCACGCGCAGCACGCAGCTGTATGCATTGCGCTGCCGCGCGGGCACGTCGCCGGGCGCGGATTGCGGATGCAGGAAGGAGAACTCCACGCCGTCCTGCGTCCATCGTTGCCCGGCGACGCAACGCGAGAACGCCGCGCGGCCCAGGCCTGCCGGCTCCGGATCGTAGGACGCATGCATGCGCCCCACGGCAAGCGCCGCCATTACCGAACGCAGTCCGCCTGCATGATCGGCGTCGGCATGCGACACGACGACGTCGTCCAGCTTACGCACGCCGCGGGCGCGCAAATACGGCCAGACGACGCGTGCGCCGGCGTCGGCTTCTTCGCCATAGGGCGGACCGGTGTCGTAGAGCAGCGTCGCATGCGCGGTTTCGATCACGATGGCGCTCCCCTGGCCCACGTCGAGCAAGGCCATGCGCCAGGCGCCGGGCTCCGGCCTCGCGGGCCGGTAGAGCAGCATGGGGACGAGCAGCACCAGCGCCAGGCGGCGCCCGGGCAGGCCGCGGGGTTGCAGCGCCCACACGGCGCCGAAGAGGCCGAGCGCCACCAGCGGCCATGGCGGCGCCGCCACCGCATAGGCGGCGAAGGCCGCGTCGCCCAGCCATTGCATCGCCCACATCAGCCATTCGAACAAGGCATGCGCGGCCGCTGCCAGCACCGCGCCGGCGCCGGCCAGGCCGGGCACCAGGCACAGGGCGAGCGCGCCCAGCGCAAGCGGCGTGACCAGCAGGCTGACCACGGGGATGGCCAATGCATTGGCGAGCGGCGACACCAGCGATACCTGCTGGAACAGCAGGGCCAGCGCCGGCAGCAGCCCTATCGTAAGCACCGCCTGCGCCCGGGCGCCTTCGCGCATAGCGGCGGCCAGGCGGCGTCGCCATGCCTGGCGGTCATCATTCGCATCGCGCCGCTGCCAGCGCCCGCTGCCGCCCAACACCAGCAGCGCCACCGCGCCGAACGACAGCCAGAATCCCGGCGCGAGCGGCGCCCAGGGGTCGAGCGCGCACACCAGCGCCGCCGCCAGCGCCAGCACGCGCGAGCCGGACAGCGGCAGGCGCAGCACGGCTGCCAGCGCCACCGTTGCCAGCATGAAGAATGTGCGCCGCGCCGGCACGCCCCATCCCGCGAGCAGGCAGTACAGCCAGGCGACGGCCAGCGCCGCCGCAGCGGCCACGACCTGCGCGGGATGGCGTTCGGCCAGGCGCACGCCGCCCCAACGGCAGCCTTTCCATGCCTGCAGCACCAGCCCCGCGGCCAGGGCGGCGAGCATCGTCACATGCAGGCCGCTGATGGACACGAGATGGGTGATGCCGGTGCGGCTGAACGTCTCCCAATCGCGCCTGCCCACGCCGGCCTGGTCGCCTATGGCCAATGCCGTCAGCACCGGCCCGTAGCGCCGGTCTCCCAGGGCGCCGCGCAAGGCCTCTCGGCTCGCGTGGCGCGCGCGCTGAACGAGCACGCCGAAATCCGCCGCCGGCCGGTCGTCCAACAGGCGGGGCCGGCCTCGCATCGTCCCGGTGGCGCGGATGCCGTGCTCGAACAGGTAGGCTTCGTAATCGAAACCATGGGGATTGAGGCTGCCGTGCGGCTGCTTGAACACCGCGGCCCCGCGCCACACCTGCCCGGGTACCGCTTCAGGCGCCGCGCCGTACCAGGCCAGTTGCACGCGCGACGGCACGCCCGGCGGCGCCCGCAGCACCTTTGCCTCGAAGCGCTGGCCACGGGCAGTCTTGGCGGGCAGGCCCGTCACCAGGTAATCGAGCTGCACCGGCACGTTCTCGAGCTCGTGCGCCAGCGCATCCTGCAGGCGCGCGTCGATGCGCACCAGCGCCAGCCCCGTGCCCGCCACCAGGCCGGCCGCGACGGCGGCGGCGTTCCGGTGCCAAGCCCGGGGGCATCCGCGTGCGCGTCTTGCCCACAGGAGGCAGCCCGCGAACAACGCCGCGCCGGTTACCGCCGCCATCCATGCGGGCGGAACCGCCGGCAATCCGTGCACCCATGCCGTCCCCAGCACGAATGCCACCAATGCGATACGGACCATGCCTTCCCCTCAACCCAAGGCCGAGATGGTAGGCATGCGGCGGCGCGTAAGCAGCCCGTGCTAGGACGATTCGAGCCGAGGCGGCACGCCAGCGCTCACGTTCGAGCGACACAAGCAAGGGAAGCGAGAGGTCAGCCGGCCGCTTCGAGCACGGCCGCCAGCCGTGGCAGCACGCGCCGCGCATTGGCCGTCGTGGCGGCGGCGATCTCGTCGGCCGGCAACCCCCGCAGCTCGCCCAGCGCCCGCGCAATGCGCGGCAGCTCGGCCGGCGTGTTGCGCCGGTCATCCCTTGGCAGCCACGCCGGCGGGATATCGGGCGCGTCGGTTTCCAGCACCAGAGCCGACAGATCGATATCCGTGGCAAGACGGCGGATGTTGCGCGAGCGTTCGTAGGTCATTTCTCCGCCCATGCCGAGCGCGAAGCCGCGTTGCACGAACAGGTCGGCCTGCTGCCGGCTGCCGTTGAAGGCATGGGCGATGCCTCCCGGCACCTCGATGCGCCGCAGGTACTTCAGCAGCACGTCCTGGGAACGACGCACGTGCAGCAGCACCGGCAGGCCGAACTCCGCGGCCAGCTTGAGCTGAGCCTGGTAGAAATGCTCCTGCCGCTCACGCTCGGGTCCGCTTGCGATCTCGGCAACGAAGAAATCCAGCCCGATTTCCCCTATGGCGACAAAGCGCGGATCGTCCATGGCGCCGGCCACCGCGTCGCGCAGCCGCTGCAGGTCGGCATCGTCGGCGTGCCGCACGTACAAGGGATGGATGCCGAGCGCATAGGCGCCGCCCGGGACGCCATGGGCCAGGTCCCGCACGGCCTGGAAGTTGTCGCGCGCGATCGCCGGGATGACGATGGCTCCCACGCCCGACTCCCGGGCCCGTTCGGCGGCGTGAAGGCGATCGCGGTCGAATTCGGCCGCATCGAGATGACAATGGGTGTCGATCAGCATGGACCAACTTTACCGCCGAACCCGCCGGCCGCCGGTATCCAGGCGTAGCGACGAGCAACGCGCGCGGCCGGGTTCACCCCGCCGCCAGCACGCCGTCGGCCATGCGCAATTGCCGGTCGGCCAGCGCAGCCAGCTCGGCATCGTGGGTCACGATCACAAAAGCCATGTCGAGCTGCTGGTTCAGGCGCTTGAGCAGGCCGAACACCTCGCGCGCCGTATGGCGATCGAGATTGCCCGTGGGCTCGTCGGCCAGTACGCACAGCGGCCGCGTCACCAGAGCACGGGCCAGCGCCACGCGCTGGCGCTCGCCGCCCGAAAGCTGGCCCGGGTGATGGCTGGCCCGGGCCGCGAGACCAACCTGCTCCAGCATCTCGGCCGCGGCCCGCCGGGCCTGCCCGCGATCCATGCGGCGCACGATCAGCGGCATGGCCACGTTGTCGAGCGCCGAGAATTCAGCCAGCAGGTGGTGGAACTGGTAGACGAAGCCCAGGCTGCGGTTGCGCGCCAGGCTGCGCTGTTTTTCGTTGAAACTTTCCGCCGCCTGGCCGTCGAGCAGGACCTCGCCCGAACTGGGCTTGTCCAGCAGGCCGAGCACGTGCAGCAGCGTGCTCTTGCCCGAGCCCGATGCGCCCACCAGCGCCACCATCTCGCCCTGGCGCACCTGCAGGTCCACGCCACGCAGCACGGTCACCCGCGCATCGCCTTCGGCGTACGTCTTGGAAATACCCCGCCCTTCCAGCACCACGCGTCGATCAGTCATGGCGCAGCACCTCCGCCGGTTGCAGCCGCGACGCACGCCAGCTGGGATACAGGGTGGCCAGGAACGACAGCACCAGCGAAGTCACGCCTATGGTGACGATGTCGGACAGGCGCGGATCGGACGGCAATTCGGTGATGAGATAAATGTCCCGGGGCAGGAATTGGATGCCGAGCGCATGCTCGATCGCGGGCACGATGACGTCGATGTTATAGGCGATCAGCGTTCCGCCGGCCACGCCCAGCAGCGTGCCGATGACACCGATCAAGGCCCCCTGCACCACGAAGATGCGGGCGATCTCGCCCGGCGTGGCGCCCAGGGTGCGCAATATCGCGATGTCGGCCTGCTTGTCGTTCACCGCCATCACCAGCGAGGAAAGCAGGTTGAAGGCCGCCACCGCGATGATCAGCGCGAGGATAAGGAACATCATGCGCTTTTCGGTCTGCACCGCGGCGAACCAGGTGCGGTTGTTGCGCGACCAGTCGGCCGCGGCGATGTTGGGCGGCAGCAATTGCGCCAGTTCGCGCGCCACCTGCGGCGCCTTCTGCATGTCGGCGATGCGCAGCCGCACTCCGCCTATGCCGCTGTCGCGGAACAGCCGCGCGGCGTCGTCCACGTTCACGAACGCCAGGCTTGAATCGTATTCGTAGTGCCCCGCCTCGAAGATGCCCACCACGGTGAACTGGCGCATGCGCGGCGTGAAACCGGCCGGCGTCACCGAGCCTTGCGGGGCCAGCATCAGGATGGGGTCGCCCAGCCCCACGCCCAGTCCCTGCGCCAGCGCGCGCCCCAGCACCACGCCGTAGCTGCCGGGCTGCAAGGCATCCAGCGAGCCGGCGACCATCTGGCCCGCAACGTCGGAGACACCGCGTTCGGCCTGGGGCTCGATGCCCCGCACCTGCACGCCGCGCAGCACCTGGTCGCGGGCGATCATGGCCTGCGCCGCCACGTAGGGCGCGCCGGCCTGGACTTCGGGGTTCTTCTTGGCGAGCGCGGTCAATTCGCGCCAGCTCGCCAGCGCCGCGCCGCGTTCGCCCCCCACCGGATAGAGTTCGATGTGCGGCAGCACCGACAGCATGCGGTCGCGGACCTCCTTCTGGAAGCCGTTCATCACCGACAGCACGATGATCAGGGCGGCCACGCCCAGGCCGATGCCTGCCATCGAACTGGCGGCAATGAAGGAAATGAAGCGATCGCGTCGCCGCCCGCGGCCGGCGCGGGTATAGCGCCAGCCTATCCAGAATTCGTAGGGTATCTTGAGCACGCGCGTATTATGGCAGAAGGCGGCGGCCCCCATCGGCCGCGCGCGAACCCCTACAATACCGGCCGTCGCCCCGGCCCGCGGGGCGTCTTTCCAGAACCTAGCCGCGCCGTGACCGCTACGCCCTCTTCGCTGACCCTGCTGCTGCCCGGCCTGCTGACCGACGCCCGCATTGCGCCGGAATTGGCGCGGCAGCTGGCCGAGTCGGCGCCCACGCTGGCCGCTTGGCTGGCCGCCGCGCAGCCGGCCGAAGAGGCCTTCGACCCCTTCGATGCCGGCTGCACCGCCCTCGAGTTCTGGTGGCTGCGACGCGCCGGCTACCGGCCTCACGACGGCAAGTACGGCGCTGGCCTCGCCCCCCTGCTGGCCGGCGACCCGGCTCCCGGCGAACCTGTCTGGCTGGCCGAACTGGCCCACGTCCAGATCGGCCGCGACGGCCCGGTCCTGACCGATCCGGCGGACCTCGGCACGACCCAGGCCGAAAGCGAAGCACTGCTGGCCGCCGCCCAGCCGGCGCTGGAAGGCCACGGCGCCGGCGTAGCCGCCATCGATGCTCGACGCTGGCGGCTGCGCCTGCCTGCCGGCACCGCCCACCACACCGGCACGCCCGGCGCCGTGGCGGGCGCGGTCCTCGACGCCTGGTGGCCCCGCACGCTGGAGGCGCGCCCCTGGCGCAAGCTCGCCAACGAGATCCAGATGGAATGGCATGGCTCGTCTGTCAACCAGGCGCGCGAGGCGCACGGCCGGCCGCCCGTCAACGCCCTGTGGCTGCACGGTGGCGCCGCGCCCTGGCACCCGGCCTGGCCGGACGGCCGC
>NZ_NINW01000036.1 GCF_002188465.1 Pigmentiphaga sp. NML080357 | reverse complement strand
GCGCTGCCATACGCGCAAACCGCCGACGACTACGAGAAGCTGCTGCCTTGGAACATGGCCACTCCGGCACAACCTGCCTAACACCGACAGGCCACCCGCACCAGAACGCTGCTCACTGAGCGCTTACCCTCATTTCATGGGTGCCGTCGTGCTGGAGCCACAGAAAAAAACTGGATTGTTAGGCGTGGAACGTCACCACATCATCGACGGTCAGCAGCGACTGACGACGATGCAGTATGTGTTGACTGCACTAACCCTCGCTCTACGAGAATGGGGGCAACCGACGTTCCAGCCGATCATAGAGGCGTGCTTGCGCAACGGAAACCCGGAGACGATGGAGGACCGCGAGGTCGAAGCCTTCAAGTTGTGGCCGACCTTTCGAGATCGGGAGCCGTATGTTCGGGCGATGACTGCCACTTCGCTGGAGGAACTTCGTGAGCGCTTTCCAGCGAGCTTCACGCAGACCGGAAACCTTCGAAAAATCGGTGTTGATCATCCGCCCGCCTTAGAGGCAATCGTTTTTTTTCGCGGAGCGATGGTTGAATGGGCAAATGAGCATAAAGATCAAGCGATCGAAGCAATCGCGATGGCACTGGCAACGGCCACTCTGACCGATCTTTCCATCGTGTGCATCTCCCTCGGCGAAGAGGACGACGCCCAGGTCATTTTCGAGACCCTCAACGGGCATGGCGCCGAGTTGCATGCCACCGATCTGATTCGCAATTTCATCTTCATGCGTGCCGGTACCAACGCAGATGATCTCTACGCCAATCTGTGGTGCCAATTTGAGTCTCCGCTATGGTCTGAGTCGCAGTCGAGGGGACGTCTAAGCCGCCCGAGATTGGAGTGGTTCGTACAGACCGCCGTTCAGGCGGAAACCGGTGACGAGATAGATATTGGCCGCCTATATGCTGGATATCGGCGCTTCGTTGACAACTCAGCGACATTGCGTGATGCGGATGCGCAGTTAGGCATGCTCAACAGGCACGCCGAACATTACCGTGCCTTGGTCACAGGTACCGGCGATTTACCCATCGGTGTATTTGGTCGCCGCATCGGTGTGTGGGATGCATCACCTGTGCATGCTTTAGCCCTCAGAGTGGCCGCGTCCTCTCTGTCCGTGGACGAGCAGTGCGAGATATTCGATTGCGTCGAGTCCTACCTGGTGCGCCGAGCTATATGTGGGCTCACTCGCAAGAACTACAACAAGGTCTTCGCTCAGCAATTAAAGAAACTCCAATCAGGCGAACTAAGTGCAACTGCATTCCGTGCCACATTGGCGGAGGGGACGGGAGAAATCTCCCGCTGGCCCCGCGATGAAGAATTCCGTCGCCATTGGCTGAATGGTGATGTCTACCCGGGAAGGCTCGATGCGGGAAAGTTGCGAGCAATCTTCCACCGTCTGGAAACGGCCATGCGCTCCGAAAAGAGCGAGGAGCGTGTCCCGTTGGCTTTGGATACGCTGGACATTGACCACATCTTGCCCCAGACATGGCATACGTACTGGCAGCTTCCAGACGGTACACATGCGACGGCCAACGATGTATCCCAGGCTCGTATCCTTCAATATGCCCCGGATAACCTTGATGAGCGATCGAAATTGATTCTTGCGCGAGAGGCCGCTGTACCGCGCTTGGGAAATCTTACGCTCGTCCACTATGGCGTGAATCGTGCGCTTCAGAACCATGCGTATGCGCAAAAGCGCCAAGCTTTGTTCAACCACTCAAACCTGCAGCTCAATCGCGAGTTGATGCAACGAGATCAATGGGATGAGGATGCAATTCTCAAGCGGGGTGAAATGCTATTTGAAGTTGCTCGAACTTTGTGGGCCGGCCCCGATTCATAAGCCAAGCAAAAGACAATTAGGAAGGCTGGGGACAGTTGGTCCCCGGCCGAAGACAAGCGCACCACCCGTGGCTTGCTTGAGCACCTTAGGCCGTCGTCAAAGCCATTCGCTGCGTCAGCAATCTCACCCGGCCCGTTTCGTGGCTGGGGCCGGCATCCTCTGGCGTGCATCCACACACAAAGGGAACCCGTTGTTTCGCCGGCGGGCACCGGCACCGAATACCGTCGACCACAAGCGGTCTCCTGGCACCTCGCAGCCATGCGGGCCAAGGCGTCAGGAGACCGCTCGTGGATGGACGGAACAACCTGGATCAACGGAACCGCGTTGCGCGCGATTCGACGGAGCAATGACCTTCTCGCCCTGCAAGCCGTGATTGGCCTGTGCAGGACGCGCACACCGTTGCAGAAGGGAACGCGCGCTGGGGAGTCCCGCGGGGCGCGGGAGGTTTGCCCCGCCGTCCGCAAGAGCCGGCGTGGCAGAGGGAGACGTGGGCGTCAGTTCGCCTTGGGGCGCCGACGCGGCGTGCTGGATGTGCGGCCGAACGTACGGTTGGATGCGCCGCGCTTGCCTGCCGCGGCGCCTTCGACCGGCTGCGTGCCCTTGCAGTCCGGGTAGCGGCTGCAAGACCAGAACGCGCCGCTCTTGCCACTGCGCTGGCGCATCCGTGAACCGCACTGCGGGCAGCTCGGCGCGGGCGGCAGCTTGAGTCCCAGCGTGGCGCCGCGGTACTGCTGCACGAGTTGGGCGACCCAGCCCGATTGCTTGGCGATGAAGGTGTCCAGTGTCATCTGGCCGGCCTCGATCATGTCCAGTGCCTGCTCCCACACCGCCGTGGTGCCGGGGTCGGCGATGGCCGAGGGCACCGCGTCGATGAGCGTGAATGCCGCGTCGGAAGCGCGGACGGCACGGCCTTTCTTGACCAGGTAGCCGCGACCGATCAGACCGTTGATGATGTTGGCGCGTGTCGCCTCGGTGCCGATGCCGGTGGTATCTCGCAGCTTCTGTTTCAGGCGCGGGTCAGTCACGAGCTTGGCGACACCCTTCATGGCCTTGACCAACTCGCCCTGCGTGTATGGCTTGGGCGGCAGCGTCTTCAACGCCTTCAGTTCGACTTGGCCGACCTGGCAGGCGGCGCCAGCCTGCAGCGCCGGCAACACCTGTCCGCGCTGTGCATCCTCACCGTCACCGTCCTCGGGTTCCGGCGCCGCCAGCACCTGGCGCCATCCGGTCACCGCGATCTGCTTGCCGACCGCCACCAGCGACTGCCCGTCGCACGTGAGCTGCGCCACCGTCCGGTCGAACTCGTGATGCGGCAGGAACTGCGCGAGGTAGCGGGCGCGGATCAGCCGGTAGACGGCCAGCTCCTTGTCGCTCATCGCCGAGAGGTTCGCCGGTTCCAGCGTGGGAATGATGCCGTGGTGCGCCGTGACCTTGCCGTCATTCCAGGCCCGAGAACGCTGTTGGCGATCCAGGCGCTCGATCAGCGGCCACAGGCTGGGGTCGGTCTTGACCAGGCTGTCGAGTACGGTCGGTACCTCGGCCAGCATGCTCTCGGGCAGGTAGCCCGAATCCGAGCGCGGATACGTTGTCGCCTTGTGCGTCTCGTACAGCGCCTGGGCAATGTCCAGCGTCTCCTGCACGTCGAGGCCCAACTGCTTGGAGCACACCTCCTGCAGCGTGCCCAGGTCGAACGGCAGCGGCGGTGCCTCGCGCACGCGCTCGGTGTCCACCGACACAACCTGTGCATCGCGTGCCGCGCGAATGCGATCCGCAGCCTGCTGCGCCACCGGCTGCTGAAGGCAGCGACCCGTTGCATCCGTGCTGCCTTCGGGCGGTATCCAACTCGCGGTGAAGGACTGGCCGGCACGGGATAGCAGCACGTCCACGGCCCAATACGGCACGGAGACGAAGCGCGCGATCTCGCGATCACGATCCACCACCAACTTCAGTGTCGGCGTCTGCACGCGCCCCACCGACAGCACGCCGGTATAGCCGGCCTGGCGCCCCAGCAGGGTGAACAAGCGGCTCAGGTTCATCCCGATCAGCCAGTCGGCGCGCGATCGGGCGAGTGCGGAGAAATACAGCGGCAACGTCTCGGCCGACGGCTTGAGCGCACCCAGCGCCTTGCGGATCGACGCATCGTTGAGCGCCGACAGCCACAGGCGCTGAATCGGCCCGCGGTAGCCGCACAGGTCGATGATCTCGCGGGCGATCATCTCGCCCTCGCGGTCGGCGTCGGTGGCGATCACGAGCTCGCCCGCCTTGGCGACGAGTTGCTGCACGACCTTGAATTGCGCTGCGGTCGCTGCCTTGGGCTCGACACGCCAACGCTCAGGAAGAATGGGCAGTTGCTCGATGGCCCAGCGCTTGTATTGATCGCCGTAGCCTTCGGGCGGAACCGCCTCCACCAGATGACCGATGCACCAGGTCACGACGACACCGGCGCCGCTGTAGCAGCCGTTGCCGCGTTGGCCGGCACCCAGCACACGGGCGATGTCCTTGCCCTGGGACGGCTTCTCGCACAGGAACACGCGCATGAAGCCTCCTTGAAAATGTGCGGTTCGTCGGATGAGCGCCAGCTTGGCAGGGCCAGGAGATGCCGGCAGCAAGGAAGCCGATCGATGCAGACGCCGCTTTGTGATCGGCAGGCGGTCCGTTGCCGCAGCGGTGCGCATAGACCGCAGGAGCTGGCACAGCAAGAGCGTCGTTACGGGAGGGCGGCTGGAACTCTTTGGATGACCTTGGAGCTATCCCCTGGGGATAGCTCGCTGGTGCATCGCGGGCGTATGACGGTTGCTACAGCCGCCCTCGGGGGAACGGCGATGGGCGAATTACTGTCCGCCGGCCGGCTTGGCGCTGAGCGCCACCGACTCGATGCGGTACGGCAGGATGCCCACGCGCCGCGCCTCGACCTTGAAAGTCACGCGCTCGTTCTCGTCGGCGTCCTCCCATTCGTCGCGCACGGTGCGGCCCTCGACCAGCACCCGCATGCCTTTCTGGTACAGCGTCTTCCAGTGCTCGGCGTCGCGGTGCCACAGCTCCACGGGCGCCCAGAATCCGCCGCGATCTTCGTACTCGCCGTCCTTCTTCGGGATCGGGTTGTCGAAGTAGACGTTCAGGCGAAGCAGCCGGCGCGGCTCGTCGTTGCCGTTCGGAAATTCGCGGTAGTCCGGCGCAGAACCGATGTTGCCCTCGCCGACGAAGTGCGTGCTCATGGTGACTCCTTGGTGGTGGGTGGAACGGACGCGGCATGCCCGTGGACGCGCCGCAGGTAAGCCGCTTCGGCCTGCGCGGCCTTGTTGGCGCATTCCAGGGCTTGGCGAGCGATGCTGTGGGTCAGGCTGATCTGCATGTTCAGCACGATGCGCTGCAGTTCCATCGCGTACAGTTCGTCGATCAACGAGGCCGGCGTCGCGGGGTTGGCCAGCAGGGCCTCCCACAACGCCACGCCCATGGAGGAACGGTCGAGGTTGCGCCAGCGCAGGAAGGTCGTCCCTGCACCAGTGGCCTGCTGGGCCAGTTGCACGTCGAGCAGGCTGAAGGGGTAGGTGCGCGCCTGGGGCAGCACGCGCCGCTGCGCCAGGCCAATCACGTCGTCGCGCAGCGCTGTGCACTGGCTGGCCCAGGTCTCCAGACTCCCCTTACCCTTAAAAGGCTGTAAAAGGCCTTTTAGGTAGCCTGCGTGTTCCAGCCGCTGGAAGTCCGCCTGTTCCAGCGCCACGAAGCGCGTGGAATGGCTGATGGGGACCGATGCCGTCATGCGTCAGCACCCTCATTACCCGTCGCTGGATTGGCTGCGCCATCCGTGTGAGCCGTCGCATCGGGCTCGATGGCGGGCGCAGCAGGCGGCGTGCCGGGCTTGGTCGTCCGCCGCGCGATCGGTGGCGCGAAGCGCGAGCGGCGCGTGCCTTCCAGCACGTCCTGCGGCAACTCGCCGAACTTCTCCAGCGCCGCCCGCGCCGCGGCGTTCTTCGCCGCGAAGTCGTCGCGCGTCGTGCCCGAGTAGCGGTACTGCTGGGCCAGCGAGAACAGGCTGCGCAGCGCGTGCGCGCCATCATTGAGCCAGCGCTCCAAGGTGCTGCGGTCAATCAGCGCCGTGTGGTGCGCCAGGATGAGTTTGCGTGCCAGGTCGTCGTAGTCGGCCAGCAGATACACCGCCATGAAGCCGAGCTGGGCGTTCACGAACAGCGGCAGCTTCACCGGCTGCACGTTCATGTTCTCGCCCAGCGACAGCGCCGGGGGCACGTCGGCCAAGGCCTGATCCACCTGTTCGCGCAGGGTCTGCAGACGGGTCTTGGTGTCGGCGAGTTTGTCCTCGATCCGCAACATCCACCAGTCCGAGTACGGATCGTCCTGCTCGGCGCCGCGCTTCATCTTGTTCATCGCACTGATGAAGCCGTTGAGTCCGATGATGCCGGCGCGCCCCTCGGTCGGCGCACGGCCGTGCCAGATGCGCGAAGCGTGGTGCGTGTGCAGCGTCAGCGACATCGCGCTGCGCAGCGACCCGAGATTCAGTTGCAGGGGTTCATTGGCCATGGGTGACGACTCGCATTAACGGAACGAGTCGCCAGCATCGGCACCGCCCGGAAGGCCGTCAGTCAACAAACCGCAATCGGCGTGCGCCCGGTTTGTCGGTGGCGGGAAGGCTGGCTGTCCCAGCTATCCCCTGGGGATAGCCTCGCGGCGGGTAGCGACGGCAAGCGCCGCCTGCTGTCCCAACTGTGCAATGAAACCTTCGAGTTGGCCGTCGGCAACATCGGCATGGCGGCCGGCGGCGATGTCGGCCCAGCCCATGCAAGCTGCTTCCTGCAGCGCCTTGAGTTTGGCTGCTTCAGGCTCCTTGGCATTCATGGTGAATCTCCAGTGAGGAAAAACCGCCTTCACTCCTGTGCCGGCGGCCACTGCTGCGCGGCGTGCAACACGCGCAGGATGGACACCGCGCGGGTGTCCTCCATGTAGACCACCACGTAGTTCGCACGCACGACCATCTCCCGCGTGCCGGCCACGCGGCCAGGCCGGTAGAGCTTCGGGCGCTCCGGCAGCTTCGCGGCCTTGGCCTCGATGTCGTCCTTCAACCGCTGCGCGGCATCGGGGTTGTCGTCCGAGATGTAGTCAACAATCGCCAGCAGGTCGGCGCGGGCAGCTTCCCGCCACTCAAGTACGCGCACGCCGCTTCCTGTCGATCAGGGCCTGCGCCTCGTCCATGACCTGCTGGTGCGGCACCGGCGGCCGTGTGTCGGCCAGCGCCTCCTGGACCTTCGCCCGGAACCAGGCATCGTAGGCCTCCGGGTCGGCCGTGAGGCCAGCCGGCAGCGCGCCTTCCTTGACCACACGGGTCAGCAGGATGCGCACGGCGTCCGAAACGGTGAGGCCGACCCCGGCGAGCTTCTCGGTGGCATCGGCCTTGAGCTTATCGTCCACACGGATGTGCAGCATCGAAGTCTGTGCGGCCATCGTTGCTTCTCCTGTTATGCATTAGCCCCTATTTTGTATCTCAATTGAGACCTTGGCAAGGGTGCAGCCGGATCGACCCGCCGGAAGGCTCCCTGTCCCAGCTATCCCCTGGGGATAGCTCGGCCGGTCACGGGTCGCGCAGGGCCGCCCGCAGCCGCGCCAAGTGGGCGCGCGCCACTTCGGGGGATACCGGCGGTGCCGATGGCGCCGGTGCCGACGCAGGTGGACGGGAAGCAGGCGGCACCGTGGCGCTGTCGCCCGCCCAGGCCTTGAACTCCCCACGGATCGCCTTCTGGATGATGCCAAACAGGTAGCCGGCGGGATTGCGCACCGTGCTGCCGCCACTGCGCGCCGCCCACTCGTCGAGCACCGCCTGGCGCTGCGCTTCGTCCACTTGCTGCAGGGCCACCAGCGCACCGGCCTGTTGCTCGTCCTTCAGGCGCAGGAAGCGCTCGGGTAGCCGCAGGTTCTGCAAGGCCCTCGCGCGCGGTACTGTACGTACTTCTTTATTTATACGATTCATACGTACTGTACGGTCCTCCTTCGGAATCCGAAGATGGCCGTCCTGCGCGGGTTCCAGCCCTGCTTCGGATTCCGAAGACGGGCGCACGCCATTCCGAAGAAGGGCTTCCTCGCCGTCTTCGGATTCGTGGTCGGCACCCTCCTGTGGATAACTTGGCGTCGTCCAGCCATGCCGCGCCATGCGCTGCGCCAGCACCTGCGATCGGGTCGGCAGCGTGCGCCCGCTGAGCAGCGGGTCTTCGGCGATCTCCCGCAGCGTGTTCATGCCTACGACCTGCACCGCCTTCGCCGCGTGCGTGAGCGCCTGGCTCACCAGACCCAGGTAGTCCGGGTCGAGCTGCATCGCCTCGAAGGGTGACAGCGGTTCGTCGTGCAGCACATAGAGGTTGCCTTGGATGCGGCCGGTCTTCGGGTCGCGCCGTCGTCGCACCAGGCTCAGCCAGCGCGTCAGCCGCAGCAGCGTCAGGGCGCGCGCCACGGTCTCGTGCGATGCCTGCGCCGCGCAGGGCATCGAGGCCAGGTAGGGGCGCAATTGGTCGTAGGTGGGAAAGGCGGTCACGCCGTCGTCGTTGATCTGCAGGCGAAACACCTGCCAGGCGTTGCGCTCCAGCGGCGTCAGGCGCCGGTCGAGGAACAGTCGGCGCGGCACGCTCTCATGGCGGTTGCCGCTGTAGAGGAAACCGTCGGCGGCCGGCGCCGTGCCCTGCGCCGGTTCCTTCGGCTCAAGGTGCCGCAGCGCCTCGTCGAACAACGCCGACAGCGCAACGGGGCCTTCGCGCCGTGGTGCGCCGCCCGTGGTCATGGCCTACACCAGCCCCTGGTCGATCCAGTTGCGTATCGCCGACCAGATCACCGACATGGGCAGGGTCATGGTCTCGGCCAGGTCCATGGTCAGCGCCAGCATCGCCATGTCGTCGGTCAGGGCGACATGGCGCTCGGCGACGCCGGCCTTCCAGCGCTCCCACAAGGCCACGTCCTGCGCCTCGTCGAGTACCGGATGCCGGCCCTTGCGCTTGGGCAACCCGAGGATGTTGCGGCGCAGCGCCACTTCCTGATGCGTGAGGCCGTAGAACTTGCTGACCATCTCCGTGCTCGCCCCCAGGCGCAGCATGCGGTCCACCGTGGCGATCTCCCGCTCCACGTCGTGCACCTGGCTCAGCAGCCGCTTCAACACTTCCCGGTTCACCGACACCGAACACCACGACACCGTGGCATTCACCAGCATGCTCACGAGTTCGGGGTGCTTCAGCGCATCCAGTTCCTCCTCGCCGAAGCCTATGGCCTTGCAGCGGCGCAACTGGCCGTTGCGCAGGTCATGCAGGGCCTGGGCGATCACGGCCTGGTTGAGTGGGTGCGGTGCCGACATGCGGGAGCCTCCTGCGCTCAGGAATCCTGGCTCGCTACGCCGGCTTCCAGATCCAGCAGCCGGCGCGCCAGGCGCAGCAGACGGAACAGCTTCACCAGCGCAGCATCGCTCAGGCGTGTGGCCGAGCCGCCGTGGCCATGCAGCAGCGCCGCCAGCTCGTCGGCCAGCCGCGCGCGGTCCAATCCGTTCGCGGAGGGCGGAGCCGCACTCAGCACATGCAGCAGGGTCAGCACCGCCCGCGCGAACGCCGGCAACGCCTTCGCCTGGCCCACGGACGGCGCCACGCAGACGAAGCCGATGCCGCCGACGCTGGCCTCGATGTGGTCGGCGACGGCCGCTTCCTCGCCGATTTCGCGCGCGAACTGCGCGATGTGCACGCGCAGGCGATCCGGCGCGTCCAGCCCCGGCTCGACGTACCAGACGTCCGAGATGGGATAGAGCCCGCCGACCTGTACGGGGATCGCACGCAGCGCATCGGCCTCGAAGTCGGGCAGCTTGTCGCCAAGCTGGTCGGCGACCATCCGCTGGATGGACTGCAGGCGCTCGGTGGTCGGTGCCGGTGTCACGATGTGCGCTTGCAGGCGCTCGTCGCGTGGTCCTCGCTGGTCTTCCGGCGCTTTGGACGATGCAGGCGCTGTCGCTGCTGGCGCCGGAGGCGCGACCGGCGTGGTGTCGCGCGGTACGGACGACCCGGATGGCTGCTGAGGCGCTGAGACCGGTGCGGAAGTAGCAGCAGGCACGACAGGCGCTGCCGGAGGCGTCAGCGCCGCCGGTTCGCTGGTCAGCGCACGCTGGCGGCTTTCGCTGTCGTCGATCTCCAGCGCCAGCGTGTCGTAGTCCGTCTCCAGCAGCTCGGCCATCTGGCCGACCAGCTCGTCCTGCACCCGCTGCGGCGAGAAGTCGTCCGGCTGCGTGTCGAACTGCGTCAGCACATCCTGAAACAGCGTGGCAAAGTCCACGGCGACGGTGCGGCCCAGCGCACGCCGCTCCCAGGTGCGCTCGCACGCCTTGCGCAGTACCGCGAGCCGGTCCACCTGATGTCGTCCCAGGCCGCCGTAGAGCAGGTTCGGTATCGCCGGCAGCAGATAGCGCACCGCATCGTTCATGCGGCTGATGTGTGACTGCGGCACCGGATAGCCGTCGGCTGTCAGCCGTCGCGCGAGTTCGCTCTGTGACAGCGCCTGACCGCTTTCCTGCTCGTAGAACTCGCGCGCCTTCTCGATGCCCAGGGCGCGCTCGATGAAGGTCAGCCCGCCGCGCACTTCGTTCTCGGCCAGGTGTCCGGTCAACGCCACGATTTCGCCGCGCGCCGGCCATGGGCGGAACAGGCACGCGATCCGGAAGAAGCGGTCTTCCTTGGTTTCGCTCCACAGTTCGCGCAGGATGGCGAGCCGCGTATTGCCACCGTTCCTGATGATGTAGTGCGCCTCGCCCGGCCGGCGGGTGATCGCCGGCGGCGCGTCCAGCCCGCGTTCGCGGATCGACGCCTTGATTTCCTCGTAGGCCGGGTTGCGCGTCACGCGCGGGTCATGTTCATAGGGGCGCAGCTCGTCCAGCGTCACCACCATCGGTGTGTCGGCAATGGGGTCGGTCAAGGCCGCGGCCGAAGAACCGCTGCGTTCGAAGCCCTTGGCCAGCAGCTTGGCGGCCATGTCCTGCGGCGTCGGCTCAGCCATCGCTGCTCTCCCGAGATGCCGTCAGTGCCTGTCGATCAGCGCGGCGAAGCTGCGCGCGAGCGTTGCGGCTAGCGCGGTGATCGCTTGCAGTCGAGCTGGTATAGATCGCGGCGCAGCCGGGCTTGGTGAACATAAGGTGCCCGCCGCGCGTGCGTTTCACGTGCCAGCCTTCGCCCAGCGCGAACTCGATCAGCGCGCGCAGCCGCGCATGGCCGCGGGCCAGTTCATGCGTGTTCGCCATGACTGGCTCCCCCTGCGCGGCCTCTGCCGGTAACGCACGCAAAGCGTTCCCGCCATGCCGGGAACAGCTCGCCAGCCAGCGCACGCATCGTCTCCAACGCCGCAGGCGCAGTGCGGCCCACCGGCTGCCGGTACTCGACGCGATGCACTGGCAGTCCCCGTGTTGCGGCACGTGGGTAGGCTTCGATGGCCGGGACGTCGGTGTTCAGGACCTGTATGCCAGCGTGCGCCTGGAACACTTGTCGCAGGGCCTGCTGGATCAATCGGGCGTTCGACGAAACCGGATGCACACGGTTGATGAGCAAGCGCAGCTGTGGCGGCTTGATGCCGAGGTGCCGATACGGAGCGATGTCCTCGATCAGTTGCAGTGTGCCGCGCCTCAGCTCACGCGCCGCCAGGATTTCCGGCGTCACCGGTGACAGCGCCAGACTGGAGGCCAGTACCGCCATCTCCAGCAGCACACTGCGCGCGCCCTGGGTGTCGATCAGCAGCAGGTCGTAGTGCGACGCCAGCGCGGGGAGCAGGTGACGCAGGCGCAGCCGGCCGTCGGGCGCGTGCAGCAGCAGTGTGTTCAGTTCGCCGCGATGGTCGTTCGACACCACCAGGTCGAGACCCGCCACAGCGGTCTGCGAAGCCAATTGCTCGATACGCTGCTCGTTGAAGGCCAGCATCTCGTAGATGCCGGCAGGCGCACGCGTGCCGAGCGTGAAGTAGCTCGACAAAGTGGGCTGTACGTCCAGATCCAGCAGCAGCACGCGCAGTCCCGCATCGGCGATGAAGCCGCCCAAGTTCGCTGCGGTGGTCGTCTTGCCGACGCCACCCTTGGTCGAAATGATGGATACCACCTGCATAGAGCGACTCCTCGTGGAAGGAATTCCGGCGCAGCACGGGCTCACGCCCGTTCCCTGAGTCGATCGGTGATCCACTGATCGATCTCCACCGAATCCCAGCCGATGGCGCGTACCCCGAGGCGCAGGGGCTTGGGAAACTTGCCCTCCTTGATCAGGTTGTAGATGTGGGCGCGCTTGAAGCCGGTCTTGGCCTCGACTTCCGCGCGGCGCAGGATGCGGTGTTCGTTCGGCGTCGCGGTGGCGATGGTCTGGGCAGTCACGAGGGACACTCCTTGGCGCTGTGTAGCGGCGGTGATGGACGTGCCCCGTATTCAATAGCGCGGTTCCCGCGCAGTCACCGCAAGCGCAGGCTCGGCGTCTGCACTTGCAGTCAGCGGTCCTGGGTGGCGAGATGACGCCTGGCTGCCGAAAACTTCGCCCACAGCGTTCGCTCGCTGATCCCGGATTTGTCGCCGTAATGGGCAACCAGCGCACTGATGACCGATTCCAGCGTCTCGAAGGACGAATAGGGAACGCCATTGGGCGACTTGCCCAGCAGCAGGGTCAGAAGACCGCCAACGATGTTCAGGTAGGTGGACTCACTGCGGGCGCCCGGCATCCCAGAGCGCTTCTCGCGCTCCGTGCGCGCCTGGTGCTCCTGGCTGAGCGTCTGGAACTGGGCATAGAGCGAATCCCAGGCTTGCACCCTGTCGGCAAGCTGGAACTTCAACGCCTCGCGATCCATGACCAGCGCCTGCACGGCGTCGACACTGACGGCCGGATGCAGGTGACGCTCGAAGGCATCGAACAGGAAGGCCGGTCGCTGGTCGGGATAGAAGCGGATCATCCAGGCCTTCAGATCGACGTGGCGAATTGTGAGGCCGGGGTCATCGAGCAAGGCGGGGTCGTTGCTCGTGATGCCGTCCTTGCCGTAGGGAAGGTCGAGGTGCACCAGTGCGTCGTAGATCCGTTCCGCGTTCAGGCGAAGCTGTGGCCAGCGTGCCAGTTCGGGGTGCTCAGGCAAGCGGTTCATCCCCTTGGCGGCATCGAGGATGCGGCGCTCGAAACGCGACAGCCCCGCCCACTGGATGGCCGCCTCGATTGGGCGGTAGAAGACCTTGGCGTGGGCGCCGGAAGAAAATGACTTTCGCATGACTGCTCCCTGGTAACCGGATTCAGGACATCTGCTTCCCTCGTTGATTGGAATCGCTGCCGGGACGCGCCTTCACGGCGCGAGACGGTAGCGGCTTGGCTTGTGAGAAAGGCCGGAATGACGGATGTTCACCAGAGCAGCCGCCTGTCGATATGGCGCTTGTCCACCAGCACCGAGCCTCTGCGTGGCGGTATGCTTCAATGGGTTGACTGCCCATGGCGGGATGGCTCGATAACGAGGTTTTGCTACAGACGCCATCGCGGCGAAAGACGGATTCGGTCTTCTTGCGTTCGAGTCTGGGCGTTACCGGCGTGCAAGACAGCGACGGTCTATCAGCAGACGCAGTGCGGGCGGAAACAGGTGTGGCGATGCCGCCTCGACGGAGTGCGGCGAGGTTTTGGGCAAGACGCGGGAGGTCTGCCCCCAGATCGACAAAGCATGACGCCCCGTTTCTCCCACTCGTGCGTAGGAACCGTTTGGTGGCTCCTGCGAACAATCGAGCGGTGACGAGGTGAGATCACCTGTCGGATTTCATCCGGTCCTGGTAGCCCGGCGATACCTCCTGCGAACAGGGCCGCTCGCAATGGAGTAGCGCGGTTACCAGAACTGCAAGGGCAGGCATGGACTGGGTTGACCGACCCCCATTTTTGCGTTCAAATATGAACGCTTATTTGAAAAATAAGCTCATATTTGAGGTTCTAAAAGATGTCTTCTTCCGAGCAAAAGCGCTCTGGTGCGCAGGTGGCGATGCCGCAGCCCGTCGCGCGTGCGCTGCGCCGCCTGGGGCAGGACATCTCGGCGGCGCGGCGCATGCGCCGCCTGAGCCAGGAAGACCTGGCGCAGCGCATCGGCACGTCCCTGAGCACCGTCAGGCGCATGGAGGATGGTTATCCCGGCACCGCGCTGCACACCTTCCTGCGCGCGCTGCACGTGCTGGGCCGGCTCGATGACCTGGCCCAGGCGATGACCCTGGAGAACGATGCGCTCGGCATGGAACTGGTGCGGGAGCAGTTGCCGCAGCGGGTACGCACCTCTGCCGGCAGGAAGCGGCAGGCAGCACCCGTTGACAAAGGCGATGCGCCCGCGCCTGCCGATGACCTGGAGGGCTTCTGATGGCAACGCATCGGCCTGCGCGACGTCCGGACCTCGAAGTCCACTTGGGGGCAAGTGGCTTGGTCGTGGGGCGCCTGCACTTGGGCAGCGGCCGGCGCAGCGCGTTCAGCTACGACGAAGGCTGGCTGCAGGATGTCCGGTTCTTCACGCTGTCGCCCGATCTCCAGCCGGTGGCCGGCGTGCAGCATCCCCGTCAGGTGTTCTTCCTCGCGCTGGAGGACACCGCGCCCGACGCCTGGGGCGAGCGTGTGATCCGGCGCGCCCATGCGAAGCTGCGGCAGGAAGACCGCGACACGCCTGCACTGGACCCGGTGGACTTCGTGATGTGGGTGGACGACGAGGCGCGCGTCGGCGCGCTGCGCCTGTTCGATCCGCAATCTCGCGCCTACCTGCGCGCCGGCGGAGCGAACCGGCACGTACCGCCACTGGTGGAACTGGACAAGGTGCTGCACGCGGCCCGCGCCCTGGAGGACGGAACGGAAAGCGCGCAGGATCTGCGCTACCTGCTGGGGCAAGGCACGTCGCTGGGTGGTGCCAGGCCGAAGTCCACGGTGCGGGACATCGATGGACGCCTGGCGGTCGGCAAGTTTCCCAGCCAGGCGGATCGGCGCGACGTGATCCGGGGCGAAGTGTTGGCCATGCAACTGGCGGCCAAGGCCGGCATCCGGGTGGCGCCGGCGCGCGTGGAAGTGATCGGCGGCACGGCGGTCGCCGTCATCCGGCGTTTCGACCGCACCGACGACGGCGCTCGCATCCCCTACGTGTCGGCCGCGACGATGCTCCAGTCCGATGGCCGCGATGCGACGCATGCCTACACCGAACTGGTGGATGTGCTGCTTCAGTCGGGCGCCGATCCGATCGCTGACATCCATGAGTTGTGGCGCCGGCTGGTCTTCAACTTCCTGATCTGCAACACCGACGATCACCTGCGCAACACCGGCTTCCTGTACGACGCGCGCCAGCGCGGCTGGCGCCTGTCGCCGGCCTTCGATCTGAACCCGATGCCGGGCGACCGTCGAGAGAGCAAGACCTGGCTGACCGAGGACACAGGCGTCATCGACAGCCGTGACATGCTGATGGCCGCCGCGTCGTATTTCAGGCTGGATGCTGTGCAAGCGCAGGCGATCTGGAGTGAAGTGGCCCAGGCCGTGGCGGGCTGGCGCGCAGTGGCCCGGGGATTGGGCATGCGCGGTACCGACCTGCTGGATTTCGAGCCGGCGTTCGTCGAATCGACCACGCCCTGACGACATCGGCAGGACATACCGCTACGGCCGAGAATCGTCCTGGGCTGTTGTCGCCAACGCCGCGCATAGCCAGCGATAGCCGATGCGTTCCTGTTCCAGCCGCAGCTGTGGCCGGATTCGGTCATTACGCAAGTCGTCGTAGAGAGCTGCCTCCTCATCGACCAGTCGGGGCAAGGGCAACATATGGCGTTTGTCGAGGGGCTCCTCACCCCATTGGAGTGCGTGGGCCATCAGGGTAGAGCGGTCCATGAGGAACGAAGCGGCTAGCGGGAAATACTTGCGCAGGCTGTCCAGAATGGCAAAGCCATGGGTATCGATGTCTCCCCAATAGTGCAGAGAGGCGCGATGCAGCCAGTTGGCTCGGGCAAGCGCTCCCCAGCCATAGCCGGCACCGAACACGACGATGGCACCGGAGACCGGTGGGAACGCCAGGAAGTTCACCTCGTTTTCGGTGATGAAAACACGCTGCGCAGGCAGGGCGAGCGTGGCGAAGCTGTCCTCATCCAGGGTGATGTCGGTCAGTCCCGTGCAGCCGGGAAGCTGGAGCAGCTGCGGATCGAGCAAGCGCAGGCGGATGCGAACGGGCTTCTCCAGAAAGCCGTAGCGACGGGCAAACCCGGCCATCCCGGTTGCAGCAGGCTCGATGGCTTCAGTCGGCAAGGCCAGGTCCAGCCATTGGCCCAGTATGCCGCGATGCGCTTCGATGAACTTGCTGTCCACGCCCGGCGCGTCGACCTGCCGAAGATAGACGCCTGGGCGCGGATGGGCCTGCACCCAGGCTACCACGGCCAGCAGGCGCGGCCAGTGTTCGGCCAGTGCCAGGGTCTGCAACGGTGATCTGTGCAGCCATGGCAGCAGTGCGGGTTGCGCTTCGGCAGTTTGCTGCCAGAGTGCCTGGAACCGGCGGCCATCTCCGGTCTTGCCGATCATCGCCAGAGCGTCTTCCAGCGTATCGATCCAGAGTGTGTCCGGCAGGCGTTGCCGGCCCTGTACCCGGTGCGTCCACTCGCGCCACTCGATGCGCACGCGTGGCATGGCGCTGATATCGCGCACCCAGCCGCGCACGGCATCGAAACGGTTGCTGAGATCGGCAGCGGAAGGCGACTTGAGCGACAGCCGCAACGGCCAGCCCAGCGCGCCGTCACCGACCACGGCACGCAGCAACTCGCCGCGCTGCCACAGCCGTTCGATTTGCGCGCGAAGGTCGGCGGGCCGGCTCCATGTCATGCAGCGCCTCCCGTGGCGGCAGCCTTCTGTGCCCGGTATTCCTCGATGCTCAGGCTGCGCAGCCGCGACTCGCGGCCGCTTTCGTTGTGCACGAAGCCGACGCTGGACACGTAGGGCTCGATGATGTGGATCTTCTGCAGTGGCGTGATGATCAGCAGTTGCAGGTTGAGCTGGCGGAACAGTTCCAGCCCATACTGGGCCGACTCATCCGAGCCGCGCCCGAAGGCTTCGTCGATCACGACGAAACGGAACGAGCGCGAGCGCACCGCCCCCCATTCCAGGCCGAACTGGTAGGCCAGGCTGGCGGCCAGCACGGTATAGGCCAGCTTCTCCTTCTGCCCGCCGGATTTGCCGCCGGAGTCGGAATAGTGTTCGTGTTCGGCATCGTCCTCGCGCCAGCGCTCGCTGGCGGAAAACAGGAAGCCGTTGCGCACGTCGGTCACCTTCTGCATCCAGCGCCGGTCGACCTCGGCCAGCCCCTCGCGGCCGCGGAAGCGGTCGATGATGGCCTTGACCTGCAGGAACTTGGCCTCGGAATACTGCTCGTCTTCCGAGCCGCTCAGCGCGCCTTCTGTGCAGGCACGCAGATCCTGCAGGAAGTCGCGGATCTCCGCATCGGGGCTGGGTTGCGCCAGCAACCGGATGTAGCGTCCGGGGTTGTAGTCGATCACCTGCAAGGATTGGTTGATGGCATCGACCCGCTCCTTGATCGTTTCCCGCTCGCGCGCGAGCTGGGCGTTGAAGTTGGCGATCTCGTTGATGGTATTGACGTTGAGCAGCTCCTTGAAACGCGCCTCGAAGCGCGGCAGGTCGTCGCGCTGCAACTCGTTCATCAGGCGCTCGAACTCGGGCAGCGCGGCCAGGCTGATGTCGATCTCGGCGGTCTCTGCCTTGAAGGTCTCCTTGAAACCGCGCATGGCGTTGATGATGCGTTCGGTCAGGCGTGTCAGACGCTTGTCTTCGGCATCGATGCGCGCCTGCAAGCCGTTGCGCACGTCCTGTTCGCGGTTGTCGCAGGATTCCACCGTGAGCTGGTGGTCGCCCAGGACTTCGGCGCGCCAGCCCTCAAGGGTTTGCAGCAACTTGTCGTCAAGTGCGGCTTGCGCCTGGATTTCGAGAGCCTGTGCGTGCTGTGCCAAGGCAGTTTCGTGCTTGCTGCGGATTTCTCCGCGCTTGCCTTGGGCCTCGCCAAGATCGCCTTCGATCTCCTTCAGGCGTTCGACGACCTGCGCCAGTTGGCTTTCCAGTTCCCGCAGGGTATCGGAGGCCGCCTTGAGGCGGTCGCGTTCCTCGGTCAGACGGGCCATCTCGCGCGCCGGCGCCTGCCAGTCGATCTCGCTGTAGCGGGTGAAGACTTCGAGCTTGGCCAAGGCTTCCAGTTGCGCCTGGCATTGCCTGCGCAATCGCTGCGCGTCGGCAATGCGCAGACCGATATCGCCCATTCGCTGTTCCAGGCCCTCGCGTTCGTCACGCAAGGTGCGCAACTTGTCGGCGTTGCTCCAGCCCAGCACGTAGCGGCTGCGATCGTCGATGCGGCGGCGGTCGTCCTTTTCGTGGCGCCCGCTCGGGTCCTTGATCTGTCCGGCGCGGGTGATGGCGCGGGTCTCGCGGCGAAACTGCTCGGTGCTGTCGCAGCAGGCCAGGTCGAAGCGATGGTGCAGTTCGCGTTCCAGCCAGTCGTAGTGCGGCGTGTCGGGCTTGATGAGCAGCTTGCGCACCAGCGACTGGGGGTGCAGGCTGACGGCCTGCGTGGACTTGCGTGCACGCACGTGGAAGTACACCAGTCGCGTGCCAAGGTGCTGGCGCTCCACCCAATCGGCCACGTCCTTGTAGTGCGCATCCGGCACCAGCATGGACAGGCCGAAGCCATGCAGCAGGCGTTCGGCCGCGCCCTCCCAGTCGCGCTCGTCCTCGCGCACCTGGATCAGTTCACCGGCAAAGGGCAGGTCTTCCTCGGCGATGGACAAAGCGGCGCACAGGGCTTCGCGGATGCGCACCTGCGCCGCATCGATATTGCTTTTGCGACGCGCAAGGCTGTCGATCTCGTCGCTGAGCGCTTTGTGTTCTTCCTGACCCCGTCGCAGCGCATATCCGTCTTCATTGATCTGCGTATCGTGGTCCGCAATGCTTGTGCGCAGCGCTTCGGCGTGTTCTCCGATGGTGGATCTTTGTGTCATGAAAGCAGCTTCGTCTCCCGGCGCTGCTTCTCCAATGCGCGTCAATAGCGTGGTGTAGGCGTCCGCTTTCTCCTGCCGTTGCTGTTTCTCTGCCTCCTGCTGCTGAATGGCGGCAGCGAGTTGTTGCAGTCGGTCGCCGCCGTTCTCGCGCAGTGCGCCTTCGAGCTTCCCCTGCTCGATTCGGGCGTTGTCTCGTTGCTCTCCCAGTTGCTTGATGCGGGCATCCCAGCGCATCGCATCCTGAGTCAACAATTCCAGGCGCCTCTCCAGCAATGCTGCCTTCAAGCCGGCGAAGTATGGGCGCAGTGCATCGCGTCCTTCGCGCAGCGCCTGGATCTCGGCAGCTATCTGCCCGTGGCGACGGCCATCCTCCACCAGCGGCGTCAACAGCTCGATCTGGCGCTTGGCCTTGAGTACCGACTGGTGGGCGCGATCGAGGTCATCGAAATGGCCGAGCAGTGCCTCGACTCGGCTGCCCACGTCGAACGGTTCGAGCATGTGGCTGCGCACGAAGTCGGTCAGGTTGCCAACCGATTTCATGGAAACCGTCTGATGGAACAGTTCCAGCGCCTGCTCGTGCTCGATGCCGAAGCGGCGGCGGAACCAGGCGCCGTAGGGCGGGAAGCTGTCGTTCAGTTCGCAGCCCATCGCGCGCAACTTCTTGCGCAGGCCGTTGATGTCGCTGCCGAATCCGGAAAAGTGCTCGGTGATGGACAGTTCCCGCTCTACAGTCACGAACAAGCGCGCGGGCTGGCCCTGCGGTTCGCGAAACCAGAAGACTTGCGCCAACGTGACCGCCTGGCCGTAGCCTTCGTTGCGGAAGACACCCAGGATCACGCTGTAGCTGGTGGTGTCGCGCAGCGCCACCGGGCGAGCGCTGCCGGTGGCTTCGTTGCGTTCGCTCTTGTAGTGGCCCAGCACGTAGGATCGCAATGATCGCTCACGCGTTTCGGCGCCCGCGGCCTTGTTGTAGGCGATGCGGTGCGCTGGCACCAGCAGCGTGGTGACGGCATCGACCAGGGTGGATTTGCCCGAACCGATGTCGCCAGTGAGCAGGCCGTTGCGCCCATCGAGTTCATAGCGCCAGACGCGCCGGTCGAATGTGCCCCAGTTCAGGACTTCCAGCCGCTGCAGGCGAAAGCCGACGCGGCTGTCGTCGGCCACGAAATCGAGCTGCTGTGGCGAAAAATCGTTCATCGGCCGGCTTCCTTGTCGCGATCGCCACCTGACAACGCGGTGCGATAACCCTCCAGGCGCGCATCGAAGTCGGCCAGCCACTGCGCATCGACGAACGCCTTGAGGATGCGCCGCACCTCGTAGCGGGGTGCCTGCTGACTTGCACCGGCAGCGGGCTTGAGCTTGCGCAGATAGCCCAGTTCCACCACCTTGGTGATGGTCGAATCGACCTGGTCGATGAGGCGCGCCTCGTTGGTGCCGTCCGGCAGGAACACGCGCATCAGTTCGGCGATCTCCTCGCGCGACAGCACCAGCCGGGTATCGCCGCCGCCGGCGTCGGATTCGGCCAGGCGCTTGCGCAGCAAGGCCAGCATCAGGCTGACCGGATAGGACAGCGGCCGTCGTGCGATCAGGCGTGGCAGGCGAGGTGTGGCGTCCGCATGCTCCGGCTCCGGCTGGCTTTTGAGGAAGGCGTAGCCCTCGGCTTCGTCCAGCACCAGATCCAGCAACAACACCGCCGCCTGCTCCCGTACACGCGCCTGCAGGTTCAGCAGACTGGCCCATAGGCGCTCGTCGTCCTGGCGGTACAACACGCCTTTGAGCAAATGCACCATCAGTTGCGAGAGTTCCGCTACCACGGGCGGGCGCGATTCGGCACTGCCTTCTGGATCATCCTGATGCATATCGTTCATGGGTCTTTGCTCTGTCCGTCGCAGCTTGCATTCAGCGCGTAAAGATCACGCGCGGCATTCGCGCCCGCCGTCGTACCGTCGAGCCATCGCTGTCCTGCATGGCCCATTCGACGATCTCCTGCGCATCGTCATCCACCGTGGCCCTGAGGCCATCCAGCCCGCGGTTTCCCGCGTGGGCCAGTTCCAGCCAGGTGACCAGTTCGGCCAATCCCTGTTGCAGCGGCTGAGTCTCCAGCAACGCGCGCAAGCTGATCTGCGACTGTTGCCGCAATGCCTGCCGCAGGGCCTCACGCAAGCGGGCCTTGTCCACGACGTGCTGGTCGAACAGGCGTGCGGTGTCGATGTCGTCGTCCTCGCCGGATTCAAGTATCAGTTCCGCCAGGCGTGGCTTGGCATGGAGCGCAAACAGGGGGCGTTCCTGCGGCAAGGCGATGTCCGCGCCCATCTCGTCGAGGCGCATCACTTCGCCGGCCGGTGGCGTGTCGCGCAATGCAAGCGCCTTGATCTCGATGCTGCGCAACAGTTCGAGGATGCGACGGTTTTCCTGGAAGGCCCGGTCATCCAGGAAGCGGCGCAGTTGCTGCGACAACTGCGCCACCGTGCGTTGGGTATGTTCGCCCGCTTCCAGCCAATCGTGGTGAACCCGGCGGGTGCGCGGCTCCGGCTTGAGCGCGGCCACGGCAGGCAGGCCGAGGACTTGGTCGAGCCGTGCGGACAGTTCTTCCTGGCGACGGCTGGACATCAGGAAATCCCAGAACGCACGGAAGCTGCGCCCCTGGTCGGAATCTCCGATGGCATCGCGCTCGCCCATGACTTCGTCGAGCAAAGCCCCCTTGCTGCCGTCCCACAACGCGATTTTCTCGCGGACGCTGCGGTCGAGCTGGCGGAAATTGTGCTCCACCTGACGGAAGTCGCTCAGCAGTTCGCGCGCCAGTTGCTGAAATTGCAGGAAGCGATCCTTGATGGCCGTGTCATCCATGAGCGGCACATCGCCGGACAGGACGCGTCCGATCTCGGCATCGATCTCGTCGCGCTTGCGACGAAGTTCCTCCAGGCGCCTGGCTGGATCAGCCTGGCTTCCGGTGCTGATCTGCTCCAGCAGCGCGAACAAGGTCAGCAGGCGCGATTCGGTACCGACGAAAGGCCGCTCAGTCAGCGACACCAGCCAGGCGATGGCCTTTTCCGTGGCAGGGGTAAGGTCGAACTGGGCCTCGTCGGTGCCGGGCTTGTAGAACTTGCGCAGCCAGCCCTTGTCTGGCGCGCACCAGTCATTCAGGTATTCGGTTGCGGCTTTCGGATACACCTCGGCGCCGAGGGCTTCGCGCAGGGCAAACAACTCGTCTTCCAGCATCTCGGCCAGATCCGCTTCGCTCGTCACCCGCACGTTCGGCGCGACGAACACCCGGTACAGGAAGCTTGCCACCAATGGCGCATGTGGCGAGGCCAGCAATCGCCATGCAGGATGCCGATCGCGGTATGTCGTGAGTGTGAGGTGGTCCAGTGCCATGATGGGCTGCCTATTCGAGCCGTTCGCTGACAACGACGTCTCGATCCAAATGTACGGATCGGCTCGCCCAGAAAGCGCGAATCAAGGCGGCGTGGTCACTCATGCGAAACCGCCTCCAGGTAAGGGCGCATGACATTTGCGACCCGACAGACCTTGGCATGGCGCCATAGGTCATCGGCTGAAGCCTTGCGTGTCTTCCAGGCAGCCTTCAGCGCCTCGATGGCCACGTCCAGGCCGATCCGGTTGCGGTGCTTGAAGCAGTCCGCCACGGTTTTTGCGGCACTGTAGACCCGCAGTCTGGCGCCATCGCGTTCGTGCTCATCGATGCCCGAGGCATAGGCATCACCCGCCATCTGCACCATCTTGATCAGCGGGTGCTCGATACGCGGGGTGTGGCTGCCACGAGGCATGGCAATCCAGACCTGGCGAGGCCGTTGCGTGGTCAGTTCGTGGAACTGGAGTGCCGTCAGCAAGCAGAACACGGCCTTGGGAACCTTGACTGCAATCGTGGCGAGGTCCTCGTGCGCGGACATGGGGTTGCCCGGCAAACGGTAGAGGCCGCGCCCGACACGCTCCAATTGCCCGGATGTGGACAGACGTGTCAGCACCACCCGCGGCGCGCCGATGGTGTCCAAGTCGCTGGTGCGCAGGAAGCCCTGCTCGTGGAGCAGGGCAAGAGCGCGATGGGCATGTGAGGATCTTTCCATCGCTCCAAAGATGTTCCTTGATTTCGTTGATCTTATACATCAAACGATAGAATGAAACACGTCTGCCTGGAGCGCGTGTTGATGACGGACCGTGAATGTCAGCAAACAAATGCGGACAGGATCTGGTTGCCGACGCGGTACGCCCGGTACATAATCTGGCCTGATTCCGTAGCGCCAACGGAATAAACCCGTTATCAATCAACGATTTGAGTGCGGCGTGATGTTCCCTTCACCCGCTCCAGCCTGATTGCCTGTGCATGGAGATTCCGCGCCTCGAGATGCAGGACCGGAATCCGTGGACAAGAAGACAAGCCTTTTACTCCTCGAGCAACGCAGCAGTTGCGTCTATCTGTCCATGCTCGAAAGCCGCGGCAAAGTCGTCCCGGTTCGTATGCGCGCAGCCCAACCTCGGTGCCAAGGGCGACCTTTCGCCAGCTCATTACAGCAGCAGAGACTTCAGCCACGATGTCTCGGCTTGTTCCTCATCCACTGCGAAGTCGGCCGAGCGAGACGCCACCTTACCTGAGCGCTCCGTCCCAGTCCCCGCCATTCCGGTGAATCGACTATTCCGAATACTTGCCCGACATCGTCAGTCGGACGATTGGGCGTCGTAGCGTCGCCAAGGGAACAAGCGGCGGCTTGAATGTGAGCGCACGTTACTTTTTGTGGCTGTTGAATCAATCCTGTTTCCAATAACCCAACGCATTTCGTTGCGATTCCCCTTCGGTGTTGCCAAACTTCGCCGCAAAAAAACGCATTACCTATGGGGGTATTCCGATGCAGGGTTCAACACGCAGGCGCGCACGCCATCTGCTGGCTGCGCTGACGGGGGCGCTTGTCCTGACGCTGGCGGCATGCGGCGGTGACGGCGCCAAGCCGCAGGAGCCGCCGGCGGCAAGCACGAAAGCCGTCATCGAAGTCCAGGCGGCGCGCAGCTCGGCCTCCGTGGGCAAGTCCGTCGACTTCAGCGTCTCCGCGGTGACGGACGGCTCCAAGATCGACCAGTACCGTTGGACCTTCAGCGACGGCCAGAAGGCCACCGGCCAGCGAGTGTCCGCGTCCTTCGGCACCGCCGGCCCGGTGACGGCGACCGTCCAGGCGATCTCGGGCGGCGAGACCGTTGCCGAGGCCAGCGCCGCCGTGGTGGTGATGGATGCGGGCAGCTCGCCCTTCGCGGAGTTCGGCATCCCCTCCAACATCGGCAACATCGCCGGCAATGCCAAGCCCGGACTGGTCGACGCCATGCGCCTGGCGCAGTACGTCGGTGGCTTGAACACCCTGGATGAACTGCAGGTTGCGCGGGCCGACATCAACCTGGACAGCACCGTCGACGAAGCCGACGTTGCGCTGGCCATGCAGGCCGCGGCCGCCGGCCAGGAGCTGCCGTCGGCGCTCCTGAAGGCGCAAGCCTATCCCGGCGCGGTGGTGGCGATGGTGTCGCCGGCGCTGCTGAACCCGGAGTCCGAGGTCGCCATTACCGTGGACGGCGTCGCGTCGCCCCAGGTGTTCCGCATGCTGCCGGGCTATGCCTCGTTCCTGGTGCCGGCGGGCCTGCCGCGCAATGCGCAGGCGCAGGTCGTGGTGTCGGTCAACGGCGTGGCCAGCGATACGCTGGCGCTGGACTTGTTGGCGTCGCTCCAGCCCACGGTGCCACCGGCCCAGGATGTCCGGGCCTTCTTCGATCAGATCGACCGCCTGATGCAGGCGCAGCACGACGCCATTACGGCGAACCCGGACGGCCTGAGCGCCCAGGACGCCGAGCAGTTGCGCAGCGTCGCGACCGCCGGCCGCGGCGCCTTCGGCAACGCCCGGCTGGAACTCGAGCGCGTGCTGGCCGGACCCAATGGCGACACGCTGGCCCGGGTGTTCCAGAAGGCGCTGCTGGCCAATGGCATGAGGGAGTTCCAGTCGGCCAGCCAGGAGGTGCTGGGCAAGGCGGCCGCGAACAGCGCCGCGGGTCCCATGGCGGCCGCGGCGATATCGCCCGACCAGATCTGCGACTTCGTCCTGCCCGAGCTTTGCCGGTTGAAGAAGACCGCCGACATGCTCGGCCAGGCTTCCACGATCGCCAGCGCGGCATGCAGCGCGGTCACCGCCACCATCTTCGTGGCCGGCGCGGTCATTCCGGCCGACGGTCCCGCGATCGAGATCGGCGCCGTGGCCGCGTTCGTCAAGTTCTGCGTGCCGATCAGCGCGACGCTGTCGGTAGCCTCTACGCTGGGCGAGATCGTCAAGCCCATCGATCCCAAGCTGTACCTGACGGTCAGCCCGCTGAGCCTCAAGCCGGGCCAGACCGCGCTGGTCAAGCCGGAAGTGGCCTTCATCGGCCTGCAGCACCTGTGCGGCATGGGCGCCAGCCAGGGCGCCGGTTATCTCGTCAAGCAGATCATCGGCAAGCGTGTGGTGGCGGGCATCCTGCGCAGCAACACGGCAGCCCGCACGCTGGCGGATTTCTTCGCGAAATATGCGGAGGATCTCTACGTCAAGCTGTTGGACGGCCTGGCGGATGCAGCCGGCAATGCGCTGGATGCGGCGGGCGTGATGGGCGCGATCGAGAGCTTCGTGACCAAGCGTTGCGCAGTCGTCCCGGCGGGCCGGGCGCCGATGCCGGCGAATCGCGTCATGATGCCGCTGAGCGCCGACAAAGGCAGCTACAGTTTCAATTCCGACGGGACCGCCAACTACAGTTGCCCGAGCGCGTCGCCGACGGCGATCAGCACCGCGACGCTGGAAGCCTCGTGGCCGATGTGCGACGGGCTGGGCAAGGCGACCGAGATCGTCGGGTGCAGTACGTCGGACGTCACGATCACCATGGGAGATAACGGAAACCTCCTGGACGATATTTTCGAGGTCATCATCGGCGGCCAGACCGTACTGACCAGCAGTGCGCCGGTCCGCCGTGTTTCCGCAGAGGTACCGGTGCCGGCGGGCCGTGCCGAGGTATTGATGCGCGGCTTGGCCGCACCCGACCAGGTCGGGACTTACTTCATCACTTTCAGCAGCAATGCGAAGGTCGTGGCCGGCGATGCACAGACGGGCAGCGACCTGACGCCGGGCGTGACCAAGCGATTCATCATCGAGGTGCAATAAATGCGTATCCGTTCGTTCATTCTCCAGCCCCTGCTGGCCGGCCTGCCGCTGGCAGCGGCCATGAGCGGCGCCGCGCATGCTCAGTTCGTCGGCGATGCCTTTTTTGTAGAGCCGTCGGTGACGGCGGCGCCAGGAGGCGAAGGCGCCGTACAGGTAGCAGTGT
The DNA here is from genome assembly GCF_002188465.1 of Pigmentiphaga sp. NML080357. Lineage (GTDB taxonomy): Bacteria > Pseudomonadota > Gammaproteobacteria > Burkholderiales > Burkholderiaceae_B > Pigmentiphaga. Next base: position 44,761 of record NZ_NINW01000036.1, on the reverse strand, counting down.
TCGCCGGCACGCAGGCTGTGGGGGCGGCCCAGGTCACGGTTACCTACGACCCGAAAGCGTTGGAGGTCCTGGGTGTCGATCCCGTCGAGGCCGGCCGGATCACGACGGCCATGCAATGGCGCAAGGAAGGCAACGTCCTGCACATCGTGATGGTCAACGGCGCGTCGCTCTCCCAACCGATCGGCACGGTGCCCCTGGGCAAGATACGTTTCAAGGCGCTCGGCGCCGTAGGTGAAACGACCGAACTGTGGGCCAAGGCCATCGAGATACTGAAGCCGAATGCAGAGGCCATCCCGCCGGGGTTGGAGGCGCTCAAGGGCGACGTAACTGTCGCAGCGTCGACCACGACGACTGCCCGCATTGCGGCTCGCTCGATGCCGTCCACCGAGCCTAGCTTGGTGAAGCGAGCTCTGGGAATGCGTCCAGCGGGCGGGACGGTAACCTTGCAGGTCGTCGATGGCGCCGGCCAGGCGCAGCCGGTGCAAGTGCAGATACCGCCCGCGGCAGCGCGGCGCGAGTAAACGGCAATCGGGCTCGAGCCGGCGTCCCGCCGGCTCACCCTGCCGTCAGGCTGCGCAGCAGTTCGCCGCCCAGATACACCAGCAGCGCCAGCGCCATGACAGCCTGGAAGACGGCCACGAACCAGAAGAGACGCGGCGTTTCCCGGCGCCGGATGGTCCTGGGCGGAATGACGAGCTCCCCTTCGCGCAACCCTTGCAGATAGAGCGGAATGAATGCCACCGGCAGGCATAGCAACAGCACCTGCATGGCGATGTCGGGCATTGCGATCCAGCCTTCCTGCCGCGCCCAGGCGGCGAGGATGATGGCAACGAGCACGCCGGCGAAAAAGACATGGCGCATGGAGCGTTCCTGGGGATTGCCGAGAGACCTCGGAAGTCTACCAGTCCGCCGGGGCTATTGCTTCTGGAAGCCCCGGTAGTTCCATGCAATTCGGGTAGGGTCCATCGCCAAGTGTCTTCATGACCAACCCGAGCAGGGATCGGATGGCGGAAACAGCATCCGTTGCTTCGTGATTGGCTGAAAGCGCTGAATGTAATTCCGTCACGTCCGTCGGTTATCCAACACTTGCTTTAAGTTTAAATAAATGAATAATCATGTGTTGGAGACAGGCCCCGATTCCCGCAGGAAAGCACGGTTAACAAGCGGTTCTGCAGGGATCCATCGCGGAAGAGGAGCACGATGGCTGAGGAAGGACATTTCGCATGAGCCCCCGCACATTCACCCGGAAGCACCGGATCCGCTTTGCCGAGTGCGATCCAGCAGGGATTGTTTTCTACCCGCAGTACTTCGTGATGTTCAACAATCTGCTGGAGGAATGGATCGACGCCCTGCTTCCGGAGCTCGGGTTCGCCGGCTATGTCGGCAAGCTGCGGTACGGGTTGCCTACCATCCATCTTGAAGCCGACTTTCGCGCCATCAGCCGGATGGGCGACGACGTGACGCTGAGTCTCGAAGTCAAGCGGGTGGGAAACAAGTCGCTTACCCTCGCGCTCGCGTGTACAGGAGACGGTGGCCAATTGCGCATGAGCGCGAACCAGGTCGTAGTAACGACGTCGCTGGAAACGCATCGCGCGATCGACATCCCGGAACTGATGCGCAATGCCCTGGACGGTAGCGGCCGGCGAACTGAGCCGGCTCTGAAAAGACAAGGGCTATAGCGCGCGGTATTGCGCTTATTGATTTGCGGGCGACGCGGGAGACGTGTCGTTCTGCGCGACCTCAGCCGACGCGGCCTCATTCTTGGCCTTTTCGATCGCAGCCAAGCTTTGCGTGGGCTTGCCATTCTGGTTGTTGGTGCGGTCGAAGACCCGCGTCTCGCCGAACATCAGCTGAATCCAATCGGGATAGTTATAGGCAACGCCCTTGCTGTGGTCGATGATAGGACCCTACTCGCCCACCGGCCGCGCCCACGGCTCGCTGGCGAAGTGTTGCGCGAAGTAATCCATCAACGCCTGTACGCGGGCCGGCCTGCCGCGGCCGGGCGGAGACACGATGTGCAGCGCGATGGCATCCACTTGCCAATCATCCATGGCCGTTTCCAGCGCGCCTGATTGCAGGTCCTGCCAGGCCAGGAATTCGGGTTGCAGCGCCAGACCCAGGCCCGCGCGCAAGGCGGGCGCCAGCGCTTCGGCGTTGTTCACCCGCAGCGGCGTGACCATGGCCTGCGTGAACTCGCCGTGGCGTGCGTGGCGGAAGCGCCAGCTCGAGCCGGTGCGCGCATAGGCGTATTGCAGCGCGCGATGGGCGGCCAGTTCGCGCGGATGCCGCGGGCGGCCGTGCTGTTCGAAGTAGGTCGGAGAGCCCACCAGCAGGATGCGGACGGTGCAAAGGCGCCGCACCAGCAGGCTGGAATCGGCCAGGCTCGATATGCGCAATGCGAAGTCGAACCGCTTCTCGATCAGGTCGACTTGCTCGTCGCTGAAGTGCACATCGAGCGTGACCTCGGGATAGCGCGCCATGAAGGGCGGAAGCACCGGCGCCACATGCGAGAGCCCGAAGGACATGGGCGCCGTCATCCGTATCGGCCCGCGCAGGCTGTTCGATTGCTCGGCTACCTCGGCTTCCACCGCTTCGCCTTCCTCCAGGATCCGGGAAGCGCGTTCCAGCGCCGCCAGGCCGCTTTCGGTCAGCGACAGGCGGCGCGAGGTGCGATGGAACAGGACGGTCTTCATGCGCGCCTCCAGGCGCGAGACCGCCTTGGAAACCGTGGCCTGGGACAGCGAGAGCTCCGCGGCGGCCCGGGCGAAGGAGCCTGTTTCCGCTACCTTGGCGAAGATCGCCCAGGCTTCCAGGTCCGGCAGTCTATTCATGATTATGCAAAAAATGGAAAGTATGGTTTTCGATTAATTCTATTTTAATAGTTCCGACCAGTTCTTATAGTGTCTCCATCGATGCACAAACACGCGGAGAAACACCATGATCGAACGTCGTCCTTTCGAAAGCCTGGGTGGAGCCAATCATGGCTGGCTCGATGCCAAGCATCACTTCTCGTTCGCCGGATACCACGATCCCGAGCGTATGCACTGGGGGGCGCTGCGGGTCTGGAACGACGACACCATTGCCGCGGGAACCGGCTTTCCTCCGCACCCGCACGCCGACATGGAGATCATCACCTACGTCCGGGAAGGCGCCATTACGCACCAGGACAGCCTGGGCAGCCGGGGCCGCACCGAAGCCGGCGACGTCCAGGTCATGAGCGCGGGGTCGGGAATCCGGCATTCCGAGTACAACCTGGAGCCTGGCGTCACGCGCATCTTTCAGATCTGGATCGTTCCTGACCAGCGCGGCGGGCAGCCGTCGTGGGGCGCCAAGCCCTTCCCCAAGGGTGACCGGTCGGCGCAGTTCGTGGCCCTGGCCAGTGGCATGGACGGCGACGAGGATGCGCTGCCCATCCGCGCGGATGCACGCGTCTCCGGCGCGACGCTCAAGGCCGGCGAGTCGGTGGAGTACCGGTTCGGTCCGGGACGATACGGCTATCTGGTACCCGCCACGGGACGGATCGACGTCAATGGCGTCGCGCTGCAGGCGCGGGACGGCGCGGCAATCCGCGACGAGGAGGTCATCCGCATTACGGCCAGCGAAGAGGCCGAGCTCGTCCTGGTGGACGTAGCCGCCTGATCGTTCCCGTAAATGGCGCGGGGAGCATGCGGCGGCCCCCGCGCCGGTCCGGCCGCCTGACCGGCGGAACGCCTGCTGTCCCGGCAGCAATGCACGTCGCCGCCCCCCCAAGAAACCGTTTGCCCACCAAGGAGAGCGTCACCATGTCCCGCTATCTCGAAGTCCTCACCCCGCAGAACAGCCAGCTCATTTTCATCGACCAGCAGCCGCAGATGGCTTTCGGCGTGCAGTCGATGGACCGGCAGATGCTCAAGAACAATGTCGTGGGGCTGGCCAAGGCCGCCAAGGCGTTCAACGTGCCGACCACGATCACCACCTCGAGACGGACGGCTTCTCCGGCAACACCTATCCGGAACTTCTGGCGGTGTTCCCGCAGAACAAGATACTCGAACGTACCTCGATGAACTCCTGGGACGACCAGAACGTGCGCGATGCGCTGGCCGCCAACGGCCGCAAGAAGATCATCGTGTCCGGCCTGTGGACCGAGGTCTGCAACACCACCTTCGCGCTGTGCGCGATGAAAGAGGGCGACTATGAGATCTACATGGTGGCCGATGCTTCCGGCGGCACTTCGCTCGATGCCCATAAATACGCCATGGACCGCATGGTGCAGGCGGGAGCCGTACCTGTGACCTGGCAGCAGGTGATGCTGGAGTGGCAGCGCGACTGGGCCCGCAAGGAAACCTATGACGCGGTGACCGGCATCGTCAAGGAGCACTCCGGCGCCTATGGCATGGGGATCGACTACGCCATCACCCACGTGCACAAGGGCGCCGAGCGCGTCCAGCACGGCGAGCGCATCGGGCCCAACCCGGCCAACTAAGCATCTGGCGAGCGGGCGGCGCAGGTCCGGTGCCGCCGCTCGCCGCCCATGTCCCGCTCCGCTATGCTTGGATGGCCGGCCGCGGGCAGCCACGAATCGAGGTCGCCATGAAACTCTATGCCTTGTCCCTGGGGGCCGGCCTGCTGGTCGGCATCATCTACAGTCTGCTCAACGTGCGCTCGCCCGCGCCGCCGCTGGTCGCCCTGGTCGGCTTGCTGGGCATCCTGGTCGGCGAACAGGTCGTCCCCGTGGGCAGGCAGTGGCTTGCGGGGTCCGCATTTACTGCCGCCTGCCACAAGACGTCGGCCGTTGCCCATGTGTTTGGCCAGTTGCCCGGCCGCCACCATGCACCGCACCCGGACCGGACCACCGAGGAGAAGCAATCATGAATACGACCGCCGTTGCCGATGTCATCCTGCGCCATGGCCGCATCACCACGCTGGACCGCGGCAATCCGTCGGCCAGCGCCGTTGCCGTCAAGGACGGCCGCTTCCTGGCCGTAGGCGACGACAGCGAGATCATGGCGCTGGCCGGCCCCGCGACCCGGATCATCGACCTGGGGGGCCGCAGCGTGCTGCCCGGACTGATCGACAACCATACCCATGTAATACGCGGCGGACTCAACTTCAACATGGAGCTGCGTTGGGACGGGGTGCGTTCGCTGGCCGATGCCATGGACATGTTGCGGCGGCAGGTGGCGGTCACGCCGCCGCCGCAATGGGTGCGCGTGGTGGGTGGATTCACCGAGCACCAGTTTGCCGAGAAGCGCCTGCCGACTATCGACGAAATCAATGCCGTCGCGCCCGACACCCCGGTCTTCCTGCTGCATCTGTATGATCGCGCGCTGCTCAACGCCGCGGCGCTGCGCGCCGTCGGATACACGAAGGATACGCCCGAGCCTCCGGGCGGGGAGATCACACGCGACGCTCAGGGCAACCCCACCGGTCTGCTGCTGGCCAAGCCGAACGCCCAGATCCTCTACGCCACGCTCGCCAAGGGCCCCACGCTGCCCTTCGATTACCAGCTCAATTCCACCCGCCATTTCATGCGCGAGCTGAACCGGCTGGGCGTGACCGGCGTGATCGATGCCGGCGGCGGGTTCCAGAACTACCCTGACGACTATGCCGTGATCCAGAAGCTCGCCGACGAAGGTCAGCTCACGGTACGGCTGGCCTACAACCTGTTCACACAAAAGCCGGGGCACGAGAAAGAGGACTTCCTGAACTGGACCGCCAGCGTCCGCTACAAGCAGGGCGACGATTATTTCCGCCACAATGGCGCCGGCGAGATGCTGGTGTTCTCGGCGGCGGATTTCGAGGACTTCCGCCAGCCCCGCCCCGACATGCCGCCACGGATGGAAGACGAGCTGGAAGAGGTGGTGCGCATCCTTGCGCAGAACCGGTGGCCTTGGCGGCTGCATGCGACCTACGACGAAACCATTTCCCGCGCATTGGACGTGTTCGAGAAGGTCGACCGCGAAATCCCGCTGCAAGGCCTGAACTGGTTCTTCGATCACGCCGAGACCATCTCCGACCGGTCCATCGATCGCATCGCTGCACTGGGAGGCGGCGTAGCGGTGCAGCACCGGATGGCTTACCAGGGCGAGTACTTCGTCGAACGCTACGGGGCCGCGGCGGCAGAGGCTACTCCGCCGATCGCCCGCATGCTGGAGAAGGGAGTGCGCGTTTCGGCCGGCACCGATGCCACGCGCGTGGCGTCCTACAACCCCTGGGTGTCGTTGGCGTGGATGGTCACCGGCAAGACCGTGGGCGGGTTGTCGCTCTACCCCCGGCGCAACTGCCTGGACCGCGAGACTGCGCTGCGCATGTGGACCGAGAAGGTCGCCTGGTTCGCCAACGAGGAAGGCCGGCGGGGTTGCATCGCCATAGGGCAGTTCGCGGACCTGATCGTGCCGGACAAGGATTACTTCGCTTGTCCCGAGGCGGACATTTCCTTCCTGACTTCCGAACTGACCATGGTCGGCGGCCGGGTGGTCTATGGCGCAGGCGATTTCGCCGGGCTGGACGACAATCCGTTGCCTGCGGCCATGCCGGACTGGTCGCCCGTCCGCTTGTTCGGCGGCTATGCCGCCTGGGGCGAGCCCGAGCGGGCCGGCCGGAATTCGCTGGGTTACCGGCGGGTGGCGGCATGCGGTTGCGCGCAGGCATGCGGACTGCATGGACACGAGCACGCCCGGGCTTGGGGATCGCGGCTGCCCGTGTCGGACCAGAAGGGTTTCTTCGGCGCGCTCGGCTGCTCCTGCTGGGCGGTCTAGCGGCGCAGGACGGTCCGGCCGGGCAGCTCAAGGGGAAGGGAAGAACATGAATGAAACGGCGAAGGACACCTCGCATGGCAGCTTTGCGCCGCTGCGACAGAAACTGTTCGCGGTGCTGTGGGGCGCGACGGTCATCGGCAACACCGGCAGCTTCATCCGCGACGTCGCCAGTTCATGGTTGATGACGGACCTGTCCACCTCGCCGACGGCGGTGGCCATGGTGCAGGCCGCGGCCACGCTGCCTGTCTTCCTGCTGGCCATCCCGGCCGGCGTGCTGGCCGACATACTCGATCGACGCAAATTCCTGATCGCCATCCAGTTGCTCCTGGCCGGCGTCAGCGTCTGCCTGATGCTCCTGACCGCGTGGGGCATGCAGACCATCGGGTCGCTGGTCGCGCTGACCTTTCTCGGCGGCGTAGGCGCGGCCCTGCTGATCGGCGCTGCCGGACTGGTAATCGTGGGTGGGATTTCCCACGTGATCAAGCTGCCAAAAGGAGAGGCCGATCTCGTTCCGTCCAACCACTGGCCCGAGCCGCTGACCGCCACGCCGATCGAGAACGACCGGGGGCCGGTGCTGATCCTGGTCGAATACCGAATCGCACCTTCCGACCGTGTCCCCTTCCTGCAGGCGCTCGAGCGGCTTTCTGCCGAACGGCGGCGCGATGGCGCCTATGCCTGGGGCGTCACGGAGGACGCCGCGGATCCCGGCCTCATGCTCGAATGGTTCCAGGTCGAGTCCTGGGCCGAGCACTTGCGCCAGCATCGCCGGGTATCCAAGGCCGATGCCGATGTCCAGGAGGAAGTGCTGCGTTTTCACCAGGGGCCGCAGCGGCCCGTCGTGCGCCACCTGCTTGCCGTGCATGGCCGCGAGCCCCGGCCTGTTCATTGATCAGGGAAGGCCAGCCCTGGCGGGCGGTTTTCCAGTCAGGCGGAATACGGCGCCGGGCCATGCGTGGATTGGCCCGGCGCCGCCAGGACGCTACTTCCTGGGTTGCAGCGTCACGCTGTCCGCCTTCAGGCTTTCGACCTTTTGCCGGCTGAAGGCCATGGGGAAGAGATCCCCCTTGGCCCAGAGCGGCAGCAGGTTCTTGTAGTAGGGGCTGGACGGATCCGCGGACTGGCCCGGCACGTTCATGGCGAGCGAGTTGTCCCAGTTGCCCACGTCGAGGGCCTGCCTGTAGGAGGCACCGTGCACCTTGCGGAAGTCCGGGCCGTAGGCGCCCAGGTACACGGTCTCGATGTTGCCGCTCATGGGATAGCGGTCGGTTCCCAGCGCGGCGCGCTGGCTCTCCGGCAGCAGCGCCGCCAACTGGTGGTCGAACTTGATGTGGAACAGGTCGCCCCATTTCCACTTGGCGGGGTCATTGCCCACGACCGCTTTCATGTTGGCCAGTCCTTCCTTGAGCGCATCGAGCAGCAGCGCGTCGCGTCCCGCCACCGGGTTGGCGCCGAACGCGGCGTCCGGCTCCTTGAGCTTGCTCATCACCAGGCGCTTGGGCAATTCGCCGATCAGTTCCCGGCCGGCGGCGGGCACGTAGAGGTTCGATACCTTGGAGACGATCACGTACTGCCAGAATTCGTAGATCGTCGCCGCCTCCGAGTCGGCCGACATGCGATAGTCCCAGGCCTTCAGGCGCCGGAGCGCGTCGGCGACTTCGGCTTCGGGCGAGCTGAGCCCGGCGGCGATGCCCATCAGTTCCCGCGCCGGCACCGACAGGACGTCGTATTGCAGCCTGGCCGTGTCCTGTACGGTCAGGCCGCGCGCGCTGCCCAGCACTTCGTTGAGGCGCTGCACGCGATCCGGGTCGGACCATTCGCGCGCCGACATGTCCTTGTGGTCGTAGCCGTCCGGCACGTTGTACTCGTTGGCCGTGGCATAGAAGCCCTTGGCCGGGTTGAACACCCGCGGCAGCGATTCGCCCGGCAGGAAGCCGTTCCACTCGTAGGTGCCGTCGCCCGGCACCGGCAGCAAGCCGGACCAGTCTGCCTTGGGCCGTATGGGCGCGATGGCGCCGCCGAACCAGCCGATGTTGCCCTCCACGTCGGCGTAGACCATATTCTCGCCCGGGGTGTAGTGGCGCGCCATGCCCGCGGTGAACTGCTCCCAGTTCTGCGCCTGGTTCAGGCGCAGGCTGGCCAGGTAGGCGGCGGTGCCCGGAAACTCGAGATACGCGGCCCGCATCGCATAGGCCTTGCCGCGGGCCGGGTCCTCATGCAGCACCGGACCATGGCGGGTGAACTTGATCTGCGCCTTGACGTCGGCCTGGCCGCGCACCTTGATCGTTTCCTCGACGATCTTCATCTTTTCCCATTTGCCCTGGTAGCGGTACTCGTCGCGATTGGCCGGATTGGTCTCGTAGACGTACAGGTCCTCCTCGTCGCCGAACGAGAAGATCGTCAGGCCGAACGCGATGCGCTCGTTGTGGCCGATGGAGATGCCGGGCAGCGCCGGCTCGCCGGCGCCGATGACGTTCCAGCCAGGCGAGTTCAGATGCACCATGTACCGCAGCGATGGCATCGAGAGCGCCCGGTGCGGGTCGTTGGACAGGATGGGTTTGCCCGATGCCGTGCGCGTACCCGATATCGTCCAGTTATTGCTTTCGTAGCGGGTGATGTGGCGCGTCGTGGCTCTGGACATCGCGTCGGCGATGGCATTCGCGCCGGTTGCTTCTTGCGGGCCGGACAGCGTCTTGGCGAGCATGTCGCGCTCGGACGCGCCGAGCGGGCTCTTCGGGAAATCGCTGGCCTGGAAGCGCGCCGGCGCATGTCCGAGGTTGTAGGTATCCATGATTGCGGCGTCGATCTGCGACAGGTCTACGCCGGCGGGGGCCCGCAGCTCGATGGGGGGCTCGAAGATGCTCAGTTCCTGCACCTTCTCCGCGCCCAGTACGTTGACACTGCGCGCCAGGGCAACCTCGGACCCGATATTGCGGGTGATGCCGTACTTGCGGACCAGGACCGTCTCCGGCCGCCAATGGTCGGGTTCGGTGCCGGTCAGCCGGAATTCGAGAGGCAGTTTGGCCGGGTCGGCCTTTACCTGGTCGATGTAGGCGTTGATGCCCGCCACGAAAGCGGCAATGATGGCCTGGGCGTCGGGATGATAGCTGGCATATTCCTTTTGCAGGTCGCCGCGGTACAGGAACATCCTTGCCGCGCGGTCGGCCTCGACGAAGCGGGGGCCGAATTGTTCGGCCATCTTGCCTTCGCCCTGGCGCCGCCACTGGTCGAGCTGCCACAGGCGGTCGCGCGCCGCGTTGTAGCCCTGCGCGAAGAACATGTCTTCCTGGTTCTTGGCGTAGATGTGCGATACGCCGTATCGGTCGCGAATGATTTCCACACTTTCCTTCAGCCCCGGGAGGGTGTTGCCCCCGTTGCCGGGCGGGGTGGAGGGGCCATCATCGTCTCCGCCGCCGCAGGCGGCCAGCAACAGCGCGGCACTGACCGAACAGGCCGTGGCGGTACGTCTCCATGCGTGATCCATCGACGTCTCCTTTGTTGGAATGGAATCTCGAGGCGACACGGGACCACGCCGCCTCGGGTGCCGCGCGTAGCGAGCCGGAGCACGGTGGGCTATTTAGCAGTTCATATGCCCACCGCACCGCGGTGGTGCTGCCGTGCTCAGCACATTGATTTCATTGGGGATTTTTCGGGACGACGGCGTTGGCTGCCGCTTGGTGCTTCCGGGATTCCGCACAAAGGGGGGCGCGGGACTGGCGGACGGCCGGACGGAACGGGACGCCGGCAGCAGGGTGAAGATCAAACCCGTTCGGCGACGGCCCGTCCGCGCAAGGCCCCCGGTGGCTGGCCGACGACCCGCTTGAACGCCCGGCTGAAGGCGGCCAGCGAGCCGTAGCCCAGCCGGTACGCCACGGTCTCGATAGGCTGCTTCTCGCGTTCTATCCACTGCACGGCCAGTTGCATGCGCAGTTCGGTCAGGTATCGCAACGGCGTCATGCCCGTCACCGCGAGAAACCGTTCGGCGAAGACCGAGCGCGAGCTTCCCATCTGGGCCGCCAGCTCCGCTACGGTCCACGCCCGGCCCGGATCCCGATGGAGCGCGACGATGACCTTGCCCAGGCGGGGGTCGCGCAGCGCCTCCACCCACCCGGTGGCCGATCCGCAACCGCACTCGACCCATCCGCGGACGATGAAGGCGGACACTACGTCGGCCAGCCGCGCGAGGATGCCGGCAAAACCGGCGCGGCGCGTGCAGGTTTCGCGCTCCATGGCATCGAGCATGGGGCGGATTTCCGGATAGCGTTCAAGCAAGGTGCCCACGAGCATCACCTCCGGCATGGAGGCCACGAGCATCTGCATGCCGCCCAACTCGAATTCCATGCAGCCGCTGAAGACCAGCGCGCCATCGGTTGGGCTGGAGGATGGCTTGATGGCGCAGACGGTCTCGCAAAGGTTGACGGACTCGAACGCCTGGACGTCCTCGCTGGGCACGTCGGGGGCGGACAGCAGCTCGTGCTCGCCGCCATGCGGCAAGAGCAGCGCGTCGCCGGTATGCAGCCGATACAGCGTCTTGCTGGCGCTTCGAAGTACAACCGGACCCCGGCCGATGAAGTGGAAGTGGGCACGCCCCGGCGCATGGCCGAGGCGGATGCCGAACGGGGGAGCGAGCTCGATGCGCCGATATTGGACGCCCACCAGGCGCATGCCGAGGAGGAGTTCACTGGCCAGGTCGGGAGCGGCGTCGAGGTCCGGAGCAGCCATGATGATCGGACGAATGATCAATAAAAGCGGATTCTATATCATAGACTGTCCGGGTTCCGTCGCCTACGCTGCGCATTTTGGAATGGAACCTCACAAATATGAACGCATGCTCCTCTGTCGGCGCCGCCGCGGCGGCGCCGGCAAAACCCGCATGGGGCGCCGTGTTCGCACTGGCGCTCGGTGTTTTCGGTTTGGTCACGGCCGAGTTTCTGCCGGCCAGCCTCCTGACGCCGATGGCGGCGAGCCTGGGCGTGACCGAAGGCATGGCCGGCCAGGCGGTGACGGCCACCGCGGCCGTGGCACTGGTGACCAGCCTGGTGATTGCGACGGCCACGCGCAATATCGACCGGCGATGGGTACTGCTCGGGTTTTCGGTGTTGCTGATCGCGTCGAACCTGCTGGTCGCATTCGCACCTAGCCTGCTCGTCCTCTTGTTCGGACGCGTGTTGCTGGGCATCGCCATCGGCGGTTTCTGGACCATGTCGGCGGCAACGACCATGCGCCTGGTGCCCGAGGCCATGGTGCCGCGCGCGCTGGCGATCATATTCAGCGGGGTGTCCGCCGCCACGATCGCCGCCGCGCCCATGGGCAGCTACTTCGGCCACCTGATCGGCTGGCGCAATGTCTTCCTGCTGGCGGTGTCGCTGGGGGTGCTGGCTCTGGTATGGCAGGCGCTGACCTTGCCCCGGATGGCTCCCTCCGGCGCGAACCGCCTGGGTACGCTGGTGGAGATCCTCCGGCGTCCGGGCATAGGCCTGGGCATGCTGGCCTGCATCATGGTCTTCACGGGACACTTCGCCTTCTTCACTTACCTGCGGCCGTTCCTGGAGGGCGTGCCGGGGGTCGGCGTGAATGGCCTGTCGGCCATGCTGCTCGGGTTCGGCGTGGCCAATTTCATCGGCACCTCCCTCTCGGGCCTGATCTTGCAGCGCGGGCTGCGCCTGACGCTCCTGCTCATGCCGCTGGCGATGGGCGCCATCGGGATCGGCCTGAACAGCATGGGCACGACGCCTCTTGGCGCGGCAGTGCTGGTTTCGCTGTGGGGCATGGCTTTTGGCGCGGTACCGGTAGCCTGGTCCACCTGGGTCACTCGTGCCATCCCGGACGAAGCCGAGAGCGGCGGCGGCTTGATCGTGGCGGCGGTGCAACTGGCCATCACCACCGGCGCCGCCGCGGGGGGAGCCATCTTCGACGCGAGCGGCGCCCACGGAGTGTTCACCGCCAGCGCGGTGCTCCTGCTGATGGCATCCCTGCTTATCTTCAGGGGGTTCCGGACCCCGCGGGTACTCGCCGCCTCGTGACGGTCGCGGCTCCGGAGGGCGATCCCTGGATCGCTCGTCGGGCGAAGGGGGATCGCGAAGTGCCATAATCGCGGATTCGCAGCTTGCCGCCTGTATGTGCGGCAGGGCGAGCACGTCCGGGCCCGATGGCATGTCGCCGAACCTTTCCGCCGTACAGATCCTGACGCTGGGCAGCCCCAGCATCGCGGCGCTGTTCGCATTGAGTTTCCTGGTGTTGTCGCGCCAGAGCGATAGCGCGCGCTATCTCAAGGTACTGGCCGCATCCTTTCTGCTGTTCGCCGCGGCGTCGCTCGTGCAGATACTGGGGATACCGCAGGACGCAGGCTGGAACGCCGTGATCTCGGCCGGGCTGTATGCCGGATGCGTGATTCTCCTGGGCGACGGCGTGCTCGGGCGCTCGGGCCTTGGACTGGGCCTGGCCGTCAAGATCATCGCATTCGTCTCCATCGTTGGCGGGATCTGCTACTTCTATTACGGCTCGAACGACATTATCGCCAGGGTCTATGTACTGAACTTCGGCTGCGCCGCCGTGCTGTTGATCGCCGCGGCCCGGCTGACGAGGCTGCTGCGCGGCAGGCCCATGGAGCGCGTGCTTTTCTGGCTCTTCCTGGCATTCGCGCTGAGTTTCTTCCCCCGAACCTGGCTGACACTCGGGCAGGTTCATGCGGGAATGGGCGCCCGGGCCTTCGGTACCTCGAGCTTCTGGGTGGCGCTGCACCTGACGGTCGTCCTGTTCGGCATTGCCCTGGCGGTGGTGCTGATTCTTGCCGCCACCATGGACAGGATCGAGGACCTGAAGCGGGAGCGGAACGAAGATCCGCTGACGGGGTTACTGAACCGGCGCGGGTTTCACGAACATGCGGCCGCCTGGGAACGGCGCAGGGAGAGGCCCCTCAGCCTCATCGCCTGTGATGTCGATCATTTCAAGCAGATCAACGACAGGTACGGGCATGCCGCGGGCGACCAGGTACTGAGGCGGACCGCCTCGTTGGTCGCGCGCCTGCTCAGGGCTGGCGATGTGGCAAGCAGGATGGGGGGCGAAGAGTTCCTGATCCTGCTCCCCGGTACGGATGCAGCGGAGGCGCGCGCGCTTGCCCAGGAAATGCGGAAGGCGATAGAAACCGAGCGCTATGCCGGCCTTTCGGAAGGCCTGCGCATCACCGCCAGCTTCGGGGTGGCCCAGATGGAGCCGCGAGAATCGATGGCCGACCTCGCCGCGAGGGTGGACAGGCTGCTGTATGCCGCGAAGCGGCACGGACGCAATCGCGTGGAAGTGGGCAGCCTCACCCCTTCGGCCGACTCCACCGATGCCGGCCGGCATTGAGCGGCCGATCATGGCGGTTTCGGGGGCGGGTCCGGTGGTCATGGCGATGCTCGCCGGGGCGCGGCGCCGCCGTCGCGCGCCCCGGCTTGTTCCAGGATGCGCACCATGCCTTCGTATCCCCGCTGCCGCGCATGCCGCAGCGGCGTGATGCCCTCTCCATCGGCAAGGTTCACGTCCGCTCCCGCGGCCACCAGCAGACGCACGATCGCCGTATGGCGCGCGCCGCCATCGCCCAGGATGATGGCCTCGAGCAACGCGGTCCAGTGCAGGTTGTTCACATGGTTCACGTCGACGCCCGCGGCAATCAGGATACGCACGGTTTCGACGTGCCCGCGCTCCGCCGCCGGGATGAGCGCCGTGCCGCCGTAGCGGTTGGTGCTCTTCAGGTCGGCGCCGTGCGCGAGCGTCATCTTCAGGATCTCGTCGTGGCCACGGGCGCCCGCGTACAGATAGGGGCTGTCCTGTATCCCGTCCTTGGCGTTGACGTTCGCGCCGGCGTCGATGAGTGCCCGGGCCGCTTCCACGTTGTTCCTGTGGGTGGCGACCAGCAATGGTGTGGCGCCCGTATCGTCCCTGGCATCGACCTGCGCGCCCTTGCCGAGCAGGACGCGGATCTCGGCGGCGTCGCCCCGCTCGGCGGCCGCGCGCAGCCGGCTTCCGAGCTCTCCGCCGGAGGCGGCCGCGGCGAGGGCGGGCAGCATGGCGATGGCAAAGCCCACGCAGAGGGATAAGCGCGCAAGGAACATGGTCGGCCTGCCTGGCGTGAATCGTCGGGGCCGCGGCGAATTCCGCGCGATGCGGGCCACGGTTCCCCGCCGTGCGGCGGGTATCTTCGACGACGGACTATAGCAGCCGATGATCAGGCGTGCTCGTGCTCGTGCTCGTGGCGATGCCTGGCCTGAGTGCCTGCCCAGATTTCCCGAGGAATGAGCACGCTGCCTTCGAACAGGCGGCGTGCCGTCCGGATGACGGCGGCCCGGCGGATAGCGGGCGCGGCGCCGACCAGGTCGACATCGAGATCTATCGAGATCGTACCCGAGGGATGCTCGATGCGGACCACCCCCTGCGGAGGCCGGCTGTCCAGGCCGGAAAGCCGCGCCGCGATGGTACCCGGCACGGCGCACGCAGAGGCTACGCACAGCGCGCCTGTCACCGCGTGCGCGCGGTGGCAGGAGTAGGGCACGAAGTAGCGCGACGATATGGTGCCGCCTCGTCGGGGTTCGGCGAGCAGGCCGATCTTGGGTACCACCGATCCGCTCACGTCGCCCAGTCCCATCAGTTCGCCGGCTTGCCGGCGGATGGCTTCCATCCTGGCGATCAGTTCCGTATCAGCGTCCAGTTCCTCGGCGCTTTCGTGGCCGGTCTTGCCGAGTTGGCGCGCCGGGAACAGCACCATGGGCATGGCGACGTCCACGCAACTGACTTCGATCCCATCGATGACGTCCAGTGGCCGGCCGGTGGGCAACAATTTGCCCGTGATGGAGCCGACGGCGCTGCGGAAGTTGAGCTTGACGGGAGCGGCGGTGCCGGGCACGCCGTCGATGGCGGTGTCGCCGGCATACGTGACGGCGCAGCCCGGCGTCTGGACGATGGCGTCGATCTGCGCCTGCGTGTTGACGTTGTAGATGCGAACGGTGGTTTCTTCGCCCTGGGGCGCTACCAGGCCCGCATCGATGGCGAAGGGGCCCACCGCTCCGAGGATGTTGCCGCAATTGGGGCGAGTGTCGACCCGGCGCTCTTTCACCAGGACCTGTGCGAACAGGTAGTCCACGTCTATGCCCGGACGGCGCGAAGGGCTGATGATGGCGACCTTGCTCGTGAACGGGGTCGCTCCGCCGATGCCGTCCACCTGATAGGCGTGGGGCGAGCCCATGGCTGCCAGCAATACGCTGTCGCGCAGGGCGGGATCGGCGGGCAGGTCGGAAGCGAGGAAGAACGGGCCGCGCGAGGTCCCGCCTCGCATGACGACACAGGGAATTTTCGTTTGCATGCTGGTCAATGGCGGTCGCCCGCCCGGTATGAGGAAGGAAGGCTCAGTCCACCTGGATCTTGGCGTCGGTGACGACGCGCTTCCAGAGGGCGAGTTCTTTTTCGATCTGGGCCATCAGCTGCTCGGGTTTGCCGATCGCCGGTTCTTCGCCGTTGGCCTTCAGCTGTTCCACCGTTTCCGGCAGCGCGAGCGCGGCATTCATTTCCTTGTTCAAGCGCTGCTGGATGTCCGCGGGCAGGCCCTTGGGCGCGATCAGTCCGTACCAGACCACGACCTCGTATCCCGGCAGGCCGGCCTCGGCGACGGTGGGAATCGACGGCTCGGCCTGGATCCGCTTGGGGAGTGTCTCGGCCACCACCTTCAGGCGGCCGCTCTTCATGTACGGGAACGCGGCGCCCGCGGTGCTGAAGAACACGTCGGTCTGGCCCGCGACCGTGTCGGTCAGCGCCGGCGCGGTGCCGCGATACGGCACATGGGTCATGTCTATGCCGGCGGCTTTCAGGAACAGTTCGGTGGCCAGGTGGGAAATGCCGCCTTGGCCCGACGACGCATAGGTCAGGCCTCCCTTCTTGCTCTTGGCAAGCTGGATCAGGTCGGACAGATTGGCGACGGGCAGCGAGGTCGGCACCGAGATCAACAGCGGTCCGCGCGCGATCATGCCGATCGGGACGATGTCCTTGACGGGGTCGAACTTGATCGGATAGAGGCTGGGATTGACCGCATAACTGTTCGATATCAGCGTCAAGGTATAGCCGTCGGGCTCGGCTTTCACGCCAGTTTCCACGCCCAGCTTGCCGCCCGCGCCCGCGCGGTTCTCGATGACCACTGGCTGGCCCAGCGATTCGCCCAGGCGGCGGCCCAGGGTGCGGGCGATGGCATCGTTGCCGCCGCCAGGCGCGAACGGCACGATGAGCTTGATGGGTTTGGCGGGATAGCCCGCTGCTTGCGCTCCGGCTTGGCAAAGGCCCGCGGCCATGGCTCCGATCAATGTGCACAGCAGGGCGCGCCGGAACGTCCGGCGCATCGAAAGAACGGGAAAACGCGGGGGCGTCATGGAGGGTCTCCTGATCGATTCTTGTATCTGTGCCTTCGAGCAAAGCCTGTGCCAGCGCGGTGGTCCGCGGCGTGCCCATCGGCAAGTCGCTGTTTTTACGCAGTTTTCCGCGACCGCCTGACGGTGGGGGCGCACCAGGTTTTGCGGGAGTGTTGCATGATTGGAACGTGTTTCGTCATTGCCTCGGTTTACGCGCGTGGTACATAGACATCGCCGCGCATCAGCCGCCGTGCCGTGCGGGTGACGACGGTGCGCTCGACCCGCAGCGCCGGCTCGCGGCGGACGACGGCGCCCACCGGCAGCGACCCCGACGGATGGCCGATGACGATGTCGCGGTCGTCCGCGCAGGCGCGGCCGAGCTCCGCGCCGAGCGTTCCCGGCAGGCGCACGCATGCGGCCAGGCACATGGCGCCGGTGAGCGGAACGGCGCGATGGGGCTGTCCGGCGGACAGCATCCGCGCGGTGATGTCCATCTCCCGGGCTGACAGCCGCCGGCCGGAGGGCAGGACGGCGTCCGATGGCGGCGCCAGCAGGCATACCAAGGGCAGATTGCGCATGCGGGTGCGGGCTTCTTCTTCGGTGGCAAGACCCATGAGGACCGCCGCCGTAATACGCAGTGTTTCGCAGTGGCGCAGCAGGTCGGGACGTGCATCGAGTTCCGCCGCGGGCTCCGTTCCGTCCAGGCTGAAATCCGCGGCTCGCGCGAATACCGTGGGATTCGAGACGTCGACGCAGGAAATCTCGATGTTGCCGATGCCGTCCAGCATGACCGTGTCGCGCGCGGCGCCGGTAGGGAACAGGCGGCCGGTGGCCGCGCCGCCAGGGTCCAGGAAGGACAGGCGGATCGGCGCGCCGCTGCCCGCCACGCCGGGCAGGACGAAGTCGCCCGCGACCGCGGCTTGGCCGTCGAGCAAGTCGAAGTCGGCGACGATGACCTTGCCGGTATTGGTGTTGTGGATGCGGACCGAGGCGCGGTCGCCGGTGGCGCGGACCAGGCCTTCGTCCACCGCGAAGGGCCCGATGGCTGCCGAGATGTTGCCGCAGTTGCCGCGGTACTGCACCAGCGGCGCGTCGATGGCGACCTGGCCGAAGGTGTAGTCCACGTCGGCGTCGTCGCGGGACGAGGCGCCGACCACGGCGATTTTGGAGAGCGACGAGATGCCGCCGCCCAGGCCGTTCAATTGGCGCATGCCGGGGTCGGGGCTGCCCAGGGCGGCGAGAAAGATGCGATCCCATTCTGCCCGGTCGGCAGGCAGGGAGCTCTTGTCGAAAACGAGGGCGCGGCTGGTGCCGCCGCGCATGTAGACGGCTCGATAGGCGTCCTGAGGCATTGTGTTCTCCGTGATGGTCGGCGCGGTTGGTGCAATCCCCGTGCCATGGTCTGCGCCGCCGTGCGCGTGCCGGCGCGCCGCGGGTGGCGTATGGCCGTGTTTCGCCGGCCTTTGTTTCATGTTTCAATATTGAAAAAGGAACGACATGGCCATCCCCGCTTCTCCCGACGATCGCCGGCCGCTCATCTGGGCCGTCAGCGCGCACCGGCTCACCGAGGTCTTCCGCACGGTCAGTCCGGAACTTGCCGGCCGCGCCGCCGTCGAGATCATCGACAAGGGATTCGACGATGCCATCGCCGACATCGCCCGCCGCAGCGAGAAGCGGGCGTGCGACGTCATCGTCGCGGCGGGGGCCCATGGCGAGTACCTGCGGCAAAACCTCGCCATTCCGGTGGCCTTCGTCAAGGTGGGCGGCTTCGACCTGATGGCCGCCATCTGCAAGGCGCGCCAATTGTCCGAGCGTATCGCCATGGTGATGCACCGGCGCGTTCCGCCCGCCCTGCATCGCTTCGCGGAGCTGTTTTCGCTGCCCATGCAGATCCGCGCCTACCAGACTTCCGAAGACGCCCGGCACTGCATCCAGGAGCTGGCTGCCGCCGGCATCGACGTGGTGGTCGGCCCGGGGCTCATCGCCAACCTGGCCGACGAGGCCGGCCTGACGGGCATCCTGGTGTATTCGCTCGATTCGGTGCGCGCGGCGTTCGACGATGCCATCGAGATCGCCGCCGCCCAGAAGGCGGAAAAGTCGCGCCGTACGCAGCTCGATTCCGTCCTCTATCACCTGAACGATGGGGTCATCGCCGTCGACATGGCCGGCCGTATCGTGGCCGCCAACCCGTCGGTGGACAAGTTGACCGGCCGCAGCGTGCGCAATGCCCTGGGGCAGCCCTTGCGCCAAGTGCTGCCCGACTTGTCCCCGGGCCATGTCATGACGCGCGGCGCGAGCGAGATCGGTTCCGTGCAGGAGCTGGGCGGCAAGTCCCTGGTCGTCGACCGGGTGCCTTTGCTCGACGAGGGCGTGCAGACGGGCGCCATTTTCACGCTGCACGGCTCGAGCGAACTCGAGCGCGCCGTCGGCAAGCTGCGAGCGCATTCGCACCGCCGCTCTCGGGCTGCCAGGTACCGGCTGGACGACGTGGTCGCGGAGTCTGCGGCCATGCGGCAAGTCATCGCGCAGTGCCGCGTCTTCGCCGAGTACAGTGATGCGGCGGTCCTCATCCATGGCGAAAGCGGAACCGGCAAGGAGCTGCTGGCGCAAGGCATACACAATGCCAGCCGGCGCCGGCGGCACCCATTCATCGCCATCAACTGCGGCGCGTTCACCGAGACCCTGCTCGAAAGCGAGTTATTCGGCTATGACGAAGGGGCGTTCACCGGCGCGCGCCGGCAGGGCAAGGCGGGCCTGTTCGAGTCCGCCAACGAGGGCACGCTTTTCCTGGACGAGATCGGGGAAATGCCGCTGCCGCTCCAGACCCGCTTGCTGCGGGCCTTGCAGGAAAAGGAAATCACGCGCGTGGGCAGCGTCGATACCATTCCGGTCGACGTGCGCATCGTCGCCGCTACGCATCGCAACCTGCTCTCCATGGTGCGAGCGGGGGACTTCCGGGAAGATCTCTATTACCGGCTGAACATCCTCCAGGTGGTGGTGCCGCCGCTACGCGGCCGACCCGAGGACATCGATGCGCTGGCGCGGCGGCTGCTGCCCGCCGCCTTGCGCCGCGCCGGGCTGGACGATGCGGTCGCGCCCATGCTGACGGCTTCGTTGCCCGTCCTCAGGGAAGGCGCCTGGCCGGGCAACGTCCGGGAACTCGAGAACGTGGTCGAGCGCCTGACCATGGCATGCCTGACCGTGGGGCGCCCGTTGTTGCGCCGCGAAGTGCGGGCTATGCTGGCCGATGAGCCGGCTCGGCAGCAGGCTCGCGCAGTGCAGAGCCTGTCGACGGTACGGGCCGGCCAGGAGGCTGCCCATGTCTGCGCCGTGCTGGCCGAGTGCGGTGGCAATCATCAAGAGGCCGCGAGGCGGCTGGGCATCAGCCGCACCACGTTGTGGCGCAAGATCAAGGCAGCGCGGGTCTAGCAACTGCGCCCCCTGTCGGCGCAGCTTCGCACGCATCCAGGCGCGCGGGGTGTTCGACGGGGCCGCCTAAAGCTGCCTCATCGATTGACGACGACCCCCGCATCGATCGTGCCATAGACAGTGATGCCGTTGTCGCTGGAAGCGGATCCGGCGGGAGAGCGCGGCGCCGGCGTGCAGGCCATGCACAACGCAAGGAAGAATGGGCTGATTAGCAGGCGTTTCATCAGATATTCCGTATTTCCTTATTTGGCTTCGCGCAGCTTCGCCACGTCCGCCGCCGCGACCTGCCCGTCGCGGCCGCCCCATGCCGTCCGCATGTAATTGGCCAACTGGGCGATCTCCTCGTCGTTCAGCCGATGGGCGAACCCGGGCATTTCCCCGATGCCGGTGCCATTGGGCAGTCTTTGCGCGGGCAGGCCGTCGAGGATGGACAGCAGCAGGTTGCGCGGGCTTGCCAGGCGTACGGTGCTGTTGTCGGCGAGGGGAGGCATGCCGGGCGGATGGCCTTCGCCTTCGATGCCATGGCAAGCCGCGCAGGTATTCAGGTAGACACGCCGGCCGGCCGAGGGCGGCCCGCTTTCGGGCTTGGCCGAAGGGACGGGTACGGTCTTGGGAGGCTGGTCCCCGAGCAGGAAGACCGACATGGCTTTCAGGTCGTCGTCGCTGAGATACTGGGTGCTGTGCACGATCACCGGATACATCTCGTCGGCCGCGATACCCTGTGGCGCAAGCCCCGTACGCATGAAACGCTGCAGGTCTTCCTGGGTCCAGCCGCGTTCGGCCAGTGCCTGGGGCGTGAGGGCGGGCGCCTCGAAGCGGCCGAGGACATAACCCTGTAGCCAGGCATCCCGCTGCACCTGGCCGAGCGAGCCGCGCGGGGTGTGGCATTCACCGCAGTGGCCCAGCACATTGGTCAGGTATCGGCCCCGGACCCACTGGGGCGACTCGCCCTGGGAGGCGGCGGGCAGGGGCGAGCGGTCGAAGAACAGCAGGTTCCAGCCGGACATCAGGATGCGCTGGTTGAAGGGAAAGGGTATGTCCGGCTTCCTGTTCGGCTGGGCGCTCGGCCTGATGTTCATCAGGTAGGCGTAGATCAGGTCCGCATCGGCGCGCGGCATGTCGTGATAGGCCGTATAGGGCATGGCCGGATAGAGGTTGCGCCCGTGCGGCGCCTTGCCCCGGGTCAGCGCGCGGTAGAACTCGTCGGCCGTCCAGCGGCCGATGCCATGGTCCGGATCCGGCGTGATGTTGGTGCCGTAGAGCGTGCCGAATGGCGTCTTGAGCGGAAAGCCGCCGGCGTAGGCCGGTCCGTCGGCGGTCTGGTGGCAGGCGGCGCAGTCCGCTGCTCTGGCCAGGTAGCGCCCGAGCTGCAGCTGCTCCGGTGTCGCCTCGACCTTCTGGGGCGGCCGGTCGGGCGGTGCGTCGCGATTGCCGAGCAGCGCCGCCGCGATCGCGGCGACGATCAGCACCAGGACGATGAGAATGGCGATCGCGCCGCGTCGCCGGGAAGACGAGCGCGTCATGTCAGTTCTCCTTGACCAGGCCGGGCGTGGCCAGGATCACCGCCTTGGCTGCCTCGAAGTAGCGCACATAGCCGGTGCAGCGGCAGATATGGCGGCCCAGGTGCTCCGTGATGGTTTCTTCCAGCTGGTCTGCGCGGACGGGGTGCGCCTTCAGCCGTTCCATCAGCGCGGTGGCGCCGATGACGAAGCCGGGGGTGCAATAGCCGCACTGGAAACTGTAGTGATCGAGGTAGGCCTGCTGGATGGGCGTGATGGCAATGACCTTCTGCTGGCCGTCGCGCTCCGCCAGCCCTTCGATGGTCCGGATCCGCTTGCCGTTGAAATAGTGCGCGCCGGTAATGCAGGTGCGGATTTCCTCGGCACCGTCCGGCCCGTCCAGCAAGACCGTACAGGCGTGGCAGACGCCTATTCCGCAGCCGAAGCGCGACCCGGTCAGGTTCAGGTACTCGTGCAGGAAATCGACCATCATCAGCGTGTCCGGCACGTCGATGGGGCCCACCTCACGGCCATTGATGGTGAGGGACAAGGGCGAGGTCGTGATCGTCATTGTTCCAGGACCTCCCGAAT
Source organism: Pigmentiphaga sp. NML080357 (assembly GCF_002188465.1). GTDB lineage: Bacteria > Pseudomonadota > Gammaproteobacteria > Burkholderiales > Burkholderiaceae_B > Pigmentiphaga. The sequence goes on along the minus strand of NZ_NINW01000036.1, from coordinate 22,138 downwards.
TTTTTCCGCCGTGACCGGCAGGTCGGTGAATCGATGGCCGATGGCATGCGCGATGCCGTTCACGATGGCGGCGACGATGGGAATCATCACCACTTCGGCGACGCCTTTGGCAGGATCGGTCTCGGAGATGGGGGGAAGGATCTCCTCGGTCTGGTTCCAGACCGCCACGTCGCGGGCGCGCGGCAGGTGATAGCGATCGAAGTTCCACGTGCCGTTGCCGGGGCCGTCCTCGTACAGCGGCAGGTATTCGTGCAGCGCGTGGCCGATGCCCATCGCGATGCCGCCCTGCAATTGGCCGGACACCAGCTCGGCGACCACGGGTTTGCCGCACTCGAGGACGGAATGATGCGAAAGCAGGCGGACTTCGCCGTTCGTCATGTTGACGGCGAGCTCCGCCAGCGCCGCATTGGCGCTGTAGTAGGTGACCCCCGCGTTGTTGCGCTGGGCCGGCGGATAGAAGACGTTTTGCCGCTTGATGACTTCGTAGGCCGTCGACGAACGCGTGCCGTCGCCGTACCGGACCGCCAGTCCGTCGAGCGGCCGGCGCACGGTGGAGCCCCCCACGTTGAAGTCGGCCTCGGCCCATTGCCAGCGGTTGAAGGTGTGTCCCACCGCGGCGGTGACCAGGTTGGACTCGTAGGCCACCTTGACCAGGCGCTCGAGCGGCAGCGGCTCCAGGCCACCCGCGGTCAGCCCCCGTTCGGTCCAGCGCGCGTCCTCGCGGCGGACCACCAGGGGCGCCGCCTGGCCACCGCCGGTGCCGCGGGTCCAGATCGACATGGCCGCCGGCCACAGGCCATGCTCGAACACCACGCGTGCCGTCTCGCGCGTGGCGTGCCCGAAGAAATAGGCGGAATTGCTGGCGCTGGAGGGCGACGCGTGGACCGGCGTCCAGAGCGGGTCGGCGGACAGCCTGTCCTGTTCCTCCTGCTTGACGGTGTAGGTGTCGACATTGCCCACCATGGGCAGGTCGGCCCAGTCCGTGACCGCCGTCTGGAGTTCGTCGGCGGGGCGTCCGAACCACTCGGCGCACATCACCGCCTGCGACGTGCTCATGCCCGTCCCGATCTCGACGCCCGTATGGTGCAGCACGATGCGGCCTTCGGGCGTGAGTGCGACGCGTACGAACGCAGCTTCGCCGCCGGTGCCGAAATCCTTCTGTACGCAGGCGAACCCCACGCCGTAGCGCTCGTTGGGATGGGCCGCCTCGTAGTCGCGCTTGCGCTGGACGCGCTCGGTCCAGAGCGGATGGCGGCGCGCGCGCTCCAGGACTTCGTCCACGCGCAACGCCCCTCCGGCGATGGCGCCCTGGGTATTCTTCATGCCCGACAGCAAGGCGTTGCGCATCCGGAATTCGATAGGGTCGAGGCCAAGCTGCTCGGCCATCTCGTCGATCATCATTTCGGTGGCGGCCATGCTTTGCAGCGTGCCATAGCCGCGTGCCGAGCCCGCGTCGACGGCGCGGCTGGCCTCGGCAACGGCGATCAGGTCGTTCTTGGGAAAGTAATAGACCGATTGCGCCGCCGTCGCGGCCACCATGGCGACGGATGGCGAAAAGTTCGCGCGTCCCCCGCCGTTGCCCTTCAATGTGCCCTGGAAGGACTGCAGCTTGCCGGTCTTGCGGTCCACCGCCATGGCGTACTGCATGTCGAAAGCATGGCGCTTGAGCGAGGTCTGGAAATGCTCGAAGCGGTCCACCGCGAAGCGCACGGGGCGGCCGTCGCCGTACAGCGCCGCGACCAGGCCGTAGAAAGGCACGTTGCAATGATCCTTGGAGCCGTACCCCACCGTGTAGCAGGGATGCACGAACAGCCGCTCGAGCGGGAAGCCGCTCTCCGCCACCATCTTGGCAGCCGCCTCGGCCACTTCCTGCGGCGATTGGGTGGCGAGGACCATGTGCAGCGATCGGCTGGCCGGGTCGTACCAGCAGTTCGCGTTGTCGGGTTCGAGCGCGGCCGTGTCGATGGACTGCGTGGTATAGCGGCGCTTCATCACCAGCCAGTCGGCGGGCGGGGAGTCCAGTTCCGCGGCGATCTGCTCGGCGGCGCGCATGCCTCGCGCGTCGATGCTGTCTTCGGCCTTGACCGACGGCCAGACCAGCGTCTTCTTTTCAGTGGGGAAGAGCGGACTGTCTTTCAGGCTGGAGTAAGCATCTTCATCGTCCGGGGTGGGCCCGCTCACCCTGACGTAGCGGAAGACGCCCCACGGCTCGCGATCCAGCGGTCCGGTCACGGCGCCGTACCGGATGACGTCCTTGCCTGCGCGCAGCCGGGCGCGGGCGAGCTGGTAGCGCGGGAAATCGTGGAAGATCAGGATGGCCACCGCGTGTCCCAGGTAGGCCGGCGTCTTGCCGGTGGGCAGGAGCATGTCGTCGCCATAGAAGCTGGGGAAGGCGAGCCGGTCGCGCGCGAGATCCTCGGCCGTGACGACGCGGTCGGGCTTCAGGTCCTCGCCGAGGATGGCCAGGTCGAAGCCTTCGTAGAGCCTATCGGCGAGCGTGGTGCGCAGGATGAGGGCATGGGATTGCTGCCGGGGCCAGTGGGGCATGTCGGCGGCGCGGATGTCGCGCGCGAAGACTTTGTCCCCGACCACCTTGGCGTGGCCATCGACCCTGAAGCGGGTATGGCCGTCGGCGGGATTCCATTGCGGAGTCTGGAAGATGCGATCTTCGAACAGGGCGCCGAACGCGGCGCTGTAGAGCGGTGCGACCCAGACGCTGACGCCGGCCACGGCCGCGGCTTTCAGGAAGCCTCGGCGCGACATGCCGGCGCCGGCCGGTGCGCGTGCCACCCCGGTCGAGTTCTTCCAGCCAGGATCTTGCCTCACAGCATGCTCCTTGCAGCGAAACCGGAACCGCTATGCTGGCAGCAAATGATGGATTCATCAATACATGAAATGTAGGCAATCGAGACAGCCCACGGTGCGCCGCCCGGCGCGGCCACCGCGTCACGGCCTCGAGGGCCGCGTCAATGCATGCCCGATGCGGGCATGCCGCCTTGCGGACCCGGATGCGGCGCGCCCGCAATGAAAGCGCGAATGCGTTCGTCGGCGATGAAGCTGGCGGATGAAGAGGCGCGCAGCAATTCCTCGGGAGGCATGGGCTTGGCGATGGCCCAGCCCTGGACATAATCCACGCCCAGTTCGGCCAGCGCTTCCACGGTTGCGTAGTCCTCCACCCATTCCGCGATGCTGCGCATGCCGAGGTTGCGAGCAAGCTCGACGATGGCCTCGACGATGGCGTAATTGGCGGGATGCTCGTGCATGCGCTTGATGAAGGTGCCGTCTATCTTCAGCGCGTCGGCGGCGAATTCCTTCAGGTACGAGAACGAGGTGTAGCCCGCGCCGAAGTCGTCCAGCGCGATCTTGGCGCCGCAGGACTTGAGCCGGTCGATGAAGCGGCGCGAGTTGGCGATGTCGTGCAGGGCCACGCTTTCGGTGATTTCCATGCACAGGTACTTCACCACGGCGCCGAACCGGGACAGGATGCGGAAGGTGTCCTCGATGAATGCCTCGTCGTTCAGCGATGCGCCGCTCAGGTTAACGCAGACGAAGCGGGTATGGGGCAGGCGGGGCAGGTTCTCGGTCAGCCAAACCAGCGTCGAGGTCAATACCCATTTGTCCAGCTCGCCTATGGTGCCGTTGGCCTCGGCCGCGGCGATGACCTTGCCCGCGGGGACCATGGTGCCGGACGAGTCCTGCATGCGCACCAGGACCTCGAAGTCGAGCGAGGCCTCCGGCGCTCGCAGCGACATGATGGGCTGCATGACCAGCGACAGCCCGGTGGGCGTGAACGTGCTGCCGAGCTCCTCGATGAGCCTGAGTTCCTCGGCGCGCTCTTGGAAGGCGGGCGCGTTCTCCTTGTAGATGACCATGTGGCCGTGCTTGCCTTTCTTGGCCTCGCGGCAAGCACGGTCGGCGGCCGACACGGCGTCCTGCACCCGCATCTCGGGCGTGATCTCGATGAGCCCGATGGAAACCTTGACCTGGAACGACCGGCGCCGCAACTGGAACGGCATGTCGCAGATATCGCTGATGATGCGGCGGCACAGCTCGGTGGCAGGCAGCATGGCGGTGTCGCGCAGCACGAGGATGAATTCGTCGCCGCCGATGCGGCCCACGTAGTGCGTGTCTCCCAGCGACCACTTGACCCGCTGGCAGACCTGCTTGAGGACTTCATCGCCGGTCTGGTGGCCGTAGAGGTCGTTGATCAGCTTGAAGCGGTCCAGGTCCAGGTAGGCCAATGCCAACGGACTGGACTCGTCGAATTGCTTGAGCGAGTTTTCCAGCACCTGCTCGATGCCACGGCGGTTCAGGGCGCCGGTCAGCGAGTCGTTGTTGGCGAGGAAGCGCAGCCGCTCGGTGGCCTTGCGGCGTTCGGTGATGTCCTGGAGCGATCCCTCGATCCGGGTATGGGCCAGCGTCGCCTTGGCGAGGTACCAGCGCGTTTCCGTGCCGCCCACGGGCAGGGCCTGGATCTCGGCCTCGCCGCCTCGCTCGGCGATTTCCTTGAGCCGCTCCCATGCGCCGGCTTCGAAATAGTTCTGCCACCGCTGTTCGTGCAGCGGTCGTCCCGCCAGTCCCAGCTTTTCCTGCATGGCGGTGTTGGCCCGCACGAACCGGCCGTCCGGCTCCAGCGTGAACAGGCCGACCGGCGTTACCTCGTAGGCGCGCTGCAGCTCGGCCTCCGCGTGCTCGCGCTCGACCCGTTCCACCCGCATCTGTTCGGCGAACGCGAATGCGGCGACCAGGCTGGAGGCCAGCGCCGCGGTGACGCTGTTGAGCGTGCCCACCAGGGTCTTGAACTCGAAGGCGGCGGCGATGACCTCGGAGAAGGTCGAGAAAAGCACGATGCCCAGGGCGGCGGCATACCACAGCGCGATGCGCGAGCGCGTGATGATGACCATCCGGGCCAGGAAGAATATGACGACGAAAATTCCGAACGAGACCACGACCCACATGGCCGGAAGGAAGTCGGCGAAGTCCAGGGCAAGCGCGAGCGCCAGCAGCACCAGGCCCGCGCGCGAACCCGCCCGCAGCAGCCAGGCGTAGCCGACGCGTCCGAGCTCGGTCCTCAGGAATTGGCTGAACAGGGTGTAGGTCACGATGTAGTAGGCGGCGATGGTCAGCTTGCGGACCATCGCCATCCAGTCGGCGGGAATGGTGCGTTCCAGCCATTGCGTGTCGAACCCCATCGTGATGCCGCCCAGGCGCAGATTGCCGACCAGCCAGACCGCGAACAGCACGTAGCGCGGATCGCGATTGATGAGCGCGGTCATCAGCGTCAGCACCGCGAGAGTCAGCAGGCCGCCTTCGAGGACGCCGGTGGCATGGTGGTAGGCCAGCTTGGACAGCGCGAGCTCGTCTTGGGGCCAGGCCTCCACCGTGATGCGGGCGGGACCGGAGAAATGGCTGCGGCAGAGGATGTCGCGCGGCTGGGCATGCGTGCCCAGGTCCAGCGCGAAGCCTGCCTTCATGGGTTGCAGCAGGCCGGTCGCTTTGGTGCGATCGGCCGATCCCAGCAGTTTCATGTCGCCGGCGTTCCAGCAGGCGACCTCCTGCGCATGGCGGGATGGGAGCTCGACGCTTTGCGGAGTATTGGAGGGGGGCGCGCGAAAGCGGAACCAGAACGGCGTTTCGGCCAGGCGCGTGTCGTGGAACATGACCGGGGGCGCGGCCGCCAAGGCCGCGAGGGCGGAGGCGGGCGTCTGGTCGGGACCTTCCGCCGGCGCCACCGCGAACGGCAGGATGCGGTTGCCGTCCGCGTCGTAGATGCTGTGCCCGAGCGAGAGCGCGGCAAGGGAAAAGACGAAGATGGCAGCCGGTACGACGTAGTAGGAGAAGTTGCGCAGGAACCAGTCGATCTTTGCCGTGACTCCGGACATGCCGGTAGAGGGTTCCGCCGAACGGGGCTGCATGTTCGCCTTTTCGATAAGGAGCTTGTCGATATGCGGCCCGCCCGAAAGGCGGACCGCCAACCATGCTGACTCAGACCTGCGGTTGAAGAAGGGCCTCCTCTCCCGTCGTGGCGCGGTGCAGCGCGTCAATGTTAATCAAATTCCCATCGATACGAATGTCCGGATGATGGGTCTTGAACACAAACTGATACAACGGATGGCCCCCTTCGCGCCAGCGCTTTTCGGCGGTGGCGACCTCGAAAGCGAGAACCCGGTGGGGAATGTTGCCGGCATGCCGCATCGGCATGAATCCTTGGCCGGGGAACACTTCCTGGAACATCAGCGCCTCGTACTGCCGGTCGAGCGGAGAGCGTCCGGCGATCACCATCCAATCGATGCCCGCTTGCACGCAAAAAAGGAAATAGGCCTTGAAAAGGGCTGTTTTCGCGACACGGCCGGTGCGCTCGCTGGCCACGCCGAGGCGGGTTGCCTCGGCCAATGCGTGGCCGGCGAGCCAGTCGGGCAGGGTAACCGACTGCTCCAGCCACAGGGGACCGCACATGTTCGTCTGGATGCGCATGGTGCCCAGCGGCGCGCCATCGAATTTGGACTCAGCCAAAAGGACTACGGAACCCGGATCGTTGTCGTGCAACTCCGGCATGCCGAGATTCTTGGCGATTTCCGGCACGTGGCGTCCGTAGGCCGATTGGCGCATGGCAATGGCTTTCTCCATGGCCGTCTCGTCGCGGGCGATGCGTACCGTGAAAGGCAGGTTTTCCGGCGTTTGTTCGGAGAGGGGCAGGAGCAGGTCAGAGCGCTGGGCGTAGGCGTTTTCGTAAGACATTTGACTTCCTTGTAAGAGTGGGACGGTAGGGCCGTTGCGGATATCGCAGCGGTGACACCAGATTCGCACGTCTCAGCGGGAAGTTGCTTACAAATGGGTAGGATTTACGGGTTAAGCCTCTTTTTTGTTGTGCGATGCACAATAGCCTCAACCGCGGGCAAGACTGGCCCAGATCAGGCTGACACCGGCCAGCATGAGCAGCCCGCAGACCAGCCATTCCACGGCCCGGCGGGATATGCGGGGCGGATGCCGGGCCTGCCACCAGGACACGCCGGCCACTACCGGAACCGCGAACACGGCCAGCAGCAGCGAGCGCCAGGCGAAGTGCCCGCTCCCGGCGACCAGGACCAGGCGCAAGGCGGCATTGGCGGCGAACATCATGAACAGGCATTCGCGCACGGCGCCCCGGTCCATGGGCTCCCGGTAGAGGTGATAAACCATGGGCGGCCCCGAGGTGGAGAAAAGCCCGCCCAGCAGCCCCGACAGCCCGCCGAAGAACCACAGCGCGGGCTTGCCGGAAGGCTTGTCGCGCGGGGCCGCCTGGACCAGCAGCAGCACCGAGCAGCCGATGATCGCAACGCCGAGCAGCAGCCGCAGGGTAGTCACGGCGTTGGTGCTCAGCCACTCCAGCAGGACGACGCCGCCCAGCACGCCAAGCAGGCTGCTGGTCAGGACGGGACGCAGCAGCACCCAGTCGAATGTGACGCGGTTGTAGCGCCAGTAAGCCCAGGCGTTGACGAGGCTCAGGATGCTGGAGACGTTGGCGGCGTCGGTGATCGGCATCAGGCCGAAGGCGCCGACCATGCCCAGCAGCAACAGGGCGAAAGCGAAACCTGTCAGGTTCTGGCAGTAGGCCGCGATGCCTACGCTGGCGAGGAAGAGCAGAAAGGTCAGGGCGGTCATGAACCCGGAATGCTAACCGAAAACAGCGCGGCGCCCGGCGGCTAGCCGGCCCGCAGCACGGCCGAGATATTGGCCGCGCTGCGCTGGGCATGCTGGGCGAGCGGCGAGTCGGGGCGCAATTCTTCTTCGAGCGCCAGTCCGGCCACGATCAGGGCGGCGACCGCCTCGTCGCCGTGTCCGAAGATCGGGCAGGCGAGGGTTCCGACGCCGGGGCGCATCTCGCTCAGCCCGAACGAGATGCCGCGGTGGGCCCGGATCGTGTCGAGCCGTTCGCTCACCGCCGCATAGCGTTCCTCCCCCACGTGCGCGATGCCCTTGGCGCGCGGCCAGGCCGCCAGGATGGCGCGGCCGCTGACGCTGGCGTCCAGAGGAAAGTGGGTGCCGATGTCGGTAATGATGTTGAGCGGCACGGAGGGAGTCCAGATGCGCTCGATGATGACCACCTCGTCCAGCGCCGGCACCGAGATCGAGACGATCGCACGGCGCTTGCCCACGCCTTTTTCCTGCAGCTCGATGGCGTGGGGCAGCGCCGCCCTGCGTATGCCCAGGCGGTCGTGCTGGGCGGTGCCCAGGACCAGGCATTGGGGGCCCAGGGTATAGACGCCTTCGCGGGCCTGCACCATGCCCCAGTGCGCAAGCGTGCGCAGGACCCGGTGCACCGTCGTGCGATCGAGCGCCGTGGCCTGGGCCAACTCGAGCGCGGAGGCGCCGCGGGGCGTGCGCATCAAGGCGTCGAGCAGCACCATGGCCCGGTCGATCACCTGGACGCGGTTGCCGGATTGCGCGTTGGAGACGGATGGCTGGCGAGGCATGGGAAGCTGGAGGAACGTTGACGTCGCGACATGGTATCGCTAATCTCTGAGTGCGTATTGCAAGCTAATTGTGCAGAATATGCACATAGCAACTCTGTATAACGGAGGACGGAGAAACGCTTCGAGAGCGCCGTATCATGCGACGCTCGGTATCCGGGCACAGGCCCTGCGGGAGTTTTGCCATGTCGTTTCCACGCGTTCTGGTGCGGTTCTCCATCTCGTTCCTACTGGCTGCCGGCTCGGTCGCCGCGGCCGCTCCCTATCCATCCAAGCCGGTGCGGCTGATCGTGCCTTTCGCCGCGGGCGGCGCCGTCGACGCGGTGGCGCGCACCGTCGCCGCCCGCTTGTCGGAAGACCTGGGGCAGAAAGTGGTGGTCGAGAACCGGGCCGGCGCTTCCGGCAACATCGGCGCCGATGCGGTGGCCAGGTCGCAGGCGGACGGTTATACGCTCCTGCTTACCGCCTCGACGCTGGTGGTCAATCCGCTCATCATGAAAGAGAAACCGCCTTTCGATCCGGTCAAGGACTTGACCCATCTCGCGCTGGTGGCTTCCGGACCGCTGCTGTTCGTCACGCCGCCTTCCACGCAGGCTGCTTCGGTGCAGGATTTCGTCGCCCGGGCCAAGGCTGCGCCCGACAAATTCAATTTCGCGGTCGGGGGCTTCGGCGCCGCGGGCCATCTGGCCGTGGAGTCGTTCAAGTATCGAGCCGGCCTGAATGTGCCGACCATCCTCTATAAGGGCACGGCCCCGGCCCTGGTGGATCTGATGGGAGGGCAGGTGAGCGGCATGATCGATCCGCTGCTGTCGTCGCTGCCGCCGGTGAAGGCGGGCAAGCTCAAGGCGCTCGCCATCACCGGCCACCGCCGCAGCCCCTTGGCGCCGGACGTGCCGACGTTTGCCGAAGCTGGCTATCCCGAGGTCAATTTCTCGACCTGGTACGGCCTGTGGGGGCCTGCCAACCTGCCGGCGCCGGTGGTCGAAAAACTGGAGGAAGCCATCAAGCGCGTCGTGGCGGAGCCAGAAACGCGGGCTTGGTTCGAGCGCCAGGGGCTGGAGCCCTCCGGGGTGTCGGGTGCGCGCTTTCGCGCCTTCATCGACCAGGAAACCGCCAAGTCCCGCGAGATCGTGAAGCTGGCCAATATCGTCGAGCAGTAGGCCGCCGTGCCCCGGCCGCGCGCGGGGCCGGTCCTTCAAAGGCTGTCGGCCAGCAGGGCCCGGACCTTGGCGCGCTGGATCTTGCCGTAGTGGGATTTCGGGATGCCCGCGACGAACCGGATCACTCTTGGCTTCTTGAAGCCCGAGAGCGACAGCCGGCAGTGCTCCATGAGCTCTTCCACGCTGACGGTGACGCCTTCGTTCAGCACGACGGCGGCGCCGACGATTTCCCCCCATTCGGGATCCGGCAAGCCTGCGGCTGCGGCCTCCGCGACGGCCGGATGCGCGCACAGGGCGCGTTCCACCTCGTCGGGCAGTACCGATTTGCCGCCGCTGCGTATCACTTCCTTCAGCCGGCCGGTAATGCGCAGAATCCCCGCGGCGTCGAGAATGCCGAGGTCGCCGGTGCGAAACCAGCCATCGCGGAAAACCTGCGCCGTCAACTCCGGCTGGCGCCAATAGCCCGCCGCGACGTGGGCGCCGCGGATCAGTACCTCGCCTTCCGCGCCGGCCGGCGCCGGCTCGCCGTCCCGCTCGATGCGGATTTCGCAGCCGAACAGCGGCCGGCCGACACTGCGCATGGCCTGCTCGCGCGTGGCCGGGTCGGCCAGCGCGGCGGGAGGCTGGTAGCAGCTCCACGACGCTTCGGTCAGTCCATACAGGATGCCCAGGCGCGGGCCGAAGGCTTCGATGGCGGCTTCGAACGTGTCGGGGGGAATGGCCGCGGCGCCGACGTCGATGCTGCGCAGCGCGGAGAGGTCGTAATCGGCCGGCCGGGTTTCCTTGAGCAGCCTGACAAGGTGGGTGGGCACCAGCGAAGTGGACGCGGCGCGGTAGTGCGCCAGCAGTTCCAGGAAACGCCGGGGGTGGAACCTGCCCGCCAGCACCACCGTGCCGCCGGCCGCCAACTGGGCCAGTACGACGATGGCCGCGATCGGCCACAGCGGACGCATGTTGAGCATGACATCCCCCGGCCCTTGACCGCGAGCCGGCACGATGTTCTGCAGCGCCGACGTGAGGCTGCCGTGCGTGATGACGACCGCCTTGGGGGCGCCCGTGCTGCCGCCCGTGTAATTGAGCGAGGCCATGGCTTCGGCGGGAGGAAGCGCCGCCGGCAGCAGGTCCGCGCAGCCGGCGGCTGTCTCGAGCGGCCGCAGCAGCAGTCCGGGCAGGTGTTCGGCGAGTTCGCGCGCGCGCTCGGCGTAGTCGTCGCCGTAGGCCAGCAGGCGCGCCTGGGCGTCGGCCAGCTGGGCCGCCTGCTCGTCGGCGCTGAGGGCAGGATCCAGCGGCACCCTGACCAGGCCGGCCGACATCGTGCCGTAGTCCCACAGCAGATAAGAGGGCGTGTTGTCGCCGAGGATGGCCACGCGGTCCTGCCCGTTCAGCCCTTCCGAGCGCAGTGCGCGCCCCAGCGCGAACGCGCGTTCGGCCAGGCGCGAGAAAGTCAGGACGCCGCCGTCGCGCGCATCCACGAGGGCCGGCCGGTCGGGCCAGCGCTGCGCACAGCGCAGCAGCAGGGCGCCGACGTTCATGTCCAGCCCTGCATGACCACGCGCCCTTCCACGGCCTTGGTATCGAGCAGTTCGTGGGCCCGGCGGATGTCGTTGAAAGGCAGCGTTGCCGAGATGACCGGCCGGATCTGGCCCGCCACCAGCATGGCCAAGGCCTGCCGGATATCCTCCAGCGTGCCGCTGCCGGAGCCCATGACCCGTATCCGGCGGCCGATGAGCAGGCCCGGCAGCACGTCGACCGGCTGGCCCTCGATATTGCCCAGTACCACGACGGTGCCGCCTTGGGCCATGGCGCGCAAGGTCTCGGGCAGCGTCATGCCCAAGTTGTCGATGGCGACATCCACGCCTTGCTTGCCGGTGAGCTGCCACGCCTGGGCGCTGAATTTCAGGTCGGGCGACACGATGACTTCATCGGCCCCGAGCGCCTTCAGGTGGGCGGCCTTGGCGGGGCTCGACGTGACGGCGATGGCGCGCGCCCCCAGGGCCCGCACGATCTGGATCTGGTGCATCCCCAGGCCGCCGCTCGCACCCGTGATGAGGACCGTATCGCCCGGGCTGGTGCCGGCCAGGGTGCGCAGCGCGCGCAGGCTGGTACCGATGGGGCAGCACGAAAGGGCTGCTGCTTCCCAGGGCAATCCGCGGGGGACCGGGATGGCCATCGGCGCCGGGACGCACACGTATTCGGCGTAGCCGCCCACGGTATCGACGGCGGGCAGGCCCAGCGCGCGGCACATGTCCTGCCGGCCGCGCAGGCAGTTGCGGCACATGCCGCAGAACTGGCGCTGGTAGATCACCACCGCGTCGCCAGCCTTGTGCGTGACGACGCCCGCGCCGACGGCAACGACCTCGCCTGCGGTTTCGTGCCCCAGCACGACGCCGGTCTTGGCTCCCGGCAGCTTGCCCGCGCGGTGGAGGACGTCGTGATGGCAGATGCCAGCGGCCCTGACCTGGACCAGGACTTCTCCCGCCTGGGGCGATGGCGTGGGTACTTCGCGGATTTCCAGCGCGTCGGGGCCCCCGAAGGCGGAAAGAAAAACGGCTTTCATGGAATATTTCCCGGCATATAAATGTGCATAATATGCACATAATGTTTACTATTTACACATATGCGCTATAGTTTGCATAGCGCGGGACGTGCTGTCAACGCATGGCCGGCGTCATTTCGAACGAGGCTCCCATGGGTATCGATTACCGGCCGCTCGACAGCGGCATCCACGAAATCGTCATCAACCGGCCTGAGCGCATGAACGCGCTGGACGTGCCTGCGAAGCGGGAGCTTGGCCGCATCTGGCGCGAGGCCGCCGAGGACCCGGCGGTGGCCGTACTGGTGCTGCGCGGCGCGGGCGACAAGGCCTTCTGCGCAGGATCCGACATCAAGGAGATGCAGGCCACCGGCACCATGGTCGACACCCGCACGCTGATGGACGCCATCCCGGGCATCGGGGTGGAATTGAACAAGCCGGTCGTGGCGGCCTTGCATGGCTTTACCATCGGCATGGGCTTGACGCTGGCTATCCATGCGGATTTCCGCATTGCCGCCCAATCGGGCAAGCTCGGGTTTCCCGAGGTCCAGCACGGCATGCTCTCCGGCGTCAGCGCCGTGACCCTGCCGGGATTGGTGGGCGAACCCCGTGCGCTGGATCTCATGCTGACGGCTCGCCTGATCGATCCGCAGGAAGCGCTGCGCATCGGGCTGGTGGATCAGGTGGCGCCCGACAGCGTTGCCGCCGCGCTCGCGCTTGCCCGCCGCATCGCCTCGAACTCCGCCGCGGCGGTGGCGCAGACCAAGCGGCTGATCTTGCTGGAGCGCCGGCGGCGCGCCCGCGAGCATGCCGGCATCATCGACGATGCGCGGCAGGCGATCCTGGCGTCCAAGGAGTTCGGAGACGTGGTCGCCCATAAGCCCGGGGCCGGCCGCATCCGTTGAAGGGCGCGCACGCCCCGGCGACGGGTCAGCCGCCGGTACCGTGGAGGCGCCGCCCCGCGCCGAGCAGCCGGCCGATATCCTGTTCGGCCAGCAGCGCCACCGTTCCCTGGGCGAGCTGCGACAACGGCCGCTCGCGCGCCGTCGCCAGGACGAGGTTGTTGAGCATGCGCGGGGCGTCGATGGTGGAGACCTTGAAGGGCTTGCCGCCCAGCGTTCGTGCGGCCGGCGCGGCGCTGCGCGGCACGATGGCATAGCCTTGTCCGCTCAATGCGAGCGTGAGCAGGGTATGGACCGCGTCGACCTCGGCGACGACGTTGAGCTTGATGCCATGGGGCCGGCAATTGGCCTCGATCACATTGCGCACGGCGTTGGGGATGCTGGGAACCAGGACCGGATATCGCTCGAGTTCCTTGGCGGCGAGCCTGGCCGGCAGGGGGAAGGCAGGCGTGGGGCGCCCGCACAGCATCATCTCCTCGCGGTACAGGCTGCGATACTCCAGCTTCGGGCTGGGGGGCGGGTCGAACAGCAGGGCGATCTCGATCTTGCCCAGGATCAGGTCCTCGCGCAGCGACACGCTCAGGCCTTCGGACACCGAGATCGACGCCTCGGGATAGCGGCGCCGGAATTCCTTGACCAGCGCGGGCGTCAGCACGTGCGCGATGCGCGGGGGCAGGCCGACGGTCAGCCGGCCGGTGGGTTGTTCGCGCAGAGCCTGGATGTCGGCGCGCGCCTGGCGCGTCAGCTTCAGGATGGCGTTGCCGTAGGAAAGCAGGCATTTTCCGGATTCGGTCGGCTCCACGCCGCGCCCGGTGCGGACCAGGAGGTGGCTCTTGAGCTCGAGTTCCAGCAGGCGGATGTGCCGGCTCAAGGTGGGTTGGGAGACGCCGAGCACCAGCGCGGCGCGGGTGAGGCTGCCCAGTTCCGCCACGCGTACGAAGGATTCGAGCTGCTGCAGATCCATGGTATTTAATTTTCGGATATCAGATGTAGCCGCTATTTTATTGATGAAAATAACGCCGGTGCGCACAATGCGGCCCTTGACGAAACGCCGCCCGCGGGAACCCGCCGGCGCGGCACGAACGAGGAGACCTCATGCCCATTTACCGCAAACTCCTGGCGCCGGCCGCCGCCATGCTGCTGGCGGCAGCGACGAGCCCGGCCGTCCACGCCGAGGAGTATCCCAGCCGTCCCGTGCGCATCGTGATTCCGTTCGCCCCGGGCGGCAGCAACGATATCGTCGGCCGGCTCATCGGCGAGGAGCTGACCAAGCGGCTGGGACAGCCGTTCATCGTCGACAATCGCGGCGGCGCGGGCGGCACCATAGGCACGGAAGTCGTGGCGAAGTCCCGGCCGGACGGCTATACGCTGCTGCTGATCTCGACGCCGCATACTGCGAACTCCACGCTCTACAAGAAGCTGCCCTACGATCCTGCCAAGGACTTCGCGCCGGTCGCCAGGCTGGCGACGGCGCCGCTGCTGATCTCGGTCTATCCCGGCCTGCCGGTCAAGACGCTGTCGGAACTCATCGCCCATGCCAAGGCCAATCCCGGCAAGCTCAACTACGTTTCGTCCGGTGTCGGCAGTTCCCAGCACCTGGTCAGCGAGTTGTTCGAGATCCGCGCCGGCATATCGATGACCCACGTGCCATACAAGGGCGCGGGCGCCGCGTTGACCGACGTGGCCGCTGGCCATGCCCAGGTGTCGGTCGGCACCGTGCTGCAGGCGCTGCCTCATGTGAAGGCCAACCGCTTGCGTCCGCTGGCGGTGAGCGGCGCCAAGCGGCAGGCGGTGCTGCCGGATGTACCCACGGTCGAGGAGGCCGGCCTGTCCGGCTACGACGGCGACAATTGGTGGGGTGTGCTGGCGCCTGCCGGAACGCCTCAGCCTATCGTCGACAAGTTGAGCAAGGCCATCGGCGACATCCTGGCCGAGCCCGACATGCGCCGGCGACTGGAAGCGGAAAGCGCCTCGGTGGCCTACCTGGCACCCGAGCCCTTCGGCAAGTTCCTCGCGGGCGAAACCACCAAGTGGGCGGAACTGATCAAGCGGCTGGGCATCCAGGCCGATTGACGAGGACCGCCGGACGGCAGCGGATGCGCCCCCTCCCCCGCTGCCGAGGACGAGCATGCGCCGCCCCGAGACGACAAGGCGCTCCGTTGGGGAGCGCGAAGGGGCTGGCGCGGGGCCTTTTTTTGGAAGATGTCTATGACCACACCCGCCGCGATACTGCTGCGGTATTCCCCGGCACCCGCCGACGCGGCCGCCATCGAAAGACTGGCGGCCGAAGCCGTCGCGCGGTATCCCGGCCGTTTCGAGCGCGTCGATGCCAATCGCGCGCTGGACGGTTCTCACCTGTATCTCTATTTCTGGTCGAGCGATCCAGCCATGTCCGATGCGGCGCTGGCCGGCGAACTGGCCGGGCTGGCCGATCGCCAGATGCCCGGCGCGGCGCGTGACGTGCTGTACCTGGCCCCCGTGCAGGATCTTCCCGGTGCCTCCCGGGGCGAAACCGCCCGCTACCACTACGTGGTCGAGACCGACGTGCGGCCCGAAGTGGCCGAGGACCTGGACGGCTGGTACGCGCAGGAGCACCTTCCCGGCCTGGCGGCGGTGGCCGGCAACATACGCGCGCGCCGGCTGGTCGCCGCCAACGCCGACGGCAGCCAGCGATCGCTGGCATGCTACGACCTGACCACGCCGGCCATCAAGCAGGATCCGGCATGGCTGGCGGTGCGCGCCACGGAGTGGAGCGGCCGCGTGCGTCCGCATTTCCAGAATACCCGCCGGGTCATGTGCGAGCGGGTCTATGCGCTCGAGCCCGGCAAAGGAGCATCATGACTTCCGCGACCCCAGCAACCGGCGTGCACCCTCTCGTGGATGCCCGCATCACGCATATCGAGACCATCCCGCTGAAGGTGGAACTCGAGCGGCCCGCCACGGGATCGACCCTGAAGCTGACCCATCGTTGCACTATCGTCACGCGCATCCACACCGACGCGGGCGTGGTGGGCGAGTGCTTCAACGGCAACGACGACGAACTGCAGCCGGCCATCATCCGCCTGATCCACGATGAACTCGAGCCGATGCTGCGCGGCCGCAAGGTCGCCGCCGTCGACGAGGCCTGGGCCGCGACGCGGCGCGCCACCGAACCGTTCCTGCGCGACCGGCGGGTGGCGCTGCGCGCCCAGGCGTGCGTGGACAGCGCGCTGCACGACGCGGTAGGCAAGCTGGCCGGCGTACCCCTGCACGTGCTCTGGGGAGGCGCGCGTGAACAAGTGCCGGTAGTCGCATTGGGCGGCTATTACCGCCAGAGCGGCGATCTCGAGGCCTTGGCCGATGAAGTGGCCGAGTTGAAGGCTTTCGGCATCCACGGCCTGAAGCTCAAGCTGGGCGGCAAGACGCCGGCCGAAGATGCCTTGCGCGCGGAAGCGGTACGCAAGGCAGGCGGCGATTCGTTCGTGCTGGCATGCGACGCCAACCAGGGCTGGACGCGCGAAGAGGCGCTCGAGTTCGTGCGCCGCACCCGCGACCTGGGCCTGGCCTGGTTCGAGGAGCCGTGCCGCTGGGATAACGACCGCGCCGACATGGCCGTGGTGCGCGCGGTGGGCGGCGTGCCGGTGGCCGCGGGGCAGAGCGAGTTGTCGCGCTTCGGCTGCCGCGATCTGCTTGCCGCCGGCGCCATCGACATCTGCAACTTCGATGCGAGCTGGGGCGGCGGGCCGACCGAATGGCGGCGTGTCGCCATGCTGGCGTCGGCCTTCAACGTCACGGTCATGCAGCACCTGGAGCCGCAGATCGGCCTGATGATGTCAGCCGGGGTGCCCAATGGGCGCTATGCCGAAGTCATGCTCCCCTGGCGCGATCCGTTCTTCTACAAGCTGATCGCCAACCAGCCGGACCGGCCCTTCGTGAATGGTCTCTACACCCTGCCCACGGCACCCGGGTGGGGCATGAGCTTCGACACGGACTACCTGGCGTTCGCGCAGCGCCGCTAGCACTGCTCAGCGCGCGGCGAGCAGGGCTTCCACCGACCTCGCCATGGCGAGGAGGCGGCGGTCCTGCCCCTGCGTGGCGGCCAGCATCAGGCCGACGGGCGCCGTGCCCGGTTCGTGGCATGGTAGCGAGATGGCGCAGCCGTCCAGGAAGTTGATGAAGGTGGGATTGCGCAGCATCAGCAGATTGATGCGCCCGTAGGCGCCGTCGTCGTCCAGTTCCGCCAGCGTGGGCGCGATCGTGGGGACCGTGGGGCAGGCGATGAGGTCGAGCTCTTCGAAGTGCCGGCCGGTGCGCCGTATCCAGTCGGTCCGTCGCGCCCGCAGTTCCGCGACATCCGCGGGCGTCAGCTGCGCGCCTTTCTCGATACGAACCTTCACCCGCGGGTCGTACTGGTCGCCATGTCGCGCCAGCATGGCGCGGTGCAGGGGATAGGATTCCGCCGCTGTGAATCCTCCCTTGGCATTGATGTCCGCGAGTTCGCCGAATTCGGCGAAGGGAACGTCCGCGACCTGCGCTCCGGCCTGCGAGAGGCGGCGCAGCGCCGCCTGGAAAGTGTCCGCCACGTGCCGGTCCATCCCGTCCAGCACGACGGTCTGCGGAACGCCGATGCGCAGGCCCGCCAGCGGCGCGCGCTCGCTCAGGTAGACCGGATCCGACGACAGGATGGCGTCCACGATGGCGCAGCAATTCACCGTGAAACCGATGCCGCCTATGCTGTCCAGTGTGGTGGACAGCGGAAACGCTCCCGTCGCGGGAACGCGCGACGCGGTGGGTTTGAAGCCTGTCAGCCCCGTCAGCGCCGCGGGGATGCGGCACGAGCCTCCCGTATCCGTACCCAGACCCACGGCGGCCATGCCGTCGGTGACCGAGATCGCCGCCCCCGACGACGAGCCGCCGGGAATGCGGCCGGCTTGCCGATCGTAGGGGTTGCGCGGTGTGCCGTAGTGCGGATTGAGGCCTAGCCCGGAGTATGCGAACTCCGTCATGTTCGAGCGGCCGATGATGATGAAACCCGCCTCGCGCAGGCGCGCCACCGCCGCGGCGTCGCGCGCGGCGGGAGCGCTGCCCGCCAGCACGACCGAACCCGCCGTGGTGACCTGGCCCTCGATATCAAACAAGTCCTTGATCGAAACGGGAATGCCCGCATAGCGCCGTGTCCGCTCGCCGCGCGCGCGTGCCTCGTCGATTTCGTCGGCGGCGCGGCGCGCGTCCTCGGCATCCACCCGGATGTAAACGCGCGCCCCTTCCCCGGCCGGATCCGCGATGCGCGCCAGGCAGGCTTCGACCAGCTCGCGGCTGCTCACGCGCCCGGCTTCCAGCTCGGCGCTCAGATGTTCCAGGGACACGACAGGCAAAGTCATAACGTCATCCAAAATGAGAGCCGCGGCCAAACGCCGCCTGCGGCCAGCCCGGTTTTACCCCAGGATGCGGTGGATCCGGCTCCGCCGGTCCACCCGCATCGCCCCCTTGAGGGGGAGCGCGTAGCGCAAGGGGGTGGGCCTCCCCGGGGGTGGGCTTTCCCCTACACCGGATCGTAGTAGTGTATTTCGAGCAGCAGGCAGCCGCCCTCGGACTTGAAGGGGCCGTGCCAGGCGCCGGGCGGACGCACGGCGTAGGTGTAGCCCGAGAAGGGCGTGCCGCCCTGGCCGTTGGCGTCGTTGCCCACTGTCAGGTCGCCGGCCACCAGGAACACTTCTTCCCAGTAGTCGTGGACGATGGGCTGCCTGGTGTAGAGCCCCGGCGGAAAGCGCAGCAGGCGGGTGCGGCTGCCGCGCTTGTTCAGCACGTCGAGCGAGCCGGAGAGGATTTTCTCGCGCGCGCCCGAGTCCGGGTCGTAGCCTTCGGGCAGTTGCCAGCCGTTTTCCATGTCCACGGAGTGGAATTCGTCGTGTTGCTTGTTCACGGGCATGATGGGTTCCTTTGTCTTTTCAGCTATCAATGGTCAGCCGGCCACCGGCAGGGCCTCGATGTCATAGGCGTGGCGCAGGGTGCGGCCGAGCACGGGGTCGTGCAGTTCGAATTCGAATCGAGGAGAGAAACGGATGCCGCCCCGGGCCGCCAGCGTGCCGCAGAACATGACCGCTCCTTCGGGCAGGACGCCGCCGGCGCCGGCATGGCCGGCGATGAGGTCGCGCGGATCGCGCATCGCCGTGACCGGCCCTTCCTGGTAGAGCACGCGCTGGCCATTCTCGACGATGTACGCGCGCAAGAGCAGTTCGTCCCAATGGGCGGCAACGTCATCGAACAGCCACCAATCGGTGCCGACCGGCTTCTCGCACAGTTGCTTGGAGATCGCTACGCCCATGGTCTCGACCTTGCGGTCGGTATGGTCGGACCCTATGCCGACCCACAGCCGTCCGTCGATGCGCAGCATGACGAACTCGACTTCGCCGCTCGAATCGGTGCCGCAGACTTCGATGCGAGGCGCCGTGGTGAGCCGCGCAGCGGCGACGCGGTAGTACATGGGAGTCGCGGCGGGGCGGGGAACGCCTAGTGCTTCCAGTTCGGCGATGTGTTTTTCCATGGCGGCACGGTCGCGGCCGGTCCAGCCGGCGATGACAGCATGGGAAATGGTGGCGTCGTGCTGGCGGACGCCTTCGAGGGTGACGAGATTCAATAGCATCGTGTGTCCATCGGCTATGCCGAGGCCGGCCGTGCGGATGCACGGCCGGGCCGGCGGAAATCCAGGGGAATGAGGACGCGTCAGTCCAGGCGCGCGTTGGCCGCCTTGACCACCTTCTGCCAATGCGCGGACTCCTGCGCAATGAAGGCGCGGAATTCCTCGGGCTTGTCGGCGATGATGGTCAATCCCATGGACTCCAGCCGCGCGGTGACGGTCGGATCCCGCAGCGCCTTGGCGAATTCCGCATTCAACCGGTCGACGATGGCGCGCGGGGTGCCCGCGGGCGCGACGAAGCTGTACCAGTTGCCGGCCTGCACGTCGGGGTAGCCCCCGTCGGCCGAAGTCGGGATGTCGGGCGCCTGCGGGCTGCGTTCCTTGCCGGTCAGCGCGATGGCTTTCAAGCGGCCGCTCTTGACGTACTGGATGACGTTGGACAGGTTGTCGCACATCAGCGCGACACGGCCGCTGAGCACGTCCTGCATCGCGGGTGCCGGCCCCTGGTACGGCACATGGACCAGGTCCACGCCGGCCGCGGCCTTCAGCGACTCGCCGCACAGGTGGCTGGTGCTGCCGTTGCCGGCCGAGGCGAAAGTGAGTTCGCCGGGATGCTTCCTGGCCTGTTCGACCAGTTCCTTGAGGCTCGAGGCAGCGACGCCGGGATGGGCCACCAGCAGGTTGGGCGTGGATGCGGCGTTGATGATGGGTTCGAAGTCCTTGGCGGGCGCGTACGAGAGCTTGCTGTAGACCCAGGGGTTGATGGCGAGCACGCCCGTAGTGGCCATCAGCAAGGTATAGCCGTCGGCGGGCGAGGAGGCCACCTTGGCGGCCCCCAGAGAACCGTTGGCGCCGGCACGGTTCTCCACGATGACCGTGGCGCCGAGGGACTTGGAAAGCTGGGGAGCCAGCAGGCGCGGAATGATGTCGCTCGTGCTGCCGGGCGGAAAGGGCGTCACGATGGTGATCGTGCGGCTGGGGTAGGAATCGCCCCATGCCGGCATCGCGAAGGATGCCAGCGCGAGCATACTGCCTAGTGCGAGCTTGCTGAACATGCTGAACTCCCGATGGGGATACGAGTGGTAGGGATGACGCGTGTCCCGAGAGGTCACGCGCCTTGGTGCATCTCGGGTCGGCGCAGGCTGCTGATCATGGAAACCTTCAACAGGTACTCCTTGGCCAGCCGCCGGTCGCCGGCCGTGCGTGTCATCTCCTCGCGCCACGTCCTTTGGTGCGCTTCGTCCCGCGTCTCCAGGTTGTTCTTGTTGGCGATAGTGATCTTGTTCACGTAGTCGAGCGCCACGGGCCGCCGCTCCGCCTCATATCGATCGAGCAGCGCGTCCTCCGCCTGTCCCAGGCAGACGCGGGCGAGCTTGTCGGCGAGGTTGAAAGCATCATGTATGCCACCGTTCATGCCCATGCCTCCCAGCGGGTTGTTCAAGTGGGCGGCATCGCCCGCCAGGAAGGCGCGGCCGACCCGGTACCGCGGCGCCACGCGCTGGTGCACCGAGTAAATGGTGCGGTGCTCGATCGTGTAGCCTGCGGGATTCGGGTGGACGCGCTGCAGCCGGCGCTGGATGCTGGCGTCGGACAGGATGTCGGCATCCTGCTCCTCGGCGCCGACGGGAAGCATCACGCGCCACAGCCCCGGCACGCGCAGCAGGAAGAACCATTCCTCCGGATCGGCGAAGTAGCTGACGTCGGCCAGGCCCGGAATCACGTCGGCGAAATCGAAAGGCGTACTCGCCACCAGGAAGCGCTCGGCCCATGTGAAGCCGTCCAGCACTACCCCCAGCAGGTCGCGCACCGCGCTGCGCCCGCCATCCGCGCCGATCAGCCAGGTGCCGCGTTCGGTCGTGGCGGCGCCGGCGGCGTTCTGGATGGTCAGCGTGACGCCGTCCGCGTCCTGCGCCACGTCCGTCACCCGCGCATCGAAGCGCACCTGAGCGTGGGGAATGCGGGCGAGGCGATCCACCAGCAGGCCGTTCAGCTTGAATTGCTCGCACTGCAGCCGATAGGGATGCCGGGTTTCGTCGCCTATGGCGCCGAAGTCGAATTCGGCCACCCAGCCCTTGCGGTCGCGGTACTGCATGCGCGGGGCAACCAGACCCATGTTGATGAGTAATTTCGAAACATCCAGGCGCGCCAGCAGATCGAGCGTGGCCGGCTGGAAAGTCGACGCGCGCAAGGTCTGGGGCAGGGCCGGCTCGGCCTCGAACACCGCCACCGGTATGCCGGCGTCTGCCAATACATTAGCGGCCACCAGGCCTACCGGGCCGGCGCCGGCGATCAGGACTCGTTCGTTCTTTGCGGTCATGGCTTGCTGCTGTGTGGATAGACCGGCACATACTAGGGCGTGTTCACACTATCTAAGCCCATCAACGATGAGCGCGAAATTGATGAAGGCAATGAACATCACATCCAGCTTGTCGAATCGCGAGAATATGCGCCGGAAGCCTTTGAGGCGCCGGAACAGT
>NZ_NINW01000059.1 GCF_002188465.1 Pigmentiphaga sp. NML080357 | reverse complement strand
CCGCAGCGCCTTCCTCCGCGGCGGCGGCCGCCACGCGGCCGAACGGCGCCGGCGTCGCCGACCTGCGCCCCGACGTGCCCGCCAAGCCGGCCGGACGCGCCGCCACGACCGACGCTTTGCCGCAGCCGGCAGCGCAGGAATCTGCTCGCTCCGAAACCGCCTTCCGCCCCGGTGTCCTGCAGGAATCGGCCACGGTGCCGGTCACCGGAGGCGCCTCCCATCACACGCCGGGCCCGGCGCTCCGGAGCGAGGCGCCCACGGTGCCCGGCGCGCCAGTACCGCTGCACGCCGGCGCCCTGCAGGACCGCATCGACACCGCCCTGCGCTGGATGGCCGGAGGCGGCCTGCAAACGGCGCAGATACGCGTCGACCCCGACGCGCTCGGTCCCATCACCGTCCACCTGCGCCTGGACGGAGACGTCGCCAGCGTCGTATTCGGCAGCAACCACGAGCAGACTCGCCAGGCGCTGGAGAACTCCCTTGCCGGCCTGAAGGAGGCGCTGTCCGCCGGCGGCCTGAACCTGGGCCAGGCCTCGGTGGGCAGCGAACAGCAGAGCGGCTTCCTCGCGGCGCGGCAATTTGGCGGACGCGACTCGGTACCGCAGGGAAACCGCGGCCAAGCCGCCGACGATCATGGCGCCAAGGCGGCCAGCCCTGTCCCGCCGACCCGCGGCGCAACGAGTGCGGGCGCCGGAAACCGCATGGTCGATCTGTACGCCTGAACCGAGGGCGACGCGCCCACGCCGGTAACGTCACACCATGGCCGCCAGCGGATCGGGGCGAACGCGATAGCGCCCGCTGCGCCGTCCAGTCGGTTAACTGCGAGATTTCCCCTGCTGTTCCGCGGATCGCCCCCTACCCTTTTCTAGATAATCCAGCCTTGGGGTAGCTTGCTGCCCCTCCACATAGATTCCGGAGATGTTGTTCATGGCCGAGGCCATCGCCCCTGTCAAACGCCCCAGAACCTGGCTCTTCGTGCTGGGCGGACTCGTACTGCTGATCGTCATCGCGGGCATGGCCGCCCTGCTGCTCATCCATAACAAGCAACTCGCCAGTTTCGAGACTTACGCGTACGCCGGCGCGCAGCAGGCCGATGAAGACCCGGCCGCCGCCCCGGCCTCCACGCCTGCCCCGGCGCCGTCGAATGCCGGCAAGCATGTCTTCACGGCCCTGGACATGTTCACCGCCAACCTGGCCGAGCGCGACCACGACCGTTTCGCGCAGGTCAGCGTGGTCATCGAGCTGGCCGACCCCAAGGCGAGCGCCGCGCTCACCGCGGTCGTGCCGCCCATACGCAGCGAGATCCTGATGCTGCTCACGTCCAAGGGCGCGGACGAGCTGCTCACGCTGAAGGGCAAGCAGGTGCTTGCCGCGCAGATCGTCGACATCGTCCGCAAGTACATCGCGCCGGAGTTTCGCAACAGCGTCTACGCCGCGCACTTCGCCAGTTTCGTGATCCAGTAGGCTGCATCGCGCCGTGATGCCGACGACGCATTTCCCCGACACCGCCCGGAGCCTCCACGATGGCCGGTGAATTCCTTTCGCAAGACGAAGTCGACGCCCTGCTGCGGGGCGTGACGGGCGAGCACGACGACCTGCCGCAGGAGGAAGAGCCGGCCGGCGGAATCCGCCCGTACAACCTGGCCAAGCAGGAACGCATCGTCCGCGGCCGCATGCCGTCGCTGGAAATCATCCACGACCGCTTCGGCCGCCTGCTGCGCGCGGGCCTGTTCAATTTCCTGCGCCGCAACCCCGAGGTTTCCGTCGGCCCGGTGCGGCTGGTCAAGTACAGCGAGTTCCTGCGCAACATCGTCGTCCCGACGAACCTGAACATCGTCTCGCTCAAGCCGCTGCGCGGCAACGCGCTGTTCATCTTCGAGCCGCGGCTGGTGTTTTCGGTCATCGACAATCTGTTCGGCGGCGACGGCCGCTTCCACACGCGGGTGGAGGGGCGCGATTTCACCCCCACCGAGCAAAGAATCATCCAGCGCATGCTCGCCGTCGTGCTGGACGAGTACGCCAAGGCCTGGGCTGCGGTCCACCCCATGCATTTCGAGTACCAGCGCGCCGAGATGCACACCCAGTTCGCCAATATCGCCACCCCTTCCGAGATCGTGGTCTGCTCCACCTTCTCGATCGAGTTCGGTTCCTCGGGCGGCGATCTGCACATCTGTTTTCCCTACGCATCGGTAGAGCCCATCCGCGATGCGCTGTACAGCCCGGTCCAGGGCGACCAGATGGAACCCGACAAGCGCTGGCTGCGCATGCTGTCCAAGCAGATCCAGCTGGCCGACGTCGAGATGGTGGTCAATCTGGCCCAGACCGAACTCGTGTTGCGCGATCTCCTGAACATGCAGAAAGGGGATGTCATTCCCATCGACATCGCTCCCACGCTTCCCGCCTACGTGGACGGCGTGCCCATCTTCGACTGCAAGATCGGCATCAGCAACGGGCAGTACGCGATCCGCATCGGCAAGGTGCTGGCCACCCTGCAATCGGAAAACAATCTAGGAGATGAAAATGGAAGCGGATCCTGAGAACATCCCCGAGTCGCCCGGCACGAGCGCCGACGACGACTGGGCGGCCGCGTTGGCCGAACAGTCGCAGGCCAGCGCGTCGGACAACGTCCGGCCGGCCGAGGAATTGTTCGAGCAATTCGCCGGTGGCGGCGATGCGCCGAAGACGGTCAACGACATCGAGATCATCATGGACATCCCGGTCACCTTGACGGTGGAACTGGGACGCACCCGCATCCCCATCAAGCAGATACTGCAGCTCGCGCAGGGCTCGGTGGTCGAGCTCGACGGCCTGGCCGGCGAACCGATGGACGTGATGGTCAACGGCTGCCTGATCGCCCAGGGCGAGGTGGTGGTGGTCAACGACAAGTTCGGCATCCGGTTGACGGACATCGTGACGCCGTCCGAACGCCTGCGCCGTCTCAACCGCTAGCACGCCCATGCCTTCCCCCGGTTCCACCCTGCAAACGCTGCTGGCGCTGGTTGCCGTCCTGGCGCTGATCGTCGCGTGCGCGTGGCTGCTCAGGCGCGTGCAGCGCCCTCACGTCGCCGGAGCGAACCCGCTGCGGCTGCGCGGCCAGCTCATGGTGGGCCCGCGCGAACGCATCGTGCTGGTAGAACTGGCCGACCAGTGGATCGTCGCCGGCGTCTCCTCCGGCCACGTCCGTCCGCTCGCCGTCCTGCCGCGCCCCGAGGATACCGCCACGCCCGAGGCTCCCGCCGCCTCGCCGGCGCTGCCCGATTTCCGCTCGCTCCTCGCCCGCTTCGGCAAGCAATGACGCACTCCCCGCATCCTCCTTCTTTTCCGGGCATGCTTGGCGCCTGCGCATGCCCGCCGGCTGTTTCGCCCCTCTGGGCGCGGCGCGCGGAGCTTTTCCTCCTGCTCACCTTGGCCGCGGGCAGCGCGCTCGCCCAGGAAGCCGGCCTCCCGGCATTGACCAGCAGCCCCGCGCCGGGCGGAGGCACCACCTGGTCGCTGTCGCTGCAAACGCTGCTCGTGCTGTCGGCGCTGAGTTTCCTGCCAGCCGTGCTCTTGATGATGACGGGCTTCACCCGCATCATCATCGTGCTGTCGCTGCTGCGCAGCGCCCTGGGCCTGCAGGGCTCGCCGCCCAACATGGTGCTGATCGGACTGGCGCTGTTCACGACCTTCTTCATCATGACGCCCACGTTCGACCGCGTCTACAACGAAGCCTACCAGCCCTTCGACCGCAAGGAGATCGACTTCCCGCAAGCGCTGGAGAAGGCCCAGGCTCCGCTGAAGGATTTCATGCTCAAGCAGACCCGCGAATCCGACCTCGCCCTCTTCCTGCGCCTGGCCGACGCCGCGCCGGTATCCGAGGCCTCGCAGATCCCGCTGCGCGTCGTGGTGCCGGCCTTCGTCACCAGCGAGCTCAAGACCGCGTTCCAGATCGGCTTCATGGTGTTCCTGCCCTTTCTCGTCATCGACCTGGTCGTATCCAGTGTCCTGATGTCGATGGGGATGATGATGCTCTCGCCGGTACTGATTTCCCTGCCCTTCAAGCTGATGCTGTTCGTCCTGGCCGACGGCTGGAACCTGCTGATCGGCAGTCTGGTAGCGAGTTTTAGATGACCCCCCTACGCGCTTACGCGCGCCCCCCAGGGGGCGATGCGGGTGGACGGCGGAGCCGGATCCACCGCATCCTGGGTCTAAGCCGCTTTCTTGGAGTGGGGCGTTGAGGCTTCGCTCAGCAACGGTAGGCCGTGATCATGAACGATACCGCAGGAATACTTACCCTGGCCCAGGAGGCCATGCAAATCGCCATTTACCTGGCGGCGCCGCTCTTGCTCTCGGCCCTGGTGGTCGGGCTGGTCATCAGCGTGCTGCAGGCGGCCACGCAGATCAACGAGATGACGCTGTCCTTCGTGCCCAAGCTGGTCGCGATCTTCGCCGCGGCGTTGATCGCCGGGCCGTGGATGCTGTCGATGATGACCGACTACATCCGGCGCCTGTTCGAGAACATTCCCTTCATGCTGGGCTGAGGAACGGCCGACGGATGCCGCCCGCATGATCAGCTTTACCGACGCCCAGGTCCATGCAGCCATCGCGGCCTTGCTGTGGCCCTTCGTGCGGACGCTGGCGCTGGTACAGACCGCGCCGGTGTTCGGCCATCGGTCCGTGCCGCAGCGGGTGAAGGTCGGCCTCGCCTTGCTGATCTCGCTGCTGGTCGCGCCTTCGGTGCCCGCCGTCGCGGTGGATGCTTTCTCGGGAGCGGGTTTGCTGCTGCTCCTGCAGCAGGTCATCGTCGGCGCCGCCATGGGTTTCGGCCTGCGCGCGGTCTTCGCGGCTTTCGAGCTGGCCGGCGACCTGATCGGATTGCAGATGGGGCTGGGATTCGCCTCGTTCCTCGATCCGCAGCGCGGCGCGCCTTCGCCGCTGCTGGCCACCTTCCTGATGCTGTCGGCCATGCTGGCGTTCCTCGCCACGGACGGGCACCTCACGCTGCTGCTCACGCTCGGCGAAAGTTTTCGCATCATCCCGGTGTCGCCGCATCCCCTCGACAACCTGGACTGGATGCGGCTGGCGAACCTGGGCGCCATCGTCTTCGCCGGAGGACTGCAGATCGCGCTGCCGGTACTGGCGGCGGTATTGTCCATCAACATCGCACTGGGCTTCGTTTCGCGCAGCGCACCGCAGCTCAATATCTTCAATCTCGGCTTCGCCGTCACCCTGCTGGCTGGCCTGCTGCTGCTCTGGTTGACTTTCGGCGTGCTGGCCGGGCCGATGGAACGCCTCGTAGGCATCGCCGTACCCTATTTCAAGACCGCCGTCATACGCTGAAGACGCCGGCCTGCCCTGCCTGCGGGCCGGCGCTCGCCCTCACCAATCGGGCGCGGCCGGCTCCTTGCGGACCCGGCTCAGATGCGCGCCGATCCGCGGCCCCGGGAACACCAGGCTGATACGCGTGCCTTCGAACTCGGGCCGGCTGCGCAAATCCCAATGGGCGCCGTGGGCCTCGGCAATCTCCTTCACGATGGCCAGGCCCAGCCCCGATCCGCCGGCAAGCGAGTCCTTGGCCCGGTAGAAGGCGTCGAACACGCGCGCCCGGTCCTCGGCCGCGATGCCGGGTCCGTCGTCTTCGACGATCAGGGTGGGCGGCGAGTCGTTCACGCGCAGCACGATCTGGCCAATGCCGCCGTTGTGGTAGCGGATGGCGTTGTCGATCAGGTTGCCCAGCAACTGGTCCAGCAACACCGCATCGCCGTCCACCCATACGGGTTCGTCCGGCGCCATCAGCAGGATTTCGATCTGGGCCTGGCGCGCCGCGGGAATCCAGCGGGCGCCGCACTCGCGCGTCAGCTCGGTCAGGTCGATGCGGGTGAACGCGTCGCGCGGGCGCACGCTGGCATCGATGCGCGCCAGCACCAGCAATTGTTCGCCCACGCGTATCATGCGGTCGGTCGCGCCCTTGATGCGTTCGGCGCGCTGGCGCACGTCGTCGGGCAATGGTCGCGACAGCATGAGCTCGGACTCGAGCTTGAGCCCGCTGAGCGGCGTGCGCAGCTGGTGCGCGGCATGGCCGATGAAGCGGCGCTGGGCCGCCACCGCTTCGTCGAGGCGGCTCAGCAGTGAATTGGTCTTGGCGATGAGGGGGGTAAGTTCGCTCGGCACGTCGTCGCCGCCTATCGGCTGCAGGTCGTCGATGCTGCGGCTCTCGATTTCGTCGGACAGCTTGCTCACCGACTCCAGGCCCGAACGGACGGCCGTCACGATGACGAAACCGAGCAGGGCGATCAGCAGGAGCTGTCCGGCCACCAGCACGGACAGGATCTCCTCGATGAAGCGGCTGCGGGTATTGAGCGTCTCGGCCATCGCCACTTCGATCAGATAGTCGTCGAAGCTGAAATCCAGGGCCGCCGCGCGCACCGCCAGGCCATCGACCACCGAGTCGTAGATGGTCGGCACGGCCTTGTTGATGCGATCAAGCAGCGTGGACGCCTCGAGATTCTCGTCTGCCGCGCTTTCCGGATCGTCCACCCTGGGTGGGGCCGGGAGCGATGCCGTGCCGGCGATCACGTCGCCATCGACGCTGATGCGGAAGTAGGTGCGCTCGTCAGGATCAGAAGTGAGGAAACGCGTGGAGTTCCACGAGGGATCGAGCTGCGGCCCCTGCGGCGTCATGACTACCTGGCGCGCCAGCGCCCGCGTGGTATCGATCAGGGCGCGGTCGTGCGACTGGGTATTGAGCTTGCGGGTAAGGACGAAAGTGGCGACGCTGTCCATCGTCGCCAGCAGCAGCACGGCGGGCAGCAGCCGCACCAGCAGGTGCCAGGCCAGCGAGCGCCTGTGCAGGACCCGCCCCGGCCCGGCCGGTTTGCCTTCAGCGCTCTGCGGCATCGGGCTCGAGCAGATATCCGAAGCCGCGCACCGTCTGGATGTTCACGCCCGCCTTCTCCAGCCGCTTGCGCAGGCGGTAGACATAGACTTCGACCGCGTTTTCGCTGAAATCGGCATCCCAGGCGGACAGCGAGTTGACGATCTGGCGCTTGGTGACGACCCTGCCGGCACGCACCATCAGCATTTCGAGCACCGACAGCTCGCGCACCGAGAGCGCCACCCGTTCGCCGTTCACGCGCAGCTCCCGGCCCACCGTGTCGAAGCTCAAGGCGCCGACCTCCATGATCGGACTGACCTGGCCCGCCCGCCGCCGGATCTGCGCCCGCACGCGCGCGGCCAGCTCAGGCAACTCGAAGGGCTTGGTGACGTAGTCGTCGGCCCCGGCGTCCAGGCCGGCCACCCGGTCCTCCAGCGCGTCGCGCGCCGTCAGGATCAGCACCGGCACCGGGTTCTCGTTGGCGCGCAGGCGCCGCAATACGGTCAGCCCATCCTCGCCGGGCAGGTTCAAGTCGAGCAGCACGAGGTCGTAGGTCTGGCTGGACAGCGCGGCCGAGGCGCGCTCGCCGCTGGAAACGAGATCGACGGCGTAGCCCTGGTCGCCCAGGAACTCGGCCAGGGCGCCTCCCAGGGTGGCGTCGTCTTCGATGACCAATACACGCATGTGACAAAGCGCCGGCAGGGCGGCGCTGCGAGAAACGGGAAGACCGCTAGGGTAAACCCACGCGCCGCCGAAAGCTAGTGCGGGCCGCCGGGGCCCCGGCGGTTCGGCCGGCACCGGGCCTCCGGCGAAGGCCCGGTCGCGGCCGGCCTGGTGTCGTTACTTGGCCGGGCTGGGAGCGGCGGGTTCGGGCGTGCTGACGAACCCGATGCGCTTCAGGCCGGCGCGGGAGGCATCGGCCATGACCTGGGCCAGGACTTCGTAGCGCGTGCTCTTGTCGGCACGCAGGTGCAGCTCGGGCTGGGGCTCCTCCTTGGAGACGCCGGCGAACCGGTCAGGCAGGTCCTCCAGGGCGACAGGGGCGTCGTTCCAGAACACCTTGCCGTCGGCGTCGATCGCCAGGTCGATCTTGGCCGGGTCGGCATCGACCGGAGCGGAAGTGGCCTGCGGCACGTCGATGCGCACGGCGTGCGACAAAAGCGGCGCCGTGATGATGAAGATGACCAGCAGCACCAGCATCACGTCGATGAGCGGCACCATGTTGATCTCGGACTGCGGCGCGCCCGTGCCGGGACCGCCGTTGAAACTGCCAAAAGCCATGGAAGACTCCCTTTAGCCCTGCACCGTCTCGCTCATCTTGCTCT
This sequence comes from Pigmentiphaga sp. NML080357, assembly GCF_002188465.1. GTDB lineage: Bacteria > Pseudomonadota > Gammaproteobacteria > Burkholderiales > Burkholderiaceae_B > Pigmentiphaga. The sequence goes on along the minus strand of NZ_NINW01000059.1, from coordinate 63,902 downwards.
TGAGCGCGCGCACGTTGCTGTCCGTCACGATCTGCTGCCCGGTGGTCAGGAAGGCGAACAGGTCATGCGCGAACGCGTCCAGGCGCGCCAGCAACACGCGGTTGCTGCGGGTGAAGAAGTTGTAGGCCAGCACGGCGGGAATCGCCACGGCCAGGCCCAGGCCGGTCATGATCAGCGCTTCGCCCACGGGGCCGGCGATGCGGTCGATGGTGGCGCCCCCGCCCTGGCCGATGGCCACCAGCGCATGGTAGACCCCCCACACCGTGCCGAACAGACCGACGAACGGCGCCGTCGAACCCACCGAGGCAAGCAGCGTCAGGCCGTTCTCGAGCTTGGCCGTTTCCTCGTCGATGACCTTGCGCATGGTGCGCGTCACGAAGTCGGACTGCGAGCCGGCCTCCTCGAGCTTGGCGGCGCCGAACTTGGCATGGTGCTGGCGCGCGTACATCGCGTGGCTGGTCAGGTGCGAGAACGGATCGTTGGCGCCGTGCGTGGTGATTTCGCGGTCGACCGCCTCGAGCGAGGTCGCGTTCCAGAAATGCTCGAGGAACTTCTCTCCCTGCCGGCGCGAACGCATGTTTGCGACGGCCTTGACGATGATCAGGTACCAGGTCGCGAGGGACATCAGTACCAGGATGATGAACAGCGCCTTGCCCAGACCGTCGGTCTGAGAAATGAAGTGCGCAAAGCCCAGGCTTGGGGTCTCGGTCATGTCAGTTCCTGAGGGTGAAATCGAACGGCACGATGGCAATCGCGGCGATCGCCACGCCATTCTCGGTATAGGGTTTGAAGCGTCCCCGCTTGGCGGCTTCCAGGGCGGCCTCGTCCAGGCGGTTGAATCCCGAGGATTTCTCCAGGGTGGCCTTGTCCACCAGGCCGCGGGTGTTGATCAGCAGCCGCACCAGCACCTTGCCCTCCTCGCCCAGGCGCTTGGAGGTCCGGGGATATTCCGGCATGGGCGGAGAGCCCAGGTACTCGATGCGGCCTACCAGCTTGGGCTCGTTGGACACCGGGGCCTGCGGCGAGGCCGTGCGCTCGGAGGCCTCGGGCTTGCCGCTGGGGGGCTGCGACGTGGCCGGCGCGGGCGCGGGCTCGGGCGCCGGCGCGGGTTCGGGCTGCGACAGTGCCGTCTCGGAAGGCGGGGCAGGCTCCGGCGGGGGCGGTGCGGGCTGGGGGGGCGGCTTGGCGACCGGCTTGGGAACCGGTTTGGGGGGCTTGGGCTTGGGTTTGGGTTCAGGCTTGGGGGCGGGGGGAGTCGGCGCCGGCGGAGCGGCCGCCACCTGGACCTGCGGCGCGATTTCGACGAACCTGACCTCGACCGTTTCGACCGGCTTGGCCACCTCCGGTTCGGGCTGCGCCGCAAAGATCGCGCCGACGACCGCGGCATGCAAGAGGACCACCGCGGCGCCGGCGCCGACGCGCAGCCCAGTCGGGGCTGGCGTATTCCAATGCAAGGTGGCACTCATTCGGATGAATCGCGTAGCTGACCATTAGAAGATCGCTACGATATCACAAATGCGACTTATTCGCAGTTACGGAGCATCGACGTTTCAGGAATGCCGCGGCCGCGATTCAATGCTCTACCGTGCGCACCACGAGGACATCGCAGGACGTCAGGTGGATCAGCCGTTCTGCCACGCTGCCGATGGCCGTGCGCAACAGCCCGGTCAATCCATGCGTGCCGACCGCGAGGAGATCGGCCGGATGGCGGCGCACATACGCCGGCAGGACATCTTCGGGCAGGCCGTGCTCCATGACCAGCTTCGTCCCCGCAGCGCCCGCCCGGGCGAGGTTCCTGGCGATGAAATCGTTGGCGCGACGTTCCGCCTGGCCAAGCGCCGCCTCGATTTCTGCGGCATTCGGGCCGGCCTTGAGCGCCTGGCAGGCGTGAACGAGCGTCAGTTGCGCCTCGGGGAAGAAGGCGCGCGCCGCATTCAGCGCCTGGCGCGACCCTTCGGAGAAATCGGTGGCGGCGACAATGCGCTCGTAGGCGCGGTGCGGCCGTTTCCTCACGATGAGAATGGGGAATGCCGACTCGCGTGCCAGTTTCTCGACGGTGGAGCCCAGCAGCAGCCGGCCCAGGGTCTCGTCCCGGGCCACGCCCGTCACGATCAGGTCGCATTGCCGGTTGCGGGCCGTCCGCTGGATGACCTCGACCGGATTGCCCGTTTCCAGCACCAGCTCCATCGGCACGTCCACCTCGCCCACGATGTCCAGCAAGGCGCGCTCGGCTGCCTGGAAATCGGCCTCTCGGCTCCCCTGCGCCTTGAATCGATCGGCGAATGACGGCGCTTCGATGACGTGCAGCACGACCAGCTTGCATCGACGACGGCGAGCGATGTCGATGGCGCGGTCCAGGGCACGGTCGCAACGTGCGCTCAGGTCGGTGGCAAACAAGATGCTGCAGGTGTCGCGTCCCATGCCGGCACTCCAGGGGTTCAGGAATACCCATCGTACCACGGGCGTGGCGCGGTGCGGGTCCGGCGCCCGCACGCGGTTTGACGCAGATCAAGCCATGGCGTTGCCGCGGCCCCAGGGCATCGCGCGCGAGCGGGGAAAGCGAAAAACAAAAAGGGCGGCCCGCATGGACCGCCCTTCTTGCTTCAACTGGTGCCGGCAATAGGAGTCGAACCTACGACCTTCGCATTACGAATGCGCTGCTCTACCAACTGAGCTATGCCGGCGAAAACCCGTGCCCTGTGGACTGCCAAGGCCAAACTGGCCAGGGCTCAAAGCTAGCCCGCTATTCTAGCAAAAATTTCCGGCAGTATTCAAACCTGCAAAAAATCGCACACCTATTCCGCGTCGGGCTGCCGGTCCGGGTGGGCCGCCTCGAACGCCGGCAGCGCCGCGCAATGGTCGGCAATGCGCACCACGGTCGGCATGGCGTCGAGGTCGGCCTTCAAGCGGCGGGCGTTGTACACCTGCGGAACCAGGCAGAGGTCGGCCAGCGTGGGCTGGTCGCCATGGCAGCACTGCCCGGTGCGGGGGGAGCCGGCCAGCATGCGCTCGAAGGCGGCCAGGCCGCTCTCGACCCAGTGCCGGTACCAGTCGTCGCGCCCCTGCTGGTCGATGCCCAGCGGATTCTTCAGGTACTTCAACACGCGCAGGTTGTTCAGCGGATGGATGTCGCAGGCGATGGTCAGGGCCAGTGCACGCACGCGGGCGCGTTCGGCCGGTTCGGCGGGCAACAGCGCGGGCTGGGGATGCGTCTCGTCCAGGTACTCGATGATGGCCAGCGACTGCGTCAGCGCCTGGCCTTCGTCCTCGAGCACGGGCACCAGCGCATCGGGGCTGAGCTGGCGAAAGTCCGGCTGCATCTGCTGGCCGCCCTCCTTGAGCAGGTGGACGGCCCGGTATTCGTACGGCAGGCCCTTGAGCGCGAGCGCGATGCGGACACGGTAAGAGGCGGAACTGCGGAAATAGCTGTAGAGGCGCATGCTTGCTCCGGACGGCTACAGGCGGACGTTCTTGGACAGGCCCTTGGGCAGCGGAAAGGCGATACCTTCCTCTGCGCCGGCCAGCTTGCGCACCGAGGCCGCGCCTAGCTCCTTGAGACGGGCGATGACCTGCTGCACCAGCACGTCGGGAGCCGACGCCCCGGCCGTGACGCCGACGCGCCGGCGGCCCGCCAGCCAGGCCGGGTCGATGTCGGCCGCGCCGTCGATGAGGTAGGCGGCCACGCCCTTGCGCTCGGCCACCTCGCGCAAGCGGTTGGAATTGGAGCTGTTGACGCTGCCCACCACCAGCACCAGGTCGCATTCGGGCGCCATGATCTTCACGGCATCCTGGCGGTTCTGGGTCGCATAGCAGATGTCGCTTTTCTTGGGCTCGGCAATGTTCGGAAAACGCGCCTTGAGCGCAGCGGCGACCTCAGCGGCATCGTCCACCGACAGCGTGGTCTGCGTGACGTAGGCAAGCTTGTCCGGGTCGGCCACTTCCAGGGCGGCCACGTCCTCGACCGTCTCCACCAGGTACATGCCGCGCTCGGACTGGCCCAGCGTGCCCTCGACCTCCGGATGCCCCTTGTGGCCGATCATCACGATCTCGTTGCCGGCGGCGCGCATCTTGGCGACTTCCACGTGCACCTTGGTGACCAGGGGACAGGTCGCATCGAACACCTGCAGGCCGCGCGCTTCGGCCTCGCGCCGCACCGCCTTGGACACGCCGTGGGCCGAGAACACCACGGTCGAGCCGGCCGGCGCCTCGTCCAGCTCCTGGATGAAAACGGCGCCCTTGCCGCGCAGGTCTTCGACCACGTAGCGGTTATGGACGATCTCGTGACGCACGTAGATCGGCGCGCCGAAGATCTCCAGGGCGCGCTCGACGATCTCGATGGCGCGGTCGACCCCGGCGCAGAAACCGCGCGGCTGGGCCAGGACCACTTCCATGGGCGCCTGCGTCATCACATGACTCCGAGCAGCGACACGTCCACCTTGAGGGCGGAACCGGCCAGCGGATGGTTGAAATCGAACAACGCGTAGTCTTCGCCCTGCTCCTTGAAGACCCCCGAATACCGGCCGCCATTGGGCGCGGCGAATTCGACCAGGTCGCCCGGCTCGAAGGTCTCGTCACCCGCGTGCTCGCGCAACATGGCGAGGGTGACGCGCTGGATCAGGTCGGGATTGCGCTCGCCGTAGGCCTGCGCCGGCTCGAGGGTGAAGCTGAAGCTTTCGCCCTCCCCGTGGCCGATCAGCGCCGCTTCCATGCCGGGGGCCCACTGGCCGATGCCCAGCTGCAGCGTGGCGGGGCGGCCGGTGAAGGTATCGACGAAGACGCTCCCCGCGCCCTCGCCGGAAGCCAGGGAGATGCGGTAGTGCAGCGTTACGTAGGAATCCTCACGGACAACCAGGGGCGAGGCGGGAGAAGGAGAAGCCAAAATATGTCACCGTGTCGATGCTATGCGCCAAAGACCTGATTTTACCCGCCCCGCCGCCATGTCGATCGCCACGCCATCCCTGCAAGCCGCCCTGCCGCCCGAAGAACGCCCCCGCGAACGCCTGCTGCGCCACGGCCCGGGGGTATTGACCGACGCCGAACTGCTCGCCGTACTGCTGCGCACCGGCACGCCGGGCTGCAACGCGGTCGAGCTGGGCAGGCGGCTCCTGGCCGAATTCGGCGGCCTGCGCGGCCTGCTGGCCGCCTCCCGCGACGAGCTGCGGCGCGTGCGGGGCCTGGGCGAGGTCAAGGCCGGCCAATTGCAGGCCATCCTGGAACTGGCGCGCCGCGAACTGGCCGAAACCCTGAGCCGCGGCGATGCCCTGTCCAACCCCGGCGACGTGCGCCGCTACTGCGCCACCACCCTCGCCCACCGCCAGGTCGAATGCTGCATGGCCCTCTACCTGGACGCGCGCAACCGCCTCATCACCAGCGAACTGCTCAGCCAGGGCACCCTCGCCCAGGCCACGGTCTACCCCCGGGAAATCGTCCGCGCCGCCCTGCGCCACCACGCCGCCTCGGTCATCCTCGCCCACAACCATCCGTCCGGCAATCCGGAACCCAGCCAGGCCGACGAACACCTGACACGCCACGTCCGCAACGCTCTCGCCCTCGTCGACGTGCGCCTGCTCGACCACATCATCGTCGCCGGCCGCCAGACGACCTCGCTCGCGGAAAGAGGAATCGTGTAGCCCCCGCGCAAGCTTTACCAATGCACCATGGACAATCCCGCCACAGGCGCACGGAAGCACGGAATGCGGTCCCCCCGCAGACTCCCGATATAAACGGTCCGCAAATCCGGCCCGCCAAACGTCACGCTCGCAAACCAGGGCGCAATCCCCCCGCCGCAAGCCAGCATCAGCTCCGGCGTCGCTTCCCCTCGCGCGAAGGCCGCCATCAGCGCGCGCCCCGCGGCGCTATCCCGATCGTCGTCCAGCAGGATCCGCAACTCCCCTTCCGGGGTGATCGCGAAAACTCGGTCCGTCATCACATGCGTGCCCCAGAGATTGCCGTAGGCATCGAACGCGATGCCGTCGATGAACGCCCCATGGTCCGCCGGACCGAACACCTCCCGGTCCGACAGACTGCCGTCCGGCGCCACCCGCAGCCGCGAGACGCGCCGTCCGCAGGTCTCGGCCACATACAGCCATTCCTCGCGGGCATCGAGCCGGATCTCGTTGGTGAAGTGGAAACCATCGGCAACCACCCGCAGCCGGCCGTTCTCGTACAGGGCGATGTATCCGTCGGCCACATGCGGGTCCATGGCCTGCATCCAGTTCTTGATGCGGGTCGAAATCGTCAGCCACAGCCGGTCGCGGCTGTCGCGCAGCACGAAGTTGACCTTGCCGATGGGCTGGCCGTCGATGCTGTCGGCCAGCACCCGCGTCCGGCCCTCGCGCGTCATGATCTCCAGCCGGTCGGTGCCGAAATTGGAGATCACGATATCGCCATTGCGGGCAAAGGCCAGGCCGTTGGGCAGCGTCCCCGCGACGAAGCGGGTGGCGTCGTCCGCCGCCGTGCCAAAGCGCGTATCCGCGTCCTGCGTCACCAGCCGCTGGCTGCCGTCCGGCCGGATGTGGACCACCCCGCCCCGCGCATCGGCGGCCCACAGCGATCCGTCGCGTTCGGCCAGGATGCATTCCGGCCGTTGCAGCCCCTGTCCCACGAAGGCGATCTCCGCCGGATCGACCACGAAGCCATCCAGCGGATTGGCGGTCCCTGCCATGGCCGCGCGCCTCAGAAGCCGACCCGGTCCGCGCCCTTGAGCGCCAGCATGGCGCGGGCCTCGTCCGGGGTCGCGATTTCGTGGCCCATTTCCTCCAGGATCCGGCGGATCTTGGTGACCTGCTCGGCGTTCGAGGCCGCCAGCCGGCCCTTGCCGATGTACAGGCTGTCCTCCAGCCCGACCCGCACGCTGCCGCCCAGCAGCGCCGCCTGCGTCGCGAAATTCATCTGGTGGCGTCCCGCCGCCAGCACGGACCATCGGTAATCGCTGCCGAACAGCCGGTCGGCCGTCCGCTTCATGAACAGCAGGTTGTCCAGCTCGGCGCCGATGCCGCCCAGGATGCCGAAGATCATCTGCACGAAGAATGGCGGCTTGAGCAGCCCGCGGTCGACGAAATGCGCGACGTTGTAGAGATGCCCGACGTCATAGCACTCGTGCTCGAAGCGGGTGCCGTGTTCCTCGCCCAGCATCTTCAGGATGCGTTCGATATCCCGAAACGTATTGCGGAAGATGAAGTCGTCGGTGTTGCGCAGGTAGTTCTCTTCCCAGTCGAATTTCCACTGCTTGTAGCGATCGGCCATGGGGTAGATGCCGAAGTTCATCGATCCCATGTTGAGCGAGCACATTTCCGGCTTGGCCACCAGCGGGGCGGCCAGGCGCTGTTCCACCGTCATGTTCAGGCCGCCGCCGGTGGTGACGTTGATGACGGCGTCGGTGGCCTCCTTGATCCTGGGCAGGAACTGCATGAACACGTCCGGATCGGGCGTGGGGCGGCCGTCCTTGGGATCTCGCGCGTGCAGGTGCAGGATGGCCGCGCCGGCCTCGGCGGCGGCGATGGACTGCGCCGCGATGTCCTCCGGACGGTACGGCAATGCCTCCGACATGGTCGGCGTATGGATGCCGCCGGTCACCGCGCAGGTGATGATGACCTTGGATGCGGCTTGCCTGGCGGGCTTGGCTTGGGCGTCTTTCATCGCTTGCTCCTGGTTCAGTCTTCGAAGATCGCCACGGCGCGGGTGAATCCCGCCGAAGCGCCCCGGATCTTGTAGGGGAAGCACGAGACCGTGAAGCCGTGCGGCGGCAGGCTCTCCAGGTTGCCGAGCTTCTCGAGGTGGCAATAGGCCCGCGCCATGCCGGCGCGATGCCCTTCCCAGATGATGGAGGGATCCTTGCTTTCGGCGAAGCGCTTGGCGGTATGCACGAACGGCGCATCCCAGCTCCAGGCGTCGGTGCCCGTCACGCGCACCCCGCGCTCGGTCAGGTAGAGCGTCGCCTCCATGCCCATGCCGCAGCCGGCGGACACATAGTCGGGTTGGCCGTAGCGCGCGCCGGCCGCCGTATTCACCAGCACGATGTCATAGGGTTCCAGCGTGTGGCCGATACGCGTCAGCTCGGCCTCGACCTCCTCGGGCGTTACCACGTGGCCGTCCGGCAAGTGGCGGAAATCCAGCTTCACGCCGCGGCTGAAGCACCACTCCAGCGGCACCTCGTCGATGGTGATGGCGCGTTCGCCGCCGTCCATGGTGGAGTGGAAGTGGTAGGGCGCATCCAGGTGGGTGCCGTTGTGGGTCGAGACATTGAGCCGCTCGATGGCCCATCCCTCGCCGCCGGGCAGGTCGGCCACGTCCAGGCCCGGGAAGAACGCCGCCATGTCGGCGGCCGTCGAGCGGTGGTCCAGATAGGCGATCTGCGGCAGGTGGCCGGGCGGGTCCGAAGCGATGGTGTCGTCCAGGGCAACGGAAAGATCGACGAAACGTCGTGGCATGAGAAACTCCTTTCAGCGCCGGAGCAGGCCGGTGGCCAGCCAGGGAAAGACCAGGATCAGGGCAAGCACCGCCAGCATGATGGCGGCGAACGGCATGGCGCCATGGAAGATCTCGCCCAGCTTGAGCGTGCGGTCGGGCGACGTGCCCTTGATGACGTAGACGGACAGCCCGAACGGCGGCGTGAGCAGGCCGACCTCGACCGCGATCACGGTAACGATGCCGAACCAGATCGGGTCGATGCCGAAGGCCTTCATGATGGGATAGAACAGCGGCACCACGATCAGCAGGATGGATGAGCTGTCCAGGATCGTGCCCATCGCGACGATCAGCACCACGTAGGCGATGATGATGCCCCAGTAGCCGATGTCGCTGGCGGCGATGGCCGCGCTCAGGAACTCCGGCAGGCCGCTGAGCGACAGCATGCGCGAATACATGCTGGCGGCGATGATCAGAAAGCAGATGGCGGCGGTGACCTGGCCGGTGTCGGTCAGCACCCGCCAGATGCGTCCGGGGGGCAGCGCGCGGCGGAACAGCCCGATCACGACCGCGCCCAGCGCGCCTACCGCGCCGGCCTCGGTAGGGGTGAAGAAACCTCCGTAGATGCCGCCCAGTACCAGCCCGATGAGCAGCACGATGGGCAGCGCCTTGCGTCCCATCGCCGCCACGGACAGGGGCGTGACGTCTTCCGAGATGCTGGTGCCGGCAAACGCCGGCCGCCGCCGAGCCAGCCAATAGACGCCCAGCCCGAAGGCCACGGCGAGGAGGATGCCGGGCACCACCCCGGCCAGGAAAAGATCCCCCACCGATTGCTCGGTGAGCACGCCGTACAGGATGAGCAGCAGGCTGGGCGGGATCAGCATGCCCAGCACCGAGCTGCCGGCCACGATGCCGTAGGCGAAGCGCTTGGTATAGCCGTGCCGCAGCATCTCGGGCACGGCCACGCGCGTGAAGACGGCGGCCGAGGCGATGGAAATGCCCGTGATGGCGGCGAAGATGGCGTTGGCGCCCACCGTGGCGATGCCCAGGCCGCCCTTGATGCGCCCCAGCATGCGATTGGCGACGTCGAAGGCGTCGCGGCCGATGTCCGCCTGCGAAACCACGAACCCCATCAGCACGAACAAGGGCACCACGCCGAAAATGTAGGAGTCGATGGACTCCGTGGCGGCCAGGGCCAGCATGCGCCCGGTGATCAGGAAACTGCCCTTGATCGCGAGCACGCCGAGGAAGGAGCACACGGCCAGCGCGATGGCGACGTGCATGCCCGCATAGATGAGCCCCACCATCCCGAACAGCGCCAGCGCGCCGATGGCCAGATCGCTCATGATGCCCTCGCTTGCAGCGGCAGGCCGCGCGCGCCGCCGGCCAGGCATGCGGCGCGCACGGCCCGCACCAGGAACTGCAAGCCGAGCGCCGCCGTTCCCACCAGCATGACGAGCCGCACGGGCCAGATCGGCGCGGTGAAGTCGCCGATCGCGCCGACGAACAGGTTGCGTGTCCAGGCGCGCTCGAACAGCGGCAGGAGGCCGTTGAAGAGCACCGCGCAGAACCCCGCGCCGACCAGGCAATACAGGGCTTCCAGGCCGGCCCGGCCGCGCGGCGGCAGCCGGTCGAGCAGGATCTCGGCGCGAGTCAGCCCTCCCAGCCGCAAGGAATGCGCGACCTGCAGGAACACGATGGCCACGATGGACATGCTGACCATCTCCGGCACGCCGGAGATCGGCTTGCCGAAGAAGGCGCGGCCGATCACGTCGGAGTTGATGGCCAGCATCACGCCCACGATCAGCAACGTGCCGAGCGCGTTCAGAAAGGCGGTGCAGGCATCCAGCGCGCGCAGCACGGGGTGGTGGGACGGCGGGAGAAAATCGCCCTCGCCGGCGACGGGAACTTCGGACATGGCGAACCTCCGGGGAAGCCTAGTTCTGGCCCCAGTTGCGGACCGGCTTGGCGCCGGCCGCCCGCACTTCTTTCATGTAGGCGTCCAGCACTTCCTTGGCGGGCAGCTTCTGCTTCTGCAGCTCGGCGATCCAGCCCTTGGTCGGATCCTCCAGCGCCTGGGCGTACGAAGCGCGCAGGCTGGTCGAGTCCGGGTTGAGCTTGCCGCCCTTGGCGACCAACTCCTGCAGCGCCGCCTCGGTGGCCTTGCGCAGGTCGTCGGTATAGGCGCGCTCGAAGGCCGCCGCCCCCGCCACCAGCGCCTTCTTCAGCGCCTCGGGCTGGGCGTCGTACCAATCCTTGTTGGCCGCCAGGCCGCCCGAGTACTGCGCGCCGTAGCCGATCTGGGTGATGTAGGGCGCGACCTCCTGGATCTTGGCCGGCACCGCGGCGGTGGCGAAGGTCACCACGCCGTCGTAGAGGCCGGTCTGCAGGGCGTTGTAGTACTCGGTCAGGTTGCCCGCGACGCCCACGGCGCCGGTGCCCTTCATCCAGTTGATCGAGGTGCCCGGCGTACCGATCTTGCGGCCCTTGAGGTCGGCCAGGCTCTTCACCGGGAACTTGGTGAAGAGCAGATAATCGTCCAGGCCGAAGCCGCCCCCGATGTAGACCACGTCGTTCGCTTCCCACGCCTTCATCATCGCGGGGATCTTGCGCTGCACGTCCTGCACGGCCTGCGTGATCAACCCCGGATCGGTCGAAACGAACGGCGTGTAGTAGGTGACGTTCTGCAACGGCAGCTTGGCGGGCTCGAAGATGGTGGGCACCAGCGCGATGTCGGCCACGCCGTCCTGGGCCGCCTCCAGCTCCTCGCCCACCTTGGCGAGCGAACCGCCGTACTGCTGCTTCCATTCGATCTTGATGTCCGAGCCTTCGAGCGCCTTGTTGACCGCGGGCACGAAGGTTTCCTGCAGGTGCTTGACCCACCGGAACACGGGCGGGTGGCCGTTGACGAGGGTCACGGTGACGGTCTTGGCCTGCACCGCCACCGAAGCGGTGGCCAGCAAGGCCGCGAAAGCGGCCGGAAGAATGCGCATGGAGGTCTCCTTGGGGATGCCGGGCTCGTGCGGCCCGGTTCTTGCGGTTTGGGAAAAAACCTGGGTTCACTCGCCTCCGGGGCCGGCGCGCGGGGAAAGAACGGGTGGCGGACCGCCCATTCCAGCGGCGCGCCCGGCGGCCAGCGCCTCGATGCCGGCGCTGATGAAAGGCACCAGCCGGGCCATGACGGCGTCGACGTCGCCGTCGTCGCAGACGCCGCCGGACAGGCGGCCCGCCCGCCCGGTGGCCGACATCATGGTCATGCCCACGCCGATGGCGAACATGTAGGACCACACCGCATCGGCCTGGTCCAGCTGGGGCAGGATGCGGCGGAAGGCCTCGATGAAACGGCGGGCGATGGCGTCGTAGTGCGCGGCGATCAGGGTGCGCGAGCGCTCGTCGTCCGCATTGGCGGTGGCGGCCAGCACCCGCGAGAACAGATTGCCGGCCTGCCCTTCGTGCCCGAACTCCACGGTCGGCCGGAACAGGGCCTCCAGCAGGTCGCCAAGGGCGGGCTTGCCCTGTCCTTCCGGCCCGAACAGGCGGTCCAGCTCGGCCGCGCGCAACGCGTTGATGGCGTCGGAGCGCCGGGCGAACATGGCCTCGTAGAGCTTTTCCTTGGTGCCGAAGTGGTAGTGCAGGAGCGCCTGCGCCACCCCGGCCTCGGTAGCGATCTGCCGCATGCTGGCGCCATCGAACCCATGCAGGGCGAAAACCCGCTCGGCGGCATCGAGGATGGCGGTGCTGGCGTTTGGCTCGGTCAAGGCGGTATCCCGGAAACATCGTCGGGCAGAGCCTATATCCTGACTGATCGATCAGTCAACATAGGGTTGTCGAGCAATCCCGCATGGCGCGGCACAGCCGGGCGCCGGGATTCACCGGGGGTTCGCTAGAATGGCGGCGCGAATGAGCCGGCCGCGCCGACGCCGCAGCCAGGCGCGGCTGCGGCATAAACAACGCCTTGAAAACAAAGCGGATTCCATGCTATTCTTGCGAGCTTTACGGCGTTGCCTTTGGTCCGCGAGAGAACGCGCCCTGGGAAAAGCCTTTCGCAAGCGAGCTTGCGGATGCTTTTGACGCACGCTTTCAACGCATTCTGGTTTTCCGCCGGGGTGCCTTGAGAACAGTGCGAACCGGGTCCGACATCATCCATCTTGCCGGGCACGCCGGAAATTCGGGGCAACATCCGGCACTGCCGATCCCCGGATCCCTATCCCGAATTCACGAAATAGAAGAGGTGTCGCCATGGCACGAGTATGTCAAGTAACCGGTAAAGGTCCGATCGTGGGCAACAACGTTTCCCACGCCAACAACAAGACCAAGCGCCGCTTCCTGCCGAACCTGCAATACCGCAAGTTCTGGGTCGAAAGCGAAAACCGCTGGGTTCGCCTGCGCGTGAGCACGAACGCCCTGCGCACCATCGACAAGAACGGCATCGAAGCCGTGCTGGCCGATCTGCGCGCCCGCGGCGAAGCCGTTTAACCACCGGGTCCACAGGAGCACACCATGGCCAAGGGTATACGTGAAAAGATCAAGCTCGAGTCCACCGCCGGCACCGGGCACTTCTACACCACGACCAAGAACAAGCGCACCACCCCGGAAAAGATGCTGATCAAGAAGTTCGATCCGGTCGCGCGCAAGCACGTCGAATACAAGGAAACCAAGCTGAAGTAATCGGCTCGGTACGCCGGTTCGCCGGTCCGATAAAAAACCTCGCCTGGGCGAGGTTTTTTATTGCCATGGCGTTGCGTGCGCGCCGCAATGCTTCACGCACGCACGGGCATCAAGCCGCGACCACTCGGTTGCGAAGCCTGCCTATCCCGTCGATCTCGCACTCGATCAGGTCGCCAGGCCGCAGGTAGCCCGACGCCGGGACGATGCCATTGCCTCCCGACCACTTGCCACCCAGCTCCTTATCGGTGGACCAGGCCGTTCCGCTCGGCGTACCGGTGATGATCATCATCCCCGGCCGCAAGGTGAGATTCATCGAGAAAACGTGGACCAGTTCCGCCACGGTCCAGATCATCTGCCCGGTATGGCTGTTCTGCCTGAGCTCGCCGTTGACCCATGAACGGATTCCCAGATCCTGGGGATCGGGAATGCCGTCGGTGTCGACGATGAAGGGACCGACAGGCGCGCTGGTGTCGAACACCTTGCCCCTGCCCAGCTCGTACCAGCTGCTGCCGTCCGGGCGGAAGCGGACCTGGCGGTCGCGAGCCGTCACGTCGTTGACGATGGTGTAGCCGAACACATGCTCCAATGCCCGCTCACGCGGGATGTGCCGGCCCGGCTTGCCGATGACGACGGCCAGTTCCACCTCCCCGTCCAGTTTGCGCGTCAGCACCGGATCGTGGACGATGTCGTCGTGCGGGCCGACGACGCAGTCGGCCGTCTTGACGAAGAACTCGGGCTCCTTGCCGCTGGTATCCGAGCTTGCCTTCTCGGCGTTATGGCTGAGGTAGTTGCTGCCCGCGCACAGAATGGTGGAGGGAAGCATGGGGGCGCACAGCTCGGCCTCGTCCAGGGCCAGGCGTCCCACACCCCGATCGGCGGAAATCGCCACGGCCCGCGCGGCCAGTTCGCGGGACCGCGGCGCATGGCGAATGACCTCGGTCATGTCGGCGAACCAGCCCACCTCGCGCCCCAGCCCTCCCACGGTTTCTTCGACCGATTGAGGATCGACCAGATCGGCACCGTCGACGATGCCGACGCGATGGACGCCGTTGCGGCGATAAGTTGCATACTTCATGGGTATCCTTGCTATTCGAGTTTGCCGATGCTGTTGATGACCTGGGTCTGGTGCCGTTCGTCGGCGCGCCAGAATGCTTCGAAATCGGCCTCGTCCTGGTACTGCACGGGCGTTCCCATCCCTGCCATGGCTTTCGAGAACGCCGGATCGGCGACGGCATCCCGGACGGCTGCGCGCAACCGCATCATGACGGGCTCGGGGACGCCGGCCGGCGCGAACAACCCGGCCCACAGGTAGTATTCGGCGTCGTAGCCCAGTTCTTTCATCGTCGGCACATCGGGAAGGCTCGCCAGGCGTTCAGCGCCCTGCACTGCCAGCGGCCTGAATTTGCCGCTCCTGATGTGGCCCGAGATATTGCCGTAGGTCTGCGTTGAAGCCTGGACATGCCCGCCCAGCAACGCCGTCACCTGTTCGCCGCCACCGCCATAGGGCACGTGCAGCAGCTTGATGCCCGCGGCATGGGCGAAACGCTCCATGGCGACGTGCGTGGTCCCGTAGATGCCCGAAGAGCTATAGCTGACGGTCCCGGGCCTGGCCTTCGCCGCCTGCACCAGTTCCTGCACCGACTTCCAGGGCGCATCGTTGCGCACCACCAGTACCGTCGGATCGGCCGACATGCGCGCGATGGCCATGAACTGCGAGGTCGCATACGACGGCGTCTTGCCGGTCAGCCTGTCCGCGGCGGGAATCGCCGAAATGCTCGGCAGCGCCATCATCAGCGTGTAGCCGTCGGGAGCCGCCTTGGCTACATGGGCCATGCCTACGCCGCCGCCGGCGCCGGGACGGTTCTCGATGATGACGGATTGGCCGAGGCGTTTGGCCATCAAGGGCGCCAGCGGCCGGGCGGTGGTGTCCGATACGCCGCCGGGTGAAAACGGAACGACCAGGGTAATGGGGCGAGAAGGGAAATCATCCGCCGCCATGACAGCGAGCGGACACGACAGTGCGGCAGCCAGCGCCGCATGGCGTGGGTTCATTGCGTGTCTCCTGAATAGGTATTGTTCTGGCGCGTACCGCGGACGGCCGCGCGCTGGTGAACACTAACACGCGAATGGCGGTTTTTGTTGCCGAAAGCCGCCCGGCTGCGCGGCAATCCGGCATTTCATGCCGGCCACGAAGCGTTTTCGGGACACCCGTGCCGCCTGTGCCGGACAGGCCATTGCCATGCCTTAGTCCGCCCGGTCGAGGATCGCCCGCGCTCGACGAATGACGGGCGCGTCCACCATCCGGCCGTCCAGCTTGAAGGCCCCCCGCTCGCCGCTGGCGGCCTGCACCACTCGCCGCGCCCATTGCAGGTCTTCCCCGGATGGCTGGAACGTCTCGTTGACGACAGGCACTTGCAAGGGATGGACGCACAACATCCCGCCCATGCCAGCGCCACGTGCGCGGGCGGCCTCCGCGCGCAATCCCGCGATGTCATCGAGCCGGAGATGGACACCATCGAGAGGGGCGGCAAGCCCGGCGGCGCGGGCATGCAGCAGGAGCCGATGACGAACGTCGTCCAGCATCGCCCGGCCGGCTGGCGTGGCCGCATCCAGACCCAGGTCCAGCGCGAAATCCACCGAACCGAACGCCAGCCGCGCCACGCCTTCTGCACGTGCCAGTTCGGGCAGCGCCAAGACCGCCCGGGCGCTCTCGACGAGCGGCCATAGCGGCTTGCCGCTCGCCGCGGCATGGGCGACGACGGCAGCCGAATCCGCCTTGGGCAACATGATGGCGGCCACCCCCGGCGATCGCGCGCACAGCGCGAGATCGTCGTCGAAATACGAGGTATCCGCGGCGTTCACCCGGACGACGACGCACGCGCCGGCATGGGCCTCCAGAAATCCCGCCAAGGTCTGGCGCGCCGCCTCCTTGGCGCCATCCTGCACCGCATCCTCCAGATCGACGATCACGGCGTCGGCGCCGCTCGCCAGCGCCTTGGGCAGGCGCTCGGGACGATCCGCGGGTACGAAGAGGGCCGAGCGTACGCCCCTCATGGGCCGATCGCACGCTGGGTGCGCAATGCCTGGATCTGGGCGTCGCCATAACCGAGCTCGGCGAGGATGCCGGCCGTATGCTGCCCCAGCGCCGGTATGGCATCCATGCGGGCCGCGAAGGCACTGCTCGCCCCGGGCGGCAGCAAGGCAGGCAGCATGCCGGCCGGGCTGCCGACCTCTGCCCAGCGCCCGCGCGCGGCCAGTTGCGGATGGTTCCATACACCGGCCATGTCGTTGACGCGGGCGTTGGCAATCTGCGCCTCCTCCAGCGCCGCGATGACTTCGTCCGCGCTCATGCGCGCGAAGGCGGCGACGATGATGTCGCGCAATGCGGCGCGATTGGCCGTGCGGCGCGAGTTGGCGTCGAAGCGCGGGTCTTCGGCCAATTCCGGCTGGCGCAGCACCCGTTCGCAGAACACCCGCCATTCGCGCTCGTTCTGCAGGCCGAGCATCACCGTGCCGCCGTCGCCGGCGGGAAACGGGCCGTAGGGATAGATGGTGGCGTGCGCGGCGCCCGAGCGCGCGGGCGGCGGCGCGCCGTCGAATGCGTAGTACATGGGGTAGCCCATCCACTCGACCATGCTCTCGAGCATGGAAACGTCGATGCGGCTGCCTTCGCCGGTGGTTGCGCGCAGCAAGAGCGCGGCCAGGATGCTCGAATAGGCGTACATGCCGGCGGCGATGTCCGCCACCGAGGCGCCGGCCTTGGACGGCTCGTCCGGCGTCCCCGTCACCGAGAGAAAGCCCGCCTCGCTCTGAATCAACAGGTCGTAGGCCTTCTTGTCGCGATAGGGGCCGGTGTCGCCGTAACCGGAAATATCGCAGACGATCAGGCGCGGATGGCGTTCCCGCAGCGCCTCGAAAGAGAGTCCCAGGCGCGCCGCGGCGCCGGGGGCGAGGTTCTGCACCAGCACGTCGATCTTGGGCAGCAGGCGCTCCAGCACGCCCCGGGCCCCCTCCTGCTTGAGGTCCAGGGCCAGGCTTTCCTTGGAGCGGTTGGTCCAGACGAAGTGGGATGACAGGCCGCGCACGCGCTCGTCGTAGCCGCGCGCGAAGTCGCCCGCGTCCGGACGCTCGATCTTGATGACCCGGGCGCCGAGATCGGCCAACTGGCGCGTGCAGAACGGCGCGGCGATGGCATGCTCCAGGCTCAGGACAGTAATGCCGTCCAGCGGACGGGGCGAAGGAGATGGGAAGGCAGCGCTCATGACCGGTCCAGCATGAATGTCGACAAATCGTCCACGCGGCGCAGGCTCCACAGCCTGGGTATCCAGGCGTCGATCTCGGCCGGTTCCGCCGCGCCCGAGAACGCCGCCAGGCGGCGCAGCTTGGCCTCGAGCTCGGCGCGCGACAGGGTGTTGTCCGGGTCGCCCTTGGGAGAGTCGATGGCCGCCCGAAGCAGGCGGCCGTCGCGGGTCTCGACCTCCACACGGCCGAGCCAGCGGGCGGGATAGGCGCGATCGACCTCTTCATCCTCCACCATGGCGGTGCGCCGGCGGATCTCCGCCACGGCGGGGTCGGTCAACGCATGATCGCGAAACTCCTCCAGCCCCGCGCGGCCATACACGGCGACCAGGCCGAGCACGGTGCCCATGGAGAATTTCGCCTGGTGCACGGTGCGTGGCTCGGTCACGCCGCCCAGCACGTCGATCGCGGCGCGATGCACCCGCGCCCGTATCGCCGCGATCTCGCCGTGCGCAAGCCCTTCCCTGCGCATGAGATGCAAGAGCGCATCGGCGGCGGGATGGGTGTGCCGGCACGAGGCATGGAATTTGAACGAGGTCTCGAGCGTGGCCCAGCGCCGCCCCAGGCGATCGCACAGACGGGAAGGATCGGCGTCCGACGACATGCCCGCCGCCATGCCTTGCCGGCCCTCCAGCACGCCGTGCGCGCCGGTCAGGCCCTGGGCGGCGAGGTAGGCCGCAAGCAGCCCCGAGGCCGCGGCCTGGCCAGTATGCAGTTGCTTGGAATCGGCCGCCTCGCGCAGGAATTCCCAAAGCCCGGCCGCCTGCGTTCCGGCCGATCCGAGCGCATGGGCGAACGTGGACGCATCCAGTCCCAGCAGCTTGCCCACGCCGGCGGCCGCGGCCAGCGTGCCGACCGTACCCGTGGTATGGAATATCCGGTAGTGCGAACGCCCCATGAACTCGCCGATGCGCACGCCGGCCTCGTAGCCGGCCACCGCCGCCAGCAGCATGTCGGCGCCCGACTTGCGCAGGTCCTGGGCGGCGGCGAATACGGCGGGAAATACCACGGTGGCCGGATGCAGGACCGAACCGTTGTGCAGGTCGTCCTGCTCCGCCACGTGCGATGCCGCGCCATTGACCAGCGCGGCGAAATGCGCCGAAGTGGTCCGGCGATCGGTCAGGATGGCGCAACGGCCGCCGGCCGGTCCCATGGCGGCGGCATAACCTTCGAACAGCGGTATCGGATGCGCGCCCTTGCCTGCCAGCGCCGACGCCACCCAGTCGAAAAACAGCTCTTCGGCCCGGTCCACCACTGGCGCGGGCAGGTCGCCGAACTGCAGTCCGGCGAGGAACTCGCACAGTTCGCCCGTCGCGGGCATCGTCGTCTCCTCCATGCCGGCTTCAGAACGAACGCGGCAGGCCCAGCAAATGCTCGGCCACGTAGGAAAGAATGAGATTCGTGGAGATCGGCGCCACCTGGTAGAGCCGAGTCTCGCGGAATTTGCGCTCGACGTCGTACTCGCAGGCGAAGCCGAAGCCGCCGTGGGTCTGCAGGCAGGTGTTGGCGGCCTCCCACGATGCCTTGGCGGCCAGGTACTTGGCCATATTGGCGCTCGCGCCGGCGTTCTCGCCCGCGTCGTATTCGCGGCATGCGCGCCAGCGCATCAGGTCGGCGGCCTCCACCTCGATGTGGGCCTCGGCGATGGGGAACTGCACGCCCTGGTTCTGGCCGATGGGCCGTCCGAATACCTGGCGTTCGCTGGCGTAGTCGCGCGCCCGCTCGACGAACCAGCGGCCGTCGCCGATGCATTCGGCGGCAATGAGCGTGCGCTCGGCGTTGAGACCGTCAAGAATGTAGCGAAAGCCTTTCCCTTCCTCGCCGATCAGGCTGTCGGCGGGCAGTTCCAGGTTGTCGAAGAACAGCTCGTTGGTTTCGTGATTGACCATGTTGGGAATGGGCCGCACGTCCATTCCCCGGCCGATGGCCTCGCGCAGGTCGACAAGGAAGATGGACATGCCCTCGGTCTTCTTGGCGACCTCGGCCAGCGGCGTGGTCCGGGCCAGGAGGATCATCAGGTCCGAATGCTGCACGCGCGAGATCCAGACCTTCTGTCCGTTGACCACATAGCGGTCTCCACGCCGCACGGCAGTGGTCTTGATCTTGGTGGTATCGGTGCCCGTGGTCGGCTCGGTCACGCCCATGGATTGCAGGCGCAATTCGCCGCTGGCCAGACGGGGCAGGAAATATTCCTTCTGCGCGACGGAACCATGCCGCACCAGCGTGAAGAGGTTGTACATCTGGCCGTGCACGGTACCGGAATTGCCCCCGCAGCGGTTGACCTCTTCGAGGATGACGGATGCCTCGGACAGCCCCAGCCCCGAGCCGCCGTACTCGGCCGGGATCATGGCGCTCAGCCAGCCGGCCTCGGTCAGGGCGCGCACGAAATCATCGGGAAAGCCCCGCGCTTCGTCGACCTTGCGCCAATAGGCGGCATCGTAGCGGGTGCAGAGCGCGCGCACGCCCTGGCGGATGTCGTCATAGTCTTCCATGCTGATTCCGAGTCCGAAATATTCGCGCTATCGCGAAGCGAAGCGCAGTTCGCCGTGCTGCACGGCGCCGTCGCCATTGCCGGCCCATAGCTGCGCGACCCCCTCGCCCGCCATCCTGCCGGCGGCCGCGAAAGCCGTGGGCGCGATCAGCGGACGCACGCCGCGGTACGAGAAATGCGTCGGCCGCAGTTGCGGGTGGGCACGCTGGAATGCCGCCACCAATAGCGTGGCGATCAGGGGCCCGTGCACCACCAGGCCGGCATAGCCCTCTTCCCCGGTGGCATAAGGCCAGTCGTAGTGGATGCGATGTCCATTGAAGGTCACGGCCGAATACCGGAACAGCAAGGTGGAAGTGGGCACGATGGTCTCCGACCATTCGGCGACGGGCAGCGGCGCCGGATCGGCCGTGCGCGGCGGAGAAGGCTCGCGATAGACGATGTCCTGCTCCTCGCGCACCGCGAGCCTGCCGCGCTGCTCGTAGTCGTGCCGGACGGTCACGAACAGCAGGGCGCCGGTGCGGCCAGCCTTCTCTTCGACCGACAGGATGGTCGAGGTGCGCGTCGCGCCTTCGCCCACGATCAGCGGATGGAGGAATTCGAGCCGGCCCCCTGCCCACATCCGGTTGCGCCGGTCGGCGGGCGGCAGGAACCCGCCCCGGGCGGGATGCCCGTCCGCGCCGAGCCCTGCGGCCTCGACAGGCTCCTGAAAATAGGCCCAATGCCACAGAGGCGGCAAACCGGCGCCCGGCTCGGGCGCGGGCTGGCCCAGCGTCGCCGCGACGCGACGGGCGAGGTTGTGGCTGATCTGGTCGACGGACGATTCGGTACGGCCCACCCAATCGCTGGGAGAAGCTGCGGTCTCCTGGTTCATGCGTGCTTCCATGCGGAGCGCCCGGCAGGCGCGAAGTGGTCGATGCGGCAAGCATGCGCCGGGCGAAGCCTTCTGTAAATTTTGATTTTTGTTATCCAGCCTTCGCCGTTACGGAAGGCGATGGGGTAAGGTAGCGTCTTTGCGCGCCCGTCTTTCGCCATGCATTTCGATCTGGCCGACCTGCGGTTGTTCATCCACGTTGCCGAAGCGCCCAGCCTGACGCAGGGCGCCCGCCGCGCCCACCTTTCGCTTGCCGCCGCCAGCACCCGCATCAAGGAGCTGGAGGCCCAGCTCGATGCGCGCCTCTTGTATCGAAACAGCCGCGGCGTGGAGCTCACTCCCGCGGGACGCCGGCTGCTCGAACACGCCCGGCACGTCATGCGCCAGGTCGACATGCTCAAGGGCGAATTCGCCGACGGCGGTTCCGGCACCACCGGCCACATCCGCATCTTCGCCAACACCACCGCGGTAACCGAATTCATGCCGGAGATCCTGGCGCGCTTCCTGGCCGAACGCCCGGGCGTCACCGTCGACCTCCAGGAGCGCCTGACCCGGGACATCATCCGCGGCGTGATGGACGGATCGACCGACCTCGGCATCACCGCCGGCCCGATCACCGCCCCGGGACTGGAGCGGTTGCATTTCAGCACCGACCGGCTGGCACTCGTCGTGCCGGCGGACCACCCGCTCGCGGCGCGCGGACGGGTCACGCTGGACGATACGCTGCGCTACCCGCACATCAGCCTGCACGACGGCAGCACCCTGCTGGCGTTCCTGCGCGAACAGGTCGAAAGCCGCGGCGCGGAACTCATCCTTCGCATACAGGTGTCGAGCTTCGAGGCCGTGTGCCGCATGGTGGAGGCGGGAGTCGGCATAGGCGTGATCCCCGAATCGGCGGCGCAACGCCACCGCCGCACCATGGACCTGGCCATCGTCGCGCTCGACGAGCCATGGGCCGTGCGCGAGCGGGACCTGCTGGTGCGCGAGCTGGAAGCCTTGCCCGCCTGCGTGCGCGCCCTGATCGAGGCGGTCCAGGCGTACGGACGGCAAGCCGGGGAGCCTGCCGCCGCGACCGGGACATCGACGGCCGCAAGCGACTAAAATCGCCGGCTCGCGTCGGCCGCGACGATCGCGCCCGGCACGCTCCACCTTTGCACAGAGAACGCTCCATGGGTAATGCCACGCCCCTACGCGGCGGCTATCGGATCATCGCGCTGATCGTCGCCAGCGCGTTCTTCATGGAGCAGCTGGATTCCACCATCATCTCCACCGCGCTGCCGGCCATGGCGCAATCGCTGCACGCCGATCCGGTGCGCATGAACTTCGCGATGACGGCCTATCTGCTGAGCCTGGCCGCCTTCATTCCCATCAGCGGCAGGATCGCCGACCGCTTCGGCACGCGCAATACGTTCCGCGCAGCGATTGCCCTTTTCGTCGTCAGTTCGGTGTTGTGCGGCCTGGCCCAGAACCTGCCCTGGCTGATCGCGGCGCGGCTGCTGCAGGGAGCGAGCGGCGCGATGATGGTTCCGGTAGGCCGTCTGGTGCTGCTGCGCACGGTGGAAAAATCCCAGCTGGTCTCGGCCATGTCCTGGGTGCTGTTCCCGGCCATGATGGGCCCGGCGGTAGGACCGCTCATCGGCGGCTTTCTGACCACCTACCTGTCCTGGCACTGGATCTTCTACATCAACGTTCCCATCGGCCTGGCCGGCATTGCCCTGGCCACCGTCTACATTCCCGACATCCGCAGCGATGCGCCCTCCACGTCCTTCGACTACCTGGGGTTCGTCCTGTCGGCCGCGGCGCTGGCCAGCCTGATCGTCGGCCTGGAAGGATTGGGCCACGGCGGCTTGTCGGCGACCACGCTATCGTTGCTCGGGGCGGCCGGCGCCTGCGCCCTGCTCTATGGCTGGCACAGCCGCCGCCACCCGGAACCGGTGCTGGACTTCAGCCTGTTGCGGATCCCGACCTTCCAGGTGGCGATGCGCGGAGGCCTCCTGTACCGCGTCGCCTACGGCGGCTTTCCGTTCCTGATGCCCCTCATGCTGCAACTGGGTTTTGGCCTGTCGGCCGCCGAAAGCGGCGCGATCACCTTTGCCGGCGCGGTCGGGGGCCTGGTCATGAAAGCGATCTCGGTACGCTTCCTGCGTGCCTTCGGCTACCGCAACGTGATGATCTGGAACGGCCTGCTGTCGGCCCTGCTGCTGGGCCTGTGCGGCGCATTCCGGCCGGAATGGCCGCTGCTCGCCATCTACCTGCTGCTCCTGCTGGGCGGGCTGGCGCGCTCCCTGCAATTCAACGCCTACGGCACCATTGTCTACGCCGACATCCCGCCGGCGCGCATGAGCGCAGCCACCAGCCTGGCGAGCACCAATCAGCAGATGACCGCCGCGCTGGGCATCGGGCTGGCGGCGCTCGCGCTGGATTTCTCCATGCGGGCGCTGGGCCATGACAGCGTGCGGCTGTCGGACTTCACCGTGGCCTTCGCCGCCATGGGCCTGCTCGGCGCGCTGGCGGTGACGCAATGCCTGGGCCTTCCGGCCGACGCCGGCGCGGAACTGAGCGGCCACGGGCGTGAAAGCGGAACGGCCGGCTCTTAGTTCTTCTCAACGCCAGTATGGAAAGTATCATCAAACCCGGCCCGCCAGACCACAACGACGCCGGTCGAGCCCCTCTTCCGGCCAATAGGAGAACCTCCATGCCATCCATGATTCGCCTGCTCGGCGCGGGCCGACCTGCCGGGGAGCCGGCCCATGCCTAGTGGCGGCAAGACACGAACAGCCACGTGCTCCTGCCGCGGCGTACGGCTCGCCCTTGCCGGCGAGCCCAGGCGCGTCTACGCGTGCAGCTGCACCGAATGCCAGCGCTGCACCGGGTCGGCCTTCGCCTACCGGGCCATCTTTGCGGATGCGGCCATTCTCGGCCTCGAAGGCACGACCCGCTCCTGGCGGCGAACCGGCTCGTCGGGACGGTGGCTCGAGCAGACGTTCTGCCCCACGTGCGGCACTGTCGTCTTCATGCGCGCGGAAGCGTTGAATGACGCTCTTTCGATATCGGTCGGTTGCCTGGAGGCCCCCGATTTCCCTGCGCCCCAGTTGCTGCATTGGTCCGACCGAAAGCACCGCTGGCTGTGCCTTGAAGGCGTTGCCGAGCAATAAAAAACCCCCGGCGGAAACCAGGGGTTTGTGGACAGCCTCGGAAACCGCGAGGCGCCTTCAGGCAAGGAACGCAAATGGGCGGCGGTGCCCCTGACGGGGCACCGGACTCAAGTGGCGTAGCTGCGCAGGCGCGCGGAGAACTCTTCCAGGCGCGCAATGCCGCTTTGCTGAGCGCGGTTGCACCAGTCCTGCAGGTCGCGCAGCAACTGCTCGCTCGAAGCGCTCGAGCGCTCCCAGATGGCGGCGAGCTCGCGCCGCATCTCGACCAGGATGGCCAGCGAACGATGGTCGGCCAGCACGGTGTTCAGTTCGGAACGGTGCGAAGCCGGCAGCGACTCGTCGTCGGCCCGGTGCAGCAGGGCCCGCGCGCGCCGTAGCAGTTTCGATTGCCGGTGCGATTCCTTGGCCGCCTTCAAGCGCGCGATCTCGTCCCGGCAGGCGTGCTTGAGCAGGTCGGCATAGCGCGCCATGATTTCGTAGCGGTGCGTGATCACGGCCTGCAGGGTCTCCAGGTCGACCACTGGCTTGCCGTGCGCCAGCCTTACCTTGGGGGCGACCTTCTTCACCTTGGCCAGGCGAAGGATTTCCAGCGCGCGGATATAGCCCCAGCCGATGTCGAATTCGTACCACTTGTTGGAAAAACGCGCCGACGAGGCATAGGCATGGTGATTGTTGTGCAGTTCCTCGCCCCCGATCACGATGCCCCACGGGAAGACGTTGCGGCTGGCATCGGGGCTGGCATAGTTGCGATAGCCCCAGAAATGGCCGATGCCGTTGACCACGCCCGCCGCCCAGAACGGAATCCATATCATCTGCACGGCCCAGACGGTCAGGCCGATCGCGCCGAACAGCGCGATGTCGATCAGCATCATCAGGCCCACGCCCTGCCAGCCGAAACGGGAATAGATGTTGCGCTCGACCCAATCGTCGGGCGTGCCATGGCCGAACTTGTCCAGCGTTTCGCGGTTCCCGGCCTCGTCCCGGTACAGCTCGGCCCCCTGGAAGAACACCTTGCCTATGCCGTAGACCATGGGCGAATGCGGATCGCCCTCGCGTTCGCAACGGGCGTGATGCTTGCGGTGAATGGCCACCCATTCCTTGGTGACCATGCCGGTGGTCAGCCACAGCCAGAAACGGAAGAAATGCGCGACGGCGGGATGCAGGTCCAGCCCGCGGTGGGCCTGGCAGCGATGCAGGTATATGGTGACGGCGAGGATGGTGATATGGGTTGCTACCAGGGTGAAGGCCACGATCTGCCACCACGAGGCATCAAGTAGACCGTCGGACAGGAACGCAAGCAAAAAATCCATAACACCTCACAGGCTGGCCGGCACGGAACCGGCACGCGAGACGCCGGGCGCCTCGTGAAAAAACGGGGAATCGAAACGGCGGCCGCCCGCCATGGCAGCCGGCAAGGCCAAGATCGTTAGAAATCGGGGAAGCGCCGCAGTTCCTAAGGGGAAATACCGACGCCATGCAACGAAATGGCCGGAGTCCCGGCCATGGCTGTCGCACCCGACACGATAACGCGAATATGGGGATGCCACGAGTCTTTTTCAAAGAAGGGATAACCCTAGTATAACCAGGGTTATCAGCTGTCGCCGCCCGCCCCTTGCTCCGGCGTACCGGCGGAGGGCTTGCCGGTCGTTTCGCCATCGGCGGCTTCGGCCTCGTCGTCGAGCGCGGCCAGTTCGGGATCGGGCTCGGGCAGCTCGACCGCGGCGGTGGCGGCCCGCTCCGCGGCCGGCCCCTGGCGCCGCTGGAACACCGCGGCGAAGAACCCATCGGTGGCGTGCACGTCGGGCCGCAGCTTCAGGTAGGGTCCGGACAGCCCCAGCGGGCCGGCGCGGTCGGCCAGGATATCGGACGCCGACAGCAACTCGAAGTCGGGGTTGGCGGCCAGGAAGGCCTCGACCTGGCTTTCGTTCTCCACCCGCAGGATGCTGCAGGTTGCGTAGACCAGGCGTCCGCCGGGCGCCACGCAGCGCGCGGCGGAGGCGAGAATGCTGCGCTGGAGCGCACAGAGGTCGGACACGCTCTCGGGCGTCTGCCGCCACTTCAGGTCGGGATTGCGCCGCAGCGTGCCGGTGCCGCTGCACGGCGCGTCGACCAGGACCCGGTGCGCCTTGCGCGCCAGGCGCTTGACGCGGGCATCGTTCTCGCTGGCGATGGCCACCGGCACGACGTTGGAAAGCCCGCTGCGGGCCAGGCGAGGCTTGAAGCGCGCCAGGCGGGCCTGCGAGACGTCGAACGCGTACAAGCGGCCGGTCGAGCGCATCAGCGCGCCCAGCAGCAAGGTCTTGCCGCCGGCGCCGGCGCAGAAATCGATCACCATTTCTCCGCGCCGGGGGGCCACCAGCAGGGCCAGCAACTGGCTGCCCTCGTCCTGCACCTCGATGCTGCCGTCCTCGAAACGCGACCAGCGGGTAAGCGCGGGCCGCCCCTGCAGCCGGATGCCGAACGGCGAATACGGCGTGGGCTCGGCCATGGCATGGGCCACGCCCGCGCGCAACTCGGCCAGGATGGCCTCCCGCTCGGCTTTCATGGGATTGATGCGGATATCGAGCGGCGCGGCCCGATTCAGCGCCGCGAGCATGCTGTCGCTGTCCGCCTCGATGGCGAGCGCCTCGGACAGCCAATCGGGGATGCTCAGGCGGATCTCGCGCGGCAGAGAAGCATCGGCAATGGCCGATACCCGTTGCAACCAGTCGGCCTCGTCGCTGTCCAGCGCCGGCAGGACCTCCTTTGCGCCCAGCGTGGCCGCCAGGCCCAGGATGGCGAGACGGCGCGTCGCGGCGCCCCGCCCGCCCTCGGCAACGTGCCGGTAGCGGCGCAGGTGGCGCAGCACGTCGTAGACGGCCTCGGCCACCGCCGCGCGATCGCGGGCGCCCAGCTTGGGGTGGTCGCGGAACCAGCGCGACAGCACCTGGTCGGCGGGCCCCGACCACTGCAGGATCTCCCCCAGGGCGGAACGCACCTGGTCGACGCGCAGCGCCGTGGGATGCTGAGCCGGCCGGGCGCCCTGCCTGGCGGGCGTCGCCGGGCGTCCGGCGCCGGACCGGGAGGAACCGCCGTCGCGGCGCCCCGCCGGCCGCGCGGAACGCGATGAACCTGGTCGCCCGGACGTCATGCCCTGCCTCCGCTCGGATGCGATGCGGCGCGGGCCCCGTCGGCCGCCAGGCCGAAGCAGCGGTCATCGATGCCGCGCACCGCGACCTTCCCGTCGTCCAGGCTCACCCTGCCCTGCGCCAGCCAGGAAGCCACCGCGGGATAGACCACGTGCTCGATGCCCAGCACGCGTTCGGCCAGGCTCGCCTCGGTATCGCCCTCGCGCACGGGTACCACGCCTTGCGCGATCATGGGGCCATGATCGAGCACGGGCGTGACGAAATGGACGGTGCAGCCGTGGACCCGGACGCCGGCCTCCAGGGCCTGGCGGTGCGTGCCCAGGCCGGGAAACAACGGCAGCAGCGAGGGATGGATATTGACCAGCCTGCCCGCGTAATGCCGCACGAAGTCGTCGGTGAGAATGCGCATGAAGCCTGCCAATAGCACGTAGTCGGGCGAAAAACCGTCGATCTCGCGCGCCAGCGCGGCGTCGAACGCCGCGCGGTCGGCATGATCGCGATGGGCGACCACCCGGGTGGGAATGCCCTGGGCGGCGGCCCACTCGAGCCCGGACGCCTGTTCGCGGTTGGCGATCACCGCAGCCACCTCGGCCGGCCAGCCCTGGTCGCGGCATGCCTGCGTGATGGATTGCATGTTGCTGCCGCGGCCGGAAATCAGGATGACGAACCGGCACCGGCGAGCCGAGGAAAAAGGAGATGCTTGCACCGGCGAATTGTATCGTATCGCCCGCGCCGCCGCGGCCCGGTTCGCGGGGCCGCCCCGGACCGGCCTATAATCGGGGATGGTCCCCGGCATTCGTGGAACGCCGGGCTTTGTCGCATCTGGTCCTGCCCCGGCTTGAATCCGTCCCCGTCTCCCGCTCCGACGCCCGCCCTGCGCATATTCAGGGGTTTGCCGCCGCCCGCGCTGCGCCGGCCGTGCGCCCTGGCGATCGGCAATTTCGACGGCGTGCACCGCGGCCACCAGGCCATCCTGGCCCGGGTACGCCAGGTCGCCCAGGAGCGCGGCCTGGTGCCGACGGTCATGACCTTCGAGCCGCATCCGCGCGAATTCTTTGCCGAATTGCACAAGCGGCCGGAACTGGCGCCCACCCGCATCGCGGGGCTGCGCGACGAACTGTGCGCGCTGGCCCGCTACGGCATGCAGCACGTGGTGGTCGAAAAATTCAACGAGCGCCTGGCCTCGATGCCGGCGCAGGAATTCATCGACCGGCTGCTGATCGACGGGCTGCGCGTGAAGTGGCTGCTGGTGGGCGACGACTTCCGCTTCGGCGCCCACCGCACCGGCGACATCGCCCTGCTGCGCGCCAATGCCGAGCGCCATGGCTTCGAAGTCGAATCCATGGATTCCGTCACGGACCACGGACAACGCATCTCGAGCTCGGCCATCCGCACCGCGCTGGCCGTCGGCGACCTGGAGCGCGCGGCCGAACTGCTGGGCCATCCCTATAGCGTCAGCGGGCACGTCATCCATGGCCAGAAGCTTGGCCGCACGCTGGGCTTTCCCACGCTGAACCTGCGCGTCTCGCGCCGGTGTCCGGCGCTGTCGGGCATCTTCGTGGTACAGGTGCACGGACTGGCTCCGGGGCCGCTGCCCGGCGTGGCCAGCCTGGGGGTCCGTCCCACGGTGGACGACAGCGGCCGGGTCCTGCTGGAAGTCCACGTCTTCGATTTCAGCGGCAATGCTTACGGTAAACTCGTGCAGGTGGAATTCCTGAAAAAGCTGCGCGACGAAGAAAAATTCGTCGATCTGCCGACCCTGAAAGCGGCGATCGAGGACGACGCGCGCCAGGCTCGCGCCTATTTCGCGTCCAGCCATTTGGGCCAAGCCGACCTAGCCACTTCCGCGACGGATCGAATTAGTAGTTAGGCCCCCCTACGCGCTTACGCGCGCCCGGAATGGCGGACCCCCAGCCGCTGCGCGGCAGCCCCCAAGGGGGCCGGGACCCGCCTTGGGGCGGCCCGGCGCCGGGTCCCGTGGGGGCGATGCGGGTGGACCGGCGGAGCCGGATCCACCGCATCCTGGGGGTTGCCTTGGCTGGCAAAGATGGCGGTCTTCCTGCCTTCCGTGGCCTGCGATATTTGAATGTGAAGCTTGCCCGCCCCGCGGACGGGGCTGATGTGCAAAACCTGTGTCTCCATGGACTATAAGAAAACCCTCAACCTTCCTGATACCCCGTTCCCCATGCGCGGCGATCTCGCCAAGCGCGAGCCCGGCTGGGTCGCGGCCTGGGAAGAGAAGCGCGTCTACCAGGCCATCCGCGCGGCCAGCGCCGGGCGTCCGCGCTTCGTGCTGCATGACGGCCCGCCCTACGCCAACGGCGACATCCACTTGGGACACGCGGTCAACAAGATCCTGAAGGACATCATCGTCAAGAGCCGCACGCTGGCGGGCTTCGACGCCCCGTACGTGCCTGGCTGGGACTGCCACGGCATGCCCATCGAGATCCAGATCGAGAAGAAATACGGCAAGGGATTGCCGGTGGCCGAAGTGCAGGCCAAGGCGCGCGCCTATGCGACCGAGCAGATCGACCGGCAGAGAAAGGACTTCAAGCGCCTGGGCGTGCTGGGCGATTGGGACCATCCCTACCTGACCATGAACCCTCGCAACGAGGCCGACGAACTGCGCGCGCTGGGCGCCATCCTCGAAAAAGGCTTCGTGTTCCGCGGCCTGAAGCCGGTGAACTGGTGTTTCGACTGCGGCTCGGCGCTGGCCGAGGCCGAGGTCGAATACGCCGACCGCACCGACCCGGCCATCGACGTGGCCTTTCCCTTCGCCGACCGGCCCGCGCTGGCCAAGGCCTTCGGCCTGCCGTCCATCGACGGGGAAGGCGCCATCGTCATCTGGACCACCACGCCCTGGACCATTCCCTCGAACCAGGCGCTGAACGTCCATCCCGAAATCGATTACGCGCTGGTGCGCGTGAAAACGCCCCAGGCCTGGGGCACGCTGCTGATCCTCGCCCGCGAGCGGGTCGAGGCCTGCCTGCAGTCCTGGGACCTGGAAGGCGAGATCGTCGCCACCTGCAAGGGCCAGGCGCTGGACCACGTCGCCTTCCATCATCCGCTGGCCAGGAAGGATCCCGGCTACGACCGGCTGTCGCCGATCTACCTGGGCGACTACGTCACGCTGGACACGGGCACGGGGATCGTGCACTCGGCACCGGCCTACGGCGTCGAGGACTTCGTCTCGTGCAAGAACAACGGCATGCCGGATGCGGACATCATCAACCCCGTGATGGGCGACGGCCGCTACGCGTCCACGCTGCCCCTGTTCGGCGGGCTCTCCATCTGGGACGCCAATCCCAAGATCGTCGCCGCGCTGGAAGAGGCGGGCACGCTGCTCAAGGTCGAGAAGCTGCGCCACAGCTACATGCATTGCTGGCGCCACAAGACGCCGGTCATCTACCGCGCCACCAGCCAATGGTTCGCCGGCATGGACATCCTGCCCGCCGAGGGCGGCGGCACGCTGCGCGAACGCGCCCTCGAAGGCATCGAGGCCACCCGCTTCTACCCGTCCTGGGGCAAGGCGCGGCTGCATGCGATGATCGCCAACCGGCCCGACTGGACGCTGTCGCGCCAGCGCCAGTGGGGCGTGCCCATGGCCTTCTTCGTGCACAAGGAAACCGGGGAATTGCACCCGCGCACGGTGGAACTCATCGAGCAGGTCGCCCAGCGCATCGAGAAAGACGGCATCGAGGCCTGGCAGTCGCTCGATCCGCGCGAACTGCTGGGCGACGAAGCCGAGATGTACGAGAAGAACCGCGACACGCTGGATGTCTGGTTCGATTCCGGCACCACTCACCAGACCGTGCTGCGCGGCTCGCACGCCGCCGATGCCGCCTGGCCCGCCGACCTGTACCTGGAGGGCTCCGACCAGCACCGCGGCTGGTTCCACTCCTCGCTGCTGACCAGCTGCATGCTCAACGGCACGCCGCCCTACAAGGCCCTGCTCACGCACGGCTTCACGGTGGACGGCCAGGGCCGCAAGATGAGCAAGTCGCTGGGCAACACGCTGGCCCCGCAGAAAATCTCCGATACCCTGGGCGCCGAGATCCTGCGCCTGTGGATCGCCAGCACCGACTACTCCGGCGAGCTGTCCATCTCCGACGAGATTCTCAAGCGGGTCGTGGAATCGTACCGGCGCATCCGCAACACGCTGCGCTTCCTGCTGGCCAACCTGAGCGACTTCGACATCGCCGCCCAGGCCGTGGAACAAGCGCAGATGTTCGAGATCGACCGCTACGCGCTTGCCATGACCGCGCGGCTGCAGGACGAGATCACGGCGCTGTACGACCGCTACGAGTTCCATCCGGCCACCGCGCGGCTGCAGACCTTCTGCTCGGAAGACCTGGGCGCCTTCTATCTCGATATCCTGAAGGACCGCCTCTACACCACCGCGCCCGACAGCGTGGCGCGGCGCTCGGCGCAGACCGCGCTCTGGCACGTGACGCAGGCGTTGCTCAAGCTGATGGCGCCCATCCTCTCGTTCACCGCGGAGGAAGCCTGGGCGCTGCTCAGGAAAGACTCGCCCACTATCTTCACCGAAGTCTTCCACGCCATCCCGCCGCAAGAGGACGCCGAGGCGCTGCTGCACAAGTGGAACCGCATCCGCGACCTGCGCGGCGAAGTCACCAGGAAGCTGGAAGAAGTCCGCGTGGCGGGCGGCATCGGCTCGTCCTTGCAAGCCGAGGTCGACATCCATGCGCCGGCCTCCGATCACGCGCTGCTTGCCAGCCTGGGCGAAGACCTTCGCTTCGTGCTGATCGTCTCGCGCGCGGACGTGCATGCCACCGACGGAGAACTGCGCATCGAGGTCGCCCCTTCCAGCCACCGCAAGTGCGAGCGCTGCTGGCACTGGCGCGAGGATGTGGGCGTCGATCCCGAACAGCCCGAGATCTGCGGCCGCTGCGTCGCCAATCTCGAAGGCAGCGGCGAACCGCGCGAGTTCGCCTGATGGGCGCCGTCGTCTCTCGCTCCCGACTGGCGGGGTGGCTGGCGATCGCCGCGCTCATCATCGTCGCCGACCAGATCACCAAGGTCGCGGTCGACGGGCTGTTCGCCTACGGCGAACGGCTGCCGCTGCTGCCGGTGCTGGACCTCACGCTGCTGTACAACCGCGGCGCCGCCTTCAGCTTCCTGGCCGGCGCCGACGGCTGGCAGCGCTGGTTCTTCACCGTCCTGGCGCTGGCGGTGTCGGGCTTTATCGTCTGGATGCTGTCGCGCCACGGCCACCAGCGCCTGTTCTCGTGGGCGCTCACGCTCATCCTGGGCGGTGCGCTGGGCAACGTCATCGACCGCTTCATCCACGGCCACGTCATCGATTTCGTGCTGGTGCACTACGGCGACTGGTTCTTTCCCGCCTTCAACCTCGCGGACTCGGCGATCACGATCGGCGCGGTGCTGCTGGTCGTGGACGAATTGCGGCGGGCCAAGCGGCCGTCTGCCGCCGCCTGAGGCAGGCCGGCGCCATTCCCCCGGGGCGGCCGGACGTCGTTCCGGCCCGGCGCCGCCAGCGCCCGCGGATTTTTGCCGCATAATGCGGAAATACACAATATCCGCTTTCCGCCCATGTCCGACCTCGCCAACAAGCGCCTCGTCCTCGGTATGACCGGCGGCATCGCCTGCTACAAGATCGGCGAGCTGGTGCGGCGCCTGACCGAGCGCGGCGCAACGGTGGACGTCGTCATGACCGAGGCGGCCACGCATTTCATCACCCCGGTCACGATGCAGGCCCTCTCCGGCCGTCCCGTCTACGTGGACCAGTGGGATCCACGCGTGCCCAACAACATGGCGCACATCAACCTGACGCGCGGCGCGGACGCGGTGGTCGTGGCGCCTGCGAGCACCGATTTCATGGCCAAGCTCGCGCACGGCATGGCCGACGATCTCCTGACCACCCTGTGCGTGGCGCGCGCCTGCCCGCTGCTGCTGGTGCCGGCGATGAACCGCGAGATGTGGGCCAACCCTGCCACCCAGCGCAACGCGGCCCAATTGCGCGCCGACGGCATCACCCTGCTTGGCCCGGCCGAAGGCGACCAGGCCTGCGGCGAGGTCGGCTCGGGCCGCATGCTGGAACCGCACGAAATCCTGGATGACCTCATCGCCCACTTCCAGCCCAAGCTGCTGGCCGGCAAGCGGGTGCTGGTGACGGCGGGACCGACCTCCGAGCCCATCGATCCGGTTCGGGTGCTGACCAATGTCTCCTCCGGCAAGATGGGCTATGCGATCGCCCGCGCGGCGCGCGAGGCCGGAGCCGAGGTGACGCTGGTGTCGGGCCCGACCGCGCTGCCCGCGCCGCGCGGCGTGCGGCGCGTGAACGTCATGACCGCGCGCGAGATGCTCGATGCGGTCATGGCCGGCGTGCCCGATGCCGACGTCTTCGTGGCGGTCGCCGCGGTGGCGGACTGGCGGGTCAAGGAAGTCAGCGCAAGCAAACTCAAGAAGACCGAGGCCGGACCGCCCCGCCTGGAGTTCGTGCAGAATCCGGATATCCTGGCCACCGTGTCGGGCCTGCCGCGCCCGCCGTACTGCGTGGGTTTCGCGGCCGAGACCGAGGACCTCGCCCGCCATGCGGCCGAGAAGCGGGCGCGCAAGCGCATCCCGCTTCTGGTGGGCAACCTGGCCCAGGATGCCCTGGGCCGCGACGATACCGCGCTGGTGCTGTATGACGACGCCGGCGAACACCCCTTTGCGCGCCAGTCCAAGCTCGCGGCGGCGCGCCAGCTGGTGGCCGAGATCAGCCGGCGCATGGCGGGCCTGCCGCCCGCGCCGGCCGGCGGCGGTTCGGCGCAGCCGGATCCGCAGCGCCCAGGCGCCCGGGACATCTAGAGGAAGCACCATGCCGTTCGACGCCGAACCGCCTGGCGGCGACTACGCCGCCTATATCGACAAGATGGTCAACCGCGGCGCGGGCACGCCGGGGGCGCAAGGCCTGCTGAAGACCGGAACCGGCGGATTCCAGTCCGCGCTGCGGCTGCCCGGCGCCCAGAAGGAAACGCGCAGCCCGGGGCAGCAATATACGGCCGGCACGGGCATTCCGTCCGCGCCGACGGCGCCGGCGCCGCCCTCCTCGCATATGCCGGCCGGCGTCAGCGAACCCGCCTCCAACGCGACGCTGGCCGCGCAAGGCAGCCGCGCGGTGAGCGGCACCATCCAGATCGTGCTGGGCGTGCTGTTCGGCGTGCTGACGGCGGCCAGCATTGCGGCCGCCTTGCTGGACGAGGATCCGCTCGAACCGTTCCACGTCGTCCGCACCGTCATCCTCTTCATCGTCGCGCGGATGCTGTTCCTGCGCGGCCGCCGCGCGCTGCGGGGCGCGCAGTCCATCCCGGGCGTCTCGCTGCCGCCCTTCGTGCCTCCTTCCCGCCCCGCCAACCGCGCCCAACGTTCCTCCACCCACCGTAGCTCATGAAATCCGTAGACCTGAAGATTCTCGACGCGCGCATGCGCGAGTACCTGCCCGCCTATGCCACGCCGGGATCGGCCGGACTGGACTTGCGGGCCTGCCTGGATGCGCCGCTTGCCATCGCCCCCGGCCAGACCGCCTTGGTGCCGACCGGCCTGGCCATCCACATCGGCGATCCGGGCTACGCCGCGATGATCCTGCCGCGCTCCGGCCTGGGCCACAAGCACGGCATCGTGCTGGGCAACCTGGTCGGACTGATCGACTCAGACTACCAGGGCCAGTTGATGGTATCGACCTGGAACCGCGGACAGGAGCCCTTCGTGCTGCAACCGATGGACCGCCTGGCGCAGATGGTCATCGTGCCGGTGGCGCAGGTCGGTTTCAACGTGGTGGACGATTTCGCCGAGTCCGACCGCGGCGCGGGCGGGTTCGGAAGCACCGGCAAGCATTGATCGCACGCCCATGGCGAAGACCGACAGCGTGGGCTCCGATACGGACCTCGAGGCCGTGCGCATCTACGAGGCGCTGCGCAAGTGCATTTTCCAGGGCGAGTTCCGCCCCGGCCATGAGCTGAACCAGGTCCATATTTCCCAGAAGTATGGCGTCAGCCGCACTCCGGTGCGGGAGGCCCTGCGCATGCTCCAGGCCGACGGGCTGGCCGAGGCGCGGTTCAAGTACCGGATGACGGTCACCCAGCTCACGGCCGAGGAAGTCGACCAGATCTATGGATTGTGGATCGCCTGCCAGGCCATTGCCACCCAGGTATCCATGGGCCGCCTGAGCCGCGCCGAACTGGCCGCCTGCAAGAAGGTCGTGGACAGGATGTCGCGCCAGGACGGCGAGCAGTCCAGCCACTGGCGCGACCTGCACCTGGATTTCCACCGCCGGCTGAACCGGCCGGCGGGCAGGATGTACATCGACAAGATGGACGAATACTGGCACCGGACCGAACGCGCGCGCTACTCGCTCGAGCAGACCTCGCCGTCGCTGTTCGGCGACGACCGGGGCGACCATGCCGGCCTGCTGCATGCCTACGAGACCGGCGACCTTCAGGCGGCGCAGCGTATCCAGACCCTGCAGCTCGTGCGCTCGGCCACGGCCTCGATCAAGCTGATCGACCCGGACTACACGCCGATCTTCATGCAGAACGCGGTGGCGGTCTTGCGCGTGCGCCTGTAGCCGCCGGCGGCGCCTAGGGCCCGCCCTCCTGAAAGGAGCCTCGCCCAGGCCCTAGTCCATGAAGCGCCCGCCGGACATGTTCAGCGTTTCCCCCGTAATGTAGCCGGACAGGCGCGAGGCAAGGAACAAGGCGGCCGCCGCGGCTTCCTGCGAACGCCCCACGCGCCCGACGGGAATGCCCTTGAGCACGTGCTCCAGGTCTTCCCCGGTCTTGGTTACCTGGACGTCGAACAATGCGGTGGCGATGGCGTTGGCGGTAACGCCCCGCGGCGCCAGTTCGGCCGCCAGCGAACGGGTGAACGCGATCAATCCGCCCTTGGCCGCGGCATAGGGACTGACGCCCGGGTGCGCGCCGGTCTTGCCCGACATCGAGCAGAACGACAGCAGGCGCCCGAAGCCGCGCTGCGCCATCCGGGCGGCGGCTTCCCGCAGCAACAACACGGGCAGCACCAGTTCGTCACGCGCGATCTGGGCATACAGCGCCGGATCGATGTCCAGCGCCTTACCCACCGATACCGGCGGCGAAACGAAGATCAGGGCGTCGAGCGGCCCATTGGAGGCTTCCACCCGATCCAGGAAATCGCGGATCGCGACCGGATCCGCATTCGCCGGCACGCGGTCGCCGGGCATGTCCGCGACGCCGCCGGGCGACAGGTATCCTGCATGGACCCTGGCCCCATGCGCATCGAAGCCGTCCACCACGGCGGGCCCTACGCCGCCTTCCGCCCCCACCACGAGCACCGACATGCCGGTGACGTCGATCACCGCGGGAAATTGCTGCGCCCCTGTCCGCATCGCCCTACTCCTCGGCCTTGATGTTGTATTGCGCGATGACTTCGCCGTAGCGCCGGAATTCCTTGCCGACGAACTCGCGCATCTCGGCGGTCGTGGATGGCCGCATGGTCAGCCCGAACTTGTCGAGCTGGCCGCGGACGGGTTCGTTGCTCACGATCGCATGGATGTCGCGGTACAGCTTCTCGGCAACCGGCGCGGGCACGCCGGTCGGAAGCATGAAGCCGTACCACGCTTCGGTGGAGAAATCTTTCACGCCCAGTTCGGCGAAGGAAGGAATGTCGGGCGCATGGGAGTTGCGCTGCTCGGCCCCCACGCCCAGCGCCTTCAACTGGCCCGAGGCGAGATAGGGCTTGACGGTATGAGTGGCGATGAAGAACGCCTCGACCTGACCGCCGATCAGATCGGTCACGGCCGGGGCCGTGCCCTTGTACGGCACGTGCAGGAATTCGGTGCCCGTCTTCTGCTGCAACTGGGCGATGAAGATGTGCGAAGGCGAGCCTATGCCGGCGCTGGCGAACGCCACCTTGCCGCGATTGGCCTTGGCGTAGTCCAGGAACTCCGTCAGCGTGTTGAAGCGCGACTTGCCCGAGACCACCAGCGTCATGTCGCCATAGCCCGCGATGATCAGCGGCTGCAGGTCGCGCATGGGCACGAAGGTATCGGACTTCATCAGGTGCGCGGTGACCGAGATATTGCTGCCCATGACGCCGACGGTATAGCCGTCGGGCTGCGACTGGGCCAGGACCTGGGCGCCGACGTGGCCCGACGCCCCGAGCCGGTTCTCCACCACCACCGGGACCTTCCAGACCTTCGCCAGCTCTTCCCCGACCAGGCGGGCCAGGCGGTCAGGTCCGGTACCTTGCGAGAAGGGCACGATGAAGCGCACGGCCTTGTTGGGGAATTCGTCGGCCAGCGCGAGGGACGAACTCGCGGCACAGCACAGGACAAGCAGGAATTTCCAGACTGAACGGGTAAGCATGGCAAGGCCCTCTCATAGAAGCTCTACACGGCACATCCACCGCCAAGCACGCTGCCTGCGCGGCATCCAGAGGCGATGGCTTTCAGGCCACCGTCTCGTCCACCAGTTTCCGTATGTCGACGCACGCATCGAGATTCGCCACGGCCAAGATCAATGCCTCGGCCTGCGCGGCCCGGCCTGCGCCCAGGTTTTCCTTGAACTTCTCGACCAGGGTGTCGAACGAGATCGGCACGCCGGCCGACCCGGGCGCGGCCTCCCGGCCGCCGCTCCAGCGATTGCCGGCCTCGTCCTCGATCACCACTTCCGACAACAGGTTGGACGGCGAAGCCGGCTCGGCCTGCACCACCCGGACGCGGCCATCCAGCAGCCGGCGCAGCTCGGGCGATTCGCGCAGCGGCGCCTCGAAGCTGGCGGGGCTGATGCCCCCCTGCACCAGCGCGGCCGCGACGATGTAGGGCAGGGAATGGTCGGCGGCCTCGCGCGTGCGGGGCGCGAACGGATCGACGCGGATCTCGTACAGGTGGCGATATACCCCGGGGTCGGCATGCACGGTCACCTTGGCGATCGTGCCGGACGACCGGCCGGCTTGCTGCCATGCGGCACGCGCGCGCAGGGCCGACTGGATGGCGCTCTGCGCGCGAGATCCGACCGGCCAGCGCTTGAAGCTTCCGCGGTCGATGCCTTCGAAGCGCTCGATGCCTTCGATGCGCCGCATGGCCTGTTCCGCCTCGTCGGGGGTAACCTGCAGCTTGGCGAGATAGCCGAACTTCCCCTCGAAGGGGCGAACCACGCCCTCCACGCCGCACTTGGCCAGGTGGCAGGCGTAGATCGAGTGCCGAACCCCGTCGCCGCCGTTGAAGCGTTTCCACATGGTCAGCTCGCCATGCGCGTCGAACTCGGAAGACTCCGCTTCCAGCGACGGATAGTTCGCATTCACGGTGATCGAGAACGCCTGCCGGAACTGCGCATGATCGAGCTCCAGCATGTCGCCGACCGCGGCCGTGGCGCCCAGCGCGGTCAGGCACGGATAGTCCCAGCCGGCGCGGTCGGGATCGATGTAGTCGCTCATGGCGACGATCATCTCGTAGCCCAGGCACAAGGCCCGCGTCACCTCCCGGCCCCCCGCGCCGGCCGACTCGGCCACCGCGATCACACCCGTCAGGATGTCGCTGGGATGGGCGCCGCCCAGGCGGCCGAGATAGAAATCGTTGAAGTCGTAGGCGCGCAGCGGCGGACTGTTGAGCAGGGCCGCATGCTCGATGCCGACGCGCTCGCCGGTTCCCCACAGCCGGGCCCCGCCCGCGGGCACCGGAAAGCAGGCGGCAAACTTGCGCGCGCACCGGGCGGCGCGATGGTCCAGCGCACCCAGCACCACGCCGAACGAGTCCAGCACGATCTTCCTGACGGCCTCGCGACAGGCGGCATCGATCTCGAAGCGGCGGGAACGGATGCAGAACGCGGCCAGGCGATCAAGAAATGCATCGTTGGGAGAGACGGCGTGCATGCGGGATTCCTGTGGAAAACGGTTGACGGGGGATCAGCGGGTGATGCGGTACTTCTGCGTGCCCAGGCCGGCGATGCCCAGTTCGATCAGCTCGCCGCCCCGCAGGTAGCGCGGAGGCTTCATGCCCAGACCGACGCCCGCCGGCGTGCCGGTGATGACCAGGTCGCCGGGCTCCAGGGTCATGCACTGGCTCAGGTAGCTGACGATGGCCGGGCAGTTGAAAATCATCTGGCGGGTGTTGCTCTGCTGCACGCGCTCGCCGTCCACCGAGAGCCAGATGTCGAGCGCATGCACGTCGGCGATCTCATCCCGGGTCACGAGATAGGGACCGACGGGACAGAAGCGGTCGAAGCTCTTGCCCTTGTCCCACTGGCCGCCGCGATCGAGCTGGAAGGCCCGGTCGGACAGGTCGTTCGCCAGCACGTAGCCGAAGATGTTGCCGGCCGCATCACGCTCGGACACGTCGCGGCAGGACTTGCCGATGACGATGCCCAGCTCGACCTCCCAGTCCATCTTCTCGGCCTTCGCCGGCTTCGGTACGTCGTCATACGGTCCCGACAAGGTCGACGGCGCTTTCATGAACACCACGGGTTCGGCCGGAATCGCCATGCCGGATTCCTTGGCATGGTCGACGTAGTTCAGGCCGATGGCGATGATCTTTCCCGGCCGCGCCAGCGGCGGTCCCAGGCGAGGCGTTCCATCGATCCGCGGCAGCCTCTCGGCATCGACCGCGCCCAGGCTGTCCTGGAGGCCGCGCGCCATGGCCTGCGGATCGATGTCCCGCAGCAGCCCGGACAAGTCCCTCAGCCCGCCCTGCCCGTCCAGCATGCCCGGCCGCTCGCATCCTTCGGCGCCGTACCTGACCAGCTTCATGTGCTGTGCCCCCTGAGTATCAATAAATGAAGGCGAGATTGCCTTGCCATCCGGCCCGGTCGAGCAGGTGGACGCGTTTCTCGTGGATCCGGAATCCGCCGTCGTCCCGGCGCAGCAGATAGTCGACGCGGGCCACGATGGCGTTCTTCTGGCCCAGGCCGACCTGGGTCCAGTCGCCGCCGCGGATCTCGTGGATCAACTGGCTGCTCGATACGGACCAGAGACCGCCGCGTTCGTCGGCCACGACGTTCGAGACGAAGTGCAGCGTGCGCGACGGCGGCTGCTGCGCCGGAAACCAGTGATTGACCAGGTGATACACGCGCTCTTCGCGGGCCATCCTGTCGTCATTGACGATGGCGGCCTGCCGGCCGGGCTGCGCCTCGTCCACCAGCGGCACGATGTAGAGGCCGTCGTCGTCGAACAAGCCGAGCCAGTCGTCGAACCGCCTGTCGTCCAGCAATCGGGCTTCGCGATAAATGAACTGGGTGATGTCTTGCAACATTGCGCTTTCCATGCTCGGTTCCCGCCTCAAGCGTGCTTCGATGCCTGCTGCATCATTTTTTTCCAGGCCCGCCAGAGAGCGCGCTGCGGCGCTTCGCTGGACGGCAGGCCCCGGTAGTCGCCGCTCTCGGTCCGCTCATCGCTGTCCATGCCGCGGTCGAACACCAGCCATTCCACGCTGCTGGCGCGCAGCCCCTGCGTCACGCGCGCGAATATCTCGGTGTCGTCCGTCATGCCGAACCCCGACGGCCCATAGAACCGCTCCTGGCTGCGCAGCATGCCGGCGTTGAATGCATCGGGCGCGCCTTCGATCTCGTACGGGTAGATCAGCACCTCGGTCTCGTCGACCGAGATCGGGCGCCAGACCCGGATCTGCTGGTGGATCATGCCCATGCTGGGGAATACGGTGGAGGTGGTCTTGGAGGTGATCCCCGCGAAGGCCGCCTCGCCATGCCTATCCAACAGCTCGCGATACATGCGTCCGAACTCGCCGTCCAGCAGATAGCCGGGATCGGCCGCCGGGACGCGCGCGAAGCCATGCCCTTGCCGGCAGGACCAGGTCTCGCCGCGAAAGCGCTGCTCCCGCATCTCGCGCGAACTGCGTCCCTTGTGCACGCCGAAATCGCCGGTACTGTCGCCGTACTTTGCCTGCAGCTTCACGAAGGCGCCGTGGGTGTGCATGAAGTGATAGGCATCGACGATGTTCTCGGTCTGCAGCTTCCAGTTGCCCCGGTATCGGCAGACATAGGGCTTGGAGGCGATCGCGATGCGGCCCACGGGCGAGAGGTCGAGCTTGGCGTCGATGACGGTCTTGAGTTCGCCCAGGTAGGAAGCCAGCGGCTGGATGTCCGCATCGAGCGACACGAACAAGAGGCCGCGATAGCTTTCCAGCCGCGGCACGCGCAGCAGGCCTTCCGGTTCGATGAAGTTGGCGCCATAGCCGCCCGGGTCCCCTCGTTCGGACACCAGCCGCGTCCTGCCCGCGAGGTCGAAGATCCAGCCGTGGTACGGGCACCGCATTTCCTGCACGGTCCCCTGGTGCTCGCGCAGCAGCGTCGCGCCGCGATGCACGCAGCGGTTGAAGAAGGCGCCGATCTTTCCTTCCTTGTCGCGGATCACGACGATGGGCTGGCGGCCGACGTATGCCGTCTTGAAACTGCCGGCCGATGGAAACTCGGTCTCGTGTCCGACGTAGATCCAGGTCCGCTCGAAGATGTGCTTCATCTCCAGCTCGAAGACGTCCTCGTCCGTGTACGCCTCGGTGCGAACGAGGAATTGCTGCCCGGGTATCTCGCGGACGTAGTCCCCAACATCGATCTCTGGTGTCCTGCTCATGCTTGCCTTTGACACTATCTCTGCCGTGAAAAAGTGGATACACTTTTAGTCTGTTGGCAGCCAGAATCTTTGTCAATCACTTTTCGTACGAATCCACGCCCATGCGTGAAAACCCCCAACGGGAGGCAGTCATGTCGAAAGTCCTGCGCCTAGCGATCGCCGAGAAGCGAACCGTGTTCGGCGGATGGTGTGCCCTACCTTGCGCGTTCGGCGCGGAACTCCTGGCCGCGGGAGGACTGGACTACGTCTGCGTGGACCAGCAGCACGGCCTGATCGACTATGCCGAGGTCACGCCCATGTTCACCGCCATCGAACGCGCCGGCGGCATTCCCGTGACGCGCGTGCCGGCCGCGACGGACTGGATGATCGCCAAGGCGCTGGACGCCGGCGCGCAAGCCGTGATCGTGCCGATGTGCGAGACGCCTGCGCAGGCGGCCGCGGCCGTCGCGGCCTGCCGCTATCCGCCCGCCGGGATCCGTTCCTACGGCCCCATCCGCTCGGCCTTGGTGCGGCAGGCGCGCGATACGGCCACGCTGGGCGACGAGCCCATGTGCTTCGTAATGATCGAAAGCCGCCGGGGGCTCGACAGCCTGGAGGCAATCGTCGCCACGCCGGGCCTGGACGGCATCTATGTCGGTCCCGCCGACCTGGCGCTGGGCCTGGGGCTGGAGCCTGACCTGGACAAGCCGGAAAAGGAACACGCCGACGCGGTCGCGGCCATTCTCGAGGCCTGCCGCCGCCATGGCCGCGTGGCCGGCATCCAGTGCTCGGGAGGCGCCTCGGGACGCCGGTATGCCGACCAGGGATTCGGCTTCGTCACCATCGCCAAGGACAGCGCGCTGCTCCAGGCCGGCACGCGGCAGGAACTGGCGCGGGCGCGCGGCGACGCGGCCAATCCCGCGGCATCGGGCTATACCTGAAGCGATCGTTGCGGATCGTCGACATGCCAATAAATTTACCCGGGTGATATTGCAATTTCATTTTTACCCGGGTAAATTATCACCACATTCTTTCTTGTGGTGAATGCCATGCCTGCCCTTACCTGCACCGCCTTCGGCGGCCACCGCCTGCTCGCGAGCGGCCCCTTGCGCGACGTCGCGCTGGCCGTGCGGCGTGCCGCGCGCGCGCCGGACCACGCGCCGATTCTCATCTTCGACGACGCGACCGGCAAAGCCTTCGACATCGACACGCGCGGCTCGGAACGCGAGGTGCTGGCACGCCTGGGCCCGCTGCCGTCGGCCGCCCCCGACGAAGCCAGCGCCGCCGGCGAGCCCGCGGCGCCCCGCGGCAAGGGACGCCCCAAACTGGGCGTGGTCGCGCGCGAGGTCACCTTGCTGCCCCGCCACTGGGAATGGTTGAATGCCCAGCCCGGCGGCGCCTCGGTGGCGCTGCGCAAGCTGGTGGAGGAAGCGCGCCGCGCCCACGCGGGCCAGGACGAGCAGCGGCGCGCGCGCGAAGCGGCCTACCATTTCATGTCCGCCATGGCGGGCGACCTGCCCGGCTTCGAGGAAGCCGCCCGCGCCCTCTTCGCGGGCGACGGCGAGCGCTTCGCGGCGTTGCTGCGCGACTGG
This sequence comes from Pigmentiphaga sp. NML080357, assembly GCF_002188465.1. Taxonomy (GTDB): domain Bacteria; phylum Pseudomonadota; class Gammaproteobacteria; order Burkholderiales; family Burkholderiaceae_B; genus Pigmentiphaga. Next base: position 20,739 of record NZ_NINW01000059.1, on the reverse strand, counting down.
CCGGCGGACGTGCGCGACTACGCGCTGCGCCTGGCGGCAGGCGCTACCCCTCGATGACGGCCACGACCTGGCCTTCCTCGACCGGGTCGCCCTCTCCCACGCGCAGCTCCAGCACCGTCCCGGCGACAGGCGCCGGGACGGGGATCTCCATCTTCATGGACTCCACGATCAGCAGCGCCGCCTCCGCGTCCACGTTCGCCCCGACGGAAGTCTCCACCTTCCACACGGTGCCGGTGATCTCGGATTGCACTTCGATACGCGCCATGGCGCCTCCCCCTGTCATTGTCCATCGGACTCACGCGGCGCTCGCCGCGGCAGCCGCCTTCATATCCCGCACGACCTCGGCCGCAAGGCCGGTGTCGATGTCCGCGTTGACGAACCGTTCATGGCGCAGCAACGCGAGCACGAACGGAATGTTGGTCTTGACCCCTTCGATCACCGTGGCGCGCAGGGCCTGTTCGAGCGCCGCCAACGCACGCGGGCGATCCTGCGCGTGGACGATGAGCTTGGCGATCATGGGGTCGTAGTACGGCGTGACGCGGCACCCCTGGGCGTAGCCCGTTTCCACCCGTACCCCGGGACCGGACGGCCATTCCAGTCTGGCCAACGTCCCGGGCGACGGCAGGAAGCGCACCGGATCCTCGGCATAGATGCGCGCCTCGATCGCATGGCCCGCCAGGCCCACCGATGGCGGCAGCACGTCATCCAGCCGGTCGCCCCACGCCAGGCGCACCTGGGCCTGCACGAGGTCGATGCCGGTAACCGCTTCCGTGACCGCATGCTCGACCTGCAGGCGCGTGTTCATCTCCAGGAAATTGAAGCCGCCCCCGCCGTCGTACAGGGTCTCGACCGTGCCGATCACGTCGTAGCGCATGTCGGCCAAGATGCGGGTGACGCCATCGGCCGCGGCGTCCAGCGCGGCGCGCGGCAGGCCGGGCGCCGATGCCTCCTCCACGACCTTCTGGTGGCGCCGCTGGACCGAGCATTCCCGCTCGTACAAATGCCGCACGTTGCCGTAACGGTCGGCCAGCACCTGGAACTCGATGTGCCTCGGCCGTTCGACCAGTCGCTCCAGGTAGAGATCCGCGCAGCCGAAGCTGCGCTGTGACAGGGAACGCGCCTGCGCGACGGCGGCCAGCAACTGCGCGTCGTCGTGCGCGGCCAGCATGCCTATGCCGCCTCCCCCGCCAGCGGGCTTGACCAGCACCGGGTAGCCGATGCGCCGCGCGGCCGCGAGCGTTGCCTCGGCGTCGTCGTCCAGCAGTCCGGAACTCGGTCCCAGCGGCATGCCGCGCGCTGCCATCAGCTCGCGGGCGCGCGTCTTGTGGCCCATGGCCTCGATCCAGTCCGCGCCCGGGCCGATGAAGCATGCCCCCTGCGCGGCGACGCGGCGCGCGAAACCGGCGTTCTCGGACAGGAAGCCATAGCCCGGGTGCAGGCCATCGGCGCGGGTCTCGGCCAGCACGGCAAGCAGCGCATCCTGGTTCAGATAGCTGGCACGGGCATCGGCTGGCCCGATCGCGCAGGTCTCGTCGGCCCACGCCAGGTAGGGCAGGTCGCGGTCCGCCTCGGAATACACGGCCACGGTCCGGATGCCGAGCTGCTTGAGGGCGCGCAGCACGCGGGCCGCGACCGCGCCGCGGTTGGCCACCAGCACCTTATCGAACATGGCGGTCGCTCCTCATGCCGGCTTCCCCGGTTCGCCGCAGGCCACGATGCCGCGCTCGACCAGCGCATCGATCTCGCTCGGCGACAGCTGCAGTTCCTCGGCCAGCACCTGGCGCGTGTCCTGTCCCAGGTCCGGACCTGTATGCATGATGCGGCCCGGCGTCTCGCTCAGCTTGGGCACGATGCCGGGATGGTGCAGTGTCCCGAGTTCCGGATGAGGCACTTCGGGCAGCATGTCGCGGGCGGCGAATTGCGGGTCCTCGAAAATGTCGGCCATGGTGTAGACGCGCGATACCGGCACCTCCGCCTCGAGCAGCAAGCGCTCGATCTCGCTGCCGTCGTGCTGCAGCGTCCATTCGCTTACCACGCTGTTGCAATACGGGATGTTCGCCCCGCGCGCGCGGATCGAGCTCATGCGCGGATCCTCGATCAGCTCGGGGCGGCCCATGACCGCGATCAGCCGCTCGAAGGTGGGGTTGCTGTTGGCCGCGATCAGCACATAGCCGCCATCGCGGGTGGGATAGAGACTGTTGGGCGCCATGTTGGGCAGGTTGGGGCCCACTCGGGTCGGGATCAGGTTCAGCGTCTTGAACGCCGGCACGTAGACCTCCATCTGCGTGAACGCCGTTTCGTACAAGGCCACGTCCACCACCTGCCCCTTGCCGGTACGCGCCCGGTCGAGCAGGGCCGAGACCGTGCCGAACGCCGCGTAGACCGCCGAGAGATAGTCCGTGGTGGCCACGGCCACGCGGGCCGGCGGCCGATCCGGATCGCCCGTCAGGTGCCTGACGCCCGCCATGGCCTCGCAGATGGCGCCATAGCCCGGCCGCAGCCGGTAGGGCCCGGTCTGGCCATAGCCGCTGATGCGCACCATCACCAGCCCCGGGTTCTCGCGCGACAGTTCCTCGTATCCCAGGCCCAGCCGCTCCATCACGCCCGGCCGGTAGTTCTCCACGAGCACGTCGGTCTTGGCGGCCAGCCGCCGCACCAGGTCGCGCCCCTCGTCCTGCTTGAGGTCGATCACTATGGCGCGCTTGTTGCGCAACGCGGTCGCCGCATAGAGCGACACGTCGCCCACGTGCTTGCCCATGTTGCGCAGCGGATCGCCGCCAGGCGGCTCGATCTTGATCACGTCCGCGCCGAAATCGGCCAGGATGCGCCCGCACGCCGGACCGGCCACGGTGGAGCAGATCTCGATGGCCTTGTAGCCCGACAGCGGTCCCGGATGACCCGCAAGCCTGGCGTTGCTCATTTGCCGGCCTCCAGCAAGCCGAGCCTGCCCACGATCTCCCGCATGCTTTGGTACTCCTCTTCGTAGAACCGCGCGGCATCGCGGTGCCCCATGAAGTTGGGCCGGCTCTGGTTGGTCTCGGCCAGCTGCACCCACATCGCCGAGCGGCTCATGCGCCGGCACAGATCCTCCCAGAACCGGACCTGCTCCTCGGAGATTCCCTTGGGCGCGACGATGCCCATGGACGAACTGAAGGTCGAATCTATGCCCTGCTCCTTCCACGTCGGCACGTCGGCAAACAGGCCGCCCAGGCGCTCGCCGGCGCTCACCGCGAGCACGCGGATCTTGCCCGCCTTCTTCAGCGCGATCACATTGGGCGTGGTGGCGGCCACCACGTCCAGGTGCCCGCCCACCAGGGACACCATGGACTCCGCGGAAGACTTGAACGGCGCGACCACGAGTTTGCGCACGTCCACTCCTGCCGCCCCCAGCGCCTTGGCCGTGCCGATGTGGATATGGTTGCCGATGCTGGTGGCCACGCCTATGCGCTGGCTGCCAGGGTCCTTGCGCAGGCGCTCGGCCAGGTCGGCGGCCGACTTCACCGGCGACTCGGCGCGCACGGCGGCCACCACGAACTCGTCCTGGATGACCGCGATGGGCGTGAGGTCGCGATGCGGCAGGATGTCGAGGTTGCCCGTCAGGTAGCTCGATATGTAGCCGTGCGAATTGATGGACAGGAAATGCGGATCGCCGCGCTTTTGCAGCAGTACCTCGAAGGCGATCTTGCCGTTTGCCCCGGGCTTGTTGGTGACCAGGAACGACTTGGCGCCCGGGCCGGCAGTCTCGTCGTAGAACTGCTTCATGGCGCGGCCGGTCTGGTCCAGCGCTCCGCCCGGCCCCGCCGGCACGACAAAATCCACGTTCATGTCCGGCTTCCAGGCGCCCCAGACGGGGCCTGCGGCCAGACCGCACAAGATGCCGCCCATGCCAGCGCCCAGCATGGCGGCGGCGCGGCGGCGGCCCTGATCGATAGTCTCCATGTCTCCCTCCTGACGGGCTTTTTTAGGCTGGCACTTCGGTCTCCAACAAACGGCGGATCTCCCGCCAGTTCTCTTCCAGGCGACTGGCGAAAAAGCGTTCCGCGGCGTCGGCGTCGCCGCGGCGGATGGCATCGATGGCGCCTCGCCACAGGACGATGGAGCGTCGGCGTCGGGCCACGGAATTCAGGCCGAGGCTGGTGTAGCGCAGCATCTGCATCGACAGCGAGGCGATGAGCGGGAACAGGCGCTCGTTGCCGCACAGCGCCGCGCACAGCAGCGTCATTTGCGCCGCCGTCTCGCCGTAGCGCCGTGCCGCGCCGGGGTCGTCGACCGTTTCCCTCAGCGTGCGAAAGCCGATCTCTAGCAAATCGAGCAGCTGGTCCGGCCGGCGCTCAGCCGCGCGGCGGCCGACCAGCCGCACCAGGCTCGCGCGTACTTCGAACAGGTCGTGGATTTCCTTTTGCGACAGGAAGGTCGCGCGGGCGCCGCGCCGGGCATGGATGCGCACCACGCCTTCGCGCTCCAGGAGGCGCATGGCTTCACGCACCGGGCTGCGGCTCACCGCGAACTGCCGGGCGATGTCCTGCTCGCGTATCCACTCGCCCGGGGCGATGGCATGCGAAATGATGCGGTCGCCCACGCTCGCGGCGATCTGCTCGGGCAGGGTCAGCGTGTTGGACGGTCCGGCGAACACCCACCAGAACGCGATGGGCGTGCCGCGGTCCTCCTCGAACGCCTGGAGAAAGGCCGCCGCGCGGCTGGCATCGGGGGGCGCGGGCCGCTCCATGGTCAAGGGCGTACCCCCGCCCGGAGCTTGGGTCCCACCGTGGTCCGCAGCTTTCCCTGGGCGGCATCGATGAACTGGCACAGATAGGGCCGGGTTTCGCGCGGATCGATCAAGTCTTCCACCGCGAACGCCTCGGCGGTCCGGAAGGGCGACGACAGCGCCCGCAGTTCGGCCTCGATCTCCGCTTCGCGCCTGGCCGGATCGGGCGCGCTCTGGATGTCGGCGCGATACGCGGCCTTGACCCCGCCTTCTATGGGGAGCGATCCCCAGCTGGCCGATGGCCATGCGATTTTGAAATTCAATCCCGCGCGGTCGATGACGCTGCCGCCCGCCACGCCGAAGCACTTGCGAACCAGCACGGTATAGATGGGCACCGTCGCCTGGGCCAGTACATAGCGCTGCTGGATGCCGAAGCGCATGACCGCCTCGGACTCCGACTCGACGCCGATCAGCAATCCCGGCACGTCCACGAAGAAGATCAGGGGAATGTTGAAGGCGTCGCACAGGTCGATGAAATGCGTCTGCTTTCGTGCGGCCTTTACGTCGACGATGCCGCCGAACATGGGATTGTTGGCCACCACGCCCACGACCTTGCCGTTCATCCGCGCCAGCATGGTGATCACCGCCCGGCCGAAGCCCGGCTGGATCTCGAACTCGGACCCCCTGTCCACGACCATGCCCACCAGCTTCTTCATGTTGTAGGCCTGCCGTTCGGAGCGCGGCACGATATCGACGAGGGCATCCTCGCAGCGGTCGACCGGGTCGCCCGACATGACCACCGGCGGGAGCTCCCAGGCGTTCTGTGGCATGTAGGACAGGAACCGCCGGATCTGCGCCAGACAGGTTTCCTCGTCCGGCGCCACGTTGTCGATGGTGCCGGCCGTATCGGATGCGATCTTGGCGCCACCCAGGTCGTTCTTGTGCAGCTTGGCGCCGAAGGCGCGCTCGACCACCGGCGGACCGGCGGCGAAAATCTGGCTGCTGCCTTGCACCATCACGGTCCAGTGGGCCAGCACGGCACGGCCCGCGGGCCCGCCTGCCACGGTACCCATGACTGCGCTGACCACGGGCACCATGCCCATCAGCGATACGGACCGTTCGAAACCGTCCTGACCGTAGCCCGGCGTGACCGAATAGCCCTTGCGCTTGACGGTGTTGACGGTCCCGCCGGTGCCGTCGATAAGGTTGACCAGCGGAATGCGGTAGTGAAAGGCCAGGTCTTCGACAAAGCCGCCTTGCCCGCCCTTGCGGCGATCGCTGCCGAAGCCGGTGCCGGCGCGGATGGTGTAGTCCTCGCCGCCCACCGCCACCGGCCGGTCCGCGATACGGCCCAGACCCATGACATACGGCGCCGGCTCGAAACTGTCGAGCTTGCCATCCACATAGGACGCCTTGCCGGCCAGTTGCCCGACCTCCTGGAAAGACCCGGCATCCAGCAATTTGCCGATGCGTTCGCGCACCGTCAGCTTGCCGGCCGCGTGCTGCCGCGCCACCGCGGCCTCGCCGCCACACGCCCGCGCCAGTTCCCGCCTGCGCCGGATCTCGTCCGCCTCCGCCCGCCAGCTCATGCCGTCTCCTCGGACCGGTTATGGTCGGATCACTATAATTGGCTTCAATAATATTGTCGACAATTTGATTGACTCTGAAAAACCCTTGCCGGGACTGGGCCGTTGCGACCGCCCGCCGGTCAGGCGGCCGGGCGAACCTCGCCGCCGGCGTGCGCCAGCCATTCGCGCAGCTCGGCCGAGGCGCGGTACAGGGGGACGTGGCCGCGTAGCAGTATCTGGGCGCTGCGCCGGTAGGCGGCGCTGGCGATCTCCAGCCCGCGTTCGCCTTGCCTGGCCACGATCGTGGTGTCGAGCACGCCCGCCGGATTCTCGATGCCGACCCGGCAATCGCCGAACTCCCCGCCCACGGCGGGAAGTCCGCGCGCCGCCGCGTGGGCGACGGTGCCGGGAATGAGCGCGGCCGACGCTATGCAGCAGCCGCCCGACACTGCCAGCGAGGCATGCGCCGTCTGCGGGGTGAAATAGCGCACCGCCAGATGCCCGCGCCCGCGCGCCGCGCCGACGATGCAGACCTTGGGCACGGTTTCGCTGCGAGCCAGCGCGGCCTCCGTGAGTCGCGTGCCGTCGCGCGCCTTCAGGCCCATGCGCAGGCCGGCGGCGATCCAGATCTTGCGCAAGGCCGCGATGAAGTCGCGGTCCGCCTCCAGCTCGGCGATGGGTTCGTGCGCGGTCTTGCCGAATTGCGCCGCATCGGCAATGACCATCGGAACCGCGACATCCACGCACGAGACCTGATAGCCTTCCACGTCATCGGTCGGGCGTCCAGTCGGGAGTAACATGCCGGTCTTCGCGCCCACCGGTTCGTGCAGGAAGAGATCGACGGCCGGGAACTCGCCATGGACGCCAGGTATGGCGGCCGCCTCCATCCCTCCCCCGCCGCGCCGCCAGACCTTGCCGGTCGTGACGACCCCCGTATTGGTGTTGCGTATCGCAATGGACCAGGGCCCCGGCTCGGCCGGGTCGGCCAGCCCCATGTCGAGCGCCCACAGCGGCAGGGCCGCCGACATGTTGCCGCAGTTGACGCTCCAGTCGACAGCCGCGGTCTGCGCAGCCAGCTGGGCCAGCGTGCTGGCCAGGCGGAGCCCGTCCGGCCCCGGCTCGACATCGGCGAAGAACACCTTGTTGCTGGTGGCGGGCCCGCGGCCCAGGCCCGTGATCTGGCGGTTGCCCGGAAGCTCGCCGTCCAGCGGCACGCCCATCAGGTGCCGCAGCAGCTCCTCCTTGAGCGCGAGGTCCGGCGGCGCCAGCGCCTCCCAGATGACCAGGCCGGTGGAGGTGCCGCCGCGCATGTGGTGAACGGGAAACTCCGGAACGCCATTTCGCAGGCGGACGGAAAAGTCGGCCGGGGGACAAAGCCCCTGGCGACGTCGATGATCGATGCTTGCGGACATGTTCCGCCTCCCGCTCGCCGGGGCGACGCCCGGCCGCCGCTTTTACTTGCCCTTGCCTTCGCCCTCGTAGGCGAACTTGCCATCGCGCACGATGCCCATCACGCGCGATCGCTCGTCGAAACCCTGGTGGTCGGAGGCCGTGATGTTCAGCACGCCGTTGGGCACCATCAGGTTGGACGTCGATTCGATGGCATCGCGCAGCGCCGCGCGGAATTCGGGCGTGCCGGGCTTGGCGCCCTTCTGCAAGGCGCGGCGTACCGCATCGTCAAGCAGCATCCACGCGCCCCAGGCATCGCCGGCGAATTGGGTGACCGAGCCGGCGCCGAACTTGGCCTCGTAGCGATCGACGAATTCCGTGGCCACCTTTTTCACCGGATGCGAATCGGGCAGGCCGTGGGCCACGACGCCGGGACCGGTCGGGAACAGCGTGCCTTCGACCGCCTTGCCCCCCAGGCGCAGGAACTCGGGCGTGGCGATGCCGTGGGTCTGGTAGAGCTTGCCGCGGTAGCCGCGATCGACCAGCGTCTTCTGCGGCAGCAGCGCCGGCGTCGAGGACGCCGCGACCAGGATCGCGTCCGGCTTGGCCAGCATCAGCTTGAGCACCTGGCCCGTCACCGAAGTATCGGTCCGGTTGTAGCGCTCGTTGGCCACGACCTTGATGCCGGCCTTCTGCGCCAGCGGCGAGAACTCGTTCCACCAGCTCTCGCCGTAGGAATCGTTGAAGCCGATGAAGCCCACGGTCTTGATGCCGGCGCGGGCCATGTGGCCGACGATGGCGCTCGCCATGAGCGAGTCGTTCTGCGGCATCTTGAACGCCCACTTGCGCTTGGGATCGGAATGGGGCTCGATGATGGAGGCGTTGGCCGCCAGCGCGACCATGGGAGTGCGGCTCTCGGCGATCACGTCCAGCACCGCGAGCGCCGCCGGCGTGGTGTTGGGGCCGACGAGGACATCGATGCGCTGCTCAGAGGTGAGCTTGCGCACGTTGGTCACCGTATTGGTGGGATCGGACGCATCGTCGAGGATGACGTAGTTGGCTTTCTGGCCTCCCAGCGTGGGCGGCCACATCATGACCACGTTCTTGGACGGAATGCCGATCGCGGCCGCCGGGCCCGTGGTGGCGATGTCGACACCCACGGTGATGTCAGCCCTCGCGGCGGACGCCAGCACGAGGCCGGCCAGCAGGAAGCCGCGCAATGCCCATGATTTCATTCTTAACCCCCGGTGTCAGTACCGGCCGGCCAAAGAAAACGCGCCATGAACGGCGGGGCCGGCCACGACGATAGTTTACGCTCCATGCCCAGGACGCGGGGCGCGGCGGATTATTCGAGCAGGTCCGCCCCCAGCTCGCCCGACGCGATGCGCACGTCCACTTCCGCCTGCAGCACGGCCTCGACCAGGTCCAGGTAGGTATTCTTCTTCTCGGCCACCGCCTGGATCGCATCGACCAGATCGAGGATGGAGCCCCGGCCGAGCGTGTAGGCATCCTGGGCCATCTGCCGCAAGCGTGGAACCATGGCCAGGCCCTCTTTCTCGAAGCGCTCGGCCAGTTGCTGGCGCCGGTCGAGCTGTTCGGTGGCGCGGCGCAGCTCGCCCTCTGCGGCGACCACGATGGCGCGGCTGCGCAGGCGCATGCCGTCGGCCTCGGCCGCCGCCCGGGCGATGGGTCCCTGGTTACGATCGAACAGAGGTATGGCGACGGAGACGCCGTATTCGGTGCTGCGGCCTTCGTTGTTGTTCAGCCGCCCCACCATGAAGGTGGGCGTGGGATAGGCCTCGCGCCGCTCGGCATCGAGCTGTTTCTCGGCGAAAGCCTGCTGGGCCAGCGCGGCTCGCACCGTCGGCAGGCGGTTCTGGGCTTGCGGCCACATGGTGTCGAAGCTCAGGGCCGTCCAGTGCGGCGCGATGGACCCGGCGGCCCGCGGCCGCCATGCCGGCGCGCCCACGCTGGCCGCCACCCGGGCCGACGCCTGCAGCGTCTCGGCCTGGGCCTGGGCCAATTGCGCATCGAGCGAAGCGCGCTCGATCTCGAGGCGCGTCAGGTCGTAGCGGCTGCGCGCCCCGGCCTGCACCTGCCCCTGGACAATGCGAAAGGCGCTCTCCAGGTCGTCCTTGGCATCGAGCCAGCGCTTCTCGCGCTCCTGAGCCACCAGCAGCGACATGAAGTCGCGTGCCGCTTCCTGCAAGGCCTGGGCGTACACCAGCCGCAGTTGCGCCCGTGCGGCCTCGACGCCGCTCCTCGCGCTTTCGATCCGCGCGCCGCGCTGGCCGAAGATGGGGATGTCCTGCGACAGCGTGGTTTCCCGCTCGCCCCGCTTGTGGGTGTAGGCCACGCTCGGATTGGAGAAGGTCTGGGCCGTCATCAGGTCGGCCTCGGCCATCGCCACCTGGGTGCGCTCGGCCTGCAGGGCCGGGCTGTTGTTCCTGACCAGCTCCAGCAGCTGGGGCAGCGTGACGTCGGTGCCGAGGGCCGGAGCATCGGCGGCGCGGGCCTGCGGCAGGCACAGCGCCAGCACCAGGAGGCAGAGGAACTTACGCATGATCGTTATCCGTCGTTGCAGCATCCCGCTCTTCGGCGGTCAGCATGCGCTTGGGTCCGAGCCACGCATAGAGCACGGGCAGGACGAACAGCGCCACCAGCGGCAGCACCGCCATTCCGCCGACCACCACGGAGGCGAACGGACGCTGCGTCTCGCTGCCTACCCCGGTGGACAGCGCCATGGGCAGCAGGCCGATCAGGCCAAGCAGCGCCACCATCAGGACGGAGCGCATGCGCTCGGCGGCGCCCTCGACCAGCGCCGGCAGCATGGCCACTCCCTCGCGCCGCAGGTTCTCGACCGCGCTCAGGACCAGCAACCCGGCCAGGGCCACCTGCCCCAGCAATGCGATGAAGCCGATGGCCGCGCTGATGGACAGGTCTATGCCCGTCAGGTGCAACGCGACGATCCCGCCTATCATCGCGAATGGCGCCGTGAGCAGGATGATGGATGCGCTGCGGGCGCTGCCGAGCGCGCTGAAGAGCAGCACGAACACCACCAGCAGCGACAAGGGCACGACGATCTTCAGGCGTTCGGCGGCGCGCTGCTGGTTCTCCCACTGGCCGCCCCACTGCGCGATGTAGCCTTCGGGCATTTTCACATCCTTGTTGAAGGCCGCGATGGCCTCCTTCACGACCGAGCCCATGTCGCGGCCCTGGACGTTGAACTTGAGCGCCATGTAGCGCGCATTGCCCTCGCGGAAAATCGAGGAGTTGCCCACCTTGAAGCTGATGCTGGCCAGCGCGTGCAGCGGCACGTAGGTACCGTCGGGCGCGGTGACGGGAATGTCGCGGATGCGCGCCTCGTCCATGCGGTCGACGAACGGCAGCCGTATCCGCACCGGCACGCTGCGCTCGCCCTCCCAGGCCGTGGTGACCACTTTGCCGGCCAGCGCGGTCTCTACCGCGGTATCGGCCACTTCCATGGAGATGCCATAGCGGGCCAGCGCTTCCCGGTCGAATTCGATGTGCAGTTGCGGCGCCGGCGCGTCGCGATAGAGGTCGAGATCCACCACGCCGTCGATATGGCCGACCGCCTCCTTGGTCTGCTGCAGGATGGAGCGCATGGTCTCGATCTCGGCGCCGTAGACCTTCAACACTACGTGCCCGCGCGCGCCCGAGGTCGACTCCTCCACGCTGTCGCGGATGGGCTGGGCGAAGTTGAACTGCACCCCCGGGATGTCGGCCAGCGACTGGCGCATCTGCGCGACCAGTTCATCCTTGGTCAGCCCCTTGCGCCACTGCTTGCGGTCCTTGAGCCGCACCAGGACCTTGGCGACGTTGATGGTCTCGTTGTCCGTGCCGTCCTCCGGCCGCCCCTGCTCGCTGGTCACCGAAATGGCCTCGGGCACCTGCTTCAGGCGCATGCGTATGGTGCGCAGCAGCTCCTGCCCCTTCTCCAGCGAGATCGATGGCGGCATCTGCACCAGCACGTAGGCGTCGCCCTCGTCGAGCTCGGGCAGGAATTCCGTACCCAGGTGGGAAGCGGCGTACAGCGCCACGGCCAGGGCCGCCAGGGCCACGATGAATACCTTGCGGCGATTGCGGCCGCTCTCGAGGATGCGGGCGATCCATCCCGAATAGGCATGGTGCATGCGCAGGAAGATGGCCGGTTCCGGCGCCACCACGTCCTTGGGCCGCAGCAGCAGTGCGCACAGCGCGGGTACCAGCGTGAGCGCGAACACCAACGCCCCGACCAGCGCGAAGGTGTAGGTCATCGCCAGCGGGCGGAAGATGCGCCCCTCGATGCTCTCGAGCGAGAACACCGGGATCAGGGCCGCGATCACGATGGCCATCGCGAAGAGGGTGGGCTTGGCGACCGACATCGCCGCCTCGATGATCAGCCCGTACATGTCGCGGCGCGAGGTGGGCTTGCGCAGCCTGGCCTTGTGGATGATCGCTTCGGTCAGTACCACCGCCCCGTCAACGATGATCCCGAAGTCGATCGCCCCCATGGAGATCAGGTTGGCCGGCATCCCGAGGAAATGCAGGCCGATGAACGCCACCAGCAGCGACAGCGGGATGACGACGGCCACGATCAGCGATCCGCGCAGGCTGCGCAGGAACAGCCATAGCACGCCGACGATGAGCGTCGCGCCGAAAAGCAGGTTGTGGTAGACCGTCTGCAAGGTGTGGTCGACGAGATGGGACCGGTCGTAGCTCGGTTCGATCCGCATGCCGGCCGGCAGCATGCGCGCGTTGATTTCGTCCACCTTCTTGTGGACCTGCTCGAGCACCTTGCTCGGGTTCTCGTCGCGCTTGAGCAGCACGATGCCCTCGACGATATCGTCTTCGTCGTCCATGCCGACCGAACCCTGCCGCGGCGTATAGGATTGCACCACGCGGGCCACGTCCTTAACGCGCACCGGGGTGTTGCCGTGCACGTCCAGCACGATGGTCTCGATGTCGCGCGGCGTGCGCAGGAGCCCGATGCCGCGGATGATGAGCGACTGCTCGCCTCGCCGCAGCAGCCCGCCGCCCACGTTCTGGTTGGACTTGGACACCGCGTCCACCACCTGGTCCAGCGTCAGGTTGTGCGCCATCAGCTTGGCCGGGTCCACTTCGATGTGGAACTCCTTGACGAATCCGCCCATGCTGACGACGTCGGCCACGCCCTGGATCTGCTTGAGCACGCGGGCCACGGTCCACTCCTGCTCCGAACGCAGTTGCGCCAGCGTATGGCGGTCGCTGTTGAGCCGGTAGTAGAAAATCTTGCCGAGCGGCGTATTGTCGGGCGCCATCTCGGGCGTCACCCCGTCGGGCAGGTCGGCCGACGGCAGCCGCTGGGTCACCTGCACCCGCGCATCGAAGCTCTTGGTGCCGTCGCCGAACACCATGGTGATCATGGACAGCCCGAAATAGCTCTCGGACCGCAGCGACACCAGCCCCGGCGTGCCGTTCAGCGCGCGTTCGAGCGGGAACGTCACCTGGCGCTCGACCTCCTCGGGCGCCAGACCCGGCGCGAGCGAGATGATGCCCACCTGCACGTTGGTGACGTCGGGATAGGCTTCGATGGCCGTATTCAGGAAAGCATAGACACCGTAGACCGCGACGATGAGCGTGGCGGTCAGCGCCACCAGGCGGCGGTGCACCACCAGCGCGATGAGAGAACGCATGGCGGGACCCTTTTAAAGCAGCTGGCTGGCGGCGCCGTCGAGCAGCAGTCCGCCCTTGACGACCACCTTGTCGCCCGGCTCGATGCCGGACAGCACCGGGATGTAGCCGTTGGAAGGCTGGCCCAGTACCACGGTCCGGGCCTCGAACACGGTATCGGACACCTGCACGAACACGATGGAGCGCTGGCCGTCCTTGATCAGCACGGCGTTCACCGGGACCGACAGCCCGTCGGCGCTGCGGATCCGGATGCCGGCGCGGGCCAGCATGCCGGCCCTCAGGTTGGGACTGGACTGGTCGAGCGTGATGAAGACCTGGCCCCGGCGGGTCTGCGCATTGAGCGAGGACCCGACCCGCAGCACCTTGCCGGTGAGCGGGCGATCGAGCGAAGCGACCACCACCTGTACGGGTGCCCCCTGGACGATGGTGCTGAGGTCGCTTTCGAACACGTCGGCATTGATCCACAGCGCGTTCGGATCGCCAACGGTGAACAGCGAGCCCGTGTCGGGCCCCACCGCGGCGCCCGGCATGGTGTTGCGGTTGATGACCACGCCCGCGCGCGGCGCCTTGAGCACAAGGGTGTCGCTGCCGCCGCCGCCCAGGAACCCGGCCGCGCGCGCCGCCACGTCGGCATTGTGGCGGGCCTCCTGCAGCTTGGCCTCGGCCACCACCAGCTCGGCCTCGATGCCTATGCCCTTTTCCATCATCAGCCGCTGCCGCCTGGCTTCCGCCTGGGCCACCTGCAGTTCGACCTGGGCGTTGGCGTAGTCGGCGCGTATGCGGGAGGCCTCCGGGCTGGATAGCGTGGCCAGCGGCGCCCCGGCCTTGACCACGTCCCCCACCTGCGCCTGTACCTGGACGATCCGGCCGGCGGCGGGCGCCACCACTTCGGCGACCTGCTCCTCGCGGAAAGCCACCCGCGCGGGCGCCCAGACCACGTGCTCGGCGCCCTCCGTGCCCATCTCCCGGATTTCCATGTACTTGAGCGAGGCCGGCTTGATCCGTACCTGGCCGGCAGGCAGCGGTGCGGGGTCTTCGGCGGCGGCGGACGAGGTTTGCTGCGGATCCGAGCACGCCGCCAGGGCGAGCAGGGAAATGGCGATGAAGCGGGAAAAACGCGGCGGCATGGGTACCCTTTGGCGATTGCGCCGGACGACCGTCCGCTGCGGCGGTCGCGACGAACCAGTATCCGAATCGGGAGATGTTAGCGACGCGTGCGAAGGCCGATCATGGCCGAAACATTACCGTTTGGTCATGCTTCCGAGACGCGGCAGGGTGATGCGCGCCACCAGCCCGGGCGCGGCGTCGTCCAGGTGCAACGTGGCGTGGTGCAGGCTGGCGATCGCCGTCACGCTGGCCAGCCCCAGCCCGTAGCCCGGCACGCGCCGGTTGAGCCGGAAGAACCGCGTGCCCACCTTGGAACGCTCGATGGCCTGGATGCCGGGCCCATTGTCCTGCACGACGAGGGACACCGTATCGCCGTCCTGGCGCGTGCTGACCGTGACCCGCGCCGGGCTGCCCGCGTACTTGATGGCGTTGTCGACCAGGTTGGCCACGGCGCTGGCGAGGAGATCCTTGTCGCCCGCCGCCATGACTTCGTCGTCCATGTGCACCCGCAATTCCACGCCTTTCTCTTCGGCCACGGGCTCGTAGAGCTCGGCCACGTCGGACACGATTTCGTTGAGGGATACCGGCTGGAAGGCCTGCCGGCGCGCGCCCGATTCCGCCTCGGCGATCTGCAGCAGCTTGTCGAACACCACGGTGAGCTCCTCGATCTCGCGGATCGCGAAGGCGGTCGCCTGCGCCACCTGGGCGGGGTCCGTGCCGGGACGGCTGGCCACTTCCAGCTTGGCGCGTATGCGCGACAGCGGCGTGCGCAGGTTGTGGGCGATGGTGTTGGAAACGTGGCGCACGCCGTCCATCAGGATCTCGATGCGGTCCAGCATCAGGTTGATGTCGTGGCTCAGGCGGGCGAACTCGTCGTCCTTGCCCGACACGGGAATGCGCTGGGTCAGGTCGCCCGCTTCGATCTGGGCCGCCGTGCGCCGGATCGCGCCCACCCGGCTTTCGAGCTGGTCGCGGAACACGACGGCGCCGACGATGGCCAGCAATACCGATATCACCGCCGCCGCCATCAGCGCATTGCCGATCAGCTGCTCGAGGTCTTTCTGGTCCCGCATGTCGCGGCCGACCACGAGGATGGAGCCGTCGGCCAGCTGCTCGGTGCGAAAACGGCTGTACGACGGTCGGCCGTCGCGCAGGACCTGCTTTTCGACGATGCCGAAAGTCGGCTTGAGCAAGTCCCGCGATACGGCAAGATTGCCCGCGATCTTCTTGCCCGACGCGGTAGCCAGCAGATAGACCTCGGTATCCGAATTGACGCCGTCGGTGAGCGTTTCGGTGATGTCGTCGGCGAGGCGCTCCAGGCCATAGGTATCGAAATGGCTCATCAGGCGATGGTTGGCCGACACCAGTTGCCGGTCGATCCGGTTCTGCAGCACGCCAATGGTCTGCACGTACAGCACCGACAGCAGCACCATCATGAACAGCACCACGGAGACGCCATAGCCCAGCGCCAACCGGAAAGCGACCGATTGCCACAAGCGGCGGGCGAAGGCCAGCGGCCCGGTCTGCCGCCCAGGATAGTCGCCGTAGGCCACGCTCAATGCGGCGCCGCCGAAATCATGTAGCCCACCCCGCGCACGGTGTGGATCAACGGCGGGGAAAAACCATTGTCGATCTTGTTGCGCAGGCGGCTGATCTGCACGTCGATGACGTTGGTCTGCGGATCGAAGCGGTAGTCCCAGACGGCTTCCAGCAACATGGTGCGCGTCACCACCTGCTCCTGGTTCAGCAGCAGGTAGACCAGCAGGCGGAACTCGCGTGGCTGCAGCGTGATGGTCTTGCCGTCCCGCTCGACGGTGCGTTTGGTCAAGTCGGCCTTGAGGTTGGCGATCCGCAGCTCGCGCACGTCGTCGCGCGCCCTCGCCCGGCGATACAGCGCGTCCAGCCGCGCCGCCAGCTCGGAAAACGCGAACGGCTTGGTGAGATAGTCGTCGCATCCGCCGCGCAGCCCGCGCACGCGCTCGTCGAGTCCCGCCAGCGCGCTCAGGATCAGCACCGGCGTGGTCTTGCCGATGCCGCGCAAGGTGGTCAGGATGGACAGGCCGTCGACGTCGTTGGGGAGCATGCGATCCAGGACGATGACGTCCCAGGTCTCGGTCATTGCGCGATTGAGCCCTTCGGCGCTGTCGCGGCAGGCGGCCACCTCGTGGCCGGCTTCCTTGAGGCCATTGCAGATATAACGCGACGTATCGATTTCGTCTTCTATGACCAGGCAACGCATGGCGGCAAACGATTCCTGACGGGTTGAGACCTCGGCGCGCGTGGGCCGCGCCGCTTCCTATAGTCTACCCTCGTTGCCGCGGGAGAGGCCCCGGGGCCCGCTCACCCTAAGCCTCGATGACCGCGTCCAGGAACTGGCGCGTGCGCGCCTGGGCCGGATGGGCGAACACCTCCGGGGACGGACCGTCCTCCAGGATGCGGCCTGACTCGAAGAAGAGCGTGCGGTCGGAACTGCGTTCGGCAAACCTCATCTGGTGCGTGACGATGATCATCGTCATGGTCCGGCGCGCCGACAGCTCCCGCATGATCTCCAGCACGCCGCCCACCAGCTCGGGATCCAGGGCGGAGGTCACCTCGTCGAACAGCATCACCTCGGGCCGCATGGCCAAGGCCCGCGCGATGCCGACCCGCTGTTTCTGCCCGCCGGAAAGATTGCCGGGATACTGGTCGAGCTTGTCGCCCAGCCCTACCATGTCCAGGTACTCGCGCGCCCGCTGCTCGGCTTCTTCCTTGCTCAGTCCCAGCACGTGCCGCGGCGCCTCGGCCACGTTGCGCAGCGCGGTCATGTGGGGAAACAGGTTGAAGTGCTGGAACACCATGCCGATCTTGCCGCGCACCTTGCGCACGTGGGAAGGCCGGGCCGGGACTTCCTGGCCGCCCTGCTCCTGCGTCCACATCGACTCGCCATCGATCAGGATGCGGCCGGCATCCGGGCGCTCCAGCGTCATCAACAGGCGCAGCAACGTGGACTTCCCCGATCCCGACGGCCCGATCAGCGCGACGGTCTGCCCGGCCGGGATGTGCAGGTCTATCCCCCGCAGCACCTCCACCTCGCCATAGCGCTTGTGGACATTTTCCAAGGTGACACTGGCACTCATGCTTTCTCCGTGGTTGGGGCGCCCGTCAGCGCGCGGGGCCGGGGCCCGCTTTTTTCACCAGCCAGGCGGCCGCCAGGCTCAGCGCCAGGAAGATCAGGCCCACCAGAGTGAGCGGCTCGGTATAGCGGAAGGTGGCCGAGCCGGCGATCTTGCTGGCCTGGAGCAATTCGACCACGGTAATGGCCGACAACAGCGGCGTATCCTTGAACATGGCGACGAAATAATTGCCCAGCGCCGGCATGACCGGCGGAATCGCCTGTGGCAGGATGATGTCCCTCAGCGTGCGCCAGCGCCCCAGGTTGAGCGCGAGCGCGGCTTCCCACTGCCCACGCGGCACGCTCTCCAGGCCGGCCCGGTATACCTCGGCGCAATACGCCGCGTAGTGCACGCCGAGCCCCAGTACTCCGGTGGCGAGCGGCGAAAACTGCACGCCGGTGACGGGCAGCACATAAAACAGGAAGAACAACTGCATCAATAGCGGCGTGCTGCGCACGAACTCTATGAGCAGCGCCGCGCTCCAGGCCATGGGCTGGAACCGCGCCCGCCGCATCAGGGCCAGCGCCAGCCCCAGCGTCACGGCCAGCAGCATGCCGAGCAGGGTGGCCTGCACGGTGACTGCCAGTCCGTCCATCAGCGTGGGCAGGACCTCGCGCGCGAAAGCCCAGTCGAATACCGGCCGATCGGCGGGCGCCATCATGCGCGCCCCCGGTGGCGGCTGGCCCGCCGCTCCAGCAGGCGCATGCCGCCATTCAACGCCTGGGCCACCACGAAGTACATCACCAGCACGAGACTGAACACCTCCACCGTGCGGAAGGTCTCGCTGCGCAGCAGCTGCGCGCTGAAAGTCAGGTCGGTAATGGTAATCAGCGACACCAGCGCGGTGTTCTTCAGCAGCTCGATCAGCAGGTTGCCGGCCGGCGGCAGCATGAGACCGACGGCCTGCGGGAGCAGGACGCGCCACAGCGTGGCGCGCGGCGTCATGTTGAGGGCGATGGCGGCCTCGGCCTGCCCCCGCGGCACGCCGGCGATCGCGCCGCGCACGATCTCCGCCCCATAGGCGCCGGTGTGCAGGCCCAGGACGAGGATGCCGGCCCAGAGTGCCGGCAGCCGCAGGCCGAGCAGCGGCAGCACGTAGTACACCCAGAAAAGCTGCACCAGCGCCGACGTTCCCCGGAACACTTCCACGTAGCAGGCGGCCGGCCAGGACAGATAGGGCCGGCGCGACAGCCGGCCGAGTCCCGCCAGCAGCGCGGCCGGCACCGCCAGCACCGCGGCGCCGGCCGTGATCTGCAAGGTCAACCACAAGCCGCGCAGCAGAGGCGGCAGCAGATCCGCCATCTCGGTCATGACGGCTCGGGCACGGCGGCGGCCTCCTGGCCGCACAGCCGGGCGGCCGTCACAGCGCCCGGCAGCTCGCGTTCGGTAAACCCGAAAGGCTGGACCAGGCGCAGGTGTTCCGGTGTGCCGATGAAATGCGCCAGCTCGCGATCGAACGCCTCGCGCAAGGCCACGTCGCCCTGGCGGAAGCCGAAAGCGCCGTAGCCCCTCACCGGGACGCCGTTCTCCGTGGGCTGGACAAACTTCGCGACCTTGTCGATCTGCCAGTCCGGCACCTTGGTCAACACATAGTTGAGAGTCAGGGCCGTGGCCGCATAGACGTCGGCCCGGCCGGCCACCACGCCCTCCACCGCGCTCACGACGTCGGGAAACACCACCACCTGCGACGGCGGCACCCCGGCGCGCGCGGCATAGTCGTTCTGCACCGCGCCCACGACCACGCCGACCCGCGCCGACGGATCGGCCGCCACGTCCGCGTAGCCGTGCAACTGGCGCGCGTTGTCGGTGCGCTGCAGGAAGCCGTCGCCGACGCCATAGGTGGGATTGGAAAAGGCGATCTGCCTGCACCGGTCGGGCAGGACGTACATACCGGCGGCGATGATGTCGAAGCGGCCCGCCTGCAGGCCCGGGATCAGCGCGCCGAATTCGGTCAGCACGCCCTCGACCTCAGGTATGCCGAGGCGCCCGAGCACCACGCGTGCGATTTCAGGGGCCTCGCCGGTCAGCCGGCCGGCACGGCTGTCCATGAAAGCGAATGGCGCCTCGTTGGCGTAGCCGATACGTATCTTGCCGGCCTGGATGGCGCGCTGCAGGCCGTCTGCCGGAGCGGCCGCATCCGGGGCGGCGCCGGCGGCCCCGGCACGCGGAGCAACCGCGGCCAACCAGACTGCCGTCCACGTCGCGAGAAAAAAACGAGTCATGAGCTACCCAGGAAATATCTGGGCAAATCATATCTCTTAACAATATTTCAGTTCAAATCAATTGAAGGCGAATGATCGATAGGCGAGCCGTGCCCGCCCTAATCCCGCCCCTCGGGCGCGCCGAGGGGAAAGAGATGCCGATAGGGGCGCGCCTCGTCCAGCGCCCGCGCGTAGCTGGGTCGCGCGAGCAGGCGGTCGCGATACGCCCAGACGTGGTCGAAGCTGTCGGGAATCGCATAAGACCAGTGGGCATAGAGCAGCGCCGGGGCGGCCGCGCAGTCGGCCAGGCTGAAGGCCTCGCCGGCCGCCCACTCCCGCTCCGCCATGTGGCGGTCGAGCACCGCGTACGCGGTGTCGAAGGCGGCCTTCCACTTCGCGCAATCCTCGCCGTCGTCGGCTTCGCGTCCGATCGCCGCATAGACGATGCGCTGCTGCGGATAGCTGATGTAATGGTCGAAGAATCGATCCCACATGCGGGCTTCGACCGCCGCATGCGGATCGTCGGGGATCAGGCGAGGGGTATCGGGATGAAGGACGTCGAGGTACTCGATGATGCTGGTTGCCTCGAATACCGTCCGGTCACCATCGACGAGCAAGGGGAATTTCCCGATGGGCCAGCGGGCGGCGAATTCGCTCGCCACCGGCTCGCTGCCGTCCAGGATTCTGGCTTGGAAAGGCACGCCCTTTTCGTAGAAGGCCGTCTTGACCTTCTGCGAATAGGACGAAAACGGGTGCAGGTACAAGGACAAGGCCATTTCCGTCTCCTTGTTTCGCCGCACGCCGGCGCCACGCCAACCTGACCTGCTCTGAGAAATTCGCGCCACACGGTGTTTGAGAAAATAGCTTCCGACGCGAGAAGGAAGCGAGATGAAGAAGGCAAGGTACAGCGAAGAGCAGATTGTGCGGATACTGCGTGAGGCCGA
>NZ_NINW01000033.1 GCF_002188465.1 Pigmentiphaga sp. NML080357 | reverse complement strand
CCAGCTTCCACCCGTTTGATGGCTTCGATGATCTGGCTGTCCGTGAATCGTGACTTCTTCATGCTGTAGAACTCCTCAACGAGAAAATTCTACTTCTGGATGCAACGCTTTTGCGGGGGGATTACCGCTGGTCATGGCCGGCGGCCAGTGTTTCCCGGGCAAGCAGCTGCAGGCGGCCGAGCCGTACCTGCGCAGCGTGCCGGACGCCCACATCGGCGCGGCGACGCTGGATACCGTGAACGCGGCGGCTCATGGCGGGAAGTCGGGCGAAATCAGCATTACCGAAGGCGCTCAACTGCTCCACCTCACCCCTCGCCAGTACGAAGTGCTCGTACTCCTCGCGCGTGGCCACCCGATCAAGACGATCAGCCGGATGCTCAATATTTCGGTGGCCACCACCAAAACCCATGCATGCACTCTCTATCAGCGTTTGCATGTGCGCAACAAGGGCGAAGCGGTTTATGCGGCCTTGAAGCGCGGCGCGACGCTCGAGTGGCATGGGCATGAGGGCGAACGCGAGAACAAGCGGGTCTCGTCATACGCGCATAAATAGCTTTAAGCCGAACTGTTTCAATCGCATGAACGAGAGGCGGCGCACGTGGCCGCTGATAGCATACCAGCGAGTTGAAAGATCGCACGCAAGCGGCCCGCCGTCAGCGGGCCGCTGCAGTAATGTCTATCAGGAGTAGTTCAAGATTTTCTCTCTTCACGCAGGCCCATATTACGGACCATGGGCTGGCCACGCGGGACGTCCGGGCGCGTTCAAAAGGCCGCGGGAATGGCGACTGTTCTGATTGAAGATTACGCGCTGTTGCGGCTCGCGTTGGAACATATATTGATGCGTGTACAGGGGGTAGGCGAGATCATCGTCCTGTCGGCTCGCCAGCTGAGCGAGCTGGCCGCTTCCTGGAACAAGGAAGTGGAGCTGCTGGTGCTGGACGTGCATCCGGACCCGGTGCAGGCCGTCGACACGCTCGAGCGCGCGCTGGCGTTGTTTTCTCCTCGCGTCGTATTGACGCTGTATGGCACGGAAGATCCGGCGGTCAGCGCCGCCTTTGCTCGCCGCGGAGTGCAGGGATACATATCCCGGTCCTCCAATCCGTCGGCGCTGGCCGCCGCGGTAAGCCTGGTGCTGGCCGGCGGCGAGTGCTATCCGCGCCGTGAGGCGCTACCCGATATGCCGGTGGCTGCGAAAACCGCCATGAGAGGGCTGACGAAAAGGCAGGAGGAAATCCTTCACCTCCTGGTGCAGGGCCACAGCATGCGCGAGATCGCCGAACGCATCGGCATATCCGCGGCAACCGTGAAGAGCCATGCGCGCACGCTCTATTGGAAGTTGAACGTGCGCAATCAGGCCGAGGCCGCGTTCGTGGCCCGCCGCAGGGGACTGATCAAGTCCGACAGCGATGGCGATGAATAATGAGAGAGGCCGCCGAGGGCACGTTCGGTCAGGCAGTGCGCCGGCGGTGCGCGCAGGCTTGCAGGTCCTGCTCGGCCCGCGAAAGAACGGCATCGATATGGAGATGGCGCCGGGCATAGTCCCGCGCCGCCACGCCGAGTTCTGTGCGCCGGCGAGGGTTGCTGGCCAGCTCGTTCAGTGCCCGCGCCAGGGCTTCGGTATCTTCCGGCGGCACCACGATTCCCCTGCCGGCAACCACCGAAGCCAGCTCGGTATCGGGCGATGCGGTACAGACGACAGGACGGCCGCTTGCCAGCATGCCGCCCAGCTTGGAGGGCATGACCAGGTCGGCCGCGTTGGCTCGCTGCGGCAGGAGATGCATGTCCGCGGTGCAGAGCAGTTCACCCAGGCGCTCGGCAGGCTGCAGTCCGATGAAGCGAACATGCGGCAATCCCGCGCATAGCGTGCGCAGGGTATCGCGTTGAGGCCCTTCGCCACAAAAGACGAACCAGAGGCTGGGGTGATCCGCAAGCGCTCTTGCCGCATGGGCGAGTACCTCGAGGCCTTGCTTGACCCCCATATTGCCGGCGTAAAGCGCGATGACGGCATCCTGCGGAATGCCGAGCTCGGAGCGGTAGCGTCGTGAGCCGTCGGCGCCGGCGACCGAGTCGACGTCCACCCAGTTGGGCAGGGACGCGAGCCGGTGGGAGTCCACTCCCTTGCGCCGCGCGAGATCGAGCATGCGCCCCGAGATGGTCGAGACCCGGTCGAAGCGCCGAAGCAGCCAGCGCTCCAGCGCCAGGACGAGACGCCGCAGCCGCCGGCCCTTGAGCAGGCCGAGTTCGAACGCCGCATCTACCTCATAGTCCTGGATGTGCAACCAGACCCGTGCGCCGCAAAGCCGCGCCGCAATCCATGCCGCGGGTGCGCAGAATAGCGCGGGCGCCACCACGAAAATGACGTCCGGCCGCTTGAAGGCGTGTGCGGCGAGCGCGGGCAGGCTGGCTGCGGCGAAACTGGCCAGATGCAGGATGCGTTTGAGGCCGCCGGGACGGGCCGGTATCCAGAGCGGCGAACGGGTGATGGAGACGCCTTGCCAGCTCTCCTTGCGATAGCGCCAGGCGGAATAGCCGTCCTCGATCCGCCAGGCCGGGTAATAAGGGGGGCCGGCGATGACAGAGACCGTGTGGCCCTGGAGGGCGAGCCAGGCGGCCAGCTCGCCCGTGTATTTCCCGATGCCGGTCAGCTCCGGTGCGAAGTTCAACCCGTAGATCAGCAGTTTCATCGATCCACCATTGAACGCATGCGTACGGGACGGCAGGGATTGCCGTGGCAGACCGTTGCGGCGGGGATGGACTTGAATACCGAGCTGCGGGCGCCGACGACGGCGCCCGTGCCGACGGTCACGCCCGGGCCGACGAACACGTCGGTGGCGATCCAGGCGCCGCTTTCGATGCGTACGGGACGCTCGCGTATCGGGAAGTCGCGCAAGGCGGGATCATGGTCGGCGGCGCATACGTAGCTGCGCTGCGAGACCACTACATGGTCGCCGATGTCGATCGACGACAGGCTGTACAGCACGACGTCATCGCCTATCCAGGAGTAATCGCCTATGCTGACTTTCCATGGATAAGTGATCGTGGCGCTGGGGCGAATGAGCACCTTCTTGCCGACCCGGGCGCCGAACCGGCGCAGCAGCCAGCGTCGAAATCCGTAGGCGATCTGAGGCGATCCGCGGAACAGCGTTGCCTGCGCCAGCCACCACATCTGGACGGCCAGCGGCGAGCGGCCGCGCAAGCCCGGCGAAACGGAAAACAGATCCAGGCGCTGGTACTCTTCCTTCACATCGGTCTCCGGCCGAGATCGGCCGCCAGCCCTTCTTTCGCGCTGGGGCGGGCACGTGCGGCGGCCGCTTTCAGTTCGGCGGTCTTGATGCCGATCTGCCAGTAGTAGACGCCGCGAGCGACGGCATAGTCGAAGCCGGCCTTGCCGTCCAGGAAGCCGCGTCTCAGGACGTAGCTGTGCAGGAACGCGGCGACGCCCTTGAAGGGCACGCTCTGGAACAGTTTCTTGGCGAGGGCCCGGCCGCCGACATTCGCTTCGCGCGGATCATTGAGCAGTCCCTTGAGGCGCAGATTGGCTTCCCAGTCCGAATAGCGGTTGTGCTTGTCGAAGTAGTGATAAAGCGAATCGTGGTCGGCATGGATCATGGGATTCGACAGCACGAAAGTGGGGCCGTCGACATGAGGCTGGTAGTGGCCTTCGACTTCCCACATGTGGGCGACGTCGAGGTCGTCATAGTCCAGGAAACGGGCGCGATGCCGGTCCAGCAGCACGAGCTTGTAGACACGGTGGCCGTGCCGCAGCGTCTTGCCGCAGAACACGTAATCGAAGGCGGTGAATGCGCCGGCGTAGCCGTCGTGGAAGCGGGGCAGGCAGCGGCGGATTTCATCGGCCAGGGCGGGGGTCATTTCCTCGTCGGCGTCCACATACAGCACGATGCGGTTCGTGAATGGCAGGTTCTCCAGGCACCATTGCTTCTTCTTGGGATATTTGCCGTTCCACTTGAACGGCACCACGTGGGCGCCATACGTCATTGCCAGCTCTTGCGTCTCGTCCGTGCTGTCCGAGTCGACGACGAATACCTCGGAGAAGTCTTGGAGGCTGGCCAGGCATTTGACGATATTGCGCGCTTCGTTCTTGGTCATGACGACCACGGATACCGGAATGCGTTCCAAGATCTTCTCCGTGTGGGATGAGTGCCGCGCCTAAAGCAGCGGGTTGAACAGCGCCGCGACATTTCGGCGATGCTGCTCGAGAGAAAAAGCGGCTGCGCGGCCGGGCGCCACCAGCGCCAGCCGGTCATGTTCCTGCCTGTGGTCGATCAGCCGGCGGATCGCCGCGGCCAGCGCCGTGGCGTCCCCGACGGGAAAAAGCACGCCATACCGGCCGTTCGCCAGGATTTCGGCCGGGCCGTGGGGACAGTCGGCCGCAATGACCGGCACTCCCAGGCTGAGGGCCTCCACCATGGCGTTGCCGAAGCTCTCCCGGCGCGAGGTCGAGATGAACGCATAGGCGCGCGCCAGCGCCGGAAAGGGATTGGAGACGTGTCCGGCCAGCGTCACCTTCGAGCGGGAGGACGAGGCGGCGATCCGCTGCTGCAAGGTCTTTCGCTCGGGGCCGTCGCCGAAAATGGTAAACGCGATGCGTGGATCGTCCAGGATTTCCGCCGCGTCGACCAACGTCTTGAAATCCTTGAGCGCATCCAGGCGGCCGATGGAAACGAACTGCAGGACGCCGGGCTGGAGCGGCGTGCTTGGCGCGCAACTGGCCAGACGGCGCACTTCGTCGACCGGAATGCCGTTGTAGACGTGGCGGAACTTGCCGGCCAGGGACGGGAACATGGTGGACAGGTCGCGGACCACGCCTTTGGACACACCCACGACCACGTCGTGGCGGGAATAGCTGAAGTGGGCCAACCAGCGCTTCAGCCGCTGCAGCGGGGAGCCGCTGTAGTGCGCCCACGGACTGTTGTGTTCGACCGCGACCGTCGCGTACTTTCGCATGGATAGCATCGATGCCACCGCGACGAGGGTGTTGCAGAGCAAGCCATGGGAGCACACCAGGGCGGGAGGCTCGTTGCGCAGGTGGATCAGCAGCCGCCAGAACGCCAGCGGCAGCGCCGACCGGAAACGCCAGGCGGCGGGCATGGCCGGCAGGGCATGCGTGACCGGCGCGTTCCTGATCTTGTATTCCCCGTTGAAGCGCCGAAGCAGGAAGAGACCCGTCTCCAGCCCCTCCTGGGGCAAGGCGTCGACGATGAACGTGACGCACCGGCCCACGCCGCCGGGAGCCAGGTCGGGCGCGACAAAGAGGACATCAGCCATGGTGGGCCGTCCGGCCGGCGCCCAGGCCGGTCCTGATGCGCTGGACGACCGGCTCGGTCGCCGCCGCGTTGGCAGCCAGCGACAGGCTGTAGCAAAGCATGAACCCGAGGAACGCGGTCTTGGGGGCGTAGGCCAGCCCTCCCGACATCGAATCGACGGTTATGTAGATAGGCAGGCAGCAAAGCATGTAGCGCCGGTGCAGTTCCAGGCCGGGATGGGCATATGGACGGATCAGCGAGACGAGCATGATCGCCAGTGGCGTCAGCATGATGAGCCCGGTGCCGACGATGCCGAACTTCATCAGGTAGAAAGCCCAGGAGTTGTGGGCGAACGTGCTGAGCTCGAAGCCTTCCTCGCCCATGACCCAGCTGCGCAAGCCGGCGCCGTGTCCAAAGATGGGAGCCTGGTGGAACAGATCCATCTGGCCTTCCATCTCCTGGATGCGGGCGCCATAGCTGGAGTCGTACTCCAATTCCTGGACCGTGAAGATGCGGTCGATGAGGACGTCCATGTACCCGATCAGGTAGAACACCGCCAGACCGGCGACGATGGCGGGTACGAACAGCAGGATGGTCTTGTGCAGGGCTCTGGCCTGGCTGCCGAGAAGCGCCGCGAGTGCGACCGTTACGGCCAGCTGCAGGTACTGGCTACGGTTGAGCGACATGGCCAGCGCTACGAACAGGAACAGCGTCAGCAGGTAGGCGCTGAGGGGGCCCAGCCGGAGCGTCCCGGGAAAGTAGATGATGGACAGGATGGCGAAAGGAAGCAGCCAGACGGCCAGGCGCACGTTGCGCAGCGGTTCGGTGACGCTGAAGCCGGTGAGCTGTTCAGCCAGCAGAAACCCGGCCACGGCCACGCCGGAGATAACGATGGTCCGCTGCAACGTGGCGTAGGCGGATGCCGAGTCGATGTCCTTGTAGCAGAGGAAGGGAATGCTCATGAAGTACAGCACGATGCGCAGGTCGCGCGCGACGTCCGGGCCGGCAATGCCGGGCTTCGGAAAACTGGTGGCCGCCAGGTAGGTCAGCGCCAGGCATTGCAGCGCCATCGGGATGATCACCGAGCTCGACGGGAGCGCGTAGGCGCCGGGCTGGCCGAGCCGCGAGAACTTGATCGCCACGATGACCAGGAACAGGAGATCGAACGGCGACAGCTTGAAATTGCCGGCGCCTATGGTGAGTTCATCGAAGTTCAGCGCCGTTGCCGAGAAGAAAAACAGGCATAGCCAGGGCAGCGTCGATTGGGTGAGTGAACGCGTCATGGTGGCGGCGCCTCAGTGTTCGCTCCAGTCGTCGCGACCGATGAGCTTGCTGGTGAATTTCTCGAACAGGTAGGGGAGGTCGCCCTGCTTGGCATGGGCTGCCATCTTGGCCAAGCGGCAGGACAGACCGTAGAGAGGCCCGATACCAGGCTCCGTTTGGCGTATCCGGTGGACGATTGCGCTGCGTTCTTCCAGCAGCACGTCCTGCAGCAAGGCGGTCTTGGTTTCCCCGTGCATGGTGTAGACGCCGTAGGCGTCGGGCACGATGCGGTTGGCGCCCGCGTACAGGAGGCGGCTCCACAGGTCCAGGTCCATGCAGTAGCGCTTGTCCTCGTCCAGCATGCCGTACTTCTCGAGCAGATCGCGCCGGAAAATGGCGGCCTGGTTGGGGATGGACGCCTTGACCACCGTGAGCATGCCTCGATCCACGGGGGTGTACTGGATTTCGCGGAATATGCGATTGCCGGCGTCCGCCAGGTACAGGTTGCCGCTCACGATGGTGGGACGGCCCAGTGCCGCGGCCTTGCCCAGGCGCAGCAGAGCGCCGGGAAAGAACAGGTCGTCGGAGTTCTGCCATCCCACGTAGTCGCCTGTGGCTCGTATGAACCCCTCGTTGATGGCGTGCGACTGGCCCCGGTCCGGCCGGCTGGTCCAATAGGCCAGGTATTTCTCGTACTTCCGGATGATGTCGACACTGCCGTCGGTCGAGCCGCCATCGATGATGATGTATTCGAGATCCGGGTATCCCTGGTTCAGCACCGAGAGTATGGTGCGTTCCAGGAACTTCCCCTGGTTGTAGGAAGGCGTCACGATCGTGATCCGGGGCAGCAGCGCTGTCGCCACCGGGCGCGGCGGCTTCAGGCAACTGACGAAATTGATCAGTTCCCGCGTCTTCTGTTCATGATGTTTGCGCATATATTCCCTGAGCATGTGACGGACTACCGGGTCGCTATCGAGGCGGTGGGGGGAAGCGGCTCGCGGGATTCGCGCAGCGCCAGGCCTATGGCCGCGAGCGTCACCGCGGCATACGCCATGCGGCCGATGGCCGCGGCGTTCTGGCCGGCCGGTCCGGCCAGAACGACCATCAGCACGAGCATGGCGACCCCTCCCAGCCCGTTGAGCAGCGCTACCGCGCGGCCATTGCCCAGGCCGAGCAGGGAAAAATGGGCGGCGGCGTTCATCGACAATACGCCCGATGCCAGTATCAGCAGGTCGAAGGTCAGCTGGTGTCCCGCCGCATTGGCCGCCCCCAGCATCAAGGCCAGCAGAGGCTGGCTGAGAGCCAGCAGCAACAGGGTCGCGCCCGCGGACAGCACCAGGTTCCAGCGCGTCAACCGCCGTATTTCTTCTCCCGCGGCGCCCGGGTAGGGCGGCGACACGCGCAGGCGATTGACGCGCGGCATGGCCTTCTGGAATACGGCTACCGAGGCCGTATGGGTGATCTGTCCGACCTGGACGCCGACGGCGTAGAGCGCCAGGGCGGTGGGCCCCATCAGGCTGCCGACGACGACGCGGTCGAGGGAACCGAAGGCAAGCGTGCTGACGCCGTGCAGCCATGACCAGCGGGAGAACTGGAAGGCGGCCGCCATGGCCGCGCGATCGGGAATCGGCTTGACCCAGTAGTGGTGTTCTCCGCGGGCAAAGACCAGCATCTTGACGCCGGCCGACAGCAGCAGTCCCGTGCCTTGCGCCGCCGCAGTCCACAGGGCGCTGTGCGTGAGCCAGGCCGCCAGGCAGGCCAGGGCCATGGCGCCGAGGCGGCCCCCGCACTCGGACAGCGCGATGGCCGGGAAGCGTTCGCGGCCCTTCAGCGCGCCGGCGTACAACTGGTCGGTTTGCTGGGCGAGGTAGACGGCCAGCGCCGCGGGCAGCAGGGTATACAGCGGGGCATTGCCGAAATGCGCATCGGGCCAGATGCCCGCCAGCATCGCGGTGACGACCAGGGTGACCAGCGCGACGGCGCCCAGCGCGCAGAAGATCAGCGCCGAGGCCACGCCGGCGCCACGATAGGCGCCCCCGGGCTCGTGCGCCTTCTCCGCAACCAGCTTGGTCGCCGTCACCGCCGCGCCGAGGTTGGCCAGGTTTCCGAATCCCGCCACCGCCAGGATCATGGCGTACTGGCCGAAACCCGTGGTATCGAGCTGGCGCAGCAGCACAGGCAGGGCGGCAAGCGCCACGAGCGGCCCGCTGCCGTACTCGATCAACCCCCAGAACGAGGCGTTGCCGACGACGTGGCGGCGTATCAGACGCATGAGTGCCATGGGTCAGCCCAACGCGCCGGTCAACCGTTGGAGAGCCCCGGATTCCCGCAGGAACTGGCGGTACGTCACCGCGATGCCCTCCGCCAGCGGGATCTCGGGCTTCCAGCCCAGGGCCCGCATCCGGGAGGAGTCGAGCAGCTTGCGCGGCGTGCCGTCTGGGCGGCTCAGGTCGAACTTGAGCCTGCCTTCGTAACCCACGATCCGGGCCACCAGCCGGGCGAGATCGGCAATGCTGATTTCCTCGCCCGAGCCTATGTTGTAGATGGACTGGTCGGGATCGCCTTCCATGAGGTGCACGCAGGCGCGCGCCAGGTCGTCGACGTGCAGGAACTCGCGCAGCGGCTGGCCGGTGCCCCAGATCGTGACCGACGGCGAATCGGCAAGTTTGCCTTCGTGGAACTTTCGTATCAGCGCAGGCAGCACGTGGCTGCGCTCGAGATCGTAGTTGTCGCCGCGGCCGTAGAGATTGGTCGGCATGGCGCTGACGAAGCACGAGCCGAACTCCCGGCGATAGGCCTCGCAGAGCTTCACGCCGGCGATCTTGGCGATGGCGTAGGCCTCGTTGGTGCTCTCGAGCGGGCCGGTCAGCAGGTGTTCCTCCCGCATGGGCTGAGGCGCCAGGCGCGGGTAGATGCACGAGGAGCCGAGGAACAGCAGCTTGGCGACACCCGATTCGTATGCCGCTCGGATGACGTTGGTCTGGATCAGGAGGTTGCGCGCCAGGTACGCCACCGGGTGCCGTTCGTTGTCGAGAATGCCGCCGACCTTGGCCGCCGCCAGGTACACCACGTCCGGGCGTTCGCGATCGAAGAACTGTTGCACCGCGGCCTGGTTCTCGAGATTGAGCTCGTGCCGGGAGGGAGTAAGCAGGTGGGCGTAGCCCTTGCGCTCCAGTTCCCGGCGGATGGCCGATCCCACCATGCCGCGATGGCCTGCCACGAAAATCCGCGCTGAGCCGGTCTTCATGATTACTCCTTGTAGGCGAACACTTCGTAGCCGTTTTCTTCCATGAGCGCATCGCGCCGCGCGTCCTTCAGGTCGCTTTCGACCATCTCCCGCACTAGGTCGGCGAAAGATGTACGAGGCGTCCACCCGAGCTTTTCCCTGGCCTTGCTGGGATCCCCCAGCAGCGTGTCGACCTCGGTCGGACGGAAATAGCGGGGGTCGACCCGGACGATCACCTGGCCGGGCCGGACTTTCTCGTGCACCGCGCTGAAGAGGACGGTGGCCGTCTCCCGAACGCCTTCACCCTCCCAGGAGAGCAGCAGACCCAGTTCGCGCGCGGCCATGTCGATGAATTCCCGCACGCTGTATTGCATGCCGGTGGCGATGACGAAATCGTCCGGCTTGTCCTGCTGCAGCATCAGCCACTGCATCTCGACGTAATCCCGCGCATGCCCCCAGTCGCGCCGGGACGAGAGGTTGCCCAGGTACAGGCAATCCTGCAGGCCCATTGCGATGCGGGCCAGGCCGCGAGTGATCTTGCGGGTGACGAAGGTCTCGCCGCGGCGCGGGGATTCGTGATTGAAGAGGATCCCGTTGCATGCGTACATGCCATAGGCTTCCCGGTAGTTGACGCAGATCCAGTAGGCGTACAGCTTGGCGGCGGCGTACGGGCTGCGCGGGTAGAACGGCGTGGTTTCCCGCTGCGGAATCTCCTGGACCATGCCGTAGAGTTCCGAGGTCGACGCCTGGTAGAAGCGGGTGCGGTCCGTGAGCTTGAGCATGCGGATGGCTTCCAGCAGGCGCAGCGTGCCCAATCCGTCGGTATTGGCGGTGTACTCCGGCTCTTCGAACGACACCCCGACGTGGCTCTGGGCGGCCAGGTTGTAGATCTCGTGGGGTTGCACGGCCTGCACGATCCGGATGAGACTGCAGGAGTCGGTCATGTCTCCATGGTGCAGGACGAAGTTGCGGGAGCGCTCGTGCGGATCCTGGTAGAGGTGGTCGATCCGGGAGGTATTGAAAAGCGACGCGCGGCGCTTGATCCCATGGACTTCGTAGCCTTTGTTCAGCAACAGTTCGGCCAGATAGGCGCCGTCCTGCCCGGTGACGCCGGTAATCAGAGCTCGCTTCGACATGGTGGTGTCCTTATGGCTTAGCTTGCGGACTCTCGGCCGAAAAGGGTCGGCCGGCGGAGAGAAGATTACCGTCGCGGTTGCCGCGACGGATATCGATCAAAGGGTCTAAGGCATTGCCTCGATAGGTCAGACCCGGCCGTACACGTCCTGGAAACGGACGATGTCGTCCTCGCCCAGATAGGCGCCCGATTGGATTTCGATGATGTCCAGCGGGATCTTGCCGGGGTTCTCGAGACTGTGTACTTCACCCAAAGGGATGAAGGTGGATTGGTTCTCGGTCAGCAGGTACTGCTTGTCGCCGTTGTAGATGCGGGCGGTGCCGGAGACCACCACCCAGTGCTCGGCCCGGTGGTGGTGCATCTGGAAGGAGAGGCGGCCGCCCGGTTTCACCGTGATCCGCTTGATCTGGTAGCGCTCGCCCTGATCCACCGAGTCGTACCAGCCCCAGGGGCGCTGGACCTGCCGGTGGTGGGTGATTTCCGTCCGGTGCAGCACCTTGAAGCGTTCCACCAGGCCCTTGATGTCCTGGGACTTGCTCTTGTGCATGACCAGTATGGCGTCGGCGGTCTCGATGACGACGATGTCGTCGAGGCCGATGGAGGCGACCATCCGGTGGGTGGCATGCACCAGGCAATTGCGGGAATCCTCCATCAGCACGTCGCCTTGTATGGCGTTGCCGTCGGGGCACTTCTCCGCGATGCCCCAGACGCTGTCCCAGGTGCCGACGTCGCTCCAGGCGCAATCGAGCGGAATGACGACGGCGTCTTCGGTGTGCTCCATGACGGCGTAGTCGATGGAGTCGGCGGGGCAGGCCGCGTAGCTCGCGGGGTCCAGCTGGTACAGGGCATGGTCGCCCTTGCCGGCGGCCACGGCTTCGCGCACCGCCGCCAGCATGGCCGGCGCGCGCCGGTCCAGCTCGGCCAGGTAGACCGCGGCACGAAAGGCGAACATGCCGCTGTTCCAGTAGTACCCTCCCTCGGCCAGAAAGCGCTGAGCCAGCTCGGGCGAGGGTTTCTCGACGAAACGGCTGATCCGGCGGGCGCCGCCGGGGCCGCTCAAGGGGTCGCCGGCCTGGATGTAGCCATAGCCGGTTTGCGGGGCGTCGGGGGCGATGCCGAAGGTCACCATCGCGCCGCGCGCCGCGTGGGCATGGGCCGAGGCAAAGGCCGCACGCAGAGACTCGCCGTCTTCCAGCACATGGTCGGACGGCATGACCAGCAGGATCGCGTCGGGATCGTCCTCCATGGCGCGCAGCGCCGCGGCGGCTATGGCGGGCGCGGTGTTGCGCGCGCATGGCTCCAGGATCATCTCCAGGGACGTCGCGCCGACGTCCTGCGCCTGCTCCACCGCGACATAACGGTGCACGTCGTTGCACACCAGTATCGGGCGGTACTCCGCATTGGCGGAAGGCAGGCGCAGCAGCGTGTTCTGCAACAGACTGCGGGAGCCGTTCAGGCAGATGAATTGCTTGGGCAAGGTCTCGCGCGAAAGCGGCCACAGGCGTGAACCGGATCCGCCGCACAGGATGACGGCGCGGAAATGGGCGAGGAGGTCGGTCATGAGACGCGCTCCTTGAAGTAGGCTTGGGTGTATGGGTGGACGCTCGGGTGCGAGCCTGCGATGGCGGGGGACATCCAGCGATAGCGGCGATGCTGTTCATAGGGAAAGGCATGCGAGGCCGTCGCCAGCGGCGCTTCGAAAGCCAGGACGATATAGTGCGTTGCCTTGCCGGGTTCCTCGGCGAAGTTGGTGTGATAGAAGTGCTCGTACACGCCGCGCGCGGTCCACGCGGACGTCGGAAGAATGAGCGACAACTCCTCGCTCGCGATGCGCGCGCGCGCCTGGGCCAGCGATTCGTTCTTGCGGATGCGTCCGCCCGGCACGAACCAGGTGTCCTTGGCCGGGGGATTGCTGCGCAGCCCCAGCAGGTATGCCCCGGCGCTGTTGCGCAGCAGCAAGTCGATGGCGACCAGCGGCAGCATGTCCACGGCTTTGCGGAAATCCTCGGCGCTCAGAAAACCCGGGACCGGAAGCGCCGGATCGTCAGTACGCATTGCGGCCGGTCCAGCCAGAGAGCGCGGTCCTGGCAATGATGCGCAAGTCCATGAGGAACGACCAATGCTGTATGTAATACAGGTCGAACTCGATGCGGGCACGCATTTTGTGCACGGTTTCGGTCTGGCCGCGATAGCCGTTCACCTGGGCCCATCCGGTGATGCCCGGCTTGACGCGATGGCGCATCATGTAGCGGTCGACAACGTCCTTGTAGAGCTCGTTGTGCGCCAGGGCGTGCGGCCGCGGGCCCACGACCGACATGTCGCCCTTGAGCACATTGAAGAACTGGGGCAGCTCGTCCAGGCTGGTGGCGCGCAGGAAGGCGCCCAGGCGGGTGACCCGGGCATCGTTGCGGGTTGCCTGCGTAACGGTGCCGTTCTCCTCGTGCACGGTCATGGTCCGGAATTTGTAGACGTTGAAGACCTTGCCGTCCACGCCCAGCCGCGGCTGCTTGAACAGCACCGGCCCTCGCGAAGTGAGCTTGACCAGCACGGCGATGACCAGCATCGCCGGAGAGAAGGCGATGATCGCGCCCAGGGAAAAGACGCGGTCGAACATTTCCTTGGCCCAGCCCCGGATGCCGATGGCCGGCAGGCTGTTCAACTGGATCGCGGGCAACCCCATGAAGTTGTCGATCCGGTGCCCGAGCAGCCTGATCGACATCATGTCGGGAATCCAGCGGATATCCACCAGATCGTTGCGCAGCTGGAACAGCACCTCGTGCACTTTCTGGCCTTGCTCCATGGGCAGCACGATCCACACTTCCCGCACGCTCGCCTCGCGGATGAAGTTCGACAGCCCTTCGAGGGAAGTCAGGCGACGTACGCTGCTGGGCAATCTTTCGTCGGTGCCGGTATAGATGCCGGCGACCTCGTAGCCGGTCGCGCGGAAGTGCTCCACCCGGCGCCAGAGCTCGCGGCCCAGGGTGCCGAACCCGACGATCAGCACACGCTTCTGGTTCAGCCCGCGGTCGCGCGCGGCGCCCAGCGCGGCATAGATGCCCAGGCGCAATCCCACCAGCGACAGTGCCGTCAGGATGAACCAGGCGGATGCCCAGGGGAATGAAATGATGCCGCTCTGGTGCATGAGGAAGCTCAGCAGGATGCCCAATCCGTAGACCGTGCACCATGCCGCGAGGATGCAGAGCAGCAGTTCGCTCAGCTGGCGCCCGCGCCACGAGCCGTATAGCCGGAAGGCCGGGAAGACGAGCAGGGCGGCCAGCGAGCAGAAGGCGATCAGGAAGAGATGGATGGGCGGAGCCGACAGGTTCGTGCCGGAAGGCAAGCGCCATTCCGCCGCGGCAAGCCCGCAGCCGACGACGAGGCTTGCGTCGAACAGCCGATAGAGAACATGGGCGCCGCTCAAGCGCTCGGATTCCGGAAAGGCAGCCGACTCCATCACGCACTCCTGGGTTGTATGGGGAAAGTACGCAGACTGATGCTATGTGTTTGCGGCCACAGCGTGCCGCCACGATGCAAAGCTTATTGAGCGCCTGCTGGCGGCGAAACAGCCGGATGGATGAATAGAAGGATGAAGTAGGACCTAAACCGTCCGTCCAATGGGCGGGGATGGCAAAAAAAGGTGGAATGGCGCAACCCGACTGAACCGGGGTATCCGACAGGCAACGTAGTCACCCACCGTGAGCTGCCATGAAAACTTTCATCGAGACCACCTTCCGGACTTTCATCATCGCGCTGGCGATAGCGTCGCTCGGCGCGTGCGCGTTCGCACCAGGCATGCGCTTCGATCCCGACTGGCCGGTCGATCCCAATGATCCGAAATCCGTTCCGCGCATGACGCAGATCACGCCTTCGCTGGTGCTGGAGGAAAAGCGCGTTCGCGAAGCCCAGGCAGATACAGCCTACCAGGCTCTGGCGGGCAACGGCATGCCCTATGTGATCGGGCCCGGCGACATCCTTTCGATCGTGGTCTGGGACCACCCCGAACTCGTTCTTCCGACGCAAACCTACGCCATCGGGACAGGCGCCACCGAACTAACCCTAGGCGATACGGCGTCGAACATTCCGGGCTATCCGGTCTCGTCCGATGGCTACATCCAGTTTCCCTATCTGGGGCTACTGAAGGTGGCCGGCTTGACGGACATCGAGGTCCGTAATCTGATCATCAAGAACGCGGGCGACTATATCCGGAACCCGCAGATCACCGTACGCGTGCTCGGCTACCGCAGCAAGCGGGTGTACCTGGAAGGCGAGCTGAAGAATCCCGGCACCGTTGCCATGAACGATCTACCGCTGAATCTCATGGAGGCCATCAATCGGGCGGGCGGCCTGTTGCCGTCCGCGGATCGCAGCCGGGTGTACGTGCTTCGCGGGGGGATGGCGACGCGCGTGGACCTCCCTCGCCTGATCGCACGGGGCATGGACCTGACCAAGGTCATGCTCAAGCCGGGCGATATCGTGCGCGTGTCGCCGCGCGAGGAAAGCAAGATATTCGTGATGGGCGAGGTGAATGCGCCGCAGGCCATGGTCTTGCGCGATGGCCACATGAGCTTGACCGAAGCCCTGGGCAATGCCGGAGGGGTCAACCAGAACACGGTGGATCCGTCGCAGATCTTCGTCGTGCGGACCACGCCGGAGGCCTTGCCCGAGGTCTATCACCTGGACAGCAGCTCGGCATCCGCCTTGGCCGTGGCCGAGCAGTTCGAGCTCAAGCCCAAGGACGTTGTGTTCGTGGATACCGGCAACTTGGGCCGGTGGAACCGCTTCATCAGTCTGCTGTTCCCGAGCACGCAGACCGTATATACCGCCGCTGCCGTCGGACGTTGAGGCATGGCGGCCAGGACCGATCCGAGCATGAAACTTCTTTACAAGCGAGCTGACGATGACCTTGCCCATTGAATCGTTCGAGCCTTCGATGCCTGCCAGGCGCCCGGAGACCCCCGTATCGTCGTACATGGACGCGCTGGTGGCGCGGCGGTGGTCGATCCTGGCAGCGGTGCTGGCGACGATCGCGGTGGCGGTGGTTTATCTGCTGCTGGCGCGGCCGGTCTATCGCGCCGACATTCTGGTGCAGGTCGAAGAAGAGCAGCCCACTTCGCCGGCGCGCACCTTGCTGGGCGACGTCTCCGCCATGTTCGACCTGAAGCCGGCCACCTCCGGGGAAATGGAGATACTGCGTTCGCGCACCGTGGTCCGCGCGGCCGTGGACCGGTATCTGCTGTACATCGACGCATCGCCCGACTACTTTCCGGTGGTCGGCCGTTGGCTGGCCAAGCAGGACTACGGCCAGACCGTCGCGCAATGGCTGCCGGCGAACGGTTATGCGTGGACCGACGAGAAGATCGCCATCGGCAAGCTGGACGTGCCGCGTTCGTTGCTGGCCAAGAAGCTGCAGATCACGGCGCTCGGCGATGGCCGCTATCGCCTCGTCGACCGGAAGAACGATCTTTCCTTCGAGGGGCG
This sequence comes from Pigmentiphaga sp. NML080357, assembly GCF_002188465.1. Lineage (GTDB taxonomy): Bacteria > Pseudomonadota > Gammaproteobacteria > Burkholderiales > Burkholderiaceae_B > Pigmentiphaga. The sequence continues at coordinate 67,805 of NZ_NINW01000033.1, read as the reverse complement.
GGTAGGCCAACTGGAGCGATTCGCGGTGCCGGATGGGTCGATCGACATCCAGGTCGATGCGCTGGAGGGCGCTCCCGGCACGGACTACACGGTGCGCAGGCGGTCGCACCTGATGGCCGAGGAGTCGGTGCAGGCGCGGCTGGGGGTCTTCGAGCGAGGCCGGCAATCGGGCGTGATCGGCGTTACCTTCGAAGGCACGGATCCCGTGCTGACCGCGGAAATACTGAACGAGATCGGGCGTGAGTATGTGCGGCAGAACGTCAATCGCCGCGCCGAGCAGGCGGAGAAATCGCTGGCGTTCCTGGACAGCCAGCTGCCCGCCATGAAGAAGGCTCTGGACGAGGCCGAGACGAGGTACAACGCCTTGCGCAACGCGCGCGGCACCATCGACCTGAGCGAAGAAGCCAAGCTGATACTCACGCAGTCCACGGAAGCCCAGACACGCGTCGTCGAGCTGCGGGCGCGGCGCAGCGAGCTCGACACCCGCTTCTCGCGATCGCACCCCAGCATCGTGGCCATCGACCAGCAGATCGCTTCGCTGAACGCGGACATCAACCGGCTCGGCGGCCGCATTCGCCAGTTGCCCGACCTTGAGCAGGACGTCGTGCGGCTGGTGCGCGACGTGAAGGTGAATACCGAGCTCTATACCGCGCTCCTGAACAACACCCAGCAGTTGAAGCTGATACGCGCCGGCAAGGTCGGAAACGTGCGTCTGCTCGATACCGCCGTGGTGCCGGAAGAGCCGGTGCAGCCCAAGCCGGCCATCGTCCTGGCGGTGGCCGCCGCGGCGGGGCTGATCGCGGGCACCTTGCTGGCACTGATGCGCAACGCCTTGTTCGGCGGCCTGTCCGATCCGGACGAGGCGCAGCGTTTCACGGGCTTGCGGGTGCTCGGCACCATTCCCTACAGCGAGGCGCACGAGCGGCTCTGGCGCCACAGCCTGAAACGCAACGCAGGCGTCCAGCCACTGCTGGCGCAGAAGCGCGGCAAGGATCCATCCATCGAGAGCTTGCGGGCGTTCCGCACCGTCATGCAGAAGTCGCTGCAGCATTCGGTCAGCAACGTGCTGGTATTCACCGGTCCGGTACCCGGCGTCGGCAAATCGTTCCTGTCGGCGAATTACGCCTTTATCCAGGGTGCGGTGGGCAAGCGGGTACTGCTGATCGACGCGGATTTCCGCAAGGGCCAGTTGAATCGTTATTTCAACCTGCCCAAGGACTCGGGGCTGTTCGAGGTGCTGGCGGGAACCACCCCCGTCGAGAAGGTCAGCAAGCACAGCGTGGCCGAAGGGGTGGACTTCATTTCCACCGGCGTCGTGACCTTCGATCCCTCCGAGCTCCTGGCTTCTCCGGCATTCGCTCCCACGCTCAATGCCTTGGCCCAGGATTATGACCTGGTCATCGTCGATACGGCGCCGGTGCTTTCCTCATCCGATGCCGCCGCCGTGGGCGTCCATGCGGCGGCGGTCGTCATCGTGGTGAGGGCGGGCATGAATACGGTCGGAGAGATCCGGGAAACCGCCAAGCGCCTGATGGAAGCCGGTGCGCCGGTGGATGGCCTGGTCTTCAATGGCCTCAAGCTCCTTCCCAAGCGCTACGGCTTCCGGCCCAAGTATGGCAACTATCGCTATGCACGGGCGGAGTACTACAGCGACGAGGCAGGACGGGCGTCCTGAACGCTGCCGCCCAGCGGAGATTCAATGATGGGCAGGCGCCGCGGCGGGTCCGGTGCGCCGCCGTTTCAGCTGCCGGCCTTCCCATAGGCCGACAGCCATCAACACGGCGGTGGTCAGCCAACCCATGGCGAGCAGGCTGACCGCGTAGCCGACGGGAATCAGCACGACGAGGACCAGTGCGCCCGCGATGTGGGACCGCGGGATGGCCGCATAGACGACCTTCTTGTAGATGGCGCTACCCAGCAGGTAGATGGCCGGCCCCGCGACGAGCGCGATGACCTGCGCGGTGTCCAGCCGCGCGTCCGGATGTTCCAGGACCAGGTCGTTGCCGACGGCGGTGGCGATGATGCCGGCCACCAGTATGGCGTGGATGTAGTGGAAATACGCGCCGATGCGGCCCGGGTCGCTGGAATGGGTGATGGCCGCGGTGGCGTCCTTGCTGGAAGTGCCGAAATACAGCCACCACATGGCCAGGGTGCCGAGGAAGGTCGCCAGCAGGCCGGACAGGATCGGCGGCGTCCAGGCCGGGGTATCGGCCAGCGTGGCGCCGGTGGCGAGGAGGGTCTCGCCCAGGGCGACGATGACGAACAACTGACAGCGTTCGGCCAGATGGCCGCCCTCGATCGTCCAGTCGCTGGTGCGCGAGCGGCCCAGGCCGGGGAGGGCGAAGCCGAACATGGGCGAGACGTATTCGCACAGTACCGCGATCAGCCACAGCGCGGCGCGCGTTTCCTGCTGCGCCGCGATGCCTCCGGCCACCCAGAATACGGCGGCGATGACCAGCCAGCCCAGCATGCGCCGATAGTTGGGGGCAAGCGGATGATCCGCGGGAAGCTGCCAGACGATGAAGGCCGTGCGGCCGACCTGCATCGCCGCGTAGGCCCCGGCGAAAAGCAGTCCCCGCTCACCGAAGGCTTCGGGAATGCTGGCCGCCATGCACAGGGCCAGCACCATGGTGGCAAAGAGCAGGCCGCGGATGCGCGGGGTCTCTGGGTCGAACCAGTTGGTGACCCAGCAGGTGTACTGCCAGCCCAGCCAGACGGCCAGCCACAGGATCAGCGATTGCATCACGCCGCCCGGGGTGAGATGGTGCAGCAACTGGTGGCTGAGTTGGGTGACGGCGAAGACGTAGATCAGGTCGAAGAACAGTTCTTCGAAGGTGACGCGGGCATGGTGTCCGTCGCGATGGCGCAGCAGCGGGTGGTGGGCGGAGTCGGGTGGCATGTCGGCAAGCCTCGGTTTCAACACGCGGTTTAAGATATCCGGAAACACTGATGCTGCCTATCGAGTCCGCGCGGCGGCGCCCGGGTTTCCGGACGCCGGGCCGAGCGCCTGGACGGCACTGTTGTCCGGGCGCAACTGGCTCCAGGCCAGCGCGCCATTCCCCATGGAGCCGCCATGCCCGAGCAAATGGACCTGCCGGGCGTCGACCCCGCCCCCGCGCGACCGGGAGGCGGAGCGAGGCCGACGGTCACTCGCATGTTGTTCTTCGCCGTCTTTCCCGACGCCGAGGCGGCCGCACGGCTTCATGCGGCCGCGTCGCGGCTGCGGCGCAGCAGGGGGCTCACGGGCCGGGTGCTGGCGCCCGAGCGGCTCCATGTGACCTTGCAGCCGTTGGGCGGCGACGAATGGCTTGCGCCCCCTTTGCTGCGGGCGGCCTGCGAGGCAGGGAAGGCCGCTGCCGCGCACGCGCCCGCCGTCCCGGTGGCGTTCGACCAGGCCATGAGCTTCGGGCGCCGACGCATGCCTCCCTATGTCCTGGCCGGGGAAGCTGGCGCGGAGGGGCTGCGGCTGTTGCACCGGACCTTGGCCAGGCACGCCCGCAGCCGCGGCCTGCCGGCCGGGTCGGCTTTCACGCCGCACATGACGCTGCTGTACGACTCGCAAGCCGTCCCCCGGCACGACGTCGAACCGGTTGCCTGGACGGCGCGGGACCTGGTGCTGGTGCTCAGTCATCGCGGATTGACCCGCCACGAGGTCGTGGGCCGGTGGCCGCTCGCCGCCGGCACGTTACAGTAAAGAAGTAATCGCATGGCCGAGCAGGTTGTCCGCATGCTCGAGGAGGGCCACCCATGAGAATCCCCGTCCCGCTCAACGCGCTGCGCGCCTTCGAAGCCGCGGCCCGCCACTTGTCCGCCAAGGATGCCGCATTGGAACTCGGCGTGACTCCGTCGGCCGTCAGCCACCAATTGCGCACGCTGGAAGAGGCGCTGGGCGTGGAACTGCTGCGGCGCATCGGCACCCGGCTCGAGTTGACCGAAGCCGGGCGCCGGCTGGCGCCCGGCTTGAATCGGGGATTCGAACACATTGCCCAGGCCGTCGGAAACCTGCGTCAGGAGCGGCTGGACGGGCCGCTGCGTTTGAACATGCTCCCTTCGTTTGCCACGCAATGGCTGTCGCCGCGACTGGCACGCTATCCTTTCGAGCGCCATGGCTTTTCGCTGGAGATATCGACCACGCAGGAAGGGGTGGATCTTGCCGCCAGCGAGGCCGACGCCGGCATCTGGCTCGGAAACGGGCTGTGGCAGGGACTCGTGGCCGACCGGCTATTCGAGGCGTCGGTCGACTTGTATGCCCGACCCGGCTACGTGCGAGGTTCGGCGGACGAACGGCTGGCCGCGCTGCGCAAGGCCAATCTTTTCGTCTCGCGCCATTGCCCGGGCTGGCGCGACTGGATGGAGAGCCTGCCGGCGGGGCGATTCGAGCCGGCCCGCACTACCCAGGTCGATTCGGGCGGACTGACGCTGCAGGCGGCGGCCGACGGCGCCGGCGTGTCCATCGCCGTGGCGGAACTGGCCGACGCCGGCGTGCAGGCCGGGCGGCTGGAATCGGTGTTCGGGCACCGGATGGCGACGGGCGTGGGGTTCTACCTGGTTTATCCTCCCGCGCTGCGCGAGGACAGGCGCCTGCTGAACTTGAGCCGCTGGCTGCACCGGCAAGCGGCCGCGATGCGCGAGGGCGAGGAAGACGGACGAATTGCCTGCGACGCGGCGGGATGATCAGGCCATGCCGTCCGGCGCGCCGTACAGCGCCTCGCCCCGGACCTGGACGCCATCGGTGAAACGCATGATTTCACAGGCACGGGTCCGCCGGGCGCCCTGGATGGCGACGTAATGGACGACGACGGTCTGGCCCGGCTCGTCGCAGATGGCGGCGATGAGCTCGAACCGCAGGCCGGGACGGTCGGCCAGCGCGGTTTGCCAATAGCGGCGCAGCGCCGGCTTGCCCCGCACGAGACTGCTGCCGGTGTAGGGTTGCGCCAAGGTGCTGACGAACTCGGCGTCGTCGGAAAAGACCGCCAGTACCGCTTCCACGTCGGCGCGGTTCCAGGCGCCGATCCAGGCCTCGGCATGGGCTCGGAGCTGGGCGTGGGACAAGGTGGGCATGCTCATATCCAGAACAGGACGATGGTCAGGGCGGTGAGGGCCGCCATGGCGCGGTTGATCCACAATGCCGTGCCGGGACGCCTAAGCCATGGCCGCAACGCGGCGCCGAAGCCTGCCCACACCGCGATGCAGGGCAGCCCGACGGCGGCGAACACGGCGCAGATCAGCGCCAGGTGGCCGAGATAGCGGTCGCCCGGCGGGGCGAATACCGCCACGGCGGTGGCCGCGGTCAGCCAGGCCTTGGGGTTCACGAACTGAAACGCCATGGCCTGCAGAAAGGTGATGGGGCGTCGGGCACGGGTTTCTTTCAGCTCCGCCGCCTGCCAGAGCCTGGCGGCCAGCCACAGCAGATAGAGGCTGCCCGCGACTTTCATGGCCATCTGCAGCCTGGGTTCCAGCGCGAGCAGCGCACCGAGGCCGGCACCGGTCAGCCAGAGCTGCAGGATGACGCCCAGGGGAATGCCAAGCATGTGGGGGCAGGTCCGCCGGAAGCCGAACATGAGTCCGGACGACATCAGCATGACGTTGTTGGGTCCGGGGGTGATCGACATGACGCAGACGTAGGCCGTGAGGGCCAGGAACAGGCTGTTCTCCATCGTGTTCTTCTAGAGAGGCGCGCCTCGGGCGCGCGCCGACTCGTTATTCTGGTCCGCCGCGACGCCGCGGACCAGCGAGAATTTCTCAAGCGCCGATGAGATTTCGAAGCGGGGGGCCAGGCCGCGCGGCGCGGCCTGGTCAGGAAGCATGGCGTCAGTCGTGTGCCGCCGTGTCCTCCAGCAGCGAATCCGGATGGGCGAGCCAATCGCCTTCTTCGCCTTCGCGCCGGGCATTGCCGTCGAGCAGCAGGCCCTTGGTCAGTTCCAGCGCCTGCCGCTCGAACAGCCGGCGGTAGAGGCCGTTGCGGATGCGGATCAGCGACTCGTGGTCGCCTTCCTCCACGACCCGGCCCTTGTCCATGACGAGCAGCCGGTCGAGCGCCCGCACGGTGGACAGGCGGTGCGCGACGACCAGCGTGGTGCGGCCTTCCATCAGGCGTTCCATGGCCTGCTGGATCAGCACCTCGCTCTCGCTGTCCAGGCTCGAGGTGGCCTCGTCCAGGATCAGGATGGGCGCATCGGCCAGGAAGGCACGGGCCAGGGCCACGCGCTGGCGTTCGCCGCCGGAGAGCTTGACGCCGCGCTCGCCCACCAGCGTCTCGTAGCCGTGCGGCAAGGCCGAGATGAAGTCGTGGGCGCTCGCCAGGCGGGCGGCCCGTTCGATTTCCGCACGCGAGGCCTGCGGCCTGGCGTAGGCAATGTTCTCGGCCAGCGAGCGGTGGAACAGGATGGGTTCCTGTTGCACGATGGCGATCTGCTGGCGCAGCGAATCCTGCCGGACGCCGGAGATGTCCTGCCCGTCGATCGTGATCCGGCCGCCGGTTACGTCATAGAGGCGCTGGATCAGCTTGATGAAGGTAGTCTTGCCCGACCCGGAATGGCCGACCAGGCCGACTCGTTCGCCCGGGGCGATGCGTATCGAGAAGTCCTCGTAGAGCGGCCTGTCGTGCGCGCCATAGCGGAAGTCCACGTGCTCGAAACGGATCTCGCCCTTGTTGATGACGATGGGCGGCGCATGGGGCTTGTCCTCGATGCCCAGCGGCTGGCGTTCCAGCGCGACAAGCTCTTCCATGTCGTTGACCGAGCGCTGCAGGTTGCGGATGTCCATGCCCACGTCGCGCAGATAGCCTTGCAGCATGAAGAAGGTCGTCAGCGCGAAAGTGATGTCGCCCACGCTGGCCTGGCCGCGCGCCCACAACAGCAGGGCCGCGCCCACGATGGCGGCCTGCATCAGGACCAGCATGCCGCCCTGGATGCCGCCATTGAGCGTGCCGCGCAACCAGGTACGGCGGGTGCGCAGCCGCCACTTCGACACCACGCGCGACAGGCGCGTTTCCTCGCGTTCTTCGGCGCCGAAGGCCTTGACCACGGCATTGCAGGTGATGGCGTCGGCCAGGGCGCCGCCGAGCCGGGTGTCCCAGGCGTTGGCCAGGCGCGCCGCAGGCGCGACGTATCCCAGCGAGAGCGCGACGGTGACCGCCACATACAGCAGCGAGCTCAGGCCGATGATCGCGCCCATGAGCGGCCAGTTCACGCCCAGCAGCAAGGTCGCGCCCACCAGCATGACGACCGAGGGGAGCAGCGAGACCAGCAGGGTGTCGTTGAGCAGGTCGAGCGCCCACATGCCGCGCGTGATTTTGCGCACCGTGGATCCGGCGAAGCTGTTGGCATGCCAGTCGGTGGAAAAGCGCTGCACGCGGTGGAACGCATGGCCGGCGATCGTACCCATCATCTTGAGCGTCAGCACGATGATGTTCCGGAACGCGACCTGGCGTAGCAGGGTGCTGCCCACCCCCAGCGCCACGAGCAGCCAGAACGCCGCGATGGCGGCGCGCCAGGCCACCTCGTCGCTGGCCGCGCCCGAGGCCACCGCGTCGACGAGCTTGCCCGCATAGAGCGGCGTCAGCACGTCGGCCAGGGTGGACAGCAGGACCGCGAGAACGATGGCGAGGATGCGCCAGGGCTGCGCGGCCCAGTGGCGGAAGGTGAAGCCGAGGACGTCCTTGAAGGATTGCCCGCGAAAATCGAGTTTTTTGAAAGCCATTTGCGACAGCCCGTGCTCGCGGCGGAGCCGGGTCTCCAGAGTCCGGAAAAAAGGAACAGACAGCCGCCGCGCGCCCCTTGGCATGCGGGGAAAAGAACCGTCCGGGAGTGCGCAGGCGTTGGGGGACCTGCGGAAGCGGCGAACTAGAGGTGCCGCGGAATCATGCCGGAGACGACGATGTGCGCGATCAACATTTGACGTCTCCTTGAAGTGGCGAGGGTGGGGAAGGGAAAAACCTAATATACAGTCTATCAAGCGGCAGGATTGCAAGCAACGGCGAGGGCCCCCAGGTGTGGTCCCGGGAATACACTTGCCCTGCGCAAGCGTAGCCTTGCACGCGGAACCATTGCATTCCAGTTTCAGGGGAAGACATGAACATTGCAGTAATGGGGGCCGGCGCGGTCGGCAGCTACTACGGCGGCATGCTGGCGCGGGCCGGGCATCCGGTGGTCCTGGTCGGCCGGCCGGCGCACATGGATGCCGTACGGCAGCACGGGCTGCTGCTCGACATGCAGTCATTTCGGGGGCACCTGCCGATGACGGCCAGCGAACGTCCCGAGAGCGTGGCCGACGCGGAACTCGTCCTGTTCTGCGTGAAATCCACCGATACGGAAGAGGCGGGGCGGCTGATCCGCCCGCACCTGCGGTCAGATGCGGTCGTGCTGAGCCTGCAGAACGGCGTGGACAATGCCGAGCGGCTGCAAGCGCTGCTGGCACAGCCGGTCATCCCGACCGTGGTCTACGTGGCGGTGGAAATGGCCGGAGCGGGACACGTGCGGCATCACGGCCGCGGCGAACTGGTGCTGGGGCCTTCGGCGCGCAGCGAGGAAGTCGCCGTGGCGCTGCGTGCCGCCGGCATCCCCGCCGAGGTGTCGGAGAACGCCATCGGCGAGCTGTGGGCCAAGCTCATTCTCAACTGCGCCTACAACGCGCTGTCGGCCATCGTGCAGACGCCGTATGGGCGCCTGGCCCAGGGCGCGGACGTCCTGGACGTCATGCGCGACGTGGTCGACGAATGCCTGGCCGTGGCCGGCAGGCTCGGCGTGGCCGTGCCCGGGAACGCATGGGAGGCGGTGCTGCGCATCAGCGAGACCATGCCCACTCAATTGTCTTCGACGGCGCAGGACCTGGCGCGCGGCAAGCGCAGCGAGATCGACCACTTGAACGGCTACATCGTCCGCAAAGGCCGCGAGCTGGGGGTGCCGACGCCGGTGAACCGCACGCTCGCGAGCCTGGTCAAGCTGATCGAGACGCGGTCGGACGGGGCCGGCTGAGGCCGCCGACAGGAACGAAACCTGCTGGTCGCGCAAGGCCTGCGCATTCGATTCCTGGAGGTGGACGATGAACGCGCTATCGAAAGAAATGCAGCTTTGCGTCGACGCGTGCCTGCGCTGTTATCAATCATGCATGGGCGCCGCCATGAACCATTGCCTGGAGCGGGGCGGGGCGCACGTGGCACCGCCGCATTTCCGGCTGATGCTCGCCTGCGCCGAGATCTGCCGCACGGCCGCTCATTTCATGTTGTCCAGCGTGCCCCAGCACCGCCATCTGTGCGCCGACTGCGCCTCGATCTGCCGGCAGTGCGCCGATAGCTGCGATAGGCTCGACGGGATGGACCAGTGTGCGGCGGACTGCCGCAGCTGCGCGGACGCTTGCGAACGCATGGCGGGGTAAGGAGCCGGGCGGACTGTTCCCCCGCGCCTTGGCGAGCGGCCCGGCGTTCCCCTATGATTCGGGGTGCCGGATGAAGAGGCCGACTCGGCCGCGGCCGGCGCGGGAGCGAGCGTGGCGCAGGAACACCGAAAGGCCAGGCGCAACTATCCCTCGGCCGATGCGTTCGGCAAGCCGGACGAGGGGTGGCGGCTGCGGCTGTACACCATCATGTTCGAGACCGACACCGAAGCCGGGCGTCGGTTCGACCAGCTTCTTTTCCTCATCATCCTCGTCAGCCTGGCGGTGGTCATGGCCGACAGCGTGGAGTACCTGGCGGTTCGCTTCGGCACGCTGTTCGGCGCCCTCGAATGGGCCTTTACCGTCCTCTTCACGGTGGAGTACGTGCTGAGGCTGCTGTGCGTGCGGCATCCCTGGCGCTATGCGTCGAGCTTCTACGGCGTGGTCGACCTGCTGGCGTTCCTGCCTTCGTACGCGGCTCTCTTGCTGCCCAATCTGGCCTTCCTGATCGGCATCCGCGTGCTGCGCCTGCTGCGGATATTCCGCGTCTTCAAGCTGCGCCTGTTCGCCGAGGAATACGTGCTGCTGGGCCGGGCGCTGCGTGCGTCCGCCCGCAAGGTCATGGTCTTTCTTTCGGTCGTGTTGCTGATCGTGCTGGTCATGGGAACGATCATGTACGTGGTGGAGGGGCCGGCCAACGGCTTCACCAGCATCCCGACCGGAGTCTACTGGGCCATCTCCACCATCGCGACGGTGGGGTTCGGCGACATCACTCCGCATACGCCGCTGGGCCGCTTCATCGCCTCCATCATGATGCTGCTGGGCTGGGGAATACTCGCCGTGCCCACGGGCATCTTCACGATGGAAATGACGCTGGCGGAAAGCGCGCGCCGCCAGGGCAAGGTCCGCACGTGCCCGGCTTGCCTGACGCCCGGGCTGGACCACGACGCCAACTACTGCAAGCACTGCGGCGCGGCGCTGGGGGAGGGGGCGCAGCGCGGCGCCCGCTAGCGGCGCGCCGCCGAAAAGCTACCTGGCGTCGGGCGCGATCCCGTAGTAGCCGTAGGTTTCGGTGAAGCGGTTGCGTTCATGCCGGTTCAGCCACAGCCGCATCAGCCATCGCTTCTTGTCCTCCTCTTCCCAGTCCGTGAACTCCGTGCGCGAATGCAGCGTCACGTGATTGTTCAGCCATTGGATGTCGCCAGGCAGGAAGGCCATGGACAGGCACAGCTCGGGCGATTCGGCGTAGTGGTCGATCAGGTCCAGCAGGCGCCTGTGGCCTTCCGTGAGGGGCGGCGCACCTTCGTAGCGCTGGGCCGACTCGATGAAGTTGCGCAGGTACATCATCGACAGCTTGCCGTGGGTCCAGCCGCAGATGGACGTGACCCAGTAGGGCTTGCCGGTGACCGCATTGCGTTCGCCACGATGGTCGAACCAAAGAGGCTGGTACAGCAGCGGGATCACGTCGGGATGATCGCGCAGGAGCGCGTTATAGATGCTGGTTGAACTGACCACCAGGCTCGCGCCGCCGGCCTTGGCGGTGCGCACGCACATCAGGCCGACGATATCGGCGCCGTCGACATGGAAAGGGGCGGCCCGGTTGGTATGGTAGAAGCGGGTATTGGCGTTGGTTTGCGGATCGGCGCCGGCCGTCGTGTCGCGCACGTGGCCGAACAGTTCGCCGCGCGCGTTCTGGACGACCGCGGTGCCGAGGTACAGGCCCAGGCCCCAATAGGCCACGCTACGCTCTTCGATGCTCCATTCGTCGACCGGCAGGCCTCGCCACATCTCGAAGCCGCGGCCATTCTCCAGTTCCTCGCCCAGAGCGTCCAGGCGCCGGGGCAGCGTGGCCAGCGGGAAATCCTCGCGCGTGATGGCCTCGAGCGGCTTGCCCGTGCCGCGGGCAACCGCCACGGCAGCCCTGATTTCGGCGACCTCGGCCGGCGACAAGGTGTAGATCCAGCTCTTGTCGGCCTCCATCTGCGCGCGGGTCCAGGCGCTCGGGCCGGTATAGGGCTGTTGCAGCGTTTCCGTCATGTGTGGCTCCTGTTTGGCGGTGTGAGGCTCACCCTGCGATCGAGCCGGCGCGGGCGCGGCCTTTGAGGATGGGCCAACCTATGGTTATGAGGACGAACAGGCCGGTGACCAGCTTGAGGTCGGACGGCACCAGGCCGAACGAAAGCACCAGCGAGCTGAGCTGGTAGTACAGCAGCGAGCCGACCACGGGCGCGCACAATTGCCTCAGCAAGGTGCGGCGGCCGATGATGAGCGCCGCCAGGCCGTTGATCAGCATGCCGAAGCCCATGTTGACGTCGCCGTAGCCCTGGCTTTGCGCCAGCAGGGCGCCGGCGGCGGCGGTGATGGCGTTGGCCAGTCCCAGGCCGACGACGATGTAGCGGGTCGAGTTCACCGCCAGGGCCGGCGCCAGCTGGCTATTGGCGCCTACGCCGCGCAGCGCCAGGCCGACGTCGGTGTGCAGCCCCCACCACAATGCCAGCACCAGTACCGCCAGGGCCGCGGCCAGCAAGCCGCCCTGCAGGGCGAGGCTTTGCATGATGGCCGGATCTATCCAATCGTAAAGATTGGGCAGGCCGAACAGCGGCGTGTTGGGCTTGCCCATCAGCCGCAGGTTGACGCTCCACAGCATCGTGATGGTGAGAATGCCGGCCAGCAGCGAATGCACGCGGAATTTCAGGTGGATGAGCGCGGTCACGGCGCCGGCCAGGAATCCTGCGGCGGCCGCGAGCAGGGTGCCGAGGAAAGGATGCAGTCCTGCGGTGATGAGCGCCGCGATCAGGCAGCCGCCCAGCGGAAAGGCCCCTTCGGCCGTCAGGTCGGGGACGTTCAGCAAGCGGAACGGAATCATGACTCCCATGGCCACGAAGGCGTACAGCAATCCCTGTACCGCCGTGATGGGAATGAGATGGTAGAAGGTGTTCAGGACTTCCACGGGCTGCTCCGGCGGGCGGCGGCCCGCGCAAGGTCGAATGACGTGGGGCGGGATGCGTTCATGCGTTGGCCTGCAGCAGTATCTGGTCGCTGGCGCCGCCGAAGCGCTGCACCAGGTCGGCCACGCTAAGCCGGCGTTTCTCTTCACGCGCGATGTCGAGCTTGACGCGGCCGCATTCCATCATCAGCAGGCGATCTCCGTATTCCAGGGCATGGGCCATGTTGTGAGTGATCATGAGCGTGGTGAGGCGATGCTCGGCCACGATGCGCCGGGTCGCCTCCATGACCAGCTGCGCGGTGCGCGGATCCAGTGCCGCCGTATGTTCGTCCAGCAGCAGGACGCGCGGACGGTTCAGGGCGGCCATCAGGAGCGCCAGCACCTGGCGTTGCCCGCCCGACAACAGGCCCGCGGCTGCACCCATGCGGTTTTCCAGGCCTAGTCCGAAGCGCGCCAGCTCGTCGCGAAAGCGCGCCCGTTTCTGGTGGTTCAGCGCCATGCGCAGTCCACGCCTGCGGCCCCGCATGGCGGCGAAGGCGAGGTTCTCCTCGATGGACAAAGCCGGCGCGGTGCCCACCATGGGGTCCTGGAACACGCGCGATACCCATTGCGCGCGCCGGTGCACCGGCCAGGACGACACGTCCGTGCCGTCGATCACCGTGCGGCCCTGGCGAGGCCGGATGGCGCCCGCAAGAACGTTAAGCAAGGTGCTCTTGCCGGCGCCGTTGGTGCCCACGACCACGCAGAAACTGCCATCGTCGAGGGAAAGATCCAGGCGGTCAAGCGCGATGCGTTCGTCCGGCGTGCCTGGATAGAACACGACATCGATGTCTTCGAGCTCGATCATGCGGGGACTCCGGCGCGGCTCAATCGACGACGCAGTTCAGTTCTTGAGCGAGTCCGGCAAGGCGATGCCGAGCGCCTTGAGCCGGCGGCCGCTGATCCTGACTGCATGGTCTTCGACCGACGGGACGGAAATGGGGATGTCCGCGGGCTTCTTGCCGCGCAACACGTCGGCGGCGATCCGTCCCGCGTTCACGCCCAGGCTTTCGTACTCGACCGTCATGGCGGCCAGGAAATGGTGCTGCGCCACGTTGTCGACGTTGGGGCTGTAGGTCGGCAGCTTGATCCGGCTGGTGACCGACGCGATGGCGGCGGCCGCCGGGATCAGCATGCTGGAGGCGGGGACCATGAGGGCATCGGCCCGGCCCTGCAGCGAGGCGACGCGGGTCGGGATGTCGTTGGCATTGTCCACGCCCACCTTCACGAGCGAGAGGCCGTACTTGCCTACGACTTTCTCGAGCGCATTCAAAAAGCCCAGGTCGGCGTCGTCGCCAGGGTTGTAGATGAATCCCAGGCGCTTGACACCGGGGGTGAGCTGCTTGATGAAGCCCACGGAGGCGTCCATGTTGGGCAGGTTGGAGCCGCCAGTCATGAGGGTGTCACCACGGTCCCACGACGGCACCAGTTTCGCCGCCACGGGATTGGCCACCGCGCCGAACACGATGGGAAAGCTGCGGTTGGCCAGCACCTGCTTGGCCGTTTGCGTGAGCGGCGTGGTGATGGTGAGCATCAGGTCCGGCTTGCCGGCAGCCTGCCGGTTCAGCAATTGCGGCGCGAGCGACCGGTCGAAATTCACGTGACCCTCGTCGTAGGTCACCTTCAGCCCCTGGCTCGCGAGCTCTTTCTTGAAACTCGAGACCAGCGTGTCCAGCGTGTGGTCGGGGCCGAATTGCGCGATGGCCACCTTGTAGGTCGGCTGGGCATGGGCCAGCGACGCGGCGCAGGCCAGGGACAGACAGGCGCCGAGTCGTGCGGCGCGGACGAAGATGGCATGGATCATGGCGGCTCCAGGCGTTGCGGGTGGGAGAAGAGGTCAGGGCAGTCCGAAAATGCGGTCCCTGCCGAGCAGGGCCCCGGGGTCGAAGGCGCGCTTGACGCGGCGCATGGCATCGAGTTCGGCGGCCGGATACAACCGCTGGAAACTCTGGCTCTTCTCCAGGCCGATGCCGTGCTCGGCGGAGATCGAGCCGCCGCTGCGCATCACCTCGCGATAGACCAGGTTCTCGACGCCGTCGGCCGGCGACCCTTGGCAGCCGACCAGCAGATGCACATTGCCGTCGCCCAGGTGGCCGTAGGTGAGGCGGCGCATTGCCGGATCGATGGCATCCAGCCCGGCGTAGATGCGAGGCAGGCAGTCCTGCAGTTCGCTGGTCGGTATGCTGACGTCGAATGAAAGGTAGGGGCCGAGATGCCGGGCCGCCTCGCCCGAGGCGTCGCGCATGCGCCAGAGCTCCGCGGCTTCGGACAGCGACTTGGCGATGACCACGTGCTGGGTGGACAGCGAGGCCGAGAGATCCTCCAGCGCATCCATGACGCGCGCCTCGTCGCGTTCGGGTTGGCGGTCGTAGCAGGAGAGTTCGAGCAGCACCACGTAGCCGCATCGGCCGCCGAAGGGATCGCGCCCGATGCCCAATTCACGCGCGACGAAGTCGACGAAATCGCGCCACATGACCTCGAACGAAGTCAGCATGGGGCCGAACTGGCCGCGGCAGGCCGCCAGCGCGCGCAGCACCTGGTCCAGTTCTTCCACGCCCAGCGCGACCGTGAACCTCTGGCGGGGCAGGGGCTGGAGCTTGAGCACCGCGCGCGCGACGATGCCCAGCGTGCCTTCCGAACCGATGAACAATTGCTTGAGATCGTAGCCTGCGTTGTCTTTCGCCACGCGGCCCATGCGCGAGACGAGCCGGCCATCGGGCAAGACCACCTCCAGGCCGAGCACCGAGGCGCGGGTCATGCCGTACTGCAGGACGCGGTTGCCGCCGGCGTTG
This sequence comes from Pigmentiphaga sp. NML080357, assembly GCF_002188465.1. GTDB lineage: Bacteria > Pseudomonadota > Gammaproteobacteria > Burkholderiales > Burkholderiaceae_B > Pigmentiphaga. The sequence goes on along the minus strand of NZ_NINW01000033.1, from coordinate 52,655 downwards.
GTTGCGATGTTGCCTCCCACGGTGCAACTGCCCCGGCTACCGAGATCGACGGGGTAGAACAACCCATGCCGCTCGGCCTCCTCTTGCACCGCCTGCAGTGTGGCGCCGGCCTGTACCGTCATGGTGGCGCCGTAGAGATCGCAGGCCTCGATCCGGTTCAGCAGCTCGAGCGAGATCACCACCTCGTCTTGCATGGGCGCGCCGCCGCCCACGAGTCCGCTCATTCCGCCCTGGGCCACCATGCGCATGCCTGCCTCATGCAGTCGCCGTACCGCCTCCGCCAAGGCGGCGACCGTGCGCGGCCGTACGACCGGGGAACGGGCGCCAAAGGCGCCGGACCAGTCTTCCTGGTAGCGCGGGCCGGCGGTCGCGGAATCGAGAATAGAGATATTGTCCGACAGACCGGCAAGAATCCTGAGCACAGCCGCATCCAGGTCCGATGCCTTGGAATCAGATCGTTTATTGGCAGCGTAAGATTGATTGTCGGACAGCATCGTGCTTTTTTCCAGAGTATGCTGGGTATTTGCCCTGAAATTGCACGGTATTGTCGGACAGGATGAGCGAAGTCAATATCGGGAAAAGTACCCAGTCATAGATTTCCGCCATTGTTTTGTCGCGGCTGGGACTGTGCGGAGATAGGATTTGTCCTACAATTTTGCGGACGATTGCTTCTTCCGGATGCGCCCGTACCCGACCATGGCCAAAGACCCGACCTCGATCGTTCCCTTCTACCAGCCGCCGCAGGCCGAGCCTGTGCGTTCAGGCAGCGTGTCGGATTTCGTGTTGAACGAAATCGCCCGCCGCATCGTGGACGGGGTCTATAAGCCCGGGCAGCGCATCGTCGAGGCCGAAGTCACCCGCGACCTCGGCGTGAGCCGCAGCTCCGTGCGCGAAGCGTTCCGGCGCCTGGAAACCAACCGGTTCGTGCGCATCGAGCCCAATCGCGGGGCGATGGTGGCCACGCCCAGGCGCGAGGACATCGTGGCGCAGTTCCGCATCCGCGAGGTCATCTCCGGGCTGGGCGCGCGCGCCGCGGCCGAACGCGTGCAGGAACCTGGCAACCGGGAAATCATGCTGGGCCTGCTGGACGACATCGAGGCGCAGCGCAAGGCGGACGATCCCCGCAACCACCGCGCGGAAAACGGCAGGTTCCACCGGGCCATTAACAACATGTCAGGCATTCCGGACGTGGGCGAGCTCCTGGACCAGTACAACTATCCGATCCTGCACACCATCTACTTCCGGGACTTGAGCCATGCCAACTGGCTGCGCAACCTCTCGGACCATGTCGACATCGCGCGCGCCGTCCTGCACGGCGACCCGGTCGCGGCCGAGCACTTCGCGCGCCAGCACATGCACCGCATGGTCGATATCGCCATAGAAATCGCCGAACGGCTGCTGGAAGAGGCGCGCAACCGCTGAGTGCCGGCGCAGGCGGCGGTCAGGCCGCGATCGCCTCCGGCTCGAGGTCGGCGAGGAAATGATCGCGCCACTGCCGGATGCTGTTGTCTTTGAGCAATTGCATCATGTGGCCGTGGCGTTCGAGCCGTTCCTCGAGCGGCATGTTCAGGGCCTGGTCCAGCGCGCGGGCCATTGCCTCGATGTCGTAGGGATTCACGATGATGGCGCCGTTGGCCAGTTCGTCGGCCGCGCCGGCGAATTCGGACAGCACCAGGACGCCAGGGTCGTCGGGCGCCTGGGCGGCTACGTACTCTTTGGCCACCAGGTTCATGCCATCGCGCAACGGCGTCACGAAACCCACCTGCGAGGCGCGGAAGAACGACAGCAGCGCGGACCGCTCGTAGGCGCGGTTCATGTAGCGGATGGGCGTCCACGACAGTTCGGTCCATCGGCCATTGATGTGGCCCGCCGTGCTTTCGAGCTGGCGGCGGATGTGCCGGTAGCCCTCGACGTCGGAACGCGAAGGCGGGGCGATCTGCAGGAAACTGACCTGGCCGCAATGCGCCGGATACGACTCGAGCAGGCGTTCGAAGGCGTTGAAGCGTTCCACCAGCCCCTTGCTGTAGTCGAGCCGATCGACGCTGACGATGAGCTTGCGTTCCTGCAGTCCCTGCTTGAGGGTGGCTACGAGCTTGGAGCGGCTGCGCGCCTTGGACTTGTTCTGGATGTCGTCGGGCAGGATGCCTATGGGATAGTGGCCTACCCGGACCAGCCCGGAGCGTGTGCGCAGCATGCCCCCGGTCTCCAGCGGCAAGCCGAGCCGCCTGCTGGCGTAATCGATGAATGCCTGGGCGTCGCCGCGGGTCTGAAAGCCGACCAAGTCATATTCGCACAGGGCTTCGACGAGGTCCCGATGGGGCGGAATGGTGCGCAGGACGCCCTCCGCGGGAAAGGGCGTATGCAGAAAAAAGCCGATGCGGTTGCGCATGCCCATGCGCCGGCAGGCCCGGGCAAAGGGAATGAGATGGTAGTCGTGCACCCAGAGCCGGTCGTCCTCGTCGACCAGCTCCGTGAGCATGCCCGCGAGCCGTTCGTTGACGGCAAGGTAGCCGGCGTATTCCTTGGGGTCGTAGCGGCTCAGGTCGACCCGGTAGTGAAACGCGGGCCAGAGCGTGCCATTGGCGAAGCCGCGGTAATAGGTGTCGTATTCGCCGCGGGAGAGGCTGGTGGTGGCGCAATCGATGCGGCCGATGCGGTATGAAGAAAGGCCCGCCTGGGCGGGATCCTCGATCTTGCCGTTCCACCCGAACCAGAGTCCGTCCTGCCGCTTGAGCGCATCGAGCACGCCCACCGCCAGGCCGCCGGCGGTGCTCTTTCCCTCGGCGGCGGAAGCCACGCGATTGGAGACGATGACGAGTTTGCCCATGTCATGATCCTCTATTCGTGGCCCCGGACGCATGCGAAGCCAGCGCCAGGAGGCCGTTCAGCCAGAGCGCGAGGGCGGCCGGATCCGCCAGCCGCCATGATGCCGACGTGTCGCCGCCGCCTATCTTGATCGAGACACCGCCCAGGCGATTGACCGCTTGGAACGCCGGTTCGTCGGTCAGGTCGTCTCCCGCCATCACCGGCGTGCGGGCCGAGAATGGCTCGACCGCCATGAACCGCTCGATGGCCCGGGCCTTGTCCGCGCCGCGCGGCTTGACCTCGGCGACCATCTTTCCGTACTGCAGCGCGTAGCGCTGGTCGAAGGGCTCGGCTGCCGCCCGCACTTCCTCCCTGATCCGGTCCTCCAGGCCGGGGGCGTGGCGGTAATGAACCGCGAACGAAAGCCCCTTGTTTTCCAGGCGCACGCCCGGATGCCGCGCGGCCACGGCGGTCAAGGCGTCCAGCAGACGCGCGGACTCGACCGGGTCCACGGACGCTTCCCACAACCGTCCGTCGGGTCCGCGCCATTGGGCGCCGTGCAGGCCGCCCGCGGGCAGTCGCAGCGGCTGCAGCATGCGGTCGATGGTGTCGAGCGCACGACCGGAAACCACGGCCAGCGCGCCGGCCGCGGCGCGCTGCAGACGTTGCAGCAGGGCGATGGTGGACGCGGGGACCGCCGCGGACTCGGGCGTCGGCGCGATCGGAGCGAGCGTGCCGTCCAGATCGAAAAAGAAGGCACAGCGTGCCAGGTCGGGAGCGCGGGCGGGACCGGAGGCCGGGCCGCGTCCCAGCGTGCAGGCAAGCAGGTCTCTGGTGGGGGAAAACGGATGTGTATTTTCTTCCGATCCGGTCATCGCCTGTTGATGCGCACTCTACGTATCGTTTTGACAACATTCATGATAGTGAATGTTAGGTAACGGCATGGCTCGGCGGATGGTTCATTCTGCGTGTTTTTGTTTCCATTTATCTCCACGTGCGCCCGCATGCCGGCCAGGCCGGACGCGGCCACGGGGCGCCACGCCGTTCCTGCGCGCTTCGACTTTTACGGTACGCTATCGGCAAGAACGAGAAGAGAGCGGACGAAGCCATGCAACTGGTTCATCTCCAGGGTGAGCAAGGGGAGGCGGTATGGCGCCGCACCTCCCAGCGGGCGTCCTTCGCCATGGCGGGGGTCATCGGCTGTCTCGGACACGAGGATTTCGGGACGGCGGCGCTGCGGCAGCTCAACGAGGCGATCCCCTTGTGCTGGTGGTCCACTTACAGCCTGCATCAGTCCCGGCCGCCCGAACTGCACGCCACCGGCAGCTTCCGCGTGCCCGACCGCACCCGCGAAGCCTTCCGCTTCTACCGGGAAGGCCTCTACCGGTACGACCGGACGTTCGAGGCGGCGCGCGAACGGGTCCTGGGCGGCGGGGCGGTGGTCACGCACTGGCACGCGGCGGAATTGCCGACCGCGCATCGCGATGGCATCTATACGCGGCATGACCTGCGCGAGCGCGTGTCGCTGGTGCGGACCTGGGAAAGCGAGGACCTCATCGCGGTCAATCTCTACCGGCGCAACGAGCAGCCGGCATTCAGCGATGCCGAGCTGGACCTGATCTGCGGCCTGGCGCCGCCGCTCATCGCCTGCATCGAAACCCACCTGCGAAGCAGGCCGCAGGGGCCGGGACGCGCGGGCGCCTTGCCATCGGTGTTCGACGCGTTGCCGCGCCGCGAGCGCGAGGTGTGCGAACGCCTGCTGCGAGGCTGGACCCACGAAGGCATTGCGGCGGATCTGGGAATTTCCGCGGGTACCGTCAAGACCTATCGCGATCGTGCCTTCGAAAGGCTGGGCATTCATCATCGCAACGAATTGTTCGCGCTCGCGCTGAACGGCATCGCGCCGCCCGGCCTGCCGGCTGCCGGACACTGACGCCGGCTTTCGTCGCACCGTCCTGGGGTTGACCCGGTCCCCAACGCAGGGGACAGCCTTGCGGGCGCATTCTCTCTAGGCTTCGGTCAGGCGCCTCCCAGGCATGGAGGCGTTCCATGACACGAAGGAGACCGCGTGAAGACACCTGCCATCCGATGCCTGGACGACATCCGGGCCATCGAGTTGCAGCCCTACGCCACGTTCATGCCGCATGAAAGCGTTCACGAGGCGCTCGAACACGTCGCGCGCGCGCACCCCGCGCGGCGGGCGCTGACCTTCATCGAATCGGCCGACTCCGCCGTGCCCGCACGCAGCTGGACCTATGCCGACCTGATCGGCAGGATACGGCAAGCCGCCCGGGTCTTCAGCCTCCTGGCGGACGGGGCGCCGCCGCGCGTCGGCTTCCTGCTCCCCGCTATTCCCGCCGCGTACGTCACGCTGTGGGGAGCGGAAGCGGCGGGCATCGCGTGCCCCATCAACTACCTGCTTGGCGAGGAGCACATCGCAGATCTCATCGACAACGCGGGCGTGAACGTGCTGGTGGCGCTCGGCCCGCACACCGACCTGGACATCTGGTCGAAAGTGCCTGGCCTGATGCGGCGCTGCGCCGGGCTACGCCGCGTCGTCGCCGTGGGCGGGGCGGACGATGCGCCGGATTTCGAGACGTTGCTGGCCGGCGAGAGCGACGCGCCCCTGGGACCCGGTTACCGGCGCCGGCCCGACGACATCGCGGCGCTTTTCCATACCGGCGGCACCACTGGTCGTCCCAAGCTCGCACGCCATGCCCACCGCAACCAGCTCCATGCGGCATGGGGCGCCGCATGCATGTACGGGGCCAGCGAAACGGACGTGATGTTGAACGGTTTCCCGTTGTTTCATGTTGCCGGATCGTTCGTCTACGGCTTGTCCACGCTGCTGGTAGGCGGCGAGGTCGTCCTGCCCACCGTGCTAGGCATGCGCAACCGCGGCTTTGTGCAGCGCTACTGGGAGTTCGTCGAACGCCATGGCGTGACGCTGCTGGCGGCCGTTCCCACGGTCATGGCCAGCCTGCTCGGGGTGCCGCGGCAGGACGAGGACCTGTCCCGCGTCCGCTGCCTGCTTACGGGAGGATCGCCCCTGCCTGCGGAGCTGGCCGATGCCTTCGAGCAGCGGCTGGGAATAGGCGTGCGCAACATCCTGGGCATGACCGAGTGTGGGGGCGTCATCGCCATCGAGCCGGTCTGCCTGCCGAGGACCGCCGGGTCCGTCGGGCTGCGGCTGCCGTTCACCGTCGTCGAAGTCGATCCGTCCAGCGGCATCGATGGCGAGGGCATCTTGCGCGTCAAGGGGCCGAACGTCAGCCCGGGCTACACCGATCCCCGCAACGATGCGGGCGCATTCGACGGCGACGGCTGGCTGGTCACCGGAGACGTCGGGCACATCGACGAGACCGGACGGGTCTTCGTCACCGGCCGGGCGAAAGACCTGATCATACGCAGCAGCCACAACATCGATCCGGTCGTGATCGAGGATGCGCTGCTCAAGCATCCGGACGTGCTGATGGCGGCCGCGGTGGGGGCGCCGGACGAGTATGCGGGGGAGGTCCCGGTCGCCTATGTCGCGTTGCGGCCGGGCAGCCGGCTGGCGGTGGAGGAACTGGCCGCGTTCGCGCGCCGGCACATCCCGGAGCGCCCGGCGATTCCCAAGGCGATCTTCGTTCTCGACGCATTGCCCATGACGGCCATCGGCAAGCTGTACAAGCCCGAGCTGCGCGCCAGGGCCGCGCGATGGGCGCTGGAGGAACGCGTCGCGGATCGCGGCCTGGCCGGGGCGGTGAAGGTCGATGTGAGCGCCGGGGCCAAGGGGTGCACCGCGCTGTTCGCCATCGCGGAAGGCGAAGGAATCGAGATGCGCATCCGGGAGCTGATGGCGCCATTCGCCCTGGACTATCGCATAGAGAGCCACCCGGCGCGGGCCTGCGGAGGCGCGGCATGAGCGGACACGTGGCGTATGAGAAGCAGGGGCACATGGCCGTTATCCGCCTGGAGCGGCCGGCCGCGCGCAACGCGCTGACGCCCGGCATGCTTTGCGCGCTGGCCGACGCATTCATCGACTTCAGCCGCGACGATGCGCTCCGTGTGGCGGTGCTCACCGCCGTGGGCGATGCGGCGTTCTGCGCAGGCGGCGATCTGGGGACCACCTTGCCGCTCCTGACCGGAGCCCGGCCTCCGGCCGACGCGTTCGACCGGCGCGTACTGGACGACCCGCTGGTGATGGCGGCGTCATCGCTGCGCGATTTTCCGTTGCACAAGCCCGTGATCGCCGCCATCAACGGCGCATGTCTGGCCGCCGGCATGGAGCTGGTCCTGGGGACCGACATCCGCGTGGCGGCCGGGCATGCCACGTTCGGGCTGCCGGAGGTCAAGCGCGGGCTCGTCCCATTCGCCGGCTCCATGGCGAGGCTGCCGCGCCAGGTGCCGCACGCGGTCGCCATGCACATGCTGCTCACGGGCCAGGCGATTTCCGCTGCCCAGGCGCTGCAATGGGGGCTGGTCAACCAGGTCGTGGCCGCCTCCGATCTGCAGGCGGCGGCGATGGACCTCGCGGGGCGCATCGCACGCAACGGACCGCTCGCGGTCAGGGCCGCCAAGCGGGCGGCGCTCGAGGCCAGCGGCGTGCCGCTGGACCTTGCGTACCGGCTGGAGGATCACGCGCGCGAAGCGGTCCTGGCCAGCGAGGATGCGCGCGAGGGGCCGCGCGCGTTCATGGAAAAGCGCAGCCCGGTCTATGCGGGGAGGTGAGATGGGGCTTGAACGAGCTGTCAGGCTGGACGGGAAGGTGGCGATCGTCACCGGCAGCGGCAGGGGACTGGGGCTGGCATTCGCCCGTTCGCTGGCTGCCGCGGGAGCCGCGGTGGTGGTGAACGACGTCGACGCCCGAGCCGCGGACGAAGCCGCGGCGGCGATATGCGCGCAAGGCGGCAAGGCCGTGGCCGAGGCCGTGCCGGTTGGCGAGACAGAGGCCGCGGAGCGGCTGGTGGCCACCGCCGTGCGCAGCTTCGGCCGTCTCGACATACTCTGCGCCAACGCGGGAAATTTGCGCGACCGAGTCCTTTGGAAACTTGCCGACGATGATTTCGACAGTGTCGTGGCGACGCACCTGCGAGGGACCTTCACCTGCGCACGGGCCGCGGTTCGGCAGATGCGGGCCCAGGAAAGCCCGGGGCGGCTGGTGCTGGTCGCCTCGCCGGCCGGGCAGCGGGGCAACCCGGGACAGACCGCCTATGCGGCGGCCAAGGCGGGCATCGCATCGTTCGCGCGGACCTGGTCGATGGAGTGCGCCAGATCGGGCATCACGGTCAACGCCATCGTTCCGGTCGCGCTGACCCGCATGGTAGCGACCATGCCCGCGTTCGCGCCCTACGCCGAGGCGCTTGCCAGGGGCGAACCGCTGCCCGATTCGCTGCGCAAGGGAGCAGGCATGGGATCGCCCGAGGACGTGGCGCCGCTGGTGGTGTTCCTGGCATCGGACCTGGCCGCCCACATCACCGGCCAGTGCATCGGCCTCGGCGGCGACAGACTCAGCCTCTGGTCCCATCCGCAAGAGATCCGTTGCGCGTTCCGCGATGGCGGATGGAGCGCGGAAGCCATCGCGCAAGCCTGGCCGGCAACCGTCGGGAGCCATCCGGAGAGCGTGGGCCTGCCGCCCATGCCTTGAAGCGTCCGCAACACCGCTATCGACTACGAGAGGAGACGACATTCATGGATACCGCATCGTTATCGCGCCGCCTGTTTGCCGGCTGGATGGCCGCCATGGCGGGCGCCTGGCTGCCCGGCCATGCCGCGGCGGCCGAGACCTATCCCGCGCGCCCCATCCGCCTTGCCGTGGGATTCGCGCCGGGCACGGGGCCCGACATCCTGGCGCGCACCCTGGGGCAGAAGCTCGGCGACCTGTTGGGCCAGCCCATGGTCGTGGAGAACCGCGCGGGAGCGGGAGGACAGATCGCCGCTCAGTTCGTCGCCAAGAGCCCGCCCGACGGCTACACCGTGCTGGTCGCCGACGTGAGCGCCATCAGCATTGCCCCGGCGGCGTTTTCCAAGCTGGGCTACGACCCGGCGCGCGAACTCGTCCCCGTGTCGGAGGTGGTCAAGACGGATTTCATTCTTGTCGTGCCGAACCAGTCGCCGGCACGGTCCGTGGCGGAGTTCGTCAAGGCGGCCCGGTCGCGGGACAAGGTCAACTTCGGCACGTTCGGGGCGGGCACGCCGGGCCATTTCGGGGCCGAGATGTTCGCCGAGCAGGGCGGATTCCGGATCGAGCCCGTTCACTACCGGGCCACGGGCGATGCGGTGTCGGCGGTGGTCAGCGGCGACGTCAATGCGGTGTTCATGTCCACGGCCCTGGCCACGGCCCAGGTCAAGGGCGGCAAGATGCGCGCGCTGGCGACGACCGCGCCGCAACGTTCGCCGCTGTTGCCGGAGGTGCCCACCTTTGCCGAGGCGGGCTATCCCAAGGCCGACTTCTCGGCCTGGTTCGCGCTGTTCGTGCCGGCGGGAACGCCCGAGTCCGTCGTTGCCGGGCTCAATGCGAAGGCGGTTGCCGCGGTGCAATCGCCGGAGGCGCGCAAGCGGCTGGAGGAAGCGGGCTTCAGCATTTCGGGCACCAGTGCCGAGGATGCGCGGCGCATGATCGCGGCCGAGGCCGAACGCTGGAAGAAGATCGTTTCGGCAACCGGATTCAGGGGCGATTAATCGCGCGGCCTCACCGGCGTTCGAACAACGAGCGCCGGTTGCGGTTGCGCATCTCGCCGGCCACCTCGCGCAAGACGTCGATGAACAGCCGCACGCTCTCCGGCAGTTCTTCCGTGCCCAGCGTCGTCAGCCCGACGGCCGCCGAGGTGGGGCTGGTGTCCACCGGCAGCGCTTGCGCCTCTCCCTGGTCAAGGTCGATCTCGATCACGCCGTAGGGAACGAACCATATGGCGTCTCCGGTGCGCATCAGTGTCCGCGCCATGGTGGAGGAGAGCGTTTCCACCAGTTGCTGCGGGATGCCGATGCCGCTTGATTGCAGGAAGGTCTCCGCGGCCGGCCGGATGTAGGTGCCCTTCATCGGCAGCACCAGGGGGTAGGCCCGCACGTCAGCCGGTTCGAGCGTGGCGGAGGCCAGCAAGGGATGATCCGGGCGCACCGCCATGACCAGTGGTTCCATGTACAGGTGCTCGAACGAGATGCCCACCATTTCGGAAGGGTGGCTGATCCGCCCGATCACCAGATCCAGCTCCCGCAATTTCAGGCGCACCAGCAGGTCGGCGTTGGTGCCGCCGTGGGCGGTCACGACCAGATGGGAATAGCGCGCCTGCATCTGCCGGATCGCGTTGGGGACCAGCGTCGCCGCGGCGGTGGGAAGAATGCCGATGCGGATGTGCTCGGGCGCCTTCTCGCCCGCGCCCAGCAGCTCGAAGCCGTCGCGCAGCGCGCCGATGGCCTGGGCCGCGTGGCGCAGCAGGATATGGCCCGCCGGAGTGAGCTCCAGCCCCTTGCGGTGCCGCAACGCCAGGGTTTCGCCGGTAATGGCCTCCAGTTCGGCCAGGCTCTTGGAGACGGCGGACGGCGTCTGGGCCAGGGCGTCGGCGGCCTTCAGCACGCTGCGATGGCTGGCCAGGGCAACCAGACACTGCAGGTGCCGCAGGCGCAGGCGAGGGTCGAGGACGCGCAGCATGATTTCCTTTTTCTCAATTAATTTGCGAAAAGATCAACCAATATTACCGCCTGCGCTTCTATGATGGGGCCAGAGAGGATGTCCCCGACAGGGCGGCATTTCCACATCCAGGAGGAGTTTCGACATGCTGAAAACCATGGTCCGCGCACTCGGCGTGGCGTTTGCATTGTCCGTGGCGTCCGGCGCGGCCACGGCCCAGGCGGCTTATCCGGACAAGCCGGTGCGTTTCGTCGTCAATTTCACGGCCGGCGGCCCGCTCGACATCATGGCGCGCATGATGGCCGAGCGCCTGAACGCCATTTTCAAGCAGCCTTTCGTGGTCGAGAACAAGACGGGCAGCGGCGGCAACATCGGCGCCGCCGCCGTGGCCAACGCGGCGCCGGACGGCTACACCGTCCTGATCGGGCTGGACTCGACCTTTACCGTCAATCCCAGCCTCTATTCGTCGCTGGGGTTCGGGCTCGATCAATTGAAACCGGTGATGCGGCTGGCTTCCTCGGGCATGCTGATCGCCGCCCACCCCTCGGCCAAGGCCGACACGCTCAAGGGCCTGGTCGAACGCGGCCACAAGGACCCGATCACCTTCAGTTCCGCCGGCAACGGCTCGCCCGGCCACCTGAGCCTGAGCATGTTGTCGCAGGCGACCGGCATGAAGATCAACCACATCCCGTACCGCGGCAATGCGCCCGCCGTCCTCGCGCTCGTGTCGGGCGAGGTGCAGGCGGCGGCGCTGGCCACGCCGGGGCTGTTGCAGCACGTGAACGTGGGCACGCTCAAGGCGCTGGCGGTGACCGGCAGCCAGCGCTCGCCGCTGCTGCCTTCCGTGCCGACCACCGCGGAACTGGGATACCCCGACGTCAAGCAGGATGTGTTGTATCTTGCGATGGTACCGTCGCAGACGCCGGATGCCGTCGTGCAGGCGCTGCGCAAGGCCATCCAGCAGGTCCTGGCGCAGCCCGACGTGCAGCAGCGGCTGCGCGCCATGGACTTTACGCTGGAGACGCGGGACGGCGAGGCGGCAGCCAAGGAGCTGGCCGAAGTGCGGGCGCGCTACGCGAAAATCATCAAGTCGGCCGGCATGACCGTCGACTGATCACGTGGGAAAAAGACCAGTTCGTATGACCAATTTCATCTTCATCCTGGCCGACGACCTCGGCTATGCCGACCTGGGGTGCTATGGCGGGCGCCAGCCGGTATCGCCCCATCTGGACCGCATGGCCGCGCGCGGCATCCGCTTCACCCAGGGCTATTCCAACTCGCCCGTGTGTTCGCCCACCCGGTTCGGCCTGATTACCGGCCGCTACCAATACCGCCTGCGCGGCGCCGCCGAAGAGCCCATGACCGGCAAGTTTCGCGGCAGCACGGAAATCGGCCTGCCGCCGGCGCATCCTACCTTGCCCTCGCTGCTGCGCGACCATGGCTACCGCACCGCGCTGATCGGCAAGTGGCACCTGGGCTACCCGCCTCACTTTGGCCCGCAGAAGAGCGGATACGAGTATCACATCGGTCCTTTGTCGGGCGGCGTCAGCTATTTCAGCCACGTGGACCGCATGGGCAAGCACGATCTCGTGCGCAATGGCGAGCCGGTCAACTACGACGGCCACTATCTGACCGACCTGCTGACCGACGAGGCCGAGGCCTACCTGCGGACACGCGCCGAAGACCGCCAGCCCTTTCTTCTCAGCCTGCACTACACCGCGCCGCACTGGCCGTGGGAGACGCGCGAGCAGGGCCGCTCCAGCCCCGAGACCGACAAGGATATCCGGCACCTGGACGGCGGCTCCATCCACGTCTACGCCGAAATGATCAAGGCCCTGGACGAAGGTTGCGGACGGGTCCTGCAGCGCTTGGACGAGCTCGGGCTGGCCGACGACACCATGGTCATCTTCACCAGTGACAATGGCGGCGAACGGTTCTCCGATTCGTGGCCGCTCGTGGGCGGGAAAATGGACCTGACCGAAGGCGGGATCCGCGTGCCTTACATCGTGCAATGGGGCAGCAAGATCGCCCCGGGAGCCGTTTCAGCGCAGCATTGCATGACCATGGATTGGACAGCGACGATGCTCGATGCGGCGGGTGTGCCTGCCCATACGGACTTTCCGCTGGACGGGGTGTCGATGCTGCCGGTGCTGCGCGATCCGGCCCTGACCTTTCCACGAGAGATGTACTGGCGGATGAAATACCGCAACCAGCGGGCCATGCGAGACGGCAACTGGAAATACCTGGCGATCGAGGACAACGAGTATTTGTTCGACTTGTCGGTGGACGAGCGCGAACGCGCCAATCTGGCGCGCCGCCATCCCGAGAAGCTGGCTGGGATGCGTGCACGGTATGATCGCTGGAATGCCATTTTCGGCCCCATCCCGTCAGAGGCAAACAGCGAGCTCGTCTATACCGAAAAGGACATGCCGAGCCGCTGACCGGCTGCGCCGGCCGAGGCCGGCGCTTCCTCCGGGGCCGTACGGTGCCACGGGGGACCTCATGCAGTTGAACAAACTCGATCTCAATCTGCTCCTGATCTTCGACGCCTTGATGCGTACGCGCAGCGTGACCTTGGCGGGGGAGCGCGTGGGGTTGTCCCAATCGGCCACCAGCAACTCTCTGCAGCGCCTGCGCGAGGCCTTCGGCGACAAGCTGTTCGTGCGCACGCCGACAGGCATGCAGCCGACCGGGCTGGCATTGGAGATCGCCGACGAGGTAGGCGAGGCACTCGATCGCCTCCGCCAGGCGATCGAGCGCAGCCGGGTTTTCGATCCCGCGCAGGCACGCCGGACTTTTCGCATTCTCTTGAGCGATATCGCGCAGCAGGCCCATCTGCCGACATTCGTCGCCTTGCTGCGAAGGGAGGCTCCTCATGTGGATCTGGCAGGGGTTTCGCTGCCCGTGCGAGAAGCCAAGGAGGCGATGGCTTCGGGGGAGCTCGACCTGGCCGTGGGGTTCCTGCCCGATCTGGGCGCCGATTTCCATCGGCAGTCGCTTTTCGTCGAGCACTGGGTCTGCGTGATCAGCCGCGAACATCCGACGATCGGAGAAGCGATGACGCCGGAGCAATATCTCTCCGCCGCGCACGTGAGTTATCGGCCGGCTGCGTCCATTCATGCTTCGCTCGACCAACTGCTCGAGACCCAGTTCGCCGGCCAGGGCGTCAGGCGGCGGGTCGCGCTGAGTGTCTCGTACTCCAGCGGTCTGGCGGCGACTTTGGCGCTGTCGGATCTGGTGCTGACCGCGCCTTATGGCCCGGCCCGCTCGATGATTCACAGCCAGCCGCTGCGGATCGTGCCCCTGCCGTTCCAGTTGCCCACTATCGATCTCAACATGCAGTGGCACGACCGCATGCATCACGATCCCGGCAACCGGTGGTTCCGCCAGCGTTTTGCCGCGAACTATTGCGATAGCCGCCAATAAGAGACGATGCCGGGTCGTCCTTGGGGACAACCCGCCCCCCGGGCTTTCCCGAAATATCCGTATCGTCCATTTCCGGTATTCGGACTATCCATTGGACGCTGGCGCCCATGCATTCCTAAGATGCTTGGCTGTGGCCGCGCCGCCCAGGACGCGAATCCATGGACCGCATTCCGTCAGCCGTTTCGCGGCAACGGTCCGGCCAGCGCGTGCCGCTTCGTCAACCAAGGAAAGCCTGAATATGTCTGGACCGCAAAACATTCGACTGCCTGAACACCGGGACCTCTACTACGGCGGCCAATGGCACGCCCCCGAGGGCGGCTACGTGGACACCTGGAATCCCGCTACCGGCGAATGCCTGGGCCCCTGCGCGGACGCCAATGCGGCGGACGTGGATGCCGCCGTGCAAGCAGCGCAAGCCGCTTTCGCGGAATGGAGCCGAACCAGGCCCGCGGAGCGCGCGGCGCTGATGCGCAAGGTGGCCACGGTACTGCGGGGCCATGCGACCGAGCTGGCGCTGCTCGATGCAGCCAACTGCGGCAATCCCGTGGCGGAGATGACGCGGGACGCGCTCGCGGCGGCCGCCCAATTCGATTTCTTCGCTGGACTGGTCACTGAGATCAAGGGCGATACCATTCCCATGGGGGAGGGAGTCGTGAACCTGTCGGTACGCGAACCTTATGGGGTCGTCGGCCGCATCGTGGCCTACAACCATCCGCTGATGTTTACGGCGGCCAAGAGCGCCGCGCCGCTGGCGGCCGGCAATACCGTCGTGATGAAACCCCCGGTTCAGGCGCCGCTGTCGGCTTATCGCTGGATGGAGTTGATCGACGGGATCCTGCCTCCCGGCGTGCTGAACGTGGTGAGCGGCGGAACGGAGTGCGGGGCGGCCTTGTCGGCCCACCCGGACGTCCCCTTCGTGTCGCTGATCGGGAGCGTGGCGACCGGCCGTGCGGTGGCCAGGGCCGGCGCGGACCGCCTCAAGCGCATCACACTGGAGCTCGGCGGCAAAAACGCCTGCATCATCTATCCCGATGCCGATCTCGAGCGCGCGAGTCATGGCGCCGTCCATGGCATGAACTTCACCTGGAGCGGGCAATCGTGCGGATCGACTTCCCGCCTGTTCGTCCATGAGTCGGTTCATGACGAGGTGGTGGCGCGAGTGCTGGACAAGATACGCCACTATCGCCCCGGATTGCCCACTGATCCCGCCACGACCATGGGCGCCATCGTTTCGCGCGCCCAGTTCGACAAGATCATGAAGTACATCGACTTGGGGCTGAGCGAAGGCGCGACGCTGGCATATGGCGGCAAACGGCCGGACGACCCGGCGCTGAGCAAGGGTTTTTTCATCGAACCCACGGTGTTCACCGATGTGACCGCCAAAATGCGCCTCGCCAACGAGGAGATCTTCGGCCCCGTCCTGTCCGTCATCAAATGGAGCGACGAGGAAACGATGCTGGCCCAGGTCAACGCGGTGGAATACGGCTTGACCGGCGCTGTCTTTACACGCGACCTGGCGAACGCACACCGCGCCGCCAGCCGTATCCAGGCGGGCTTCATCTGGGTGAACAACGCCGGGCCACATTTCCTGGGCACCAGCTACGGCGGCTACAAGCAGTCCGGCATCGGGCGCGACGAGTCCATCGAAGAGCTGCTCTCCTACACGCAGGGCAAGAACATCAACATCACTTACTGATTCAGTCCGGCGCGGCCGGCACACAAGGATAAGGATATGAGACAACGGATAGCCACCGTATGCATGGCCCTGGCAGCATTCACCCAGTTGACGCCCGCTGCCGCGCAATCCTGGGCGCCGACCAAACCCGTGACCATCGTGGTGACGGTGCCGCCGGGGTCGAGCACTGACATGCTGGCCAGGATACTGGCCGAGCGCCTGCCAGCCACGCTCGGGCAGCCCGTGGTCGTCACCAACCGCCCGGGCGCCAGTGGCCTGATCGGCGCCGCCTCGGTAGCCCGTGCCGAGGCCGACGGCCATACGCTGTTGCTGAGCCCCAGTACCTTGCTGGGAGCCCCGCACGTGCTGCCGAAAGGAGCCGGCGGCGGGGTGGACGTGGTGCGGGACTTGATGCCTGTCGTCCGAACCGCCTCGTCGCCGGTGATCCTTCTCGCGAATCCCCAGTTGGGGGTGAAGACGCCACAAGAGCTGGTGGCCTATCTGAAAAAGCATCCGGGCCTGCCATATGCGTCCTCCGGCAATGGCTCGCCGCAGCATATCGCCGGGCAACTCTTCATGAAGGCCACGGGCACGCAGATGACGCATGTTCCCTACAAGGGCGTGATGCCGGCGGTAGTCGACACGATCAGCGGCCAGATCAAGCTGGCGGTCGGAGCGCTGGGCGGCGTGGGGCAGTACATAGACGGCGGGCAATTGATTGCCGTTGCCGTGGCCGAGCGGCAGCGATCCGGCCTGTTGCCCAGGGTGCCGACATTGAGCGAGAGCGGTATCCCGGGCGTGGAACTGAACGTATTCTTTCCGGTTTTTGCTCCCGCCGGCACGCCGCGGGCCGCGGTAGAGCGCCTGAACCGCGAGATCAGCCAGGTCATGCGCGCTCCCGACGTCAAGGAGAAGATGCGCGGTGCCGGTGTGGAGACCTCGGGCAGCAGTGTGGATGAAGCCGTGCATGCCGTGAGGGATGAGTACGCGTTCTACGGGCGGGTCGTGGCCGAGTTCGGGATCAAAGGGGAATAGCCGCCGGGTGGAAAAAATGCCCCACGCTAGGCCCTTCGGGCCGTCCCAAGGCAAAAAAATGGCCGCGTAAGCGGCCATTCCTGCGGGAAGATCTCTCGGACTTACATAGGCATCATGTTCGCATTCATGTTGTGCAGCACCCAGGCGGAGCCGCCGACGATGATCGCGATGATGAGCACCGTGAAGACGAAGGACGAGAGGTTCTCGCGCTGCTCGGGCGAGGTGCCCATGTGCAGGAAGAACACCAGCTGGACCAGCAGCTGCAGCACGCACAGGACGACGAGGGAAGCGACGGCGGCGAAGCCGGTCAGGATTCCCGTCATCGCCACGCCGAACGACAAGGCCGTCAGCACGATGCAGAGGACGAATCCGACGATGTACGACTTGACCGAGCCGTGGCTGCTGGCGTGGGCGCCGTGATCGCCGGCGGCCGTGGAGGAGTGTTGCGCCATTACAGGGCTCCCATCAGGTAGACGAAGGTGAACACGCAGATCCAGACTAGGTCCAGGAAGTGCCAGAACAGGCTCAGGCAGGCCATGCGGCGGCGAACCACCGGATCCAGGCCGTAGCGCCGGATCATGTCCATCATCACGACCATCCAGATCAGGCCCGAGGTCACGTGCAGGCCGTGGGTCCCGACCAAGGTGAAGAAGGCCGACAGGTAGGCGCTGCGCTGCGGGCCGGCGCCCTCGGCGATCAGGTGATGAAACTCATAGATTTCCATCGCGATGAAGCCGGCGCCGAACAGGAACGTGACGGCCATCCAGCCCAACACCTTGTTGCGCTGGCCGGCGTGCATGGCCAGCATGGCCATGCCGAAGGTCACGCTGCTGATCAGCAGCAGCATGGTCTCGGTCAGCACGAACGACAGGTCGAACAGCTCGCTGCCATGAGGCCCGCCCGCGGTCGCTCCCGACAGCACGGCAAACGTCGCGAACAGCACCGAAAAGATGAGCAAGTCGCTCATCAGATAGATCCAGAACCCCAATACGGTCTTGGACCCGTCATCGTGATGCTCATGCCCCCCATGGGCATGATGATCGCCACCATCGTGACGATGCGTATGAAGAATTGCTGCGCTACTCATATTGATCTTTAAAAAATCGGCGCTCCGCACCAAAACACTGCTACACGACCCAGGATGCGGTGGATCCGGCTTTGCCGGTCCACTCGCATCGCCCCCTGGGGGGCGCGCGCAAGCGCGTAGGGGGGACCTCTACGCCGCCTGCTTCAGCGACTCGTAGTGCGCGTTCTCGATGCGCGCAACCTCGTCAGCCTTGACGTAGTAGTCCACGTCGCGGTCGTAGGCGCGGGCGATGAAACCGCCGATCATGCCGACCAGACCCGCCACGGCCAGCCACCAGATGTGCCAGACCAGCGCGAAGCCGAGAATGGTGCCGGCGATGCCGATGTACACGCCGGCGCCGGTGTTGCGCGGCATGTGGATGTCTTCGTAGTGGTCGGGACGCTTGTAGGCGACGCCGGTTTCCTTGTCATGCCAGAACTGATCGAGCTGGGTCACTTGGGGCACCTTTGCGAAGTTGTAGAACGGCGGAGGAGAGGGAATGGACCATTCCAGCGTACGGCCACCCCAGGGGTCGCCGTCGAAGTCGACATTCTTCTTGCGGTCGCGGATGCTGACGAAGATCTGCAGCAGCAGGAAGAAGATACCCAGCGCGATGATGACGGCGCCTACCCAGGCGACGATCAGGTACGGTTCCCACGCGGGGTTGTTGTGGTGGTTCAGGCGGCGCGTCATGCCCATGAAGCCGAGGATGTACAGCGGCATGAAGGCCATGAAGAACCCGACGAACCAGCACCAGAACGAGTACTTGCCCAGGCGCTCGTTGAGCTTGAAGCCGAAGGCCTTGGGGAACCAGTACACCATGGCCGCGATACACCCGAACACGACGCCGCCGATGATGGTGTTATGGAAGTGGGCGATCAGGAACAGGCTGTTGTGCAGCACGAACGAGACAGCGGGAATCGCCATCAGCACGCCGGTCATGCCGCCGATCACGAAGGTGACCATGAAGCCCAGCGTCCACAGCACCGGCGTGGTGATCTGCACCCGTCCGCGGTACATCGTGAAGAGCCAGTTGAAGATCTTCACGCCCGTGGGTACCGAGATGATCATCGTCGCGATGCCGAAGAAGGCGTTGACGTTCGCCCCCGAGCCCATGGTGAAGAAGTGGTGCAGCCAGACCAGGAACGACAGCACGCCGATGGCGGCCGTGGCGTACACCATGGACTTGTACCCGAACAGCGGCTTGCGCGAGAAGGTGGCGATGATTTCCGAGAACGCGCCGAAGCAGGGCAGGATCAGGATGTAGACCTCGGGGTGGCCCCAGATCCAGATCAGGTTCACGTACATCATCACGTTGCCGCCCAGGTCGTTCGTGAAGAAGTGCGTGCCCAGGTAGCGGTCGGCGGTCAGCAGCGCCAGCGTGGCCGTCAGCACCGGGAAGGCGGCGACGATCAGGATGTTGGTGACCAGCGCGGTCCACGTGAAGACCGGCATCTTCATCATCGTCATGCCCGGGGCGCGCATGCGCATGATGGTGACGATGAAGTTGATCCCGCTGAGCGTGGTTCCGAGCCCTGACAGCTGCAATGCCCAGATGTAGTAGTCCACCCCCACCCCCGGGCTATAGTCCAGGCCCGACAGCGGCGGATAGGCCAGCCAGCCGGTGGCGGCGAATTCGCCCACGAACAGCGACATCATGATCAGTACCACGCCGCCGCCGAACAGCCAGAAGCTCAGCGAGTTCAGGAACGGATAGGCGACGTCGCGCGCGCCGATCTGCAGCGGCACGACGATGTTCATCAGGCCCGTGATGAAAGGCATGGCCATGAAGAAGATCATGATCACGCCGTGGGCGGTGAAGATCTGGTCGTAGTGGTGCGGCGGCAGGTAGCCGGCCGAGTCGCCCGAGGCGACGGCCAGCTGGGTGCGCATCATGATGGCATCGGCAAAGCCACGCAGCAGCATGATCAGCGCGACGATGATGTACATGATGCCGATGCGCTTGTGATCCACCGTGGTCAGCCATTCCTTCCACAGGTAGGTCCACTTGCCGTAATAGGTGACGGCGCCGAGCAGTGCGGCGCCCAAAACGACGACCGCGGCCAGCGTGACCATGACGATGGGCTCATGGTACGGGATGGCATCCAGGGTCAGTTTCCCGAACATCGATTTACTCCGACAAGGCGATCTTGGGTGTGTTGGCAGGCGTGCACATTCCGGTATCCATGCCTGCGGAGGCCATGTACTGGTAAATGATGCCGTCGAACATGTTGGGTTCGGCGCCCGAGTAGTAGGCGACGGGCTCGTGCTCGCTGGGCGAGACCAGCGCCTGGTAGGCCTCGGGCGTCATCTTGTTGGGCGACGCCTGGGCGTTGCGGACCCACGCCTCGAAATCTTCCTGGCTGGTGGCGATGGCCTTGAAGCGCATGCCCGAGAAGCCCGCGCCACTGTAGTTGGCCGAGATGCCCGCGTAGGTGCCGGCTTCGCGCGCGATCAGGTGGAGCTTGGTTTCCATGCCCGCCATGGAATAGATCTGGCTACCCAGCTGCGGAATGAAGAAGGAGTTCATGACCGAGGCGGATGTGATGCGGAAGTTGACCGGGACATCGACCGGGAACTTGATCTCGTTGACCGTGGCGATCTTGTATTCCGGGTAGATGAACAGCCACTTCCAGTCCAGCGAAACGACGTCGATCTCCACCGGCTTGACCTCGGACTGCAGGGGCCGGTAGGGGTCCAGCTCGTGAGAACTCTTCCAGGTCAGTACGGCGAGGATGCCGACGATGATGCAGGGAATGGTCCAGACGACCACTTCGATGGCGGTGGAATGCGACCACTGGGGATCGTATTTGGCCTTGGTGTTGGAGGCGCGGTATTTCCAGGCGAACCAGAGGGTGAGGAAGATGACCGGCACGACCACCAGCAGCATCAGCCCGGTCGCGGTCAGGAGCAGGGTTTTCTCTTGGGCGCCGATGTCGCCCTTGGGATTTAGAATGTCCATGTTGCAGCCAGCCAGCAGCAACATGACGGCGCCGACGCATAACGTGCGTCCCGCGTTCGCAAAGAAGGATTTACTCACGTCCAGCCTTGGTTTGTAGAAACGTTGGCGAAATCCGCCAGTTCCGCATCCTACTGAACGTGTCTCGGGTGGGGATGCGACAAAAAGTCGCGCGGGCGGGCCGGTCCGGCCGCCCCCGGAGCACAAGGCGCCCGCCCGGGCCTTGCTTCCCCTAGTTGTGGCGAATTGTGACGGTCAAAGGCTAGGGAATTGCCCTGCGACAATATGTCGCACCGCCGGCGACGGGTATTCCCGCTCGACGCTCCACGGAGGGTGGCGCCGGATGCAGGCCTACGGTTTTACTCGGGCTCCGGCCCTCGTTCCGGCCCCGGCCGCTTGGCCAGCTTGCGCTGCAACGATCGTCGATGCATGTTCAACAGACGCGCCGCCGCCGACACGTTGCCCCCTGTTTCATGCAGTGCCTGCTGGATATGCTCCCATTCCAGTCGATGCAGCGGAATCATGGTCGACTCCACCGTCACGGCTTCGGCTTTTTCCAGCCCCAGCGCGCGCAGGATCATGTCGGCGGTGGCCGGCTTGGGCAGATAATCGTCGGCGCCGCGCTTGATGGCGTCCACGGCGGTGGCGACGCTGGCATAGCCCGTCACCAGCAGGATGCGCATGTCGGCGCGCAGTGCGCGCAGCGGCTTGATCAGGGTCAGGCCGGAATCGTCGCTGCTGAGCTTGAGGTCGACCAGCGCGAAGCCGGGACGGATCTCGTCGGCGATGCGCAGCGCCTCGGCGATGGTCGTGGCGGTGCGGGTTTCGAGGCCGCGCCGCGCGAGGCTGCGCTGCAAGGTGCGCAGGTAGAGTTCGTCGTCGTCGACGAGAAGTCCGGTATCCAGGGCAGTCATCATGAGGTCACGGTGGTTTCCACGGGCAGTTGGAACTGGATGCGCACGCCGCCGCCTTCGGCGGCCGTCATCGTCATCTCGCCGCCCAGGCGCTCGACCGTGGCATGCGAGAGCGCCAGGCCCACGCCCAGCCCGCCGGGCTTGCCGCTGCGGAACAGCGTGGCGGGCAGCAGGGGCTGGTCGGGGTTGAGCCCGCGTCCATAGTCGCGCACCACGCCCCGCACCATGCCGCCTTTGCATTCCAGGTGCAGGTCCACATAGGGCGCGCCGGCCTGGACGCCGGCGTCGGCGGCATTGTTCAGCAGCGCCTGCAGCAGGTGGGCGACCGAGGGTTCGACGCGCAGGCCGCGCGGCAGCACGCCGGTGCGGTGCAGTTCGACCGTGGGGCGGACCAGCTTCCACTGTTCCACCACACGTTCCAGTTCCACTTCGGTTGGGACAGCGAGATTGCGCACACGTTCCCGGCACAGGGCCAGCAGCTCCACCAGCATCTCGGTGTCGGCGCGCAGGTCGTCGGTATCGGCCTGGGCGGCGATTTCGTCGGCGAGCAGCGTCATGGTGGCCAGCGGCGTATTCAGTTCATGCGCCATCGAGGCGGCGTGGGTGGCCAGGGCCACGATGCCCTCGTTGCGCGCGAAGCGCTCGCGCAGGTCGGCCAGCTCCCGTTCGCGGTTGCGCAGGTCGGCCGCCAGGCGCGTGGAGAAGATGAGGATCACCACGACCGAGATCAGGAAACTCGCGGCTATGCCCCACAGCAGCAATTCGTAGGCGTCGCCGGGCGCGTGGAGGGGCCGGCCGAAGATGGCTGCCGCGGCATAGCCGACAACGCCCGCGCCGGCGGTGGCGTAGGCCCAGCGGCTGGGCAGAACCATGGCGGCCAGCGCAATCAGGACCAGGAACAGCAGCCCGAAGGGGTTGCTGATGCCCCCGCTCCAAGCCACCATCCAGGCCAGCACCACGATGTCCACCAGCATGTGGACGAACGCGGTGGCATGCGAGGGTTCGCCGCCGGTGCGCAGGCGCCAGCCGGCGTACAGGTTGAAAAGGACGAGGGTGGCCACACCGCTCCACAGCATGGCCAGGGGCAGGTCCACGTCCAGTGGGCCGCTGGCGATGAAGATGGTGGCCGCCTGGCCGCCGATGGCGAGCCAGCGCAGGCTGGACAGGGTGCGTAGGAACGAGGTTTCGGTACGGCTCATACGATAGGAGGACGAGCCGGACGGTGGCGCCGGCGGGGCTCCATTATGACGTACGGAAGCGCGGGGCCGCCGGCCGGCGGCCCCGCGGTCAGGCGTTGCCCGGCGGAGGGGCGGCCGGCAATCCCCTGCGCAGCGCCAGGCCGAGCATCACGAGAGTGGCTCCCTGGAACAGCAGGTCGATGGCCAGCAGGAGGCCGAGTATCCAGAGGCTGTTGGCGGGCCAGCCCACCGCCACGAGCAGGCCCGCGAGCAGTGTGATCACCCCCGACAAGGCGAGCCATCCCCAGCCTTGCTGGCTGCGGTGCTGGAACCAGACCCAGAGCCGCAGCACACCGGCGGCGATGAGGAAGGCGCCCAGCAGCAGCGTCAGGACGGCGGCGCCGGCGAGCGGATTGTAGAGGGCGAGGCCGCCGGCGATGGCGTAGAGCAGGCCGCTGAGGGTCCAGAGGAGGAACCCGCGCCAGCCTTTCACGCGCCAGGCCTGGACCAGCTGGCCGATGCCGGCAACCAGCATCATGACGCCCACGAACAGGACGCTCGCGACGGTGGCCGCCAGGACGTAGACGCCGGCCACGAAACCCAGGATCAGCATCAGCACGCCCAGGGCGACGAACCAGCCCCAGCTCGCGCCAAGCGTCTTCAAGGTTTCCGGCCACGAGAGGCTGCCCGGTACGGGCGTGGGGTTTGAAGCATCTGCCATATCGGTTCCCTCCGTATGGGTTCAAGCCGATAGCCGAGGTCACGCAGTGCCATGCCGCGTGCGGCGGATACGCGGTGCATCCGCCGCACGCTCCCAGTGTAAACACGCTCTAGCCGGAGCGTTGGAGCAAATCTTGTAACCGATCGATGAAGGGGCGCTGGGCTTCGAGGATCTTGCCGCGGGCGGTGTGCAGGTCGAACCAGGCCGCGCGGTCGACCTCGGGGAAGGCCTGCATGCGGCCGCTGCGCGGCGGCCATTCGAGTTCGAAGGTGTTGCTTCGCAGGGCGGCGGGGTCGAAATCGGCTTCCATTGCGAAGGCGCAGACTTCCTTGCCGCCGCGCTGCCGTATCCGGCCCAGCGGCGCGAGCGCGCCGGCCGGGGCGTCTCCCAGTTCCTCGCGCAGTTCGCGCAGGGCCGCGGCGGCGAGATCCTCATCCGCTTCCACCAGGCCTTTGGGAATGGACCACGCGCCGGCGTCGCGCCGGCGCCAGAATGGTCCGCCAGGGTGGACGAGCAGCACCTGCCATGCTCCGGCTTCGCGCCGGTACATCAGGATGCCCGCGCTCGTCGCGCTCATGGCTGATACGTCTGCCGGGCCTGCGCCGCGGCGTCCGCGCCTTGCCGCATCTGCGCGTAGGAGACGCCGAAGATGGCCAGTCCGCCGAGCGCGAGCAGCAGGCCGACCCAGCCGGTGGACGCCCAGCCCAGGCCGGCCGAGATGGTCAGGCCGCCGAGCCAGGCGCCCAGCGCATTGGCGAGGTTGAAGGCGGAGTGGTTGAGCGCGGCCGCCAGCGTCTGGGCGTCGCCGGCCACATCCATCAGGCGGATCTGCAGGGCCGGGCCGATGGCCACGATGGTTCCGATCAGGAAGACGTTGAACGCGCCGAGCCAGATGCTGGAGGCGGTCAGGCAGAACAGTCCGAGCACCAGCCCGGACCAGACCAGGAGGCCGCATATGGTAGGCATCAGGGCCTTGTCGGCCAGCCGGGAGCCGACCAGATTGCCGGTCACCATGCCCACTCCGAAGAGCGCGAGCACGAATGGAACCCCGTGCACCGGCAGGCCCGCCAGCTCCATCAGCGTCGGCTTGATGTAGCTGAACACCGCGAACATGCCGCCAAATCCGATCGCGCCGATGCCCAGCGTGAGCCACACCTGCTTGCGGCGCAACGCCCCGAGTTCGCGCCAGGGGCTGGCGCCTTCGCTGGCCGGGATGTCGGGGATCCAGCGCCAGACGAGCAGCGCGGCCAGCACGCCGATGGCGCCGACCAGGGTGAATGCGGCGCGCCATCCCAGCCATTGTCCCAGCCCCGCGGCCAGCGGGACGCCGATCAGGGTCGCGACGGTCAGTCCCAGCATGACGTAGCCAACCGCACGTGCGCGCTGTCCGCCGGGCGCCAGGTGCGCCGCGACCAGCGCCGCGACGCCGAAGTACGTGCCGTGCGGCAATCCCGTCATCAGGCGCATCAGGATCATGGAGAGATAGCCCGGCGCGGCCGCGCTGGCGACGTTGCCGAGGGCGAAGAAGGCCATCAGGGCCACCAGCAGGGCGCGACGCGGCATGCGGGCGCCAAGCACGGCCAGCACCGGGGCGCCCACCACGACGCCGAGGGCGTAGGCGCTGATCAGGTGCCCGGCGGCAGGAATGGAGATACCCAGGTCCTGGGCGGCGTCAGGCAGGAGCCCCATGATGACGAATTCGCCGGTACCGATGCCGAAACCGCCGAGCCCCAGTGCCATCAGCGCCCGGCCGAACGAGGGCGGGCGGCCCGGGGCCGTGGACGGATCGGGGAAGGAAGACTGCGGCGTGGCGGGGACGTTCATGAAGAGGCGGCGGGCCGCGAGGCGAATGGCGTGGCGAAAGCGGATAGCTTAGCAGCACCAGGTTGCACTGCACAAAAAGTCTTGCCCACGGCGTGGTCCGCGTCGAGGCTATGATGCGGTCAGCGCCGCGCCGGTGGGGCGGGGCAGACTTTTCATGTGAGACCATGCAATGAGCGACATCACCATCTACCACAACCCCGCATGCGGCACGTCACGCAAGGTCCTGGCCCTGCTCCAGGAGCGCGGCTACGCGCCCACGGTGGTCGAATACCTCAAGACGCCCCCCAGCCGCGAGACGCTCGAGTCGCTCATCGCCGCAATGGGGCTGCCTGTGCGCGAGGCAATGCGGGTCAAGGGCTCGCCCTACGAGGAGCTGGGCCTGGGCGACCCCAAGTGGAGCGATGAGGAACTGATCGATTTCATGATGCAGCATCCCATCCTGATCAATCGCCCCATCGTCGTGACGCCGCGCGGCACGCGCCTGTGCCGTCCCATGGAGACCGTGCTGGAAATTCTGCCGGAGTGAGAGGCAACCGGGCGGAGCAGGATCCTAGAGCAAGACTTCGCCGGTGACGCAATCGGCGACATCGCCTCCCACCCAGATGTCGCCATCCGCGCGGCTGATGTACAGGCGTCCCGCGCGGCCGCGGGCGGTCCCCTGGCTGGCGACATAGGAGGCGGGGGCAAGGCCGGCGCCAATGAGCCATTGCGCGACGCCGGCGTTGAGGCTGCCGGTGACGGGGTCTTCCGGGATTCCCAGGCCGGGTGCGAAGGCGCGGACCTCGAATTGCGCTTCGGCGCCGTCCGTGGCCGGGTCCCAGGGGCCCACGACCCCCAGCTTCAGCGTACCCAGGGCGGGAAAGTCGGGTTTCAGCGCCAGCACGTCGGCGCGCGAGGCAAGCATGACCGCGATCCACGCCGGGCCGTTGTCCACCCAATTCGCGGCGACGATCGCCTGGGGCGCGATTCCGAGGCCGCGTGCCGCCTGTGCGAGGGTGGCCGGATCGATCGGGCCCGAGCGCCGCAGCGGCGGCGCCGCGAAGGCCAGGCGGCCTTGGTCGCGCCGGATTCGCACCAGCCCCACGCCGCATTCCTGGACGATGTCCGCCGCCCGGGGACGCCCGCCGGCCTGCAGCCACGCATGGCAACTGCCCAGCGTGGGATGGCCCGCGAAGGGCAGCTCGCCCGATGGCGTGAAGATGCGCAGCCGGTAGTCGGCGCCGGCCACGGTGGGGCGCAGCAGGAACGTGGTTTCGCTCAGGCCGGTCCAGCGGGCGAACGCGGCCATCCGGTCCTCATCGAGATCGTCCGCGCCGTGGACGACGGCCAGCGGATTGCCCAGCAGCGGAACCGCAGTGAAGACGTCCACTTGCCGGAATTCATAGGGGCGGGGAGAGGCGGCGGGCATCATGGCACCAAAGAAGCGGTCAAACGTAGGTGGACAGGAGGATGTTGGTCTCGGTATTGGCGATGCCGGGGATCAGCCGTATCCGTTCCAGGGCGCGGTCGAACGCTTCCAGGCTCTCGGCACGCAGTTCGGCCATGATGTCCCAGCGGCCGTTGGTGGTGTGCAGCGCCTGGATCGCCGGCTCCCCGCGCAGCGCCTGCAGGACTCGCCGCGCGGTGTTGCCTTCGATTTCTATGCTCATCCACGCGCGTATGCCCTTGGGCTCCGCATCCGGCCGCAGACGCACGGTGTAGCCCACGACGACGCCTTGTTCTTCCAGGCGTGCCATGCGGTTCTGGACTGTGCCGCGCGAGACCTTGAGCTTGTGGGCGAGCGCGGAGACGGGCGTGCGCGCATTGTCGCGCAGCAGGGCGATCAGGCGATGGTCGACGTCGTCCATGGCGATTCCTGCGCGGGGAGATGACAAAACGATAGCAGACTCTGGCGTTCTGGCAATCGATGGGACGGAATGCGCAATTTCTTGCACTCCATCTTGGCATCACGGACGAGCAGAATGGGGATGCGGTCCTGCGGGACCGCGCGCGGAACAAGGAGGCAAAGTGAGCGCCAGAGCCAAGATCCTGATGATTGATCCGACACATTTCGACGTCAGCTATCGCATCAATCCCTGGATGAAACCCGACCTGTGGGCGCGCGATCCCGAGGGATTCCGCGCCGCTGCGCGCACCGCGTCCGACGCGCTGCATCGGGCGCTGTCGCGGGCGGGCTGCGACGTGATCGTGGGTGCCGGCAGACCGGGCCTGCCGGACATGGTGTTCCCCGCCAATGCCGCCATCGTCCTCGACGGCCGGGCGTTGTTGGCCCGGTTCCGTTATCCGCAGCGACAGGGCGAGGAAGCGGCGTTCCTCGCGATGTTCGAGGCGCTGCGCGCACAAGGCCTGCTGGCGGAAGTGGCGCAGTTTCCCGACGGCTGCCACCAGGAAGGCGCGGGCGATGCCATCTGGGACGCCAACCGGCAATGGTTCTGGGCCGCCCATGGCCCGCGTTCTTCCCGCGAGTCGCTGGCCCATATCTCCGGATTCTTCGGGCAGGAAGTGGTGCCGATGGAACTGGTTTCGGACCGCTGCTATCACCTGGACGTGTGCTTCTGCCCATTGAGCGGGGGCGAGATCCTCTATTTCCCGCCGGCCCTGACGCAGGACGCACTGCGCAACCTGCGCGAGCGCGTGCCGGCCGACATGCTGATCGAGGCCACCGAGGAAGACCTGGCGCGTTTCAGCGTGAACGCGGTCAACGTCGGCAGGCAAGTCGTCATGGCCACGCCGCCGGATCGCCTGCGGTCCGTCTTGAACGAGCGCGGCTATCGCGTCGTGCCGATAGAACTCTCGCCCTTCATGATGTCTGGCGGTGGCGCCTATTGCATGACCTTGCGGCTGGACCGGGCGAGCGTGCCGGAAGCGTCGGTGGGCAACGGCAGGCGGGAGGCCGCCATGGCCTGAGGAGGCGACATGAAAACGCGCTTTCTGGATGCGGACGCGGTTGCCGCACTGGTGGTCCGGCGCGGCACGACGCAGGTCATCGAGGAGCTGGCGCGCTACATCCGCGACGATTACCTGCGCTGGCCCGAGTTCGAGAAGAGTGTCCGCGTGGCCCATCATTCCAGCATGGGTGTCATCGAGCTGATGCCGGTATCCGATGGCCGGCGCTATGCGTTCAAGTACGTCAACGGACATCCGGGCAACGCGCTGAGCGGCCTGCCCACGGTCCTGGCGTTTGGCGTGCTGGCCGAGGTGGCGACCGGTTATCCGCTGCTGCTTGCCGACCTCACCCTGGCGACCGCGCTGCGCACCGCGGCCACCTCGGCGCTGGCCGCGCGCGCCATGGCGCGCAAGGGCGCGCGAACCATGGCCCTGATCGGCAACGGCGCGCAGAGCGAATTCCAGGCGCTGGCGTTTCATTCCATGCTGGGCGTCGCCGAAATCCGGGCCTACGACGTCGACCGCCGCGCGACCGACAAGCTGATGGCCAACCTGGCCGGCATCGCCGGATTGCAGCTTATGCCGGCGCCATCGGCCAAAGCCGCGGTCCAGGGCTCCGACATCGTGACCACGCTGACCGCGGACAAGCGCAAGGCTGTGATCATCCGGCCGGAGTGGGTGGAGCCGGGCATGCACCTGAATGCCGTGGGCGGCGATTGTCCCGGCAAGACCGAGCTGCATCCGGCCATATTGAAGCGCGCCCGCATCGTGGTTGAATACGAGGCGCAAACGCGCATCGAAGGCGAAATCCAGCAATTGCCGGCGCATGCGCCTGTGGTGCCGCTCTGGCAGGTGTTGTCGGGCGCGCTGCCGGGACGCCAGCAGCCCGAAGAGGTGACGGTATTCGACTCGGTGGGGTTCGCGCTGGAAGATTTCTCGACGCTGCGCTATCTCATGGATCTGGCGCGCGGCGGCGAGGCCGGCAAGGACTACCGGCTCGTGCCGGAACTTGCGGATCCCAAGGACTTGTACGCGCTGCTCGAGCTTGGCCAGCGTGCCGCGGCTTCCGCGGTCACATCCTGATCCAGCCGCGCCTGACCATCAGGTGCAGGGCCAGGCCCACGACGAAGCCGGCCGCGACGTTCCACATGCAAAGCGCTGCGGTCATCAACGCGACCAGGCGCTGGTTCCTGTCGGCCGGCAGGACGCTGCTGCCTAGCGCCAGCTGAGCACCGGTCAGGAACAGGATTACGCCGAGGATGGCAAGCGGGAACAGCTTGAACAGCAAGGCCACCCCCGGGCTGAAAAACAAGGCCAGCGCAAGCAGAATGCCCCCCAGTATGACCAGCGATCCCCCGGTTCGGGCGCCGAAGGCCACGTGCCCCGCCATGCCGCCCGCGCCATGGCACATCGGAACGCCGCCCACCACCGAGCTGAGCAGGTTCATGATCCCGGTGGACGTCGCCAGGCCGTTCTCCGATACGGGCCGCTGGGGAAAGAGGCGGTTGTTTTCCTCCTTGATGGCGATCACGGCGTTGCCCAGAGTAAGCGGAAGCTGGGGCAGGGCGAGCAGGAAGACGCCCACCATCAGTTCGTTCCAGCCCAGGCTCGACAAGGCAAAGGTCGGCGCAGGCAGGCCGATGGGCACTTCGGCCAGGCCATGGAGCAGCTCGGGCTGGCGCCACAGGCCCACCGCAGCGCCGAAGGCCAGGAGCACGAACATCGCCGGAAAGGTCCGATTGGCCATCAGGGCGAGCGTGGCGAGCCCGGCGATCGCGGCGACGGGCCAATCGGTCTGCATCATTTTCACGCCTTCCAGCATGAATCCGAATCCCAGTCCCAGCATGATCCCCAGGACGACGGCCGGCGGCACGAGGCGCGACAGGCGGGCCGCGGCGCCGCTCAGGCCGAGGAAGAGCCACGCGGCGCCCGTGGCCAGCGCCGCGGCGTAGACCGCGCCAGGGGTGACGACGGCCGTTTGCGCGGCCTGGGTCACGGCCACGGCGCCGATGGCCTTCATGGGCTGGACGGGGATCGGGGTCCTGTAATGCAGGCCGCAGGCCAGCATGCACAGGCCGAACGCGAACAGCACGCCGAACGGGTCGAGCTTGAGCACGCCGATGTAGGCCACCACGAATGGGATCAGCGTGCCGAGGTCGCCGAAGGCCCCGGCCCATTCCATGCGGTCATAGCGATTGCCCGTGGCCGCTTCCTGCACGGAGCGGCTGGCCGGCTCGTGCATCCGTGCCCCCTGATGTGTGGACAAAGAACAGCATTGTCGGCCAGCCCAGGAGGCCTGTAAATGCGGCCCGGCGTTCAGGCCCAGGCTTCGGTGCGCAGCGTCCGGCCCATGGCTTCGAGCATGCGGGCCCATCCCTTGCGCGTGCGGTCGGCGTATTCGGCGTGGCGGGCATCCATCTGGTGCGTGACCTTGACCTTGCAGCCGGCTTCGGCGGCGAGCAGGGCGACGGTGACGACGTCGGCCCGTTCCATGCCCGCAACGTTCCAGGTAAAGGCGAGGCAGTAGGGCCGATCCACGATCAGGTATTGCCCCCAATGCTCCGCGTCGCCGTCGGTCCTCCGCTGGGTGAAGAAGAACGTGCCGCGTTCGCGCGCATCGATCTCCACCCTGACCAATTCGCCCAGGCCGGGACCGAACCAGCCGCGCACGGCGGCGGGAGAGATCCAGGCGTCGAAGACGCGTTCGGCGGGAACCGGGAAATGCTTGATGGTCGAGACGTCGATCGTGCTGGCGCTCATGGGACTTTTTCCTGGGCGGAGAGCGGGCGCTGGGGGAGCACGCGCTTGGCGGGCAATGCGGGGACTCGCAGAGTAGCGAATTTTGTGTACAGCGTCCACAATATCCCGCACGAGATGTCGGAATAAGGTATCAGCCGGCTTTGCGCAGGGTGAAGTTGATGCGCTGCCCGCCCAGTTCAGGATGGTGGGCCTCGCGCAGCGGCAGGACGCCGTGATAGCGCAGCCGGTCCGAGCCGCCCCATACGGCCACGTCGCCATGGAAGAGCGGGTAGCGCCGGGGCCGATCGGCACGCTCGTGCCCGCCGAACAGGAAGACGGCGGGAACGCCCAGCGATACCGAGACAATGGGGGCGCCGAAATCGCGTTCGTTGCGATCCTGGTGCAGGGTCAGGCGCGAACCCGGCAGGTAGCGATTGACCAGGCAGGCATCGGGGGCGAAATCCGGAAAACCCGCGGCGGCCGCCGCGCGCGCCGCGAGACTGGCGAAGGCCTCCGGCATGGCGGGCCAGGGCCGGCCGGTCAACGGGTCGTGGCGGGCATAGCGATAGCCCTGGCGGTCGCTCACCCAGCCCCAAGTTCCGCAGTTGGTCAGGGCCACCGACATGGTGTGCCCGCCCGGCGTGACCATGTGGCGAAACGGCGCGACGGCCTCGAGGCGCGCGAGCGCGTCCAGCAGGCGCGGCACGTCGGGCAAGGCCTCGCCGCGCAGGATGACCGCCTGTTCGCCTATCGGCTCGGCAATGCCGGCGGAGCCGGCGTGATCGAAAAGTTCGAGGTTCATGAACAGGCCTAGGCCGCGTCGTGGAAGATGATGCCCAGCGTGTGGCGCGTGCCGGCATGCAGGCGGCTCACGCCGTGGCGCAACTGGTGCCGCACGGGACCGCGCGCGCCGGGCACGGGACGGGCATGGACCGCGAACACGACCGCGTCGCCTTGATCCAGCGGCACGACCTCGGCCCGCGATTGCATGCGCGGGCGCTGTTCCGTCAGCACGAATTCGCCGCCGGTGAAATCGCGGCCCGTGCGCGACAGGAGGATCGCGACCTGGAGGGGAAATACGTGTTCGCCGTAAAGATCCTGGTGCAGGCAGTTGTAGTCGCCGGCCGTGTACTGGAGCAACAGCGGCGTCGGCCGTGTCTGTCCGGCCCGGTGGCAGCGGGCGACGAAATCGGCATGGGCGGGCGGGAAGCGCTGGGGCAGCCGCAAGAGCGCGTGCCAGCGGTTGGCGAGCGGAACGAGGCGCGGATAGAGGGCCGTGCGCAGGGCCTCGACCAGCGGCGGCAACGGATACGCGAAATATTTGTACTGGCCGCGTCCGTAGCCGTGCCGCGCCATGTCGACGCGGGTGCGGTAGCCCTCGTCGCGCGGATAGAGCGCGGCCATGGCCGTGCATTCCGTGCTGTCCAGCAGTGCGGGCACCCGCGCACAGCCGTAGCGGTCGAGGTCCGCCTCGATGGCGGTCCAGTCGAGGCGCGCGCAGCGTCGTTCGACGTCTGCGGATGTATGGGGGGCGTTCATGGCGTTCCTGGGATGCGGGGCTGGCAATGTAGGCGCGCGAGCCAGGCTGGGCACTCCGGATGTTGCGGCCGAATTCCGGTGGTAATGATACGTCCATGTCCCGAAGGGTCATGCAAACGCAAGGAAGTGTTTCGGTTTCCGCGCCCTGGCGGCGGGCATGTCCGCCTCGCGGACGCGGGGGCCGGATGAGCCGATAGCGAAGGTTGCATCTTTAACGGCAAGACATGCGCGTGGAACGCAACTGCCCCAAGCTGGCGACGTGAAATGACCAAGGACGATGCGGAGCTGCCCATGACGGAGTCCGAATCGATCCCGCTGCGTGAGCGGATGGTGGAATGGCAACTGGCGGGGCGAGGCATCGCGGATGCCGCGGTGCTGGAGGCAATGCGGCGCGTGCCCAGGGAGCGTTTCGTGCCGCCGGAGCTGCGCGAGTTCGCCTATGACGACGCCCCCCTGCCGATCGGCGAAGGGCAGACTATTTCCCAGCCGTACATCGTCGCCCTGATGGCGGAGGCGGCCCGCCTGCGCCCGGGGGATCGCGTGTTGGAAATCGGGACCGGTTCCGGCTATGCGGCCGCGGTACTGGCGCGGCTCGCTGCGCGGGTCGATACCGTGGAACTGCGCCGCGACCTGGCGCAAGCGGCGCGCGAGCGCTTGCGCGACTATCCGCAGATCGAGGTCCACATCGGCGACGGTACGTTGGGGTGGCCGGCGCGAGCACCTTTCGACGCGATACTTGCCGCGGCCGGCGGGCCGGATGTGCCAGCCGCGTGGCGCGAGCAGCTTGCGCCGGGCGGGCGCCTCATCATGCCGGTGGGCGCGAGCCGGGACAGGCAGCGGTTGCTCAGGATAATCCGCGAGGCCGATGGAAGCTTCCATCAGGAAGACCTGGGCGGCGTGCGTTTCGTGCCGCTCATCGGGGCCCAGGGTTGGAGCGACTCCGACCATGGCGCGGGCGAGCCGGCCGCGCACGGCGAAAGTGGCGGGACCGGGCCGAGCCCCGGCGATGGGGCGCCATCGCCGGGCAGCAGCCTCGGAGAGCGGATCCGCCATGCGGCCGAGCCTTTCGCCGACCCGGAGGAAGCCGCGGCGCGGGGATTGTTCGACCGGTGGGGCAGCCGGCGGATCGTGCTGCTGGGCGAAGCCAGCCACGGGACGTCCGAGTTCTACCAGGCACGCGCCGCCATTACCCGGCGCCTGATCGAGCGCCATGGGTTCAACATCGTGGCGGTGGAGGCCGACTGGCCGGATGCCGCCGCCGTGGACAGGCATGTGCGGCATCTCCCGCATCGTGCCGACGGCGGCCCGGCGTTCCGGCGCTTTCCCACCTGGATGTGGCGCAACACGGACGTGGCCGCGTTCGTCGAGTGGCTGCGCTCGCACAATTCGGGACGACCGTCCGCCGAGCGCGCGGGCTTCTTCGGGCTCGATCTCTACAGCCTGTCCGATTCGATCGCGGCGGTGCTGGCCTACCTGGAGGACGTGGACCCGGAAGCCGCCAAGGTCGCGCGCGAACGCTACGGCTGCCTGACGCCCTGGCAGAAGAATCCCGCCGTCTACGGCCGCGCAGTGTTGAGCGATGCTTACCGGGGCTGCGAGGCGCAGGTCGTCGCGCAATTGACGGACCTGCTGGCCAAGCGCATGGAGTATGCCCGCGACGAGACGGGCACCTTCCTCGACGCCGCGCAGAATGCGCGCCTGGTGGCGTCGGCCGAGCGCTATTACCGCGCCATGTACTATGGCGCGGCCGAGTCGTGGAACCTGCGCGATACGCATATGTTCGAGACCCTGGTCCACTTGCTGGAAGCCCATGGACCCGATGCCAAGGCGGTGGTCTGGGCGCACAACTCGCACATCGGCGACGCCGCAGCTACCGAGATGGGACGCGTGCGCGGCGAGCTGAACATCGGCCAGCTGTGCAGGGAGCGTTATGGCGCCGAAGTGGCGCTGGTCGGCATGGGCACGCACGCCGGTACCGTGGCGGCCGCCCATGAATGGGGAGGCGCGATGGAAGTCATGCAGGTCCTGCCCGCGCGGGAAGACAGCTATGAGTTCCTGTCGCACGGCAGCGGCGTGTCGCGCTTCCTGCTGGACCTGCGGGCACCCGGCAACGAGGCCTTGTCCCGGGAACTGAGCCAGCCGCGGCTCGAGCGCTACATAGGCGTGGTCTACCGGCCGCAGACGGAATTGATGAGCCACTATGCCGATGCCTCGCTGCCGGACCAGTTCGACGCCTGGCTTTGGCTGGACCGCACGCACGCCGTGGAGCCCTTGACGCGCGCCCCCGGCGCGGGTGCGCCCGAAACCTATCCGTTCGGTCTCTGAGAAGCGTCGGTCATGGCTTCAGTCCCAGGCCGCCCCCAGTTCGCGCACGATCCGGGCCGCCGGCACTTCGAGGCAGGCGGTGGCGTTCTGGCCGCACCACAGCGGCGAAAAATCGCCCGACCCCTGGGCTTCGGCCTTGGCGCGCAATGGTGCGATGGCCGAGGTCGCCAGCGGAAATGCCGGCGCGGCGGGGGAGATGGGGCCGAGCTCGCGCATGACGCGGTTGACGATGCCGCGCGCCGGACGTCCGGAGAACAAATTGGTGAGCGCGGTATGCGCCGCCGCCGGACTCTTGAGCGCGGCGCGATGGACGGCGCCGGTCGTGGCTTCCGGGGTCAGCAGGAAGGCGGTGCCGGCTTGCACCCCGGCCGCGCCCAGCGCCCGCGCCGCCGCCACCGTGCGGGCATCGGCAATGCCGCCGGCGGCGATGACCGGCAGGCGCACCGCACGGACGATCTGCGGCAGCAGGGCGAAGGTGCCCGGCTGCGTGTCGATGTCCTCGGAGAGAAACATGCCGCGGTGGCCACCGGCCTCGTTGCCCTGCGCGATGATGACGTCCGCCCCGTGGTCTTCCAGCCAGCGTGCCTCGGCCACGGTGGTGGCCGACGACAGCACCTTGGCGCCCCATGACTTCACGCGAGCCACCAGCTCGGCCGACGGCAGGCCGAAATGAAAGCTGACCACGGGCGGTTTGAAGGCCTCGACCAGATCGGCGATCTCCGCCGTGAATGGGGCGCGGCCCGGGCCGGGCTGGATGCCGGCCGGATCGATGCCGAATTCAGCGTAGTAGGGCGCAAGAGCCTGGCGCCAGGCCGCTTCGCGGGCGGCATCGGGCATGGGAGGCGTATGGCAGAAGAAGTTCACGTTGTAGGGCCGGCCCGTGCCCGCGCGCAGGGCTTCGAGCTCGCTGCGCAGCGCGTCCGGGCCGAGCATGGCGCAAGGCAGGGAGCCGAGGCCGCCGGCGTTGGAGACGGCGATGGCAAGGGCGCTGCCTTGCGAACCCGCCATGGGTGCCTGGATGACGGGCAGTTCTATGCCGAGGAGTGCTTGCAGATTCATGAGGCGGCCTTGACCAGAGGGAAGGGGAAGGAAGCGGACGCGCCAACGGGCGGCAACAGGTCCGCCAAGGTGTAGCGATCCAGGTGCTGCAGGAAACGTTGCAGCGCGGTGTCCAGGATACCGGTCAGGCGGCAATGCCCGGTCAGCGCGCACCCGCCGTCGGGCACATGGCATTCGACCAGGTGGAAGTCCGGCTCGAGCTTGCGCACCACGTCGCCCAGGCCGATCTCAGCCGGCGCGCGGGCGAGCCGCATGCCGCCGCCCTTGCCGCGGACGGTTGCGAGATAGCCGAGCTGTCCCAGCCTATGGGTGACCTTCATCAGATGGGCTTCCGAGATATCGTGCATGCCGGCGACTTCGGCAATGGTGCACAGCCGATCGGGATGCCGGCCGACGTACATGAGCAGCCGCAGGGCGTAGTCGCTATGGGTGGTCAGGCGCATGGCAGATCACGCGCGAGGCGGTCGGGGTGGTGCTGCATCTGGTAGCCCAGCCACAGGCTTTGCGCGATGCGGCGGGCGAGGGTCTCGGCCCGTGTGGCCATGGCGGCGTTGTCCTGTTCGTGGGCGGTCTGGCCGAACAGTTCCAGCCAGCGCGCGAACAGGGTTTCGTCCAGGTCGGGCAAGGCGGCATGGCGCGCCATGGGCGTGCCGGCATAACGGCGCGTGCCGCGCAGCATGGACGACCAGAAGTCGGTGAGCTTGGCCAAGTGGTGATCCCAGTCGTCCACGTGGGCATCGAAGACGGGCCCCAGCCGCTCGTCCTTGCGGACCTTGGCGTAGAACGCCGCCACGAAGCGGGCGATTTCTTCTTCCGTGCAGAGCGAGGGATCGAACATGGCGGCATTGTGAACGCGAACGAGCATTCGACGGTAAAGATATATATTGAATATATCTTATCAAATTCCGAAGGACCGGCGCCTTTCGTGCCGACGCGGACGAGAATTGCTACAGTATGTACGGCACCGCATTTGCTTGTGATTTTCCATGTCGCACCTGGCATCGCTTTGGACCCAGTTGATAGCCTGGGTCAGTACCCATTTCGTCGAACCGGCCGTCGCCTTCCTGCACATCGCCGACACCGCGGGCAACCCGCTGGAGATTTCCGAGGCATTGCTGATCGCGCTGCTGCAGCTGTTCATCATCGGGTTCATTTTCCGGCCGCTGGAAAGCCTGGCGCCGGCCGAGCGCTGGCCCGACCGCCGGCACACCCGCATCGATCGCCTCTATACGCTGCTGATGCTGCTGGGCCTGTTTCCTCTGTTCAGCTACCTGGTCCTGACGCCCTTCGCCAACATGCTCGGCGGCCTGGGCGGCGGTCCCGAAGCCGGCCCCACCTCGTCGGGGCTCAAGCACTGGGTGCCGTGGTTCGAGGACCATCCTTATGTGCTGTTCCTGGTCTATTACCTCGTCTACGACTGCGTCTACTACTGGATGCACCGGGCGCAGCATGCCATCCCATGGTGGTGGGCCCTGCACAGCATGCACCACAGCCAGCGGCAGATGAGCTGCTGGACGAACGACCGCGGCAGCTACATCGACGGCGTGCTGCAGTCGTTCATCCTGGCCACGGTGGGACTGGCGATGGGCGTGGAGCCGTCGGAATTCGCGCTGCTCGGGCTCCTGAGCGAACTCGTGCAGAACCTCTCGCACACGAACGTGCGCTTCGGCTTCGGCCGCATCGGCGAAAGGCTGCTGGTCGACCCCAAGTTCCACCGCCTGCACCACATGGTCCGCGATCCCGAGCGGCCCTCGCTGCACAACTGCAATTTCGGCCAGGTGCTGCCCATCTGGGACATCCTTTTTGGCACCGCGCTGTATGGAGAGAAGGTACGCCCGACGGGCGTCAGCGATCCGATGGTCGATGTCGACAACGAATATGGCCTGGTCGGACAGCAGTGGCAGGCGGCCAGGCGCTTCTGGGGCGCGGTGCGCCGGCCCGCCGGCTGGAAGCTGGGGGACGTCTCGTTCGGTCCCGACTACGCGCCCATCCCGAGCGACGAGGCCACGCACCTGCCCGAGCGAGTCCCGGCCAATGCGGCGGGTGGGGCGCCCGCCGCGGGGCTCATGGGCGCGCCAGGTGCCACACGCCGTTGAAGCCGTCGCCGGTACGGTCGCCCGGCGCCCGGTCCTTGGTCCAGAAGTACAGCGGCTTGCCCCGGTAGGCCCACTGACGGCTGCCGTCCTGGCGCGTGATGACCATCCAGTCGCCGCTGCGCTTGGCGTCGGCAGGGGCCGTCAGGGGAGGCCAGTTCTGCGCGCAGGCGCTGTTGCAGGCGCTCTGTCCGACCGGGTCGCGGTCGAAGGTGTACAGGCTCATGCCGTTGGGAGCCACCAGCACGCCGTCGCTGACCTTGGCGGGCTCCCTGACCGACAGCGATGAGCAGCCCGCCGCGAGGATCGCGCCGGCGCATGCGGCGTAGACGAAAGCTCGAACCATGATGCCTCCTTCAGAAAATTCATGCGTTGCACGGAGGCGGCCGTCTCGTTCGCATTCCATGCCGCCGCCGGCCGCCGCGTCGAGGCCGGGTAGGACACGGCCGGCGACCAGTATGGTGGCTTTCGGCGCGA
This sequence comes from Pigmentiphaga sp. NML080357, assembly GCF_002188465.1. Taxonomy (GTDB): domain Bacteria; phylum Pseudomonadota; class Gammaproteobacteria; order Burkholderiales; family Burkholderiaceae_B; genus Pigmentiphaga. The sequence goes on along the minus strand of NZ_NINW01000033.1, from coordinate 14,325 downwards.
TCTCGCATATCGCGCAGCCGGAGGCGTTGTAAGAATTTGCAACTCGGCGCGGGCCGATGTTTCCAAGAATGTCGGCCGCCATGGCGCAATCGGGCATGAGCCATAATGGCGCCGGTATCCATCACCGTCATGCTCATGAAAAGCGAGTCCACCTTCGAATGGCTGGGCGCCATGCTCGGCGAAGCCATACGCACCATCGTCGCGGCGCTCAAGACTGTGTTCGGCGGCTTCGGCGAGGCCGTCGGCGAGTTTTCGTCCGGCCTGGCCGAGGCGCTGGGCATGAGCCCGACGCTGTTCAACTTCGCGTTGCTGGTGCTGGGACTGCTGCTGCTCTATGCCGGCATCCGGGCCCTGATGAATCGATCGATCCTGGGAGCGATCTTCTGGTTCATCCTGGCGGTGCTGCTGCTGGGCGGCCTGATCGGCGAGACCGGCGCCACCGCCTGAATGGCGCGTCGTCCGACACCGCGGTTGCGGCGGGACGGCAATTGCGGTGTCATGGAACGCTTTCATTGCCGAGGTACGTGCATGCTTCCCATCCTCATCCTGCAGACCGGCGGCCCGCCTCATGCCGTCGGAACCGTCTATGGCGGCTTCGACCGCATGGTCAGCGAGGTGGCCGGGCTGAATCCCGCGCGCCTGGCCCGCGTGGCGGCCTACAAGGGCGAGAGGCCGGAAGCGCCGTCGCGCTACGCGGCGGCGTTGATCACCGGTTCGCGCGCGAACGTGACCGACCACGCCTCGTGGAGCGAGGACTGCGCCGGATGGGTGCGCGACGCGATGGACGCATCGTTGCCCTTGTTCGGCATCTGCTATGGGCATCAGCTGATGAGCTACGCGCTCGGAGGGCGCATCGACTACCTGGGCGACGGCCGCGAGATCGGCACCGGGGAGGTCGAGCTGACCGAGGCGGCGCGCGAGGATTCGCTGCTGGCCGGCGTGCCGCCTTTGTTCGCGGCCCATTTCATTCACGAACAGACCGTGGCCGAGCCGCCCGCGGGAGCGGTCGTGCTGGCGCGCAACCACCGGGATCGGCACCAGATGCTGCGGTATGGCCCGACGGCCGTATCGGTGCAGTTCCATCCGGAATTCACCGCGCCCGTCATGCGGGCCTATTTCGACGTGATGCGCGAAGGGCTGGGCCAGGAGGGCTTGGACGTTCCGGCCTTGCGCGCCGGCGTCTCGGAGACGCCGGTTTCCCATGCCATCATGCGGCGGTTCTTCGAGGAGGCGGCAGCGGTCTCGCGCACCGAGCCCGCCGGCGCAAGATCCTGACGAACCGCGATCCGCCATCGCAATCAAGGAGACTGCAAGCCCTATGCATGCCTTTCGCGTGCGCCGGCCCGGAAGCCGGCTGCTACCCGCCCTGGGCGCCGGCATGGCCATGCTGGCGGCCAGCGCGGCCCATGCCCAGCTCGATACCGACGCCTGCCTTGCCAGGCTGAGGCCGGGCGCGCCGGCCAACGGCATCCAGGTGGCCGATTTCGATACTTACACCCAGGGCGCCGCGCTGCTGGCATCCACGGTGGCGGCCGCCCAGGCCCAGCCCGAAGGAAAGGAGACCTGGTGGGACTACATCGCCAAGACGGTGGACGACGAGCGCGTGGCCGACGGCCGCCGGTTGATGGCGGCCGAAGCGGGGCCGCTGACGCAGATCGCCGACCGCTACGAGGTGGACGGCGAAGTGCTGGTCGCCATTTTCGGCATCGAGACCAACTATGGCGTGCAATTGGGCAAGACCCGCGTGCTCGATGCCTGGCTGACCCGGGCCTGTACCGAAGGCAAGCCCCTGTGGATCAAGAACGTTTACGCCTCGATACGCCTGCTGCGCGATGGGCTGGTGGTGCCCGAGACATTCGTCGGCTCGTGGAGCGGGGCGTTCGGCATGACGCAGTTCATCCCCACCTCGTTCTACGAGCTGGCGGCCGACGGCGATGGAGACGGCCGGATAGACCTGTACGGATCGCTGCCCGATGCGCTGGCATCCACCGCCAGCCACTTGCGCAAGCGGCGGGCGCGCTGGACCCGGGGGCTGCTGCCCGTGATCGAGGTCAAGCTTCCGCCAGCCGTGGCGGCCGCGGTGCCGGCCGGGGAAGAGTTCGCCGGCGGGGAGCGCCGCAGCCTGGCCGAGTGGGCGAAGCTCGGCGTGGTGCGCGCGGACGGGGGCAGGCCGGACCGCTCCCGCTCGGGCGAACCTGCGCCTGACTCGCAGGCTTATCTGTTCGCCCCGACCGGGGCCGGCGGGCCGGTATTCCTGGCCACCCGCAATTTCGAGGCCATCCTGAGCTACAACGGTTCGCGCAAGTATGCGCTCGCGGTCAGCCTGTTGATCGACCGGCTGCGCGGCGAACCGGCGCTTGCCACGGCCTGGCCCACCGACGACCCGGGGCTCTCGCGTGCCGAGATACGCGAGCTCCAGGCGCTGCTCCTGGCCCGCGGCCATGACGTCGGAACGCCGGACGGGATTCCGGGCGGCCGCACGCGAGCGGCGGTCGCGGCCGAGCAGGAGCGGGCCGGCATGGCGGTGGACGGCAGGGTGGGGCGGCGCATCCTCGATGCCCTGAGGCAGAACCCGATACCGGGTCCGGAGCAAGGCCCGCTGCCGGCGCCCCAACCCGGGAGCGGCGCGTGACGACCGGCATCCTGGCGGTAGACATCGGCGGCAGCGGCCTGAAGGCTGCCGTCATCGATGACACGGGCACCCGCATCAGCAAGCGTGTGCGGGTGCCGACGCCGCAGCCTTGCCCGCCCGGAGTCCTGGTCGACAAGGTGGCGCGCATGGCGGCCAAGCTGGAAGGCTACGACCGCATCTCCATCGGCTTTCCCGGCGTGATCCGCCAGCAGCGCGTACTGACGGCGGTCAATCTCGGCTCGAAGGAATGGATAGGATTTCCGCTGGCGCAGGTCCTGGGCGAACGCCTGGGGTGCCCGGCGCGGATGATCAACGACGCCGACATGCAAGGCTACGGCCTGGTGCGCGGAAGCGGCCTGGAGTTCGTCATGACCCTGGGCACAGGCGTCGGCACGGCGCTGTTCCGCGATGGCGAGCTGATGCCGCACCTGGAACTGGCCCATCATCCCATCGACGGCGAAAGAACCTACGAGGAATACCTGGGCGGCGCGGCGCTGCTGTCTGTGGGCAAGAAGCGCTGGAACCGGCGCCTGCTCAAGGCGCTGGCCCTGATCGACATCCTGCTCAAGCCCGATCACGTGTTCCTGGGCGGCGGCAATGCGCGCGAGATTGCGATCGAACTGCCGGCCCATGCCAGTGTGGGCTCGAATGCCGCCGGGATCAGCGGCGGCGCTGCGCTCTGGCGCGACTGGGACGCCGTGCGCTCCTGAAGAAGGCCCCCACCGGCGTGGCGGGTCAGGCGGCGCTCAAGGCAGTTCCGCCGGATAGCTGTCCAGCGCCAGGGAGATCTGGCGCCGTATGTCCCAATCGGCCAGCGTGGCCTGCACGGCGCCGTAGTAGACGCCGTTCTTGACCACGAACATGGAGGGCAGGTGGAACACCTCGTAGCGTTCCACGAGGCCCCGGTTGCGGCCCGCGTCTATCCAGCAGATGCGGCCCACCGGCAGGCTCATGTCGGGGAGCTGGGCGCGCGCCAGCTTGCAGTTGGCGCAGGTGGCGCTGGTGAAGACCAGCAGCGAGGTGCCGGGCGCATCCAGCAGGAAGCGGTCGGCAGTGCCGTCGTCGAGTTCGATTTGTTCCATGCACGAGGCGGCGGCCGGACGGCGCCGCGCAAAGGTTATGGGCGACAATATATCGGATTTCCTTCCCCGACCTCCGCCGAGCCATGCACGACACCCGCCGCAACGGCCAGCCCACGCGATGCGCCTGGGCCGGCAATGACGATCTCTACATCGCCTACCACGACCACGAATGGGGCCGGCCGCTGACCGGCGATGCGGCGCTGTTCGAGCGCATCAGCCTGGAAGGTTTCCAGGCCGGCCTGAGCTGGCTGACCATCCTGCGCAAGCGGCCCGCATTCCGCCAGGCGTTCGCGGGGTTCGACATCGACAAAGTGGCCGCCTTCGGCGCGCGCGACGTGGAACGGCTGCTTGGCGATGCCGGCATCGTGCGCCACCGCGGCAAGATCGAGGCGGTCGTCAACAATGCGCAGCGCGCGGTGGAATTGCGCGCCGAGGCCGGTTCGCTGTCCGCATTCCTGTGGCGCTACGAGCCCGCGGCCGTGCACCACGGTCCGCCTCGCGCCGAGTCGCCCGAGTCGCGGGCCCTGTCCAAGGAACTGAAGCGGCGCGGCTGGCGATTCGTCGGCCCGACCACCATGTATTCGCTGATGCAGGCGGTGGGCATGGTCAACGATCACGGGCCGGATTGCATGTGCCATGCCGAAGTCGAGCGCCTGCGCAAGGCCTTCGAGCGGCCGGGAGCTCGATAGCCTATTCCCAGCCGCCGCCCAGGGCCAGGAACAGCGCGACCTGGTCCGTGGCCAGCTGGCCCTGGGCCGAAGCCAGCGCGCTTTCCGAGCCGGCGAGCGTGCGGTCGGCGTCCAGCGCGGTGAGAAAATCGGTGCGGCCCAGCCGGTACAGCGTACGGGCCTGTTCGGCGGCGTCGCGATTCCGGTCGCGTGCCGCGCGCAGCGCGTCGGCGCGATCCAGGTCGCGCGCGTAGACCGTCAACGCGCTGGACGTCTCCTGCAAGGCATTGAGCACCGTGGCGTCGAATCGGGCGAGCGCCGCCGCGCTGCCGGCTCGCGCTTGCGCGATATGGCTGCGCGCCACGCCGGTGTCGGGCAGGTTCCACGAGATCAGCGGACCCAGGCTCCAACGGAAGGTGTTGGCCGCGCCGAACTGCGACAGGGCGCCGGTGCTGCCGGCCGACAGGCCCAAAGTGATGCTGGGATACAGCTCGGCGGTGGCTACGCCTATGCGCGCGGTGGCCGCGGCCAGCGTGCGTTCAGCCTGGCGGATGTCGGGGCGGCGGCGCAGCAGCGCGCTGCCGTCCCCGACGGGAATCGGTTCGTGCAGCGTGGGCGGGACGTGGCAGTTCGCGATGGAAGCGGGCAGCGAACCCGGGACCTTGCCGGTCAGCACCGCCAGCCGGTAGAGCGCCGTCGAACGTTGTGCCTCCAGCGGCGGCACGGCGGCACGCAATTGTTCGAGCTGCCCTTGGGCGCGGCTGACGTCCAGCGAGGTGCCGCGGCCCATCCCGGCCCGTTTCCGGGTCAGTTCGGCGAACTGTTCCTGCAGCGCGATGGAGCGCCGCGCCACGTCCAGTTGCCGTCCCGCCGAGCAGATGTCGGCGTAGGCGCGCACCGTCCCCGCCGCGACCGTCACGCGCGCCAGGTCATATGCGGCCTGGGCTGCCTGCGCGTCTGCGCCGGCGGCCTCGATGGCGCGGGATATCTTGCCGAACATGTCGACCTGGTAGGACACCGAGGCACCGGCGTCATAGGTGCCGGTATCGGGCAGCGCGTACGGAACGCCCTTGGCTGCGCCGGACGAGCGGCCATAGGCCGGCGAGGCGCTGACCGTGGCGCCGGGACGGCGCGCCGCATTGGCTTCGTCGACCGCCGCGGCGGCGCGCTGCAGGTTGGCGGCAGCCACCCGCAGGTCGGTGTTGGCGGCGAAGGCGTCGGCGATGAGGGTATCGAGCACCGGATCGTCGTAGAGGCGCCACCAATGGGGCGGCAGGGGCGTGGCTTGGGCCGCTCGCGGCTCCAGGCCGGCAAGCGGGCCATGTGCGGCGTCGAGCCTGGCGGCGGCTTGCGAGGGAATCTCGTAGTCCGGCCCGACAGTGGAGCAGGCGGCCATCGCGCCGAGCAATGCGGCTGCGAGGCAGCGTAGAGCGATGGTTTTCATGATGTTCATCCCGCCGAATGAGTCGTGGCGGCATGTTCGTGCACTTCCACGGTGGCCGTCTGGCCGGCCACGAGCCGGGTGGAGGCCGGAACCCGGTCGATCGCCACCCGCACCGGTATGCGCTGGGCGAGGCGCACCCAGTTGAACGTGGGGTTGACGTTGGGCAGAAGGTTGGCGGCAGTGCTGCGATCGCGGTCGGCGATGCCCTCGGCGAAGCTCTCCACGTGGCCTTCCAGCGGTTCGCTCGCGCCCATCAGCGAGACCGTGACCGGATCGCCGACGTGGATGCGCGGCAGCTTGTTTTCTTCGAAATAACCTTCGACGTAGAAGGAATCGCGATCGACCAGCGCCATGACGGGATGGCCCGCCGTCACGTAGCCGCCTCCCCGCAGGTCGAGGTTGGTGACGTAGCCGTTGACCGGCGAGACGACGGTGCTGCGTGCGAGATTGAGCTTGGCCAGGTCGAGGGCCGCCGTTGCCTGGGCGAGCGCGGCGCGCAATTGTTCGGTACGCGCAAGCGCCTGCTCGCGCGTTTCCTGGGCCACCAGTTCGCCGAGTTCGCCGTTGCGGCGGACTTCGCGCGTGGCCTGGGCGAGCGCCGCGCGCTGAGATTGCACGGTGGCCTGGGCTTGCCGCAATGCCAGCTCGTATCGCGCCTTGTCGACCTGGAACAGCACCTGGCCGGCGCGCACGGGCTGGTTGTCACGCACCAGGACCTGGGTGACCTGGCCGGTCACGTCGGGCGCCACCTGCACCACGTAGGCCTTGACGCGCCCGTCGCGCGTCCAGGGCCGGACTTCGTAGCGCTGCCACAGGGTCCATCCGGCGGTGACGGCAATGGCCAGGACCAGCATCGTCAATGCGAACCGGCCCAGGGCCGGCAGGGGAATCTTCGGAATCACGTCAGAACTCTCGAGTAAACAGGAACGACAGACAGGCCAGCACGATGACGAACAGGCACAGATCGAACAGCGGCGGATGCCATACGTGGCGGTAAAGGCCGGCGCGGGCGAGCGCGCGGCCGAGCAGCCGCGCCACGACGATGGCCGCGAAAGTCAGCACGAGCAGGGTGGGCATGTAGAGCCCGTAGACATTGATTTCACCGAACATGGACGGGCTCCGTGCGGGAGGAGGCCGGCTGGTAGTCGCCGGCGTCGGGGTAGAGGTCGCGGCGGAGGCCGCCCAGCGCGGCCACCGCGTCGCGCTGCTCGGACGAGGCATGCAGCGCGCAGGCGGCGCGCAGCATGCCGTCGAGGCGTTCGAGCAGCTCGGGCGAGGGGCGCTGCGTGGGCCGGCGGCGGCTCTCGAAGAAGGCGGACAGCGTCCTGAGCAGCGGGCGTACGTCCAGGCCGGCTCGATCCAGGACGGGCTGGGTACGCAGGAGCTGGGTCATGTTCAGGCCTACCCGCAGGTCGGCCAGCGCGTCGGCGCCCTGCAGGTCGGCATTGCCGCGCGCGACAGCCAGGCGCGGAGAGAGCAGCGCAAGGCGATCGAGCATGCGCGCCGAGATCTCCGTCACCGTAATGTTGCCTACCGAGTCGGCGCGGCCGAGCTCGGCCAGCTCCTTCCAGCTGGCGCGCAGCAGCCGCAAGGCGCTGCGGTCGGCGCTGATGGTGCGGAACAGGCGCGTGCACACTGCCGCCGCGACGATGCCGGCGACTTGCGCCAGCATGCTGTTGACGAAGGACACGAGATCCGCGGTCTGCGTATCGTGCAGGGCCAGCGCGCCGGTGATGCCGAACAGGAAGGCCATGGCGGGGCCCATGGTCGCCGGCCGGGCGATGAGCACGCCCAGCACGAGAAAGAGGGGCGCGGTAGTCAGCACCAGCATCTCGAAGCTGTGCACCGCCGGCAGCACGGCGAGCAGATAGAACGCCGCGCACGGAATGGACAGCAGCGTGAACTTCAGGAATACGCGTATGGCGGGGACGGGGTTGTCCTGGGTGGCGAAGAGGCAGCAGAAGATGGCGGCCATCAGCGCCGCGCCGGAACCGGCCTGCCACGCGGACGCGATCCAGAACAGGCAGCACGCGAGGATGGCCACGGTGGCGGCGAAGGCCGACAGCAGGGCGAGGCCGCGATCGGTGTGCAGGACCCGCGGCGAAAGCCCGGGTTGTTCACGAATCGAGGGAGAGGCGGCGTCGTGCAGGCCGCTTTCGATGTGGGTGCGCAGGGCGCGCGAATCGGCGTAGGCATTGACCAGCGCCTTCAGGCGTGAACCCAGGTTCAGCTCCAGGATCTCGCGCCAGGTCATGCCCGGAGTGACAGCGGGACTGCTGGCGTCGATGGCGCGCAGGAGGGCCGCCATGCGCACCGGGTCGGGTCGCCCGGCGTCGCGCACCCAGTCGGCGACCTCCCGCATGGCCGCGGTCCAGCGCTGCGCCAGGCCGGCGGACATGCCGCGCAGTACCGCCAGCCGGTCTTCGATGGAGGACAGGAGCGGCAGCATCAGGGAAATGCGGTCCTGCACGGCATGAATGGCGTTCGAGGTCCACCGCAGGTGCGAGGTATCGAATGGCAGGTGGGTAGCCATCAGGCGCAGGTCGGTGATGTCGGCTGCGAGCTTGCGCCGGTCCTGCTGGCCGGCGTCCGTGCCGCCGTCCAGCGCATCGACGATCCATCGCTGCGCATCGCCGTAGGCCCGCTGCACGCGTGCCAGGAGCACGGGACCGATGCCTTGCGGAAAGACGAGACTGTGCACCAGCGTCGCGCAGCCTATGCCCAGCAGGATTTCTTCCACCCGGGCGAGCGAGGTGTCGAATATCTGCTCGGGCTGCGTAACCGTGGGAAAGCCGATCAGGGCGGCGGTATAGCCCGCCAGCATGAACACATAGGAGCGGGGCGTGCGGTCGAGCAGGGAGATGTACAGGCACAGCCCCACCCACACCGCGAAGACCAGCGACAGCAGTTCGGGGGCATTGACCAGCAGCGGGATGGTGCCCAGGGCCATGGCCGATCCCAGCGTCGTGCCGGCGACGCGGTAGATGGCCTTGGAGCGCACCGCTCCCGCCAGCGGACTGGTGACCACATAGGCCGTCATCATGGCCCAGAAAGGCCGCGGCAGGCCGATGCGCATCGCCACGTAGAGGGCGAGGACGGCGGCGGCATAGCTCTTGAGCGAGAACAGCGTTTCGGAAAGACTGGGGGACTTCATGGGGACGACGGGGGGCCGGGCTCCTGATTGCGTTGTTCGATCGCGGTCTGCAGGCCTTCGAGAGTACGCAGGCAAGCCTCGATGTCGTCCAGTTTCTGGCCGGCGAACAATTCGCGCCGGAACGGGATCAGGGCGGCTTCGATCCGGTCGGCGCATTGCCGGCCGGCGGCCGTGAGGTAAAGGGATTTGGCGCGGCGGTCGGTGGCGTCTTCGCGGCGTTCCACCAGGCCGAGTTCGATGACGCGGTCGATGACGCGAACGACCGAAGAGGGCTCGATGCCCAGGGCTTCGGCCACCGCGCCGGGACGAGCGCCGTCGCCCAGGCGGCCGATCATGACCACGGGCCAGGCGGTGGCTTGCGACAGGCCGAAATCGGCGGCCATCTTGTCGGCCGCCGATTTGTACGCCCGGGAGGTACGGCCCAGCGCCATGGTGAGTTGCGTCAGCAACGCATCTAATTTTTCCATGCAAAATATTAGCATGCAAAATATTTGTTTGTGAAGTTAATGACGTGCCGATGCAACAGGGATCGCGGCATGCGATCCCTGGAAAGGAGGGAAGGGGGAGGGGAACGGAGGCCGGCGGTCACCGGCCTCCCGGGTCAGAAGACGCTTTCCGCCAGATTGTGCTGCTCGATGACCGAGCGCACGGTATGGCCCGACGGTTGACAGGCAAATTCACATTCCGCGGCGGAATGCATCTGGCAGCCGCTGAGCAGGGGACATCGGCTGAACAGCTCCGCCACCCAGTCCACGAAGACCCGCACCTTGGGCGAGAGGTGGCGGTTGTGCAGGTAGACCACGGAAATGGGCATGGGGGAAGGTTTCCACGCGTGCAGCACCTCCCGCAGCTGACCCGATTCCAGGTAGGGCAGCACCATGTAGCGCGCAGGCTGGATGAGGCCGAATCCCTGCAATCCGCAGGCGACGTAGGCATCGGAGTCGTTGACAGAGACGATGCCGTTGACCTTGACCTCGGTGGCGACGCCGTCGACGACGAAGTCCCAGTCAATGGTGCGGCCGGTGCGGGTGGAGAAATAGTGCACCGCGTGGTGGTGCTTGAGGTCCTCGAGCGTGCGCGGCTCGCCGTAGGTGTCCAGATAGGCGGGGGCGGCGCAGGTGAGGCTCTCGAAGGTGCCGATGCGCCGGGCCACCATCGAGGAATCCTGCAGGTCGCCGACCCGGATGGCGCAGTCCACCGCTTCCTGCACCAGGTCCACGGGGCGGTCGCCCATGCCGATGACCAGTTCGATGTCCGGATACCGCTCGTGGAATTCGCACAGCGCCGGAATGAGGATGGAGCGCCCGATCGAGGCGGGCGTGTCGATGCGCAGCCGGCCCCGCGGACCGCGCGAGACGTCGCGGAACGAGGACTCGGTTTCCTCCAGGTCGGCGAGGATGCGCACGCAGCGTTCGTAATACGAGGCGCCGTCGGGCGTGAGGCTGATCTTGCGGGTAGTCCGGTTCAGCAGCCGCACCTGCAGCATGCGCTCCAGGTTCCGGATGGTGGTGCTGACCGTGGCGCGCGGCAGGCCGAGGTTGTCGGCCGCAAGGGTGAAACTGTTGGCTTCCACGACGCGGGTGAAAACCTGCATGGCTTGGAATCGATCCATGGGTGCTCCTGGCTCGGCCCGGGAATTGTTCGTCTATGACGAATAGTGTTTGCAAAAAGGCGGGATTTATCGGAATCACGATAACACTCAAAATCGGCCATCGCCTTATTCACCCATACGAACCCGAGGTTTTTCCATGTCTCTTTTTCGCAAACGTACGGTGGCGGTGGCCGCGGCCATCGCCGTGCTCGGCGCCGCCGGCGCCGTAGCGGTGCTGCGCGTGCCGGCCCTCGCCGGCGAGGAAGCGCCCGCGCCCGTGGCCGCGCCCCAGGCCGCGGTGGTGGACGTGGCCGAAGTCGTCCACCGCACCATCATCGATTGGCGCGCCTACTCAGGACGGCTGGAGGCCGTGGACCGCGTCGAGATCCGCCCGCTGGTGTCCGGCACGCTGACCGCCGTCCACTTCAAGGACGGTGCCCTGGTCAAGAAGGGCGACGTGCTGTTTACCATCGATCCGCGCCCCTATGCAGCGGAGGTGGCCCGCATGCAAGCCCAACTGGCCGCTGCGCAGGCGCGCGAGGCCTACACCGCGTCGGAGCTGGCGCGCGGCCAGCGGTTGCTCGCCGACAACGCCATCGCCAAGCGCGATTTCGAGGAAAAGCAGAACGCCGCGCGCGAAGCGGCGGCCAATCTGCAGGCGGCGCAGGCAGCGCTCGAGGCCGCCCGGCTGAACCTGGAATACACCCGCATTACCGCGCCGGTCAGCGGACGCATTTCGCGCGCCCAGGTCACGGTGGGCAACGTCGTTGCCGCCGGAGCCGCCTCGGCGCCGTTGACCACGCTGGTGTCGACCGCCCGCCTGTACGCGGCGTTCGACGTGGACGAGCCGACCTATCTGAAGATCGCCCAGGCCAGCCGCGCCGACGGCGGGACCATCCCGGTCTACCTGGGGCTGGCCAACGAAGAGGGCTATCCGCGGAAGGGATCGGTCAGTTTCATCGACAACAAGCTGGACGTGGCTTCCGGAACCATCCGCGTGCGGGCGGTATTCGACAACCCGGACGGCCAGCTGATCCCGGGGTTGTACGCGCGCGTGCAACTGGGCAGCGGCCAGCCGCGCGACGCGCTGCTGATCGACGAACGGGCGGTGGGCACCGACCAGGACAAGCGCTTCGTGCTGGTGCTCGACGCTTCCAACCGCACCAGCTACCGGCAGGTGCAGCTGGGGGCGACGAACGAAGGGCTGCGCGTGGTCGAATCCGGCCTGAAGGCGGGCGAGCGCATCGTCGTCAACGGCTTGCAGCGCGTGCGCCCGGGCGAGGCGGTGGAACCCCGTCCGGTCCCGATGGCGGGCAACGCCGGCCGGCTGGCGGGCGAGCGACCGCCGACCGGGGGCGAGCCGCTGCGCGAGCCGGCCGGTCGCCAGGCCAAACAAGTCTAAGGCGGACCGGAAGCAGTCATGAATATTTCCAAGTTCTTCATCGACCGGCCCATTTTCGCGGGCGTGCTGTCGGTCCTGATCCTGCTCGGCGGCGCGCTGGCCATGTTCCAGTTGCCCATTTCCGAGTATCCCGAAGTCGTTCCGCCCTCGGTCGTGGTGCGGGCGCAATACCCCGGCGCCAATCCCAAGGTGATCGCCGAGACCGTGGCCTCGCCGCTGGAGGAATCCATCAACGGCGTCGAGAACATGCTGTACATGCAGTCGCAGGCCAACAGCGACGGCAACCTGGCGGTCACGGTGACCTTCCGGCTCGGCATGGACCCGGACAAGGCGCAGCAGCTGGTGCAGAACCGGGTGTCGCAGGCCTTGCCGCGCTTGCCCGAGGACGTGCAGCGGCTGGGCGTGACCACGATCAAGAGTTCGCCGACGCTGACGATGGTGACCCACCTGATCTCGCCCGACGATCGCTACGACATCACCTATCTGCGCAATTACGCGTTGATCAACGTCAAGGATCGTCTGGCGCGCATTCCCGGCGTGGGCGAGGTGCAGCTGTGGGGAGCCGGCAATTATTCGATGCGCGTCTGGCTGGATCCGCAGAAAGTCGCGCAGCGGGGATTGACGGCGTCGGACGTGGTGGCGGCCATCCGCGAGCAGAACGTGCAGGTGGCGGCGGGCGTGATCGGCGCCTCGCCCAGCGCTTCCGACGTGTCCCTGCAATTGTCGGTGAACACGCAAGGCCGGCTGCAGACCGAATCTGACTTCGGCAACATCGTGCTCAAGACGTCGCCCGACGGCGGCGTGACGCGCCTGTCCGACGTGGCGCGCATCGAGCTGGCGGCGGCCGAGTACGGATTGCGCTCGCTGCTGGACAACAAGCCCGCCGTGGCGCTGGCCATCATGCAATCGCCCGGCGCCAACGCCTTGGCGGTATCGGACCAGGTGCGCGCCGCGATGAAGGACATGGCGCAGGACTTTCCGTCGTCGGTGGACTACCGCATCGTCTACGACCCCACGCAGTTCGTGCGCGCCAGCATCAAGGCAGTGGTCATCACGCTGCTGGAAGCGGTGGCCCTGGTGGTGCTGGTGGTCATCGTGTTCCTGCAGACCTGGCGCGCTTCCATCATTCCGCTGCTGGCGGTGCCGGTGTCCATCGTGGGAACGTTCTCGCTGATGCTGGCCTTCGGCTATTCGATCAACGCGCTGTCGCTGTTCGGCATGGTGCTGGCCATAGGGATCGTGGTCGACGACGCCATCGTGGTGGTGGAGAACGTCGAGCGCAACATCGCGGCCGGGCTCACGCCGCGCGAGGCCACATATCGCGCCATGCGCGAAGTCAGCGGGCCCATCATCGCCATCGCGTTGACGCTGGTCGCGGTGTTCGTGCCGCTGGCGTTCATGACCGGATTGAGCGGCCAGTTCTACAAGCAGTTCGCCATGACGATCGCCATCTCCACGGTGATCTCGGCGTTCAACTCGCTGACCCTGTCGCCCGCGCTGGCGGCCTTGCTGCTGAAGTCGCACGACGCCCAGCCCGATGGCCTGACGCGCGTGATGAACCGCCTGTTCGGCGGATTCTTCCGCCGCTTCAACCATATGTTCGGCCGGGCCTCGGAGCGGTATGGGCAAGGCGTGTCCGGCGTCATTTCGCGCAAGGCCATGGTGGGGTCGTCTCAGAAAACGGAAAAAATCGTACGCTAAGACCCGGAGAGCGGACGTAGCGGCCTGAACTTCCCCGCGCCGATCTTGGCGCTGCTACGCCAGAGGTAATCGCCGGTCAGGTTGATGTGTTCCCAGCCGAGTGGCGACAGGTACTGCAACAGGCCGTCATCGACGGCTTGACCGTGGCCGCGCAGGGCGTTCGCCGCCCGCTCCAGATAGACCGTGTTCCACAATACGATGGCCGCCGTTACTAGGTTGAGGCCGCTGGCCCGGTAGCGCTGCTGCTCGAAACTGCGGTCGCGGATTTCGCCCAGGCGGTTGAAGAACACGGCACGGGCCAGCGCGTTGCGGGCTTCGCCCTTGTTCAACCCGGCATGCACGCGGCGACGCAGTTCCACGCTTTGTAGCCAGTCCAGAATGAACAGCGTGCGCTCGATGCGTCCCAGCTCGCGCAAGGCGACGGCCAAGCCGTTCTGGCGCGGATAGCTGCCGAGCTTGCGCAACATCAGCGAGGCCGTCACCGTGCCCTGCTTGATCGAGGTAGCCAGCCGCAGGATTTCTTCGTAAGCGGTTAGCGAACAACGCCCTATCGGGGTAGCGTACAAGTGGTCAAGCTTGCGTCCGCAACGACTTTTGCGGACGCAACCATGACGATCGAACAGGTAGACTTTCTCCCGCTGCAACCCATAC
>NZ_NINW01000050.1 GCF_002188465.1 Pigmentiphaga sp. NML080357 | reverse complement strand
TGCCGCCGCCCAGCACGCGGTCGAACTCGTCGATACCCGTGGGGAACCGCGGCATCTCGCGCGCCTCGATGTCGGCCAGCTTGCGCACCGGGGCGCTCGCCGCCAGCGGCGCATAGCGATGCCCGGCCGCGGCGCCGGCGCTGGCCGCCGCCACGGTTTCTTCCAGCGTGTTCCAGCCGCCGCAATGCGGGCACTTGCCCTGCCATTTGGGCGACGTGCCGCCGCATTCGGCGCATACGTAGACGGTCTTGGCCTTGGCCATGGTCATTCCTCGAAATGCACGGGTACGCGCGGTGCCAGCGCACACAACAATTCGTAGCCTATGGTGCCCGCGGCGGTGGCGACTTCGTCCACCGACAGGCCTTCGTCGCCCCACAAGGTGACGGGCGCGCCGGCCTGCGCCTGAGGCACGGGCGTGAGGTCCACGGCAAGCATGTCCATCGAGACCCGGCCCAGCAGGCGAGTCCGTACGCCCGCCACGACGACGGGCGTGCCGGTGGGCGCATGGCGCGGGTAGCCGTCGGCGTAGCCGCATGCCACCACCCCGATGCGCATCGGCCCTTCGGCACGGTACACGCCGCCGTAGCCTACCGCATCGCCCGGCCGCAGCGTTTGCGTGCCGATGAGGCGGGACTTGAGCGCCATCGCCGGGGCCAGCCCCAGCGCCTCGGCGCTTTCGTCGGCGAACGGGCTGGCGCCGTACAGCGCGATGCCGGGGCGCGCCCAATCGCCGGCCACTTCCGGATAGCGCAGGCTGGCCGCCGAATTGCACAGGCTCGACGGTCCGGGCAGCCCGGCCGTGGCCCGCCGGAACACTTCCAGCTGCGCCGAGATCCCCTCTCCCGTGTCGGCGGTGGAAAAGTGGGTCATGTGGCCCACCTCCCGCAGCGTGCCCGCGGCCTGCAGCGCCACCAGCCTGGCATGGGCGCCGGCATAGGCGTCGGGCGTGAAGCCCAGGCGATTCATGCCGCTGTTGAGCTTGAGGAACACGTCCACGGGGCGCGCCAGCCTGGCGTGCCCGAGCAGGGCCAGCTGGTCCGGATGGTGCACGGAGATGGTCAGTCCGTACCGGCCGACCACGTCGAGGTCGGCGGCCTCGAAGATCCCTTCGAGCAGCAAGATCGGCCCCTGCCAGCCCGCCTCGCGGCAGCGCACCGCCTCGGAAAGATCCAGCATCGCCAGGCCGTCGGCCTTGCCGAAACCCGCCACCGCGCGTTCGATGCCATGGCCGTAGGCATTGGCCTTGATGACGGCCCAGACCCTGGCGGGCTTGCCGGCAGGCCGCGCGGCGTCCAGCCGGCGGCGGACGACATCGAGATTGTGGGAAAGCGCGGGGCGTGAAATACGGGCGAAGATGGGACGGGGCATGGTGCGGGACAAGGCCGGCGGGCGGCGCCGGAATGGCAAAAGGGAAGTGTAGCCCCGGCGCGCGAGAAGCGCAGGATACGATGGGCCATGCCGCGCCCGCGGCGAACCGGTATCATCGGCGCCGGATTCCCCTGGTCTTGCCATGTCTGCCGGTCACTACGAGAACTTTCCCGTCGCTTCGCTGTTGCTGCCGCCGCATTTGCGGACCGCGGTGCTCGACATCTACCGCTACGCCCGCGCGGCGGACGACATTGCCGACGAAGGCGATGCGCCGGACGGGGAACGGCTGGCCGCGCTATCCCGCTTCGAAGCGGAGCTGGACCGGATCGAGCATGCCTCGGCCGCGCCCGCGGCGGACCTGGCGCCGATCTTCGTTCCCCTGGCCTCCACCATCGCCCGCCATCGCCTGCCGCTCGATCCCTTTCGCCGGCTGCTATCGGCCTTCTCGCAGGACGTCGTGGTCAAGCGCCATGCCGATTTCGCGGCCCTGCGAGACTATTGCCATCGTTCCGCCGACCCGGTGGGCGAATTGATGCTGCACTTGTACGATGCGGCGACCCCGGGCAACCTGGCCTGGTCGGACGACATCTGCACCGGCCTGCAATTGACCAACTTCTGGCAGGACGTCGCCGTGGACTGGAGCAAGGGCCGGGTCTATATTCCGCAGGAGGACCTCGCGCGCCATGGCGTGGCCGAGGCCGATATCGCCGAGGGCCGGTGCTCGCCGGCCTGGCGCGCGCTCATGGCTTTCGAGGTCGGGCGCGCCCGCGCGCTGTTACACTCCGGAGCGCCGCTGGCGCGGGCCTTGCCCGGGCGCATGGGCTGGGAGCTGCGCCTGGTCGTGCAAGGCGGACTGCGCATCCTGGAACGCATCGAGGCCTGCGGCTACGACGTGTTCCGGGCCCGGCCGGTACTGAAGAAAACCGAGTGGCTGAGACTTGGCTGGCGCGCCCTGCGCATGCCGCGCGCTTTGCCCGCATCCCGATCCCATCATGACCCCTGACCAGTACTGCCAGGAGAAAGCCGCGCAGAGCGGCTCGAGCTTCTACTACAGTTTCCTGTTCCTGCCGCCCGAGCGCCGGCGCGCCATCACCGCACTATATGCCCTGTGCCGGCAGCTGGACGACACGGTGGACGAGGCCAGCGAGGCCTCGGTCGCGCGGCTGAAACTGGCCTGGTGGCGAACCGAAATCGACAGGCTGTTCGATGGCAAGCCCGAGCATCCCGTCACCCAGGCCCTCGCGCCGCACCTGCTTGCCTGCGGCATTACACAGGACCGGCTGCAGGCCATCGTGGACGGCATGGAAATGGACCTGGACCAGACGCGCTATCTCGACTTCCCCGCCTTGCAGCGCTATTGCCGGCTGGCGGCGGGAGTCGTGGGCGAACTGTCCGCGGGCATATTCGGCTATGCCGACGCGCAGACCCTGGCCTATGCCGACCGCCTGGGACTGGCCTTCCAGCTCACCAACATCATCCGCGACGTCGGCGACGACGCCCGCAAGGGCCGCATCTATCTGCCGGTCAACGAACTGCAGCAATTCGACGTCAAGGCCGCCGACATCCTGAACGGCCGCTATTCCGACAAGTTCTCGGCGCTGATGCGCTTCCAGTGCGAGCGCGCCCGGCGGACCTACCGCGAGGCGCTCGCGCTGCTGCCGCCCGAAGACAGGCGCCCGCAGCGGCCGGGCCTGATGATGGCGGCCATCTACTATGTGTTGCTGGACGAGATCGAACGGTCCGGCTACCAGGTGCTGCACCAGCGCATTTCACTCACGCCGGTACGCAAACTGTGGCTGGCATGGAAGACGTACGTGACCGGCGGCCGCGCCTTGTGGCGCCAGGTCGGCACGTGAACGGCGCGCCGCGCGCGGCAGTCGTCGGCGCCGGCTGGGCCGGGCTGGCCGCGGCGCAAGAATTGTCCCGGCGCGGCGTTGCCGTGACGGTCTACGAAGCTTCGCGGGAGGTCGGCGGGCGGGCGCGTGCGGTGCCCCCCCGGCCGGGCGATGCCTCCTTTTCCCATCCGCTGGACAACGGCCAGCACCTGATGCTGGGCGCCTATGAGCAGACCCTCGCGCTGATGCGCCGGCTGGGCATTGACCCCGATGCGCGCCTGCTCCGCGCGCCGTTGCGGCTGGCGGCGGCCGACGGCAGTTTCGACCTGCGCGCCCCGCGCCTGCCCGCCCCGCTGCATGCGGCGGGCGCGCTCTTGGGAGCCCGCGGCATGACCGCCGCCGGACGCTGGGCGGCGCTGCGATTCGTGACTGGCCTCAAGCGCCGGCAATGGCGTACGCCCGAAGGCGGGACCGTGGCCGCGCTCCTGGCCGCCGGCGGCCAGGCGCCCGAAGTCGTCTCCCGCCTGTGGCGGCCGCTTTGCCTGGCCGCCCTCAACACGCCGCCGGAGCAAGCCTGCGCCCAGCTCTTCGCCAGCGTGCTGCGCGACAGCCTGGATGCGCCGCGCCGCCATAGCGACCTGCTGTTGCCGCGCTGCGACCTGTCGTCGCTATGGCCACGCGCGGCGGCCACCCGGCACGCCATGCGCTACGGACACGCCGTACGACGGCTCGCCATCGATGACCGCGCCGCGACCGTGGACGGCGAACGCTACGACGCCGTCGCCCTGGCCACGCCGCCGGCCGTCACGGCGCGGCTGCTGCCGCCCCACCCCGGTATGCAAGCGGCACAGCGCGCGATGCGGGCCTTCCGCTACCTGCCCATCGCCACGCTGACAGTGCGGCTGGACGCGCCTTTCCGCCTGGCGTTCCCCATGCTCATGCTGACCGAGGACGCGGCGCGGGGCCACCTTGGCCAATGGGTATTCGATCGCGGCAGCCTGCTCGGGCAGGACCCGCGCTACGGGGAACTGGCCGTCGTCGTCAGCGCTGCGACGGCGTTCGAAGGACGGGACCGCGCCGTCTGCGCGGCGGCCCTGATCGAGCAATTGCGCGAACAACTGGCCGGCCTGCCCCAGGTAGCGGCGTGGGAATTGCTGGTCGACAAGCGCGCCACCTTTGCCGCCGAGCCGGGCCTCGAGCGGCCCGACAACGCCACGGCGTGGCCGCGGCTCGCGCTATGCGGGGATTGGACCGATACCGGCTATCCGGGCACCCTGGAGGGCGCGGTGCGCAGCGGCATACGGGCTGCCGGCATTCTGGCCGATACGCTGGCCATGCCGCCGGCGGCGGGCTGAATTTTTCAGCCCCGCTCCCAGCGCCGGACGGCCTCGTCATCGGAATCGCGCGCCTCGACCCAGCGTTCGCCCCGGCCGGTGGCTTCCTTCTTCCAGAACGGCGCCTGCGTCTTCAGGTAGTCCATGATGAATTCGCAGGCGGCGAAACACTCTCCCCGGTGCCGCCCCGCGACGCCGACGAAGACGATCTGGTCGAGCGCCCGCAGCGTGCCGACGCGATGGATGACGCGCACCGCATTCAGCGACCAGCGCGCACGGGCCTGGCCGACGATGTCTGCCAGCGCCTTCTCGGTCATGCCCGGATAGTGTTCCAGCGTCAACGACGAGACGCTGTCGCCTTCGTTGATGTCGCGCACGGTGCCGACGAAGGTGACGATGGCGCCGACCGACGGATCGCGGCGCAGAGCCGCGATCTCCGCGCCGGCATCGAAATCGGAAGTCTGTACGCTGACCGACATTGCCGCCCCGCTAGCCGCCGGTGACCGGCGGGAAAAACGCCACTTCGTCGCCGGTCTGCAGGGGCTCGCCGGCCGGCACCATGGCGTGGTTGCGCGCTGCACGCACCGCGCGCTCCGGCGCCAGCGCCGTGGCCCACGCGCCCCCGCGCTGGGCGAGCCACTGGCGCAGTTCGCCCACCGTCCGCACGGTCTCGGGCAGTTCGGCCGTTTCCTTTTCCCGGCCCAGGGTTTCACGCAGCGAAGCGAAGAACAGGATGTCGACTTTCATGGCTCAGCCCAGCAGATCCGCATAGCTGATGAATTGAACCATATCGCCGCGCCGGATCGTCTGTCCACTCGGGTTGTCGATCACCCCATCGCCCCACACCGTGGAGGTCAGGACCGCCGACAATTGATTGGGGAACAGGTCGAGCCCGCCCTGTTCATTGCGGCGGACCCGCAGGAACTCACGCCGCCGGTCGGCCTTGGGCCAGTCGAAATCGGCGCGCATCGCGGTGCGCACCGGCGCCGTCACGCGCGCGCCGGCAAGCTTGAGCAGCAGCGGCTTGACCAGCAGGCCGAAGGTCAGGAAGCTCGACACGGGATTGCCGGGCAAACCGATGAAGACCGCCTCGGAGCTGTCCTCCCGGCGCAGGCGGCCGAAGGCCAGCGGCTTGCCGGGCTTGATGGAAAGGCTCCACATGTCGAGCCGGCCCAGCGACTCGACCGCGGGCTTGACATGATCCTCCTCGCCCACCGACACACCGCCCGTGGTGATGATCAGATCATTGTCCCGCGCGGCGCGGCGCAAGGCCTCCCGCGTTGCCTCGAAACTGTCCTGCACGGCCCCGAGATCGGCATGCTCGACGGGAAGGGCCGCCAGCATCCCCTGCAACAGGTAACGGTTGGAGTTGAAGATCTTGCCCGGAGACAGCGGCTCGCCGGGCGCGACCAGTTCGTCGCCGGTGGACAGGGTGGCCACCCGCAAGCGCGGCCGCACGGTCAGGTTCGGGATCCCCACCGATGCCGCCAGGCCGACGTCCTGCGCCCGCAGACGCGCGCCGGCCTGCAGGATGCGGCTGCCGGCCTCGATGTCGCAGCCCCTGGCGCGTATCCAGGCTCCCGCCTCGACGGGCTTGGCGAACGCCACGCGATCGTCCCGGACCTCGGCCTCTTCCTGCATGACCACGGCGTCGGCGCCGGCCGGTATCTCGGCCCCGGTGAAGATGCGCGCGGCCGTGCCGGCGGCCAGCGGCTGCGGCACCGTCCCCGCCGGAATGCGCTGCGAAACGGGCACGCCCGCCGCGAACAGCGCCGCATCGGCCGTACGGACCGCGTAGCCGTCCATGGCCGAGTTGTCGGCGCCGGGCACGTTGATGGAGGCGGTCACGTCGGCGGCCAGGATACGGCCAGCGGCACGCGCCAGCTCGATCTGCTCGGCGGGCCGGTCCACCGGTTCGACCGCCAGCAGGATCTCGAGCGCCTCGTCCAGGGAAAGCAAGTTCGAACCAGGCTTCACAATCGACTCCTTCGCGGCGCCGCCCAGCGGCGCGCCGCACATTCGCCACGACGCCGTCAGACGGCGCCGGCGGCAATCAGGTCCTTGATGGTCTGCACGTCGGCGTCGACCGTCTGTACGCGCTGCGGCAGTTGTTCGATGTTCTCGAAGCCGGCGGGGCGCGGCGCGGGCCGGCCCAGCGCCTCCTCGATGGTGGCCGAGAACTTGACCGGCAGCGCGGTTTCCAGCACCAGCATGGGCACGCCGGGCTCGACGAAAGGCAGCGCCACCTTGACGCCGTCCGCGGTGTGCGGGTCGATGACCACGCCCGTTTCCGTGTGCACCCGGCGGATGGTATCCAGCCGGTCGGCGTGCGTACTGGTCCCCGAGACGAAGCCGTACTGCGCGAACTGCGGCTTGTGCGCCGACAGGTCGAACGAACCCGTGGCCGCCAGTTCGTCCCACAGGGCCTTCAGGCGCGCGGGATCGCGGCCCAGCAGGTCGTAGACGAAGCGCTCGAAGTTGGACGCCTTCGAGATGTCCATCGAAGGGCTGGAGGTTTCGTACGTTTCGCTCGAGGCGCGCGGACGGTAGATCCCGGTGCGGAAGAACTCCTCCAGCACGTTGTTCTCGTTGGTGGCCAGCACCAGGCGCCGGATCGGCAGGCCCATGCTGCGCGCCACGTGGCCCGCCAGGATGTTGCCGAAATTGCCCGACGGCACGGCGAAGGACACCTGGGCCATGGGATCGCCGGCGCCCTCGGTGGCGATGCGCCAGCCGTGGAAGTAATACACCACCTGCGCCGCGATGCGCGCCCAGTTGATGGAATTGACCGCCCCGATGCGGTGCGTGGTCTTGAAGGCGAGATCGCCGCTGACCGCCTTGACGATGTCCTGGCAGTCATCGAACACGCCGCGCACGGCGATGTTGTGGATGTTGGCGTCCTGCAGCGAATACATCTGCGCGCGCTGGAACGCGCTCATGCGGCCGGCCGGCGACAGCATGAATACCGCCACGCCCTTCTTGCCGCGCATCGCGTACTCGGCCGCCGAACCGGTGTCGCCCGACGTGGCGCCAAGGATGTTCAGCGTCGTGCCGCGCCGCGCCAGCACGTACTCGAACAGGTTGCCGAGGAATTGCATGGCCATGTCCTTGAAGGCCAGCGTCGGGCCTTCCGACAGGCCCAGCAACGCGATGCCTTGCTTGAGCGGCTTGAGCGGAACGATGACGTCGCCGCCGAACACCTCGGGCCGGTAGGTCGCCCGCGTGAGCGCGCGCAGGTCATCTTCCGGGATGTCGGTGATGAACAGCTTGAGCACTTCGTAGGCCAGGTCGGCATACGACAGGGAGCGCCAGGCCTGGAGCTGCTCGGGCGTGACCCGGGGAACGGCCTCCGGCACGGCCAGGCCACCGTCCGGAGCCAGCCCTTCCAGCAGGACATCGGTAAACGGTTGCGGCGCCATGCCGCCGCGGGTAGAAAGGTATCTCATGTCAGTTTTCCATGATGCTGCACGCTGACCACAGCGCCGCCGCATTGCATCCCCGGGATGCCACTCGATCCAGGGCACAGCGGATCCGGCTCCGCCGGTCCGTAAGTAGAGCCCCAGTGGGGCAAGCGCGTAGGGGCGATTCCTACTCCAGGTTTTCAATCCGCAGCCGCGTCACCTCGGACAGCACGGTCGGCAACGCCTCGATGTGGGCGATGGCAACGTTGACGTTGCGCTCCAGCGCCTCGTGGGTCAGGAAGATGATGTCGGCCTGCGTCGCATCGGCGCGCGGCTTCTGGATCATCGATACGATGGAGATCGACGCGTCGGCCAGGATGCGCGTGATGTCGGCCAGCACGCCGGGCTGGTCGGTCACCGCCAGCCGCAGGTAGTACGAGGTGGTGATCTCCTCGATCGACAGCATGGGCCGGTCGGTGATGGCGTCGGGCTGGAACGCGAGGTGCGGCACGCGGTGCTCCGGATCGGCCGTATGCAGCCGCGTCACGTCCACCAGGTCGGCTACGACGGCCGAGGCCGTCGGCTCTTCGCCGGCGCCCTGGCCATAGTAGAGCGTGGCCCCCACGGCATCGCCCTTGACCATGACCGCGTTCATCGCGCCCTCGACATTGGCCATGACCCGCTTGGCATCGACCAGGGTCGGATGCACGCGCAGTTCGATGCCCTCGGGGCGCGCCTTGGTAATGCCCAGCAGCTTGATCCGGTAGCCCAGTTCCTCGGCGTAGCGGATGTCTTCCTGCGCCAGCTGGGAAATGCCCTCGATATGGGCTTTGTCGAAGCGGACGGGCACGCCGAAGGCGATCGACGAGAGCAGCGTGAGCTTGTGAGCGGCGTCCACGCCCTCGATGTCGAAGGTGGGATCCGCCTCGGCATAGCCCAGGCGCTGCGCCTCGGCCAGCACTTCGGAGAACGGCAGGCCGCGCGCCCGCATCTCGGTCAGGATGAAGTTGGTGGTGCCGTTGATGATGCCCGCCACCCATTCGATCTGGTTGGCCGAGAGGCCTTCGCGGATCGCCTTGATGATGGGTATGCCGCCGGCGACGGCGGCCTCGAAGGCGACCATCACGCCTTTCTCGCCGGCGCGGGCGAAGATTTCGTTGCCGTGCTTGGCGAGCAAGGCCTTGTTGGCGGTGACGACGTGCTTGCCGTGGGCAATGGCTTCCAGGACGAGTTCGCGCGCCAGGGTGTCGCCGCCTATGAGTTCCACGACGATGTCGATGTCGGGGTCGCGGACGATCTGGAAGGGGTCGGCGACGACTTCGGCGGTTTCGCCGACGCGGGATTTGGCTTTGGCGAGGTCGCGGGCGGAGACTTTGGTGGCGACGATGTGGCGGCCGGCGCGGCGGGCGATTTCTTCAGCGTTGCGGGCGAGGACTTTGAAGGTGCCGCCGCCTACGACGCCAAGGCCCAGGAGGCCTACTCGGATGGGTTCCATTGTGTTTCCGGGCAATACGGGTTCTTCGAAAAATGGGTTGGTCGTTCTGGTTCGTTTCGATGCAGTCAGGTGGATTGCATCGAATGGGTTCTTAACACGCTCGTGCCGATTGGGCGGAGCCGACGCGACCTGGTCGCGCGGCCTGGCGGGACGGCGCCCGCCAGGCCGCCCCTCGTCTACCTCGTCAGGGCGGCGCCGGGGGCAAACTCGCTCCGCTTCGCCGCGCTCAAACAGGCCCCCGACGACTTCCCCGCCCTTCCTTCGGTAGCCCTCGGCGCGCTCTGACACGCCGCATCGGCTCCGCCCAACCGGCACGAGCTGCGGCAGTTGACTGCGCAAGGGTCGGAAACTCGCCGGCACGAGCCACCGGCTGGCAAACCTCCAGTGTAACGGAGTCTAAGGGCCACGAGGAAAAGCCTGCAGCAGCGCTTTCCTGGCAACGTCCAAGAATCGGTCCCATCCTCTGGTTTTCACCAATTTGTACGGTCGTACAACAAACTGTACGATCGTACAAAACCCTTAGATCGAGACATGGCTACCCAAGCAAGAACCTCTGCTCCCCGCCGCGCCCGTCCGCGGGCCGAGGCGGAAGAAGCGCCGGACCGGCGCCGCAATATCCTCGCCGCGGCCGAGCGGCTGTTCGCGCGGCATGGCTATCACGGGGTGTCGATACGGGACATCGCGGAGGAAGCCGGCGTGCCGCTGGCTCTGGTGGGGTACTACTACGGCCCCAAGCTCGAGCTCTACGAGGAAATCTTCCGCCAGCGCTCGGGCTACATCAAAGAGCGGCTGGCGGCGCTGGAGACGCTTTGGCAGGGGCCGCGGGAGGAATTGCTGGAGCGCATCGTGCGCGCCTTCGTGCGGCCGGCGCTGAAGCTGGCGGCCGATCCCGAGGGGCGGCAGTTCATGCAACTGGTAGCGCGCAACCTGGTGGAGCAAGGGCCGGAGAACAGCGGTCCGCGGGCGGAACTCTTCGATCCCGTCGCGCATGCCTATATCGACGCGTTCATGAAGGCGCTGCCGGGCATCTCGCGCGCCCAGGCGGCATGGTGCTACCAGTTCTCGCTGGGCGCCTTGATGCATCACATCAGCGACCAGCGCATCGAAGACCTGTCGCACGGCGAGGCCAAGGCGCGGCAATTCGACCGTTCGGCCGAACTGCTCTGCCGCTTTCTCGCGGCGGGCATACGCAGCGCGTGCAACGTCTAGCCGCCCCTCTGCCCTGAACACACCTTCACCGGAGACATCATGAAGACGTCGAAACTCGTCCCTGCCCTGGGCCTGGCACTCGCATTGTGGGCGGCCGGCGCGGCGGCGCAGACCCGCGTTACCGTGGCCTACACCGCGGTATCGGAGTTCATGCCGCTTTTCGTCGCCAAGGAACGCGGCTTTTTCGCCAAGCGCGGCCTCGAAGTGACGCCGCAGCAGCTTGCGCTGAGCGGCGTCATGCCCGCGGCGCTGCAATCCGGCTCGGTACAGATCGCCGGCGTGGCCAGCCCCGTGCTGCTGCAGGCCAACGACAGCGGCATGGATCTGGTAGGGCTGGCGGGCACCAGCATCCATAGCCAGTCGTCCAGGTCGATCGGCCTGGTCGTGCGCAACGGCGGCGGGGTCAAGAGCGCGGCCGACCTGGTGGGCAAGAAGATCGCCGTGCCCGGCTTGAACGCGGCGCTGCACATCATCGGCCGCAAGTGGCTGGCCGACCAGGGGGTGGACACGCGCAAGGTCACCTTCGTGGAAGGCGCCTTCCCGCAAATGGGCGATCTGCTCAAGGGAGGCTCCATCGACGCCGCCGTCACCGCCGATCCGTTCCTGGGCCGTATCGTGCAAAGCGGTGCCGGCACGCTGCTGTCGCCGTTGGCGCCGGATCTGCCCGCCGGGTTCTCCAACATGCTGTACATGTCCACGCGCGCCTGGCAGCAACAGCATGGCCAGGCCATCGAAGGTTTCCGCGCGGCGCTGGCCGAGGCGCTGGAATTCGCCGCCGCCAATCCGGAGACCGCGCGCGCCGACATGGGCAAGTACCTCAAAGTACCCGCACCGGTACTGGCGAGCCTTGCGGTGCCCGTCTACAAGGTGCCGTTAGCCAGCGGCGAATTGCAATTCTGGGCCGACACCATGCGCCAGCAAGGCATGCTGCGCAAGACGCCCGACCTTGCCGCGATGGTGGCGAAGTGACCGCGGCGTTGCGCGAAGCAAGCTTGGATCCGAGTGTCGCGGTCCGCCCCGCCGCACAGCCGCTGATCCGGCTGGACGGGGTGGCGCTGGACCTGGGCGGACGCCGCATCATCAACGGCCTGGATCTCGCGCTCGGCCGGGGTGAATTCGTCTGCGTCGTGGGTCCGTCGGGCTGCGGCAAGACTACGCTGCTGCGGCTGCTGTCGGGCCTCGTTCGCCCGACTTCCGGCCGCATCCTGCGCGACGACAGGAACGTCGATGGCCCGGCGCAGGACGTGGCCATCGTGTTCCAGGACTACGGGCGCGCGCTGCTGCCCTGGCGCACCGTGGCCGGCAACGTCTCGCTCGCGCTCGAGGCCGCCCGCGTGCCGCGCGCCGAGCGGTCGGCGCGCATCGCGCCGCTGCTGGCCCAGGTCGGCCTGGCTGCCCATGCCGCGAAGTATCCGGCCGAATTGTCCGGCGGCATGCAGCAACGCCTGCAGATCGCGCGCTGCCTGGCGCAGCGGCCGGCGGTCCTGCTGATGGACGAGCCGTTCGGCGCGCTGGACGCCATGACGCGCCAATCGCTGCAGGACGACCTGCTGGCGCTGGTCCGCCAGCACGGAACCACCGTGCTGTTCATCACCCACGACCTGGAAGAAGCGATCTACCTTGGCGACCGCGTGATCGCGCTGCGCGCCAATCCCGGATCTCAACGCAGCAGCCTGGCGCAGGACATCGTGATCGAGCTGCCCCATCCGCGCGACCAGCTCGCCACCCGCGAGCATCCCGAATTCCTGCGCCTGCGGCGCTTCCTGTTCGATTTCATCCAGGAGCCGCGTCCGTGAGCCGAGGCTACCTCTCGCGCCTGCGCGGCCTTGCACTGCCCGTGGCCGCGCTCCTCGCCGCCGAACTCGCCATGCTGGCCACGGGCGCGCAAAGCGACGCATTCGCCCGGCCGTCGGAAATCCTGCGCGCCATGTGGGCCGCCGCGCTCGACGGATCCCTTGCCGCCGCCTCGGCCCAGACATTGGGCAACGCGCTGCTTGGCCTGGCGATGGGCGGCGGGATCGGCCTGGCGTGCGGCCTATGGTTCGGCGCGGTGCCGCGCGTGGGGCGCCTGTCCGCGCTGACGGTCAATCTGCTTCGTCCCCTGCCTTCCGTAGCCCTGGTTCCCATCGCGATGCTGGCATTCGGCTTCGGCTATCGCATGGAAAGCGCGGTGGTGGCCTTCACCTGCATCTGGCCCATGCTGATGTTCGCCCAGGACGGCGTGGCGCGCATCGAACCGCGCCTGCTGGAGGTTGCGCAAGTCCTGGGCCTGCGCGGCCTGCGGCGGGCCTGGAAGATCGTCCTGCCGGCGGCGCTGCCGCGCATCTTCGTCGGACTGCGGCTGTCGCTGGGCATCGCGCTGACCATCGCGGTAACCACCGAGATCGTCGCCAATCCCATGGGCCTGGGCTACGGGCTCAGCATGGCGCAACAAAGCCTCAACCCGGCACTGATGCTCGCGCTGGTCATCTGGATAGGCGTGCTGGGCTGGGCGGTAAACGCCGGTCTGCTGCGGCTGCAGGAACGCCTGTTCGGCCGCCGGGGAGCCCGCCCATGAGCGCCGCGCTTGCGCCGCCGCGCCTGGCACGGCGCCTGGGCGATGCCGCGGGCGGCCTGCTGGTCCTGCTCGCGCTCGTCGGAGCCTGGGCCTGGGCCAGCGCGGCCGGCTGGGTTTCGCCGATTTTCCTGCCTTCGCCGCAGGCCACGTGGGAAGCCCTTCGGCACGGGCTCGCCGAAGGCGATCTTGCCGCCGCCAGCGCGGCCACCGTGGAACGGATGATCTATGGCTGGGTGCTGGCATCGGCCCTTGGCGTCGCGATCGGCACGCTGATCGGCATTTCGCCCGCGCTACGCGCCTGGATACAACCCACGCTCGAGTTCATCCGCCCCTTGCCCGCCTCGGCGGTGATGCCGGTCGCCATCGCGCTGCTCGGCTTGTCGCCCGGCATGGTACTGGCCGTCATCGCGTTCGGCGCCATCTGGCCGGTGCTGCTGTCTACGGTGCACGGTTTCGCGTCGATCGATCCGCGCCTGCACGAAGTCGCGCGCGTGCTCGGCCTGTCGCGCCGCGCGTTCGTCGCCAAGATCGGCTTGCCGCACACCCTGCCGGACGTGATCACCGGCATGCGCCTGTCGCTGACCATTGCGCTCGTGCTGGCGATCGTCGGCGAAATGCTGGCGTCGCAGACCGGACTGGGTTCCGCCATCCTCATGGCAGCACGGTCGTTCCGCGCCCCGGAGCTCTACGCAGGCGTGGTCCTGCTGGGCATCATCGGGCTGCTGAGCAACGTCCTGCTCGCGCTGGCCGAACGCATGGTCCGCATCCATCGCTGATCCCTTCCACCCTACCGTCCGGACGCATCATGTCACGCCGCATCGTCGACCTTTCCATCTATCTCGAGAACGACGTCCTCTCGGACCCGCCTTCGCTTGCCCCACGCATCACCTACGAAAATCACGTGCAAGGCGTGGCCGGCTTCCAGCGCCTGCTGCCGGGACTGAAGGCCGAAGACCTGCCCGACGGCGAAGCCGCGGCCGCCGAATGGGTCACCCTGACGACGCACAGCGGCACGCATCTGGACGCGCCCTATCACTTCCACTCCACGATGAATCGCGGCGAACGCGCGATCACCATCGACGAGGTCGACCTCGACTGGTGCTTCCAGCCTGGCGTCAAGCTGGATTTCCGCCACTTCCCCGACGGCTATGTCGTCACCGCGGCCGACGTCGAGGCCGAACTCGCACGCATCGGCCACACACTGCGGCCGCTGGAGATCGTGCTGGTCAACACGCGCGCCGGGTCGCGCTACGGTCATCCCGACTACGTCGACACCGGCTGCGGCATGGGCTACGAAGCCACGATGTACCTGCTGGAACGCGGCGTGCGGTTGACCGGCACCGACGCCTGGAGCTGGGACGCGCCGTTCTCCTACACCGCGCGCAAGTATGTGGAAACGGGCGACAAGTCCCTGATCTGGGAAGGCCACAAGGCGGGCCGCGACATCGGCTACTGCCACCTGGAGAAACTGCACAACCTCGAGAGCCTGCCGCCCGACGGTTTCTACGTGAGCTGCTTCCCGCACAAGGTGCGCGCCGCC
Source organism: Pigmentiphaga sp. NML080357 (assembly GCF_002188465.1). GTDB lineage: Bacteria > Pseudomonadota > Gammaproteobacteria > Burkholderiales > Burkholderiaceae_B > Pigmentiphaga. The sequence goes on along the minus strand of NZ_NINW01000050.1, from coordinate 76,244 downwards.
TCGGCCGGCTGGACGCGCGCCGTCGCCATCTTCGACGACCGTCTCTTCGCTCCTCTCTGAACCCGGAGACCGCCATGCTCGAGCTCTACAACGCCTCGGTGTCCACTTGCAGCCAGCGCGTGCGCATGGCGCTGGCCGAGAAAGGCCTGGACTGGGTCGATCGCCGGCTTTCCCTGCCGGACAACGAACATCTTTCGCCGGCGTACCTGGCGATCAATCCCAACGGCCTGGTGCCCACGCTGGTGCACGATGGCCGCGCCATCGCCGACTCGTCGGTCATCATGGAATACCTCGAAGACGTGTTTCCGTCCCCCGCCCTGCGGCCTTCCGATCCGTTCGAACTCGCCCGCATGCGCGTATGGACGCACTACATCGACGAGGTGCCGACGGCCGCCACGCGCATTCCCTCGTTCCATCACGTATTCGGTCTCGGACTGCGCCGCCTGCCGCGTCCGGTCCTGGAAGACGTGGCTGCGCAGCGGCCCCTGCGCAAACACATGTACCTGCGCATGGGCCCGGACGGGTTCGGCCGGCAGGACCTGGCCGAGGCCATGGAGCAGATCGAGCAATCGCTGGCCCGTGCCGAAGGGGCGCTTGCCGACGGCCCCTGGCTCAACGGCGCGGCATTCTCGCTCGCCGACATCAGCATGCTGCCCACGGTCGTGCGCATGGAAGACCTCGGCTTCGCGCACCTGTGGGCGCAGCGGCCCCGGGTCGCCGACTGGTATGCGCGCATGACGGCCCGGCCGTCGTTCCAGGCGGCCTACTACCCCGGCAGCCGGGTCTCGCCGCCGCCTGCGGTTGGCGCGCCCGCGCGCTAGGCGCTTCGATCGATTCTTTCCACGCATACGGAGACTTCCAATGCATTCCCTGCTTTCGCGCCTGATGGCGGCATGCGCCGCCCTCGTCTCGTGCGCCGCCATCGCCGCTCCCTATCCCGACAAACCCGTGCGCTTCGTCGTCCCCTACGTGGCAGGCTCGCCCGCCGACCTGGTCGCCCGCAAGCTCGGCGAAGATCTCGCCCGGCAACTGGGCCAGCCCTTCATCGTCGAGAACAAGGCCGGCGCCAACGGCATGATAGGCAGCGAGTTCGTGGCTCGCGCCGCGCCCGACGGCCATACCCTCATGATCGGCAACATGGATACCCACGCGCTCAACCCGCTGCTTTACCGGCACATCCGCTACGAGCCCGCGCGCGATTTCTCGCCCGTGGCCCAGCTCGGCATCCTGACCGCGATGCTGGTCGCCCGGCCCGACGCGCCCTTCCAGGACGGCCGCGGCCTGATCGACGCGGCCTTGCGCGCGCCGGGCAAACTGACCTACGGCTCCTGGGGCCTGGGCAGTGTCGCGCACCTGTGGGGCGGCCTGCTGGAAGAATCGGCCGGCATCCAGTTGCTGCACGTGCCTTACCAGGGCACGCCGGCGGCGATGAACGCGCTCATGGGCAGCCAGATCGACCTGCTGTTCGCGCCGCCGGCGCTGGCCGTGGCCAACACGAAGAACGGCAAGATGAAGATCCTGGGTGTGACCTCGGCGGCGCGCCAGCCGCAATACCCGGACGTCCCCACCCTGGCCGAACAGGGCTTCAGGGGTTACGACGGAACCACGTGGTTCGGCGTGTTCGCGCCGGCCAAAGTACCGGCCGACATACTCGACCGCCTGAACCAGGCGATCAACCGCACGCTCTCCAGCGCCGCGATGGCCGAGACCGCCGCCACCCTGGCGATGACCGTCACCCCGGGTGACCGCCAGCAACTGGCGCGCACCATGGCGGCATCGCGCGAGAAGTGGGGCAGGATCATCGCCGACAAGAAAATCCGGCTGAACGATTGACCGACGCCGAGGAGGTTCCCGCATGAAACTCGCAACCTTGAAAGACGGCAGCCGTGACGGCCGCCTTGCCGTCGTATCCGCCGACCTGGCGACCGCGGTCCATCCTGCCCGGCCGCCGACCATGCAAGGCTTGCTGGAAAACTGGCAGGCGCTGCAACCGGAACTGGCCGCGCTGTATGACGCGCTGAACCGCGGCGCGGCGCAGTCATCGTTTCCCTTCGATCCGGCACGGGCGATGGCGCCGCTGCCGCGCGCCTATCAATGGCTGGATGGCTCGGCCTTCGCCAATCATGGGCTCTGGATGCAGCGCGGATTCGGCGTGCCGCCCATCGATACCACGCTGCCGCTGATGTACCAGGGTGGCTCGGACGATTTCCTCGGCCCGCGCGACGACGTTCCGCTGCCGGACGAAAACCATGGCATCGACTGCGAGGGCGAGATCGCGGTCGTGCTGGACGACGTGCCGATGGGCACGAGCGCGCAAGCGGCGCTGGCTCACGTGAAGCTGGTCATGCTGGCCAATAACTGGAGCCTGCGCGGCCTGCAGCCGCGCGAAATGAAAACGGGCTTCGGTTTCATCCACGCCAAGCCGTCGACGTCGTTCAGTCCGGTGGCGGTGACGCTGGACGAGGTGGACGGGCATTGGCGCGACGGGCGGCTGCACCTGCCGTTGCGGGTGGAAGTCAACGGGCGGTGGATGGGGCATCCGAATGCGGGGGAGATGAGCGTCGGATTCGGGGAGCTGATCGCGCATGCGGCGACGACGCGAAGGCTGCGTGCAGGGACGGTGATCGGGTCGGGGACGGTATCGGATCCCGCGGAAGGCGCCGGGTCGGCGGCGCTCGCGGAAGTTCGAGCCATCGAGAACGCCACGCGCGGCGCGATTTCGACGCCCTTCCTCAAGTTCGGGGATCGCGTCCGGATGGAAGTGCTGACGTCGGCCGGAACCAGCGTGTTTGGCGCGCTGGACCAGAAGTTGATACACGGCGGGTCTTGATCGGGGCGGCCCGGATTCTCTTGCGGCGGCCGTACCAGTCGGCAACGGTGCAAGACCCAGGATGCGGTGGATCCGGCTCCGCCGGTCCACCCGCATCGCCCCCTTGAGGGGGACGCGCGAAGCGCGGCGGGGGTGGGCTTCCCTTCCGGTCAGCACCTAGGGGGATCATTTATAATAGTCCACAAGCCGGGCCGGACTGTCTCCTCCACGCATCCGTTCCGGCCATCGGAGGGCGGTATAGTAGGCCTATCGTCCCGTTGATCCGGAGCTGACCTTTTGAAGTTGCATTCCGACCCTGCCTCGGCGCTGAACACCGTGACCGCCTATGGCGATGGATACGTCGAAGTCAACCGCGTCCGTTTCGAGCACGCCGTCGTGTTCGGCCCCGAGGGCGATGTCACTGCCTGGTCTGTTTCCAGTTTCGAAGAAATCGATGCCGCCGCCATGGCGCAGGTGGTGCGCCCGGATGCGCCCAAGCCGCCCGAGGTGCTGCTGGTCGGCACCGGCGCGCGCCAGCGCTTCCTGGCGCCCGCATTGCTGCGTCCGCTCCTGAGGGCGGGGGTGGGGGTCGAAATGATGGACACCCAGGCCGCCGCCCGTACCTACAACATTCTGATGGCCGAGGGGCGCCGCGTGCTCGCTGCGCTGATTCCGGCCTGACCGATGCGCCCGACCATCCACATTTCCCCTCGTTTCCCGGAGCCCCACGCATGAGCACCGCCATCGGGCGAGCCGCCCCCGCCTTCACCGCGCCCAGCACCGACGGCGACATTTCGCTGAAAGACCTGAAGGGACGCATCGTCGTCATGTACTTCTATCCGCGCGACAACACCCCGGGCTGCACGACCGAAGGGCAGAACTTCCGCGACCGCTACGCCGATTTCCAGGCCGCGGGCGCCGAAGTGCTGGGCGTCTCGCGCGACACGCTCGCCTCGCACCAGAAGTTCAAGGAAAAACAGGAATTCCCCTTTCCCCTCATCGCCGACCCCGACGAAAAGCTGTGCGAACTCTACGGAGTCATGAAGATGAAGAACATGTACGGAAAGCAGGTGCGCGGCATCGAACGCAGCACCTTCCTGATCGATGCCCAGGGCAAGCTTCGCCAGGAATGGCGCGGCGTGAAAGTGCCCGGACACGTGGACGCCGTGCTCGAAGCCGTGCGCGGGCTGGCCTGAGAAAGCCGCCTCCTCGCCTCGTCCCCATGGAACTCCCCCGCCACGCCCGCGAACCGTCCGTCCGGCTCTGCCGCGCGGCGGGCGCCGCCGCCGGGCGCCGGGGCGAAAGCGTTTCCCCCTGCGCGCCGCAGCCGCTCCCGAGAACGAGCAGCGGCCTGGGCGCTTGGGCAGATCCGTCTCCCTTCCAGCGCACGCATCGACCGCCGGCAGGCGTACCATGCTTGCAATGGAGGATGCAGTATCGTTGAGCTTCCCTTACAGAGGAGATCCGCGCTCATGCCGCTTCCCAAGATGCCCACCCGGCCCGCAGCAATCCTGTCCTTCCCTTCGGGTGAACCAGCGCGTCCCGTAGCCCGCGGCAAGCAGTCCGAAGTCGAGCAGCCCCCGCCCTCCTCCGCCGAGCTCCACGAAGTCCAGCCCCAGTTGGCGGGGATACAGGCCGCTCCGGCCAAGACCGCGCGCAAGACGGCCAAGTCCAAGTCCGGCACGCTGCTGACACCGGCCGCCAAGGCACCCGAAGCGCCGGTGGCGCGGGCGCCGCAGCCGGCCTCCGCCAAGGCCCAGGCGCCCGCCAAAACCACGGCCAGGCCCGCCACCGGCAAGCGCAAGGCCAAGTCGGCCGGGCCGGAAGTCGCCAAGCTCTTCGTGCTGGACACCAACGTGCTGATGCACGATCCGAGTTCGCTGTTCCGCTTCGAGGAGCACGACATCTTCCTGCCGATGATGACGCTGGAAGAGCTCGACAATCACAAGAAGGGCATGTCGGAAGTCGCGCGCAACGCCCGCCAGGTCAGCCGCTCGCTCGACGAACTGGTCAGCGACATCGGCGACATGGATGCCGGCATTCCGCTCGACAAGCTCGGCAACCGCGATGCCCTGGGCCGCCTGTACCTGCAGACGACGCTGCTGACGGCGTCGCTGCCGTCGGGCCTGCCCGCCGGCAAGGCCGACAACCAGATCCTGGGCGTGGTCCGCGCGCTGCAGGAACGCTTCCCCGAGCGCGAGGTCGTGCTGGTGTCCAAGGACATCAACATGCGCGTCAAGGCGCGCGCCCTCGGCTTGCCCGCGGAAGACTACTTCAACGACCAGGTGCTGGAAGACTCCGACCTGCTCTACACCGGGGTGCTGCCTCTGCCCGACGATTTCTGGGACAAGCACAGCAAGGGCATGGAATCCTGGCAACAGGGCGGCAGCACCTTCTACCGCATCACCGGCCCCCTGTGCGCGCAATTCGCGGTCAACCAGTTCGTGTACTTCGAAGGCAGCATGCCGCTGTACGCGCAGGTCAAGGAGGTCGTGGGCAAGACCGCCGTGCTGCAGACGCTGCGCGAGTACACCCACAGCAAGAACAACGTCTGGGGCATAACCGCGCGCAACCGCGAGCAGAACTTCGCGCTCAACCTGCTGATGAACCCCGATTGCGATTTCGTGTCGCTGCTGGGGCAGGCGGGCACCGGCAAGACGCTGCTGGCACTGGCCGCCGGGCTGACGCAGGTGCTCGAGACCAAGCGCTACACCGAGATCATCATGACGCGCGTGACGGTTCCCGTGGGCGAAGACATCGGCTTCCTGCCCGGGACCGAGGAAGAAAAGATGCTGCCCTGGATGGGCGCGCTCGAAGACAACCTGGACGTGCTCAACATGGGCGATGGCGAGGGCGGGCACGGCGGCGACTGGGGACGGGCAGCCACCATGGATCTGATCCGCTCGCGGGTGAAGGTCAAGTCGCTCAACTTCATGCGGGGCCGCACCTTCCTCAACAAGTTCCTGATCATCGACGAGGCCCAGAACCTCACGCCCAAGCAGATGAAGACCCTCATCACCCGCGCCGGCCCCGGCACCAAGGTGGTTTGCCTGGGCAATATCGCGCAGATCGATACCCCCTACCTGACCGAGGGTAGCTCGGGCCTCACCTATGTGGTCGACCGCTTCAAGGGATGGCCGCACTCGGGTCACGTCACGCTGCAGCGCGGCGAGCGCTCGCGCCTGGCCGACTACGCGGCCGAGGTGTTATGAGATGACGACAGACCGTACGGCTGGCGACGGCTATCTGCGCGCCATCTGGAATGCGCTGGGGGGACAGTCGTCCCTGCCCGATGGCGTCGTGTTCCGGGGGGCGGGCAGCCTGCCGTCGGTCTTTCCTGTCACCGATCTGGCCGCCGCCGCCATCGGGGCGGCCGGCCTCGCGGTTGCGGAAGTGCTCGCGCTGCGCCACGGCCAGTTGCCCGAGGTCCAGGTCGACAAGCGCCTCGCCTCGTTCTGGTTCGGCTCGTCGCTGCGCCCGGTAGGCTGGAAGCTGCCGCCAGCCTGGGACCCCATCGCCGGCGACTACGAAGCGGCCGACGGCTGGATCCGCCTGCATACCAATGCGCCCCATCATCGCGCGGCCGCGCTGCGCGTGCTGGGCTGCGCGGGCGACCGTGCCAGCGTGGCGGAAGCCGTCAGGCGGTGGCAGGCCCTGGACCTGGAGAATGCCGTCGTCGAGCAGAAGGGCTGCGCTGCGCAGATGCGCAGCCTCGCCGACTGGGCCGCGCATCCGCAAGGCGCCGCCGTGGCCGCCGAGCCGCTGGTCTGGCGCACCACAGCTCCCGCCACGGACAAGCCGGCGTGGCCGGTTTCCCGCGATCGGCCCCTGCAGGGCGTGCGGGTACTCGACATGACTCGCATCATCGCCGGGCCCGTGGCGACCCGCTTCCTGGCCGGCTACGGTGCCGAAGTGCTGCGGCTCGACCCGCCGGGCTGGGACGAGCCCGTGGCCGCGCCCGAACTGACCCTGGGCAAGCGCTGCGCCCGCCTCGATCTGCGCGGTACCGAAGGACGGCGCACGTTCCGCCAATTGCTGCGCGATGCCGACGTGCTGGTGCACGGCTACCGGTCCGATGCACTGTCCTCGCTGGGCTTCGATGCCGAGCAGCGGCGGCGGATCAATCCGGGACTGGTGGATGTCTCGCTCGATGCCTACGGCTGGACAGGTCCATGGAAGACCCGCCGCGGCTTCGACAGCCTGGTGCAAATGAGCTGCGGCATAGCCGATGCCGGCATGCGCGCGCTCGGCCAACCCCGGCCGGCGCCGCTGCCGGTGCAGGCGCTGGACCACGCTACCGGCTACATCATGGCGGCCGCCGCCGCACGGGGCCTGGCCGAACGGCTGCGCAGCGGCGCTGGTGGCGAGGCGCGAACTTCGCTGGCACGCACCGCCGCGCTGCTGGTCCAGGGCAAGGCCCCGGCCGACACCGCGGCGTTAGCCGCCGAAACGCGCGACGACTGCACCATGCCGTCGGAAATGACCGCGTGGGGCCGGGCGCGCCGGGTCAAGGCACCGGTGGAAATTGCCGGCGCGGCCATGGCGTGGAATCTGCCGGCCGGCCCCTTGGGGGCGTCTCCCGCGACTTGGTAGAGCTGGCGGCTACGGCTCCAGCCACTCCTGCCGTACCTGGGCATCGGCCTGCAAGGCGGCCGGCGTCCCTTCGAACATCACCGCCCCATGGCCCAGCACGCAGACGCGGTCGGCAATGTCGAGCGCCAGGTCCAGCTTCTGCTCGATCAGCAGGATAGCCACGCCACGGCGGCGCAGGCTGCGGAAGAAGTCGGCCAACTGAGCCACCACCATGGGCGCCAGCCCTTCGGTCGGTTCGTCCACCAGCATCAGCGCCGGATCTCCCATCAGGGTGCGGGCCAAGGCCAGCATCTGCTGTTCGCCGCCCGACAGGCGCTGTGCCGGCACGCGTGCCCGCTGCGCGAGCGCCGGGAACAGCTCATGGACGTCTTCCATGCGCCAGCGGCCGGGACGCTTGCCCTTTTGCCCGAGCGTCAGGTTTTGCTCCACCGTCAGGTCGGGAAAGATGTCGCGGCTCTCGGGCACATAGCCGATGCCCAGGCGCGCGATTTCGAACGTGCGCAAGGCGCCGATGTCCCGCCCCCGCCAGAGGAACTCCCCCCGGCGCGCCACCAGCCCCATGACGGCGCGCGCAAGCGTCGAGCGGCCGGCGCCGTTGCGGCCGAGCAGCCCCACGATTTCGCCGTCCGCGATGCCCAGGTCGACGCCTTGCAGCACGTGGGCGCGACCATACCAGGCATGCGCGTTTCGGAGGCGCAGCAAATCCGCGCTCACGACCGTCCTCCCGGAAACCGGCCGAGGTAGGCCCGGCGCACCGCCTCATCATCGCGGATGCCCGAGGGCTCGCCGGTGGCGATCAACTCCCCGCGCACCATGACGGAAATCCGGTCGGACAAGCCGAATACCACCTGCATGTCGTGCTCCACGATGAGCACTGTCCGGTCCCGGCACGTTGCCCGTATCAACTCGGCCATGCGCGCGGATTCGCCGCGGTTCATGCCGGCCGTGGGCTCGTCCAGCAGCAGCACGCGGGCATCCGCCGCCAACACCATGCCCAGCTCCAGCGCCCGCTGTTCGGCGTAGCTCAGCTCGCCCGCCGCGGCGCCGGCGCGCTGTGCCAGCCCCACACGCGCCATGACTTCGCCGGCGCGCTCGGCCAGGGGCCCGGCCCTGCCCAGCCCGCGCCACCAGGCATACCCGAGACCGCACGAGCGCATGGCGGCGCAGCGCAGGTTGTCGAATACGGACAGGCGCGGGAACACGTTGGCGACCTGGAAACTGCGCGACAAGCCGAGCCGGGCCACGCGATGCGCGGGCAGCCCCGTCACGTCGCGACCATGCAGCCGCACGGTGCCCGACGAAGGCGCCGCCAGGCCCGAGACCACGTTGAACAGCGTGGACTTGCCTGCCCCGTTCGGGCCGATCAGCGCATGCACGTCGCCGGCGGCGACGCGCAGGTGCACCTCGTTGAGGATCCGTGCACTGCCATACCGCTTGCTGATGCCCTCGAGCACCAGCGCATCCGCGGCAGACGGCGGAATGGATTTTTCAGGCATCGCGTCCCTCCGGCATCGCCGGCAGCCTCGCACGGCCGCGCCACGAGCACGCCGCGCCGGCCACCAGCAAGACGCCCGCCGCGACCCACGGCCCGGCTCCGGACGGATCAAGCGCCTTGGCTGGCGAGGCGGTCGTTGCCATGCTTCCTTGCGCATGGACCACGGCGTAAGCCAGCTCGATCGCCAGGCAGAGACCCAGGGCCAGCGACAATGTGCCCACGGCCGTCCAGCCGAATTCGCGCGCCACCGCCACGGGCCCATGGCGCCGGATTCGCCGCGCGAGGCCGTGCGCCGCGCCGGCCAATCCGCCTGGCAGGAACAGCACGGTCGCTGCGAAAGCCAGGCCGAGGTAGAGTTGCCAAGCGCCGGTATAGCGCGACAAGGCGACCGAGAAGAAGACGACCACCACGGCGCCTGCCACCGGCCCGAGGAAGAACCCGCTGCCGCCGACGACGACGGCCAGCAGCACGGTGCCCGAACGGACCGCGCCCAGGCTGTCGGCGCTGGCGATCTCGAGATTGAGCGCCGCGAGTCCGCCCGCGATACCGGCAAAGAACGCGGACGCCATCAGCATCAGATAGCGTACGACGTGGGGATCCTGGCCGACGAAGGCGGCACGCTGCGGGTTGTCGCGCACGGCATTGGCCAGCATCAGCAGCGGCGTGCGGCCGAGCGCGCGCATCGCCAAGGCGCACGCGGCCGTCCAGCAGGCGGTGAGATAGTAGATGTGCGTATCCGGCCCCAGGCTCCAGCCGGGCCACAAGCCGGGCACGAACGCAGGGCCGGCCGTGCGATCGGCCGTCAGTCCGCCTTCGCCCCCGAACCACTCCGGAAGCATGCCGGCCGCCGCATAGACCAGTTCGCCGATGGCGAGCGAAATCATGGCGAACGGCGTACCGCCACGGCGCGTGGTCGGATAGCCGATCAGCGCGGCGAAAGCGGCCCCGGCCAGCCCGCCAGCCAGCGGCAGCAGGGCCACGGGCAGGACAAGGCCGCCCGCTTCCATCCCGCGCAGCAAGTGGATGACCGCGAAGCCGCCCAATCCGGCATAGACGGCATGCCCGAACGACAGCATCCCGGTCTGGCCGAGCAGCAGGTTGTAGGACAGCGCGAAAACCGCCATCGCGCACATCTGCGACATCAGCCCCAACTGGAAACGGCCGCCCAGGACCAGCGGCGCGAACGCCAGCAAAGCCAGCAGAACGGCGCCCCATGTCCAGCCGGTCCGGGAACCCATCCGGCCCGGCCTCATGTTTCGCGCACGCCCATGAGCCCCCGCGGCCGCCAGACCAGGACGGCGACCATCAGCAGATATGGCAGCACCGGCGCGATGCGCGACAATGGCCATGCGGCCAGCGCCTGCGCCGTGGCCGGCGTGGCCCCCAGCCAGGACGCCGCGCCGGCCAGTGACAGCGCCGACCCGACAGCGAGCGTCTGCAGGAGGCCGATCAGGAGACTGGCGAGGAAGGCGCCCGGCAGCGACCCCAGCCCCCCCACCACAGTAATGACGAAAACGATGGGCCCCAAGGCCTGCGCCATGCCGGGGTCGGTCACGAATATGCTGCCGCCTATGGCGCCGGCCATGCCCGCCAGCAGGCAGCCCGCGCCGAATACCAGCATGAACACACGGGGCACGTCGTGGCCCAGCGCCTGCGCCATGGCCGGGTGGCTGATGGCGGCCTGCACGACCAGCCCCGTGCGCGTCCGCTTGAACCCCCACCACAACGCCGCCAGCATCGACCCTGCCACTGCCGCGATGAGCAGGCGATAGGCGGGAAACGCGTGGCCGCCAAGGCTGAAAAGCGGCTCGGCCAGGGCCGCCGGGACGCGGTAGGGCACGGCGGAGCGGCCCCACGCCAATTGCACCAGTTCCACGACGACGTAGGCCAGCGCGAAGGTGAATAGCAGCTCGGCCACGTGGCCGCGCCGGCGCAGCCGGCGCAGGGCAAACCGCTCGATCGCGGCGCCCGCCAGGCCCACCAGCACGGGGGCGAGGAACAGCGCGATCCAGAACGCGGCGCCGGCCAGCACGGGCACGCGGGCGAGTGTGCCGGCTACCGTGTAGGCGAAATACGCGCCCAGCATGTAGAAACTCGCGTGTGCGAAGTTGATGATGCCCATCATGCTGAATATCAGGGTCAATCCGGCCGACAGCATGAATAGCAAGAGGCCATAGCAAAGGCCGTTGAGCAGCGAAACGATCAGCCCGTCCAACCATGAACTCCCTGGGCGGCCGCGCCGGCCTGGCCGGGAAGCGGCGCATGGCGCCGCCGGCGCGGAAAGAGTGGAAACGAAACGAGAAACGACGGCAAATAGGTTAACCTTGATTGATGTCCGGCGTGACGCCGGCCACCGACCAAGGCCACCGTTTTGAAGCTCGCCAGCACACTCCAGTCCCTGCGCACTGACAACTCGTTCGCCGCGCTGCCGAATGCGTTCTACTCCCGGGTCTCGCCCCAGCCCCTCGGCGACCCCTGGCTGGTGCATGCCAATCCCGAGGCGGCCGCGCTGATCGGCCTTGCGCCCGAAGCCCTGTCCACGCCCGAGTTCCTCGACGTGTTCTCCGGCGCCCGTCCGCTGCCCGGCGGCGCGCCGCTGGCGGCAGTCTATAGCGGCCACCAATTCGGCGTCTGGGCCGGCCAGCTCGGCGATGGCCGGGCGCTGCTGCTGGGCGAAGTCCAGGGCTCTGGCGGCAACTGGGAACTGCAGCTCAAGGGGTCGGGCTTGACGCCCTATTCGCGCATGGGCGACGGCAAGGCCGTGCTGCGCTCTTCGGTACGCGAATATCTCGCATCCGAGGCCATGCACGGGCTGGGCATTCCCACCACCCGCGCGCTCGCGCTGGTCGCGTCCGACGATCCGGTCATCCGCGAGACGGTCGAAACTGCCGCCATCGTCACCCGCATGTCGCCCAGCTTCGTGCGCTTCGGCTCGTTCGAACACTGGGCCAGCCGCCAGCGGCCCGACTTGCTGCGCGTGCTGGCCGACTATGTCATCGACCGCTTCTATCCCGAGTGCCGCCCCGCGCCCGCGGGCGAAGCCGCCACCGAAGCCGGCCCCTACCTGAGGCTGCTGGCGGCGGTCACGCGCAAGACCGCGGAGCTCATGGCCGACTGGCAGGCGGTCGGCTTCTGCCACGGGGTCATGAACACCGACAACATGTCGATACTCGGCCTGACGCTCGACTACGGCCCCTACGGATTCATGGATGGTTTCGACGCCCACCATGTCTGCAACCATTCGGATACGGCCGGCCGCTATGCGTGGGATGCCCAGCCGGCGGTGGGCCATTGGAACCTGTACCGCCTCGCCGGCGCGCTCCTGCCGCTGGTGCAGGACGAGGCCGCCCTGCGCGCCGCGCTAGCCGGCTACGAGGCTACGTTCGTCGACGCCTTCCACCGCAAAATGGCCGCCAAGCTGGGGTTCAGGCAATGGCAGGCCGGCGACGAGGAACTCCTCAACGGGCTGTGGTCCGTCATGCATCACAACCGCGCCGATTTCACCCTCAGCTTCCGCCGCCTGGCCGAGGTCGCCACCGCCGACGGCGCCCCCGCGCCTGCTCCCGACGCCGAGACCTTCGAGGATCTGTATGCCGATCGCGAAGCGGCCCGCGCATGGCTGGCGGGCTACCGTGAACGCGTACGCCAGGACGGCCGCCCCGACGCCGAACGGGCGGCGGCCATGCATCGCGTCAATCCGCTGTACGTGCTGCGCAACCATCTGGCGGAGCTCGCGATCCGCGCCGCAAAGGAACGCGACCCGAGCGAAATCGACCGGCTGCTGCAATTGCTGCGCGACCCCTACACGGAACGGCCCGGCTACGAAAGCTACGCCCGCGTGCCACCCGACTGGGCGGGCTCTCTCCAAGTCAGCTGCTCTTCATGAGGTAGACCATGTCCGACAGGCCCAAAGTCAAGAAATCCGACGCCGAATGGCGCACCCTGCTCACCCCCATGCAATACGCGGTGGCACGCGAAAAAGCCACCGAGCGCGCCTTCACCGGTGAATACTGGAACCATCGAGAACCGGGCATCTATCGCTGCGTCGCCTGCGGCACCCCGCTTTTCGCCTCGGACACCAAGTTCGAATCGGCCTGCGGCTGGCCCAGCTACTTCGCTCCTCTCGACCCTGACAACGTGCGCGAGGAACTCGATACCAGCCACGGCATGGTGCGCACCGAAATACTGTGCAACGTCTGCGATGCCCACCTGGGCCACGTATTCGAAGACGGCCCGCCCCCGACCGGGCTTCGTTATTGCATCAATTCGGTGTCGTTGAAATTCGAACCATTTAGTGAGTCTTAGTCTTCCTCCAAGGGGAAAGCGCCTCGCACGCAGACTGTCGGCCCAATGCCTGGCGCGGCAGGCCTTGGACAAAACGACGCTTTCCCTGTCTCAATCCCGCACCCAGGACGCTCGCGACCTCAATGAAACTACTGTTCGACCTTTTCCCGCTGCTGCTCTTCTTCGCCGCCTATAAATTCGCCGACATCTACGTCGCGACCGGCGTGGCCATGGCGGCCAGCGTGCTGCAGATCGTCTGGCTGCTGGCTCGCCGCAAGCAGATCGAGCCCATGCACTGGATCAACCTCGCCATCATCGTGGTATTCGGCGGCGCGACCCTGTTCCTGCACGACGAGGTCTTCATCAAATGGAAGCCCACCGTGCTCTACTGGCTGTTCGCCGTCGTGCTGGCGGGCGGCCAGCTGCTGCTCAAGCGCAACTTCCTGCGCAGCATGCTGGGCAAGCAGATCCAGCTGCCCGACGCCATCTGGAACCGGCTCAACCTCGCCTGGGTCCTGTTCTTCACCGCGGTAGGCGGCCTCAACCTGTACGTCGCCTACAACTGGCCCACCGAAACCTGGGTCAGCTTCAAGGTATTCGGCATCTTCGGATTGCTGCTGGTCTTCGTCGTATTGCAGTCGATCTACCTCGGCCGCCATATCAAGCAGCCCGAGGAAATGTCCGCCCAGGACATCGCCAAGCGCGAAACCGACGCGGGGGCCGAACGGTCATGAACGAGGAACGCATGGCCCAGATCCGCCAGCGCCTGCAGGCACTGGCGCCGCCCACCGCCATGGACGTGCAGGACGAGTCGCACCTGCATGCCGGTCACGCCGGCGCGGCCGGGGGCGCGGGACACTTCCGGCTACGCATTGTTTCCTCCCGTTTCGCCGGGCTGAACCGGGTGGCTCGCCATAGGCTGGTGTATGATCGATTGGCAGACCTGATGCCCGCGCACATCCACGCGCTGGCCATCCAGGCACTGACGCCAGAAGAAGACTCCGCACCAACCTCTTGAGCCCGGTCCCTTTCCTACCGATCTCCCCCTTCCTTTCTACCTTCAAGGACTTCCATACATGAAGCGTGTTTTGATGATGGCTGCCGCGCTGACCGTGGCCGCTCCGGTTTTTGCGCAAAACGCCGCCGTGGTCAACGGCAAGGCCATCCCCTCGTCGCGCGTGGACCAATTCGTCAACTTGCTGACCAAGCAGGGGCAGCCCGACTCGCCCCAGCTGCGCGAGCAGATCCGCGAAGAGCTCATCAATCGCGAAATCTTCCTGCAGGAAGCCGACAAGCGCGGCATCGCCAAGCAGCCCGAGGTCCAGGCCGAAATCGACCTGACCCGCCAGAGCGTGCTGATTCGCGGCCTCTTCAATGACTACCTTGCCAAGAACCCGGTCACCCAGCAGGAAGTCCAGGCCGAGTACGACCGCGTCAAGAGCGCCCAGGGCGACAAGGAATACCAGGCCCGCCATATCCTGGTCGAGAGCGAAGCCCAGGCCAAGGACATCATTGCCCAGCTGAAGAAAGGCGCCAAGTTCGAGGATCTGGCCAAGCAGTCCAAGGACCCCGGCTCGGCCGCCAACGGCGGCAGCCTCGACTGGGCGCCCGCCGCCACCTATGTGAAGCCCTTCGCCGACGCCCTGGCCTCCTTGAAGAAAGGCCAGACCACCGAAGCGCCGGTGCAGACCCAGTTCGGCTGGCACGTCATCCGGCTGGAAGACGTCCGCCCGGTGCAGTTCCCGCCGGTGGACCAGCTGCGCCCGCAAATCGAGGAATCCCTGCGGCAGACCAAGCTGCGCGACTTCCAGACCGGCCTGCGCGAAAAAGCCAAGATCCAGTAATTTGTTGGATTGAACCAACAAAAAAGGAAAGCCTGATAATTAAATTTTCAACAATCAGGGTTTCCCTGGGTTGATGTCAACGCCCCGTAAAAACAGCGCTTCCACGCCTGTTATACGGGGCGTTTCTTTTGGCCGCTCGTCCTGCGGCGCCTGCCGCCTCGCGGCTCGCCCATCGACTCGGGTTGCAATTAGGTAACAAAACCTTATGTCCAAGCACAACACATTTTTATTACGTCGGAATTAACTGTTGGCACCTCAGGGTCTTTCTGGTGAAATTTGTCGAGATTTCTTCACAGCAAGTACATCGCGTAGAAATCATGAGCAAGACGGGGGGTTTGCCACCGGGGGAAAGCGGCAGCAGTGCTGTCTTCCGGCATGTCCCTTCGGCTTATCGAGTTACTCACTCCGCTGGAGACCTATTTAAATGAAGAAGACCCTTCTTGCCGCCGCCTTGCTGGCCGGCTTCGCAGGTGCCGCTCAAGCGCAAAGCAACGTCACGCTGTACGGTTTGGTTGACGCCGGCTTCAACTACACCAAACTCGAAGGCCAAGACCGTCGGATCGGTATCGACAGCGGACTGATGAGCCAGTCGCGCTTCGGCATCCGCGGTTCGGAAGACATCGGCAACGGCCTGAAGGCCATTTTCACCCTGGAAAACGGCTTCACCGTTGACAACGGCCAGCAAACCCAGGGCCGCCTGTTCGGCCGCTACGCCTTCGTTGGTCTGGAAAGCGCCTCCGCTGGCCGCCTGACCCTCGGCCGTACCACGAACCTGGCCTTCATGTGGGCCGCCGGCATCGTCAACCCGTTCGGCCTGAGCTTCAGCTCCGCCAGCATCGGCAGCACGTTCGGCTACAACGACGCCGATCTGGGCGCCGGCCGCGTCAACAACTCGATCTACTACTACTCGCCCAGCTTCGCTGGCTTCCAGGGCGCCGTCGGTTACAGCTTCCAGTCGAACCCCGACACGGAAGTCGCCGGCAACAAGAACAACGATCGCCTGGTCGACCTGGGCCTGAAGTATGACAACGGTCCCCTGAAGGCCGTGGTGACGTACCAGTACCTGAACCCGTCGGACCTGACCCCGAACAACGGCAAGTTCAAGAACCTGACCCTGGGTGCCAACTACGACTTCGGCGTCGTGGCCGTCTACGCCGGCTACGCCAACGCCAAGGGCATCCGTACCGTGGCTGGCTACAACGGCGCCATCAACGCCACTTCGGCCAACTTCACCAAGGACAACGCTTACACCATCGGTCTGAGCGCTCCCCTGGGACCTGGCAAGGCCTACGCTGCCTACCAGAAGGCCACCAAGTCGAAGACCAGCAACTGGGCCATCGGCTACACCTACGACCTGTCGAAGCGTACCAACCTGTACGCCTTCTTCGTCGACGGCGAAGTTCGCGACTTCGCGGCCGCGAAGGATCTGACCAATCGTCAGTTCGCCCTGGGCCTGCAACACCGCTTCTAAGCACACGATGCCGGTTTGACCGGCGTCATGGGGGCTTCGGCCCCCGGTGCGACCAAGCATGGGAACCCCGCTTCGGCGGGGTTCTTTTTTGCGCATACCGTGCATTCCCCCCGGCGCCTCGCCGATGAACCCCGCTTGCCGATCCGTATCAGGATGTAACGTCCTTTCCCCTATCTGTTGCGTGGATAACGACAAGACCAATTGGTTTAGACAGAATCGCAACACCGCCAAATCCCGCACCAGATTTAGCAGTTGGCACTCTTAATCCTTTCTGGTGAAATTTATTGCAGATTTCTTCGCAGCCTAAGCAGCACCGCCTGGAAATCGAAAGTCGAACGGGGATCGCGCAGCGGCAAACCAAGAAATACCCACCGCCGTCCGCGCTGCCACCTAAACGCAATGTTTTTCGCTGGAGACCACGTAATGAAGAAGACCCTTCTCGCGACCGCTCTGCTGGCAGGTTTTGCAGGCGCCGCCCATGCTCAATCGTCCGTCACCCTGTACGGTCTGGTTGATGCCGGCTTCAACTGGGCCAAGGAAGACGGCGAGACCGTCAAAGGAATCGACAGCGGCCTGATGAGCCAATCGCGTTTCGGCATGCGCGGCTCTGAGGATCTGGGCAATGGCCTGAAAGCCATCTTCACCCTGGAAAACGGCTTTACGGTGGACAATGGCCAGCAAACCCACGGCCGCCTGTTCGGCCGTTATGCGTTCGTCGGCCTCGAAAGCAACAGCCTGGGTCGCGTGACCCTGGGCCGCACGACCAACCTGGCGTTCATGTGGGCCGCCGGCATCGTCAACCCGTTCGGCCTGAGCTTCAGCTCCGCCAGCATCGGCAGCACGTTCGCCTATAACGACGCTGTCATGGGTGGCGGCCGCGTCAACAACTCCGTGTACTACTACAGCCCGTCGTTCTACGGCATCCAGGGCGCCATCGGCTATAGCTTCAACGCGTTCGCCAGCCCGAGCGGCGAAAGCGAAGCCCCGCGAAGCGGCAGCAACAACCGCATGATCGACGCCGGCCTGAAGTACGACAACGGCCCGATCAAGGGCGTGCTGACCTATCAGCAAGTGGAATCGCCGCTGCCGGGCACCAAGACGTTCCGTAACCTGACCCTGGGTGCGAGCTACGACTTCGGCGTCGCGGCCATCTACGCCGGCTACGCCCGTGCTCGGGACATCACCGGCGCCTATCTGAACGGCTATAACCGCGTGGTGGCCACGGGCGGCCAGTTCGACAGCGACAACGCCTACACCATCGGTGCCAGCGCACCCCTGGGACCCGGCAAGCTGTACGCCGCCTACCAGAAGGCCACCAAGTCCAAGGTGGACGGCTGGGCCATCGGCTATACCTACGACCTGTCCAAGCGCACCAACCTGTACGCCTTCTTCGCCGACAACGATGTGCGCAACTTCGACGAGAACCGCGACATGACCTACCGCCAGCTGGCTGTCGGTCTGCAACACCGCTTCTAAGCAAGAGGCCGCAAGGCCAACATCCGCCGGCGCCCCTCGCGGGCGCGCCGGCCCCTCACCCCGGGTATGCGCCCGGGGTTTTTATTTGCGCGTGGGAATCAGGCGGTCCAGCGGCGCGCGTTGCGGAACATGCGCATCCACGGCGAGAACTCCCCGCCGCTGTCCTTCGGTCCCCAGGATGCCGGGCTCCATGACATCTGCACGTTGCGGAACACGCGTTCCGGATGCGGCATCAAGGCCGTGAAGCGACCGTCCGCGGTCGTGACGCCGGCCAGGCCGCCGGCGCTGCCGTTCGGGTTGTACGGATAGGCTTCCGTCGGCTTGCCGGCATGATCGACGAAGCGCATGGCGGAAAGCGCCGCGCCGGCATTACCCTGCCGGGAGAAATCGGCATAGCCTTCGCCATGGGAAACGGCGATGGGCATGCGCGATCCGGCCATGCCGTCGAAGAAGACGGACGGCGACTCGGGAATCTCCACCAGCGAGAAGCGAGCCTCGAACTTTTCCGAGCGGTTGCGGGTGAAGCGCGGCCAGTCCTGGGCGCCAGGGATCATGGGCGCCAGCGCGGCGAGCATCTGGCAGCCGTTGCAGACGCCCAGCGCGAAGGTGTCGCTGCGGCCGAAATAGGCGGCGAACATGTCGGCCAGCACTGCGTTGTACTGGATGGTCTTGGCCCAGCCTTCGCCGGCCCCCAGCACGTCGCCATAGCTGAAGCCGCCCACGGCGACCAGGCCCTTGAAGTCCGACAGGTTGATCCGCCCGCCGATCAGGTCCGTCATGTGGACGTCCCAGGACTCGAAGCCGGCGCGGTCGAAGGCGTAGGCCATCTCGACCTGGCTGTTGCAGCCCTGCTCCCGCAGGATGGCCACGCGCGGCCGCACGCCAGTGGCGATCATGGGGGCCGCGATGTCTTCCTGGGGATCGAACTCGACCCGGGGCGAAAGGCCAGGGTCGGCCGTGTCGTCCCACAGCGCGAATTCCGCCTGGGCGCAGTCGGGATTGTCGCGCAGCGCCATGATGCGGCGGCTGACTTCGCTCCAGGCCTTGCCCAGCTCGGCCCGCGGCTTGGCCCAGATCTTCCGGGCATCGCGGTAGAACTCGATCTCGTCGCGATCATTGGGCTCGCCGATGACGTGCGAGTGCGCCGACAGCCCGGCCCCGCGCAGCACCTCCATCACCGCGTTGCGGCTGCCGGCGGGCACCTGGATGACGGCTCCGGCCTCTTCCGAGAACAGGGCCTTGATGGTCAGCTCGTCGCGCTGCACCGCGACCTGCTCCGGCCGGATCTTGAAGTCGCCCCAGTCCGCCGCGTAGGGATCCAGGGTCAGCATATCGAGGTTGATCGACAGGCCGGTGTGACCGGCGAAAGCCATCTCGCACAAGGTGGCGAACAGGCCGCCGTCGGAACGGTCGTGATAGGCCAGGATGACGCCGCTGTCCGCCAGGGTCCGTATCGCCGCGAAAAACGCGCGCAGATCCTCGGGCGCGTCGATGTCGGGCACTTCCTGGCCGACCTGGCCGATGGCCTGGGCCAGGACGGATCCTCCCAGCCGATGCTTCCCGCGGCCCAGGTCGATCAGGATCAGCGTCGTCTCGCCCTGGTCGGTGCGAAGCTGCGGGGTGAGGGTCTTGCGCACGTCGTCCACGGGTGCGAAGGCCGTCACGATGAGCGACACCGGCGCCACGACGCGGCGTTCCTCGCCGTTTTCGGCCCAGGTGGTGCGCATGGAGAGCGAATCCTTGCCGACCGGAATCGCCAGGCCGACCTGCTGGCACAGCGCGCTCACGGCACTGACGGTGTCGTACAGCGCGGCGTCCTGGCCGGGTTCGCCGCATGCGGCCATCCAGTTGGCGGACAGCTTGACGTCTTCCATGCGGGCCACGGGCGCGGCGACCAGGTTGGTCACGGCCTCGGCCACGGCCATGCGGCCGGAAGCCGGGGCGTCGATGACGGCCAAAGGCGTGCGTTCGCCCATGGCCATGGCTTCGCCGCGCACGCCGCTGTAGTCGGCCAGCGTGACCGCGCAGTCTGCCACGGGCACTTGCCATGGGCCGACCATCTGGTCACGCGACGACAGCCCGCCCACCGTGCGGTCGCCGATGGTGATGAGGAAGGTCTTGTTGGCCACCGTGGGATGCCGCAGCACGCGCAGGGCTACGTCGTCCAGGTCCAGGCCGACGACATCGAGCGGTTCGCCGGCCCCGGGCTGGCGAACCACGTCGCGCTCCATACGGGGCGGCTTGCCCAGGATGACATCGACCGGCACATCCACCGGCCGCGCGGTCCGGGCCCATTCGGCGGCCGGCACGTCGCCGGCGGAGAATCCTTCCCCGTCGACCACGCGCAGCTGGCGCGCCTCGGTAGCGACGCCGACCACGCCATACGGGCAGCGTTCGCGCCGAGCGATGGCATCGAAACGCTCCAGGTCCTGGGGCAGGATGGCCAATACATAGCGCTCCTGCGACTCATTGCACCAGATCTCCGCGGGAGACAGGCCCGACTCCTCGAGCGGCACGCGCTGCAAGTCGAACACCGCGCCGCGTCCAGCCCCGTCCACCAGTTCGGGGAAGGCGTTGGACAGGCCGCCCGCTCCCACGTCGTGGATGGAGAGAATAGGATTCTCCGCGCCAAGCTGCCAGCAGCGGTCGATGACTTCCTGCGCGCGGCGCTCGATCTCGGGATTGCCGCGCTGGACCGAATCGAAGTCCAGGTCGGCGGCATTGCTGCCCACGCTCATGCTGGAGGCCGCGCCGCCCCCCATGCCGATGCGCATGCCCGGTCCGCCGAGCTGGATCAGCAAGGCGCCCGGCGGCAGCTCCAGCTTGTGGGTGTAGCCGTCCTCGATGCTGCCCAGGCCGCCCGCGATCATGATGGGCTTGTGGTAGCCCCAGCGCACGCCGCCGGCAGTCTGTTCGAAGGTGCGGAAATACCCCAGCAGGTTGGGCCGGCCGAATTCATTGTTGAAAGCGGCGCCGCCGATGGGCCCCTCGATCATGATGGACAGGGGCGAGGCGATGCGGTCCGGCGCGCCGTGCCCGGCGCCCTCCCATGGCTCGAGGGCGTCGTCGAAGCGCAGGTGCGATACGGTAAAGCCGGTCAACCCGGCCTTGGGCTTGGAACCGCGGCCGGTGGCGCCCTCGTCGCGGATTTCGCCGCCCGCGCCGGTCGATGCCCCGGGGAACGGGGAAATGGCGGTCGGATGGTTGTGCGTCTCGACCTTCATCAGGGTATGGACGATCGCTTCGCGGCGGCCATACACCTGCCCTTCCCCCCCGGGCTGCACATGAAAGCGCTCGGCCTTGCCGCCCGCCATCACGGCGGCGTTGTCCGAATACGCCACCACCGTGCCCTCCGGCTGCGCGCGGTGGGTCGCGCGGATCATGCCGAACAGCGTATCGGACTGGGCCTGGCCGTCGATGACCCACTGGGCGTTGAAAATCTTGTGGCGGCAGTGCTCGCTGTTGGCCTGCGCGAACATCATCAGCTCGACATCGGTCGGATCGCGGCCCAGCGCCGTGAACGCGTCGACCAGGTAGGCAATCTCGTCGTCGGAGAGCGCCAGCCCCAGGGTACGGTTCGCGGCCACCAGCGCCTGCGCGCCCTCCGTCCGCAGCGGCACGGTCTGCATGGGCTTGCCGGCCAGCGTGGCGAACAGCGGCGCGCCATCGAAGGCGCCGTCGACCACCGTCTCGGTCATGCGATCGTGCAGCACTCCGGCCAGCGCCGCCAGCTCGTCGGCCGACGGCGCCTTGGCACCTCCCAGCAATCCGCGCTTGAGCACCAGGGTATAGGAAACGGCGCGCTCGATCCGGCGCACGCCGGCCAGGCCGCAGTTATGGGCGATGTCGGTCGCCTTGCTGGCCCAGGGCGAAACGGTACCCAGGCGAGGCACCACGAGCAGCTCCACGCCTTGCGGCGCGGCGGGCGCCGGATCTCCGTAGCGCAGCAGGCCCTCCAGGCGCTGATGCTCGTCCGCCGTCAACTCGCCTTCCACGGAAACGAAATGCACGTAGCGGGCCGCGACGTCGGTCACCGAGGCTTGCAGGGATTGGAGCCGGCGCAGCAGGCGCTCGCGGCGGAACGAGGAAAGGGCAAGGGGGCCGGAGAGGCGCAGGATGGAGGCCACGATAAGAGAGCAGGAAGCGGAGGAGATGACGGAAAACGCGAGGAGAACCGCGTGCCAGCGCTGATTTTACTTCGTACGGAGGCATCCGGGAAAACCACGAGCGGCGCTGCGCCACATCGGCGCTGGCCACGGCTGGAAAATGGCGGTACGCCGACTTTTCCCGCAAAACCCACAGCGTTTGCATTTTTTTCGCGTGTGTAGCCTGCGCCGCGTAAAATCCGGTGCCCGCACCTTGGCGCACACCGCTGCCTCATGGGGAAGACGGGCCGACCAAGTAAAGCGACCAGACTCCCTATGCGTGTGATTGTGATCGGTGCCGGCATCGTCGGTGTGTGCACCGCGTATTGGCTCAACCGGCACGGCATGCAGGTCACGGTCGTCGACCGCCGCAGCGGCATCGCGCAGGAATCGAGCTATGGCAGCGCCGGCATACTCGCCGCCGATTACGCCTCGCCCTGGGCGGCGCCGGGCATGCCGGGCCACTTCTTCTCCCATCTGTTCAAGGCCGAGGCGCCCGTGGCCCTGCGCACCTCGCTCGACCCCGCGCTGTGGAAATGGCTCGTCAAGTGGCTGGGACAATGCCGCGCGGAGCGCTATGCCGCCAACAAGCGGACGATGCAGCGCGTGGCGCGCTACAGCCGCGCGCAATTGGCCGACTTGCGCGAAGAGCACGGGTTCGAGTACGAGCGCCGCAGCGGCTACCTGCAGTTGCTGCGCACCCAGCGCGACCTGGAGCGGACCGAGCCCGCGCGCCGCGTCATGCAGGACAGCGGCATCGCCCATCGCCTGCTGAGCCCCGACGAGGCGCTTGCCATGGACGTGCACCTGCAGGACGCCGTCCACGTCGGCACGCCGCTGGCCGGGGCGATCCACTATCCCGACGATGAATCCGGCAACTGCCCTCTCTTCGCCCGCCTGCTGGCGGCCGAATGCGAGCGGTCCGGCGTCGAGTTCAAGTTCAACGCCGTCGCGCATCCCATGCAGAACGCGTCGGGCGCGGTCACCGGCGTACGCCTGAAGGACGGCGCCATGCTGCCGGCGCAGGCCGTGGTGATGGCCGGAGGCAGTGACGCGGCCGGGTGGCTCGGCCGGCTGGGCATCGCCGTTCCCATGTACCCGGTCAAGGGTTACGCCGCCAACCTGCCCTTGCGGGGAGACGCCATCGGCCCCCGGCGAGCCTTCGTCGACGAAGCCTACCGGGTGACCGTGACGCCGCTCGGCCAGCGCCTGCGCATTGCCGGCACGGCGGAACTGGGCGGGCGCGGACCCGGCATGCATGGCAAGGCGCTGCGCACGCTGGTCAGGGTGGCCCAGGATTGGCTGCCCGGCATGCTGGATCTGTCGCGCGCCACGTGGTGGTCCGGCACGCGGCCCATGACCCCGGATGGTCCGCCCATTCTCGGCGCAACCCGCCTTCCCGGGCTGTACGTGAATACCGGCCATGGCTCGCACGGATGGAGCATGGCCGTCGGCACGGGGCGCATCCTGGCCGATCTCGTCGCCGGCAAGACGCCCGACATCGATCTGGACGGATTGGACATAGGCCGCTACGCGCGCAAGAATTAGCGCATGGAAGCCCGTCCGCACCAGCTGTTCCGCACGCCGGTCATCCGGCTGATCGAGCGCGAAGCGCAGGCTGCGCTGCCCGCGCACACGTTGATGCGCCGCGCGGCGCGCGCCGCTGCGGACCTCATCGCCGCGCGATGGCCCCGGCACGAGGTCGAAATCCTGTGCGGGCCGGGCAACAACGGCGGCGACGGCCTCATGCTGGCCGCGCTCCTGCACCAGGCCGCACGCCCGGTGAAGGTCTGGACCCTGTCCGGCGGCGGCAAGCGGCCGCCCGATGCGGAGCAAGCCTGGAATGAACTGCCGCCCGGCCTGGTGCAAACCGGCCAGCCCGATGCGCGCGGCCTGCCGCCCGCATCCGCCGTGCTCGTGGTCGATGCGCTGTTCGGCATCGGCCTGTCCCGCCCCCTGCCCGAGGAAGCGCAGCGCTGGGCGGCCTGGGCCGCCCGCCGGGAAGCGACGGTGCTGGCGCTGGATACGCCCAGCGGACTCGACGCGGACACCGGTACGGCACAACCCGGCGCCTTCGTCGCCCACCACACCCTCACTTTCATCGCCGACAAGCCGGGGCTCCATACGCGAGCCGGCCGGGACCATGCCGGCACGGTCAGCGTGGCGGACCTCGGCCTGTCGGCCCAGGTCCAGCGGCAGGCCGCCCACGCGGGCCTGCTGACGCGGCGGGCCGACTGCGCCGCCTTGTTCCAGCCTCGCCCGCACGATACGCACAAGGGCAGCTTCGGCACGCTGGGCCTCCTCGGTGGCGCCCCCGGCATGACCGGAGCCGCCCTGCTCGCCGCCCGCGCGGCGTTGTACGGCGGCGCGGGCAAGATCCTGGTTGGCCTGGCCGAAACGGCCTCGTCATCGCTGGCATGCGATCCGCTGCATCCCGAACTGATGCTGCGCAGCGCCGACGCGCTGCTGGATCACGCCGAACGCCTGGGCGTCACGGCCTGGGTGGCAGGTTGCGGCATGGGAGCGGACGAATGCGCCGAACGGTGGCTGGGGCGCCTATTGTCCGAGGCGCCCGCCTCGCTCCCGCTCGTCCTGGACGCGGATGCGCTGGTCCTGCTCGCGGCGGTTCCGGCGCTGTCGCGCGGCCTGGCGGCCCGCGGCGGCCCCGCCATCCTGACGCCGCATCCGCGCGAGGCGGCCCGCATGCTCGGCGTCTCGACCGACGAAGTACAGGCGGACCGCATCGAAAGCGCGCGGGAACTGGCGGCGCGCTATCGGTCGTGGATCGTGCTGAAAGGCGCAGGCAGCATCGTCTGCGGCCCGAACGGCGCATGGTCGGTCAACGGCAGCGGCAATGCGGGCCTCGCCACGGCCGGCACCGGCGACGTGCTGGCCGGCATGATGGGGGCGCTGCTGGCGCAAGGCATGGGCGTGGAGCTGGCCGCGCGTAACTGCGTCTGGCTGCATGGCGCGGCCGCCGACGATCTGGTCGCGCGCGGCATCGGCCCGCTGGGACTGACCGCGAGCGAGATCGCCCCGGCCGCGCGGACGCTGCGCAACCGCACGTAACCTTCAGGAAACGTCGGCCGCCGAATCGTGCACCAGCCGGCCGCCGGCCACCACCAGCTGGCGGGCGCAGCGCTGGGCCAGCTTGGCGTCGTGCGTCACCAGCAGCAACGTGGTTCCCCGTTCACGATGCAGTTCGAACATGAGGTCGATGACGGCCTCGCCGGTAGCCGAGTCCAGGCTGCCCGTGGGCTCGTCGGCGAACAGCAGCTCGGGTTCGACCACGAAGGCCCGCGCCAGCGATACGCGCTGCTGCTCTCCCCCCGACAAGGTCTTGGGGTAGTGGCGCAGGCGCGCGCCCAGCCCGACCCGTTCGAGCATCGCCGTGGCGGCCGCCCGGGCCTCGCGGCCGGCCAGTTCCAGGGGCAGCATGACGTTCTCCAGCGCCGTCAGATGAGGCAGCAGCTGGAACGACTGGAACACGAATCCGACATGGCGCGCACGCAGCCTCGCTCGCTGGTCCTCGTCGAGCGCGAACAGGTCCTGGCCGGCCAGGTGCACGTCCCCTTCGGTCGGTACGTCCAGCCCGGCCAAGAGCCCCAGCAGCGTGGACTTGCCCGATCCCGAACTCCCGGTAATGGCGACGGTCTCTCCAAAGGCCACCGTAAAATCGACCGCATCGAGGATGGAGAGCTCCCCGCTCGAATCGGTGACCCGCTTGGCCAGCGATCGCACGGCGATGGCGTGGCGGGTTGCGGATGCGGCGGCAGGATGGCCGGCGTCGGATCGGGTAGGTCCCGTCATGATTGCATCGCTCGAAGAAAGGAAAGACATGATAAAGCCTCGCTCATCGCCACCCGCCCACGTCGCGGCCCCGGCAAGGCCCCATGCGGGACGCCGGGCCCTGACGGGCGCGCTGGGCCTTGCCCTTGCGCTCGCCGTCGTTGCCTCCGCCGCCCAGGCACAGACCGCCGCCGCCGGCGCGAGTTCCGCGCCGGTGCTGCTGGTGCTGGGCGACAGCCTGTCGGCCGAGTACGGGCTGCCTCGCGGCACCGGATGGGTGACACTGCTGGAAACGCGCCTGCGCGAACGCAAATTCGATTACCGCGTGGTCAATGCCAGCATCAGCGGCGATACGACCAGCGGCGGCGTGAGCCGCCTGCCAGCCCTTCTGTCCAAGCATAGGCCGCGGGTCGTGGTCATCGAACTGGGCTCCAACGACGCCTTGCGCGGCCTGTCGCTGCAGATGACCGAACAGAATCTCAACAGGATGGTGCAGGCGTCGCGCGACGCCGGGGCGCGCGTGCTGCTGGTCGGCATGCAGATCCCGCCCAACTACGGGCGGGACTATACGCAGCGCTTCCAACAAGTGTTCACGAAGGTGGCGCAGTCCCAGAAAGTGGCGCTGCTGCCCTTCCTGCTCGACGGGGTGGCCGAGCACATCGAAATGTTCCAGCCCGATCGCCTGCACCCCACGGCGCAGGCGCAGCCGCGCTTGCTGGACAACGTCTGGCCCCGCCTCGAGCCGCTGCTCGCGACGGGAAAGTCCTGAGGCCCGTTCTCGACATAGGCCGTCCACACCGGAAGGAAGGGGCGAAGCCGCCCCGCCCTCCGGCGCTCAACGCTCGGAAGACGGCGCAGCGCCCTGCCCCTCGGCCGATACGCTGACCTTGTATTTCTCGCGCAGCGTCTGCAGCACGGCCAGTTGCTCGGCTTGCGCCCAGCGGCGCTCCATCATGGATTTCTCGCCGGCGATGGCGCTGGCGTCGGGCTTGGGCGCAGCCTCTACCTTGGCGATGCGGGCAATGACGTAGGCATCGCTCGCGATCGCGCCGACGAAAGCCGGCAGTTTGTCGGTAGGCGCCTTCATGACCGCATCCAGTACGGCGGGCGCCACGCCTTGCGGCGCATTGCGCGCCACCGTGGTCGCGGCGCCGAAGCCTTGCGTCGAGTCCTGCGCCCGCAGGGCCTTCAGGCGCTCTTCGCCGGCGGCGCGCGCCAGGTCGATGGCCTTGTCCTCGGTCAATTGCTTGCGAATGCCGGCAGCCACGTCGGCGAGCGGCTGCACCGCGGCCGCGATGTGCCGGGTCACGCGCACGGCCGCCAGCCGGTTGGGAGCCAGCTCGATCACGCCGGAATTGCGCTTCTCGCGCAGGACCTCGTCGGAGAACAGGGCCTGCAACACTTTCGGATTGCCCAGCACGTCGTTGCCGGATTGCCCGCTGCGCGTAACGCCCTGGGCTTCCTGGATCTTGAGGCTGAATTTCTGCGCCGCCGGGTCGAGCGTGTCGCTCTGCTCGTACACCAGGTTGGTGAACTGCTCGACCGCCTCGGCGAAACGGCGCGCCGCCTGCTGCTGCTTGATCTCTTCGACGATCTGGCTGCGCACTTCGGCCAGCGGCTTGACCACCGCGGGACGGATGCCCGTGAGCTTGATCACGTGGAAACCGTAGTCGGTCGGCACCACGCCCGACACCTCGCCCTGCTTGAGCGCGAAGGCGGCATCCTCGAAGGGCTTGACCATCATGCCGCGGCCGAACCAATCGAGGTCTCCGCCGTTGCGGGCCGAGCCCGGGTCCTGGGAATTCTCGCGCGCCAGCTTGGCGAAATCGGCGTTGGGCGCCTTGGCCTGGTCGGCCAGGGCCTGGGCCTTCTTGCGCGCTTCCTCGCGCGCGGCCTCGCTGGCACTACTGTCGACCGCGATCAGGATGTGGCTGGCGCGGCGCTGCTCGTCCTGGCGGTAGCGCGCCTGGTTCTGCTCGTAATAGCCCTTGATGTCCTCGTCGGACACGGAAACGCCCGTGGTCACCGCGCCCTGGTCCAGCACCACGTACTGCGCATCGACCCGCTCGGGCAGTTCGAAGCGGGACCGGTTGGCTTCGTAGTAGGCCTTCACCTCGTCGTCGCTGACGTTGACCTTGGCGCGGTAGTCGGCGGCGGCGATGCGCAGGGTCTGGATCTGGCGGCGCTCGGTAGCGGCGGCCACCAGGCGGTCCATCACCGCATCGGGTACGGCCGCCGATTGCGCCACCGGCCCCAGCACCTGCTGCAGGGCGAGATCGCGCCGCAGTTGAGACTCGAACATGACCGGCGTCATGCCTTGCGCGGCCAGCGCGTCGCGGTAGCGGGCATTGCTGAAGCGGCCGTTTTCCTGCACCGCCGGGATGGCCTGAATGGTGGCCCGGAGCTGGTCGTCGGAGGCCGAGAAATGGTTCTTCGACGCTTCCGCCGCGATCAGCCGGGTATTGATGATCTCGTCCAGCACCGCCTGCCGCATGGCGGGCGTGTCGAAGGCCTGGGGATCGAACTGCGCCCCCATCATCGAACGCAGCTGGTCGAGCCGGTTGCGCACGGCGGCGTCGAACTCCTGCTGCGTCACGGACTCGCCCGCCACCTTCGCCAGGGCCTTTTCGCCTTCCATGAAACTGGAGTAGCCCTGTATGCCCACGAAGACGAACGACGGCAGGATCAGCAGCAGCAGGACGAACTGCATCCAGCGGCGGTGGTTACGGATGAGGTCAAACATGCGGGAATACTCCGGTCGGATGCCAGCGGCAAGACGGCCATACAAGCAAAATGCCCACAGGCGCAAGGCCAATGGGCACCCAAAAGTGTCGTTCCGATTCTAGCATGGCCCCCCGCGCCGAAATGCACGCACGCAACGTCCCCGCGCGCGGCGCCCGCCACTGCCTCAGGCTGGCCCCACCGCCGAAAACAGCGCCGTGTCGCGCGCCAGGTCGCCGCTCGCCCGCACGCGCCGGTCCCGGCTCGCGGCGAAGTCCAGCATGCGGTCGATCGGCACTCGGGCCCGCTCTCCAAGCGCCGGATCGAGCACGATCTCCCCGCTTCCATGCTCCAGGGCGTCGGCGAGGTTGGCCAGCCCGTTCATGGCCATCCATGGGCAATGCGCGCAACTCTTGCAAGTGGCGCTATTGCCTGCAGTGGGCGCGGCGATGAAGGTCTTGCCCGGCGCCGCCTGCCGCATCTTGTACAGCAGCCCCTGGTCCGTAGCGACAATGAAATGGCTTGCGTCCAGCTCGCGCGCCGCCTTGATCATCTGCGCGGTCGACCCCACCACGTCGGCTTGCGCCACCACCGCCGGCGGCGACTCAGGGTGCACCAGGACCTTGGCATGGGGATACTCGGCGCGCAGCAGCTCCAGCTCCACGCCCTTGAACTCGTCGTGCACCAGGCACGAGCCCTGCCACAGGAGCATGTCCGCTCCGGTCTGCGCCTGGACGTAGGCGCCGAGGTGGCGGTCGGGCGCCCACAGGATTTTCTGTCCCAGCCCGTGCAGGTGCGCCACGATGTCGAGCGCGATCGCGGAGGTCACCGCCCAGTCGGCCCGCGCCTTCACCGCGGCGCTGGTGTTGGCATAAACCACCACGGTGCGGTCCGGATGCGCATCGCAGAATGCCGAGAAGGCGTCGGCCGGGCAGCCCAGGTCCAGTGAGCAGGTAGCGTCAAGATCGGGCATCAGCACACGCTTTTCCGGGCTCAGGATCTTGGCGGTCTCCCCCATGAAACGCACACCGGCGACCACCAGCGTCCGGGCCGGGTGATCGCGGCCGAACCGTGCCATCTCCAGCGAATCGGCCACGCACCCGCCGGTTTCCTCGGCCAGCTCCTGCAGTTCGGCGTCGACATAGTAGTGCGCCACCAGCACGGCATGCTCGCGCGCCAGCAACTCGCGGATGTGCGACTTCAAGTCCGCGCGGCGTTCGGCGGACACCGGTTCGGGCACCTTGGCCCAGGCCCGCCCGACCGCGCAGGCCGCGCCTTCGGCATGCGGGGCGATGGAGGGATGGTCGAAATCGAGAGCGCGCAGCGTGGCCGTGTTCATGTCGTCTTCAGGGTTGGTTATATACTCAACTTGAGCATTTATAGGGCAAAAAAATAGGAACCGCTATTTATGCTAAATGTGAGCATATGTCGTGTCAAGGAAAAAGCTTCGTCACTGATGCTCAGTGGCCTCGTGCTTTTCATCGACGTCAACGATCCCGCCGGCGCCAAGGCAGCGCAGCCCCCGGGGGGAGCGACGCGCCGCGGAGGGCATGGGCGAAAAAAAACCCCGGTGCCTGACCAGGGTTTCTTGCTACAAACGCACCTCGCATTGGCGGACTTGGTGGGTGCTACAGGGGTCGAACCTGTGACCTACGCCTTGTAAGGGCGCCGCTCTACCAACTGAGCTAAGCACCCGCCGATGCGGCAACAGCTTGCCGTTTGTTTCGGTGCGTATTGTAGCGGATTGCCCGGACTCTTGCAGAAAGCCGACCCGATGATGATCGGCTGCAATGACGGGCGGAGCGCCGACTTAGTTGATGGCGTCCTTGAGTGCCTTGCCCGGACGGAACTTGGGCACCTTGGCTTTCTTGATCTTGATGGCTTCGCCGGTGCGCGGGTTGCGGCCGGTACGCGCGGCGCGAGCAGTCACCGCAAAAGTGCCGAAACCGACCAACGTCACGGTGCCACCTTTTTTGAGCGTCGTTTTCACCGCCCCCACCAACGCATCCAGCGAACGGCCGGCAGCCGCTTTGGAAATGTCGGCTTGCTTGGCGATGTGGTCGATAAGCTCGGTCTTGTTCATTAGGCCCCTCACAAGGTCTATCTGTGGAAAAAATTTTTGGTCCCGATGCTGGGTCGCAAGGGGCACCCCCGGAGCGCGACGTATCGCGTCAGTACCACCCGCGCATACAAAACGCAGACGGGTATTTAATCCTCGGGCAGAAAGGCGTGTCAAGGGAAACACGCTGGAAAACCGCATAAAACCTCATGTTTCCCCTTGTGACCGAAAAAAAGAGGGCACTTGCGTGCCCTCTTGTCCGTAACAGTCGCGGTGATCAGTGCTTCATGACAGGATCGGCAGCGCCTCCGCCTTCCGCCGCAACGTGCGCCTCGACCTTCTCGTCGGTCTTGGCGGCCGCCTCTTCTTCCGGCAAGGACTCGGGCAGACGCTCCAGCGCCAGTTCCAGCACGCGGTCAATCCAGCGAACCGGCACGATCTCGAGGTGGTTCTTGACCGTATCGGGAATCTCCGCCAGATCCTTGGCGTTCTCTTCGGGAATCAGCACGGTCTTGATGCCGCCACGATGCGCGGCCAGCAGCTTTTCCTTCAAGCCGCCGATGGGCAGAACTTCGCCGCGCAAGGTGATCTCGCCCGTCATCGCGACATCCGCGCGCACCGGGATACCGGTCAGCGCCGAAACGATGGCGGTGGTGATCGCCGCGCCGGCCGACGGACCGTCCTTGGGCGTCGCGCCTTCCGGCACGTGCACGTGCATGTCCTTCTTCTCGAACACCGCATGGTCGATGCCCAGCCGACGGGCGCGCGAGCGCACCACGGAACGCGCGGCTTCGACCGATTCCTTCATGACGTCCCCCAGCGAACCGGTACGCTGTATCGCGCCCTTGCCCGGCATGACCGCCACTTCGATCGTAAGAAGATCGCCGCCGACTTCCGTCCAGGCGAGTCCCGTTACCTGGCCGACCTGATTTTCCTTCTCGGCCACACCGAAGGTGTAGCGCCGCACGCCCAGGTAGTCGTTCAGGTTGTCGGCCGTGACCACCACTTGCCGCTTCTCGCCCTTGAGCAGCAGGCCCTTGACCACCTTGCGGCAGATCTTGCTGACCTCGCGCTCGAGCGCGCGCACGCCCGCTTCACGCGTGTAGTAACGCACGATGTCGCGCAGCGCCGACTCTTCGACCTTCAGTTCCTCGGCCTTCAGCCCGTTGTTCTTCATCTGCTTGGGCAGCAGATGCTGCATGGCGATATGCACCTTTTCGTCTTCGGTATAGCCCGACAGGCGAATCACTTCCATCCGGTCCAACAAGGCCGGCGGAATGTTCAAGGTGTTGCTCGTCGCCACGAACATCACGTCTGAGAGGTCGAAATCGACTTCGACGTAGTGGTCCTGGAAGGTGTGGTTCTGTTCGGGGTCCAGTACCTCGAGCAGCGCCGAGGCCGGATCGCCGCGGAAATCCATCCCCATCTTGTCGACCTCGTCGAGCAGGAAGAGCGGATTGCGCGCGCCGACCTTGGACAGGTTCTGCAGGATCTTTCCCGGCATCGAACCGATGTACGTACGGCGGTGGCCACGGATCTCGGACTCGTCGCGCACGCCGCCCAGCGCCATCCGCACGAACTTGCGGTTGGTCGCCTTGGCGATCGACTGGCCGAGCGAGGTCTTGCCCACGCCCGGAGGCCCGACCAGGCACAGGATGGGCGCCTTGACCTTGTCCACGCGCTGCTGCACGGCAAGGTATTCAAGTATGCGTTCCTTGACCTTCTCCAGGCCGTAGTGGTCGTCGTTGAGCACCTCTTCCGCGTGCTGCAGCGAGTTGTTGACCTTGCTCTTCTTCTTCCAGGGCAGGCCCACCAGCGTATCGATGTAGTTGCGCACCACGGTGGCCTCGGCCGACATGGGCGACATCAGCTTGAGCTTCTTGAGCTCGGCGTCGGCCTTCTTCTTGGCCTCCTTGGGCATGTGCGCGGCCGTGATCTTCTTTTCGAGTTCCTCGAAGTCGGCGCCGTCCTCGCCCTCGCCCAGTTCTTTCTGGATGGCCTTGACCTGCTCGTTCAGGTAGTACTCGCGCTGGCTCTTTTCCATCTGCTTCTTCACGCGGCCGCGGATGCGCTTTTCCACCTGAAGAATGTCGATCTCGGTCTCGAGCTGCGCCAGCAGCGCCTCCAGGCGCTCGGAAGTCGAGAACACCTCCAGCATCTTCTGCTTCTGCTCGAGCTTGAGCGGCAGGTGCGCGGCGATGGTATCGGCCAGGCGGCCGGGTTCGTCGATGCCCGACAGCGAAGTCAGGATCTCGGGCGGGATCTTCTTGTTCAGTTTGACGTACTGGTCGAACTGCGAAACGATGGCCCGGCGCAAGGCCTCGGTCTCGGACCCCTGGCCGCGATCCGGGTCGATCGGCACGAGCTCGCAGGCGAAATGCGCGCCGAGGTCGTCGATGCGGGTGATACGGGCGCGCTGGGCTCCCTCGACCAGCACCTTCACGGTACCGTCGGGCAGCTTGAGCATCTGCAGGATGCTGGCCAGACATCCGATCTCGTAGATGTCGTCAGCCGAAGGCTCGTCCTTGGCCGCCGACTTCTGGGCCACCAGCATGATGCTCTTGCCGGCCTCCATGGCGGATTCCAGGGCCTTGATGGACTTCGGCCGGCCCACGAACAGCGGGATGACCATGTGCGGAAATACGACCACGTCGCGCAGCGGGAGCAGCGGCAACTCGATCGGTTCGGGAGGGAGTATCTGGCTCGCAGACATGATTCGTCCTCGAATTTGAATGCAATCAGGATGAGGGCGTAAACGTGGATTTCAAGCGTCGGCGGGCAATTGGTCTGCGAAAGCAGCCGGGCCCATGCCCTTTTCCCGGACATTCGCCACGAGAAAAAGGCATAAACCCGAAGAGAGGCGCAGATTCATCATTCGCCTTGAGGCCTTTGATTTACACGCCATGGACCAATGTAGCATATGGAGCTCCCCCTACGCGCTTACGCGCGCGCCCCAAGGGGGCGGCACTGGCGGACCGGCGGGGCCGGATCCGCTGTGCCCTGGGGTACCACCGGGCTGATGGGAGGCCGGCGTTCTGGCGTACAACCGCGCGAGGCGAACGCTGTGGTCTAAACGCGACGGCCAGTCGTAAAGAAAAATAAAAGATAGAAAACGGAGAAGAGAACGCCGTTCCCCGCCATCCTGGCGGTACCCCAGGATGCGGTGGATCCGGCTCCGCCGGTCCACTCGCATCGCCCCCTGGGGGGCGCGCGCAAGCGTGTAGGGGGGACCTACTTACTAGCCACCTTCGGCTTGTCGCCGTAGATGAGCAGGGGAACACCCTCGCCCGTGACGGCGTTTTCGTCGAGGACCACCTTGGTGACGTTGCCCTGGGTGGGCAGTTCGTACATGGTGTCGAGCAGCGCGGCCTCGATGATGGAGCGCAGGCCGCGGGCGCCGGTCTTGCGCTTGAGCGCCTTCTGGGCGATGGCCTGCAGGGCCTGGGGACGGACGTCCAGTTCGGCGCCTTCCATTGCGAGCAGCTTCTGGAACTGCTTGACGAGCGCGTTCTTGGGTTCGACCAGGATCTGGATCAGCGCTTCCTCGTTCAGCTCGTCCAGCGTCGCCACGACCGGCAGGCGGCCGACCAGTTCGGGGATCAGGCCGAATTTGATCAGGTCCTCGGGCTCGACCTCGCCGAACAGTTCGCTGACCGAACGCTCCGCTTCGGACTTGACCGAGGCGCCGAAGCCGATGCCCGATTTCTCGGTGCGGCCGCGGATGACCTTTTCCAATCCGTCGAAAGCGCCGCCGCAGATGAACAGGATGTTGGTCGTGTCGATCTGCACGAAGTCCTGGTTCGGGTGCTTGCGGCCGCCCTGCGGAGGCACCGACGCGACCGTGCCTTCGATCAGCTTGAGCAAGGCCTGCTGCACGCCCTCGCCGGAAACGTCGCGGGTGATGGACGGGTTGTCGGCCTTGCGCGAGATCTTGTCGATCTCGTCGATGTAGACGATGCCGCGCTGCGCCTTCTCGACGTCGTAGTTGCAGTTCTGCAGCAGCTTCTGGATGATGTTCTCGACGTCCTCGCCCACGTAGCCGGCC
Organism: Pigmentiphaga sp. NML080357; assembly: GCF_002188465.1. Lineage (GTDB taxonomy): Bacteria > Pseudomonadota > Gammaproteobacteria > Burkholderiales > Burkholderiaceae_B > Pigmentiphaga. The sequence goes on along the minus strand of NZ_NINW01000050.1, from coordinate 41,513 downwards.
TCGGTCAGCGTGGTGGCGTCGGCGATCACGAACGGTACGTTCAGCAGACGGGCGAGCGTCTGCGCCAGCAGCGTCTTGCCCGACCCGGTGGGGCCGATCAGCAGGATGTTGCTTTTTGACAGCTCGACGTCGTCCGCCTTGCCGCCGGCGTGACGTATGCGCTTGTAATGGTTGTACACCGCCACCGACAGGATCCGCTTGGCCCGGGTCTGCCCGATCACGTACTGGTCGAGGATTTCCTTGATCTCGGCCGGCGTGGGGAGCTCGGACTTGGCGCCGGTCTTGACGTCGGCTGCCACTTCGTCGCGGATGATGTCGTTGCAGAGGTCGATGCACTCATCGCAAATGAACACCGACGGTCCGGCGATCAACTTGCGAACCTCATGCTGGCTCTTGCCGCAGAACGAGCAATAGAGCAGCTTTTCGTTCGACCCTTTCTTTTCCGACATGGTCAACCCTGTTCGCTACGACTGCTGAAGACTTTGTCGATCAAGCCATAAGATAGCGCATCAGCCGCCGACATGAAATTGTCGCGTTCCGTGTCCACCGCGATGCGCTCGATCGGCTGGCCGGTGTTCTCGGCCAGGATGCGGTTCAGGCGTTCGCGCAGGTACAGGATTTCGCGGGCGTGGATTTCGATGTCTGTCGCCTGCCCCTGGGCGCCGCCCGAGGGCTGGTGGATCATGATGCGGGAATTGGGCAGCGAGATGCGCTTGCCCTTGGCTCCCGCGGCCAGCAGGAACGCGCCCATGCTGGCGGCCAGTCCGGTGCAGAGCGTCGCCACGTCGGGCTTGACGAACTGCATGGTGTCGTAGATGGCCATGCCGGCATACACAGACCCGCCGGGCGAGTTGATGTAGAGCGAGATGTCCTTGTCGGGATTCTCGGACTCGAGGAACAGCAACTGGGCCACGATCAGGTTGGCCGAGGCTTCCGCCACCGGCCCCACCAGAAAGATGATCCGCTCTTTCAGCAAACGCGAGTAGATGTCGTACGCACGCTCACCCCGACCGGACTGTTCGATCACCATCGGCACGTAGCCGAGGGATTTGGGACCGAGCGACTCGGCCCCGTACATCGATGCGTAGAAATCTACGAAGCGTTGCATCAGGTCGTTCCCATCAATTCATCGAAGGAGACTTGCTCGTCCGTGACCTTGGCCTTGGACAGGACATGCTGAACGACGTTGTCCTCCAGCACGATGGCCTCGATCTCGGCCAGGCGGGCCTTGTCAGTCAAATAGTAGCGCACGACTTCTTCCGGGCGCTCGTAGCTCTGGGCGAAGTCCTCGATCCGGGCGCGGATCTGGTCGGGCTTGGCCTTGAGGTTCTCGGTCTTGACCAGTTCGGACACCAGGAGGCCCAGGCGCACGCGGCGCTCGGACTCCGATGCGAAGGCCTCGGCCGGGATGGGCAGCTTGTCCGCATTGGGTACGCCGCGTTGCTTGAGATCCTCGCGGGCGGCGGCGATGCGGCGCTCGGTGTCGTCGCTGACCAGGGCCTTCGGGATGTCGAAGGTCGCGGCCTTGGCCAGGGCGTCCATCACGCTGGCCTTGGTGCGGGCCTGCGTGCGGTTGCGCACCTCGCGCTCGAGATTGGCGCGGATGTCGGCGCGCAGCTTCTCGACGTCGCCCTCGGCCTGGCCCAGTTGCTTGGCGAACTCGGCGTCAACCGCGGGCAGCACGCCCTCTTCCACCTTCTTGATCGTGATGGTGAATTCGGCCGTCTTGCCCGCGACCTCGGCGGAACCGTAGTCGGCCGGGAACGCGAGCGGAAACACCTTGGTCTCGCCCGCCTTCATGCCGCGCGCGGCCTGCTCGAACTCGGGCAGCATGCGGCCCTGGCCCAGCACGAATGGGAAGTCCTGCGCCGTACCGCCCTCGAACGCGACACCGTCGATGGTGCCGGCGAAATCCAGCGTGACGCGATCGTTGTCGGCGGCCGCACGGCCTTCGCGCTCTTCGAACGAGACGCGCTGCTTGCGCAGGATCTCGACCGTGCGCTCGACCTCGGCATCGCCCACTTCGCTCTTGGCGTTGGCGATTTCCAGCGCGGAGAGGTCGGGGATCACGACTTCGGGATAGACCTCGAACGTGGCGGTAAAGGCCACGACGTCCTCGGGCACGCCCTCGGTCTTGGGCTCGACCGACGGCGAGCCGGCCAGGCGCAGCTTGGACTCGGCCACGGCCTTCTCGAGCGCGTCGCCGATCTTGGCGTTCAGCACTTCCATGCGCACGTCGGGACCGTAGGTGCGGGCCAGCATGGGCAGCGGGACCTTGCCGGGTCGAAAGCCCGGCATCTTGGCGGTGCGGGCCAGGCGCTTCAGGCGCGTTTCGACTTCTTTTTCGATGTCGGCCACCGGCACGGAAAGATCCACGCGCCGCTCAAGACCTGACAGGGTTTCAACCACAGGCTGCATGCAAAAACCTATATTGAGTATGTGTAATCGACAGAATCGGAGTTACCCGCGCCGCGAGAGGCACCGCAACCAAAGATCGATCCGGGCATTCGCGAATTGTGCCACAGCCCCGGGCGGCGCCGCGGCGACGCCCGGCTCCCCCGGGAGCAGCCTTGCGCCGGCTGCGGCCGGACACCGCCAGGGTGGTTCAAACTTGTGGTGCGACCGAGAGGAATCGAACCTCCACAGGATTTCTCCCGACAGGACCTAAACCTGTTGCGTCTACCAATTTCGCCACGGTCGCACTCAGAAACGGGATTGTAACCCGAGTATTGGAAAAGGCCGGAAGCGACCCCTGCCGGGCGGCACCCGCCACCCTTCTGCCGCATCCGAGGCCCACGGCTGCCCGCCGCCGGCACGCCTTGCCGGCGAGATCCCTATATGGGAGCAACAGGCCCGACATCAAGGGATCCGGGGCGGGACAACCATTGTTTGCGCTTGCCGCGCCACTTCCGTGCCATGCGGGCCCAATGTTTACGCTTATTGATCATCCTTTCGGAAACGTTGGGATAGATTGCCATTGCAATCCTGCAATCACTCTGCGCCAGCGGCTCCGGCACGCGGCTCGACCGCTCCACCAGGCTCGACAGGCGGGCCTGGCAGGCCCTGCGGGCATACACCGTGCAAACGCCAGCGCTTGCACCCGAACCGCGACGCCGCCCACCCCACGGAATGATCGATACGAACCTGCCCGAAATCGCCGTACTGCTTGGAGAAACCGGACGCGACTACGATATCGCGAACGAACTCATGCGCACGGGCTTCATCGTCTACGTCTGCACGAGCACGCAGGAGGTCCATGCGTTGATGCGCGCAGGCAAGCTTCCCGTGATCCTCGCCGACGCCAGGCAGGCGGCGGCGTTCGACGACTATCCCTTGCCCCGGCTGGTCTACGTGCCGCGCACGGCGGACGCCGCCACCCCGGCCGGCAGGCAGGCGACGGGGGCCGCGTCCGGCGTGGAAGTCCGGGTAATGGGCTCGGATGCCCGCGTCGAGCTGACCGCCATTCTGCGTACGATGCGGCGCCATCTGGATGCGCCGATGGCGCCGGAGAGCATCGAGCGGCCCGTCCCCGCGCCCGCCCAGTGGCGCCTGTCGACGCCGCCACGGCGCCTGATCGGCCCGGGAGATCAAAGCCTGCCGCTGACGTTGACCGAATGGCAGTTCGTCAGCCTTCTGTTCATGGCGCCGAACCGCGTCCTGACCTTCGCGCAGTGGCAGGCCGCCTCAGTCCGGGACGGACAGAGGCAGTTGCACAACGTCGCGGTCCTCGTGAGCCGCCTGCGGCGCAAGGCGGCGCGCCACGGCATCAAGCTGCCGCTCGAAGCGGTGCGCGGCGTCGGCTATGCGTTCACCGAGCCTTGCGCGCGCGTCGATACGGGCGCCAAGCGCGTGTCCTAGCGCAGCCGGCAAAACGGCGGGCCCGAGGTTACAATCGCGCCCATGAATCCTCGTCTCGGGCTGCTGCAGCCCTACCCCTTCGAAAAATTGCGCGCGCTGTACGCCGATGTCGTGCCGCCCGCGAACCTGCGTCCCGTCGGCCTGTCGATCGGCGAGCCCAAGCACGCCACGCCGGCGTTCATCGAGGACGCCATCCGGCAGCACCTGTCCGGGCTGTCCAGCTACCCTCCCACCAAGGGCTCGCCCGCATTGCGCGCGGCCATCGCCGGCTGGCTCGAGCGGCGCTACGGCCTGCCCGCGATCGATCCCGACACCCAGGTGCTTCCGGTGCTGGGCTCGCGCGAGGCGCTGTTCGCATTCGCGCAAACGGTGCTCGACGGCGCGCATCAGCCGAGGGTGCTGTGCCCCAATCCCTTCTACCAGATCTATGAAGGGGCGGCCTTGCTGGCCGGCGGGCGGCCGACGTTCGTCAACGCCGACCCGGCGCGCAACTTCGGTTGCGACTGGTCTTCGGTGTCGCAGGCGGTGTGGAGCGAGACGCGGCTCGTCTATGTCTGCTCGCCCGGCAACCCGGCGGGCAACGTCATGGACCTGGACGAATGGAAATACCTGTTCGCGCAGGCGGACAAGTACGGCTTCGTCATCGCCTCGGACGAATGCTATTCCGAGATCTACCTGGACGAGGCCGAACCGCCGCTGGGCGCGCTGGAAGCGGCCCATAGGCTGGGCCGCGGCGACTTCCACAACATCGTGGTGTTCTCCAGCCTGTCCAAGCGGTCGAACGTGCCGGGCATGCGCTCGGGTTTCGTGGCGGGCGACGCCAGGCTGCTGGCCCCGTTCCTGCTGTATCGGACCTACCACGGCAGCGCCATGAGCGACGTGGTGTCGGCGGCCAGCATCGCGGCATGGAACGACGAGGAGCACGTGCGCGAGAACCGGCGCATGTACCGCGAGAAATTCGACGCCGTCCTGCCCATCCTGGGCGACGCGCTGGACGTCCAGCGTCCCCAGGCCTCGTTCTACCTCTGGCCGCGCACGCCCATCGACGACACCGAATTCACGCGGGGCCTGCTGGCCCAGGAGAACGTCACGGCCCTGCCCGGCAGCTACCTGGCCCGCGAAACGGCCGCCGGCAATCCCGGCGCCAATCGCGTGCGCCTGGCGCTGGTGGCGCCGCTGGACGAATGCGTGGAGGCGGCCCATCGCCTGGCCCGCTACGCCCGTTCGCTGCCAACCCCGCGCATCGCATAAACACCCGCACCGCATGCAAATACACTTCACCACCCTGGACACAGCGGATCCGGCCTTGCCGGTCCGCCAGTGCCGCCCTCTCGGAGGGAGCGCGCAAGCGCGTAAGGGGGGTCCTTTTATTGGAATCCGACCATGAGCCAAGACCTCAAGACCATCATCGAACAAGCCTGGGAAGACCGCGCCTCGCTGTCGCCCGCCGCCGCCCCCGCCGGCGTGCGCGAAGCCGTGGACCACGTATTGAACGCCCTTGACAAGGGCGAACTGCGCGTGGCCGAGAAGCAGAACGGCGACTGGACCGTCCACCAATGGATCAAGAAGGCGGTGCTGCTGTCCTTCCGCCTCGAGGACAACGTCGTCATGGGCACCGGCCCCGGCAGCGCACTGCAGTTCTACGACAAGGTACCCAGCAAGTTCGCGGGCTACAGCGCCGAGGACTTCAAGCAAGGCGGATTTCGCGTAGTGCCGCCGGCGGTCGCCCGCCGCGGTTCCTTCATCGCCCGCAACGCGGTGCTGATGCCCTCCTACGTCAACATCGGCGCTTACGTCGACGAAGGCACCATGGTCGACACCTGGGCCACCGTGGGTTCGTGCGCGCAGATCGGCAAGAACGTCCACCTGTCGGGCGGCGTGGGCATCGGCGGCGTGCTGGAACCGCTGCAGGCCAATCCCACCATCATCGAGGACAACTGCTTCATCGGCGCCCGCTCCGAAGTCGTCGAAGGCGTGATCGTGGAAGAGAACTCGGTGCTGTCCATGGGCGTGTTCATCGGCCAGAGCACCAAGATCTACAACCGCGAGACCGGCGAGATCCTCTACGGCCGCGTGCCGTCCGGCTCGGTGGTCGTGCCGGGCAGCCTGCCGTCGGCCGACGGCAAGTACAGCCTGTACTGCGCCGTCATCGTCAAACGCGTCGACGCGCAGACCCGCGCCAAGACCAGCATCAACGACCTGCTGCGCGCCTGACCGCCGCCGCCTCCCCATCGCGCCCATCATGACCGCCACCGTCCTTTCCCTGGTCGAAGAACTGATCCGCCGCCCCTCGGTCACCCCCGAAGACGAAGGCTGCCAGGCCCTCCTGGCCGAGCGGTTGACCGCGCTCGGTTTCGCATGCGAAACCGTCGCAGGCGGCGGGGTGGTCAACCTGTGGGCGCGCCGCGGCACGCAAGGGCCGCTGGTGGTCTTTGCCGGGCATACCGATGTCGTCCCGCCCGGTCCGCGGGAACACTGGAACACCGACCCCTTCGTGCCCACCCGGCTGGACGGCAAGCTATATGGCCGCGGCGCGGCCGACATGAAGAGTTCCATCGCGGCCTTCCTGGTGGCGACGGAGGAATTCGTCGCGCACAACCCCGACCATCACGGCTCCATCGGCTTCCTGATCACGTCCGACGAGGAAGGGCCGGCCACCGATGGCACGGTCAAGGTCTGCGAGCTGCTCGCGGCGCGCGGCGAAGCGCCGGACTATTGCATCGTCGGCGAACCGACCTCGTCGGCCCAGCTCGGCGACACCATCAAGAACGGCCGGCGCGGCTCGCTGTCCGGCCGTCTCGTCGTCAAGGGCGTGCAGGGCCACGTGGCCTATCCCGAGAAGGCACGCAACCCCATCCACCAGGCGGCACCGGCGCTGGCAGAGCTGGCCGCCACCGAATGGGATCGCGGCAACGAGTACTTTCCGCCCACGACGTTCCAGATCTCCAATTTCCATAGCGGCACCGGCGCCACCAACGTCGTGCCGGGCGAAGCGGTGGTCGACTTCAATTTCCGCTTCTCCACCGCCAGCACCGAAGAAGGGCTGAAAGCCCGGGTGCACGACATTCTCGACCGCCACGGCCTCGAGTATGCGCTGGCCTGGTCGCTTTCCGGCTTGCCCTTCCTGACGCCGCGCGGCACGCTGTGCAGCGCGCTGACGGAGGCGATCGCCGCGGAAGTCGGCATCGAGGCCGAGCTGTCGACCACCGGCGGCACCTCCGACGGCCGCTTCATCGCCCGGATCTGTCCGCAGGTCGTGGAATTCGGCCCGGTCAACGCCACCATCCACAAGGTCAACGAGCACATCGCGGTGGACAGCCTGGAACCGCTCAAGAACATCTATCGGCGGACGCTCGAAGCACTATTGAGATGAAAGTCCCCCCCTACGCGCTGACGCGCGCCCCCCAGGGGGCGGCACTGGCGGACCGGCGGAGCCGGATCCGCGGTGCCCTGGTCATGCGCCGTGGAGAACTGAAATGAAACCCCATCCCCTGAACGCGTTGCGCGCGCTCTTGAGGGGGCGGCGCTGGCGAACCGGCCGAGCCGGATCCGCGGCGCTCTGAATCTGGATACCGATATGCCGGCCGCCGATTTCCATTCCTTGCGCACGGTGCGCGACCTGATCCGCTACGCGGTCAGCCGTTTCAATGCCGCCGGCATCGCGCTGGGCCACGGCACGCTCGACGTCTACGACGAAGCCGTCTATCTGGTCCTGCATACGCTGCACCTGCCCATCGACCGGCTCGAACCCTTCGTCGACGCCGCCGTGCTCGATGACGAACGCGCCGCCGTGCTCGCCATCATCGACCGACGCATCGACGAGCGCCTGCCCGCGCCTTATCTGACCAACGAAGCCTGGCTGCGCGGCCGCCGCTTCTACGTGGACGAGCGGGTCATCGTGCCGCGCTCCTACATCGCCGAGCTCCTGGACGATGGCCTGGCCCCGTGGATCGACGATCCGTACGCCGTGGAGTGGGCGCTGGACATGTGCACGGGATCGGGCTGCCTGGCCATCGCCGCGGCGGAGACCTTCCCGCACGCCCAGGTCGACGCGGTGGACATTTCGCAGGATGCGCTGGACGTGGCCCGCATCAACGTGGACGACTACGGCCTGCAGGACCGCGTCGCATTGCACCAGTCCAACCTGTTCGAGAAGCTGCCCCCGGCGCAGTACGACCTCATCCTGTGCAACCCTCCCTACGTCAACACCGCGTCCATGGATGCGCTGCCGGCGGAATACCGGCACGAGCCCAGCCTGGCGCTGGCGGGCGGCGCGGACGGCATGGACCTCATCCGGCCGCTGCTGGCGCAAGCTGCCGATTTCCTGCAGCCCGACGGCATCCTGGTGCTGGAGCTGGGTCACGAGAAAAGCTATTTCGAGCAGGCCTTTCCCCATCTCGATCCGGTATGGCTGAGCACCTCCGGTGGCGACGACAAGGTGCTGCTGCTCAGGCAGGATCAGTTGGTCTGAGGCATTCCTTCAAGTGATACGAGCATCAGGCATTACTCTGCGGCGCGGCACCAAGGTGCTGCTGGACGGCGCCGACTTCGTTGTCCACCCGGGCGAACGCGTCGGCATCGTGGGACCCAACGGCGCGGGCAAGTCCACGCTGTTCGCGCTCCTGAACGGCCAACTGGACCCGGACGCGGGCGACCTGGACATTCCGGCGAGCTGGCGCATTGCCTCGATCGCCCAGGAAATCCACGACACCGATCGCGAGGCGCTGGAATTCGTCATCGACGGCGACACCCGCCTGCGCCGCCTGCAGGCCGAACGCGCGGCCGTGGATGCCGACCGCGATGGATTGCGGCTGGCCGAGCTGGAAGCGGAACTGGCCGACGCGGACGCGTTCTCGGCGCAGTCCCGGGCCGAACAGTTGCTGGTCGGCCTGGGCTTCGCCCAACAGGAGTTCCGCCGGCCCGTGGCCAGCTTCTCGGGCGGCTGGCGCATGCGCCTGAACCTGGCGCGTGCCCTGATGGCGCCTTCGGACCTCCTGTTGCTTGACGAACCCACCAACCACCTGGACCTGGACGCCATGCTGTGGCTGGAACGGTGGCTGGCGGCCTATCCAGGCACGGTGCTGGTGATTTCGCACGACACCGAATTCCTCGACGCGGTAGCCCGCACCATCCTGCATTTCGACCAGGCCAAGCTGGTTCGCTACAAGGGCGGCTACGAGGATTTCCTGACACAGCGCGCCGAGCGGCTGCGCCAGAACCAGATCGCCTACGAGAAGCAGCAGCGCGAGGCGGCGCACCTGCAGAGCTTCATCGACCGCTTCAAGGCCAAGGCCACCAAGGCCAAGCAGGCCCAGAGCCGGGTCAAGGCGCTGGCGCGGATGCAGGTGCTCGCGCCGGTACGCGCCGCCTCGGGCATCGACATCCGCATCCCCTCCCCCGACCACATGCCCGACCCGCTGCTGTCGCTGGACGGCGTGCGCGCGGGCTATCCCGAGGCGCCCATCCTGGACGGCGTCAAGCTCTCGGTGCGGGCCGGCGCGCGCATCGGCATCCTGGGCGCGAATGGCGCGGGCAAGAGTACCCTGGTCAAGACCCTGGCGGGCGAACTCTTGCCGCTGGCGGGCGAGCGCAAGGCGGCTCGCGGCCTGGAAGTAGGGTATTTCGCCCAGCACCAGCTCGACATGCTCGACACCGAGGCCACGCCCTTGGTGCACCTGGCGCGGCTCGCGCCCGAGGCGCGCGAACAGGACCTGCGCAACTATCTGGGCGGCTTCGGTTTCTCGGGCGATTTCGCGCTCGCCAAGGTGGGCCCCATGTCTGGCGGCGAAAAGGCCCGGCTCGCCCTCGCGCTGGTGGTCTGGAAAAAACCCAACCTGTTGCTGCTGGACGAACCCAGCAACCACCTGGATGTTGATACCCGGGAAGCGTTGACCGAAGCGCTGGCCGAGTTCGAAGGCACCATGCTGCTGGTTTCGCACGATCGCCACCTGCTGCGTACCACCGTGGACAGCTTCTGGATCGTGGCCGACGGCGGCGTGCGGGAGTTCGACGGCGACCTGGAAGACTACCGCGACTGGCTCAACAACCGCCGCGCGGGCGATGCGGCGGCACCCGCTTCCGGCGACGCTCAGTCGCCCGCGGACGCGGTCGACCGCAAGACTCAGCGCCGCCTCGAGGCCGAGAACCGGCAGCGCCTGTCGGCGCTACGCAAACCGCTCGAGACCCGGCTCAAAAAACTCGAAGAGCAGATGCAGAAACTCGAGTCCCGCAAACGCGAGCTCGACGCCCTCATCGCAGGCCCCGACCTCTACGAGGAATCCCGCAAGGAAGAATGCCGCCGTGTCCTTGCCGAACATGGCGACCTGCTGAAACGCCTGGGTGAAATCGAAGAGGAATGGCTGGGCGTGCAAGAGGAGCTGGAGGCGATCGACCAAGGATTGCCGGCGCCGGCCGAGCGCTAGAAGGCGCGCCGCCAAGCCGCCGCTGCCGCCCGCTGCCTGGACCTTGCGGTTCAGGCCGGCTGGCCGGCGCCCGCCCGCGCTTCCACCGCCTCCAGCAGCTGGGCTGCCACCGATACCGCAATGATTCCCGGCAGCTTGCCGGTCAGCTGCGGCAACCCGACCGGGCACGTCAATCGCGCAATCAGCGCGTCGTCCATGCCGCGTGCGCGCAGCCTGCGTTCAAAAGTCGTCCGCTTGGTGGCCGAGCCGATCAGACCGCAATAGACGCCGCCGCCTCGCTCGAGCACCGCGCGCACGATGTCGAAGTCCAGCGCATGGCTATGAGTCATGATCAGGTGCAGGGCGCCCGGCGGCGCGCAGGCGGCCTCGGACGGCGGATCGTCGGTTTGCACGGGTTCCACCTGCGGCGGCAACGGGTGGGGAAAGACGTCTTCGCGCGTGTCGATCCAGCGGATCAGGAACGGCAGGGGCAACATCACGTGCACCAGCGCCCGCGCGACGTGACCCGCGCCATAGAGCCAGAGCTGGTGCGGCCGGGGCTCCATCGCCGCCAGCATGGGCAGCGCGGCGGCCGGATCGCGCAACAGGGAAAAACCGAGTTCCACGCTGCCGCCGCAGCATTGGCCCAGGCTCGGGCCGAGGGCGAAACGCCGCGTGTGCGCCGGCGCGTCTGCGTCCTCCTCGGCAGGCTGCCGCAGCAGCTTGCGCGCGTACCGGATGGCCTCGTACTCCAGATGTCCGCCGCCTATGGTGCCGGCAAACCCGTGTTCGCCGACCAGCAGCGCCGCGTCGGTGCCGCGCGGCACGCTGCCGCGCACATCGAGTATCCGCACCAGGCACAAGGGACGCCCGCCGGCGGCGCGCGCGAAATCGACCAGCCCGTCGGGCAGCAGCGCGGCGCCTGTCATCGCTCTACCGCCCGCAGCACGGCCTCGGGCGTGGCGGGGGCCGACAGCGGGACCGGCCCCGCAAGGCCCCGGTCCCGCCGGGCCGCGGCCACCGCCTCGCGTATCGCGAAGAACGCCGCGTAGGCCAGCATGAAGGGCGGCTCGCCCACGGCCTTGGAACCGTAGACGTTGTCCTCGCGGTTGGGCTCGGGCCAGAGCTGGACGTGGAATTCGGCCGGTACGTCGCCCGCGGTGGGTATCTTGTAGGTCGACGGCGCGTGCGTGGCCAGCCGGCCCTCGCGCGTCCAGACCAGTTCCTCGGACGTCAGCCAGCCCACGCCTTGCACGAAGCCGCCTTCGATCTGCCCCAGGTCGATGGCCGGATTGATGGAGCGTCCCACGTCGTGCAGGATGTCCACGCGCAAGAGCCGCGTCTCGCCGGTGAGGGTGTCGACCGCGACCTCGACCGCTGCAGCGCCATAGGCGAAGTAGTAGAACGGCCGCCCGCGCATGGTGGCCTGGTCGTAGTGGATCTTGGGCGTGGCGTAGTAGCCGTCCGACCACAGCGAGACGCGTGCGGCGTAGGCCGCCTTGGCAACGTCGGCGAATTCGAGCTCGGCGCCGGGCACCCGGACCTTGCCGTGGCGTATCGACACCTGCTCCGTATCGATGCCGCGCGCACGGGCCACGTAGGCGCGCAGGCGGTCGCGCACTTCCCGCGCCGCGAACTCGGCCGCGCGCCCGTTCAGGTCGGTACCGCTCGACGCGGCGGTGGCCGAAGCGTTGGGCACCTTGCCGGTATCGGTGGCGGTAATGCGCACGCGCTCCAGCGGCACGCCAAGCGTGTCGGCCACGACCTGGCACACCTTGGTGTGCAGCCCCTGGCCCATCTCCGTGCCGCCATGGTTCACCGTGACCGAACCATCGGTGTAGACGTTCACCAGCGCCCCCGCCTGGTTGAACATGGTGGCGGTGAAGGAAATGCCGAACTTTACCGGCGTGAGCGCAAGCCCGCGCTTGACCACCGGACTGCCCGCGTTCCATCGCTCGATGGCCGCGCGGCGGGCCGCATAGCCGCAATCGGCTTCCAGCCGGCCGATCAGCGGCGGAAGGATGTTGTCCGTCACTTGCATGCCGTAAGGCGTACGGTCGCGCGGCGCCTCGCCGTACAGGTTGACGCGGCGCACGGCCAGCGGATCGAGGCCGAGGTGGCGGGCGATGTCGTCCATGACGGCTTCGATCATGCCGACGCCCTGCGGTCCGCCGAAGCCCCGGAATGCGGTATGGGACTGCGTGTTCGTCTTGCAGCGATAGCTGTGGATCGCGGCGGCCGGCAGATAATAGGCATTGTCGGCGTGGAAGATGGCGCGGTCGGCGATCGGTCCCGAGAGGTCGGCGGAAAAGCCGCAGGCCGCCGCCTGCAGGAGATCGAGCGCGAGTATCCGGCCTTCGTCGTCGAAGCCGACCTTCCAGCGGCCGATGAAGGGATGGCGCTTGCCGGTGATGAGGAAATCGTCGTCGCGGTCGAGGCGCATCTTGCACGGCGCGCCGCTGATCCTCGCTGCCACCGCGGCCCATACCGCGATGTGTCCGGCCTGGGTCTCCTTGCCCCCGAAACCGCCTCCCATGCGCCGGCACTCGATCTGCACCGAATGCGCGGGCACGCCGAGCGCATCGGCCACCCAATGCTGCACTTCGCCCGGATGCTGGGTGGAGGACAGCACCTTCATCGTGCCGTCCTCGCCGGGCATGGCCAGCGCGATCTGGCCTTCCAGGTAGAACTGCTCCTGCCCGCCCACGGCGAGTTCGCCTTCGAGCCGGTGCGGCGCGGCCGCCAGCGCGCCGTCGACGTCGCCTTCGACAAGGTGCACCGGCGGCAGTACCCACGACTGCGCCGCCAGCGCCTCGTCTATGGTCAGGATGGCGGGCCGGGCCTCGATGTCGAGCTTGACCGCGCGCGCGGCGACGCGCGCGGCCTTGGCGCCGCTGGCGATCACCAGCGCCACCGGCTGGCCCAGGTACTCCACCACGTCGCTGGGCAGGACCGGTTCGTCGTGCTTGGGTCCGAGCACGTTGCCCGCGGGCAGATCCGCGGCGGTCACGATGCGATGCACGCCGGGCACCGCGAGGGCGGCGGAGGCATCGACGCCCCGGAGACGCCCATGCGCGACGTTCGACAGCACCGGCGCGACGAACAGCGTTCCGCGCGGCTCCGGATAATCGTCCACGTAGAGGGCCTGGCCGGTGACGTGCAGGTGCGCCGCCTCGTGGGGCGCCGACGTGCCGCAGGCCAAGGGTTCGGCCTCGATGTTCAGGATGCCGGGATGATCGGGCGCGTTCATGGCTGCACCTCCATCGGCGCCAGTTCGCCGAGCCGTGGCGCCTGCCCCGCGCCGGCCACGCTCAGGCAGGAGCGCAGCACGAGGTTGGCGGCCGCCCGGCGCCGGTACGCCGCGCTGGCGCGATGATCGTCGAGCGGATCGAACTCATCGTGCATGGCTTGCCAGGCCGCCCGCATGGCCGGACTGTCGCGCAGGCCCGGCTGGTCGACCGCGAGCCCCAGCAGGGCCTGCTCGGTGCGCGGTGCGCGGCTGGACACCGCCGCCATGCCTCCGACGCCGATGCCGGCGGCGACGATGCGGCCGCCTTCGACCCGCAGCGCCGTGGCGAGAGCCACTGCGCTGATGTCCTGTTCGGGGCGCTTGGAGACTTTCCACGCATGGACGGCGACATCGGGCTCCGGAAGCGGCACTCGTACCGCGCGGACGAACTCGCCCGGCTGCAGATCGTTCTTCTGGTAGCCGAGATAGAAATCGGTGACTGGCAGCACGCGTTCGGCGCCTTGCCGATGCAGCACCACCGAACCGCCCAGCGCGATCAGCAGCGGCGCCGTGTCGCCGATGGGCGAGCCGTTGGCCACGTTGCCCGCCAGGGTCGCGCTGTTGCGCACCGGCACCGAGGCAAAGCGGTCGAAGTACTCGGCACAGGCGGGAAAATGCGGCGCGAGGGCGCGCCAGGCATCGGCGACCGTGACGGCGGCGCCGATTTCCAGGCAGGTGGTCGGCCTGCCCCAGCGTTCCGACGCCACCGGATCGCGGTCCACCCTGCCGATGGCGGCCAGTTCGCGCACCCCGCCTATCCACAGCACGTCGCCTAGCGCGCGGTGCTGCTTGGTGACCCAGAGGCCGACGTCGGTGGCGCCGGCGACGATGCGGCTGTCCGGACAAGCGGCGCGAAGCGCGGCCAACTGCGCGAGGGTACGCGGCGCGAGAAAGCGGCCACGCGCGTGGCCGGCGAAACCTTCCGCCGCCTCGGCAGGCATCCAGGCTCGGCCATCGGCCGCCACCTGCTCCAGCCGAGCCCGCAGTTCGGCGGCGGGCTCGCCCCGCCAGGCCTGCCCCCGCATGGCCTGCGCCGCGTCCAGGATCGGCCGGTAGCCGGTGCAGCGGCAAAGGTTGCCCGACAGCGCCTGTACCGCCTCCGCGCGGGTCACCGGCCCCTGCTCCGCCAGCCGCTTGTTTTCATACAGCGCGTAAAGGGACATCACGATACCGGGCGTGCAGAAACCGCACTGCGAGCCATGGTGGTCCACCATGGCCTGCTGCACCGGATGCAGGGCGCCCGCCGTCCCGATGTCTCCGGCGGTGGCGAGCAGTTTGCCGTCGAGCGTGGCCACTGGCTGGATACAGGCGTTGACGGCGCGCGTCCGGGGCCGGCCGCCTTCGTCCAGTTCCGTCACAGCCACCGTGCAGGCACCGCAATCGCCCTCCGCGCAGCCTTCCTTGACGGCGTGGCAGCCCGCTTCTTCCCGGAGCCATTCGAGCACGGTAAGGGCGGGCGGCACCCTGTCCAGGTCGATGCGCCGCGAACCATGCCAGAAGCGGATGGGACGGGTCTGCACCTCGGGAGGCCGAACAGGAATGGAAAGATCGGAAGGCATGTCGTTCTACCAGGAGTTCCCCCTCCGTCGCCGGGGGTCTATACCGCAAACATACGCGCCTTGGCGGCGGTTATCATCTGCCTATTCGCATGATGATCATTCGCTTTCCGGGATGATCTGGAGGAAACGCCGCCATGTCCCACGCCCCCTCCCCTGCCGCCCAGGCCAGCGCCGAGCTGTCGCAGCTCAACATGACGGACATCCAGGCTTTCGTCACGCTGCTCGATACGCTGAACGTTTCGCGCGCCGCGATACGGCTGGGCATGGGCCAGCCTCAGCTGTCGACGCGGCTGGCGCGCCTGCGCCGCCTGACCGGCGACCTGCTGTTCGTGCGCGGCCCCGGCGGCGTGGTGCCGACCGCGACCGCGCAGTCGCTGGAAGCGCCGGCGCGCGAACTGCTGGCCCAGGCCGAGCACTTTCTCGCGCCGCCGGCCGAGTTCGATCCCCGCAGGGCCCACGGGACCCTGCATCTGGCGGCCCCCGATTACCTCGATCCCATGCTGTTGCCGCGCCTGGCCGGCCGCTTGCGCGCGGCGGCGCCCTCGCTCGCGCTCAGCGTGCATCCCCTGACAGACGACCTGGACTACGCGCAGAAGCTCGCCGACGGGAGGCTGGACCTCGTAATCGCCAACTGGCCCGATCCGCCCTCGCAATTGCACCGGCTACCGCTGATGAATGACGAACTGGTGGTGATGATGGGCAGCCATCATCCGCTGGCCCAGCGCAGCCTGACCATGCAGGCCTATCTGCAGGCGCGACACGCGGCGCCTACCGCCATGCGTCCCGGCCTGCGCAGCACGGTCGACACGATGCTCGCCCGCCTTGGACATACCCGGCAGATCGCGCTCGAGTGCCCGGTGTTCAGCCTGATCCCCTATGTCCTCACGCAGACGGATCTCCTGCTGACCACGGGCAAGCGTTTTACCGACTTCTTCGAAAGCTCGCTCCCCGTGCGCGTGACGCCCTTGCCGCTGCCCTTGCCGCCGCTGCAGTACTACCTGCTGTGGCATCCGCGCACCCGGCGCGACGGCCCCATCAAGTGGCTGCGCGAGCAGATCGCCGCCTGCGTGCGCCCTAGCTCCCCCTATAGGTGCTCCAGCTCCACGGGCTGACCAGCAGCGGGACGTGATAATGCTGCCGGGGATCGGCGATGCCGAAGTCGAGCACGACCCGGTCCACGAAGCGCGGCTCGGGCACGGACACGCCCTTGCCGGCGAAATAGTCGCCCGCCTCGAACGCCAGGCGATAGGTGGCGGCGGCGAAGTCGTCGCCTTCGAGCAGCGGGCCGTCGACGCGGCCGTCGTCATTGGTCTCCACCTGCCGCAACAGGACGGTCTGGCCGTCGTCCAGGCGGAACAGCTCGATCCGCAGGCCGGCGGCCGGGCAGCCATTGGCGGTATCAAGAACGTGAGTCGTCAGCTTTCCCATGGAAGTCCTTTCATCGCTGTACGGACAGGCGGTGCCTGCGTGCGCCGGTTCGGCGAGAGCACAAAAGTGTATATAGTTTCGCTAGCGGCCACATCCCGACGCGCAGCAGCTCCTGCGCGCGACGTGTGAAAATGCCCGTGCCGGCGTGACACGCCGGGCCTCTCCCTCTTACCCGTTGCGAGCGCCATGACTGCATATCCCCGCGACATGACCGGCTACGGCCGCAGCCTTCCCGACGCCCGCTGGCCCAGCCGCGCCCGCGTCGCCGTGCAATTCGTCCTGAACTACGAGGAAGGCGCGGAAAACCACGTGCTGCACGGCGACCCGGCGTCCGAGCAGTTCCTGTCGGAGATCGTCGGCGCGGCCGCCTATCCGGCGCGGCACATGAGCATGGACTCCATCTACGAGTACGGATCGCGCGTGGGCGTATGGCGCATCCTGAACGAATTCGAGCGCCGGCGCCTGCCGCTCACGGTATTCGGCTGCGCCATGGCGCTCGAACGCAACCTCGAGGCCACCTCTGCCTTCCTCGAACATGGGCACGAGATCGCCTGCCACGGCTGGCGCTGGATCCATTACCAGAACGTGGACGAAGCCACCGAGCGCGAGCACATGCACCGCGGCACCGAGATCCTGCGCAGGCTGACCGACGGCGCGTGGCCGCTGGGCTGGTACACCGGCCGCGACAGCCCCAACACGCGGCGCCTGCTGGTCGAACAGGGCGACTATCTGTACGACAGCGATTACTATGGCGACGACCTTCCCTTCTGGACCGAAGTCGAGACCTCCTCCGGCGAACGCAAGCCCCACCTGGTCGTTCCGTACACCCTGGACGCCAACGACATGCGCTTTGCCACGCCCCAGGGCTTCAACACCGCCGATCATTTCTACCACTACCTGCGCGACACCTTCGACGTGCTCTACGCCGAAGGCGCCGACAAGCCGCGCATGATGTCCATCGGCATGCACTGCCGCCTGCTCGGCCGCCCGGGCCGCTTTCCGGCGCTGCAACGCTTTCTCGACCATATCGAAAAGCACCAGGACATCTGGGTGTGCCGCCGCGTCGACATCGCGCGGCACTGGAAACAAGAACATCCCTACGTGCCGGCCACCGGTTCCGCCTCCTGACCATCGCCATGACCGCCTCGCTCACGCTCGACGTCCTCAATGCCGCGGATCCCGCCCGCTTCGTCCAGTTCCTGGACGGGCTCTACGAACACAGCCCCTGGGTCATGGAACGGGTCGCGGCCAAGCGGCCGTTCGCTTCAGTGGCCGCGCTCAAGTACGCGCTGGCGCAGACCGTGCGCGCGGCCAGCCGCGAAGAACAGCTGGCGCTGATCCGCGCCCATCCGGAACTGGCCGGACGGGCCGCCGTGGCGGGCCAGCTCACCGAGGACTCCGCCGGGGAACAGGCGCGCGCCGGACTGACCCAATGCTCGCCCGAGGAATTCGAGCTGCTGCACCAGCTCAATGCGGCCTACAACAGCCGTTTCGGTTTCCCGTTCATCATCGCGGTGCGCGGCCCCACGGGCGCCGGACTGAGTCGCTACGACATCATTGCCGCGATGGAGCGCAGGCTGCGCAACGCGCCCGACCTGGAGTTCGCCGAAGCGCTGCGACAGATCGACCGCATTGCCGAGATCCGGCTGGCGGACCGCCTGTCGCTCACGCGTCCCTACGGCGACACCGTGATGGCATGGGCCGAATCCCTGGCCGCGCACTCCGATTCGCCGGACCATCTGACCTGCACCTACCTGACGCCCGCCCACCGCGCGGTGGCGGCGCGCATCCAGGCCTGGATGATGGAAGCGGGCTTCGATACCGTCTATCAGGACGCGGCGGGCAACGTCGTGGGCCGCTACCGCGCCGCGCCGGCGATCGTCTCGCCCCCGCTGGTCGCAACCGGCAGCCACTACGACACGGTACGCAACGGCGGCAAGTACGATGGCCGCCTGGGCGTGCTGCTGCCCATCGCGGTGGTGGCCGACCTCAAGCGGCGCAACCGCCGCCTGCCCTTCGACCTGGACGTCGTGGCCTTCGCGGAAGAAGAAGGCGTGCGCTACGGTAGCACCTTCCTCGGCTCGTCGGCCTACATCGGCCGCTTCGACGCCAGTGTGCTCGATACGCTCGACGCCGCCGACATCAGCATGCGCGAGGCCATGCAGCTGGCGGGCCTGGATCCCGAGCAGCTCGGCAAGGCGGCGGCCGAGGCCGCGCGGCTGCGGCACTACTTCGAGATCCACATCGAGCAAGGACCGGTGCTGCTCGAGCGCAACCTCCCGGTCGGCGTGGTCACTTCCATCGCGGGCAGCGTGCGGCGCATGCTGACCCTGGGCGGGGTGGCGAGCCACTCCGGCACCACGCCCATGGACATGCGGCGCGACGCCGCCTGCGCCGCCGCGGAGATCGTGCTGGCGGTCGAACGGCGCTGCGCGCAGGTTCCGTCGCTGGTCGGCACGGTCGGCATCCTGAACGTGCCCCATGGATCGATCAACGTCATCCCGGGCGCCTGCACCCTGTCGCTCGACATCCGCGCGGCCGACAACGCCGTGCGCGACGCCGCGCTGGCCGACATCGAACGCGAGATCACCGCCATCTGCGCCCGCCGCGGCATTTCCGTGACGACCGAAGAACTGATGCGCGCCGCCGCGGCGCCCTGCTCGCGCGAGCAGATGGCCATGTGGTCGCGCGCCATCGCGGACCGCGGACTGCCCGCCTTCGAGCTGCCGTCGGGAGCCGGCCACGACGCCATGAAACTGGCCGAGGCCACGTCCATCACCATGCTGTTCACCCGCTGCGGCAACGGCGGCATCAGCCACAATCCGCTCGAGACCATGACAGCCGACGACGCCCAGCTCGCGGGCGAGCTGACGGTGGACTTCCTCGAGCAGCTGGCGGCCTCGCTCGCCGCGAAATGAGCAGCGGCGCGGCGCCTACGGACTGACCTGCCGCGCCAGCACCGGCGCGCCGTCCACGAACACCATCAACTCTCCGGCCTCGAAACAGCGCCAGGTTTCGTTGGCCGTCAGCGGTTCGGTCACGATGACGGCGACACGGTCGTCGGGCGTGGTGACTTGCGCGAAATCGACGCTGACTTCGTCGTCGGACAGGCTGGCGGTCGCGAACGGATGCTGCCGAACGAGGTAGTGCAGGCGCGTCGAGCAATGCGCATACAGGGCCGTGCCATCGGACAGCATGTAATTGAAGGTGCCGTGCTCGGCGATCGACGCGGTCAGTTCGCCCAGCGCGTCGGCCAGCGCCTCGGGGCCGGGGTGGGTGGCGAAGCGCCCGGCCAGGGCTTGCAGCATCCAGCAGAACGCGCGTTCGCTGTCGGTATCGCCCACCGGCCGGTAGGGTCCGGCGAGCCGGGGATGGTAGTCGGCCAGGTCGCCGTTATGGGCGAATACCCAGTAGCGCCCCCACAGCTCCCGCACGAAGGGATGGCAGTTCTCCAGGGCCACCCGTCCGACCGTCGCCTTGCGGATATGGGCGATCACGTTCCCGGACTTGATCGGATAGCGCCGGATCAGGTCCGCCACCGGGGACACCAGCGCAGGCTCGTGGTCGACGAAGTGGCGCACGCCTGCCCCTTCGAAGAAGGCGATGCCCCAGCCGTCGACGTGCTCGCCGGTACGCCCGGCGCGCGTGGCGAAGCCCGTGAAGCTGAAGACGATGTCGGTCGGCGTATTGCAGTTCATGCCGAGCAGTTGGCACATGGGAGACCCTTCGCGGTGCGCGGAAGCGGGAATGCAGGCGTCGAAAGCACGCTTGCGGGCACGGATCCTGCTTTTTAACAAATTGCAATACCGGTTCGCACCAACTCGGGGAGGCGATGCACCACTGCGGGTTTACCTCGCATTGTTGGCGCGCGAAACCGGGATGTATTCTCCCCACAAAACCGAGGACGGCACAACCGTCCGCCACTCACCTCGAGGAAAACCCAGCATGAAGACAATGCTTCGCACTTCGGGTCGCCGCACCGTGCTCGCGGGGATGGCGCTGGTCCTGGCCAGCGCGTGGGCCACGGGCGCCCAGGCCCAGAATACCAAGATCCGCTTCCAGCTAGACTGGCGTTTCGAAGGGCCGAGCGCGATCTTCCTGGTGGCCGCCAAGAAGGGTTACTTCAAGGACGAAAAGCTCGATGTCACCATCGACGCCGGCAGCGGCTCGGGCGCCGCCGTCAATCGCGTGGCCTCGGGTTCGTACGAAATGGGATTCGCCGACCTCGCCGCGCTGATGGAATTCCAAGGCAACAACCCCGGCGCGCCGAACCAGCCCACCGGCGTCATGATGGTCTACAACAACACGCCGGCGGCCGTCTTCTCGCTCAAGAAGAGCGGCATCAAGGCGCCCAAGGACCTCGAGGGCAAGAAGATCGGCGCCCCCTCCTTCGACGGCGGCCGCCGCTCGTTCCCGATCTTCGCCCAGGCCAACAAGATCGACGATTCCAAGGTGACCTGGGTCAGCATGGACCCCGCGCTGCGCGAGACCATGCTCGCCCGCGGCGACATCGACGCCATCACCGGCTTCTACTTCACCTCGCTGCTGAATCTGAACGCGCGCGGCATCAAGGACCAGGACATCGCGATCATGTCCTACCCCGAATACGGGGTGAAGCTCTACGGCAACGCCATCATCGCCGACCGCAATTTCGCCAAGAACCACCCGGAGGCGGTCAAGGGCTTCCTGCGCGCCGTCACCAAGGCGACGCGCGACGTCCTGGCCGACCCCGCGGGTTCGATCGCCACCGTCAAGGAACGCGACGGCATCATCGACACCGCGCTGGAACTCAAGCGCCTGCGCCTGGCGATCCAGACCGCCATCGACACGCCCGACGCGCGGGCGGACGGCTTCGGCGACATCAATCCCTCGCGCATGGCGCTGATGGCCGCGCAGGTGACGCGCACCTACGGCACCAAGACCTCGGTGGATCCGGCCGCGGCGTTCGATCGCTCGTTCCTGCCGGAAAAATCCCTGACCTCGTCCGTACTGCGCGGCAAGTAACGAGAACGAACCCCCGGTGGCCGCCCGTCCCGGGGGTGCACGGAACCGCGCGCCGCTCCGGCGGCGCGTCCCCCGACTTTCCGCATCGCCCTACCCCATGACTCCATTTGTCGACTTCCAGCGCGTATCGCTGGCCTATACCCCTGCCCAGGAGCGCGCCGGCGAATATGCCGTCGAGGACATCAGCCTCTCCATCGGCAAAGGCGAATTCGTCGCCATCGTCGGCCCGTCGGGCTGCGGCAAATCCACCTTCATGAAACTGACGACGGGCCTGAAGTCGCCCACGCGAGGCACCGTCGTAGTCGGCGGGCATCCCGTCAAGGGACCGCTCAAGATCGTCGGCATGGCGTTCCAGGCGCCCAACCTGCTGCCTTGGCGGACCACGCTCGACAACATCCTGCTGCCGCTCGAGATCGTCGAACCCTACCGCTCCAACTTCCGCGCCAAGCGCGCCGAATACGAGCAGCGGGCGCGCGCCCTGCTGGCGACGGTGGGACTGGACGGCTACGAACACAAGTTCCCGTGGGAACTCTCGGGCGGCATGCAGCAGCGGGCCTCGCTGTGCCGGGCATTGATCCACGAGCCCGAGATGCTGATGCTGGACGAACCCTTCGGCGCGCTCGACGCGTTTACGCGCGAAGAGCTCTGGTGCGTGCTGCGCGATCTGTGGACGGCCCGCCGCTTCAACGTCGTCCTGGTCACCCACGACTTGCGCGAAGCGGTGTTCCTGGCCGACACGGTCTACGTGATGAGCAAGCGCCCCGGCCGCATCCTCGCCCGCCGGGAGATCGACCTGCCTCGCCCGCGCGAGCTCGAGACCACCTATACCGACGAATTCAATACCCTGGTGCACGAATTGCGCACCCGGATCGGACGTTGAACCCCATGAATAACAAGTTCGCCGAACGCACCGCCCCGATCGCCCTGCTGATCCTGGTCATCGCGCTGTGGGAAATCATCTGCCGCGTCTTCCAGGTCTCGGAGTTCATCTTCCCCAGCCCCTCGCAGATCCTGCAGGCCACCATCGACTACGCGCCGGTCATCGCGCAGCACGCCTGGCGCACGTTCTGGGTCACCATGGCCGGCTTCGGCATCTCCATCGTGGTCGGCGTGGTGCTGGGTTTCGTCATCGGCAGCTCGCGCATCGCCTATACCGCCGTCTATCCGCTGATGACGGCCTTCAACGCCCTCCCCAAGGCGGCGTTCGTGCCCGTGCTGGTGGTCTGGTTCGGGATCGGCATCGGCCCGGCCATGCTGACGGCCTTCCTGATCTCTTTCTTCCCCATCATGGTCAACATCGCCACTGGCCTCGCCACGCTCGAGCCCGAGCTCGAGGACGTGTTGCGAGTCCTGGGCGCCAAGCGCCTGGACGTGCTGCTCAAGGTCGGGCTGCCGCGCTCGCTGCCCTATTTCTATGCCTCCCTGAAAGTCGCGATCACCCTGGCCTTCGTGGGTTCGACGGTGTCGGAGATGGCCGCTTCGAACGAGGGCATCGGCTATCTGCTGGTATCGGCCGGCTCGGCGATGAAGATGCCGCTGGCCTTTGCCGGCCTGATGGTGATCGGCGTCATGGCCATGGCCATGTACGAGCTTTTCGCCCTGGTCGAGAAGCGCACCACGGCCTGGGCGCATCGCGGCGGCCATGGCTCCTGAAACGGCCGTCGCCTCGCCGGCCGGGCCCGCCCCGGCCGGCGCGAATGAGACGTCCTGTAAGTATCGCTACATAATCCGCCCGGCGCTTGGGAAAAGACACGGGGATTGAATACTATTGGGCTTCGTCCCCTTCAGCCATGTCGACAGGTGCCTTCCCAAAGCCCAGCGCCCAGTACGAACGTTACGGACTCGTGCGCTAGCGAGCCGATCCACATCCCGGGCAGCATCCAGCCGCACGGTTTCCTGCTCGTACTCGACCGTACTCATGGCGGCATCCTGCAGGCCAGCGAGTCGGTACGGCGCCATCTCGGCGTGCCGCCGGCGGCGTTGCTGGGCCAAGAGCTCGCCGGTCTGGTCCAGGATCCCGATGACCGTTTCCTGGAGCGGCTGCAAGCGGCCACCCAGGCCGAACGTGCGCCGTTCCACCTCGGCTCGGTTTCCTTCCAGACCGGACACGGCGATTTCGATCTCGTCGTTCACCGGGATGGCGGCGCCATCCTGGCCGAATTCGAGCCCGCCATCCCGGGCACGCAGCTTGCCGGCCTGGGCGATTTCGTCGGCCGCGCGCAACAATGCGAGACCGTGGACGCCATTTGCGAGCTCGCAGTCGAAGAGATCAAGAAACTCACCGGGTTCGGACGCGTCGTTGCCTACGAATTCAATGCCGAGGGACATGGCCGGGTCAATGCCGAACGGCACGACCCCGGCTACGTATCGTTCCTGGGCCTGCACTTCCCCGCCAGCGACATTCCCGCGCAGGCCCGCAGTCTCTACCTCGTCAACCGCATGCGCTGCATACCCGACGCGCGCTACGAATCGTCTCCGCTGGTGCCGCGCGACAACCCCGCGACCGGCGCGCCGACTGACCTCAGCTTCGCCGAGCTGCGCAGCGTTTCGCCCTCGCACTTGCGCTACATGGAGGCCATGGGCGTGCAGGCCTCCATGTCGCTGTCGCTGGTGGTGCAAGGCCGGCTATGGGGCATGATCTCGTGCCACCACGCGTTGCCGCGCAGAATCCCCCTGGCGGTCCGGACCCAGACCAACCTGCTGGTGCAGATCGTCTCGCTGCAGATCGAGGCTCGCCACGCGCAGGCCGAAGCCGGACGGCGCCACGAGCTGCAACACTTGGCGGGCGCCTTGCTGTCCGCCATGGCCGAGCACGATAGCGTGCCGGCGGGCTTGGCCAGCGTGCCGGAAACGCTGCTCGACTTCGCGCGGGCCACCGGCGCGGCCATCGTCCATGGCGACGACTGCCTGACCCTGGGCCAGGCGCCCGGCCGCGACATCATCCTCATGCTGTGCGCCCGCCTGTCCCGGATCGCCAAGTCAGGACTGTTCCATACCCGCGACCTGCCGGCGCTCGCACCCGAATTCGCGAAGATCCGGGAACTGGCCTGCGGCGTGCTGGCCATCTCGATTTCCGAGCTGCACCCCAACTACGTCCTGTGGTTCCGGCCGGAGTGGGTGCGCAACATCCACTGGGCCGGCGGCCAGCCCGCCCCGGGCGACGAGGCAGCCGCCGCCGAACGCAACTTCCGGCCCTGGCCCCAGGAAATACGGGGACAGTCCCTTGCCTGGGAGCCCTGGGAGCTCGACAGCGCCGCCGAACTGCGTACCGCCATCACGGGCGTGGTGCTGCGCAAGGCCGAGGAACTGG
The DNA here is from genome assembly GCF_002188465.1 of Pigmentiphaga sp. NML080357. Lineage (GTDB taxonomy): Bacteria > Pseudomonadota > Gammaproteobacteria > Burkholderiales > Burkholderiaceae_B > Pigmentiphaga. Next base: position 16,664 of record NZ_NINW01000050.1, on the reverse strand, counting down.
CCGGCCTGGCGGACGAACTCGGGCGCATCAACCAGGAACTGGAAGCGTTCTCGTACAGCGTTTCGCACGATCTGCGGGCGCCCTTGCGCCACATCGCCGGCTATGCCGAACTGCTGCAGGAATACGAAGGCAAGCAACTGTCCGCGCGCGCGACGCGGTACCTGGCCAACATCAACGACTCGGCGCGCTTTGCCGGCCGCCTGGTCGATGCGCTGCTGACCTTCTCGCAGATGGGGCGTTCGGCCCTCAAGCCCACGCAGGTGAACCTGGCCCAGACGCTGGAACAGATCCGCAACGAACTGGCGCCCGACCTGCAAGGACGCGAGGTGGAGTGGATCGCGCACGACCTGCCGGCGATCTACGCCGATGCCGCCTACATGCACCTGGCCTTGCGCAACCTGCTGTCCAACGCCATCAAATACACCCGCGACCGTACCCCGGCGGTAATCGAGGTCGGCGCCGACGCGCGCGACGGCGGGCACGTCATATACGTGCGCGACAATGGCGTGGGTTTCGACATGAAATATGTCGGTAAGCTATTCGGCGTATTCCAGCGTCTGCATCGCATGGAAGATTTCGAAGGGACCGGCATCGGCCTGGCCAACGTGCGCCGCATCGTCGAGCGCCACGGCGGCCGGGTATGGGCCGAAGGCGTGCCCGACCGGGGCGCCACCTTCTATCTGTTCCTCCCCGGCGCCGAGCCTTCGGCAACCGCGGCGCCGTCTCCAAGCAAAAAGAAACTGCGAGGCTGATCATGATGCTCAAGCCCATCCTGCTGGTCGAAGACAACCCCCGGGACCTGGAACTGACCTTGATCGCGCTGGAAAAAAGCCAGCTGGCCAACGACGTGGTCATTACCCGCGACGGCGCAGAGGCGCTAGACTATCTGTCCCGGCGCGGCAGTTATCTGGATCGGCCGCCCGGCAACCCGGCGGTGATCCTCCTCGACCTGAAGCTGCCCAAGATGGATGGCCTGGAGCTTCTCAAGCTGATACGCACCAGCGAGGAATTGCGCAACGTCCCGGTCGTCATGCTGACCTCGTCCAACGAGGAAAGCGACCTGGTTCGCGCCTACGCGCTGGGCGTCAATGCCTACGTGGTCAAGCCGGTGAATTTTCCCGATTTCGTGCGCGCGATCGGCGATCTGGGCGTATTCTGGGCGGTGCTGAACGAGCCGCCCCCAGGCTCCCTGCGCCGCGCGCGCACGCTGCAACAGGAATAACGCGTCCGGGAGCCCGCTTAAAGTGAATCTGCCTGTCATGCGAGTCCTTCTGGCCGAAGACGACCCTCACGATGCGGAATTGACCCTGGAACGCCTGGCAATCGCCGGGCTCGACGTCGAGGGCGTCATCGTCAACAACGAAGCCGACTTCATCAAGGCCCTGGACAGCGGAACCTTCGATCTCGTGCTGTCCGACTTCCACATGCCGGGTTTCCCGGGCAGCGAGGCGCTGCGGATCGCGCGCAGCCATCCTTCGGCGCTGCCGTTCATTTTCGTCTCTGGCGTGCTGGGCGAGGAACACGCGGTGGACATGCTCAAGGAAGGTGCGACCGACTACGTCCTCAAGCAACGCCTGGACCGCCTGCCCATCGTCGTGCAGCGGGCCCTGGACGAGGCCCGGGAGCGCCGCTCCCGGCACGATGCAGAAAGGCGCCTGCGCGAGAGCGAAACCTACTTCGGCCAGTTGATCGACGCGCTACGGGACTACTCCGTGGCGACGCTGTCGCTGGACGGCACGATAGAAAGCTGGAACCGCGCCTCGGAATGGCTGTTCGGCTATCCCGCCGAAGAAGTGATCGGACGCCCCGGCGACATGTTCAACCTGCCGCCCGAACCCGGCCAGCCGACCGAGCGGCCGCTGGTCGAACGATTGGCCGAGATCAGCACCGGCACCAGCCTGGCCGAGGAACGATGGCTGATGCGCAAGAACGGCGCCACGTTCTACGCCTCGGTCGTGACCACGGCCATCTTCGGCAATGGCGGCGCCGTCCGGGGATTCTCGCGCATCGTCCGCGACATGACCGACACCCGGGTGGCGGCCGACCTCTTGCAGATGGCCAAGGAACAGGCCGAGGCGGCCAACCGCGCCAAGGACCGGTTCCTGGCCGTGCTGTCGCACGAACTGCGCACGCCGCTCGGCCCCATCTACGCCGCGGCCCAGGCGCTGGACCTGCGCCAGGACCTGCCGCCCGAATGCCGGCGCAGCATCGAGCTCATCAAGCGCAACGTGGAGGTCGAGGCGCGGCTCATCGACGACCTGCTCGACATCTCCAAGATCGTCAACGACAAACTGAGCCTGCGCCTCGAGCCCACGGACCTCGTCGCCATCCTGAACGGCATCGCGGAGATCTTCCGCGAAGAAGCGGCGGCCCGCCACATCGAACTGCGCTACACGCCCCTGCCGTATCCGGTCATCGTCCAGGCCGATCCGGCCCGGTTGCAGCAGATCATCTGGAACCTGCTCAAGAACGCCATCAAGTTCACGCCGCGCGCCGGCGAGATCGGCATCACCATGTACCAGCCCATGCCGGGAAAGATCGCGGTGGACGTCTCGGACACCGGCATAGGCATCCCGCCGCAGGCGCTCAAGCGCATTTTCGACGCCTTCGACCAGGGCGAAGAAGAATCGGCGCAGGCCCGCGGCGGGCTCGGGCTGGGGCTGGCGATCGCGAGTTCGCTCGCGCAGCGCCACGGCGGCACGCTGAGCGTGCGCAGCGAGGGCCAGGGCAAGGGCACCACTTTCACGCTCACGCTCGACGACCCGGCGGGCGGCGACGTGCAGGCGCCTGCGCCCGTGGAGACGCCCGCATCGCCCTCCACGCACCGGCCGGCCACCATTCTGCTGGTGGAGGACAACGGCGATACGGCCGAGGCCATGCAATTCCTCCTGGCCGAATACGGCTACGAGGTCGACATCGCCGAGAACGTGGCGGCAGCCTGCGCATGTATCGATGCCAAGCGCTACGACGTGCTCGTCAGCGACATGGGCCTGCCCGACGGCGACGGCATCGACGTGCTCAGGCACTATGCGCCCGCCGCCGACCAGATCGCGGTAGCCCTTACCGGCTACGGCATGGAATCCGACGTGCGCCGCTGCCTGGGCGCGGGATTCGCCATCCATCTGACCAAGCCTTTGGATATCGATCACCTGATCGACGTGCTGCAACGGGACAACCGGTCCTGAGGGCGGGAACCGCTTCCGCGCCCGCCCGGCCGCGGGCGCGGTTTTGTTATGGATAGGCTAAAATGCGGTGCAAATTATTTACTAATTTGCATAAATACGCCGCGCCCGCCGGGCTTGCCACCTCGGCATGCCCGCCCGCCGCCGGCGCATGTTCGCCCCTTCCCCGCCATGGATCGCTTCAAGCAGATCGAATCCTTCGTTTCGGCCGTCTCGCGCGGAAGCCTGTCCGCGGCCGCGCGCAGCGAAGGCGTCGCTCCGGCGGTCATCGGCCGGCGCATCGACGCGCTGGAGGCCCGCCTCGGGGTCAAGCTGCTGATACGCACCACCCGCAAGATCTCCCTGAGCCGGGAAGGAACGGAATTCTTCGAGGAGTGCCAGCAGATACTCCAATCGCTGGAAAATGCCGAGAACAGCGTCGCGGCCGGCGGCGAGAATCCCAAGGGCCATCTGCGGGTCACCGCCCCGGCCGGGTTCGGGCGGCGCCACGTCGCCCCGCTGCTGCCGCGGCTGCTCGACACCTATCCCGGCATCAGCGTCACCCTCGACCTCAACGACCGGCTGGTGGACCTCGTCAACGAAGGCTACGACTGCGCCATACGCATCGGCGACCTGGCCGACTCCAGTCTCGTCAGCGTACGCCTGGCCGACAACCGCCGGATGGTGGTGGCCTCGCCTGCCTACCTGCGCCGCCACGGCACGCCCCGGCATCCATCGGAGCTGGCGCGCCACAACTGCTTGTCGTTCGGGGCCAGCGGCAGCCAGACGCGCGGCTGGCTCTTCACCATCGACGGCAAACCCACCCCGCAGCGCGTCTCCGGCACGCTGGAATGCACCGACGGCGCCGTCCTCCATGCCTGGACCCTGGACGGCCGGGGCCTGGCGTGGCGGTCGCTATGGGAGGTCGAAGACGACCTGAAACAGGGGCGGCTGGTGACCGTGCTCGACGACTACGCCCCGCCGCCCAACGCCATCTACGCCGTCTACCCGCAGCGCAAGCACCTGCCGCCGCGCGTGCGGGTCTTCATCGACATGCTGCGGCAAAGCTACGCCGGCCGCCTGCCCTAGCAGCGGTCCGGCCGCTACCGCGACGATTCGCCATCCATGAACAAACGCATTCCGCTCGCCTCCGACTCCGTCCGCTGCTCGACCTGCGGGCTGGGCCAGTTCTGCCTGCCCGTCGGCATGGAGGCCGACGACGCCGGCAGGATGGATGAGCTGGTGCAGGAACGCATACGGGTCGCGAAAGGCCAGGCGCTGTTCCACGTGGGGGACGGACTGGAGGCGGTCTACGGCATCCGCTTCGGCACACTGAAGACGGTCCTCGAACGGGCCGACGGACGCCAGCAGATCACGGGCTTTCACCTGGCCGGCGAAATCGTCGGGCTGGATGGCCTGGCCCGGACCGCCCATGCCTCCACCGCCGTCGCCCTGGAAGACAGCGAAGTCTGCGTGATCCCGGTACGGGACCTGTCTTCCCTGGCCGGTCATCTGCCGTCCCTGCAGCGCCAGCTCATGCGGCTGATGAGCCGCGAGATCGAGCACGACCAGCAGATGCTGCTGTCCCTGGGCGCCATGCGCGCCGAAGAACGCCTGGCCGTCTTCCTGCTCAACCTTTCCGAGCGCCTGGCGGCCCGCGGCTATTCGGCCTCGACATTCGTCCTCCGGATGAGCCGCGAAGAGATCGGCAATTTCCTCGGCCTGACGCTGGAGACGGTGAGCCGGCTGTTTTCGCGCTTGTCCAGGGCGCAGCTGCTGCGCACGCGCCAGAGGGAAGTCGAGATCCTCGACATGGCGGGCTTGCGGCGCATTGCCGGGCTGCCCTGCTAGCGTACAGCCACGGGAGCAGCCGAAAACGCGGGCCCGCGGCCCGCGCGCCTTCCCGGCGTTGCGCCCGGCCGGCGCCGCCCGCGCCGTGGTACGCCCCTTGCTTGAGCATGGACATCGTCTATCAGGGATTGCCATGTCAGCCTGGATCCGCCGCCTTTCCCCTCCTCTCCGCACCCGCGCCTCGGGCCCGCTCGCGCACGTGCGCGTGGCCGTCAAGGACAACATCGACGTGGCCGGCGTGCCGACCACCTGCGCCTGCCCCGAGTTTGCCTACATGCCCGCGGCTAGCGCCGCCGTGGTGCAAAAACTGCTCGATGCCGGTGCATCGATCGTCGGCAAGACCAACCTCGACCAGTTCGCGTGCGGGCTGAACGGCACGCGGTCCCCTTTTGGGGCGGTTCCCAATGCGCTGCGCCCCGAATACGTCAGCGGCGGCTCCAGCAGCGGCTCGGCCTGGGCGGTGGCCACCGGCGAGGCGGACGTGGCCCTGGGTACCGACACGGCCGGTTCCGGCCGGGTGCCGGCCGGCTTCAACAACATCGTCGGGCTCAAGCCATCCATCGGCCTGCTCAGCGCCAAGGGCGTATTTCCGGCCTCGCGCAGCTTCGATACCGCCAGCATCTTCGCCCGCACAGTAGCCGAGGCGGTGGACGTGCTCAACGTGCTGGCCGACACCGATGCCGTGGCCCCCGACTTGCGGGCCATGCCGGCGTCCTTCCGCTTCGGGGTGCCGATGCGTCCGGATTTCGCCGGCGACGCGCTCGCGGCCCAGGCCTACGAAGCGGCATGCCGGCAACTCGAGGCGCTGGGGGGTACCGCGGTACCCATCGACGACGCGCCGCTGGCGGAAGTCGCGTCATGGCTGTACGAAAGCGCGCTGGTGGCCGAGCGCTACGAGGCCATCCGCGAATTCTTCGATGCCCGGCCCGAGGCGGTCATCGAGCCCGTGCGCACCATTATCGGCGGCAGCCGGCACCATGGCGCGGCCGACGTGCTGGCGATGCAGGCCAGGCTGGACGAGGCGCGCGAGCGGCTGTCCACAGTCTGGCGCGACATGGACGTGCTGGCCGTGCCGACCGCCCCCACGCTGCCCACCATCGCCGCCATGCTGGCCGATCCCATCGGCCTGAATCGTACGCTCGGCCGATACACCAACTTCGTCAACCTGCTGCGCTGGGCCGCGCTGGCCGTGCCGGCCTCGCTGCGCGCCGACGGCCTGCCGTTCGGCATCACGCTGATCGGGCCCTCGGGCTCGGACTGGCGGCTGGCTCAACTGGGCCAGCGCTTCCACCATGCCACCGGCTTGCCGCAGGGGGCGACCGGCGCGCCGCTGCCCGCGCCGCGCGAGATCGCACCGCCCCTGGCCGATGCCCTGCCGATCGCGGTGGTCGGCGCCCACCTGAGCGGCATGCCGCTGAACTGGCAGTTGACCGATCTAGGCGCGCGCAAGCTGCGCGAGACCCGTACCGCGGCGGAATACCGGCTCTACGCGCTGCCGGGCACCACGCCGCCCAAGCCCGGTCTCGTGCGCGTCGGCGCAGGCGGCGCCTCGATCGCGGTCGAGGTGTGGAATCTTCCCCTGGGGCAGGTCGGCGCTTTCCTCAGGCAGGTGCTCGCGCCGCTGGGCATAGGCAGCCTGGCCCTGGAGGACGGCACGATGGTGCATGGTTTCGTCTGCGAACCGTGGGCGGCGCAAGGCGCGCGCGACGTCTCGGCGTTTGGCGGCTGGCGGCGCTATGTTCAGAGCCTCGAGGGGGACGGCGCCCGCGCGTAGCGTTACCATTGCGGTCATGACGATGCCGCGCGGCATCGACCTTCGTGCAAGGATTCCATGACCACCTCGACCCCCGCCGGCACCTACGCCCCCATGTTCGAACAGGCGCGCGCGCTGGACCCGCAGCGCCACGCCCACCTCAAGCTCGACCGCAATGCCGGCTACGCCTTTTCGCGTGGCCAGACCGCTGTGCCGCTGGTGGCGACGGAATTCGCGATGGCCGCGCGCGACCTGCCTATCGTGTTCGCCGGCGAACAGCACATGCCCATGGCGGTGCTGGGCCTGCGCACGGCGGAAAACCTCATGGTCGACGCCGACGGCAGGTGGCTGCCCAGTCGCTACATTCCCGCCCACCTGCGCCGCTATCCGTTCATCCTGCAGGAGGACCCGGCCAGCGAACGCTATGCGTTGTGCGTGGACGAGAGCGCCGATCACCTGCGCAGCACGGCTACCGATGCCGAAGCCCTGTTCGAGGGCGGCCAGCCCACCGCTGTCGTGAGCGAAATGCTGCAGTTCCTGGGGGAACTGCAGGCGGGACTGACGATGACGCGCGAATACGTCGCCGCGCTGCAGGCCGAGAACCTGATGATTCCGCGCCAGGTGGCGGTCGAACTGCAGAGCGGCGAGCGCGTCACGCTGGACGGCTTTCACGTGGTCGACGAAACGCGGTTCGACCAGTTGCCTGACGCCACCGTGACGGCATGGGCGCGCAAGGGCTGGCTCGCCATGACCTACTTCCACCTGCAGTCGCGGCTGAACTGGGGACATCTGGTCGCCCTCGCGGGCTAGGTGTGTCGTCGGTTCGCGTCGGGTGCAACGGGCGGCTCACGCCGCCGCCGACCATCCCGCCGGCTGCCCTTCCCCGCCTCCCACCCGGCGCAAGCTCGCGCCGATGTGCAGGTCGGCGATCTGCTTGCGCAGCCAGATGTTGGCTCCATCGTGGTGATAGCGCGCGTGCCAGAACTGCCGGATGTGCGTATGGGGCGTCTGGAACGGCAGCGGCGACCAGGTGGCGCCTTCGGCATCGTCGGTGATCGCCTGGGCGATGACCTCGGGCACGGTGACCACCAGATCCGTCTGGGCCAGAATCTTGGGCAGTACCAGGTAATTCGGCACGCGCAGCGCCACTTCGCGCCGATGGCCCTGCTTGCCGAGTTCCTTCTCGATCTGCAGGTCAGTCTTGTTGGCGGTCACCACCAGGTGGCGCGCCGCCAGGTATTCGTCGAGCGTGATGGCGGCGCCCGCCTTCCTGAAGCCACGGCCCATCACGCAGACATGCTGGTCGACGAACAGGCCCTGCTGGTAGAAGCCGCTTTGCAGTTCCTGCAGGTTGCCTACCGCGAGATCCGCATCGCCGCTCTCGAGCGCGGCGCGGTAGTGCTCGCGGCTGAGACTGCTGACCACCAGGCTCACGCCCGGCGCGGATGACTTGAAGCGCGCCACCAATTGCGGCAAGACCAGGAACTGCGAGAAGTCGGACATCAGCAGCGTGAAGCTGCGCTGGGTGCTGGCCGGATCGAATCCGCTCGCCTGCTCGAAGCCGTTGCGCACCAGCTCGAGCGCCCGCAACACGTTGCCGGCCAGTTCCGCGGCATAGGGCGTGGGCTCCATGCCGCCCTGCGTGCGAACGAAGAGCGGATCATTGCATTGATTGCGCAAACGCAGCAGGGCGTTGCTCATGGAAGGCTGCGACAGGCCCACGCGCTCGCCCGCGCGCGTGACATTACGCTCGAGGTAGAGCGCTTCGAATACCAGCAGAAGATTGAGGTCCAGCTTGTTGATATCCATGGCAGCGTCACTATATCCGCCGGGTCTGGATTAAACAATGCGCACCCGCGGATGCCGGATCGCATCCGGCATCCCGTCGCCCGCCCTACTGGCCGAACTCCAGCGCCACCTTGGACCGCTTGGCGATGGCATCCCAGCGCTCCAGCTCAGAGCGGTTCACCCGCGCGAACTCCACCGAATCGAGCGGCCGCGGCTCGAACCCGGCAGCCTGCAGCTTCGCCGTCATCTCGGGCTGGCGCAGGCCTTCGGAGATATCCCGGCCCAATTGCGCCACGATGGCGGCCGGCATCTTGGCCGGCCCGTAGATGCCCAGCCAGCTCGTCACGGCAAAGTCGGGCACGCCGGCTTCCGCCATGGTGGGTACGTCGGGCAGTTGCTGGGTGCGATAGGAACTCGTCACCGCGAGCGCGCGCAGCTTGCCGCTTTTCAGGAGGGGAATGACCGGCGGCAGGTTGGAAAAACAGAAATCCAGGTTGCCGTTCACGGTATCGACCAGGGCCTCGTTGCTGCCTTTGTATGGTACGTGCATGAGGTCGATGCCGACCGTCGAGGCGAACAGCTCGCTGGTCAGGTGCACTGAAGTGCCCAGCCCGTTGGAGCCGTAACTCAGGGGCTTGGGCGAACGCTTGGCGTAATCGATGAGTGCGCGCACCGAGGTCGCGGGGTGATGGCTCGACACGACGAGGATGTTCACGAACTCCGCCACCTGGGCAATGGGTACGAAAGCATGGACCACGTCCAGCGGCAGGTTGCGCACGGTGACCGGGGGAATCACGTTGCCGCCCAGTCCGCCGGTGATGAGCGTGTAGCCGTCGGCGGGCGTGCCGGCCACGTATTGCTGGCCGATGATGCCGCTGGCGCCGGGGCGGTTCTCGATCACTACCGGCTGGCCGTACTTCCTGGTCAGCACCTCGCCCACCAGGCGCGCAGCGACGTCCGTCACGCCGCCCGGCGGGTACTGCACCACGATGCGCACGGGGCGCGAGGGATACTTCTCCTGGGCGCGCAGGGGCAGCGTCCATGCCAGAGCCGCCATGCCACCTGCTGCTTTCAATGCTGTTCGACGATCCATAGTGCCTCGGTACGGGAAACGACGTTGCGGAGGGATGCGGTCTCCTTCGCCCAATTTGTAGTACAAACAAATACTACTTATAGACAAATAGGCGGAGGAATTGCGGCAAACCCTAGGCCTCCCGCCGCCCGGCCCTACCGGATGAACTGGTCCACGTAGTCCTCGCCCAGGCCCACTTCCCGGTAGTGCCGCCGGCACATGTCGATCTTGCTGAATACGTCTTCGTAGCCGATCTGCATGCCGCGCTCGTCGAGATAGATCATGGCTCCGCTTACGTTGAAGAAGGTGATCATTTCCTCGTTCTGCGCATCGGCGTCCACCACCAGGGTATGGATCTCGCCCGGCGGCTCGAACACGAAGCGGCCGGCCGAAGCCACCCAGTCATGCTCGAGATAGCGCCACGCCCCCTTGAGGACGTAGCCGAACACCGGCGCGGGATGGATGTGGCGGCTCAGGACGCCCGAGCGCCGCACCCGCAGCAGGTTGCACCAGCCGCCGCCCAGCGTGTTGAAGAAGAGCGGCCGGAACCATACGTTGGGCGCCTGCGGCACCCACACCCGCTCGTCGGCGGGAATGGCGTCGATGGCGATCTCGGGCAGGATGCCCGGCTGCTGGACGAGGGGCTGGGAAAACACGGTGCCGGTCATGGGCGGTCTCCTTGCCGGTCCGTGCCGGCGTCGTCCGGGCGCGCCTGGGCGCGCAGAAAATCGAAATCGCAGCCGTTCTCGGCCTGCATGACGTGCTGTTGGTAGAGCCACTGGTACCCGCGCCTGGCCGGCGCCTGCGGCGGTGTCCACGCCGCCCGGCGGCGCGCCAGTTCCGCCTCGTCCACCAGCAGGTCGATCGTGCGCCGTGCCACCGAGAGGCGTATGCGGTCGCCGCTGCGCACCAGCGCCAGCGGCCCGCCCAGCGCGGCCTCGGGAGAAACGTGCAGCACCACGGTGCCGTAGGCGGTGCCGCTCATGCGCGCATCCGAGATGCGCACCATGTCGCGCACGCCCTGGCGCGCCAGCTTGGCCGGAATGGGGATATAGCCGGCCTCGGGCATGGCGGCCGCGAGCGGTCCGGCGTTGCGCAGTACCAGCACGTCGTCCGGCCGCACGTCCAGGTCCTCGGCATCGAGCCGTTCGGCCATGTCCTGCAGGTCGTCGAAGACCACCGCCCGCCCCGTGTGCTCGAACAGCGACTCGTCGGCGGCTGCGCGCTTGATCAATGCGCCGTTCGGCGCCAGCGAACCGGACAGCGCGAGCAGCCCTCCCTCCGGCTTGAGCGGCTCGCGGCGCGGCCGGATCACCTGGTGGTCGACCCAGGCATCGCGCTGCTCGTCCAGCAGTTCGCCCACGGTCTTGCCGGCCACCGTCATGCAGTCGCGGTGCAGCAGGTCGGCCAGCTCGCGCAGGATGGCCTGTACGCCGCCGGCGGCGTACAGGTCTTCCATGTAGTGCGTGCCGGTGGGCTTGAGGTCGACCAGCACCGGCGTTTCTTCCGACAGCCGGTTGAGGCGCTCGGCCTCCACAGGCAGGCCGAGGCGTCCGGCAATCGCCGTGAGATGGATGACGGCGTTGGTGGACCCGCTGATCGCCAGCAGCACGCGCAGCGCGTTGTCGATGGACTGCGCGGTGACGATGGCCTCGGGCCGCAGGCCCTGCTGCGCGAGCCACACCGCCTGGGCGCCGGTGGCCTCGGCGGCCCGCAGGCGGTCGGCATGAACGGCCGGAATGGCGGCCGTGTGCGGCAGCATCATGCCCAGCGCCTCGACCACACACGCCATGGTGCTGGCCGTGCCCATGACCGCGCAGGAACCCGCCGTCGTGGCGAGATTGCCTTCGATGGCGCCGATCTCGCGCGCGCCGATCTCGCCCGCGCGATACCGCCCCCAGTGGCGGCGGCAATCGGTACAGGCGCCGAGCCGCTCGCCCTGGTAGCGGCCCGTCATCATGGGCCCGCCCACGAGCTGGATCGCAGGACATCCGGCCGACAGCGCGCCCATCAGCTGGGCCGGCACCGTCTTGTCGCAACCGCCTACCAGCACCACCGCGTCCATGGGCTGGGCGCGGATCATTTCCTCCACGTCCATGGACATCAGGTTGCGGAACATCATGCTGGTCGGATAAAGGAACGGCTCCCCCAGCGAGATGCTGGGAAACTCCATGGGCAGGCCGCCCGCGGCCAGCACGCCGCGCTTGACCGCGGCGATCAGTTCGGGAAAGTGACGGTGGCAGTTGTTGAAATCGCTGCCCGCATTGGCGATGCCGATCACTGGCTTGGCCAGGCTGCGCTTCGTGTATCCCATGGACTGCGCGAAGGAGCGGCGCAGAAAGCGCGCGAACTCGGTGTCGCCGTAGTTCGTCAGGCCGCGGTCCAGGCCTTGTTGCGGCGTCTCGTCAGACATGGCCGGCTCCGGAAGCATCCCAGACCGCGGGATTGACCATGGCCTGGGGGGTTCGGCCCGTCATCGCGTCCACCAGATTTCGCACGGCCAGTTCCATCATCGCGCGCCTGGTCTCGACCGTGGCGCTGCCCACGTGCGCCTGCAGCACCACGTTGGGCAATGCGCACAGGGGACTGCCGGGATCGAGCGGTTCGCGCTCCATCACGTCCAGCCCCGCCCCGGCGATACGGCCTTCCTGCAGGGCCCGGACCAGGGCCGCCTCGTCCACGACGGCGCCGCGCGCGGTGTTGATCAGATAGGCGGTGCGCTTCATCGCGTCGAACTCGCGCGTGCCGATCGACCCGCGGGTCTCGGGCGAGAGGGGAATGTGCACGCTGAGGAAATCGGCCTCGGCGATCAAGGCGTCGCGCTGCCTGTAGGCCGCCAGCCCCTGGGCCTCGGACTGCGTGTCGCGGTTGCGGTTGTGGTAGATGACGCGCATGTCGAAAGCCTGCGCGCGCCGCGCCACCATGCGGCCGATGCGGCCCATGCCGAGCAGCCCCAGGGTCTTTCCGGCCAGGTCCGAGGTCAGCGGCGCGGCGCCGCGCTGCCATTTGCCCTGGCGCACGAAGGCATCGCCCGCCACCATGTCGCGCGCCAGGCATATCACCAGCCCCATGGTGAGGTCGGCAACGGCCCGATCCAGCACGCCCGGCGTATTGCAGACCAGCACGCCCCGCCCCGTGGCATGCGGCACGTCGATGTTGTCGAAACCGACGGCGAAGTTGGATACCACCTTGAGGCCTGGCAGGGCCTCGAGGGTGGCGGCGTCGACCGGTGTGCGCACCGTGCACAGCACGCCCCGGGCGGCCTGGCGCTCCGCTGCCGGCACGGCCCGGTCGAGACGCTCGCCGATCGGCACCTCGACGATCCTGCATGCGGCCTCGACGGCCGAGCGTAAATCAGGCGGCACGGGGGCGCTGACAATGACGGTGGGTAGGGATTGCGGCATAGGACCTCTCGGCTTCAAACGGACGAACGGAGTCGTTGTTCCGGCGACGCGGCCGGGACACGGACGATGATTGCGGGCATGGCGGTGAACGGTCCGGGCGGCCCGCCCCTGTCAGCGCGGGGGCTTGTCCTGGATGGCGGACCGCAGGCGCGACTCGGTGTTCTCGACGTGGGTGCGGGCGCATTCGCGCGCCAGCCCGGGATCCCCTTTCTCGATCGCGGCGAGCAGCTTGGCGTGCTCCTTCTGCGCCAGCGCGCCGCGCCCCGACACCTTGGCCGAACGGCTGCGCGAGACTTCGAGATTCTTGCGCAGCAGCACCGCCAGGAAATCGAAGAACATGATGTAGTTGCGATTGCGGGTCGCGCGTGCCACCGCGCGGTGGAACCGCAGGTCGGCATCCACGCCGCGCGCAACCTCGCCACTGTCGATGGCCTTGGCCATCTCGGCCAGCGCATCGCGCATCTCGGCCAGGTCCTCCGCGGTACGCCGCTCCGCGGCCAGCGCCGCCGCCTCGATCTCGAAGCCTCGCCGCAACTCGACGATGGAGAGGATCTGCTCGACGTCCTCGTCGTTGGCGGCATGCATCCGCAGCACCGACAGCGGCGTATTGGCGATTACCGCCAGGCCGCGCCCCTGCTTGCTGCTGACGATACCCTCGGCCTTCAGGCGGGAGACTGCCTCGCGCAGCACGGTGCGGGAGACGCCGAGCCGGTCGGCGATGACCTGCTCGGGCGGCAGGACTTCCCCAAGCTGGTACTGGCCTCCGGTGATCTCGTCCATCAGCATCCGCGTGATGCGCTCGGTCAGGTTGGGCTCGGAACGCGCAGGTTCGGGATTGTCTTTGAGCAGGGCCATCGCAGTCTCCTTTGTACGATAATAGCATTAGGCGCTGCCTCCACTATCGTCTTCCTGCGTTGTCCACTCAAAGCGGAACCCCTGCCGGCGCAACGCCGGCCCGACGCCTCCATAGGCATCGGCGCCATAGCGGCTGGATACGGCGTCCGACCAGCTCTGCGCCGACTCCCGCCCCAGGCTGCGCGAATAGGCCTGCATCTCGCCATCCAGCGCGTCGATGCCCCCGGCCACGCGAGCCGGATCGTAGACCTCCGGATGCCACGACGATGCGAGGTCGATGCGCGGCTTGCGGCCAGCCGATGGCTTGCGCACATAGCCCATGCAGACGCCCGTCATCGGCACGACCAGCCGCGGCAGCCGCAGCAGCTCGATGACCTCTGCCATGTTGCGCCGCACGCCGCCTATGGGACACACCCCCAGGCCCGCGGCCCGCGCGGCCGCCATCATCGTTCCCATCAGGATGCCGGTATCCACGGCGCCGATCAGCACACTGTTCACGTTATCCAGCACGACCTGGCGGCGGCCATGCCGCTGCGCGGCCAGTTCCGTCTTGTAGAAATCCATCACCAGCACGACGAAGACCGGCGCCTGGTCTATCCATGCCTGGTTGCCGCTGCAGCGCGCCAGCCGGGCCTTGGTCTGCGGGTTCCTGACGACCACCCACGATACGTTCTGCGCATTGTTCCAGGTCGGCGCCCGGCGCGTGGCCTCGAATACCCGGGCCAGGACGTCGTCGCCGACAGGCTGTTCGGAAAAATCACGTTCGCTGCGGTGGGCGCACAGGTGGTCGAGGACGGCGTTCATGGCTCTCTCCATTTTCATGATTATAGTATAATCATATTAATTGAAGTCAAGCGTCTGAAATCAAGCCTGTCCACCGCCCTCTCAAAGGAGCTTTCGCCATGTCCCTGCCCGCCTTCGTCCACGTCCCCGTGCCCAACGGCAAGTCCCCCATCAGCCGCGCCGTGGGCGTGCCGCCCGGCGTCACCACGTACTACCTGAGCGGCCAGATGCCCACGGTCGTCGATCCCGACGCCCCGGCCGACAGCCGGCGGGCGTACGGCGATACGCGTACGCAAACCCGCACCACGCTCGAGCGGCTGGACGGCATCCTGCGCGGCATGGGCCTGTCCATGCGCAACGTGGTCCATATCCGCGCCTGCCTGGTGGCTGATCCGGACAAGGGCGGCAGGATGGATTTCGAGGGCTTCAACGCCGGCTATGCCGAATTCTTTGCCGGCCAGCCGGACGGTCATCCCGCGCGCATGGTGTATCAGGTGGCCGGGCTGGTGAATCCGGGCTGGCTGCTGGAGATCGAGGCCATGGTCGCGGGCTGACGCGCCAGCGGTTCACGCCACGGTATAGGCGGTCTTTACCGTGGTGTAGAACTCGGCCGCGTAGGCGCCCTGCTCGCGCGGCCCGTAGCTCGAGCCCTTGCGCCCCCCGAAGGGAGCATGCGGATCCACCCCCGCGGTCGGACAATTGACCATGACCATGCCCGCTTGCGCATGACGCTTGAAATGCGTCGCATGTTTGAGCGAGGTCGTGCAGATGCCGGCCGAAAGGCCGAACTCGGTATCGTTGGCCAGCGCCAGCGCTTCCTCGTAGTCGGCGGCGGCAATGACCGCGGCGACCGGACCAAAGATCTCCTCGCGGCAGATGCGCATGTCGTTGCGGCAATCGGTGAACAAGGCCGGCTCCAGGTAGTGGCCGTCCTTTTCGCGTGTCACCCGACGGCCGCCGAGGGCCAGCGTCGCGCCCTCCTGCCGGCCGATGCGGATGTATTCCTCGTCCTGCTGCAACTGGCGCGCGTCGACCACTGGCCCGATGTCGGTGCCGGGCCGCAGCGCGTCGTCCACCCGCAAGGCGGCCATGCGTTCCTTCATCGCCGCCACGAAGCGGTCGTGGATGCCGCGCTGGACGATCAGGCGGCTGGAGGCCGTGCAGCGCTGGCCGGTGGAAAAAAACGATCCCTGGATGGCGCATTCGACCGCCTGGCCGAGATCGGCGTCATCCAGCACCACCAGCGGGTTCTTGCCGCCCATTTCCATCTGCACCTTGGCGAACCGGCGCACGGCCGACTGCGCCACCTGCCTGCCGGTGGCGACCGAGCCGGTGAAACTCAATGCGTCGATGCGCGGGTCGTCCAGCATGGCCTGGCCGACCACGCTGCCGCGCCCCATGACCAGGTTGAACACGCCCGCGGGCAAGCCCGCGCGGCTGATGATCTCGGCCAGCGCCCACGCGCAGCCGGGCACCAGGTCGGCCGGTTTGAACACGACCGCGTTGCCGTACGCCAGCGCGGGCGCGATCTTCCATGCCGGGATGGCGAGCGGGAAATTCCACGGCGTGATCAGTCCCACCACGCCCACGGGCTCGCGGGTGACTTCGACGTCCACGCCGGCGCGCGCCTGGGGCAGGCGCTCGCCCCGCACGCGCAAGGCTTCGCCGGCGAAAAAGCGGAAGATCGCCGCCGCCCGCGCAGCCTCGCCCACCGCTTCCGGCAGGGTCTTGCCTTCCTCGCGCGCCAGCAGGCGGCCCAGTTCGTCCTTGCGGCGCTGGAGTTCGGCGCCTATGGCGTCCAGGCATTCGGCGCGCCGCGTCGCGGTTGCATGTCCCCATTCCCCGGCCGCCTCGCGCGCGGACTCGACGGCCTGCGCCACCTGCTCGGGCGCGGCATGCGCATACTCGCCGATCACGTCCGACACGTCTGAGGGATTGATGTTGCGCGTGGCGCCCGCGCCTTCCAGCCATTGCCCCGCTATGTAGTTCGCATGCAT
>NZ_NINW01000040.1 GCF_002188465.1 Pigmentiphaga sp. NML080357 | reverse complement strand
GTTCTATCTTGCGGGCCTGACCTGCACCGAAGAAACGTTCATGATCAAGGCCGGCGCCCAGCGCTTCGCGCAGCGGCACGGGATCATGCTGGTCGCGCCCGACACCAGCCCGCGCGGCGCCGGCATCGCCGGCGAGGCCGAGAGCTGGGACTTCGGCGTCGGGGCCGGCTTCTACCTCGACGCGACCCAGGCGCCCTGGGACCGGCACTACCGCATGTACAGCTACATCGTCGACGAACTGTTCGGCATCGTCACCTCCAAACTGCCGGGCGATCCCCGGCGCGCCGGCATCTTCGGGCATTCGATGGGCGGCCATGGCGCACTCGTGCTCGCCTTGCGCAACCCCGGCAAATTCCGCTCGGTCTCCGCCTTCGCGCCCATCGCCCATCCGAGCGACTGCCCCTGGGGACACAAGGCCTTCGGCAATTACCTGGGCCCCGACCGGCAGGCATGGAAGCAGTACGACGCCACGGAGCTGATGCGCGCGTCCCGCCAGCCCTTCCCGGGCGGCATCCTGGTGGACCAGGGGCTATCCGACCAGTTCCTCGATACCCAGCTGCGCCCCGAGGCCTTCGAGACGGCCTGCCGCGAAGCCGGCCAGCCGCTGGAGCTGCGGCGCCATGCGGGCTATGACCACGGCTATTACTTCATCTCGACTTTCATGGAAGACCACATGGCCTTCCACGCCAAGGCGCTGGGTGCCTGAGCGCCCCCGCCGATGACCCATCCCGCACGCGCAGCCCGGCTGCTGTGGCTGGCCGGCGCGATGCTGGCCGCCGCGCCGGCGGCGGCCCAGGAGCCGGAGTTCGACGCGAACCCCGAGCCGCAGACCGCCTATCGATCCAAGCAAGCGGTGATGGGCCGCCATTTCATGGCTGTCACGGCCCATCCCCTCGCCACCGAGGCCGCCTATCGCGTGCTCGACCGCGGCGGCAGCGCGGTCGACGCGGCCATCGCGGCGCAGATGATGCTCGGCCTGGTCGAACCGCAGTCCTCCGGGCTGGGAGGCGGCGCGTTCATGCTCTATTACGATGCCGCGCGCGGCAGGGTGACGGTCTTCGACGGCCGCGAGACCGCGCCGGCCGCGGCGACCGCGGATCGCTTCATGCAGGATGCCCGCCCCATGCCCTTCGCCGATGCCGTCGACAGCGGCAAGTCGGTGGGCGTGCCCGGCGTGCTGCGCGCGCTCGAGCTGGCGCACGAGCGCCATGGCAAGCTGCCCTGGCCCAGCCTGTTCGACGATGCGATCGACCGAGCGCGCCGCGGGTTTCCCGTATCGCCGCGCCTGGCCGCGCTGCTGCGCGGCAACCGGCGGCTGGCGGCCCAGCCGGCCGCGCGCGCCTATTTTTTCCATGCAGACGGTTCGCCCCGGCGCGAAGGCGAGGTCCTGCGCAACCCCGAGCTGGCCCGCACGCTGGCGCAGGTCGCCCGCGGCGGCGGGGACGCCTTCTACCGCGGCCCGCTGGCGCAGGCCATGGTGCAGGCCGTACGCAGCCACCCGCGACCCGGCGATCTTTCCGGCGCGGACCTGGCCGGCTATGCCGCCCGCGAACGCGACGCCCTGTGCCGCCCGTACCGCGTCTACGTAGCCTGCGGCGCCCCGCCGCCGAGTTCGGGCGGGCTGGCCGTGCTGCAGATGCTGGCGCTGCTCGACCATACGCCCATCGGCGCCGCCGAACCGGTTTCGGCCGCCGCGGTGCATTATTTTTCCGAAGCCGGGCGGCTGGCCTATGCCGACCGCGACCGCTACGTGGCCGATCCCGCTTTCGTCGACGTACCCGTGCGGGCGCTGCTGGACCCGGCCTACCTGGCCCGCCGGTCGGCGCTGATCGCGGCCGACCGTTCCATGGGGAAAGCCGCGCCCGGGGAACCGGTGCCGGGCGCGTTGGCGCGCCGCGGGGTCGACGACACGCCCGCCCTGCCCTCCACCACCCACGTCTCCATCGTGGATGCGGACGGCAATGCGGTGGCCATGACCTCGACCATCGAGCAGGCCTTCGGCAGCAAGCTGTTCGTCGGAGGCTTCCTGCTGAACAACGAGTTGACGGACTTTGCGCTGTCCCCCGTGGACGGACGGGGCGTGCCCGTGGCCAATCGTGTCGAAGGCGGCAAGCGGCCGCGCAGCACCATGGCCCCCACCATCGTGCTGCGGGCCGATGCTTCCGGCCCCCGGCTGCGGCTGGTGGTGGGGTCCCCGGGCGGCAGCGCGATCGCCAACTACGTCGCGCAGACGCTGGTCGCCAATCTCGCATGGGGACTCGACATCCAGTCCGCGATCGATCTGCCGCACTACGGCAGCCGCAACCGCGCCACCGAGCTTGAAAGCGGCACCTCCGTGGAAGGCCTGGTCCCCGCCCTTCGCGCCATGGGGCATCCCGTGGCCTTGCAGCCTTTTCCCAGCGGGCTGCATGGGGTGGAGATCCTGAGCAACGGGCTGTTGCGGGCGGGCGCCGACCCCCGGCGCGAGGGCACTGCCTTGGGGCGATAAGGGAACCAATTCGGTGAAAATTGCGTCCATTGGTGCCCTATTGGCACAAGATGGCTACATCCGGTAGTACATGTATGCGACCGAACGCCCCTGGGAGCGGCCATACCCTCTAAAATCCCCGTTTCAGAATTCCAAGCCACGCCGGACGACCAAGATCCGTGACTGAATTTTCCCTTCTTTCCGCAAGGGCGCGCCCGCGCGTGTCCCGTTCGCTTCTGTCGGCCCTCGCCTTGTCGGTCGGCCTCCTTGCCGCCAACCCGGCCGGCGCATTCGATTTCTTCGACGTCGCGCGGCGCGCCAAGGAACTCGCCGGCGAGAAATACAAGGCTCCCACCAGCCAGCTGCCCAAGGAACTGCGGGACCTCAAGTACGCGGAATACCAGCAGATCCAGCCCAAGCGCGAGAAATACCTGTGGGCCGACGGCCGTACTTCGTTCCAGGTCGCCTTCCACCATCAGGGCATGGCCTTCGACCTGCCGGTCAAGATCAACGAAATCGATGCCGAGGGCGTGCGCGAGGTCAAGTACGACCCCATCGACTTCGACTTCGGCCCCCGCCAACCCGACGCCAAGCTGTTGCGCGGCCTGGGCTTCGCGGGCTTTCGCATCCTCTATCCGCTCAACGACCCCGCCAAGCGCGACGACGAAGTGGCATCCTTCCTTGGCGCCAGCTATTTCCGCATGGTGGGCAAGGGCCAGGTCTACGGCGTATCGGCCCGCGGCCTGTCGATCGACACGGCGGTCCCCTCCGGCGAGGAATTCCCCCGCTTCCGCGAGTTCTGGATCGCCCGCCCGGCGAACAGCGACAAGCACATCGTCGTCTACGCGCTGCTGGACTCGCCGCGCGCCACCGGCGCCTACCGCTTCACCATCGCGCCGGGCGAGGACACCACGGTCGAGGTCCGCTCCCGCATCTACCTGCGCGCCCCGGTGGCCAAGCTCGGCATCGCCGGCATGGCGAGCATGTACCTGTACGGCGCCGCCCAGCCTTCCAGCACGGTCAACTACCGGCCCGAGCTGCACGACTCCGACGGCCTGGCCTTCCATGCCGGCAACGGCGAATGGCTATGGCGGCCGCTGAACAACCCGCGCCGCCTGGCCAACAGCTCGTTCATGGTCGAGAACCCGCGGGGCTTCGGCCTGCAGCAGCGCGGGCGGGACTTCCGGCAGTATGAAGACCTGGACGACCGCTACGACCTGCGGCCGACGCTATGGGTCGAGCCCAACGGCAACTGGGGCAAGGGGCGCGTGGAACTGGTCGAGATCCCCACCGCGGACGAGACCAACGACAACATCGTGGCCTTCTGGGTGCCCGAGCAGCAGCCCAAGCCCGGCGCCGCGCTCGACATGAACTACACGCTGCGCTGGACCCGCAACGAAGCGGGCCTGCAGGATCCCAAGCTGGCGCGCGTGCTGCAGACGCGGCGCTCGGTGGGCGAGACCAAGGGCACCGACCTGATCCGGCGCCCGGACGGCAGCACCGCCTTCGTGATCGATTTTTCCGCGCCGGCTCCCGCCAAGCCCAAGGATCCGCCTCTGCCGGTATCGCTGAATTTCTCCACCGGCGGCAACGCCGACGTGATCGAAAACAGCCTGCGCCGCAACCCGGTCACCGGCGGCTGGCGCGTCACCCTGCGCATCAAGGTCAAGGATACGACCAAGCCGGTCGAAATGCGGGCGAGCCTGGTCAACGGACAGAACCCCGTCTCCGAGACCTGGAGCTACCAGTTGCCTGGCTATGAAACGGGCGAGTAATGCCATGTCTGCGACGATAGACGAAGGAGCGATGCGAGACGGCGAGGCAACCGCTCTCGAACGGACGCTGGTCCAGGCCTACGGTCCGGAGCTGGACGAATACGGCGTCATCCGCCGCGACGAGGCCGGCCGTGTCTGTGTCCAGACCGCGCCCGCCATCCGGCGCACTTCCATGGTTCCCGAACCATGGGTCACCAACCCCTTCGTCCGCGGCTGGCGGCGTGTGCGCGGCAAGATGCACCAGCGCCGCGCCGAACGCCTGGCCCGTCCGCCCGAGCCGCGCTGGAAAGTCGCCGGACGGCTGCGCCGGCTGGTCCTGCTGGTGGCCGTGCTCGCCCAGACCGCGGTGGCGACCTGGTACATGAAGGCGGTGCTGCCCTACCAGGGCGGGCAGATCCTCGAAATCGCGATCCTGTTGCTGTTCGCGCTGCTGTTCTGCTGGGTGTCGGCCGGGTTCTGGACCGCACTGATGGGCTTCCTGCAACTGCTGATCGGCCGCGACCGCTATAGCATCTCGGCCACCGTGGCCGAAGGCGTGCCCATTTCGCCCAAGACCCGCACCGCCATCGTGATGCCCATCTGCAACGAGGACGTGGGCCGGGTGTTCGCCGGATTGCGCGCGACCTATGAATCGGTCGAGCGAACGGGCGACCTCGACAAGTTCGACTTCTTCATCCTCAGCGACAGCTACAAGCCCGACCACTGCGTGCAGGAACAGCGCGCCTGGGTCGAGCTTTGCAAGGCGGTCAAGGGCTTCGGCCGCATCCACTACCGGCGCCGCCGGCGGCGGGTCAAGCGCAAGAGCGGCAACATCGACGACTTCTGCCGGCGCTGGGGCGGCGAGTACGACTACATGGTGGTGCTCGACGCCGACAGCGTCATGAGCGGCGAATGCCTCAAGCGGCTCGTGGTGCTGATGGATGCCAACCCCGAGGCCGGCATCATCCAGAGCGCGCCGCGCGCCTCGGGAATGGATAGTCTCTACGCGCGCGTGCAGCAGTTCGCCACGCGTGTGTACGGCCCGCTGTTCACCGCCGGCCTGCATTTCTGGCAATTGGGCGAATCCCACTACTGGGGTCATAACGCCATCATCCGGCTGGAGCCGTTCATCCAGCATTGCGCGCTGGCACCCCTGCCCGGCAAGGGCAGCTTCGCCGGCGCCATCCTGTCGCACGATTTCGTCGAGGCCGCGCTCATGCGCCGCGCCGGCTATGGCGTCTGGATCGCCTATGACCTGCCGGGCAGCTACGAGGAGCTGCCGCCCAACCTGCTCGACGAACTGCAGCGCGACCAGCGCTGGTGCCAGGGCAACCTGATGAACTTCCGGCTGTTCCTGATCAACGGCCTGCACCCGGTGCACCGCGCCGTATTCCTGACCGGGGTCATGTCCTACCTGTCGGCGCCGCTGTGGTTCCTTTTCCTCGCGCTGTCGACCGCATTGCTGGCGGTCCACACGCTGACCGAGCCGCAGTACTTCGTCACGCCGCACCAGCTGTTCCCCATCTGGCCGCAATGGCATCCGGAAGAAGCCATCGCCCTGTTCTCGACCACCGCGCTGCTGCTTTTCCTGCCCAAGATACTGAGCGTACTGCTGGCCGGGGTCAAAGGCGCGCAAGGCTACCGGGGCGGGGGCAAGCTGTTGTGGTCCATGCTGCTGGAAGTGCTGTTCTCGATGCTGCTCGCGCCCATACGGATGCTGTTCCACACCCGCTTCGTGGTGGCTGCGTTCCTGGGATGGAAGGTGCAATGGAAATCGCCTTCCCGCGCCAATAACGAAACCCCCTGGGGAGAAGCGTTCAAGCGCCATGGCCTGCAGACGCTGCTGGGCATATGCTGGGGCCTGCTGGTGGCATGGCTCAACCCGAACTTCCTCTGGTGGATGATCCCCATCCTCGCGTCGCTGCTGCTGGCGATACCGCTGTCGGTGCTTTCCAGCCGCGTCAGCCTGGGACAGGGCGCCTTCGAGGACGGCCTGTTCTGCATTCCCGAGGAAACCTCGCCACCACGGGAACTCCAGGATACCGAACGCTACAACGAAGAAAACCAGGCCCGTCCCGCTCCCGGCTTCATGGACGCGCTGGTGGATCCCGCCGTCAATGCGCTGGCGCGCGCGTTCGCGACCGGCCGCCACCTGGCCGGCCATCCGCTGATCGAGGCGGCGCGGGCGCGCCTGGCCCGCGAGGCGATCGAGACCGGCCCCGATCATCTGGCCGACCCGCAGCGGATGCGGTTGCTCGACGATCCGGAAGTCCTGGAACGCGTGCACCTGGCGCTAGTCCAGCCGGCGCAGCAGGCCCGGGCCGCCTGAGGCGGCGCCGGGCAGGCACCTGCCGGCCTGTCAAAAAAGCATCGGATTATCGCAATCCGTTCGAAAACTTCCTCGCCGCCACGCCCGTCTCCAGGCCGCCATGTTGCAATGACGGAACCCAGGCCCGGGCGCCGCGACAGGCGTCCACGCGCCGCTCGCTTTGGAGGGAGATGTGGTCGGACAACATGATGGCGCTCGTCCGGAACGCGGCCGGCTCTTCGCCCGCGGCGCCGTTCTGGCCGGACTTTTCCTGGCATGCCGCGGCGCCCTGGCGGTGCAGCCCTGCGCCGGGGTGGCGGCCAACCTGACGCAGGCGCAGAAGGCCGAATATGCCACCCTGGTCGCCCACGCCGTAGGCGGCGGCGTCAGGCCGTCCCAGATCGTGCTTGCGCGCTACATGCAAAGCGGCGCCTGGAGCGCGGTCTATGCGTCGACGCCGCGCACGGACCCCGGCGTACTTTTCTTCGAGGAAATCGACGGCCGCAAGCAATTCCGGGAAGCCTGGGGCGGATGGGCCGACCGGTCCGAACAAGCGAAGCTCGTCGACTGGGCGCGAAAACTCGGGGCGCCGGAAAGCCTGGCCCGCTGCTTTGCGAATGTCGTGACCCATTGATAGCAACCGCCAACCGCGCCGCCCGGGAACGCGCCGTCGGCGCTCAACCCCCGGTGGCGTCCTGCCTTGCCGGCCCTTTCTTCCCGCGCGCTTCCCGCCTCATTTCCGTAGGCGTCGTCGCGCGCAGCCGGCGCATGGCCGCCGTCATGTGGCTATGGCTGGAAAAACCGGTGGACTTCGCGATCTCGCCCAGCGGTAGCGTGGTCGTCACGACCAGCCGTTCCGCCACGGCCACGCGGGCATCGAGAATGAACCGGTGCGGAGGCTGGCCGGAGGTCTGCCGGAATGCGCGCAGGAAATGGCTGGGCGACAGGCCGGCCACCCGGGCAAGCTGTTCGATGGATATGTCGTCGGCAAGGTGGGCGCGGATGTAGTCGTTCACCCGGCGCCAGGCTCCCGGCGCCATTCCGCCGGTTCGGCGAAGGCTGCCGGGCTTTCCGAGGGAAGAATAATGGCGCAGCAGGTGCGTCGCGAAAAGCGTGAGCAAGGCATCCACGCATAGCCGGTTGGCCCGGTCGCCCTGCTCCAATTCTTCCTTCAGCATCCGGGCCAGGGGCAGCATTTTCGCGTCCACCGTGCCGAGCAACGGGGGATGCAACTCGAAGTCCGTCCGGCCGAATTCCGCGCCGGCGAGGGCGGCAAGACGCCCGTGGTCCAGCGCGATGAGCAGGTTTTCCTTGTCGACGAGCCAGCGGGCGGAAAATTCCGAGCCGGTCGGGATGAGCTCCAGCGCTCCCGCCGGAGCCAGTCCGGCAATGCGGCGGTCGCTGTTGAGCCGGATCTGCCTGCCTGGCTGCGGCGTCAGCAACAGGAGCGCCAGGTGCGCCGTCGGATGCAGGAGGATTTCATTGGGCCCGATGCGCGTGCGCGTGGCCGCGGCCCCCGGGAGCTCGAGTTTCGGCCCCCAAGGGTCCGGAATGTCGCCAAGCAGAACAGTCATGGAAACGCCCCCCGACGTCGCTCGCTGCAGCGCTTACTTTATCAAGAATTGATCATTTTCTTATATTTTGGCTGTTTTCCTCGGAGTTTTCATCACTCATGCCGTGAGTGATTGCTACCATTGCTGCCTATATTCAATTGGGGGGAACGCGGTCCCTCCAAGGGTTTTCAAGCCCCGTTCCGAAAAACGAAATCGAGAGAATGCAGACCATGAAGAATGCTCGGACGTTATACCTGGCCGGCTGCATGCTGGCCTCGCTGGCAATGGGCGGCTGCGCCGCGCTGGACAGGATGGAACGGGAAAACTACCAGCACGCCTGCGACAACCTGGGCATTACGCGCGGTACGCCCGCCTACGACCAGTGCATGCTGCAGCAGCAGGCCATGGAAAATGCGAACACGCAGAAATTCATGGACCGCGAGGCGTACAAACACCGCCACTGAGGCTCGCGCCGGCGAAACCAACAGGATCCTCTCCGCCCGGGATACCGGGCCCAGCCTACCCTCCGTGCGCGAGCCATGGACTTTGCATTGCGCTATTCCTATCGAAGGAATGTCTTGACGCTCAAGGCGGCCGGCGAAGATATCGTCTTCCCGAAATGCATCGTCCAGATTGCGGCGTTCGAACGCACGCTGGCTGTCCTGATCGAACCCGACCCCCGCCATGGCGCCGAAAACGTCTACGGCATCGGACTCGACGGGACGATCCTGTGGCAGATCGCGCCGCGCTCCTATCCGTCCCAGGCCGGCCCCTACGTGGACCTGGAAGCGCGCGGCAATCATCTCGCGGTATGGAACGCATACGGCACGACCCTGCTCATGCGCCCGGTCACGGGCCGCCTGGTCGACCTGATCGAAGCGGCCGAAGCAGGATGCGGCGGTTCCCGGCCCGACCGGAGTCCTTCCCGGCCGCGGGATGGGGAGCCGCAGCACAGCGGGAATGCCAGCCGTCTCCCCTCCTGACCTTCCGCCGCATGGGCGCCCTCACGCAGGCAGGTCGATGTCCAGCATCAGGTATGACAGGCTTTTGCCGTGCGCGTCGCGTGCCAGCGAAATCGTCACCCCGCCGCCCAGCGCGCCCTGGAGCGGGAAATGGGCATACTCACGCGCAGCGGCCGCTCCCTGTCGGCCGCCGCCGGCAGCTTTCTCGACGTGCTTCGCCGGCAGGTGTGAACGGACGGCGCGCCTGGGAAAATACGCCGGTGACGGCTAGCGCGGACCGGCAGGCCCTGCCTGGACCTTCGCCCTGACCCGGCTGCCCGCTTCCCAGAAGCCGATGCCGGCCACCAGCAGGATGGCATGGGTCCAGGCCAGGCTCACGGCGCGATCGAATACCAGCGGCGCGACGAGCCCCGACACCAGCGCGAACAGCGCCATCTGGACGAACCCCTGCATGGAGGCCGCCAACCCCCGCATCTCGGGGAAGATGCTGAGCGCGATCACCGTCATGCTGGGCGAGGCCAGCGACAGGCCGAAGGTGTAGAGCATGAACGGCAGCACCGCATACGGCACGGCCGGCACGAACAGGCTGGTGTAGACGACGGAAAGCGCCACGCCCAGTCCCATCACGATGAAACCCATGCGCACCATCCGCTCGGCCGGGATGCGGTGCGCGAAGCGGCCCGCCACCGCCGATCCGAGCATGAGGCCGCTCACCATGGGCACGAACAGCCAGCCGAACGCCGTCTCGGGCAGATGCAGGATGTCCATGATGTAGGCGGCCGCCGATCCTACATAAAGCGGCAGGCCGCAGAAGGCCAGCCCGATGCCGGCTGACATCAGCATGAAGCGGGGGCTGGCGATCGAGCGCCGGTAGTTGGCGGTGATGCTGCGCAGGTCGAACGACGTGCGCTTTTCCGGCGGCAGCGTCTCTTGCAGCACGGCGCGGCCGGTGATCCACAGCCCGGCGCCGAACAGCGCCAGGGCCCAGAACACCGAGCGCCACCCCAACGCCGCCTGCAGCCATCCGCCGACCACCGGCGCCAGGGCCGGCGCCACGCCGAACACCATGGTGATCATCGCCATCATGCGCTGGGCTTCGCCTCCATGGAACTTGTCCTGCACGATCGCGCGCGCGATGACCATGCCGGCGCCGGCGCACAAGCCCTGCAGCACACGGACGGCAACGAGCATGCCTATGCTGACCGACAGCGCCGCGAGGACGGAAGTCACGGTGAACAGCACCAGCGACACGAGCATGACCGGCCGGCGGCCGAACGAATCCGACAGCGTGCCGTAGAACAGCGTCATGACGCTCATTCCGGCGATGTAGAGACTCAAGGTCTGCTGGACCGCCATCGGGGAGGCATCCAGGCTCGTTCCGATGGCGTGGAAGGACGGCAGATAGGCATCGATGCCCAGCGGTCCGACCATGGTCAGCAGCGCCAGCACGATGGTCAGGGCATGTCGGGACATGAAGAGACCTGTCGAAAAAGGCCCGATATTCTACCTGTTTTGCCCGGTCAATTAAGGGAAAACCCTCATTCTTCAGCGCAAAAAAACGTAGCGTCACACACGGTTACTCGCCAAAAGGTTATGTTTTGTCTACATAAAGATGCCAGCGGCGGTCCCACGCCGCGGCAAGCGCCGCTCCCTGGCCGGGCGGCAACGCACGAGTCATGCAACGCGCTTTGCGCTCGCGGAAGGCCCATTCCCGGGAGATCCTCATGACCGCCCCTGCAGTCGCCCCTCCGCGCCGGAGGGTCAGCATTCCACTCCTCGTATTCGGCATCGTCCTCATTCTGATCGGCCTGGCGCTCGGCGTCGGCGGCGTGCGCCTGATCTCGCTGGGCGGATCGTGGTACTACCTCATCGCCGGCACGGGCCTCGCCCTCGCCGGCCTGCTCTATGCCCAAGGTTCGCGCGCCGGCGCCTGGTTGTACGGCCTGGTCTTCATCGGCACGTTGCTGTGGTCCTTCTGGGAAGTCGGGCTCGACTTCTGGCAATTGGTGCCGCGCCTGGTCGGCGTCATCGTGCTTGCCTTCGTGGCCGCCCTGCTCCATCCGTTGCTGCGCGTCGAAGGCGAGACAGGCGGCAACGCCGCGGCATTCTCGCTCGCGGCGCTGTTCGCCCTCGTGCTCGTAGGTTTCGGCGTACTCATGTTCCGGCCGCACTTCCCCGTACGTGCGGCGGGCGACCCGCCCACCGCCGTCCCGGCGGCCGCCGCCGGAGGCGACTGGCAATACTACGGCCGCGACCAGGCCGGCACGCGCTACGCGCCTTTCACGCAGATAGACAAGAGCAACGTCGGCAACCTCCAGGTCGCCTGGACCTTCCGTACCGGCGAACCGGCGATCAACGGCGCCGAGGACCAGAACACGCCCATCCAGATCGGCGACACGGTGTACGTCTGCACGCCGCACAACCAGGTTTTCGCACTGAACGCGGAAACCGGCGAACAGCGCTGGAAATTCGATCCCAAGGCCAGTTCGCCCGTCTGGCAACGCTGCCGCGGCGTCGGCTACTACGATGCCGGCGCATCGGCGGGCAGCGCCGCGCCCGATGCCGCATGCCGGCATCGCATCGTGCTGAGCACCATCGACGCCCGCCTGATCGAACTCGACGCGAAGACCGGCCGGCCTTGCGCGGCATTCGGCGACAACGGCACCGTGGACCTGAAAGCGGGCATGGGAGAGGTCAAGCCCGGCTATTACTTCCAGACCTCGGCGCCCACCGTCGCGCGCAACCTCATCATCATAGGAGGTTGGGTCTACGACAACCGGTCGGTGGACGAACCCTCCGGCGCGGTGCGCGCCTTCAGCGCCACCACCGGCGAACTCGTATGGGCCTGGGACCTCGGCAATCCTGACACGACCAGGCTGCCGCCCGAAGGCAAGTCCTACACCCGCGGCACCCCCAACGTCTGGTCCACGCCTGCCTACGACGACAAGCTCGGCCTCCTGTACCTTCCCACGGGCAATGCCCCGCCCGACTTCTGGGGCGCGCACCGCACCAGGGCCGCCGAGGAATACGCCTCGTCCGTCGTCGCCCTGGACATCGAAACCGGCCGCGAACGCTGGAAGTTCCAGACCACCCATCACGACCTGTGGGATTACGACGTGGGCACCCCGCCCACGCTGTACGACCTGCCGGACGGCAAGGGCGGCACGGTGCCGGCACTGATCCAGGGCACCAAGCGCGGCCAGATCTTCCTGCTCGACCGGCGCGACGGCACCCCGCTGGCCGACGTCAAGGAGGTGCCGGTGCCGCAAGGCGCGCAGGAGGGCGACTGGACCTCGCCCACCCAGCCGTATTCGGTCGGCATGCCTGGCATAGGCACCCAGCCCTTCACCGAGGCCAGCATGTGGGGTGCTACCTTCTTCGACCAGCTCTGGTGCCGCATCGAGTTCCGCAAGATGCGCTACGAAGGCGATTTCACTCCCCTCAGGAACGATCGCCGCACGCTGATCTTCCCCGGCTACTACGGCGGCATGAACTGGGGCGGCTTGTCGGTGGTGCCCACTGCCGACTATCTGGTCGTCAACGACATCCGCATGCCGCAGTGGGCGCGCCTCATCCCGCGCGAGGAAACCCCGGACGCCTCCAAGGCGGCCTCGGTCCACGAGGGCTACGCGCCGCAGGAAGGCACGCCCTACGGCATCTCCAAGAACGGCTTCATGTCGCCGCTGGGCGTGCCGTGCCACGCGCCGCCCTACGGCACCATGACGGCGATCGACCTGAAGACGCGCAAGATCGTCTGGCAGGCGCCGATGAGCACCCTGCAGGACACGGGCCCGCTGGGCATCAAGACCGGCCTGCAGATCCCGATCGGCATGCCGACGCTGGGCGGTCCGCTCACCACCGCCTCGGGGCTGATCTTCTACGCCGGGACGCAGGACTACTATCTGCGGGCGCTCGATCTCTATACCGGCAAGGAGTTGTGGAAGGGCCGGCTGCCGGTGGGCGCGCAAGCCACGCCCATGACGTACGTCTCGCCCGAGAGCGGGCGGCAGTTCGTCGTGGTGTCGGCCGGCGGCGCGCGGCAGTCCCCGGACCGGGGCGACTACGTGATCGCATACGCGCTGCCGAAGGGAGGTTGAGCCTGCGAGGGATTTCCGCACGATCGCGCCCGGACGCCCCGCGTTAGACTGCGCTTCTGGAGCGCGGCTCGTCGCCGGGCTTTTTCCGGGCTCGACGCACATGACCCCTTTTCACGGCAAACTCAAGATCCGGCACCTCGAGATCGTTCTGGCGATTGCCGATTCCGGCAACCTTTCGAAGGCGGCCAAGCAGCTGCACAGCACGCAGTCTGCGTTGTCGCGCGCGCTGACAGAGATCGAGGAGCTGCTGGGCGGCCGGCTGTACGAGCGCACGGGCAAGGGCATGATGTGCACGCCGCTGGGCGAAGCCATGTGCCGGCACAGCCGGGTGCTGCTGGGCGACCTGCGCAAGGCCGAGGTGGACCTGGCGGCGGTGGGACGCGGCGAGCAAGGCAGCCTGGTGGTGGGCTGCTTCTCGCTGTTCTCCGGGTGGCCGCTGACCGAGGCGGCGCGGCTGTTCCGCGAACGCCATCCCGACATCGCCCTGACCATCACCATCGGCACCCACGAAGACCTGATCACCGACCTGGACAGCGGTGCGCTCGATATCTTCGTGAGCCGGGCGCGCCCGACGATGAACCGGGACATCTATCGCGCCGACCCCATCATCAGCGATCCCGTCGCGCTCACCTGCGCGACGCATCATCCGCTGGCGCAAGGCCGCGCCACGCTGGCCGACTGCATTGCCTATCCGTGGATCACCGCGATGCCGGGCAGCCGCATCCAGCGCGAACTGGAAACCAATCTCGCGCAGGCCGGACTGCCGCTGCCCGCCACACTGGGCGCGCTGTCGCTCGAATTCGGCCGCGAACTCATACGCGACGGCAGGCACCTGTGGATGCTGCCGGGCTGCGTGGCCGCGGTGATGCAGGCACGCGGCGAGGTATGCGTGCTGCCCGTCGCGCTCGGGCTGCTGCCGGCTCCCATGGCGGCGATATGGCGCAAGGACCGGCACAGCACGCGGTCCATGCGCGCGTTCGCCGACGCGCTGGCGGGCGTGGTGGCCGGCGCGAACCTGTCATTCGGCGAGGAAGCGGCCGGCGGCGGGCTTGCGCTTTCCGCATAGCTTCGCCCGAATCCTTCATACCCGCACGCCGGCCATCGTCACTAAGATTCCTGCTTCCATCCCGAAGAGGAGTCCGCAGGACATGGCCGCCACGGTCGACGTTCGTCTCTCGCAAGGCACGGTGCGCGGCACGCGCGGCCGGGCCGTCAGCCGCTTCGGCGCCATCCCCTATGCGTGTCCGCCGGTAGGCGCGCTGCGTTTCCAACCGCCCCAGCCCGTTCCACCGCGCGGGCTGATCGATGCCACCGCGCCCGGACCGGGCACGATCGCGCCTCAGTTGCCGGCACGCCTGCGCGATGCGATGGGCGACCTGGAAGGCACGCAATCCGAGGACTGCCTGCACCTGACGATCTGGACGCCCGCGGCCGACCGCGCCCGGCGGCCGGTCGTGGTCTGGATACATGGCGGAGCCTGGCAAAGCGGCGCCGGCGCGCTGCCCTGGTATGACGGCGCCCGGCTGGCCGAAGAAGGCGACGTGGTGGTGGTGGCGATCAACTACCGCCTGGGCGCGCCGGGCTGGCTGTGTTTGCCCGGCCTGACCGCCAACCTCGGGCTGCTGGACCAGGAAGCGGCCATCGACTGGGTGGTTCGGCACATCGACGCATTCGGTGGCGATCCCGACCGCATCACGGCCATGGGGCAGTCGGCCGGCGCCACCTGTATCGCCGCGCTCTGCGGACGCAAGCCGCGGTTCCGGCGCGCCATCCTGCAAAGCGGCGCGCTGGGCCGCGGATTCCGCAGCCTGGAAGACGCGCACGCGCTCGGCGCCCTCTTCCTCGAAGCCGCCGGCGCCTCCGATGTCGACACGCTGCGGGGGCTGCCCATGGACAGGCTGCTGGCCGCCCAGCAGGCGCCGGCCCTCCAGGCGGCATTGTCGGCGGGCACCTATGCCGGGCCGCTGTTCACGGTGGTCGCGGACGGCGAGGTGCTGCCGGGCGATGCGAATGCCCGCATGGCGGAATGGGCCGGAGCCTGCGATGTGTTGATAGGCACCACGCGCGACGAGATGGCGGCCTTCCCCGGCTATGGCACCGATGAAGACAGCCGCGCGGCGGGCGAGGCCGTCTTCGGCGCCAGGTCCCGCCTGTGGGCCGGCGACGCCCGCCGGGCGGGCCGCCAGGCCTGGCTGTATCGCGTCGACTTCGCGCCGACCGCGCGCTTCGGCGCCTGCCATTGCATGGAACTGCCCATGGTCTTCGGCACGCTGGACGCCTTCGCTTCCGCGCCGATGCTGGCAGGAGCCGATCCGGGCCGCTTGCGCGACCTCTCCGCCCGCATGCGTGCGGCATGGCTGCGCTTCATCCGCGGCGAAGCGCCCGGCTGGGACGCGGCGCCCGCCATGCAAAGCCTCGATTGATCCCTTCAGAAACAGGATGCCATGTTCATGACTCCCCCTCTCAAGCATGCCCTCCTCGCACTGGCGCTGCTGGCGGCCGGCCCGGCCCTGGCCGCTTACCCCGACAAGCCCGTCAAGATCGTGGTACCCAATACGCCGGGCGGCCCGGTCGACGTCACCATGCGGCTGCTGGCCACCGAATTGTCCAGGAAATGGGGCCAGCCCGTCGTCATCGAGAACAAGGCCGGCGCCTCCGGCATGATCACCGGGGCGGCCGTGGCCGCCTCGCCTCCCGACGGTTACGTGCTCGGCACGATGCTGGCCGCCACGATGACCATCGTGCCCTTCGCCGTGGACAAGATGCCGTACGACCCGCAGAAGGACCTGGCGCCCATCACCACGATCGCCCGCACCCCTTTCATTTTCCTGGTCCCCAAGGACAGTCCGTTCAAGACCTGGCAGGACTTCATCGAGGCCGCCCGGTCGCGCGAGCTGAAGCTGGGCTCCTACTCCATCGGGACGGGCTTTCACCTCGCCTGGGAACAGATCGCGCGGCGGGCCGGCGTGAAGGCCCTCTATGCGCCGTCCTCGTCGGCCGGCAAGACCCAGGGCGACTTGCTGGGCGGCATACTGGACATCTCGTTCGACGCGCCGTCCAGCGCCAAGGGCCTGATCGACAGCGGCCGGCTGCGGGCGCTGGCCATCACCAGCGCGCAGCGCTTCGGCGGCCTGCCCGACGTCCCCACGCTGGACGAATCCGGCCTGAAGGGATTCTCCACCGAACCCTGGTTCAGCCTGATGGCGCGCACGGGCACGCCGGACGAGATCATCGCCAAGATCCAGCGCGACATCGCCGCCATCCTGGCGAGCCCGGCGATGCAGAAGCAGATGGAAATGCTGGGACAGGTGCCGGTGGCCGATACGCCCGCCCAGTTGGCGGAGACGATACGCAAAGACCGCCGGAACATGGAACCGCTGGTCAAGGAACTCGGCATACGCCTGCAGTAAGGCGCGCTGGCCGCATGCGCGCAGGGCGGATGCCCCGCCTCTCCTGGCGGCCGATCCCCGATGGCCGTACCATCACGGCTTTAGCGTCCGTCCAGCCGCATGTCCTCGCCGCAGCTCAACCGCATCCGCCTGCAACACATCCGCTGCCTGCTCGCCACCGCGCAGCACGGCAACATGCGCGCCGCGGCGGAATTCCTGTCCATCACCCAGCCGGCGGTCAGCAAGATCATCAAGGAACTGGAGGAGATCGTCGGCAAGCCGCTGGTCGTGCGC
This sequence comes from Pigmentiphaga sp. NML080357, assembly GCF_002188465.1. GTDB lineage: Bacteria > Pseudomonadota > Gammaproteobacteria > Burkholderiales > Burkholderiaceae_B > Pigmentiphaga. Next base: position 76,823 of record NZ_NINW01000040.1, on the reverse strand, counting down.
CAACGCCACGGCGTGGCGCTGACCCCGGCCGGCATGGCTTTCGTCCAGCACGCCCGCCAGGGCGTCATGGCGCTGGAGATGGCGCTGGGCGAAGCGCGCGATCCCGAAGGCGACGCGGTCAAGCTGGGTGTGCTGCCGTCGCTGGCCGTGGACCTGCCGCAGGAAATCCTCCACGGCTGGCGCGCGCGGGGGCGGCATGGGCCGGTCCGCATGGAGACCGGCCTCAACCCGGAATTGCTGACCCGCCTGCGCCAGGGAGAACTCGACGTGGTGGTCGGCCGGCTGGCGGAACCCGACCACATGCTCGAACTGCGTTTCGAGCCGCTGTGGAGCGAACCGCTGGTGGTCGCGATGCGGCCGCGGCACCCGCTGGCGCGCACCGAATGGCAGGCGTGGCAGGAACTGGCGCATCCCGTGATCCTGCCCTTGCCCGGAACCAGCATCTACCAGGCCGCCGACAGCTTCCTGGGCCAAATGCGCCCCACTGCCAGCCATGACCGGCTGGAAACCCTGGCCGTCCCGCTGGCCCGCAACCTGGCCCTGCACAGCGACGCCCTGTGGTTCGCCTCGCTCAGCACGGTCAAGCAAGACGTCGAGAACGGCGTGCTGGTGGCGCGACGCGTGCCGGGCGCGGCCACCGAGGCGGTGGGCCTGTTCACCCAGGCGCAGCCCGGCGCCAGCCGCCCGCTGGCCGGAGACATGGCCGACACCGTTCGCGAGGTGGCGGTACGGTGGCGCGCGGCCTGCGAGCATTTGGGCTGGGATCCGGCCTGAACGGCACAGCCGCGTTTAGATATTCCATATAGTTATATCATGACGGCACATTCTTCACTTGTCCGCGCGCACGGCGGTGACTACAGTTGCCCCTGCGAACATTCCCACAAACGGTACAGAGACATGAGCAATCCCCTTCTGCCTCCCTCGACGACCGGCGTATTCGTGCAGCGCGACAGCGATGCCCACCCGCCCGCCTACACCCCCGGCTACAAGACCAGCGTGCTGCGCTCACCCCGCAAGGCCCTGATCTCCAACGTCGGCACGCTGTCCGAGATCACCTCGCCCGTGTTCCGTCCCGAGGAACTCGGACCGAAGGACAACGACCTGATCACCAACTTCGCCAAGGACGGCCTGCCTATCGGCGAACGCGTCATCATCCACGGCTTCCTGCGCGACCAGTTCGGCCGTCCGGTCAAGAACGCCCTGATCGAAGTGTGGCAGGCCAACGCCAGCGGCCGCTACCGCCACAAGAACGACACCTACATCGGCAGCCTGGACCCCAACTTCGGCGGCTGTGGACGCATGCTGACGGACGAGAACGGCTACTACATGTTCCGCACCATCAAGCCCGGCCCCTATCCCTGGCGCAACCGCATCAACGACTGGCGCCCCTCGCACATCCACTTCTCCATCCTGGCCGACGGCTGGGCCCAGCGCCTGATCACGCAGCAGTACTTCGAGGGCGATCCGCTCATCCCGCACTGCCCCATCCTGAAGACCATCAAGAACGAAGAGCAGATCCGCGGCCTCATCGCCATGCAGGACATCGGCAACTTCATCGCGCTGGACAGCCGCTGCTACCGCTTCGACATCACGGTGCGCGGCCGCACCGCCACCTGGTTTGAAAATTGATCGAGGGCAGGACCATGAGCACCCAAATCACCTTTCTTCCTGAAACCGCCTCGCAAACCGGCGGCCCGTACGTGCACATCGGCCTCGCCCCCAAGCAGGCGGGCTTCGACATCTTCGAGAACAACTTCGACAACAACCTGGTCAAGCCCGAGACCAAGGGCGAGCGCATCCGCCTCGAAGGCCAGGTGTACGACGGCAGCGGCACCGTGCTGCGCGACGTGCTCGTCGAGATCTGGCAGGCCAACGCCGCCGGCAAGTACGCCCATCCCGCCGACACGCAGGACAAGCCCATCGATCCGGCTTTCCGCGGCTGGGGCCGCACCGGCGCCGACTTCGACACAGGCTTCTACAGCTTCGAAACGATCAAGCCCGGCCCCGTGCCCGGCGCCAAGCCCGGCACGATGCAGGCTCCGCACATCTGCCTGATCCTGTTCGCGCGCGGCATCAACATCGGCCTGCATACCCGCGTCTACTTCGAGGACGAGAAGGAGGCCAACGCCAAGGATCCCATCATCAACGGCATCGAGTGGGAAATCCGCCGCGACACGCTGATCGCCAAGCGCGAGGAGCGCGACGGCAAGGTGGTCTATCGCTTCGACATCCGTATCCAGGACACGCCCGACGGCGGCAAGGAAACGGTGTTCTTCGACGTCTGACTCCAGCCGTCGCGGAGGGCCCGCGGTGGCGCGGGCCTCGGACGCCCCCGTTCAGGACGCCTCGGCGTCGGGAACGGGGGCGTTTCTTTTGGCCGAAGCGCTACGGCGTTTCCGCGCGGACCAGCCAGTCATGAACGAGATCCGCGATGTCCAGGCTGTTGCGGTCCATCATCAGCATGTGCGAGTTGCCCTCGATGCCCAGCTCCGGCAAGGACAACACGCGCACGTCGCCATGGGCGGCCGCGAAGTCGCGGATGCGGGCGCGCATGCGCGGCCAGCGCGGGTCGGTATCCATGTTGTCACCCATCACGACCAGCGTGGGAACGCGGTAAGGGCGATGCGGCTCCAGCGCGGGGATGCTGGCCGGCTCCAGCGCCACCACGGCCCGCACCAGGTCCGGGCGGGCGTGGGCCGCGCGCAGGCCGAACACGCCCGCTTGCGAATGGCAGACCACGATGGCCGGGCCGGTCTTCTCCAGCAAGGCCAGGTAGCCGGCCAGCACGGCGGCGTCCGTGCTGGTCCAGCGGGGCACCATCTGGCTGACCAGTCCGTCGAAGGCCTCCACCGGGAAGCGGGTGTTCGCATAAGGTTGTGAAGCGCGCCGTCCGGCCTCGCCGGGCTGGCCGATGCGGAAGCGCTCGTAGATGTCCTCGGCGGTCTGGATGACGGGCGCCTCGGGCCAGACCTCGGGCACGCGGGCAAAGCCCGAGCGTCCGCGCTCGACGGCATCGCACAGGTAGCAGTCCCAGCCGCGCCGCAGGAAATAGTGCAGCCATCCCGGCCGGCCGTCCGGGGTCGTCTCCCAGGCCGCTCCCGTCATGCCGCCGCCGTGCCAGAACAGGATGGGCGGACGATCGGGCGCGGGGTCTGCCAGGAAGTACTGCGCGTACATCTGCTCGACCCGATAGCGGCCGTTGGGATCCACCCGCACGGGCTGCCCGCCTTCGGCCATCAGCAATTCGCGCGTTGGCAGGCCCCGCAGTTCGATCTCGCGCCCGCCGACGTGGAAGGCGCCCATGTCGCGCAGCCGCAAGGGGCCGGCGCGCCCGGGCCGGACGTCGCCGGCGGCATGCCGCATGCTCATTCCGCGCGGATCTTGTTGGCCTGGATGATGGCTTTCCACTTCTCGTTCTCGCCTGCGATGAACCGGGCCAGGGCCTGCCGCGACCCCGGCGCGACGTCCACGCCCAGCTGCTGCATGCGCGTCTGCACCTCGGGCGCCTTCAGCGCCGCCACGAAGGCCTGGTTCAGGCGGTCCAGCACCGCGTCGGGCGTGCGCGCCGGCGCCATGATGCCGAACCACGGGGTGATCAGGAAATCCGGAACCCCCGCCTCGGCGAAGGTCGGCACGTCGGGAATGGAAGGCGAACGCTTCTCGCTGGCCACCGCCAGCGCGCGCAGCTTGCCCGAGCGGATGCTGGGCAGCGACGCGGGCAGGTTGTCGAAGTACATGTCGACCTGCCCGCCAAGCAGGTCGGCCGCGACCTGGCCCGCCCCCTTGTACGGAATGTGCGTCAGTTCGATGCCGGCCTTGGTGTTGAGCAGTTCCGTCGCCAGGTGCGCCGAAGTACCGATGCCGGACGAGGCCGAGTTGAGCTTGCCCGGGTGCGCCTTGGCATAGGCGATCAGCTCGGCCACAGACTTGGCCGGCACCTTGGGATTGACGACCAGCACGCTGGGCACGGTGCCGATCATGGCGACCGGAGCGAAGTCCTTCACCACGTCATAAGGCGCCGGCGTATAGAGCGAGGGCGCGACCGCGCAGCCGAACGCGCACATCAGCAGCGTATAGCCGTTGGGTTCGGCGCGCGCCACGGCCTGGCCGCCGATGTTGCCGCTGGCGCCGACCCGGTTCTCGACGATCAGGGGCTGCCCCAGCGTCTTCGACAGGGTCTCGCCCAACACCCGCGCCAGGATGTCCGGCGTCCCGCCGGGAGGATAGGGCACGACCACGGTAATGGGCTTGACGGGAAAATCGGCGGCCGCGACGGTGCCGCATGCAGCCATGGCGGCGATGCCGGTGACCAGCGCCGCGGTCCAGCGGCGCGCGCGCGAATTCAGGGTACGGTTCATGGTGTCTCCAGGATGGGCCTTTGGGCGGCCGGATGCCGCGCACTATAGCCAGCGGCCCCGCTCGCCGGCCAATGCCGGGATCGCAAGACATCCATACCAGAATTGCTATAGTCTTTCCCGACCATGACCACCAGACATACCCCTGCCGACCGCGCGAAACTGCCCAACCTGCGTCGGATGGACATGAACGCGCTCTTGACCTTCGACGCGCTCATGAAGACCCGCAGCGCCACCGCGGCCGCCGCGCTGCTGCACAAGACCCAGCCGGCGATCAGCCGCGAGCTGGCGCGGCTGCGGCGCACGCTGGACGATCCGCTGCTGGTGGTGACGAAAGGCCGCTTCACGCCCACCGAGCGCGCGCTGGAGCTGCATGCCGTCGTGCGCGACGCGCTGGACCGCATCGAGCACGCGCTGAGCCCGCCCGAGGACTTCGATCCCGCCGGGGCCACCGGCACCGTCAACATCGGGACGGGGGCGCACATCGAACTGCTGCTGGGTGCGCCGTTGCTGCAGCGCCTGCGCGCGGCGGCGCCCCGCCTGATCGTCCGCTTCCAGTCCGTGCACGGCGACTTCATTCCAGACGACCTGGATGCGGAACGCATGGACATCGCCATCGGCCTCTTCAGCGAGGTTCCCCGGCGCTTCCATTCCATGCGTTTGTTCGCCGACCGCCGGGTCTGCCTGCTGTCGGCCACGCATCCCATGGCGCGGCGCAAGCGCCTGTCGCTGGACGAGCTGGACCGGCTGCAGTGGTTCGCCTTCGCGCAGATGTATGGGCGGCCCACCAACTTCGACCGGCTGCTCAAGCCGCGCCACCGCGACCTGGCGTTCTCGGCGTACCTGTCGGGCTTCGGCATCACGCCCTACGTGCTGCTTGAGACCGACTACGCCACCACCCTGCCGGCCTGCGTGGCCGAGGTCCACCAGCGGCACTTCCCGCTGGTATCGATCGACCTGCCCGAACCGCTGCGCGATATCGAGTTCTTCATGGTGTGGTCCAAGCGGCAGCACACCTCGCCCCTGCACACCTGGGTGCGGGGCGAGATCCTGCGGGTGCTGGAGGAAAGAACGGGCCGCGCTATTCCAGGAAATTCCCCGCCGCGAAAACGATAGGCGGTGCGTCCGGGTCGAAGCTCACTCCGATCGGGTCGCCGCCGGCCGCCACGATGTCCAGTTGCTGCTTGAACATGCGCCGCAGCAGGACCAAGCCGCGATCGGAGGTCGCCAGGTTCTCTTCCGAATGCCAGGCGATCGGCCCCTGGCTGACCTGGGCCTCGTAATCCCCCGGCATGCGCTGGTGTTCCTCTTCGGTCAGCTCCTCCCACAGCTTGCCGTTCATGCGCGACCGCGAACGCGCGATGTCGCCCGCGCGACGCACCCGGCCCGCGGTGTAGATCCGGAAGCTGGTGTCGTCGATGGGCAGGACCCAGCCCAGCGACTCCACGGTGCCGTAGTGCGCCAGCCGGGGGCTGGGGATCACCCGCAAGGTGGGCAGCGCGGCCTCGCCCACGCGGCGCAGCGTCTTGCCGTCGTCCAGCCGCCGCACCGCCGTGGCGCTGACGCCCGCGTCCGTGTAGTCGAACGTGACCTCGGGCATCACACCCATCTGCGGCACGAACTGCGTCCCGCTGAAACTGGAGTGCAGAATCACGACGTGGAAGGGATCGACGACGTTCTCGAAATGCTGCAGCCAGTTGCAGGGAATGATCTGCGGCCCGCCCCCGCCTATGCTCTGGTCGTTGGCCTCGATGAACTCGCCCTCGGCCAGGTTCTCCAGCGCGGCGTAGCGCGGCAGGACCGGCTTCCGGTCCGGCGGGCCCATGTAGGCGAAAATCAGGCCGTAGCGTTCTTCGACGGGATACCAGGGCTGGCGGATGCGGTCGCGCGACAGGCCGCCCTGCGGCTCGCAGGGCTGGTCGGTGCAATGGCCCTGCACGTCGAACAGCCACCCGTGATAGCAGCAGCGTATGCCGCCCTCCTCGACGCGGCCGTAGTACAACGAGGTGCCGCGATGGGCGCAGTGCGGATACAGCAGTCCGGGCCGCCCCTGGCGGTCGCGGAACAGGATCAGGTCCTCGCCCAGCGCGCGCACCTTGCGCGGCACCTCGCTCGCGTCGGCCGACACGCCGATGGGATGCCAGTAGCGGCGCAGCAGTTCGCCCATGGGCGTGCCCCGGCCGACCTGCGTCAGCGTGGCGTTGTAGGTGGCGGGCTTGCGTTCGTAGGCCGTGCCCGAGTCCGGCGATGTCGTGGTCGTCATGGATCCCGTCCTTGCTTCGTGGGTTCAGTTCTTCAGCGTCACGCCGGCTGCGTCCACCAGTTGCCTGAAGCGGGCGTAGTCGGCGCGTGCATTGGCGGTGAATTCGTCGGGCCCGTTGGCCACCGGCTGGAACCCCAGATCGATGATGCGCTTGCTCACGTCGTCTGCGCGGGTGGCCGCCTGCAGGCTGGACACGAGTTTGTCGCGCACCGCGGGCGGGATGCCGGCCGGCGCGTAGGCGCCTATCCACCCTTCGAGTTCGAAGCCCTTGAGCCCCTGTTCGAGAAACGTGGGAACGGCGGAGAGAATGGGCGCGCGCTGCCGCCCCGGCACGCCCAGGACCTTCATCTTCCCGGCCTGCGACATGTTGCGGGCGGTTCCAGGGTTGGCCCAGGCCAGGTCCAGCCTCCCCGCCTCCATGTCCTGGTGCGCGATGGATTCCGTCTTGTAGGGCACGTGTATCAGGCCCGGCACGGCCTCGCGCTTGAGCAGTTCGCCGAACAGGTGGGCGATCGTTCCCGTTCCCCACGTGCCGTAGGTCAGGCTCGAATGCTTCCTGGCATGCTCGGCGAGCTCGGCCAGGTTCGAGTAGGGCGCCGACGGCGCGGCGACCAGCACCGGCCCCGACCCGATCGCCAGCTGGGACAACGGCTGGAAATCCCGGGACGCGTCGTAGGGCAGCTTGTCGTGCAGGATGGGATTGTTGATGTGCGTGGTCTGCAAGGTGATGAGCAGCGTGTAGCCGTCCGCGGGGGACTTGGCGACCGCATCGGCCGCCAGGATGCCGCTGGCTCCCGGCTTGGGATCCACCACCACCGGCTGCCCCCAGGCCTGCCGCAGTTGTTCGGCATAGGCCCGGGCCAGCAGATCGACCGGACTGCCGCCCGGTCCGTAGGGAATGATGCGCACCGGGCGCGACGGAAAACCGCCCGCGCCCGATGGTTGGGCATGGGCGGCGGCCGCGAGCAGGGCCAGCGAGGCGGCGGCCAGCCCGCGCGCGGCAACGCGAACGGGAACTTGCCAGGCACGGCGGATACAGGACATGGACGTCTCCTCCGGGCCCGGGGAGCGGCGCTGCGCCACGGCCCTTTTATATTCCAAAGCAACGATATTAAAATTATCCTTATATCATTGCACTGTCAACGACATGCCTATCGGCCCGCCCCGCCCGGCCACCCCCTATCATTGGCATTTCGCCTTTCCTGCCCGCACCATGCCCGCCGCCAAGAAGAAGCTCGCATCCTTCAAGACCCTGCCGGCATTCCAGCTGGAGATGCTGGCGGCGCTCGTGGCCAGCCGCAACGAACTGCGGCACCAGCGCCGCTTCGGCCTGCGCAGCGTCGAATGCCACATCCTGGGCATCGTCGGCGCGCAGGCGCCCATTTCGCTGCGCAAGCTGTGCGCCGAACTCGGACTGGACAAGAGCCACGGCAGCCGCCTAGTCGCCAGGCTCGAAGAACGGGGATTGCTCGAACGCTGCGACGATCCGGCCGACAAGCGTTCGTTCTACCTGCTCCTGACGCCCCAGGGCATGGACATGCATGCGCGCATCCACGCCGATGCGGTCGAGCGCAACGCGGAATGGCTGGAGGGGCTGCCCGCCGCCAGACGCGGCGTGTTCATGGATTGCATCGCGCAATTGACGGCCCATTCCCAGGCCATGCTGGCGCAGGAAGAAGCCGCCGCCGGGCAGCCGCCCGCCCCGCGCCAGGACGCCGGGGACACGATCGAGACCCGCGGGCTCCTGCTGGTCGAACGCGCAAAACTGCAACAGCTGCACGAGCAGCTGGCGGAGTTGCTGGGACGCAGCTAGGCACGGCGGCGGCGCGAGGTCTCGCTCGTGCATCGCGCCAGCGTGGCGGTGTCGCCAGCGGCCCGGGCCTTCATGGATTTCTTGCTCTCGCATGAGGGCATCAAGCGCTTGCGCCGGCAGCATGCCCCAGCGGGGTCGCCGCGCTGAAACCGGCGCAATGCGGCCCTACGAGCCGTCGCCGTCGAACCGGGCGAGCAGCCGCGTCAGCAGGGGCTTGATCGCCCGCAATTCTTCCAGGTGTGCCGCCGACAAGTCCTCCAGCAGCTTTTCGGCATGGGGGGTCAGCACCAGGCGGACCTTGCGGCCGTCCTGGGGATCGGCCATCCGTGCCACCAGGCCCATGCGCACCAGCCTGCCCGCCAGTTCGGCGGCCGAATGCGGTTTGATCAGGAGACGCTCGGCGATCTCGCCGACGAACAGCCCATCCCGGCCGGCAGCGCCCTTGATCGCCAACAGCGCCTGGTGCTGCTGCGGCGCGAGACCTATCGCATGCGCGGCGTCTTCACTGAACGCGATGAACCTGCGCAGAGCGAACCGGAATTCCGCCAGCAGCGCATAGTCGGCCGGCGACGGCCGGGGCGCCGCGGCGTGCGAAGAAGGAGCGTTCTTTCTCACGGGGAAGATTCTAATATATATCGTGTTACGATATATATTGCCTTTCAACCCCATTCTTCGTCATGGCTTTCTCCACCCCTTCGTCCCGGCTCGGCGACTTCACCACCGATCGCCGCGTCCTGCTGCTCATGGCCCTGGCAGCGGTGATCGGCCTGGGCGGCGTCGGCGCCGCCTGGCTGCTGCTGCGGCTGATCACACTCTGCACCAACCTCGCCTACTACGGCCGGCTATCGCTCGAGGACCTGCCCATCGCCGGCACGCCGCTGGGCTGGACCGCCGTGCTGGTGCCCGTGGCGGGCTGCCTCATCATCGGCTTCATGGCCAGGTACGGCTCGGAGAAGATCCGCGGCCATGGCATCCCCGAAGCCATGGAGGCCATCCTGATCGGCCGCAGCCGCATCCAGCCCAAGGTGGCCGTGCTCAAGCCCCTGTCGTCGGCGGTGTCGATCGGCACCGGCGGCCCGTTCGGCGCCGAAGGCCCCATCATCATGACGGGCGGCGCCATCGGCTCCTTGCTCGCGCAGATGGTCCACATGAGTTCGGCCGAACGCAAGACCTTGCTGGTGGCGGGCGCGGCGGCGGGCATGACGGCCATCTTCGGCACGCCCGTCGCCGCGCTGCTGCTGGCCGTGGAGTTGCTGCTCTTCGAATGGAAGCCGCGCAGTTTCCTGCCCGTGGCGGTAGCCGCGGTCGTCGCGGCGGCGGTCCGGCCGCTGCTGATGGACGCAGCGCCGTTGTTCCCCTACGCCGGCACGGTCGACGTCTCGGCCGCGCATGTGCTGGCCTTCGCCGCGCTGGGCATCGTCGCCGGACTGGGATCGGGCGTGCTGACGACGCTGGTCTACGCCGCCGAGGACGGTTTCGCCAAACTCCCCATCCACTGGATGTGGTGGCCTGCGCTGGGCGGGCTGGTCATCGGGCTGGGCGGATTGATCGAACCGGCGGCGCTGGGCGTGGGCTATGACAACATCCGGCACCTGCTGGCCGGCGACCTGGCCCTGCACGCCGTGCTGCTCCTGCTGGCGGTCAAGGTCGTGATCTGGGCGGTGGCCCTGGGCTCGGGCGCCTCGGGCGGCGTGCTGGCCCCGCTGCTGATCTTCGGCGGCGCGCTGGGCGCGCTGGCGACGCCCGTCATGCCGGATGCCGCGCCGGGTTTCTGGGCGCTGCTCGGCATGGCGGCCATGATGGGCGGCACCATGCGCGCGCCTCTTACAGCGACGCTCTTTGCCGTGGAACTGACCGGCAATTTCGGGGTGATGGTGCCGGTACTCACGGCCTGCGCCTTCGCCTATGGGGTGACGGTGCTGCTGCTCAAACGCTCCATCCTGACCGAGAAGATCGCCCGCCGGGGCCATCACGTAACGCGCGAATATCACGTCGATCCGTTCGACCTGGTGCGCGTCGCGGACTTGATGACGCGTCCGGTGGAAGCGCTGCCCGCGTCGATGACGGTAGCGCAGGTCGTGGACCATTTCACCACGCTGGAACGGCGCCACACCAGCTATCCGGTCGTCGATGCGCAGGGCATCGTGGTGGGAGAAGTCACGCGCGCCGACAGCCTGGCCTGGACCGTCGAACAAGGGGATCGCGACAAGACCATGGGCGAGCTTCTGGCGGGCCGGGAACTTCTGGTCGGTTATCCGGACGAACTCGCCAGCCAGTTGGCCGACCGCATGGCGCTCGCCGGCGTGGGACGGGTACCCATCGTCGACCGCGCCGACGGAAAGCTGCTGGGCCTGGTCGGCAGGAAGGACCTGCTGCGGCTGCGGGCGCTGCGGCTGGCCGAAGAACGCGAGCGCGTGGCCTACTTCCGCTGGAACGCGGAAACCGGGCGCAAAACCACCCACCCCAACATCCAATAAGACATGTCGATCATCAAAATGGCGGCCGCGGCGCTTGCCAGCGCCCTGTGCCTGGCTGCCGCGCAAGCCCAGCCCGTCCCCCCTCCCGCCCTCTCCGCCCGTGCCTGGCTGCTGCTCGACGCCACCAGCGGCCAGGTGCTGGGAGCCCATGACCCGGACAAACGCATCGAGCCCGCTTCGCTCGCCAAGATGATGACGGCCTACCTGGTGTTCCAGGCGCTGCAGGACCGCCGTCTCACGCCCGACCGCCAGGTCCTGGTTTCCACGCGCGCCTGGCGGGTGGCGCCCGGCAGCTCAAAGATGTTCCTCGAGCCCGGCAAGCGGGTCACCATCGACGAATTGCTGTACGGCTTGCTCGTGCAATCGGGCAACGACGCCGCCATCGCGCTGGCCGAGGCCGTGGCGGGTTCGGTCGAGGCCTTCGTCGCGCGCATGAACGAAGAGGCCGGCGAGATCGGCCTGACCTCGACCCACTTCACCAATCCTCACGGATTGCCCGATCCCGGCACCTACTCCACCGCGCGCGACCTCTCCATCCTCGCGGCCCGTATCATGCGCGACTTTCCCGCGCTGGCCGGCACCTACGACGCTACCAAGCAATACACCTACAACCGCATCACCCAGCCCAATCGCAATCGGCTGCTCTGGCTCGACGCCAGCGTGGATGGAATGAAGACGGGCCATACGGAATCGGCCGGGTACAGCCTCGTGGCCACGGCGCGGCGCGCCAGCGGCAACGTCCCGCAGCGGCGGCTGATCTCGGTCGTGATCGGCACGGCCTCCGACCGCGTGCGAACCGAGGAGAGCCGGACCTTGCTCGAATGGGGTTTCCGCAGCTTCGAAACGATCAAGCTCTATGGAAGCGGGGAGTCCGTGGGCAGCGAGCCCGTCTGGAAAGGCCAGCGCAACACGGTGCCTATCGGATTCGACCACGATACTTATGTGACCGTCCCCGTGGGAGCTCGAGTGGAGCGGACCATCGAGCGGGCCTCGCCGTTGATCGCGCCCGTGGCTGCCCATCAGAAGGTGGGGCAACTGGAGGTGCGCGTGAACGGCGAACCCGCGAGGCACGTACCCCTGGTGGCGCTGCAGCCCGTGGCAGAAGCCGGCTGGTTCGGCCGCACCTGGGACGGACTGCGCTTGTGGCTGCGGCACGTGGGCCGGTGATCGCCGCTGGACGGCCTTGCCTGGCGTAGCACGGACTTCGCTCTTCCGCAGTAACACAAGGTCACCTGCCCGCCCTCGGCCACGTGACTTGGTCACATAGAATCGACCTCCTGCGGTCGTCGGCGCGGGCCGGCGAACACCGCATCAGATGGGGGAATGGCATGCCGCAGCCTTTCGTGGAGAACGCCGAGGGCAACACGCTGGGACACATCGACTTTCCCGCGGCGGCACCGGCAGCGGTCGGCGGAACGGGCAAGCTGCGGGTGAAACAGAACCGGCTGCTCGAGATGATCACGGCCGGCGCGCCGTTGGAGGACTGCCTCATCGCGCTGACCGAAGTGGCATGCGAACTCCACCCGGCGGCGCGCGCCGGTGTGGTATTGGCCGCGGCCGACGGGCGCACCGTCGAACACGTCTACGCGGCACACCTGCCCCCCGAATTCACCCAGGCTTTCCACGGCGTCGCCATCGACGACGGCACCGCCGGCACGTGCTGCGCGGCGCTCCACACCGGCACGCAGATGATCTGCAACGACATCGAGCGGGATCCCCGCTGGTCCCCTTCGTGGCGGCGCCTGTGTCTCTCGGCAGGACTGCGGGCGTGCCTCTCCACCCCGGTCTTCGACAACCTCGGCAGGTCCATCGCGACTTTTTTCATCGGTTTCCCCACCGCCGGAGAACCGGACGAGCGCAGCCGGCACCTCGCCGATTTCGGCGCCCACCTGGCGAGCGTCGCCATCGCCAGCAAGCGGGTGACCGACGAACTCGTGCGGGCCCGGCAGGAACTGGAAGAGGAACTGGCCGATACTCGGCTGCTGCAGGACATCAGCATGCGGCTGCTGGCGTCGGGCGATGCGGACAGCCTGTACCGGGAAATCGTCGATGCCGCGGCAACCATCATGCAATCGCAGTTCGCCAGCATGCAGGCGCTGATGGACGACGGCAGGCTGAAGCTGCTGGCCAGCCTCGGATTCGACGCCTGCGCCGACGAGTTCTGGAAATGGGTCACGCTCGACTCGAAAAGCACATGCGGCGAAGCGCTGCGCACCCGCCGCCGGGTTTTCGTTTCGGATCTCGAGCAGTGCGGCTTCATGGCCGGCTCCGACGACCTGGCCACCTATCGGCACCTCGGCATCAGGGCGGTGCAGACCACTCCGCTGGTCTCGCGCAAAGGGCAGGTAATCGGCATGATTTCCACCCACTGGCACACCCCGCGGGAAGTATCCGAGCACGATTTGCGGCTGTTCGACATCCTGGTCCGGCAAGCCGCGGACCTCGTCGATCAACGCATGGTCGAAGAGACCTTGAAGGACATCAGCCGCCAGAAGGACCTGTTCCTGGCCCAGTTCGCCCACGAGTTGCGCAACCCGCTCGCGCCGATCCGCAACGTCGCAGGGCTGCTCAAACAGAAATACGAGGCCGACCCTACGGTGAAGGCCAGCGCCGAGATCATCCTCCGGCAAACAGGCCACTTCGCGCGGCTGGTCGACGACCTGCTCGACGTGAGCCGCATCGAACAAGGCCGGTTCGGCCTGAAACTCGAACCGGCCACGCTGGACGGCATCATCCGCCATGCGGTCGAGACCTGCCGCCCGCTCATCGATGCCCGTGGCCAGCACCTCGACATCTCGATTCCGGAGGAGCCGGTGGCGCTCGAGGCCGATCCGGTGCGCCTGGCGCAAGTGTTCGCGAACCTGCTGACCAATGCCTCGAAGTATTCCGATGCCGACGGCCGGATCACGCTCCGCGTCGAACGATACGAAGACGCGGGCGGTGGCGCGCGGGTGGCCGTCAGGATACGCGACACCGGGATCGGCCTCGCGGCGGATGACATCCGGCGCCTTTTCCAACTTTTCTACCAGGCAGATCGCTCCCTGGAAAACTCGCGCGGCGGGCTGGGCGTCGGGCTATTTCTGGTCCGCCGGCTGGTCGAACTGCACCACGGCACGGTGGAAGCGCAAAGTCCGGGCGTCGGCCAGGGCGCCGAATTCATCGTGCGGCTGCCCGTCACGACGCCGCGCACGGACACCGGACCGGTGGCGGCGGACACGGCCCAGGAGGCCCCTGCCCGGCGCTTGCGGATACTGCTGGCCGACGACAACGATGACGCCGCCGAGTCCATGGCGGAAATCCTCAAGCTGCACGGACACGAGGTAGCCATCGCGCGGGATGGCGAACAGGCGCTCGCGCAGGCGGAGAGCTGGCGGCCCGACGTCCTGCTGCTGGACATAGGCATGCCAAGACTGAGCGGCTATGCCGTGTGCGAGCGCATTCGCAGGGAACCCTGGGGCGGCGACACGACCGCCATCGCGATGAGCGGCTATGGCGGCAGCGCCGACGTGGCAAGAAGCATGGAAGCCGGCTTCGATCATCACTTCACGAAACCCGCCGATCCCCTCGAGCTATTGCGCTATCTGGCCACGGTGGGAAAGGCCGGGTTGCTTTCCGAATAAGCGTCGCGGGTCCCGTCTGCGCCGCAGCCTGACAACAGGAACAAGAGTTGCGGAGAACAACCTTCACGTCCGGGGCAGCGCATCCGACCGGCGCCCTGCCAGGCGCCAGATCGGCGGCACGGCGGGAAACTGGCAAGAATAAGGGCTCTCCCGGATGCCTCCCGCTTGAAAGGCCCCAACACCATCCCTATAATTAGCACTCGCTTGCCGAGAGTGCTAACAACGCCGCCGCGCGGCATTGGGGGTTCCGGCAACTGGCTGTGGCATCCGTTTTTACGCGATCCAAGCCGAAAAACCGGCTTTCCGGCCTCTTTTTCAGACAATTAGACGTCAACTTCGAACATCAGGAGTTTGTATGGCCCTCCGTCCCTTGCACGATCGCGTGATCGTCAAACGCCTGGACAACGAGCGTAAAACCGCTTCAGGCATCGTCATCCCCGACAGCGCTGCCGAGAAGCCTGACCAGGGCGAAGTGCTGGCCGTTGGCCCGGGCAAGAAGACCGAAGACGGCAAGGTTCTGCCGGTCGACGTCAAAGTCGGCGACAAGGTGCTGTTCGGCAAGTACGCCGGCCAGGCCGTGAAGGTCGACGGCGACGAACTGCTCGTCATCCGCGAAGAAGAAATCCTGGCGGTGATCCAGTAAGCCGCGCCGCGGCTCGCTGTCACGATCCCCTAGCGTCCAACCCACACATCCAAGGAATTTCTTAAATGGCTGCCAAACAAGTCCAGTTCGGTGATGACGCCCGCGCCCGCGTCGTACGCGGCGTGAACGTCCTCGCCAACGCCGTCAAGGTCACGCTCGGCCCCAAGGGCCGTAACGTCGTGCTCGAGCGCTCCTTCGGCGCTCCCACCGTCACCAAGGACGGCGTGTCCGTTGCCAAGGAAATCGAACTGAAGGACAAGTTCGAGAACCTGGGTGCCCAACTCGTCAAGGAAGTCGCTTCCAAGACCAGCGACAACGCCGGTGACGGCACCACCACCGCCACCGTGCTGGCCCAGGCCATCGTGCACGAAGGCCAGAAGTACGTGACCGCCGGCCTGAACCCGATGGACCTCAAGCGCGGCATCGACAAGGCCGTCGCCGCTGCCATCGAAGAGCTGAAGAAACTCAGCAAGCCCTGCTCGTCCAGCAAGGAAATCGCGCAGGTCGGCTCGATCTCGGCCAACAGCGATTCGTCGATCGGCCAGATCATCGCCGACGCGATGGAAAAAGTGGGCAAGGAAGGCGTCATCACCGTCGAAGACGGCAAGTCGCTGGAAAACGAACTGGACGTCGTCGAAGGCATGCAGTTCGACCGCGGCTACCTGTCGCCCTACTTCATCAACAATCCCGACAAGCAAGTCGCGGCCCTGGACGATCCTTTCGTCCTGATCCACGACAAGAAGATCAGCAACATCCGCGAACTGCTGCCCGTGCTGGAGCAGGTCGCCAAGGCCAGCCGCCCGCTGCTGATCATCGCTGAAGACGTCGACGGCGAAGCCCTGGCCACCCTGGTGGTCAACAACATCCGTGGCATCCTGAAGACCACCGCCGTCAAGGCTCCGGGCTTCGGCGACCGCCGCAAGGCCATGCTGGAAGACATCGCCATCCTGACCGGCGGCACCGTCATCTCCGAAGAGACCGGCCTGTCGCTGGAAAAGGCTACCCTGCAAGAGCTGGGCCAGGCCAAGCGCATCGAAGTGGCCAAGGAAAACACCACGATCATCGATGGCGCCGGCGACAGCAAGGCCATCGAGGCCCGCGTCAAGCAAATCCGCGTGCAGATCGAAGAAGCGACCTCGGACTACGACCGTGAGAAGCTGCAAGAGCGCGTGGCCAAGCTGGCCGGCGGCGTGGCGGTAATCAAGGTCGGTGCCGCCACCGAAGTCGAAATGAAAGAGAAGAAGGCCCGCGTGGAAGACGCCCTGCATGCCACCCGCGCCGCGGTGGAAGAAGGCATCGTCCCCGGCGGCGGCGTGGCCCTGCTGCGCGCCAAGCAAGCCATCAAGGACATCAAGGGCGACAACCCCGACCAGGACGCCGGTATCAAGATCGTCCTGCGCGCCATTGAAGAGCCGCTGCGCACCATCGTCTCCAACGCCGGCGACGAGCCCAGCGTGATCGTCAACAACGTGCTGAACGGCAAGGGCAACTACGGCTACAACGCCGCGACCGGCGAATACGGCGACATGGTCGAGTCCGGCGTGCTGGACCCCACCAAGGTCACCCGCACCGCGCTGCAGAACGCCGCCTCGGTCGCTTCGCTGCTGCTGACCACGGAAGCCACCGTGGTCGAGCTGGTCGAAGACAAGCCGGCTGCTCCCGCCCCCGGCGGCATGGGTGGCATGGGCGGTATGGGCGGCATGGACTTCTAAGGAGTCCCTGTCCCGCGGTCCCGGCTCCGGCCGGGCGCCATGCTCTCGAACCCCGCGCGGTCATGCCGCGCGGGGTTTTTTTTGCCGCCGGGCCGCCCAAGGCAAAAACGTCCCTTTTGGGGGAGAGCGCCGCCGCGGAGCGGGAAGCGTAGGGACGTTTTTCACTCCACCTTCGCCCCCGATGCCTTCACCACCGTTCCCCACTGCTCCACTTCGCTCTTGATGAACGCGCCGAACTCCGCCGGCGTCGTCCGGGCCGTGACGGCGCCGAGGTCCTTGAAGCGCTGCTGCACCTCCGGCTTGGCCAGCGCCTTCTGGACCGAGGCGTTGAGCTTGGCGATGATCTCGGGCGGGGTGCCCGCCGGCGCGATGAGGCCGAACCAGGAAGAGACGTCGAATTTGTCGAAGCCCGATTCCATCATGGTCGGGATCTCGGGCGCGGTGGCCGAGCGCTCCGCGGTGGTCACCGCCAGGGCCCGCAGCTTGCCGGCTTGCACGTGGGGCCAGGCCGACGGCATGTTGTCGAACATCATCTGCACCTGGTTGCCGATGAGGTCCGTCATCGCGGGCGCGCTGCCCTTGTAGGGAATGTGCACGATGTCCACGCCGGCCCGCAGCTTGAAGAGCTCGCCGGCCATGTGGATCGAAGTGCCGCTTCCGGACGAGGCGAACGATACCTTGCCCGGATGGGCCTTGAGGTAGCTCACCAGTTCCTGCACGTTCTTGACCGGCAGGGAGGGGTTGACCACCAGGATGTTGGGCACCTTGATGACCAGCGCGATGGGCGAGAAATCCTTGACGATGTCGAAGCTCAGGCTCTTGTACAAGGTCTGGTTGATGGTGCTGGTGACGGCGACCATGTAGAGCGTATAGCCATCGGGCTTGGCCCGGGCCACCAGTTCCGCGCCGATGTTGCTGCCCGCGCCCGGCTTGTTCTCGACCACGAAGCTCTCGCCCAGGTCGTCGCCCAGCTCCTTGGCGATGATGCGCGCCGCGACGTCGGTCGTGCCGCCCGCGGAAAACCCCACCACGACACGCACCGCCTTGTCGGGATACGAAGCGGCGGTGGCCGGCCCGGCCAGCGCCAGGGCAGCCAGCATGGCGGCGCAGGCCGCGCGGACCGGTAACGGGGAATGCCTCATGTGCGTCTCCTTGCTTTCGATGGAATGTAGGGCCCGGGACGGGCCGGCCGCGGCAGCCGGCGTACCGTTCCCGGAGATTACGGCGAATCTATGTCAACATTGGCACCTCGCGGCGGCTATTGTTGCAAACCCCAAGCATGCGCCGCCGGCGCGATTCGCTGTATCCTGCGCCCGATCTCACGACATCTTCCTTCGATGACCGATCAACACCACTCCCCCTACAAGAGCACTGGCGGCCTGCGGCGGGTGCTTCGCGCCTGCCGCTACTCCCTGCAAGGCCTGGGCGCCGCGCTCAAGTACGAGGCGGCGTTCCGCCAGGAGCTCGCGCTGGTCGTCGTCCTGGTCCCGGCCGCGATCTGGCTCGGCCGCGACACGACCGAGGTCCTCCTGCTGCTGTTCAGCATGCTGCTGGTCCTGGTGACCGAACTGCTCAACTCAGCGGTGGAAGCACTGGCGGACGCGCTGTCGGTGGAGACCCATCCGCTGCTGGGGCGCGCCAAGGACCTGGGCAGCGCGGCGGTGATGCTGGCCCTGTTGTTTTCGGCGGGACTCTGGGCGCACGTGCTGATCGGACGCCTGCTGGAATGAGGCCCGGCGGGGCCCGCCCCCGAGGCGCCGGCCGCCGTTTCGCGTCGGCCGCCGGTTGCTCCTACAATGGCGGATCGAATCCGATTCCCCGCCTTCCACGATGTCTTTTACCCGCAAATTGACGCAGGCCTGGGCCGCGTCCGACTCCCTGCTGACCGTCGGCCTGGACCCGGACCCCGACCGCTTTCCCGCCGAGCTGCGTGGACGGACCGACCGCATCTTCGATTTCTGCCGCCAGATCGCGGACATCACCGCGCCCTACGCGTGCGCGTTCAAGCCGCAGATCGCCTATTTCGCCGCCCGCCGCGCCGAAGACCAGCTCGAGGCCCTGTGCCGGCACATCCGGGAACACCACCCCGGTATCCCGCTGGTGCTGGACGCCAAGCGCGGCGACATCGGTTCCACGGCCGAGCAATATGCGATCGAGGCCTTCGAGCGGTACGGCGCGGACGCCGTCACGGTGAGTCCCTACATGGGCTCCGATTCCATCGAGCCGTATTTCGCCTGGCCCGACCGCGGCGTGATCGTGCTGTGCCGCACCTCCAATCCCGGCGGGTCGGACCTGCAGTTCCTGGAAAGCGGCGGCGAACCGCTGTATTTGCGCGTGGCAAGCCTGGTGGCGGAGAAATGGAATCGCCATGGCCAGTGCGGCCTGGTAGTGGGAGCCACCTTCCCGGCGGAATTGGCGGCGGTGCGCACCCGCATCGGCGCCGACATGCCGCTGCTGGTGCCCGGCATCGGCGCCCAGGGCGGCGACGTCCAGGCCACGGTGGAAGCGGGCTGCAATGCCGCGGGTACCGGCATGATGATTAACTCCGCGCGCGCCATCCTGTACGCCAGCAGCGGCGACGACTGGCGCGAGGCGGCCGCGGCCGCGGCGCGCGCCACCCGCGACGCGATCAACGGTTTCCGTCCCCGCGCCTAGGAGCTCGCGGCTACCGGGACGGCGGAACCGTTCCTCGAAGGGGCTGCCCCATGCCCCTTCGCCTTGTCACTTCTCGACCCGGATGTTCGCGGTCTTGACGACCTTGGCCCAGCGCTCGCTCTCGGCCTGGATCAGCCGGCCGAATGCCTCGGGCGTCGGGCTGGGCACCACTTCGGCCCCTTCGCTCTCGATCGATTTCTGCACTTCGGCATCGCCCAGCAGCGCGACGATCTCCTTGTGCAGCCGCGCCACGATGGGCGCCGGCGTGCCGCCCCGCGCCACGATGCCGAACCAGGTGCCGGTCTCGAACTCCATGCCCGCTTCGCGGAAAGTCGGCACGTCGGGCAGGCCCGGCGCGCGCTTGGCGGACGCCACGGCCAGCGGCCGCAGCTTGCCGTTCCTGATGTGGTTCATCACGGGTACCAGGCTGGGAAACAGGAGCTTGGTCTCGCCCGACAGCGTGGCCAGGACCGCCGGTCCGCCCCCTTTGTAGGGCACGTGGTACAGCTTGACGCCGCTGCTTTGCTGGAAGAGCTCCGCCACCAGGTGGGGCGCCGTTCCCACGCCGTAGGAGGCATAGTTGACCTGACCGGGCCGTTCGCGGGCGTAGCGGATAAGGTCCTGCAGCGAGGACGCCTGCAGGCCGGGATTGACCACCAGCACCGCGGGCGCGTTGGCCAATTGCGATACGGGCGCGAAATCCTTCTTCAGGTCATAGGAAATGGTGTCGTAAAGGCTGCCGTTCGAGCTGATGGCGGTGGTCGCCATCAAGAGCGTGTAGCCGTCGGGAGCGGACCGGGCCACCGCCTCGGCGCCGATGATGCCGCTGGCGCCGGGCCGGTTGTCCACGATCACCGGCTGCCCCAGCCGCTCGCCCAGCTTCTTGCCGACCACGCGCGCGATCATGTCGGTGCCGCCGCCCGGGGCGAAGGGCACGATCAGGCGTATCGGTTGGGCGGGATAATCTGCCGCCCGCGAGGGGGAGGCCCATGGCACGGCGGCGCAGGCCAGTGCCACGGCCGCGCACAGGCTAGGATGGTTTTGCACGAATGTCTCCGATGTGGGGCTGCGCCGGAACCGGCCCGCGGCCTTGCCCGGCGCAGCGAACGGCGGCGCGTTGCGCCTCAGGTCGCCGACGGCAGGTCGCGGATCGCCACGCCGCGGTCGATCGCGTCGCAGCGCGCGTCTTCGGCGGCGGCGCGCTTGCGCGAGAGCTCCAGCACCTCGCGCGCCCGTTCCCGGGGGATGAAGCACACGCCGGTGTCGTCGGCCACCACCAGGTCGCCGGGATTCACGCGTATGCCCTCGATCTGGACGGGGCCGTTGATCTCGATCGTTTCGATCCGCCATTTGCCGGTGATGGGCGATACCTCGGTCGCCCAGACGGGGAAGCCGACGCGCCGGGAATGCGCGAGGTCGCGCACGCCGCCCGATACGATGGCGCCGATCTCGCCCTGGCGCTTGGCCACCTGGGCGGAAATGCCGCCCATGTTGGACAGCCCGCGCACGCCCTCGATCACCAGGACGTCGCCCTGTTCGGCGATGTTATGGGCCTCGATCTCGGCCATGCCGTTGCGGTAGGCGCGGGCATTGTCGTTGGGATGGCCGGTCAGCACCGTATTGCGCAAGGTCAGGGCCGGGCCCACGATGGTGGCGCCGGCGATGGTGGGCTTGAGCAGCGAACCGGGCAGCGCGCCGACGATGCCGAGATTGTCCATGACGTCCGACACGATGCCCGTGGCGTCGCCCAGCGCCTTGAAGCCGTCGATGAGATCCTGGGGCGGCCGTTCGATGTCGAGGCTTTTTACGCGTTCGGGGGCGAGCTTGCCCAGCAGCGTCTTGGTCATGCGTGGTCTCCTGTCGGGATTGAACCTCCGGCCCGGCGGGCCGAAGCGGATTGTTTGAAAAATTCTCATCGCATTCCCAAGCTGCATCAATCGATTTATAGTCAATATCGTTGACTTTTACTCATTGATGATGAGCTCACGCCTGCCCCCGCTCAACCCCCTGCGCACCTTCGAGGCCGCGGCGCGCCACCTGAGCTTCACGCGCGCCGCGCGCGAACTGCACGTCACGCCCGGGGCGATCAGCCGCCAGGTCATGGTGCTGGAGGAGTTCCTGGGTGCCAGGCTGTTCGAGCGCGTCAACCGGGAAGTGCGGCTCACCCCCGTGGGCCAGCGCTACCTGGACGACCTGAGCGACGTCTTCGACCGCGTCGCGGCGGCAACGCATCGGGCGATGCAGGGCGTGCGCGACAAGCCGCTGCACATCTGGTGCCCCATGACCTTCGCCATGCGCTGGCTGGTGCCGCGCCTGCCGGCCTTTCACGCGGCCCACCCGGGGCGCGACGCCATCTTCACCACCTCGCTCAAGCCGGTGGATTTCACCGTGCACGATGCCGACGTCGCCATCCGCATGGGGCGCGGCGACTGGCCCGGCGTCATCTCCCGCCACCTGGTCGGCATCGAGCTGCTGCCGGTGTGCAGCCCGCGGCTGCTGGAGGGCCGCATACCGCTGGAACAGCCTCGCGACCTCGCCCATCACACCCTGCTCCAGTCGGTGGCCCGGCCGGAATACTGGAAGATTTGGCTGGAGGCCGCCGGCGCCTGCGATATCGATCCCGACCGGGGGCTGACCTTCGAGAGCGTGAGCCTCGCCTACCAGGCGGCGCTGGAAGGGCTGGGCGTGGCGATGGGACAGCATGCGCTGGTGGCCGAGGACCTCGCCGCCGGCAGGCTGGTGGCGCCGTTCGGACCGCGCGTGGGCATCGACAACGCCTTCTACCTGATCTACCCCGAACGGCTCGAACACGACGCCCACTTGAGCACCTTCCGCGACTGGATCCTCGCGGAAGCGCGCGCCGACGAAACGCGGCGCGCGGCCACACCCGCTGGCTGAATCGCGCCGGGTTCAGGCGGCTGCGGCCTCGGCATGCGGCCGCAGCGCCGGAAAACGGATGCTGATGCGCAGCCCGCGTCCGTACAGGCCCGTCCCCACCTCCACCGTCGCCGCGTGCAATTCGGCGATCTGCGCCACGAGCGACAAGCCGATGCCGCTGCCTCGCTCGGAGGTACCGGCCACGCGGTAGAAGCGGTCGAAAATGCGCCGGTGCTCGGACTTGGGCACGCCCGGCCCGTCGTCCGCCACCACCAGGAGCACATCGCCCCGGCCATTGCCGGCCTCGTGCCGGCAAGAGACGGCGATGCGGGCATTGCGTCCGCTGTAGCGCACGGCATTGTCGATCAGGTTGCGCACCAGGATGCCCAGCGGGTCCACCTGCCCTCTGACCAGACACGTCTCGGTTTCCAGGCTCACGCGTTGGCCGCGCTCGGCGGCTCCCGTCTCGAAATCGCGCGCGATGACCGAGACCACGGTGTGCAACTCCACGCTCGCCTCGGCCTCGGCGTGGCCGTTTGCGTCCAGCCGCGCCATGTCCAGCAGTTGCTCGGACAGCCGTGCGCTGCGCTGCGTGGTCGCCAGCAGCTTGTTCAATTCGGCGCGCAGTTGCTCCGGGTCCTGGCAGCACAACGCGTTCTCGGTTTGCACCGTCATGACGGCGAGCGGCGTGCGCAGTTCGTGGGCGGCGTCGATCAGGAAGCGCCGTTCGCTCTGCATGGTCTCGTCCAGCCGGCCCAGCAGGCGATTGAACGATTCCACCAGGGGCCTGAGCTCCACGGGCAGGGCCCCCGTGGGCAGGGGTTGCAGGTCGGTGGAGCGCCGCCGCAAGATGAGCCGCGACAGGCGCGTGACCGGGGAAATCGACCAATGCACCACCCCCGCCACCACGACGCCCAGCATGGCAGCCAGCAGCCCGAGGACCAGCAGCACGCGGGTCAGGCGCTCGTGCAGCTCTTTGTTGAGCATGGCCTGCGGCTTGCCGACCTGGACCTGTATGCGGCCGCCGGCATCCGACACGGCATAGACGCGCCACGGTTCGCCATCCACCATCGCCGTGGAGAATCCTTCGCGCATGTCGCCCACGATGGGGCCGTTCGGCGCTCCGGGCGAATGCAGGACGACGTGGCCGTGGGCCAGGCTCCACACCTGGAACATCACCTGCACCGTATTGCTTTCGAGGCGCTGCTCGCCGGGCAACGAGAAGCTGCGCCCCGGCGGCACGTTCTCCAGCCCGTCGGGCAGGGAAAGCAACGTCAGATGGGCGACTTCGCGCAACGCCATGTCCCGCTCCCCGATGCGTTCGCGCGTGACTTCGGCGCGATACAGGAACAGCATGCCCGCCAGGGTAAGCACCATGGTGGCCAGGATGGCGATCAACAGGCGCGCGCGCAGCGATTTCATCGCGCTTCCCTCAATCGGTAGCCGTAGCCATGCACCGTCTCGATGAGGTCCTCTCCCAGCTTGCGCCGCAACTGATGCACGTAGACCGCCACGGTGTTGCTTTCGATCACGCTGTCGCCGCCGTACACGGCTTCTTCCAGCGCGGTGCGCGACAAGGCCTTGCCCGCCTTCTCCATCAGCGCCAGCAGGGTCTGGTATTCGTGCCGGCTCAATGCGACGGGCTCGCCGCGGCAGCTCACCGAGCGCGAGGAAGGGTCGAGCACGACGTCGCCGCAGCGCAGGACGGGCGCCACCCGCCCCAGGCTGCGGCGCAACACCGCGCGCAGCCTGGCCCGCAATTCGTCGACCTGGAACGGCTTGACGATGTAGTCGTCGGCGCCGGCGTCCAGGCCGCCGATCCGGTCGCTGAGCCGATCGCGCGCGGTCATGATGATGACAGGCGTCGTATCGTAACGTGCCCGCATGGCGGCCAGCACCGCCAGCCCCGAACCGCCGGGCAGGCCGAGATCGAGCAGCACGGCGGCATAGTCGTGGTCGATCAGCGCCATCCGCGCCTCGGAGGCGTCGCGCGCCCAGTCGACTCCCGTGTCCTGTTGGCCGAGCGCGGTCACGAGCGCGTCGCCCAGCATGGCATCGTCTTCCACGAGCAGTATACGCACGGCGGTCTTCCGGGTCGGGTTCATCGGCGGCGCCGGCCGAAGCACGGCAATGGGCGCGAGTATGGTCCACCGATTTTAAAAAGTTCTTAAACCGGCCCGCGCAGAATGGGCGTCGGCGGTTGGTTCGCGCCTATGCCCGGGCCGGGCTGGCCGCCGCCTCCCCCTCGATCCCGACCACCCGGCCGCGCCCCCAAGGGCGCCTCGGCCCCAGGAGAATTCCGCATGATCAACGACCCGCGCAGCCTCTGCCTTTGTTTCCTGCTGGGGGTCATCCCCCCGGCCATGGGGCAGGACCTCGTGGGCGGCGGCATTGCCGTCGCTCCCTGGTACCCCGGCGCCGACAGCTACCGCATTCTGCCGGTGCCCATCGTCAATTTCCAGCGCGGCCCCTTCTTCATCTCCAACAGCCAGGGGCTGCCCGGGGTGGGCTTGAAGATGAACGTGGCGCCCGACCTGAGCGTCGGCGTGCGTCTCGGCATGGGGCTGGGGCGCAAGGAAAAGCGCTCGGAGCGCCTGGAAGGGCTGGGCGACATCGACAGGCATGCCCAGTACGGCGTATTCGCCGAATGGAAGCCGGGCCGCTGGAGCGCCTCTATCTCCTACACCCAGGCCGCCAAGAGCGGCTACGGCGGTACGCTGAGCGCGCGCGGCTCCTACGCCATCTGGCAGGAAGGGCGGCACAACGTCCAGGTCGGCGCCGGCCTGGAATGGGGCAACAGCGACCACATGCAGACCTGGTTCGGCGTCACGCCGGAACAATCGGCGCGCAGCGGCGCGGGACTGCCGGCCTACCGGCCGTCGTCGGGCCTGCGCTCGGGCGTGGCCTTCGCCTCGTGGAGCTATCGCATGACCGAGCGTTGGCGCGTCATCAGCCTGATCGGCGTGCAAACCCTGGTAGGCGACGCCGCCGACAGCCCGATCGTCGAGCGCAAGACCGCCGGCTTCGGCAGCGTGGGCCTGACCTATTCCTTCTGAGCGCCGGCGGCATCCGGCGCCAGGTCCAGCACGCCGCGCAAGGCAATCCTTACCGATTGCATGCGAACCTCGGAACGGTCTCCATCCAGCAGGTGGGTGGCCGTGCGGATCTGCAGCCCCGCGGGGCCGTTCCACGCCCAGCCGAAACACACCATGCCCACCGGTTTGCCCGGCGTGGCTCCGCCAGGACCGGCGATGCCGGTGGTGGACACGGCCACCTGGGCGCCCGCGGCCTGCAGCGCGCCGGCCGCCATCTCGCCGGCGGTTTCTTCGCTGACCGCGCCATGGGCCGCCAGCGTCGCCTCCCGCACGCCAAGCTGCGCCATCTTGGCCGCATTGGTGTAGGTAACGAAGCCACGATCGAACCAGGCGCTCGATCCGGCCACGGCGGTCACCAGGCCGGCCACCAGGCCGCCGGTGCACGATTCGGCGGCCGCCAGCATCTGGCCCCGCGCCAAGAGGACACGTCCCACCTCGGCGGACAAGTCCAGCGATTCGTCGTCGAACATAAGGCCTCCCGTCAATCGCGGCGGGCGCTCAGCCCGCGATGCGCTGGTACAGGGCGAACACCAGCAGCGCGTAGAACGCCGCGATCAGATCGTCCCACATCACGCCCAGCCCGTTCTTGAGCCGGCGGTCGAAATGGCCGATGGGCGGCGGCTTGAGGATATCGAACAGCCGGAACAGCAGGAAACCGAAGGCCTGCGACACGGCCGTGCCCGGAATCAGCCACAGCACGGTCCAGAAGGCGACCATCTCGTCCCAGACCATGCCGCCATGGTCGGGCACGCCCAGGTCGCGGCCCGCGCGGTCGCAGGCCCATACGCCCAGGGCGAAGGCCGCCAGCAGGAACACCGCCTGGTGCATCGGAGAAGACAGCGCCGCCGACAAGGGCTGCCAAAGGATCCAGGCCAGCAGCGTGCCCCACGTGCCGGGCGCCGGCCGCACCAGGCCGCTGCCCAGCCCGAAGGCGATGACCCGCGACAAGCGCGAGCGCATCCATGCGAAACTCGGACTGACCGGCACCGTGCCGGGGGAAGGGATATCGGTCATGACGTCTCACGCAAAATGATCGAACCCCGCGCGGGGCAACTCAGGCAGGGGCGTGCCGGCGCCGTCCACCACGCAGAGGCCGGATCCGGCCTGCACGGTCCCGATGCGCGTCACCGCCGTGCCCGCTCGCGCGGCGGCCTCGGCAACCCGGCCGCGCGCGGCGGCCGGGGCGGTAAAACACAATTCGTAGGCGTCCCCGCCTCCCAGGGCGCAGCGGTGGCGCCATGCCGGCGGCAGGGACGATACGGCGGCCGACACCGGCACGTCGTCCGCGCACAGCCGGGCGCCGCAACCGCTGGCGGACAGGATGTGGCCCAGGTCCTGCAGCAGACCGTCGGACACGTCGATCGCAGCGCTCGCCACGCCGCGCAGGGCGAGCCCCAGGCCCACCCGGGGTTCGGGCCACTCCAGCGCGCGCCGGGTGGCGGCCAACGCGGCGGCCCGGTCGGCCACCGGCACGTCCGGCTCGCCGGCCAGCAGCCGCAGTGCCAGGTCGGCGTCGCCCAACGTGCCGGACACCCAGATGTCGTCGCCCGGCCGTGCGCCCGAGCGCCGCAGCGCCAGTTCGGGCGGCACCGCGCCGAAGATCGTGACCGCGATGGTCAGCCCTGCCTGGCTGCGCGTGGTGTCCCCCCCGACGAGAGGGCAGCCGTGCGCGTCGGCCAGCGCATACATGCCCTGGGCGAAGGCCGACAGCCAGGCATCGTCGATGCGCGGCAATGCGAGCCCGAGGACGAAAGCCGTGGGCTGCGCGCCCATGGCCGCCAGGTCGGACAGGTTCACCGCCAGCGCCTTGTGCCCCAGCGCGCGGGGATCGACGTCGGAAAAGAAATGCCGCCCTTCGATCAGCAGATCGGCGCTGACGGCGGTGGACTCGCCCATGGCGGGCAGCAAGGCGCAGTCGTCGCCCACCCCCAGCACGCCGGCCGGCGCGGGGCGGGTGAAGTGCCGCCGGATGAGGTCGAATTCGCCGCCCGCCATCAGGCCCCTCCGGGGAACGGCGATCGAAGCGGGCGCCGGGGCGGCCTCATCCGGTCCCCGCGATCAGCCGCGGCGTCCCGCCTGGACCTCCGCGGTCCGGACCTCGGCCGCGAGCTTGTCCAGCACGCCGTTGACGAACTTGAACCCGTCGGTCCCGCCGAAGGACTTGGCCAGCTCCACCGCTTCGTTGATCACGACCTTGTAGGGGATCTCGACGTGATTGAGCAATTCGTAGGCGCCGATCAGCAGGATGCCGTGCTCGACCGGCGACAGCTCCGCGACCGGGCGGTCCA
This sequence comes from Pigmentiphaga sp. NML080357, assembly GCF_002188465.1. GTDB lineage: Bacteria > Pseudomonadota > Gammaproteobacteria > Burkholderiales > Burkholderiaceae_B > Pigmentiphaga. The sequence continues at coordinate 49,025 of NZ_NINW01000040.1, read as the reverse complement.
GGAAGGGCGCGAAACGCTCGCGCAGCGCGGCCGCATCGCGCGCCGCGCCGTAGAGCAGCGCCTTGTAATGTGCGAGGTCGGCTTCGGCGAATCCTTCGTCGTCCTGCATGTGGGCATCGATCTCGCCCATCTCGCCGGCGTCGGCGCCCTTGAGCAGCCACTCGTAGACGCCCTGCAAGGCGACCTCCCGCGCACGGCGCCGGGCACTGCGCCCGGCCTGGCGGCTTGCTTCAGTCATGCCGGTTTTCCTCGTCATCCAGGTCTTCGTCTTCGTCGTCCTCGTCTTCCTCGTCGAAGTCCTCGTCGTCTTCCTCCGGTTCGAGGGTGGCAAGCAGGTTGGCCATTTCCACCGCGGTCTGCGCGCAATCGCGGCCCTTGCCGGCGGCTCGCTCGAGCGCCTGCTCCTCGGTGTCGGTCGTCAGCACGCCATTGGCGACGGGAATGCCGGTCTCGAGCGACACGCGCGTGATGGCGGCGGCGCTTTCATTGCTGACCACCTCGAAGTGGTAGGTCTCGCCGCGCACCACCGCGCCCAGCGCGATCAGCGCGTCGAACTCGCCGGTATGGGCGAGCTGGGCCAGCGTCACGCCGAGCTCGAGCGCGCCGGGCACCGAGATGACCATGATGTCGCGTTCGTCCACGCCCAGCTTGCCCAGTTCCTCCAGGCAGGCCTGCAGCTCCTGCTCGCCGATGTTCTCGTTGAAGCGGGAGCGCACGATGCAGATATGCAGCCCTTCGCCATTCAAATCGGGGGTCATGGTATAGGGATTCATGATGGGGCGCCGTCCTTGGTGGGGGGTTGTTCGTGGCCGGCGTCGTAGCCGGTCACGGTAAGAGAAAAGCCGGTCATGCTGGGCATCCGGATCGGTCGCGCCAGCAGCTTCATGTTGCCGACGTTGAGGTCTTTCAGGATCTGCGCGCCGACACCGTAGGTGCGCAGGTCCATGCGGGGCGGCGCGTCTCCGCAAGCCGCGCCGGAGCGGTCCTGGTCGATCAGTTGCTGGAACTCCGCCACGAGATCGCAGGCGGTGCCGTCGCAATTGAGCAGGATCACCACGCCGGCCTCGGCCTGCGAGATGGCTTCGAGGGCGCTGGGCACGCTCCAGCTGTGCGTGCTCTTGGCGACCTCCAGCACGTCGAGCAGCGACGTGGGCTCGTGCACCCGGACCAGGGTCTCGCGATCCTGGCGGATGTCGCCGTGGACCAGCGCCAGGTGCGGCGCGCCGCTGGGCGTGTCGCGGTACATGACCGCGCGGAAGGTGCCGTAGGCGGTGCGTATCGGCCGTTCGGCCACGCGCTGCACCAGCGATTCGTGCTCGCTGCGGTACTGGATCAGGTCGGCGATGGTGCCGATCTTGATGTCGTGCTGCCGGGAGAATTCGATGAGATCCGGCAGCCGCGCCATCGATCCGTCGTCCTTCAGGACTTCGCAGATCACGGATGCCGGCGTGAGTCCGGCCATCGCCGTCAGGTCGCAGCCGGCCTCGGTATGGCCGGCGCGGGCCAGCACGCCGCCGCGCGCCGCCTTGAGCGGGAAGATATGGCCGGGCTGCACCAGGTCCGAAGGCTTGGCGTCGCGCGCGACCGCGGCCTGGACCGTGCGGGCCCGGTCGGCCGCCGAGATCCCGGTGGTAACGCCCTGGGCGGCCTCGATCGACACCGTGAAATTGGTGCCGTGCTTGGTGCCGTTGGCCGAGACCATCAGCGGCAGGTTCAGCTGCCGGCAGCGGTCCTCGGTAAGTGTCAGGCAGATCAGGCCACGGCCGTAGCGGGCCATGAAATTGATGGCTTCCGGGGTGACGAATTCGGCGGCCATCACCAGATCGCCCTCGTTCTCGCGGTCTTCCTCGTCCACCAGGATGACCATGCGGCCGGCGCGCAGCTCGGCCACGATTTCAGGCACCGACGAGATGGCCGAAGAGCCGCCGGGAGCGGGAACGGGAGAAATGAATGCAGACATGGCGATCGTCCGGCGCGGGGTTGCGTGCTGTACCGGTTGCGGCGCGGAGAGCGGCCGGTACGGGGAAACCGCGTATTTTACCCGGATGCGGGGGAAATTCGCCGGGCGGGTGCTTCCCGGGGCGCTCTTCCTTACGGGGCCTCGGCCGGCTCCGCCGGCCGGTCCAGCCGCGGCCGCAGGGCGGGATCCAGCGCCTCCCGACCGTCGAAGACGAAGCAGCTGCCCTCGAATCCCTCGCCGCCGGTCTCCTCGAAGTACTTGAGGATGCCGCCCTCGAGCTGGTAGATGCGCTCGATGCCCGCCTCGGCCATGTAGATGGCGGCCTTCTCGCAGCGTATGCCGCCGGTGCAGAAGCTCACCACGGTCTTGCCTTCGAGCTCCGCGCGGTGCGCCTCTACCGCGGCGGGAAATTCCGTGAACTTCGAGATGCGCCAGTCGACGGCGCCCCGGAACGTGCCCTCGTCGACTTCGAAGGCATTGCGGGTATCGAGCATGACCAGTTCGCGGCCCGCGTCGTCGCGGCCCTGGCGCAGCCACCGCACCACCGTGCGGGCATCGACAGCCGGCGCCCGGCCGGCTTCGGGCCGGATCGTCGGATGATCCATGCGGATGATCTCGCGCTTGACCTTGACCAGCAGCTTGCGAAAGGGCACATGGTCGGAAAGGCTTTCCTTGACCTCGATGCCGGCGAGCCGTTCGCCGAATGCCGGCCCGTGGCGCAGCCAGTCCAGCCAGGCGTCGATGCCGGCGCGGGCGCCGGCCAGGAACAGGTTGATGCCCTCGGGCGCCAGCAGCACCGTACCCTTGAGCCCGCAGGCCTGCGCCCGCTCCCGCGCCGCCCGCTGCAGCGCGGGCAGGTCGTCCAGGGACACGAAGCGATAGGCGGCGATATTGACGACTGCGGGCACGGCGATCCAATCCGGGAACGGCAAAGCGCGATAGTTTACGCGCCGGCGGCCGCCGCCTCGAATTCCAGCTTGCGATAGCCGTAGCGCTCGGCCGTCATGTGGGCCAGGATCGCGACGGCGATTTCGGGCGGCGTGCGGGCGCCGATCCGCAGCCCCACCGGCCCGTGCAGCCGTGCCAGGTCGTCCGGGGTCAGGTCGAACTCCACCAGCCGTTCGCGGCGCTTCTTCTGGTTGGCCCGCGAGCCGATGGCGCCCACGTAGAACGCCTCGGACTTGAGCGCCTCCAGCAGCGCGAGATCGTCGAGCTTGGGATCGTGCGTGAGCGCGACGATGGCCGTATGGCGGTCGGGGCGCATCTCGACCACGGTATCGTCGGGCATGGTGGACACCAGCCGAGCCCCGGCCACCTCCCAGCCTTGCGCGTACTCTTCGCGCGGGTCGCAGACGATCACTTCATAGTCGAGCGCGAGCGCCATCTGCGCCAGGTACTGCGACATCTGGCCGGCGCCGATGATCAGGAGGCGCCAGCTCGGCCCATGTGTGGCGACCAGTTCGGTCGCGGTCAGCACCAGCGTATCGGCGCGGTCGCGGGCCGGCTCGAGCGTGGCGGCGCCGGTAGCAAGATCGAGCCGCCGCAATACCCGGTGCCCTGCGCTCAGTTCGGCGAGCAACCGATCCACGCCGCTGTGCTCGCGCACCGGCTCCAGGACCAGTTCCAGCGTGCCGCCGCATGGCAGTCCGAAACGGGTGGCCTCCTCGGCGGAAACGCCGTAGCGCACGACGCGGGGGGCGGAACCGGACCAGGCGCCGGCGCGCGCCTTGTCCGACAGGTCGTCCTCGATACAGCCGCCCGAGACCGAACCTGCGATGGCGCCGTCGCCGCGCACGGCAACCATCGCCCCGATGGGCCGCGGCGCGGATCCCCACGTGCGCGTTACCGTGCCCAGTACGGCCTCGTGCCCCTCGCGCCGCCACTGGGCCAGGCGCCGCAAGACGTCCAGATCGACGTTGTCCATTGCTCGTTGCCACTCCACTTCATTCGCAGAACGCCATGATAGTGCAGGCGGGCAACGCGGCGGCCGCGCTATGCGCAGGCCCCGGCCGACACGGCGGGAAAACGGCCCGCGCGGCTCAGGCCGCCGATGGGGGGCCGCTCGAGCCGCTCGCCCAGCCATTGCGCGGTGCGCAGCACGGCGTCCAGATCGATGCCGGTCGCAACCCCCATGCGTTCGAGCATGTAGACCACGTCCTCGGTGGCGACATTGCCCGTGGCCGCCGGCGCGAACGGGCAGCCGCCAAAGCCGCCCGTGCTCGCATCCAGCGCATCGACGCCCGCCTCCACCGCGGCCAGCACATTGGCCAAGCCGGTATTGCGGGTATTGTGGAAATGGCATCGCAGGCGCGCCGCCGGAGCCAGCGCGCGCGTGCCCGCCAGCAGCGCGCGCACCTGGGTCGGCACGCCGCAGCCTATGGTGTCGGCCAGGGCGATCTCGTGCGGCTGCGCCGGCAGCAGCGACTCGATCATCGCCAGCACCCGGTCCGCCGGCACCTCGCCTTCGAACGGACAGCCGAATGCGGCGCCGACCGTGACCGAGGTCCGCATGCCGGCGGCCCGCGCATCCTGGAGAATGGCCGCGGCCGCGGCCGCCATGTCCGCCATGCCGGCTCCCTGGTTCTTGCGCGAGAACGTTTCGCTGGCCACCACCACGACGTTGACCTCGTCGCAACGCGCCGCACGGGCGCGCTCCAGCCCCGCGGCGTTGAGCACCAGGCCGATGAGCGACAAGCCGGGCCGGCGTTCCACGCCCGCCATGACGGCTTCGGCGTCGGCCATCTGAGGCACGCGCCTGGGGTTGACGAAGCTGGCCGCTTCCACCCGATCCGTCCCGGCCTCCGCCACGCGCCGGATCAGCTCGATCTTGTCCGCCGATGGCAACAGCACGCGCTCATTCTGTATGCCGTCGCGCGGCGCCACCTCGACGATTTCCACCTTGCGTTCCATCTCCGCTCCCTGGGCGCGATGCCCGATCGCATCGCTTTTGTCCGGACAAACATAGCGCGCCCCGCGGCACGGCGCAAGACGCGCACGGCCCTCCCGGCTTATGATCCAATATCGATACGCTGCCGCAGCGCGGCGCCGACGGACGGCTGACCCGGCAACCTCTTCCAGGAGCAAGGGCCATGACGGCAGACCACACAGCATCTCTGCGCGACCGCGTCGTCCTCGTCACCGGCGGCACGCGCGGACTGGGACGGGAAATGGCGCTGGCGCTCGTGGCCGCCGGTGCCAGGGTGGCCATTACCGGCGCCCATGCCTCGGACGCCATGCACGAGACCATGGCACTGGCCCAGGCCAACGCGGGCATCGGCCGCATGTTCGCCATCGTCGCCGACGTCACCCGTTTCGACCATTGCTCGCGTGCCGTCGCGGAAATCCGCGATCACTTCGGCGCGCTGCACGTGCTGGTGAACAATGCCGGTATCGGCATGGGCATCATCAGCGATACGTTCACGACCGAACCGGCGCGTTTCTGGAAGACGGACCCGCAGGCCTGGCGCGCCATCATCGAGACCAACGTCAACGGCGCCTTCAACATGGCGCGCGCCGCCGCCCCGTCGATGGTGGCCCAAGGGTTCGGCAAGATCATCAATATCTCCACCAGCGAACAGACCATGGTGCGCTGCGGCTATTCGCCCTACGGGCCGAGCAAGGCCGCCGTCGAAGCCGCCTCGCGCATCTGGGCCCAGGACCTGGCGGGCACCGGCGTCGACGTCAACGTCTACCTGCCCGGCGGCGCCGCCGATACCGACTTCCTGCCGGGCGGCCCCGGCAAGAAAGGCGCCGACGGCAACCTGCTGCCCGCCTCCATCATGCGCCGCGGCATCCTGTGGCTGTGCTCGGACGCCTCCAATGGGCATACCGGCGAGCGCTACATCGCCCGGCTGTGGAACGAATCGCTGCCCGTTGACCTGGCCGCCGAGGGCGCCCGGGCGCCGCACGCCGGCAAGCCCGCCATCATGTAGAACGAAGCGCCAGGGATGTTTGGCGTCAACCGGCCCTAGCGCTTGCGCTCGATTTCCATCCGGTAGCTGAAGGTCGCGGCGGGATGCCAATTGAACGAGCAGATGACGCTGCCGGCCGCCGAGAAATAGTGACGGATCAAGCACAGCGCAATGGCGCCATCGCGGTCGTCGAGCAGGGGGCGCAGATGCGCGGGCATGGGCTCGGCGCGGATTTCCTGGGTGGCGCGCACGATGGGCTCGCCGGTGCGCGCCTCGATGTGCGCATAGAACGGCCCCACGCAGTCCTGCAATTCCGGCCCTATCCAGGCCAGGCGGTCCGGCAGGAACGAACTGGTGCAGCAGATGGGCGGGCCGCCGGAGGCGGTCCGCCGCACGCTGTCCACCTGCAGCCAGCGCTCGCCCGGCTCGGCGCCGAGCACCGCGGCCGTGGCCGCGTCGAGCTCCACTAGGGTCGAGGCGCGAATGGCCACATGGGTATCGAGCGCAAACTGGAACAGGTCGGCCAGCGACCGGATGGACTGCTGGTAGGCGCGCTGCGATTGCGGGGCCAGGACGATCGTGCCCAGGCCTGGCCGGCGTTCGACCATGCCGTGCTCGACCAGGTTGGCCAGGGCGGCGCGCACGGTATAGCGGCTGACGCCGAACTCGCGGCACAGTGCGCTTTCGGTGGGGACGTGGCCGCCGACGGGATAGATGCCGCGTTCGATGCGGGCCCGCAGGGCCTCCAGGATCTGGCGGTAGCGGGGCCCGGCGCCCGTCGAGGCGCGCGGCCCGGACGGCGCGGGCCGCCGCCCCGATTCTCGTTTTGCCGGCATGCCGGGATGATCTTGCAAGTTCGGACCAGTCCAAGATAGCACGCGGGCCGGCCGCCTGCCGCGCCGGCCCGCGCCGTGCTAGTCTAAGAGGCTGTTTGCCGCAGGCACACGACTTATTCGCCATTTTCTTTCCGCTACTTTTCCCTTCCCGGCGACCTCGCTCTGGCCGCCGCCCTCAGGAGACAGGCATGTATCAGGACCTCGCCCTTTACATCGACGGAGAATTCATCCAAGGCGGCGGTCGTCGCGAACAGGACGTCATCAACCCGGCCACCCAGGAAGTGCTGGGCAAGCTGCCGCACGCCTCCCGCGCCGACCTCGACCGCGCCCTGGCGGCCGCGCAGCGCGCCTTCGAGAGCTGGAAGAAGACCTCGCCCATGGAGCGCTCGCGCATCCTGCGCAAGGTTGCCGAGCTGGCGCGCGAACGGGCGCAGGACATCGGGCGCAACCTGACGCTGGACCAAGGCAAGCCGCTGGCCGAGGCCGTGGCCGAGATCATGACCTGCTCCGAGCATGCCGAGTGGCACGCCGAGGAATGCCGCCGCATCTACGGCCGAGTCATCCCTCCCCGCAACCCGGCGGTGCGCCAGTTCGTCGTACGCGAGCCGGTGGGCGTCTGCGCCGCGTTCACGCCCTGGAACTTCCCGTTCAACCAGGCCATCCGCAAGGTCTCCGCGGCCGTCGCCGCCGGCTGCACCATCATCCTGAAGGGTCCGGAAGACACGCCCAGCGCGGTCGTGGCCATGGCCCAGCTATTCCACGACGCCGGGCTGCCCCCCGGCGTGCTGAACATCGTCTGGGGCGTGCCCAGCGAGATCTCCACCTACCTCATCGAATCGCCCATCGTGCGCAAGATCTCGTTCACCGGGTCGGTACCGGTGGGCAAGCAGCTGGCGGCGCTGGCCGGCGCCCACATGAAGCGCACCACGATGGAACTGGGCGGCCATTCCCCGGTGCTGGTCTTCGACGACGCCGACGTCGAGCCCGCGGCCGAGATGCTGGCGCGCATGAAGATCCGCAACGCCGGCCAGGTCTGCATATCGCCGACCCGCTTCTACGTCCAGGAAAAAGCCTACGACAAGTTCGTGGCGCGCTTCGCCGACACCATCGCCTCCATCAAGGTCGGCGACGGCCTGGGCAAGGGCGTGGAAATGGGCCCCCTGGCCCACGAACGCCGGCTGATGGCCATGGAAACCTTCCTGGACGACGCCAGCCAGCGCGGCGGCCGTGTCGTGACGGGCGGCTCGCGCATGGGCGAAAAAGGCTATTTCTTCTCGCCCGCGGTCGTGACCGACATCCCCGACGACTCCAAGCTGATGACTGAGGAACCCTTCGGCCCCATCGCCCCGGTCACGCGCTTCAAGACCATCGAGGAAGTGCTCAAGCGCGCCAACAGCCTGCCCTTCGGCCTGGCCTCGTATGTGTTCACGAACTCGCTGAAGACCGCGACCGCCGTGTCCAACGGCCTGGAAGCCGGGATGGTCAACATCAACCACTTCGGCGTCGCCCTGGCCGAGACGCCCTTCGGCGGCGTGAAGGACTCGGGCATAGGCAGCGAAGGCGGCGTCGAGACCTTCGACGGCTATCTGGTGACCAAGTTCATCACGCAGATCTGACGACCTGCGTGCCGCGGGCCCGACGGGCCCCGCGGTCTCGTTCTTCGTCCGGGACTTCGCGCCGGCCCTTGGCCGGGCACCTCCCGGAGCTCACATTACCGACAGCCCCCCATCCACCATCAGATGCGTACCCGTCATGAACGACGCCTCGTCCGACGCGAGCCAGACGATGGGCCAGGCGATCTCCTCGGGTTCGGCCCAGCGCCGCAACAGCGAGGTATCGCTGCGCTCGCGCCTGAGCTCCTCGACCGGCTTGCCCCGCGCCTGCGCGCGGCCCACGTGGAATTCGGTCAAGGTCGATCCCGGGCATACCGCATTGACCCGGACACCGTGCGGTGCCTCCTCGAACGCCAGGGTGCGCGTCATCGCCAGCAGGCCGGCCTTGGTGGCGTCATAGATGCCCATGCCCGCACGGCCGGTCACGGCATAGCAGGAGGATACGATCACCACACTGCCTCGGCCGGCTGCGCGCAGCGCGGGCAGCGCGGCACGGCAATAGTTGGCGGTGCCGACCAGGTTGACGTTCACCATCGCCTGCCATTCCTCGGGTCGCGCCTGCGACAGCGGCGAATAGTTGCGCATCGCGGCATTGCATACCAGGACATCGAGCCCGCCCCAGGCTTGCATGGCGAGCTCCGCCGCTCGCGGCGCGGCATCGGCATCGGCCACGTCGGCGGCGAAGCATTCCACGCGCGCATCGGGATGGTGTTCGCGCAGCGCCGCGGCGGTACGCTCCAGGGCGGCGGCATCGCGGTCCACCAGCAGCACCGCTGCGCCTTCCCGGCAGAACAGGTGCGCGGTCGCGGCGCCTATGCCGGAGGCGCCGCCGGTGATGAGCGCCCTGCGTTCGGCAAGTCTGGCCATCGCGTCACCCCGCCTTCGCGCCGGTGGCCTTGATCACCCTGCCCCAGCGCTCCACTTCGGTCCGTATCCAGGAACCGAACTGTTCCGGCGTATTGGCGACCACCTCGAACTCCATGTCGCGCAGCTTCTGCTGTACGTCGGGCATGTGCAGGATCCTGACGATTTCCTTGTTGTAGCGATCGATGATCTTGCGCGGCGTGCCGGCCGGTGCCAGGAAACCGATCCACGAGGTGGCGACGAAGTTGGGATAGCCCGCCTCGATCATGGTCGGAATTTCTGGCGTGCTGGGAAAACGCTTCTCGCCCGTGGAAGCCAACAGCTTCAGGCGTCCTTCCTTCACGTATTGCTGGACGTTGCCGGGCACCATGAAAGCGGCCTGGACGTTGCCCGCGACCAGATCCACCAGCGCCGGCGAGGCGCCGCGGTACGGTACGTGGGTCGCGCCCAGCCCGGACGCTTCGTTGAGCATTTCCATGGTCAGGTGCGAAGCGCTGCCCGTGGCGACCGAACCGTACGAAAGCTTGCCCGGGTGCGCCTTGGACCAGGCCACGAGTTCGGCCACCGACTTGACGGGCAGGTTCGGGTTGACCACCAGGTATTGCGGCGAGCTGACCGCCAGTGTGATGGGCGCCAGGTCGGTGACCGGGTCATAGGGCATGTTGTCGAACAGCGTCTTGTTGATGGCGATCGGCCCGTTGTAGCCCACGAGCAGCGTGTAGCCGTCCGGCGCCGACTTGGCGACCAGGTCGGCGCCGATGTTGCCGCCCGCGCCCGGCTTGTTCTCGACGATGACCGGCTGGCCCAGTATGCCTTCGAGCTTGGAAGCGACCAGCCGCCCCAGGACGTCGTTGGTGCTGCCCACGATGGGCACGATGATGCGCACGGGCTTGGTCGGCGCCCAGTCTTCGGCCGCCGCGGCGCCCTGGATGACGGAACAGGCGGCCAGCGCCCAGGCCGCCTTGCGTAGGAATGCATGCATGAAAGTCTCCTTACCCTCTCGTTATGGAAGCGGCCTCCGGCCGCGTGGCTACACGCTGTAGACGGGCTGGTTCAGGCCGTCCGCCAGGTGTTCTTTGGCCCATTCCATCGGATCCGCCGACCGATCGAGCAATACGCCCGCCGCCCGCACCCGTTGGGCGGCGCCGTCCAGGGCGGGCGGCTCGGTGCCGTTGGCCAGGCCCAGCGCCGCCTCGTGCAGCATCCGGCGCGCCATGACGATGGCGCGGTCCGTGGGCAGCAGCCGCTCGGCCTCGTGGTTCTGGATGGGGCCCATGCTTTCCTGCAGCGAGGCATCCTGCATGGCGAAGCCAAACACACCGCTATAGGCGCGTTTCTCTTTCTGAGCCACCCGGTCGATCAGATAGTCGTTGTCCTTGTTCGCGAGCGGACGGAAAGTGACCGGATCGCAGGGCGCATGGATGCCCTTGCCCGCGTCCAGATCGGCGCGTTCCTGCTCCGACAGCGGCTTGTCCGGATGGAAGTTGATGCTCCAGGCCCAGCAGTTGTGATCGTCGATGGGCACCCACACGTGGCCGCCCAGCGCATGCTCGCCGAACGGCGGGATCAGGGTGAACCAGGGGAACAGCCACTGCGTGATGCGCCAGTAGTACGAGTCCGGTTCGCCGTTGCGGCGGCCGTACAGCGTCAGGCCGAAATCGTTCTTCTGGATGTCGAACACCACGTTGCCATCGGCCTTGATGTAGTCGTTGGCTTTGGTGCCCTGGTGCATGGGATCCACGTCCACCTCGTAGCGGTGCACGTACGAGACATGGCTGGTATCGATGCCGCCTTCCATCGCCTGCAGGTAGTTGGACTCCTGCAGGCGCTTGGACACGTAGATGTGGCTTTCCGGCAGGCTGCACCATTCGACCTCGGGCAGGCTGGGCTGCTTGTCGGGCGGCCCCATGTAGGCCCAGACGATGGTGCCGCGCTCGATGCAGGGATACGCCTTGATGCCCATGCGGGCACAGCTTTGCGGCGCCGAGGGCACGTCCACGCATTCGCCGCGGCGATTGAACTTGAGCCCATGGTAGGCGCAGCGGATGCCGTCCTCCTCGTTGCGGCCGAAGTACAGCGACACGCCACGATGCGAACAGAACTCGTCGATCAGCGCCGGATGCCCGCTGCTGTCCCGGAACGCCAGGAGCTTCTCGCCCATGATCTGCACGCGCACCGGCGGACAGTCGGGTTCGGCGATTTCGCTCGACTTGAGTATCGGCACCCAATAACGCCGCAGCAAATTGCCCATGGGCGTGCCTGGCCCCGTGCGCACCAGGATTTCCGAGGTTTCCTTGTTCATGACTCCACAGCCTCCTGCTGAACGATGTCCGTTCTGTGATAATTGAGTCCATTCTACGGACATATATCGAGTTGTCAACCGCCCGGGCGCGGCGTAACGGTGCTCGCCCTCGGCTACGATGTCGGGCTCGACGGATCGAAAAATGCGGGGAAAGGTGTGGCGGAAACCGAGAAACTGGGCGATAGCGTGCGGGCCGTGGACCGGGCCCTGGAGATCCTGCTGGCCTTCACGGCGGCGGACTGCGAATTGACGGTGGGGCAGCTGCTCAAGCGGGTGGACCTGAGCCGGCCGACGCTCTATCGCCTGCTCTACACGCTGGAACAGCGCGGTTTCGTGGTGTCCGAAGGCGACCCGCAGAAATTCCGCCTCGGGCCCTCGGTGGGCCAGCTCGCGCATGTCTGGACATCGAGCCAGGACCTCGCCGCCCTTGCCGCGCCGCTGATGCAAAGGCTGCGCGAGCAGACCGGCGAAACGGTCGCCCTGTTCGTGCTGGAAGGCGGCGACCGCCTCTGCATCGCGGAGCTGCCCAGCGCCCAGCCATTGAGCTTCAAGCGCGGCATCGGCTATCGGGAACGGATATCCGTCGGCGCCAGCGGCCGCGCCATTCTCGCCAACATCGGCGCGGACGGGGAAGACCGCCGCCGTTACGCGGCCGAGCGCGGCCTGGACATCGCGCGGCCGGTGGAGGACCTGGACATGGTCAAGCAGCGGGGCTATGCGGTCAGCAAGGACGAACTGATCCAGGGCGCGGTGGCGATCGCCGCGCCGTTCTTCGATCGCAGCGGCCAAGTGGCCGGATCATTGGGAGTTTTCGGGCCGGGCGCGCGGCTGCCGGCCGAGCGCATCCAGGCATTCGGCGAAATGCTGGTGCGGGAGGCTGCCGAACTCTCGCGAACGCTGGGAAAGCGCGAGGAATCCTGACCCGCGCCCGGTGCGTCAGGTCCGCGACGGAGCCGCGGCGGCGCGCGCAGCCGCCAGGCGCCCCGGATCCGGCGCCCGCATGCGGACGTCCGCGCCGACGCGGCGCACGTCCGCGAACTCGAAGCGGCGTGCCTGGTCGAGCTCTTCGAGCAAAGGCAGCCGGGCCATGCCGGCGCCCTCGCCCAGCAGCATGGGCGCCATGTACACCAGCAATTCGTCGACGCAGCCCGCTTGCAGCAGGGCGCCGGTGAGCTGCGCCCCCGCTTCGGCATGCACTTCGTTGATGTCGTGCTGGCCGAGCCAGCGCATGACCGCCGGCAGGTCGACACGGCCGCCGGCGTCCGGCAGGCAGATGATCCGTGCGTTGCGCGCAGCCAGTTCGGCGCTCTTGGCGGCGTCCTCGCGCGCGGTGAAGACCCAGGTTTCGGTGCCATCGAGCAGGCGCGCATCCGCCGGCATGCGCAGCCGGGAATCCAGCACGATCTTGCGCGGCGGACGCGTGGTCGGCACATGACGCACGTCCAGGCGGGGGTTGTCGGCCAATACGGTGCCGATCCCCGTCAGCACGGCGCAACTGCGTGCGCGCCAATGGTGGCCATCGGCGCGCGCAGCCTCGCCGGTAATCCATTGCGATCGGCCGTTGGACAGCGCGCTGCGCCCGTCCAGCGAAGCTGCCATCTTGGCCCAGAGCCAGGGTGTGCCCCGGCTCATGCGGGCCACGAAGCCGATGTTCAACGCCAGCGCCTCGTCCAGGCATACGCCAACCGTGACGGCGATGCCGGCGGCGCGCAACCGCGCCAGGCCCTCGCCATTGACGCGCGGATTGGGATCGCCCATGGCCACGACGACACGCGCCGGCGCAGCCGCGACCAGCGCGTCCACGCAAGGCGGCGTGCGCCCGTAGTGGCTGCACGGTTCCAGCGTGACGTAGACGGTCGCTCCTCGCACCGGCAGCCCGCGCGCCTGCGCATCGCGCAGCGCGCAGACCTCCGCATGCGGCCCGCCCACCGGCTGGGTCGCGCCTTCGCCCAGCACTTCGCCATCGCGCACGATCACGCAGCCCACGCGCGGATTGGGGGATGTGGCGTAGATGACGCCTTCGGCCAGCTCCAGCGCGCGCCGCATCCAGGCGGCATCCTCGGGGCGTTCGGTGGCGTCTGGAATCATGGGCGGCAGTACTCGCTCAAGGTTTGGCGCCGGGAGGGAGCGGCCCCTGGATCTCGCGCACCACGTCGGTGAACTCGTCCACGTCCTCGAAACTCTTGTAGACCGAAGCGAAGCGGATGTAGGCGATCTTGTCGAGCTTCTTGAGCTCCTGCATGACGAGTTCGCCCACCCGCTCCGACGGAACTTCGCGCAAGCCGCTGGTCATCAGGGCTTCCTCGATGCGGGTGATGGCGGCCTCGACCGCGTCGGCGCTCACCGCGCGCTTGCGCAGCGCGAGCATCAGGCTGCCGCGCAGCTTGCCCTGGTCGTACTCGGACCGGCTGCCGTTGCGCTTGACCACCGTCGGCAAGGACAGCTCCACCCGCTCGTAGGTGGTGAACCGGCGGTCGCAGTTCGAACAGCGGCGGCGCCGGCGGATGGCGCTGCCCTCTTCCAGCACCCGGGTATCGATCACCTGGGTGTCGTCGTGACGACAGAAAGGACATTTCATGCGCTGCTCTCTCTAGACGACATGCATGTCAGTTTTCCATGGCGCTACCCCCTCCCCGCCCAGGGCACAGCGGATCCGGCTTTGCCGGTCCGCCAGTGCCGCCCCCTGGGGGGCGCGCGTCAGCGCGTAGGGGGGGCCACATCTTTAGCCGTAGACGGGGAACTTGGCGGTCAAGGCGTTGACACGCTCACGCACGGCGGCCAGGTTGGCCTCGTCGCGCGGGTTGTCCAGCACGTCGGCGATGAGGTTGGCGGTCAGGCGCGCTTCGTCTTCCTTGAAACCGCGCGTGGTCATGGCCGGCGAGCCGACCCGGATGCCGCTGGTGACGAAGGGCTTTTCCGGATCGTTGGGGATGGCGTTCTTGTTGACCGTGATGTGAGCCTGCCCCAGCGCCTGCTCGGCATCCTTGCCCGTGATGCCCTTGGCCCGGAGATCGACGAGCATGACGTGGCTCTCGGTGCGGCCCGACACGATGCGCAGGCCGCGCTCGACCAGCGTCTCGGCCATTACCTTGGCGTTGGCCACGACCTGCGCGGCGTACTGCTTGAACGACGGATCCAGCGCTTCCTTGAAGGCCACCGCCTTGGCGGCGATGACGTGCTCCAGCGGCCCGCCCTGGATGCCCGGGAAGATGGCCGAATTGACGGCCTTTTCGAACTCGGCCTTGCACATGATCAGGCCACCGCGCGGACCGCGCAGCGACTTGTGCGTGGTCGAGGTGACGAAATCGGCGTGCGGGACCGGGTTCGGATAGACGCCTCCGGCGACCAGGCCCGCATAGTGGGCGATGTCCACCATGAACAGCGCGCCGTTGGCCTTGGCGATCTCGGCGAAGCGGGCGAAGTCGATGCGCAGCGCATAGGCCGACGCGCCGGCCACGATCAGCTTGGGCTTGTGTTCGGCGGCCAGGCGCGCGACCTGGTCGTAGTCGATCTCTTCCTGGGCGTTCAGGCCGTACGAGAGGAAGTTGTAGAGCTTGCCCGAGGCGTTGACCGGCGAACCGTGGGTCAGGTGGCCACCCTCGGCCAGGCTCATGCCCAGCACGGTGTCGCCCGGCTTGAGCACGGCCATGTAGACACCCTGGTTGGCCTGCGAGCCGGAGTTGGGCTGGACGTTGACGGCATCGGCGCCGAAGATCTGCTTGGCGCGGTCGATGGCCAGCTGTTCGACGATGTCGACGAATTCGCATCCGCCGTAGTAGCGCTTGCCGGGATACCCCTCGGCGTACTTGTTGGTGAGCTGCGTGCCCTGGGCCTGCATGACGGCCGGGCTGGCGTAGTTTTCCGAGGCGATCAGCTCGATGTGCTGTTCCTGGCGCTGGTTTTCGAGCTCGATGGCGGACCAGAGGTCGGGGTCGATCTGGGCGATGGTGCGGCTGCGGTCGAACATGACAGTTTCCTTTCCTGTGCAGAGCGGCCAACCGGCATGTTATAGACGCAACCGGCCAGCCGTGATTACGAAAACCGCGCTACCCCGGCATGGCCGCCCCGCCGGCGGGCGGATTGGCAAAAACTCGTGGTCATGCGCGATCTACGAACTGCCTAACGGCTGCCCAGGCGAACGGCGAGCGGCCCCGGCACCGCCTGAAGGCTCGTGCCGGATACCGCCAAAACCCTGCGCTTCCTTGTGGTTTACCCACCTGGAAAGCGGCTGGAAACCGCTTCCTAGAATCGCCAGTTACGCAGGGCGAAGGCAATGCGCACTATTTTAGCGCAGAGTGGAAGGAAGGCACAGGCACGCGCCTGCGTTTGTCCCGCTGAGCGATGCGCGGCGGCGCACTCTTCCATACCGCAAAGCCGCAACGAATACCTCAAGACCCCCCCCTTCCATATCAAATCGGCATATCAGCTGTCCGCCCGACAGGCTATCGCCCCCCCGCTCGCTCCCGCCACAATCGCCCCAAGCGGGATGACACCGCACCCACCAGGAGACACCATGGACCGCCGCTACATCAGGCACCTCGCCCCATTGCTGGTCGCCCTTTCCCTCCTCGCCCCCACCGCACCGGCCTTCGCCCAAGACTTTCCCCACAAGCCGGTCAAGATCGTCGTCGGTTTCGGCCCCGGCGGCCTGGGCGACACCGTTGTCCGGACCCTTGCCCAGGAGATGGCCAAGTCCATGGGCCAGAGCGTGGTCGTCGAGAATGCCCCCGGCGCCGGCGGCATCACCGCCGCCTCCGCGGTCGCCCGCGCCGCTCCCGACGGCTACACCCTGCTGCTGGTCAGCGGCCAGAACGCCTTCAGCCCCTACCTGTTCAAATCGCTGCCCTACGACCCCGTCGACGACTTTGCCATGATCTCCACCATCGGGACCTTTCACTTCCTGCTGGTCGCCGACAAGGACAGCCCGCTCAAGACCGTGGCCGACGTCATCGCCGCCGCCCGGCGCGATCCCGCGCACTTCAACATCGGCACCATCAGCGTCGGCAGCGCCCAGCACCTGTCGGCCCGGCTGTTCGCCACCATGGCGGGACTGGACGTGCCCATCGTCCCCTTCAAGTCCACCGGGGACGTCATCGCCGCGCTGCGCGGACGCAGCGTACAGGTGGCGATGGAAACCGTCACCGGCGCGCTCGGCCAGATCCGGGGCGGTTCGCTGCGGGCCATCGCCACGACCGCGCCGGCGCGGATCGGCTTCCTGCCCGACGTACCCACCATCGCCGAAAGCGGCGGCCCGACCCTGTCCAGGTATGTGTCCGAATCCTGGAATGGCATCGTCGCCCCGGCCGGCACGCCCGCCGACGTCGTGCAGAAACTGAACCGCGAGATCGCCAAGGCCCTGGCCACCCCCGAGGTGCGCCAGCGCTTCGTCTCGCTCGGCATCGAGCCGCGCGGCAGCAGCCCGGAGGCACTCAAGGAAGTCTTCCTGAAAGACGCGGCCAAATGGCGCGTCGTGATCGAGGAAGCCAGGATCGAAAAGCAATAACCCCGTCATCGAAAGTGGAACCCATGATGAACACGGATACGGCGCCGCGCGCGCGGCAAACTTCCTTTCACCCCGGCGCCACCGACGCCGAACGGCGAGTCCGCGTCGACCTGGCCGCCTGCTATCGCCTGATCGACCTGTTCGGCATGAGCGACATGATCCTGAATCACATCTCGGCGCGCGTGCCGGGCGCCGAGGAACATTTCCTGATCAACCCCTTCGGCATGATGTACGAGGAAATCACGGCCTCGTGCCTGATCAAGGTCGACCTCGCGGGCAACGTGATCCACAATCCCAACGCCGACTACACCATCAACCTGCCCGGCTACGTCATCCACAGCGCCATCCATGGCGCGCGGCCCGACGTCGGCTGCGTCCTGCACACCCACACGCCCGCCGGCATGGCGGTGTCTGCCCTCGAATGCGGATTGCTGCCACTGAACCAGACCGCGATGCGGTTCGCTTCGGCGGTGGCATATCACGAGTTCGAAGGGGTGGCCGTGGACCTGGACGAACGGCAACGGCTCGCCAGCAACCTGGGCGACAAGGACGTCATGATCCTGCGCAACCACGGCCTGCTGGCAGTGGGCAGCAACGTGGCCGAGGCCTTCGTGAACATGCAGCGGCTGGAGCGGGCCTGCCAGACGCAGCTCTTGACCCTGTCGGCCGGCAGCCCGCTGCACATGCCCGCGGCGGCCATGGTGGAGCGCGCCTACCAGCAGTTGCGCCGCGCCCCCACGCCCAATCCGGACGGCAGCCACCCGCCGCATGGCGAGCGCGAGTGGCCCGCGCTGCTGCGGATGCTGGACCGGCGCGACATGAGCTATCGTGATTAGGATGCGCGCCGGAACGACGGCGCCCATTCCCATCCCGACAAGAAGGAACCCACAATGAAACACCGCGTACTGCAGATCGGTCCCATCACCCCGCCCGCCGACGCCCGCCTGGCGCGCGACTATGACATCGCACCGCTGTGGAAGCAGCCCGACCCGGCCGCGTTCCTCGCCGAGCACGGCGCGGAATTCGAAGGCATCGTGGTGCACGTTCGCGACGCGTGCGATGCCTCCATTCTCGAGTCCTTGCCCAACGCCAAGGTCATCGCCAATTTCGGCGTGGGATACGACAAGATCGACGTCGATACGGCCAAGCGGCTGGGCATCCAGATCAGTAATACGCCGCAGGTGCTGGACGGTTGTGTCGCGGACCTCGCGATGGGACTGGCAATCGACGTGGCCCGCGGCATTTCGACGACCGATCGCTTCGTGCGGGCGGGCGGCTGGAAATCCGGCCAGCGTCCGCTGATGACGCGGGTGCACGGCAAGAACATGGGGCTGCTCGGCTTCGGCGGAATCGGCCAGGCCGTGGGCCGCCGCGCCGCCGGTTTCGACATGACGGTGCGCTACAACACGCGCCGCCCGGTGGAAGGCTTTGCCGGGCAGCACGTCGCCTCGCTGGTCGAACTGGCGAAGTGGGCCGACTTCCTCGTGGTGGCCTGTCCCGGCGGCGCGCAGACGCGGCACCTGGTCAATGCCGAGGTCCTGGACGCCCTCGGGCCCCGGGGCATCCTGGTGAACATCGCGCGCGGCAGCGTGGTGGACGAAGCGGCGCTGGTGCGTGCGCTGCAGGAAGGCCGCCTGGGCGGCGCCGGCCTGGACGTGTTCGAGAACGAGCCCAATGTGCCGGAAGCCCTGCTCGCCATGGACAACGTCGTCGCCCTGTCGCACATCGCGGGCTTCACGCGCGAATCGCGGGCCGACATGGAGGCGCTGGTGTGCGACAACCTCGACGCCTACTTCCGCACAGGCCGGGTACTGACGCCGGTCTGACGACCGCCCCGCCGCCATGCCGCGCTTTGCCGCCAACCTGACCATGCTGTATCCCGACCGGCCGTTCCTCGACCGGTTCGGTTGCGCGGCACGCGACGGCTTCGCCGCCGTCGAGTTCTTCTTTCCCTATCCCTATCCCGCCGCCGAGCTGGCGGCGCGGCTCGAGGGCCATGGCCTGCGGCTGGTTTTCTTCAATGCGACGCCCAGGCAGGATCCGGCGGAACGGGGCATCGCGTGCCTGCCCGGCCGCGAACGGGAGTTCCGCGACGGTTTCCTGCGCGCGCTCGACTACGCCGCGGCGCTCGAATGCGAATGCCTGCACGTGATGTCGGGGCTCGTGCCGGCCGGCATCGACCGGCGGGCGCTGCACGCGACCTATGTGGAGAACCTGGCCTGGGCCGCCGGTCTGGCCGCGCGCAGCGGGCGCCGTGTGCTGATCGAACCGATCAACCCTCGCGATGCGCCCGGTTTTTTCCTGACGCGCCAGGACGAGGCGCACGCGATCGTGCGCGAGGTCGGCTCGCCCCACCTCCAGGTACAGATGGACCTCTATCACTGCCAGATCGTGGAAGGCGACCTCGCGGCCCGGCTGCGCCGCTACGTGCCGACCGGGTGCGTGGGGCACATGCAGATCGCCGGCGTGCCCGACCGCCACGAGCCCGACACCGGCGAGGTGAACTTCCCCTACCTGTTCGAATTGATCGATGCCCTGGGCTACGACGGCTGGATAGGCTGCGAGTATCACCCGGAGCGGGGAAGCGCACCGGGCGGGACTTCGGCCGGGCTGGACTGGCTGCGCCGCGCGCACGGCCTCACATCCGCAGGTCCAGCACCAGTTCGCGGATGATGTCCTGCATGGCCTGCTGGGTGCGCGTGGCGGGCCGCTGCGCGCTGACCGCGAGGGCAAGCTTGCTGCGCAGCCGCGGCTTGACGATGGGAATGGCGTGGAACACCCGCTCGCGGCCGGAAGTTCGCACCGCGTTGACCGACAGTACCGCCGCCCCGACTCCCTCGGCGACCAGGTCGAGCATCGCGGCGACGCCGTCGATCTCCATCGCTATTTTCGGATGCCTGCCGATGTTCGCCAGCTCCGCCTCGACCAGCATGCGTATCGTATTGGGCCGGGTCGGGATGATCAGGGGCTCGTCCGCGAGCTCGCGCACGCCGATGGACTTGCGCGCCGGACCGCTGCCGCGCCGCCTGACCAGGTAGAAGTCCTCTTCCAGCAGCACCACGCTATCGACGTCCGGGGAAGGCACGGGGTTGTACAGCAGCGCGATATCCAGCCGCCCGCTGATCAGCGACTCCTGCAGGCTGGTCGACAGATTCTCGGAAATGGATAGCGCGGCCTCCGGCAGGCGCTGCCTGACGACCCGGGTCAGCGGCACGGTCAGCATCTTGGCAAAGCGCGGCGGCAGCCCGATCGCAACCCGGCCGGCGAGCGCGCCGCGCACGCGGCCCAGTTCTTCGCGCGTGCGCGAGACCTGGTGCAGGATGCCTCGCCCGTGTTCGAGCAAGACCTTGCCCGCTTCCGTGGGAACGACGCCCCGCCCGTTGCGCGTCAGCAGGCTTTGCCCCAGCTCCATCTCGAGCTGGCGTACCTGGCGGCTCAGCGCCGGCTGCGCGATGTTCAGCGCGATGGAAGCGCGCGTGAAGCCGCCCAGTTCGGCCACGCGCACGAAATATTCGAGTTGCTTCAGGTCCACGATGGCTGCGCCGGAGCGACATGGAACGAGGCGCCCCGGCGGCACGCGGCCAGCCCGCAGCTCGGCCCCGCGAGGCGCCCTAGGCGGCGTCGGCCGGCTCTTCCCACGCGTCCTGCAGCCCGCCGTCGAGGTGGGCGACGTCGCCCCAGCCGTCCACGCGCCACGCGCCGTCCTCGACCACGAGACGGTTGATGCTGACGTTGTGCAGCGTATGGCGGCGCTCGGCCCGCAGCGACAGCCCCTGGGCGTGGCGGTAGGCGGTGTCCAGCACGCCGCTGTGGGTGAACACCAGCACCCGCTCGCCGGGATGGGCGGCGGCAATGCGATCCAGCGTCGCCACCACGCGCTGATGGAACTGGCGCAGCGACTCGCCCCCGTCCAGCTCGTAGTCCGGATGCCGCTCGCGGACGGCGACGGCAGCCTCGGGATGGCGCTCGGCCAATTCGTCGAAGCTGAGCCCCTCGAAGATGCCGTATTTGCGCTCGCGCAGTCCCGGGTCGAGCCGGACCTCCAGGCCCAGCCGCGCGGCGGTCGGCCGCGCCGTGTCATGCGCCCGCCCGAGGTCGCTGCTGTAGATAGCGTGCACGCGGTCGCGCCCCGGGTGAAAACGAGCCGCAACCTGCTCGGCCTGTGCGCGCCCCAGCGCGTTCAGGCCGATATCGAGCGTTCCCTGCACGCGGCGCAACCGGTTCCATTCGGTTTCGCCGTGCCGGACCAGCCAGAGCTCAGTCATTGGAAGCGATCTGCCTGGGCGCCAGCGCGGGGTTCAAGGTGTAGGTGCCCATGAGCGCCGCCTGCCCCAGCACGTGCTTTTCTATCGCGCGGCGCACGTCGCCCCCGGTGAACTTGCCTTCCACGGCCACCTTGGGCACGTCCAGCGCATACACCGTGAAGACGTAGTGGTGCACGATGGAATCGTTCCACGGCGGGCACGGGCCGTCATAGCCGTAGTAGTCGCCGCTCATGTCGTGGTCGGCGGCGAACCATCCGGTGTAGTCGTTGACGCCCTGGCGGGTATCGCCGGGCGCATGGGGGCCGGCCTTGCCGCGCGGCGTCACGCCGTTGCTGAACTCGCCTTCCTCGATCTCGGTCCTGGATGCCGGCAGGTCCACCAGCACCCAGTGGAAGAAATCCACGCGCGGCAAGTCGGCGGGCACCTGCCGGCCGGCCTGGTTGACGTCGTCGCCCTTGCTGGGCACGTCGTAGTCGTGGCAGATGATCGCGAAAGATTTCGTGCCCGCCGGCACGTCGTCCCAGGCGAGATGGGGATTGACGTTGTCCGACAGCGTCACCTGCGTCTTGGGATCGATCTTGCCGAAGGCATAGCGCGCCGGGATGGGTTCGCCATCCATGAAGGAATTGCTCCAGAGCTTCATCGCGATACTCCTAAGAACTAAGAATCGTTTACCACGGCATGATGTGCCTGGGTTCTAACCGCCGTGCGCGGCGTGGTGCGCCCGGGGGCGGCCCGGAAAGCGACTCCGGCCCTTCATCGTACCGTGACGCGGGCGAACTTTCGTTTACCAACTTGTACGACGTAGGTGCCGGCCTCCAGCTTCAGGCCCTTGTCCTCGATCTTGGCCGAATCGATGCGCACGCCTCCCTGCTCGATGTTGCGCTGCGCTTCGGAAGCCGAGGCGCACAGCCCGGCCTCGCGCAGCACGTGCAAGATCCCCAGCGGCGCCCCGGCAAGCGAGACTTCCGGCATCTGGTCCGGGATGGCCTTCTGCTTGAAACGGGCCTCGAAGTCGGCCAGGGCCTGGTCGGCGGCAGCGGCCGAGTGAAAACGTGTAACGATTTCCTGCGCCAGCAGGACCTTGATGTCGCGCGGATTGCGGCCGCCCTCGGCGTCGCGCTTCAAGCTGGCGATCTCGTCGAGCGACTTGAACGACAGCAGTTCGTAGTAGCGCCACATCAAGGTGTCGGAAATCGACATCAGTTTGCCGAACATCGACTCGGGCGACTCGGAAATGCCGATGTAGTTGTTCTTGGACTTGGACATCTTCTCGACGCCGTCCGTGCCTTCGAGCAGCGGCATGGTCAGGATGCACTGGGGCTCCTGGCCGTATTCCTTCTGCAGCTCGCGCCCCACCAGCAGGTTGAACTTCTGGTCGGTGCCGCCCAGCTCCAGGTCGGCCTTCAGCGCCACCGAATCGTAGCCTTGCATCAGCGGATAGAGGAATTCGTGCACCGAGATCGGCACGCCGTTCTTGAAGCGCTTGGTAAAGTCCTCGCGCTCGAGCATGCGGGCGACGGTGTAGCGGGAGGCGAGCTGGATCATGCCGCGTGCGCCGAGCGGATCGCACCATTCGGAGTTGTAGCGGACTTCGGTGCGGGCCGGGTCCAGCACCAGGCTGGCCTGGGCGTAGTAGGTCTGTGCGTTGGCCTCGATCTGTTCCCGGGTGAGCGGCGGGCGGGTGGCGTTGCGGCCGCTGGGGTCGCCGATCATGGAGGTGAAGTCGCCGATCAGGAAAATGACCGTGTGGCCGAGTTCCTGAAGTTGGCGCATCTTGTTCAGCACCACCGTGTGTCCGAGGTGGATGTCGGGCGCGGTGGGGTCCAGGCCCAGCTTGATGCGCAAGGGCGTCCCGGTCGTCCGGCTGCGCGCCAGCTTGCGGCCGAATTCGGCTTCCACCAGCAGCTCGTCGCAGCCCCGGCGCACGATCGCCAGATCGCGCTCGACCTCCGGTGTAACCGGATATGTCTCCTTCGCCTCCGGTGCGCCGGAGAGAGGTGCGGACGGGTCGGTCGATTTCGTTTCGATCATGGCGTGAACTGCTCTGGAAAATGTGTAAATTGTAATTAATCGTATTGGCAGGGCATCGAGTCTTTCTATATACTCGGCCAGTTCCGGCTACATCCCGTTGTTACAAATGAGAGGCGCGGTTCGATCACCCTCGAGCCTTGCGACTCCTTTTGTGCTGCGCAGCAACGTTGCAGTGCCACAACGGCGCGAGGCGCGGAACACGCCGCGCTTCGGACCCGCACTCCGAAGCAATTCTAGCCCAACCGACCCCAGGGGCCAGGACGCATGAATCGTAAGTTTTCCGGCATCGCCGGCGCGGTGCTCAAACGCATCGCCGAAGCGGTGCAGCAAGTCTTCTCCCGCATCACCTCCCATCCCGCCACCCTTACCATCACCTCGTCTCCGCTGAAACGCCGCATCGTCGTCGGCGCCGGCGCGGCAGGGCTGTTCGTCACCGCTGCCGCGATCGGCGTCGCCCCGCTGGCGCCCGACGCGGCCATGCTGCCCACCACCCGGATCGTCCAGTCCCTGGACCTGCCCGACCTCGCCGAGCAGGTCGCGCAGCAGGAGGCCAACGCCCCCGACTTCATCCGCGAGGAGCGCGTCCAGCGCGGCGATTCCGTCGCCACGCTGCTGAACCGGCTGGGCGTGGACGATCCCGAGCTCGAACGCTTCGTGCGCAGCTCGGCGGACACCCGCAGCCTGTACCAGCTCTACCCCGGCCGCGTGGTCCAGGCATCGACCGACGCACTGGGCGAAGTCCGCTGGCTGCGCTACATCCATACCCCCGGCACCGAGACCAACGGCAAGGTCGTCTCGCGCATGCTGCAGATCGAGCGCACCGCGCAAGGCCTTTCGGCCAAGGAAGTGCAGCTGGATACCGAACGCGAGACGCGCATCGCCCATGGCGAAATCCACAGCTCGCTGTTCGGCGCCACCGACGCCGCCGACATCCCCGACAGCATTGCCACCCAGATCGCGGAAATCCTCTCCGGCGACATCGACTTCCACCGCGACCTGCGCCGCGGCGACCACTTCAACGTGGTCTACGAAACCTACACGCACCAGGGCAACTACGTGCGGGCCGGCAAGGTGATCGCGCTCGAGTTCGTCAACAAGGGGACGCCTTACCAGGCGGTGTGGTTCGATCAGCAGCCCGGCGTCACCGGCGGCTACTACACCTTCGACGGCAAGAGCCTGCGCAAGGCCTTCCTGCGCTCGCCCATGGAGTTCACCCGCGTCACGTCCGGCTTTTCGCGGCGCTTCCACCCCATCCTCAAGACCTGGCGCGAGCACAAGGGCGTGGACTACGGCGCACCGAAGGGCACCCCCATCCGCAGCACGGCGGACGGCACCATCGACTTCATCGGCAGGCAGAACGGCTACGGCAACGTCGTGATCGTCCGTCACCACGGCCAATATTCCACGCTCTACGCCCACATGAGCGCCTTCGCACCCGGCCTCTCCAAGGGTTCGCGGGTTTCGCAGGGCCAGTTCATCGGCCGCGTGGGTTCGACCGGCTGGGCCACCGGCCCCCACCTGCACTACGAATTCCGCATCGCCGGCAAGCCGGTCGACCCGCTCACGGTCGCCCTGCCGCAGGCGCCCGAGCTCAATGCCCGCGGTCTCGCGCTGTTCAAGAAGCAGACCGATCCCCTGCGGCACCAGATGGCGCTCCTGGCCCAGCTGAAGGACTACAGCATGCCGGCGGGCGACACGTCGCTGGCGAGCCAGTAACGGCATGTCCGGGACGGGCCCCTACATCGGCCTGATGTCGGGCACCAGCCTGGACGGCGTGGATGGCGTGGCGGCCGATTTCTCCGGCCCCGCGCCCCGCATCCTGGGACACGCGGACGCCGCCATGCCGGCGGAGTTGAGGGCCTCGCTGCTGGCCCTCAACCAGCCCGGCTTCGACGAAATCCACGGCATGTCGCGCGCGGCGCTCGCGCTAGCCGAACTCTATGCCGAAGTGGTGGCCAAGCTGCTGGCGCAAACCGGCCTGGCGCCGGACCGCATACGTGCGATCGGCGCGCATGGGCAGACCGTGCGCCACCGCCCCGACGCCGGCTACACGGTGCAGTTGAACGCGCCGGCCCGCCTGGCCGAGCTGACCGGCATCGCGGTGGTCGCCGATTTGCGCAGCCGCGACGTCGCCGCCGGCGGCCACGGCGCGCCGCTCGCGCCGGCCTTCCACGCCGCAGTGTTCGGCACCGCGCGGCCACAGGCGGTCCTCAACCTGGGAGGCATCGCCAACGTCACCCTGCTGTCGCCCAAGGGCGTCGTGGGCTACGACACCGGCCCCGCCAACCTGCTCTTGGATGCCTGGTGCGCGCGCCACACCGGCCAGCCCTACGACCGCGACGGCCGCTACGCCGCCTCGGGCACGCTCCAGCCGGCGTTGCTCGCCGAGCTCATCGCCTCCGAACCCTGGCTGGCCGCACCGCCGCCCAAGTCAACCGGACGGGATCTCTTCAACGAGACCTGGCTGGATCGGCGCCTCCAGGCATGGCAGGCGGCCCACGGCCCGCTGCATCCGGCGGACGTCCAGGCCACCCTCCAGGCCCTGACGGTCGAAACGGCGGCGCGCGAAATCCGGCGCCAGCAGCCCGCCTGCGAACAGGTATGGGTGTGCGGCGGCGGCGCGCGCAACGGCGGCCTGATGCGGGCCCTGGCGGCGGCGCTGTCTTGCCCGGTCGCCCCGACCGACAATGCGAATGTGCCGGCCCAGCAGATGGAAGCCCTGGCCTTCGCCTGGCTGGCCCACCGGCACATGGAAGGCCTGGCCGGCAACCTGCCGGCCGTGACGGGCGCGGCGGGGCCGCGGATACTCGGGGCCTACTATCCCGCTTGAGATCGCCCCCCCTACGCGCTGACACGCGCCCCCAGGGGGCTCTACTTACGGACCGGCGGAGCCGGATCCGCGGTGCCCTGGGTGGGGTGATCGGCGGTAAAAGCTAGCTGCGCTTGCTTTCGAGGAGCTCCCAGCGTTCGAGCTTGGCCATCAGCTCTTCTTCGATCGCGGCCATGCGTTGCTGGATGGCGGCCGCCTCGGCGGGGTTGTCGCGATAGATCAGCCCATCGGCGAGGCGTTCGGTCAGGGACTGCTGCTCGGCTTCCAGCGCGGCGATGGCATCGGGCAGGCCATCGAGCTCTTTTGCTTCCCAGGAACTCAGCCGCGAGCGCCCCGCGGGCCGGGCGGGTGCCGGCGAACCGGAAGCCGCTCCGGCGGCAGCGGCCGCGCTCGTTGTTTCCCTGGCCGCGCCGTCCCTCGGCCCCTTGTCGCCATCGCGCTTGCCCGCCGCGGGACGCCCGGCACCCGCGGCCTGCGCAGCCCGCGCACTCTGGGCCGCCCAGTCCTCATAGCCGCCCACATAGTCGCGCCAATGTCCATCGCCTTCATAGGCAATGGTCTGGGTCACGACGTTGTCGAGAAACGTGCGGTCGTGGCTAACGAGGAACACCGTGCCGGGATAATCCTGGAGCAGCTCCTCGAGCAGCTCCAGCGTCTCGATGTCCAGATCGTTGGTCGGCTCGTCGAGCACGAGCACGTTGGCCGGCCGGGCGAACAGCCGGGCGAGCAGCAGCCGCGCCCGCTCGCCGCCCGACAGGCTCTTGACCGGCGAGCGCGCCCGCTCCGGCGGAAACAGGAAATCGCCCAGGTAGCTCATCACATGCTTGCGCTGGCCGTTGATCTCTATCCACTCGCTGCCGGGACTGATGACGTCGGCCAGCGCCATGTCGTCGTCCAGCTGGGCACGCATCTGGTCGAAATAGGCCACCGACAGATTGGTACCCTGGCGCACCGTCCCCGAGTCCGGCGCCAGCTCGCCCAGGATGAGCTTGAGCAAGGTGGTCTTGCCCGCGCCGTTGGGTCCGATGATGCCGATGCGGTCGCCGCGCAGCACGGTGGTCGAGAACGACCGGATCACCGGCTTGTCGCCGAACGACTTCGAGACGTCCACGAGCTCGGCCACCAGCTTGCCCGAGCGCTGCCCTTCGGCCACGTCGATCGAGATTTTCCCCATGCGCTCGCGTCGCTCGGCACGCTGCACGCGCAGTTGCTCCAGCCGCTTCACCCGGCCGACGCTGCGCGTGCGGCGAGCCTCCACGCCCTTGCGTATCCACACTTCCTCCTGGGCAAGGAGTTTGTCGAAACGGGCCTGCTCCAGCCTTTCGGCCTCCAGCATCTCGGCCTTGCGCGCCTGGTAGGCGGCGAAGGAGCCGGGAAAGCTCGCCAGCGCGCCGCGATCGAGCTCCACGATGCGGGTGGCGACGGCGTCGAGGAAGCGGCGATCGTGGGTAATGAACACGACGCTGCCGGCAAAGGCCTTCAACAATTCCTCGAGCCAGGCGATGGCCTGGAAGTCCAGGTGGTTGGTCGGCTCGTCCAGCAGCAGCAGGTCGGGATCGCCCAGCAGCGCCCGCGCCAGCGCCACCCGCTTGCGCGTGCCGCCCGACAGGCCGTCCACCGGCGCATCGGCGGGCAGGTTCAACCTGGCGAGCGTCGACGTCACCCGCGCCTGTACCGTCCATCCATCGTGCGCCTCCAGTTCCGCCTGGAGGCCCTGCAGGCGGGCAAGCAGCGCATCGTGCTCGGCCCCCCCGGACGCCTCGGCCAGGTCGTGGGCCAGGCGCTGGTAGGCGCGCAGCAGGTCGCGCCCCTTGGCCAGCCCTTCGCTGACGGCGTCGAACACCGTTCCCGACTCGTCGAATACCGGCTCCTGTTCCACCGTGGCGACCTTCAGGCCATCCTGGCGCGAGATCAGTCCATCGTCGGGCAGGATCCTGCCGTCCAGCAGCTTGAGCAGGGAAGACTTGCCCGTGCCGTTCCGGCCGATCAGCCCGACCCGCTCCCCGGTCTCGACTGAAAAGCTGGCTTGGTGCAAGAGAGGGACGTGGCCATAGGCCAGTTCGATGTCGGTCAGTGCGATGAGAGCCATGAAACGCCACACCGGCCCGCGGGCCGGAGAAAAACGAAAAGCGCCCAGGCTTGCGCGAGGGCGCTCCGATTGAAAAAACGGCAGCCGGCGAGCTTAGACCGAGAACGACGACCCGCAGCCGCAGGTGGAGGTGGCGTTCGGGTTCTTGATGACGAACTGCGCGCCCTCCAGGCCTTCCTTGTAGTCGATCTCGGCGCCGACCAGATATTGGAAGCTCATGGAGTCGATCAGCAATTGCACGCCGTTCTTGTCCAGCTGGGTATCGTCCTCGTTGACGTCTTCATCGAAAGTGAAGCCGTACTGGAAGCCGGAACAGCCGCCGCCTTGCACGAAGACGCGCAGCTTGAGCGAGGGATTGCCTTCCTCGTCGATCAATTCCTTGACCTTGGCGGCCGCGGCGTCGGTAAAGACGAGCCCGATGGGAGGGGCTTCGAGGTTGGCTTGTTCAACTGCTGCGTTCATGACTGCTCCTTGCATACGCGCCGGCTGGCGGCCTGGGCACCGCGCATGCGCTGTATCGGTGTAAATCGTAGGTTAATAGATAATTCAACCGCTATTGGCGCTTGATTTCAACCCCGGCGCCGGCAGGGGCACTGCGGCGGGCGGCACATCCGGGACGGCTTTCTTTTTAGATGGTGGCGGCCGGCACAGGTTCAAGGCGCCGCGCGGCCGGCCGCGGTTCAGGCCGGCAGGTTGACCGTACTCTGCGAGCGTACCACGCCGCCCTCCACCACCCGCACCGTGACGCTGCGGACCACGAATCCGGCCGGCACCTCCAGCGTCCCTTCCGCGCGCTGGTATTGCCGGAAGCGCAACGCCAACGGATCGGCCAGGGACGGAGCGGCGGCCGGCGCGGAAGCGCTCTCGGCCTCGCCCGCCTCGGCCGACACCAGGAACGGATGCAGGTCTATGGTCGCCGCGGTGCCCGCGCGGGTGCCGGACGCGGAGAACTGCAGCCGTCCCGTGAACTCGCCGGACGGTCGACCGCCCCGCATCAGCAGGACCCGGTAGCGCAGCAAGGCACCCTGGCGCTCGAGCTCGGCCGAACGGATGCTGACCTGCGCCTGGCGGGGATCCATGGGAATGAGCTGGTCGAAAAACGCCAGATCGTTGCGCATGTCGCCCATCTCCTTCTGCGCGGCGCGCAAATCGGCCGCCAGCTGGTCCTTGGCCGCCCGCTCTATCGCCAGGCGGCTTTCCGAGGCGGCCAGGCTGCCCTGCAGGCGTTCGTTGTCGGCAATCAGGCGCTGGTTCTCGGCGCGCAGCTGAGCCAGCTCCGAAGCGGATATCTGCGGAGCGACGCCGACCAGCCGGCGCGCAGACTCGTAGAGACCGGTGCCCAGCGCCGCACCGAGCGCCAGCAGCACCAGCAATACGACCACGCGTCCCGGCGAACCGGTAGACAGCCCGGCGACCTCGGGCGGCGCACCCAGCGCCGCGCCCCGCCGCAACCGGCGTGGCACGAGCGCCGGAAACAGCGGCCGCCGCTTCATCAGGGCAGCACCGCCACCTGGCCGAGGCCGGCGTCTTCAGGCAGTCCGAACATGAGGTTCATGTTCTGCACTGCCTGCCCCGAGGCTCCCTTCACCAGGTTGTCCTGCACCACCAGGACGACGAGCTGGTCGCCGTTGCCGGGCCGGTGAACGGCGATGCGGATCATGTTGGACGCCCTTACCGAGCGGGTTTCCGGCGTGCTGCCCGCGGGCATGACGTCGACGAAAGGCTCGTTGGCGTAGCGCTGCTCGAACAGCTTCTGGAAGTCGACCTCGCGCGCCTTCGGATCGATGCGGGCGTAAATGGTCGAGTGCATGCCCCGCACCATGGGCGTCAGATGCGGCACGAAGGTCAGCCCCACCGGTCCGCCATGCAGCGTCTGCAGGTGCTCGACGATCTCGGGATGATGCCTGTGCCCCGACACGCCATAGGCCTTGAAGTTGTCGCTGGCCTCCGAGAACAGGATGTGCAGTTCCGCCTTGCGGCCGGCGCCCGTCACGCCGGACTTGCAGTCGGCGATGAGCGTCCCGGCATCGACCAGCGGCGAGGACGAACCGGCCCGGCCTTCGAGCAGCGGCGCGAGGCCGAGCAGCACCGTGGTCGGATAGCAGCCGGGATTGCCGACTACCCGCGCGCCGCGGATCTTCTCGCGATTGAGCTCCACGAGGCCGTAGACCGATTCCCGAAGCACGTCAGGGCAGGCGTGCGGCATCTTGTACCACTTCTCGAACGAAGCCGTGTCCTGCAGCCGGAAATCGGCGGCCAGATCGATGATCCTGACGCCCGCGGCCAGCAGCTCCTGAGCCTGCGCCATGGCTACGCCATGCGGGGTGGCGAAGAACACCACGTCGCATTCGGTCAGGGGCGCCTTGTCCGGCGAGGAAAACGCCAGGTCCACCTTGCCGCGCAGGTTGGAGAACATGTCGGCCACCGGCATGCCGTCTTCCTTGCGGGACGTGATGGCAACCAGTTCCGCGTTCGGGTGCTGCGACAGGAGGCGCAGCAATTCCACGCCCGTATAGCCCGTGCCGCCGACGATACCTACCTTGATCTTGGCGGAGCCCGCCTCTGTCTTGCTCATCAGGATCTCCTCCCCTGCGCGTGGCGTGCCGGTCAGGCACGGCGCCGGGCGACGCATGACAGGCGGCGCCCTCGGTTCAGGGGTAAGTTGACTGTTCGAAAATATAACCCGTTGATGTTACCGCTGCTGGAGAAGCCGAGGAGCCGGATCCATGCAGCAGAAACAGGAAGAAAGAAAAAAGGCCGCATCGCTGCGGCCTTTTTTGCTCGTCCACCGGCCTGGGCCGGCGGGAACGAGTGAGATCGAAGCCGATCAGCGCTTGCTGAACTGCTTGCGACGTCGCGCCTTGTGCAGACCGACCTTCTTGCGCTCGACCTCGCGGGCATCGCGGGTAACGAAGCCGGCTTGCGACAGCGCGGACTTGAGCGTCGCGTCGTAATCGATCAGCGCGCGGGTGATGCCATGGCGCACGGCACCGGCCTGCCCGTTCACGCCACCGCCGTGGACGTTGATGTGGAAATCGAACGATTCCAGGTGGCCGGTCAGTTCGAGCGGCTGGCGGACGATCATGCGGCCCGTTTCGCGGGCGAAGTACTCGTCCACGGGCTTGCCGTTGACGGTAATCTTGCCCGAGCCTTTCTTCAGGAACACACGAGCCACCGAAGTCTTGCGGCGGCCGGTTCCGTAATTCCAGTTACCGATCATGCGCGGCTCCTCAGATTTCCAGCAGCTTGGGCTGCTGGGCGGTGTGGGGATGTTCGGATCCCGCGTACACCTTCAGCTTCTTGATCATGGCGTAGCCCAGCGGCCCCTTGGGCAGCATGCCCTTGACAGCCTTCTGGATCGCACGACCAGGAAAACGCTGCTGCATCTTCAGGAACGTGGTTTCGGTGATACCGCCGGGATAGCCCGAGTGGCGGTAGTAGCGCTTGTCCTGCGCCTTGTTGCCGGTAACGACGATGTCGGCGGCGTTGATGATGACGATGTAGTCGCCGGTATCAACGTGAGGCGTGAATTCAGGCTTGTGCTTACCGCGCAAACGGCGTGCGACTTCGCTGGCCACACGACCTAGGACTTTGCCCTTGGCGTCAATCACGTACCAGTCACGCGTCACTTCTTGCGGTTTCGCAACGAAGGTTTTCATGAGGAATCTCTGTGACGGGCGCGCCGCGAAAAAATAACGGCGCTGGATTTCAAATGCCGGGAAAGAGCCATGCGCATCGGGTCGTAGGCACGCAGGATTCCCTGGCAGCGTTCTACCCTTGCCACCTAAGCATTGTAAATTGCAAGTGTGAAAAGGGTCAGCCGGCTATGTTAGCGTGGAATGAGCCGCGAAGTCAAAGGCTTTGCAATGCCCGCCCACCGCCACAGCGGCGCCGGCGCGCCGGCATTCATCCGCATGGATGGCACGAAAGCGCCCGGCAGCTGTAACCAGAATACAGGACACCCGCCAGACGGCCTTGTGATGCCTGGACCACGCTTCATGCTTTGATAAACATGAACACATAAGAAAAAATCCGCTGGGCGGGCTTGAGGGGACACTTACGGATTCATGGCCCCTATGGAGACCGTCGATGAACACGATCAAGACCATTCTGACCGCCACCGCCGTGGCCGCAGGCCTCGCCGCCTGCGCTTCCCCGCAACGCGACATGCCCGCCCGGCAGGCGGCCGTCTCCCCGCAGTCGGTATCCACCGACCAGCTCCAGCGCTTCGCCAACGCCGCCAGGAAGGTGAATGCGATTTCGCCGGGCACGGGAGCGGAGACCACCGGCGCCACCACCACCTCGACCGGACAGGCCACCAACGCCACTTTTGACGAGGTCAACGGGCGCAAGGCCCAGGCGGTATGGAGCGAAGGGCTGACCGTCCAGGAATTCAACGCCATCAACGCCGCCGTCCAGCAGGACCCCGCCCTCATGCAGCGCTACGGGGAACTGATGCGAGGCTCCGGCTCCGGATCGATGGGTTCGGGTTCGGGCTCGATGGGTGGCGGATCCATGGGCGGAGGCTCCATGGGTGGCGGATCCACGGGTGGCGGCACGATGATGCGCTAGCCACGGCCGCCGGGGCGGAGCCGCCCCGATGCTCGCAAGGGTGGGTATCGCCCCACCCGATCCCATGGCAAAAAAAAGCCCGAAGCCGTAAGGCTTCGGGCTAATCCACCAAAGGAGGAGGGTGGAGGAGACACCGGTAGATGAGCTTTGCGGGGCTATCCGACGATGCCGAGGGGCCCTGGGCCGTGTCGACATACAAAGCGTCATCCGTTGATCGAATTATAGGCCTACGTTTTGTGCGTTGCAAGAACTTTTTTAAGACATCAAACCACAATGTGGTTGGCCGTTTCAATACACAAAATTCCTTACTGATCAATAAGTTAACTTTTATTTTTTGCTCCGCCACGAGCTTTTCAACGCGCCCTGCCCCTCCATCCGCCGGGTGCCGGCATTATTTCTTGCGAACCCATCCGGTCCATTTGATGCAAAGCAGCAATTCAGGGCGCGAACCGCCGGGTCAGGCATGACGCATTTCGGGGGCCCCGTCCCCTCTGAACGCGTTTTCCGGAACAAGGCGACACGGAAGCTGGCGGCGGGACTGGTCCCGGGCCGTCAAGGTATGGAAGCGAGGGACCTCTCGTCCGCCGGCCGTCCGGCTCGAGGCAAAAAAAAGCCCGAAGCCGTAAGGCTTCGGGCTAATCCACCAAAGGAGGAGGGTGGAGGAGACACCGGTAGATGGGCTTTGCGGGGCAATCCGACGATGCCGAGGGGCCCGAGGCCGTGTCGACATACAAAGCGTCATCCGTTGATCGAATTATAGCAAGCTTTTTTTGTGCACCGCAAGAACCCTAAGGGTTGTTGCTTACGTACAAAAACCGAGCGCAGCAGATCAAAAAATCTTCATAAAAATCAATGACCTACCTCGTATGCTACAGACCTGCCCGCAACATTGCGAGCGAAAAATAGCAACACTTTGCAATCCCCTTCGAGCGCGAGGACGATTTCGCCGCTTTATGCTGCGGGGCAACATGCGAAGGCGCCTCATGCATGCGAAACCCAGGGCCCTTCCCGCTATGATCGCGGAATCCCACTCTTTTGCAGCACGAGGACTATCATGGAATGCACAGTAAGCTGGGGCGGGCCCCAGGGCATGCTGTTCACGGCCCAGACGGGCAGCGGACATGTTGCCGTCATGGATGGCGCGCCCGACGGCGGCGGCAATAACCTGGCTCCGCGGCCGATGGAATTGGTGCTCGCGGGTACCGGCGGCTGCACCGCCTACGACGTCGTCCTGATCCTCAAGCGCGGCCGGCACGCCGTGCGTGGCTGCACCGTGACTCTCAAGGCGGAGCGCGCCGAAACCGATCCCAAGGTCTTCACCAAGATCCATTTCGCTTTCACCGTCACCGGCAAGAACCTGCCTCCGGCCGCCGTGGAACGTGCGGTGCAACTCTCCCACGAGAAGTATTGTTCCGCCTCCGCCATGCTCGAGAAGACGGCGGAACTGACCTGGTCGGTCGAGATCGCCGAAGCGGACTGAAGACGCTCAGACGTAGTAGGCGGTGGAGGTCATGACCTTGGACCCGCACCGCATGGCTGCCCGCACCGGTGCGGGCAGCGAGACTCCCCCATACTGTTCCGCCGTGACCCGGTGCTGGCGTTCGTCGGCCGACATCTGTTCGACGATGGCGCGCGAACGCGCGTCGTTGGCCGGCAAGGCGCCCAGGTGCCCATCCAGGTGGCGCTCCACCTGTCGTTCGGTCTCGGCCATGAAGCCTAGATTCCAGGCATCCCCCGCCCTGCCCGCCAGGACGCCCAGGCCGAACGCTCCCGCATACCAGAAGGGGTTCAAGAAACTGGGCCGCGAGCGCAATTCCCGCAGGCGGTCGTCCAGCCAGGCCAGGTGATCGGTTTCCTCGGCCGCCGCATCGAGAAACAGCTGACGGGTGGCGGGCCGGTCGCAAACCAGCGCCTGCCCCCGGTACAACGCCTGGGCGCAGATCTCCCCTACATGGTTGACCCGCATCAGGCCCGCGGCATGGCGGCGTTCGGCCGGGGACAACTCCGGCGCCTCGGCGTTTTCCCCAGCCACCGGCGCCCTGCCGGCCGGATTGGGACGCCGCGCGGAGACCGAGCCGGTCAGGACCCGCACGGCGCGATCGGCCTCGGATAGCACCCGATCCAGCAAAGAAGCGCGACGAAAGGACATGGTTTCCGACATACGACCTCCGATCCGGCGGCAGCCGGACTGCGACACGAACATATGCCCAGTATAGGCAATCCCCTACCTCGTTGTTCTCGCACAACGTTCCCGGCGGTGCAAGCCAGCTGTCATTTTCGCCTCATGTTGGGCCGTCATCCTCTCGTCCGAGCACCGAAGAACGTTTTGCGTGCCACGTCACAAATCCATTTGGAGTACTCAATTGAAAAAGACCCTCCTCGCCGCCGCGCTGCTGGCTGGTTTCGCCGGCGCCGCGCAAGCCCAGAGCGTAACGCTGTACGGTATCGTCGACATGGGCTTCATGAACAGCAAGCAGGACGGCCAGTCGGCCACCAACGGCCTGGAAAGCGGCATCGCCGGCAGCTCGCGCTTCGGCCTGCGCGGCGTGGAAGACCTGGGCAACGGCCTGAAGGCCAACTTCCAACTGGAAAGCGGCTTCAAGGCCGACACCGGCATCCAGAGCGCCAGCGGCCAGCTGTTCGACCGCGCCGCCTGGGTGGGCCTGTCGGGCAGCTTCGGTGAAGTCCGCCTGGGCCGCCAGGATACGCTGGGCTTCAACTGGTTCCGCGGCGCGATCAACCCCTTCGGCAACGCCTACTCGCAAGCCCAGAGCAAGACGATCTTCAACGTCAACGGCATCGACGATCGCGTCAGCAACAGCGCCTTCTACCTGTCGCCCAAGTTCAGCGGCTTCCAGTTCGGCGCCGGCTACAGCTTCAACGCCTCGGGCTCCGAGACCACCGGCAACGATGGCGACAACTCGGTCTACTCGCTGGGCCTGCGCTACCAGACCGGCCCCCTGCTGGCCGTGCTGACCTATGAACAGAAGAACGCCGCCGACCAGGCCCCCGGTGCCGGCGTGGGCGGATCCGACCTGAAGAACATCCAGCTCGGCGCCACCTATGACTTCGGCATGGCCAAGCTGCACGCCGGCTACGGCCGCCTGCAGAACTCGGGCTACCGCTCCAGCGCCGAGAAGGAAAACTCGTACCTGATCGGCGTGACCGTGCCGTTCGGCGCCCATTCCGTGTTCGCCACCTACCAGCGCAACGACAACGCCAACATCAACGCCGGCCGCCAGGACAAGGCCATCAACGGCTACGCCATCGGCTACAACTACACGCTGTCCAAGCGCACCATGGTGTACGCCCTGTTCAACCAGTACACCGACGTGATTGCCCGCACCGACAACAAGCAGCCCGGCGACAAGCGCGAAATCGCCATCGGCCTGCAGCACAAGTTCTAAAGCTCTCTCTCCACCCCGGCGGGGTCTTACGCCGGGGTGGAGCGGTTACTTCAGCAGTGAGTGTTTCCCGCCTCCGGTCCGCCCGCAGGCGGGCTTTTTCCGTGATCTTTGGCATAAAAGCAACAACACGGGTAAGAATAAGTAAAAACCCGGCCATTCTTTGCCCTCTGGCTTGGTGTTAACCCGGATTCTTTGCTGCAATATGACCAACTTCCCATCGGGAAGCACTGGTTTTCCCGCAGCGGGCGGGCACCCGACGATGGATCCGCGCACTCCATCCGCCCCCTTCGCACCCCGCCGCTTTCTGCGGATACCAGGTCAATCATGGAGATGTTTCAATGAAAAAAACGTTGATCGCTGCCGCCGTCATGGCTGGCATGGCTGGTGCCGCGCACGCGCAGAGCTCGGTCACCCTGTACGGCGTCATGGATATGGGCTACCTGTATACCAAGACTGAAGGCCTGAAGGCCCGCAACGCTCTCGACAGCGGCCTGCAAAGCGACTCCCGCTTCGGCCTGCGCGGCTCGGAAGACCTGGGCAACGGCCTGAAGGCCAACTTCCTGCTGGAAGCCGGCATCAACGCCGACGACGGCACCACCACCCAGTCGGGCCTGTTCAACCGCCAATCGTGGGTGGGCCTGTCGTCCAACACGCTGGGTGAAATCCGCTTCGGCCGCCAGTTCATCCTCGGCTCGCAGTTCTTCACCAACATCGATCCGTTCGGCACGACCTTCCGTCAAGCCGGCATGGGCTCGACCTTCATCGCCGCCAACCAAGTCCGCAACAGCAACAGCGTGATGTACTTCACGCCGACCTGGGCCGGCTTCCAAGGCGCGATCGGCTACAGCTTCAACCGTTCGACCAGCGAAACCCCGGTCGCCGGCACCAACAACCGTGCCATCACCTCGGGTCTGCGCTACGCCAACGGTCCGATCGAAGTCGCCCTGACGTACGACCAGGTCGAACCCGCCACCGGCGGCGGCGTGGGCCGTTCGACCCAGTTGGGCGGTACCTATGACTTCGGCGTGGTCAAGCTGCACGCCGCGGTTGCCGACCAGCGCAAGGTTGCGGTCAACGTAGGCGACGTTCCGGGCTGGAACGGCCGCTTCGCCGAGAAGACCCTGTCGTACATGGTCGGCGCGTCGGCTCCCGTGGGCCCCGGCTCGCTGTTCGGCTCGTACCAGAAGGCCAAGGATTGGGACATCGAAGGCTTCAGCGTCGGTTACACCTACCCGCTGTCGCGTCGTACCAACGCCTATGCGTTCTTCAGCAACATGGACAACGTCGGCCACTACGGCAGCGCCGTCACCACCGGCGACAAGACCACCCGTCAATTCGGCGTGGGCCTGCGTCACATGTTCTAAATCGGCGGCAAGGCGCACACCGCGCCTTCGCATCGGCGCCTAGAACCCCCTGGGCGCCTCGCTGCACCGGACCGGAAACGGTCCGGTGCATTTTTTTTAGGGAAGCCCACCCCCTCCGCGCTTCGCGCCCCCCTCAAGGGGGCGATGCGGGTGGACCGGCGGAGCCGGATCCACCGCATCCTGGGTCTAGTACCGTTATCTTGGGTTGTGGCATCGGTGCTTCGCTGGCTGCCAGCGGTAGCAACAGTGCACGAACCAAGAAAGCCGTACTAGATCCAGGGCGCCGCGGATCCGGCTTTGCCGGTCCGCCAGCGCCGCCCCCTTGAGGGGGAGCGGCCGAAGGCCGCAAGGGGGTGGGCTTCATTAACGCATTTCTAATTCTTTTAGATTACGCTATCGGGTCGTTCACGCACCGGCATGGCGCAGGCGGGCGGCGTTGGCTGTCCACCTTAGCGTTGTGCTACCTCCGTATGCCGCTCGCACGATCCAAGCCGTTCCCTCTTTCATTGCCACGCCGCACGACCGGTGTCGCGGCCCTCGCGCCGCTGCTGCTGACGGCTGGTTGCGCCTTGAAGGCGCCGGCGCCGTCGGTTCCCTTGTCGCCGCCTGCGGGCTGGCATGCGCCGGTGCCGGGGGATGGCGTTTCGGCGGCTGCGAACCTGCCGCACCACTCCAGCCAGCGGCAATTGCTGGAGTGGTGGCGGCAGGCGGGCGATCCTGCGCTGGTGGGCCTCATCGAGGCGGCACAGGCGGCCAGTCCGACGGTGGGCGCGGCGCGCTCGCGTTTTCTGCAAGCGCGGGCGGCACGTGTTTCGGCAGCGGCGGCGCTGGGGCCGACGCTGGAGGCCAACGCGCAAACCAGCCGCGGCTTTTCGCAAATCGCCGGAGGTGTCGCGACCCAGAACCAGGCCGGGCTGCAGGCGTCATGGGAAGTGGACCTGTTCGGGGCGAACACGGCCACGCGCGATGCCGCCCAGGCCCGGCTGGAAGGTGCCCAGGCGCAGTGGCACGAGGCCCGCACATCGGTCGCGGCGGAAGTGGCCAATGAACTGAACAACCTGCGCGGATGCCGGCGCGAACTCGCGATCCTGGAATCGGACGCCGCCTCTCGCGCCGAGAGCCATCGGCTGACCGACCTCGCCATGCGCGCGGGCTTCCAATCCACCGCCAATGCGGCGCTGGCGCGCGCCAGCAGCGCCGAGGCCGCCGCGCGGGTGAGCCAGCAACGCGCCGTGTGCGAAATCAGCATCAAGGCGCTGGTCGCGCTGACCGCGCTCGATGAAACGGACCTACGCGCCCGGGTCGCCCAGCCACCGGCGCATCGCCCGCCCGAAACCCTGTTCGCCATCGACCGCCTGCCCGCCGCGGTGCTGGCCCAGCGGCCGGACGTATTCAACGCCGATCGCAACGTGGCCGCCGCCAGCGCCGAGGTCGGAAGCGCCCAGGCCAAGCGCTATCCCCGGTTGACCTTGAGCGGCAGCGTCGGCGTTGCCTCGTTCGCGGCGCGCGGCACGGAGGTGGACGTCAATACCTGGTCCATCGGACCGCTGGCAGTGACGCTGCCGCTGTTCGACGGCGGCCGCCGCCGTGCCGACATCGAGTCGGCACGCGCCCGCTACGACGAAGCCGTCACCCAATACCGCGCCACCGCCCGACAGGCGGTGCGCGAAGTGGAAGAGGCGCTCGTCAACCTGCGAAGCACGGCCACCCGCACCGCCGATGCGCAGGCCGCGGTCGAGGGCTACCGGGTCTCGTTCGAGGCCACGGAACAACGCTATCGCGGCGGGCTCGCCAGCCTGCTGGAACTCGAGGAGTCGCGCCGCATGCTGCTGACTGCCCGCACGACCCAATCCGCGCTCGAGCGCGAACGCATGGCGGCCTGGATCGCCCTGTACCGCGCCGTCGGCGGTGGCTGGCGGCAAGGAGAACCCGTTCCGCCGGATCCCGCGCCGACCGCCACCGCCGCGCCGGCAACCGATCCCTCCTGATCCATCCGACTCACCACGCTTCCATGGCGACGGCGATGATCCGTATTCGCTCCGCCGTCGGTGTCCGAACCCAACCATGACCTTGCCCATGCCGCTACGTCCTCTTATCGCTGCCGCCCTGCTTGGTGCCGTTCTGGCCGGCATCGCCCTCGTCCCCGCCCCGCAAGCCGCCGGCAAGGACGACGCACCGGCCCCGCGTCCCGCATTGACCGTCACGGTCGCCAAGCCGCAGATGCAGTCGCTGCGCGTCTCCCTGCAGGCCAACGGCAACATCATGGCGTGGCAGGAAGCCAGCATCGGCGCCGAGATCGGGGGCCTGCGGCTGGAGGAAGTCCGGGTCAACGTGGGCGACGCCGTCAAGGCCGGGCAAGTCCTGGCGACCTTCGCCGCGGAAACGGTGCGGGCCGACATCGCCCAGGCCCGGGCGGCCCTGGCCGAAGCCGAAGCCAGCGCGGCCGAGGCGCGCGCCAACGCCGAACGGGCGATCTCGCTGAAAGCCTCGGGCGCGCTGAGCGAATCGCAGATCCACCAGTACGTCACCGGCGGGCAGACAGCCCAGGCGCGCGTGGAATCGGCGCGCGCCAGCCTTGCCGCGCAGGAACTGCGCCTGAAGTTCACCCAGGTCCGGGCGCCCGACAGCGGCATCATCTCCTCGCGCACCGCCACGGTGGGCGCGGTCGTCAGCCCGGGAACGGAACTCTTCCGCATGATCCGCAAGGGACGCCTGGAATGGCGCGCCGAAGTCACCTCGGCGGAGGTCGGCCGCATTCACGTGGGAGACTCCGCCGCCATCGTCGCAGCCAGCGGCGAACGCCTGCAGGGCAAGGTCCGCACCATCGGTCCGACCGTCGATCCGCAAACGCGCAATACGCTGGTCTACGTCGACCTGCCCGGCGCGGGCGCGGCCGGCTCCTCCGCCAAGGCCGGCATGTTCGCGCGCGGCGAGTTCCAGCTGGGCAGCGCGCAAGCCATGACGGTGCCCCAGCAGGCCGTCGTCATGCGCGAGGCCTTCAATTACGTCTTCGTGGTCGGCCCCGACAATCGCGTCGCCCAGCGCAAGGTGCAGACCGGACGGCGTGACGGCGATCGCGTCGAGATCCTGGAAGGGCTCTCGCCCGACGCCCGCATCGCCGTGCGCGGCGCGGGCTTCCTGACCGACGGCGATCTCGTGAGCATCGTCGATACCCCCGCCCCCGCGGCTACGCCGGCAACGGCCATCACGCGCTGAAAGACGGAGACGCCGCGATGAATGTATCGACCTGGTCCATACGCAATCCGATTCCGTCGGGCATGCTGTTCGTGCTGCTGACCTTCGCCGGCCTGATGTCGTTCCACGCCATGAAGGTGCAGAACTTTCCCGACATCGACCTGCCCATGGTCATGGTCACGGCCACGCTGCCCGGCGCCTCCCCCAGCCAGCTGGAGAACGACGTCGCGCGCAAGCTGGAAAACTCCATCGCCACGCTGCAGGGCCTCAAGCACGTCTACACCAAGATCCAGGACGGTACCGTCACGCTCACCACCGAGTTCGAACTGGAAAAGCCCCTGCAGGAAGCGGTGGACGACGTCCGCTCGGCCGTCTCGCGCGTACGCGCCGACATGCCGGCCGACCTGCGCGACCCCATCATCAACAAGGTGGACCTGGCCGGCCAGCCGGTTCTCGCCTTCACGGTGCGCGCAGCCAGCATGGACGACGAGGCGCTGTCCTGGTTCGTCGACAACGACGTCGCGCGCAAGCTGCTGACGGTGCCGGGCGTCGGCGCCGTCAACCGCGTGGGCGGCGTCACGCGCGAGGTGCGCATCGCCCTCGATCCGCAGCGCCTGCAGGCGCTGGGCGCCTCGGCCGCCGACATCTCGCGCCAGCTGCGGCAGGTGCAGCGCGAAAGCTCCGGTGGGCGCACCGACATCGGGAGCGCCGAACAACCGGTGCGCACGCTCGCCAACGTGCGGACGGCCGAAGAACTGGCCGACCTGCGCCTGGTGCTGACCGATGGCAGGCCGATCCGGCTGTCCGATGTCGCGACCGTGAGCGATACCATCGCCGAGCGCCGTTCCGCGGCGCTGCTCGACGGCCAGCCGGTGGTCGGCTTCGAGGTCGCGCGCAGCCGCGGCGCCAGCGAACTCGACGTCGCCGAGGGCGTGGAGCGTGCCCTGAACGAACTCAAGGCCCAGCACGCCGACCTGGAGATCACCGAGTCCTTCAACTTCGTCACGCCGGTACAGGAAGAGTACGACGGCTCCATGCGCCTGCTCTACGAAGGCGCCCTGCTCGCCGTGCTGGTGGTCTGGCTGTTCCTGCGCGACTGGCGCGCCACGCTGATCTCGGCCGTCGCCCTGCCGCTGTCCGTGATCCCCGCGTTCGCCGGCATGTATTTCCTCGGGTTCTCGATCAACGTCATCACCCTGCTGGCGCTGTCGCTGGTCATCGGCATCCTGGTCGACGACGCCATCGTCGAGGTCGAGAACATCGTGCGCCACCTGCGGATGGGCAAGAAACCCTACCAGGCCGCCATGGAAGCGGCGGACGAAATCGGCCTCGCGGTCGTCGCCACCACCTTCACCCTCATTGCCGTCTTCCTGCCCACCGCCTTCATGAGCGGCATCGCCGGACGCTTCTT
The DNA here is from genome assembly GCF_002188465.1 of Pigmentiphaga sp. NML080357. Lineage (GTDB taxonomy): Bacteria > Pseudomonadota > Gammaproteobacteria > Burkholderiales > Burkholderiaceae_B > Pigmentiphaga. Next base: position 6,869 of record NZ_NINW01000040.1, on the reverse strand, counting down.
CAAGCAGTTCGGCTGGACCGCGGCACTGGCGGTATTCGCCTCGCTCATCGTCGCGCGCGTCCTCACCCCCATGATGGCGGCCTACCTCCTCAAGCCCATGGTGGCGGCGGACAAGGAGCCGCGCTGGCTGCGGACCTACATGCGCTGGGTCTCCGCCTGCATGCGGCACCGCTGGCTCACCGTGCTGGGCGCCGCCCTGTTCTTCATCCTGTCGATCGGCATGATCCCCCTGCTGCCCGCCGGCTTCATGCCCGCCGACGACAACTCCCAGACCCAGGTCATGGTCGAACTGCCGCCTGGCTCCACCCTGGCGCAGACGCTGGACACCGCCGAACTGGTCCGCCTGCGCCTGGCCCAGATCCCGCACGTGCGCAGCGTCTACACCACCATCGGCGGCGGCACCGCCGGCGGCGATCCGTTCTCCATGGCCGGGGCGGCCGAAGTCCGCAAGGCCACGCTCACCATCCAGCTCGACCCGCGCGAAGAACGCCCCAAGAAGCAAGGCATCGAAGAGCAGATGCGCGCCGCCCTGCAGGAGATCCCCGGCATGCGCAGCCGCGTCGGCCTGGGCGGGTCCAACAACAAATACGTGCTCGTGCTGACCGGCGACAATCCCGACGCGCTGAACAGCGCCGCGCTGGCCGTCGCCAAGGAACTGCGCACCATTCCCGGCCTGGGCAACATCTCGTCCACCGCCAGCCTGATCCGCCCCGAGATCGCCGTGCGCCCCGACTTCGCCCGCGCCGCCGACCTCGGCGTCACCAGCAGCGCCATCGCCGACACGCTGCGCATCGCGACCGTGGGCGACTACGACATCTCGCTGCCCAAGCTCAACCTGTCGCAGCGCCAAGTGCCCATCGTCGTGCGCCTCGACGAGGCCGCGCGCACCGACCTCTCGGTGCTGGAACGCCTCTCCGTGCCCGGCAGCCGCGGGCCGGTGATGCTGGGCCAGGTCGCCGACATGGCGTTCTCGGCCGGACCCACCGTCATCGACCGCTACGACCGCTCGCGCAACATCAACTTCGAGATCGAGCTGGCAGGCATGGACCTGGGCGAAGTCGCCCAGCGCGTGGCCGAACTGCCCACCATCAAGAACCTGCCGGCGGGCGTGCGCCAGGCCACCGTGGGCGACGCCGAAGTCATGGGCGAGCTGTTCCAGAGCTTCGGCCTGGCCATGCTCACCGGGGTGCTGTGCATCTACGTCGTGCTGGTGCTGCTGTTCAAGCACTTCCTGCACCCCGTCACCATCCTCGCGGCGCTGCCCCTCTCCCTGGGCGGCGCCTTCGTGGGCCTCCTGATCGCGGACAAGAGCTTTTCCATGCCCTCGCTGATCGGGCTCGTGATGCTGATGGGCATCGCCACCAAGAACTCCATCCTGCTGGTGGAATACGCCATCATCGCGCGCCGGGGCCACCCGGCCACCGACGTGCGGCCTGCCGTGCCGGGCATGAGCCGGTGGGACGCGCTGCTGGACGCGTGCCACAAGCGCGCGCGGCCCATCATCATGACCACCATGGCGATGGGCGCGGGGATGCTGCCCATCGCCATCGGGTATGGCGCGGCGGACCCGAGCTTCCGTTCGCCCATGGCGATCGCGGTGCTGGGCGGGTTGATCACCTCGACCTTCCTGAGTCTGCTGGTGATACCGGTGGTGTTCCTGTTCGTGGATGACTTCGGGCAGTGGGTGGCGCGGTTGGCGAGAAGGGGCAGAAAGCACTCCCCCGCGTGAGCGGCCTATTTATGGCACTCGCATACGCAACCGATGCGGCTCGGTAAGAAATGCAACAAAAAACCGAAGCCGCTTCGTGAACCCCTCGTGACACCCTAGATTTTTCGCGCGGTTCCGGCCGGCTTGCCCACCACTCGGGGCCCAAGCCGCGGGATCGCCATGTCATCGTTTGGTCAAGGGGCATTGGTCACAATCCACCGTCCACTCCGCACCCCTCAGGTTCGATCAATGCCACTCCCCTCGCCCATCGATACCCGCAAACTCCGCATTCGCTGTCTGCACGTCCTGCTGGCATTCGGCACCGCCGTCTCCCTCGCCGCCTGTGGCGGCGACGATGATGACAACGGCAATCCGTCTACCCCGCCGCCCGCCGCGCAGGAAAGCGCCACGGCGCAACTGGCCTTGCTGGCCTCGACCGACCTGCACTTCAACGTCCGCAGCTACGACTACTTCAAGCTGGCCGAAGACCCGTCCTACGGCTTCGAGCGCACCGCCACGCTGATCCGCGAAGCGCGCAAGGCCTTCCCCAACAGCCTGCTGGTCGACAACGGCGACACCATCCAGGGCACCGCGCTGGCCGACTACGAGGCCCAGGTCGAGCCCATCCCGTGCGGGCAGCAGCTCTCGATGTACAAGGCCATGGGCGTCCTCCAGTACGACGCCGGCACCCTCGGCAACCATGAGTTCAACTACGGCCTGCCGTTCCTGAACCAGGCGCTGGGCGGCGGGTTGAACGTGGAAGGCGTGGACGCCAGCAAGCGTTGCGCCGGACCCGGCTTTCCGATGGCGCTGGCCAACGTGAAGAGCGTCAAGACCAACGAGACGCTGCTTCCTCCCTACGTGATCCTCGACCGCGAAATCACCGCCACCCAGGAAGACGGCGACACCGTCAAGCTGCCGATCAAGATCGGCCTGGTCGGCCTGACCACGCCCGGCATCATGAACTGGGACAAGCGCCACCTGCAGGGCAAGGTCACGGTGGAAGGCGGCCTGGAAGCGGCCCAGCGGTACGTGCCCGAAGTCCGCGCCCAGGGCGCCGACCTCGTGTTCGTGCTGCTGCATGGCGGCATGAGCGACGCCCAGTATTCCTCCGACATGGAAAACCCCGGCCTCTACGTCGCCCAGGTGCCGGGCATCGATGGGCTCGTCATGGGCCACCAGCACGGCGTCTTCCCCGACCGCGGCACGAACCCCGCCTACAAATTCAACGGCGTGGACAACCAGGCCGGCCTGGTGCACGGCGTCCCCGCCGTCATGCCCAGCTCCTGGGGCAAGGCGCTGGGCGTGATCGACTATGCGCTCAAGTGGGACGGCGCCAAATGGCAGCTCGACCGGAGCAAGACCAAGGTCGAACTGCGCAACATCCTGACCGGCAAGAACAGCCAGGGCGCCAACCAGTACGTCGCCGCCGACGCGGCCGTCGCTGCCGCGGTAGAGGCGCAGCACAACGCCGCCATCGAATACGTCAAGACACCCATCGGCGACTCCGACTTCCGCATGAGCACGCTGTTCGCCGACGTGGGCGACCCGGGCGCCATCCAGCTCGTCAACCAGGCCCAGCAGAGCTACGTGAGCCAGTACATCCAGGACAACCTGCCCGAATACGCCAGCCTGCCGGTGCTCTCCATCAGCGCCCCCTTCAAGGCCGGCTTCCAGGGCGGGAGCGACTACACCGACGTAGCCGCCGGCGACCTCGCCATCTACCACGCCGCCGACCTGTACCTCTACCCCAACACGGTCTACGCGGTGAAGGTCAATGGCGCCGAACTCAAGCTGTGGCTCGAAAACGCCGCATTGCGCTTCAACCAGATCGACCCCGCCAAGGCCGAGGACCAGTGGCTCATCAAGGACACCAAGACCGGCCAGGTCCCTCCGGGCAAGTCGCCCTTCGCCGGGTACAACTTCGACATGTTCACCTCGGCCGACATCCAGTATGAGATCGACGTGACCCAGCCCGAAGGCAGCCGCATCAAGAACCTGCGCTATCGCGGCGAACCCGTGGACGGAAAGGAATTCATCGTGGCCACCAACAACTACCGCGCGGAAAGCAGCGCCCGGTACATCCTCGGGGATGGCAAGGAGTTCGACATCGTCTATGCCTCGCCGGATGCGAACCGGGATGTGGTGATCAACTACATCAAGGCGCATCCGCATATCACGCGGGCGGAGAATGGGTCGGCGCGGAGCTGGCGGTTCACGCCGGTGAATACGGCGGGGGCGGTGTTGTTCAAGTCGGGGAAGAATGCGCTGGGGGTCGCGCAAGAGGCGGGGCTGGAGAATGTCAGCCTGGTGACGGCGGATGACGGGAGTGGGGAGGAGCGGGCGGTTTATCGGATCGACCTGAGTCAGGACTAGGCCAGCCTGACCCCGAGCGAAAGCCCTGAGGGAGCGGCACGCTCTCCGCTCCCTGGGGCCGATTCACAGCCCCGCCAGCACCGACCGGAATTTCTCCGCCACCTTCCTGCGCAACTCGGGGCTCGCGCATGCCACCGGCGGGAAGTCCTTCAACATCTCGAAAGGACGGCAGGCATCGATTACCGCGCGCGAGTTGGTGCTGGTCCCGCGCGGTATGCGCGGATCCAGCGGACCGCTCCACGCCTTGCGGATGAACTCGATATCCTCCACCGGATCGCAACGCGTGCACATGGCCCACACCACGTCGAACAGGTTCGTCGGGTCGACGTCCTCGTCCACCACCACCACGAAGCGTCCGAGATAGGACCCCGACTGGCAATTGGCGGCCAGCATCGCGGCCTGCCTGGCATGTCCGGCGAACGCCTGCTTGATAGAGATGATGTTGAACAGGCGCGCGGCGCCGGCCTCGTGGCACCAGACCCCCTTGACGCCGCTCAAGCCCGCGCGCTCGACCTCGTCCCATATCATCCCGGCCTTCATGACGCACTTGGAAAACGAGAAATCGGAAGGCGGCCGCAGTGGCGTCGCCATGGTCATGATGGGATTGTTGCGGTAGTAGACCCGCTGCACGCGGACCACCGGCTGGTCGCTCTTGCCGCCGGCATAGTAGCCGGTGAACTCGCCGAAAGGCCCTTCCGGCAAGGTATCGCCGGGATACATCTCGCCCTCGAGCACGATTTCGCTGTGGGCGGGCATGGGCAGCTTGTGCACTTCGCTCAGGACGACATCGAAAGGCAGCCCCCGATGGCCGCCCGAATAGTCGTATTCCGACAGGCCGAATCGCAGCTCGTTGCCGCCGGCCAGGAACAGCATCGGGTCGTGCCCGCACGAGATCAGTACCGGGCAGGGCTTGCCCTGCTTGAAGTACTTGTCCCGGATCTGCCGGCCCTGCTTGCCCGGCGACGTCCACAGGCCGACGCGGTTGCGGCTGTGGGCCATGGACCGGTAGGTGCCGATGTTGATCCAGTCCAGCTCGGGATCGCGCATGATGACGAGGTCGTCGGTCCCGATGTAGCGCCCGCCGTCCAGCTCGTGCAGGAACGGGATGGGGAACTTGAAGATGTCGACGTCGTCGTCCCGGTCAATGTTTTCCAGGACGGGTCCGGTCTCCACGACGCGAGGAGGGATGGGTTCATGATGCCGCATGCGGTCTCGATACGAACGAACCACATCCATGGGGCCCTCCGGCACAGGAAACCCCAGCGTCAGCGCCAACCGCGCAGAAGAATTGGTGGCGCCGGACAGCAACCGGAACCCGGGCGGATAGCCGGGGATGTTGTCGAACAGGATGGCCGGCGGCTCGGTTTGCCGCGAGCTGTACACGATCTCGGCAAGCGTGCCGACCTCGAGATTCCAGTCCGCGCCGTCGATTCGCAGCAGTTCCCCTGCCTTGTCCACCCGTTCGAGCAACTCTCGCAAATCTTGATGAGGACGCTCGTAATCGTTCCAAGTCTTCTGCATGTCTAGACCTAGTCAGCCTTGATTTGCGCCGCCCGCACGACCGGCGGCCACCGCTTGATTTCCGCGGCCAGCACGTTGGCCATGCGACCGGGCGTACCGCCCTGCGGCTCGATGCCCTGCTTCGCGAGCCCGGCGATCACCTCCGGATTCTTCAATGCCTCGTTCACTTCCCCATTGAGCCGGTCGATGACCGCGGTGGGCGTGCCAGCCGGAGCAAGCAGCCCATACCAGACGTCGACCTGCACCTGGTCGTATCCCAGCTCGCGAAAAGTCGGTACCGTGGGCAGGGAAGGCACCCGCTCGCCGCTCATGACCGCGAGGATCTTCAGCTTGCCGCCCTTCACCAGCGACATGACCGTGTGCAGGGGAACGATCATGGCGGAAACATGACCGCCCGACAGGTCGTTGATCGCTCCGCCCGTCCCCTTGAACGGCACGTGAAACAGATCAATACCGGCTTCCTGCTTAAAGAGCTCCATCGCCAGATGCTGGGGCGTCCCGTTGCCCGGCGACGCGTAGTTGATCTTGCCCGGCTCGGCTTTCGCCTTGGCGATGAAATCCGCCAGCGTATTGGCGGGAAACGACGCGGGCACCGCCAGGCAAAGCGTCCCCGTCCCGAGCAGCGCGACAGGGGCGAAATCCTTGATCGGATCGTAGGGAAGCGCGTGATTGACGGCGGCATTGGTGGCGAAGGTGGTCGCCGCCACCAGCAGCGTCGAGCCATCGGGCTTCGACCGCGCCACGTGGTCCGCGCCTATGTTGCCGCTGGCCCCGGGCCGGTTATCGACCACGGCCGCAATACCTGAACGCATCGCAAGCTGCTGGCTGATTGCGCGGGCCAGGATGTCCACGCCGGTACCCGGCGATGCCGCAACCACCATCGATATCGTTTGTTGCGCGGCCGGGGCTGCGACAGGCATGGCCAGCGCCAGTCCCATCGCCAGGACGGCACGGCGTCCCGGGCCGCGCCACGGCTTGGGCAACCCTGTGCGGATTTCCATGGCGCTCGTCTCCTTCCACTGTGTCGTGGTTTCAGGATCGCCATTACAACGCCCAGCGATTTATTATTCAATCGAGTTATTATCATGTATTGATTAGGTTACCCAATGAATATCCACGCATCGCTCGGAAACCTGTGGTAATCCCCCCATTTTTAGCGTTTGCCAGAAGTAGGAACGCTATGCGGCCATGGCGAGCCGCTGTTTCGGGGTAAATCCGCCCAGGGCCATGTTCGGGCGCTCGTGATTGTAGGACCACATCCACT
>NZ_NINW01000030.1 GCF_002188465.1 Pigmentiphaga sp. NML080357 | reverse complement strand
CGACCGACAAGAGTGTGTCGATCTCGGTGCAGGACATCGCCGGCATTGAACGGTCCCTGGGGGAAATCAAGGATGCCAAGGTCAGCTACGAGGGCGTGGCCAACGGCGCCTTAGCCGCACGCCTCGCGATGCGGGATCTACGTCAGCTTTCGTCCACTCTGGCGAAGGTCACGCTGGTGGCCAACCGCACGGCCGCCAGCCTCAACATCGGCGACGTGTTCAGATTCTCCTGGCCCGAGCTGCGGATCGAGCAATTGATCCTTAGGGTCGCGCAGATCAGCTACGGGACGCTGGCCGACGGCCGGGTGCGGATCACCTGTGTCGAGGATGTGTTCGGCCTGCCTGATGCCGTTTATCTCGCACCCGCCGAGAGCGGCTGGGCCGATCCCCGGCAAGCGCCGATCGCGGCGAATTTCGTGTCGGTGAGCGAACTGCCGTACTGGACCCTCGTGCGCGAGCTCACCGGCGAGTCTGCCGCCGCACAGGCCGAGATTGATCCGGACGGCGGATTCCTGTCTGTCTCCGTCGTGCGGCCCTCGAATGCAGCCATCAACTACACGGTACTGACCCGGCAGGGCTCGGCGGCTTTCGAGATGATCGGTGTCGGCGACTTCGTCCCGTCGTGCGTGCTGGCGAACGACATCGGGCAAACCGAAACCGTGCTGAATGTCCTCTACAGCGTCGATCTGGATTTAGTGGCGCTGGACACCTACGCGCAGCTCGGCGGAGAACTGGTTGCGGTCAGGGCAATCGATGTCGCGGCCGGCACCGTGTCGGTGGATCGCGGCGTGCTGGATACGGTACCCGCGAAACACGCGGCCGGCACCCGGCTGTACTTCGTCGAAGGTGGGCAGTTTTACACCACGGCCCAGTATCTGAGCGGCGAGACGGTGCAAGCCAAGGTGCTGCCCGCGACCGGGATGGGGCGCTTGGCGGAAGCCTCGGCCGCCTCGATCAGATACACCTTTGCCAAGCGGCAGATCAGGCCTTATCCACCCGGCAGGTTCAGGGTCAACAACCTTGACTACACCGTGAGTCACATCACAGGGGAACTGACGGTCAGCTGGGCACACCGCAGCCGGGTACTGCAGACCTCCTATCTGGTGACGCAGGGAGAAACCAATATCGGGCCGGAGCCAGGCACGACGTACACCGTGCGGATCTATGGCGAGGCCGGCACGCTCAAGCACGTAGAAACGGGAGTGACCGGCACGAACTGGACCTATCCAATGGCCACCGAAGTCGCCGAAAGCGGCCTGAACCGACCGAACGAAAAACTGACCGTCAAGGTCGAGGCGGTGCGCGACGGGTACACCAGCTGGCAGGCCCAGCAGATCGACATCCCCGAGTGCCGTGGCTACGGCATGTTCTACGGGGCCACCTACGGAGAATGAAATGGCAGCACTGATCGGCCCGAACCTGGGCATGAACTACGGCTGGAGCGCCCGCGAGTCGGGATGGAACACCGGAATGGATGCCAACCTGAAACTGCTCGATGCGGTGCTGCAGTTGTCGGTGAAGTCGCGCACCTTGGCAAGCCCGCCGACCGCTCCAGCGAACGGCGAGCGCTACATCGTGGCATCCAGTCCCACAGGCGCGTGGGCCGGAAAGGCCGGGCAGATTGCAGTGCGCCTTGAGGGTGCGTGGTTCTTCTACGTCCCGAAGATCGGCTGGACCTGCTTCATCGAGGACGAGGACGTGCTCGCCGTCTACAAGCCCACCGGCTGGAGCGCCGGCCTGCCCATCTGAACCGCATCCCCACCCCACTATCTCGAACCCGCCCACGTGGCGGGTTTTTCGTTTCTGGAGACCACCTATGACCGAAGACGCCAAACCCGCCCTCGTCGAGAACATGGTCCTGCTGCGCCGCGAGGACTTCGAGGAACTGCTCGACTGCGCCGCCGAACGCGGTGCCGAGCGCTGCCTCGCCCACCTGGGCCTGGAGAACGGCAGTGCCGCCCGCGACATCCGCGAGCTGCGCGACCTCCTTGATGCCTGGCGCGACGCCCGTCGCACCGCCTGGCAGACCTTCGTGAAGGTGCTGACCACTGGCCTGCTGGCCGCGCTGTTGGTCGGCGCCGCGATCAAGTTCAAGCTCATGGGAGGCTCGCAATGATCGAGACCCTGCTCGGAGGATTGCTCGGCGGGGCCTTCCGTCTTGCACCTGAAATCCTCAAATGGCTTGACCGCAAGGGAGAGCGTGGCCACGAACTGGCGATGCAGGACAAGGCGCTGGAGTTCGAGAAGCTGCGCGGCGCGCAGCGAATGTCGGAAATCGGCGCGGGTGCCGACGCGGCATGGAACGTCGGAGCCATCGAAACCTTGCGCGAAGCCGTTCGCACTCAGGGCGAGAAAACCGGTGTGCGCTGGGCCGATGCGCTGAGCTCCAGCGTCCGCCCGGTCATCACCTACTGGTTCATGGCGCTGTACTGTGCGACCAAAACAGCAACAGTCGCCGCCGCTGTGACAGGTGGCACAGGCTGGGGCGTTGCCATCCTGTATGCCTGGACGGAGGCAGACCAAGCCCTCTGGGCCGGGGTGCTGAACTTCTGGTTCCTCGGGCGCGTATTTGACCGGGTGCGGCCGTGATCGAGGTGCCGAAGGCGGCCATCGAACTGGCCAAGCGCTTTGAGGGATTCGAGCGTAAGGTGAAGCGCGGAATCGAGATCACTGCCGTTCCCTATATCTGCCCAGCAGGGTTCTGGACGATTGGGTACGGCCATCTCTGCGATCCCAAGCATTCGCCGATCACGGAGGCAGAAGCTGAGGTCTATCTGGCGCGCGACCTGCAATCGGCACTCGCCGCGACGCTGCGCTACTGCCCGGTGCTGGCCACAGAGCCAGAGAGCAGGCTCGCTGCCATCGTGGACTTCACGTTCAACCTCGGGGCGGGGCGGCTGCAGACCTCGACGCTGCGACGGCGGATCAACCAACGAGACTGGGGTGCAGCCGCAACAGAGCTGCGTCGATGGGTCTATGGTGGCGGCAAAGTGCTGCCGGGACTCTTCGCGCGACGAGAGGCTGAAATTTCCTTACTGGACACCAAAGTGTAGGGCATCGAGTTTCTGCGGCGCGAATACTTCATGCATCCCATCGCTATTCTTTGCCGATCCCCAGAAGTCCTCAACTCCAGATCAGGCGCCAGGTTGCAACTCCACTCGCACTTCCCGTGGTTTACCGGCCCGCTCAACTGACAAGACCACAACATCTCCTACCTTTCGGTCGTCAAGCCGTGCGAGCAGTTTGGCGACATCGTCGACGGGAGCGCCGTCTATGCCTGTGATACGGTCTCCCGGCACGATGCCTTCGGGGCCAACGGTGATACCGCTCAGCCCCGCCTTTTGCGCCGCTGAGCCAGGGGCGACACGGAGCACAAACACGCCTTGGGTACTGGTCAGTGCCTGCAATCGGCGGTTGAGCTGCTCGTCTACCTCGATCCCAAGCGCCGGACGGATGTATTTGCCGGTCTTGATGAGTTGTGGCACCACACGCATGACCGTGTCCACCGGCACGGCGAAGCCGATCCCAGCCGATGCACCGGAAGGGCTGTAGATCGCTGTGTTGATGCCGATCAGGCGGCCGGCCGAATCGAGCAACGGCCCACCCGAGTTGCCGGGGTTGATGGCGGCATCGGTTTGAATCAGGTGTTCGATGGTCACTCCGCCAGATTCCCCGGGCAGCGATCGATCGAGCGCGGACACGATGCCGTTGGTGAGTGTCCAATCCAGGCCGAAGGGGTTGCCGATGGCGAACACCTTTTGTCCCACCTTGAGGTCTGCGCTGGTGCCGACCGGAACGGCGGGCGGGCGCTGGAAACCGACGCCGATTTTGAGCACCGCGATATCGTGGGCCGGACTCACGCCGACCAGCGCGGCTTGGTAATCGCGGCCGTCGGCCAGTTTGACAGTGGCCTCCGACGCCCCCTGAATCACATGAAAGTTGGTAACGACATGACCGGCGTCATCCCAGATGAAACCCGAACCCGTCCCGCGCGGCACGGAAAAGACGTTGCGCGTCCAGACATCTCGTACCAGTTGGGACGTCGTGATGTAGACCACCGATGCCCGGGATTTCTCGAACAGTTCGATGGTGGCCTGTTCGTCAGCGGCCAGATCGCCACGCGGCGTGACGGTGCGCTCAGCGGCTTGGCGCGGGCTGAACCAGGCCTCGATGGCGGGCAGGAACTGCCAGAACAGCATGAGTGCGGCAACGCACGCAGTGATGAAGAGCCACCGCCGGACGAAATGATCCGGAGCTGGGCGTTGTGGGTAAGGATCGTGGTAAGCCATGGCGGGGGTTCCTTTCGAGTGATTTAGCGCCAAAGGCCGCTCAGGCCCCGGCGTGGCGGGCGCATCGGGGCGAACGACCTTGGCGCGAGATATTCCGTTTGGAACGGCAGGGCCTGCGATGGCTGAGGCGCCAACGCCATCAGGCGCGCGATACGATCCTCTGTCGCCGGATGCGTGCGCAACCAGGACGGTTCGGGATTCCCCCAGCCGGGCAACAACCAGGCTCGCCACGAGCGGCTCACCCGCTCGATCTTCGCCAGCGCCGAGGCGAGCCCGTGCGGATCTCCCGTCAGCTCTACTGCCATCCGGTCGGCATCGAACTCTCGCACACGTGACAGACCCAACTGTGCGAGCAGTGCCAGTTGCGGCGAAGCGGCCAACAACAGTAAGCCAATCCAGTTAATTTCTGCTGCACCGACCAGCAAGGCTGGCATGCTGATCAGGAGCGCGACCTGACCCAACAACGCCAGCAGGTTCGTGAGCCGGCTGATCGAATCGGCCAAGCCCATGACACGAAGATCTTCTTGAGCGATGTGCGCGACTTCATGCGCCAGCACGGCTTGCAGTTCGCGCATACTCAGGCTGCGGAACAGGCCATCGGTGAGGGCAATGGAGGCAAGGCGCCTGGAGCCGGTGGCAAAGGCATTGACGATGTCGCTGGGCACATAGTACGGAACCGGCGTGTTCGGCAATCCTGCGCGAGCTGCGAGCGCTCGCAGCAACGACCAGATTGCGGGGGCTTCATCAGGGCGCAAGGGACGGGCGCCATACAGACGCAAGGTCATCGCGGAGGCGGCGACAGGTTCGATCAGCAGGGTCAATGCGCATGTTGCCAGTGCCAGCCAAAGGCCAATCTCGCCGAACAGCAGACTGCCAGCGGCAGCTGCGATCCCCACCAGGGTCAAAACCAGCAGCGCGGTTTGAAAGCGATTGAGCCAGCGGTGCCTCGACCTGGCATCGTGTCGGCCGACTAGACCATAGGGGGTCATGCCTCCATTACTCGCTCTTGCGGTCATCGCGTTCACGCATGAGCCAATAGATCAGACCCAAGGCCAGTACCGTCCCCGCCAGCGCGGCCACTTTGGCAGGATCAACGTCGGGTTCTAGGATGATGAACTTGCGGGCCAGTGCCAGGATCGCGATCAGAATGACGGTCTTGACCTGGATGATGCTTTCCTTGCGCAGAGCCACTTTGACGATCGAATGCTTGAATTCCATGGCGATCAGCAGCGTCATGGTGGCACCGAACACCAGCTGGAAAACCTTATGATCCAGTGGATTCAGCGCATCCATGACGAGCAGTGTGAACACCAGCCGAATCAACTGAATCAGCGCAATCACAATTACCAACGCGATGACGCCCGAAAGCGTGATGGCAACGACCTGCTCGAAGCGCTCGTAAACCGTCATCAACCGCCACTGGGAGCGCATCTTGTCAAGGGCCGTGTGGCCAGATTCTTTATGCATAAGCGTTGCGCTCTCTCTTTCAATGAAACGTTAATGGAACGGGGAGTCCGAGAAGACGACTCGATTGCACCTGAATCATCGGGGCAATTGCGAAGCCACCCAGCGCATAATGTCCTGCGCGCCCGTGGCGCCCGCCTGACGTGCAACCTCATGTCCCCCTCGGAACAAAATCAGGGTTGGAATGCTGCGAATACCGAACTGGGCGGCCAGGTGAGGCTCGGCCTCGGTATTTACCTTGGCCAACCTCACCTTGGGTTCAAGCAGGGAGGCTGCCTGCTCGAACTGCGGCGCCATCATCTTGCACGGTCCGCACCACGGCGCCCAAAAGTCAACCAGCAGCGGCAGGTCACTGCGCTCCAGATGACGGGCGAAGGTCGCTGTGGTCAGATCAATGGGTTCTCCGGTGAACAGCGGGTGCTGGCACCGCCCGCAATTGGGCTTCTCTGCCAACTTGTTGGCTGGCACGCGATTGATGGATTGGCAGTGTGGGCAGACGATATGAATGCTGTCACTCATGAGGTGGCTCCTTGGGACACAGAGGAAGTAATGGCTCCGGCAGTTGGGCCGCTGTGACATGGGGATTCGAGCTGTAGCCCTTGCGTCAGTTGCCGGATGCTGTATTCATCCAGCGTTTCCCGTGCGAGCAGTTCGCGCGCGCACCGCTCCAGCACTTCTCGGTTAATTTCGAGAATTCGGTATGCACGATCAAACACGCCCATCACGATGTCGCGGATGGCCTGATCGATGCGCGCCTGGGTCGATTCGGCCACCCGGCAGCCGCCTTGGGCCAGTTCCGGTGTATCGAGAAAGCGGGGCCGCTGCGCCTCGAAGGCGATGTAGCCCAGTCCTTCGTCCATGCCAAAGCGGGTGATCATGTCGCGGGCAATGTCGGTGGCCCGTGCGAGGTCATCGGCAGCCCCGGTGGACAGCTCGCCGAACACGAGCTTCTCGGCCGCACGACCGCCCAGCAGCACGGCGATCTTGTGTTCCAGATCGGCGCGCGTCATCAGGAAGCGGTCTTCGGTGGGGCGTTGCAGCGTGTAGCCCAGCGCGCCGATGCCGCGCGGGATGATTGAGATCTTGTGCACGGGGTCGGTGCCGGGCAGCGCCAGCGCCACCAGCGCATGGCCCATCTCGTGATAGGCCACGGTTTCCCGCTCCTTGGGATTGAGCACTCGGTTCTTCTTCTCCAGGCCCGCCACGATGCGCTCGATGGCGGCGGTGAAATCCTGCAACTCCACGGCGGACGCTTTGCGCCGGGTCGCGGCCAGCGCGGCCTCGTTGACCAGGTTCGCGAGGTCTGCACCCGAAAAGCCCGTGGTCAGCGCAGCCACCTGTTCGAGATCGATATCCTGAGCCAGCGTCACCTTCTTGACGTGGACTTTCAGGATGTCCAGCCGTCCTTTCTTGTCGGGCCGGTCCACCAGCACCTGACGGTCGAAGCGACCGGCGCGCAGCAGCGCCTGGTCGAGGATTTCGGGGCGGTTGGTGGCGGCGAGGATGATCAGCCCGACCGAGCTGTCGAAGCCGTCCATCTCCGTGAGCAGCTGGTTGAGGGTCTGCTCGCGCTCGTCGTGGCCGCCGATGGGGCCGCCGACGCCGCGCGCGCGGCCCAGCGCATCGAGCTCGTCGATGAAGATGATGGCCGGCGCCTGCCCGCGGGCCTGCTCGAACAGGTCGCGCACGCGCGCTGCACCCACGCCGACGAACATCTCGACGAACTCCGAGCCTGAGATGGAAAAGAACGGTACCCCGGCCTCGCCCGCGACGGCCTTGGCCAGCAGGGTCTTGCCCGTGCCGGGCGGGCCAACCAGCAACACACCTTTCGGGATGCGCGCGCCGAGGCGGCCGTAATCCTGCGGGTTTTTCAGGAAATCGACGATCTCAACCAACTCCGCCTTGGCTTCATCGACGCCAGCGACATCGGCAAAGGTCACGCCAGTGTTCTTCTCCATGAATACCTTGGCACGGCTCTTGCCGATGCTCAGGAAGCCACCCATGCCCTGCTTCTCGGCGAAGCGGCGGAACAGGAAGAACCAGACGCCGAAGAAGGCCACCGCCGGCAGAATCCAGGAGAGCACATCACGCAGCCAGGTGCTTTCCACCACCCGCGCGTAAGGCACGTCGTACTTGGACAGCCGCTCGGCCAGGTCGGGTTCGACGCGAGTGGCCACGATGGTGGTCTTGCCCCGGCTGTCCGGCGATTTCAGGCGCCCGGTGACCGTGCGGTCCGACACCAGCACTTCGGCGACGCGCCCCTCGGCCAGCGCCTTCTCGAATTCGCTGTAGGGCACGGGCTCGACGGTCTTGGCCGCCTGCCAGTAGTTCTGCAGCGTCAGCAGCAACAGGCCGGCGACGATCCAGTAGCCAATGTTCCATTGATCTTTCTTTTCCATGGGCAATGTTCCTCGCAAGTCGTGCCGCTAGAGAATGGGGGTGAACAGACGGGCCACCCCGTCGCGCAAGCGGATGGCCAGCGGGCGGGCGCGCAACGCCATGGCCGATATCTCGTTCGATGCATCACGGGCGGCATCAAAAAGGGATTCCAGCCGCGTAGACAGCGCGGTGTCGTACACCTCCACATTGAACTCGAAGTTGAGGCGCAGGCTGCGCGCATCCCAATTGGCCGAACCCAGGCAGCACCACTGGCCGTCTATCAGCATCAGCTTGCTGTGGTCGAACGGGCCAGGCCGTTCGAAGATGCGTACACCGTGCTCCAGCACCTGCCAGTAGTGGGCGCGCGCGGCCCATTGCACCGTGGGATGGTCGCCGTTTGCGGGCGTCAGCACCTCGACGCGCACGCCGCGCAACGCGGCCGTGCTCAGCGCCGCGATCATCGGCTGATCGGGCACGAAGTAAGGTGTCCAGATGCGCACCGAATGCTTCGCCGCGCTCAAAGCGCCCATGAAGGTCCAGCGCAGCCGGTCCAGGGCCTCATCGGGACCGGCCTCGATGCCGCGCGCCCAAGAGGTTCCTTGCTCATCAGCCGTTGCGGGCGGTTCGCCCCAGAAACCCTCGTTGAGCCGCTCGCCCGTGGTATCGCACCAATCGTCGGTGAAGCACCGCATCAGATGCGCAACCACCGGCCCGCGCAGACGAAAGTGCAAATCGTGACAGGCCTGCTCCGGCGCATCGGGCCGCCAATACGGGCTGAAGATGTTCATGCCGCCGGTGAAACCCGTCTCGCCATCGATCACCAGCAGCTTGCGGTGATTGCGCAGATGCGCGGCATGCAGGCGCGCGGGAATCAACGTCGGGTTGAACGTCGCCGCCGGAACGCCGGCGCGTTGCAAGGCGCGGTAGGCGCTGCGGGGCCTCCAGCGGGCATAGACGTCGTCGATCAGCACCCGCACTTGCACGCCGCGCTCATGAGCCCGGCGCAGCGCATCGACGAACTGCGCCCCGATGCCTTGGCTGTCGAAGATGTACGAAGCCAGCGCGACGCTGTACCGCGCCGATTCGATGGCGGCGAGCATGGCCGGGTAGGCCTGCTCGCCATCGACAAGCGGCTCGATGCGGTTGCCGCTGGTCAGCGACTGGCCGGTGGCACGTCCCACCAGGTGCGCCAGGCCGGCAAACGGCGCCGATACGGCCTGGGGCATCGTAGGCGCGAGGTCCTGCCGAACAGCAGGATCTGCCCCCGGAAACAGCCGCCGCGCCCGCCGCTGGTAACGGTTGATGCCGAACAGCCCATACAGCAGCGAACCGCCCAGCGGCAACAACGCGATCAGCAGCACCCACAGCGTGGCCGAGCGCGGGTCACGCTTGTAGATGACCGCGTGCCCCGCTGTGGGGATAGCGACCGCCAGCGACACGAGGCTGGCTGCCCATGTCAGCCCGTTGGGGTCGGACACGACAGCCTCCCCATGACTCAAGATTCGCCGCCCGCCGGCTTTTTCTTGCGCGTCGCCTTGCTTTCGTCGCTCGACGGCGCCTCTGCCACTTTCGCGGCATCAGGCTTTTCAGGCTCGACCGGCTTCACTGGTGGCTCCTTGCGCTCGAAAACCACCCGCTCGGCCTTGTCGTCCCAGCGGGCGCTGGCGTGATCGCCCTTGCCGATACCGCCACCCAGCATCTCGCGCGCCAGCGCGGTTTCCAGCTCGCTGCGGATCAGCCGCTTGAGCTCGCGCGCGCCGAACTCGGGTTTGTAGCCTTCCTCCGCGAAGTGGTCGATCAAGGTCTGGTCGAAGGTCAACGTCACGCCCTGGCTGGCGGCGTTGCGGGCCACACGATCGAGCTGCAGGCCGACGATATGGCGGATCTCCTCCTTGCCCAGCGCATGGAAGACGATGATCTCGTCGATGCGGTTGAGGAACTCGGGGCGGAAGTGTCCGCGCAGCACGTCCATCACCTCGGACTTGGTCTTCTCGTATTCCTCGCCGGCGGCGCCACGGGCCTTCAGCCGACGCTGGATGATGTCCGAGCCCAAGTTCGAGGTGGCGATGATGATGGTATTGGTGAAATCCACCACCCGGCCCTTGCCGTCGGTGAGCCGCCCGTCGTCGAATACCTGCAGCAGGATGTTGTAGACGTCGGGGTGCGCTTTTTCGATCTCATCGAGCAACAACACGCTGTAGGGTTTGCGCCGCACTTTCTCGGTGAGCTGCCCCCCCTCGTCATAGCCCACATAGCCCGGAGGCGCGCCCACCAGGCGTGCCACGGTATGGCGTTCACCGTACTCGGACATGTCGATGCGCAGCAGCGCACCTTCATCGCCATAGATCGACTCGGCCAGCGCCTTGGCGAGCTCGGTCTTGCCCACGCCGGTCGGTCCGAGGAACAGGAAAGTAGCAACCGGCTTGCTGCCCTCGCGCAGCCCCGCCCGCGACAGACGCACGGCATCGGCTACCGCGCGCACCGCTTCGTCCTGGCCTACCAGGCGCTCGTGCAGCCGCTGCTCCAGGTGCAACAGTTTCTCGCGTTCTTCCACCGTCAGCTCGTTGACCGGAATGCCGGTCAGGCGCGAGACGATCTGCGCGACATGCTCGGCCTTGACTTCGGCGCTGCCCGAGGCGCGCTCGCGTTCCCATTCCTCGACGAGCTTCTTGAGTTCAGTCTCCTTGGCCTCGATGCGCTTGCCCAGCTCGGCGGCCTTGTCGTACTGCTTGCGCGAGGCCACATAGTCCTGCTCACGCCGCAGCTGGTGCAGTTCGGACTCCAGCTCTTGCACCGCCACCGGGCGGGCCGTGGCCGACAGCTTCACGCGTGCGGCCGCCTGGTCGAGCAGGTCGATGGCCTTGTCAGGCAAAAAGCGCGCGGTGATGTAGCGGTCCGACAACTCGGCGGCGGCGATGATCGCATCCTCGGTGATGCTGACCTTGTGGTGCGCCTCGAAGGTGTCGCGCAGGCCGCGCAGGATCATCATGGTCTGCGCTACCGTCGGCTCGGGCACCATCACCGGCTGGAAGCGACGCTCCAGCGCGGCGTCCTTCTCGATGTACTTCTGATACTCGTTGAGCGTGGTGGCGCCGATCAGGTTCAGTTCGCCGCGCGCCATCATCGGCTTGAACACGTTGGCCACGTCCAGCCCGCCTTCGCCGCCACCCTGGCCGGCACCGACGATGGTGTGCACCTCGTCGATGAAGAGAATCAGCTCCCCCTGGTGCTCGGTCACTTCCTTGAGTACCTTCTGCACGCGCTCCTCGAACTCGCCGCGGTACTTGGCGCCGGCCACCATGGCATTGATGTTGAGTTCGACCAGGCGCTTGTCACGCAGCGTCTCAGGCACTTCGCCGGCCACCATGCGCTGCGCCAGCCCTTCGACGATGGCGGTCTTGCCGACGCCGGGCTCGCCGATCAGCACCGGATTGTTTTTCTTGCGCCGGGCCAGCACCTCGATGGTGGTCTCGATCTCCTGCGCGCGGCCGATAACCGGATCGAGCTTGCCCTCGCGCGCCATTTTGGTGAGGTCTCGCGAGTATTTATCCAGCTCGGGCGTGTTGGTCGGCGTCTCGGCGCGGCCATCCTCGGCACCTTTGCCGACCACCTTGCTTACCTGCTGGCGCAGCGCTTGCGGCGTGAGGCCGTAACGGCGCAGCAGGTTGGCCGCCAAACCTTCGCCTTCCTCGGCCAGCCCGATCAGGAAATGCTCCGGCCCGACATAAGAGTGGCCGAGTTCGTTGGAGGCCACGAAAGCACGGCTGAGCGCGTCCTTGACCCGGGGCGACACGCCGATCTCGCCCTCGGACGGCTTGTCGCCGCGCTTGGCTTCGGATTCGATCTGTCGCTTGAGGTCATCGACCTTGATCCTGAACTGCCCCAGGATGGTCTTGACCACGTCGCTGTCGGATAGCGCCAGCAGCAGGTGTTCGGTATCGACTTCGGCGCGCCCGAACTCTGCAGCGTGTCGGGCGGCCTCCTGCAATAGGGCCTCGGACTGTTCGCTGATACGGCTGGCGAGCCCACTGCCGCGACGGCGCGCGGTGCCCGTACCGGCCGGGGCGGGTTCGCCGAACGAGGCATCGACGACCTCGTCGGTATCGGCCGCCATGGACGGTGCGTCGTCACCGATGCGGAAGAAGTCGCTGCCAAGGAAGTCTTCGAACAGCCCGCTGCGCGAGCCGAACAAGGCTTCCAGCGGTGAGACGGTGCGCTTTTGCTGGCGCACCAGTTGGCGATAGTGATCGTCACACAACAGCATGGTGCTGTGGCGACCATTGAGATTGGCTTCCACCCGCACCGTGGCGGGCTGGCCGCAGACTTGGCATTGTTTTCTGGCCATGCTGATGCTCCTGAGAGGGTTAACTGGGCGAGGCACCGCCGATCACGGTGCCTCATCTCTTTGTGGTTTTTGAGAAAAACGCGCTGCCCCGCGTCAGCCGTTGATCGGGATCGAGCGCCCCTGCTTGGGCGTACTGGCCTCGCGCTTTTCCATCGTGATCGTGAGCACGCCGTTCTTGAAAGCGGCCTTGATCGTGTCCTGGTTGGCATCGGCCGGCAGGTTCAGAGCGCGCTGAAAGCTGCCGTAGGAGCGCTCCACCCGGTGGAAACCGCCGTCTTTCGTTTCCTGCTCCTGACGCTTTTCACCGCGCACCAGCAGCACGTCGTTGTCGAGCGTGATCTGGATGTCTTTTTCCTCGACGCCGGGTACTTCCAGGGCGATCTTGTACTGCTTGTCGGTCTCCTGGATGTCCAGCGCCGGCTTCAGCATGCCCGGCCAGTCCGACGGCCAGCGTGGCATGGCCAGCGTCGGGAAACCGAAGCCTCGAAACGCGTCGTCGAACAGGCGGTCGATCTCGCGATGCAATTGCAGGATGGGACTGACGGGCCCACCCGCCACCGGCAGGTCATTGCGCTGCACCGGCAGCGAGGCAGTGCTCTGTTGTTCTTCCTGCTCCTTCTTGAACCAGTTCCAGGGAGCCAATTTCTTGAAACCAATGTCCATGTCACACCTCCAGAAGAAAAATTGAAGACTCTCGCTCACTCCGTTTGCCTGCGGCGACGGACAGCGCGCCCAGACGAAACGGAGTGTTCCGCTGACTTCGGCTGCTCATCTGTGCGTATCACCTCCTTCTTTCTGCCTGCTTGGATCTGATCATTGATCCATCGATCGATTTCACTTTGACGAAACCGCCACGTCCCGCCGACCTTGAAGGCCGGAATCTCCCCGTGCGAGGCGAGCCGGTAAAGCGTCCGCTTGCCGACTTTCAAGTAGGCAGCCAGCTCGTCGAGTGTGAAAATCGCCTGCTGGCGCGCTGTCATACCACCCCCACAAGTTCCGTCGTCACGCGGCCTCGCTCGAGGAAATTCTTGCAAGACTTTGCAAGATATTGCGCCAAACATGCCGAAAGTCAAGAGTCAACATCCAGCGACCTGCTGGCCGATTGATGTGACTCAAATCTTCAAGGACGGTATGCCAGGGCGGGCCGGTCCGGCGCAGGGGACGGTGGGTTGATCGGGACCTTGCGGGCGCCGCCCACGGCCGCACATCAAACACCGATCCTCACGTTGTAGCCGAGCGCCCGCAGCCGCCCTTGCTCGTCCGCATGTTCCTTGGCGGAAACTCGTCTGGGCGCGCCCAGACGACGATTTCCCCGAGGCTGCTCGGACTATCGCAACCCGACGCCGACCCAGCCGAGACTTTTCACGTAGCAAAACGGCCACTTGGTGCAGGCGGGCACCCTCAAGAACAGTGCTTTGCTAACGAACCTCATATGCGGGCGCGGGTTCGGTTCCGTGTTCCACCACCATACACCGCCACGTCTGGCGCCAGAATCCCCAGGAAAGCCTAGGCCGTCCTGGGGATTTTTTTCGTCCGTGGACGGCTCAGTCCTGCTCGCCCATCGCCGGGTCGCTCACCGAATGCTCGCCCGTTTCGACGCGGCCGGCAAAGCGTCGGCGGAAGGCCGCGTCGGCGCTGCAGCTGACTTCGAAGTCATACCAGCGACCGCTGCCGGCCAACTCCCAGTGCAGGGACTCCTGGGCGCCGGGCGCCACCGTGACGGTCCACGGTCCGTCCTCGCGGTAGGCCCTGGCCTCGACCGTGAAGATGCAGGGCTTGGTGCCGCCGTTTATCAGTTCCGCGTAGACGTTCCCATTGGCGATGTCGTAGCAGACGCGGATTTCGGGCTGCACGCCGGTATCAGCGATACGCGCGGTGTCGCCGATGAAGTGGCGATGGTAGCCGTTGGGGCCCAGTACCCACAGGTCATAGCGGCCCAGGTTGTCCAGCCCCGCGTTCCAGGTGTCGTCCAGCATCTTGCCCGCTTCCACCGTATACCGGCGCGGGATCCGGTCCAGGTGATGGCGGTCATAGACGTGGAACACCGCTCCCTGCTTGCCGGTATTCGAGAACAGCAGCTTCACCTGGCCGTCCGGTCCGCAGCGCGCGCTGGTATGCAGCTCGTACGGCAAGGCCCGCGACGGGCGCGTGCCGCTCGCCTGGATCGGCATCTGCAGGTCGGCGGGCAAGGGCATGGCGGGCAGCGCCTGCTGGCTGGAACGCAGCTGGTCCGCGGCCGCGCGCGTGTTGCGGCCGCCCAGCGCAGGCAATGCTTCGTCGTTGGGCGTGGCGAAGTTGAAGGCGCTGGTCAGGTCGCCGCAGACCGCGCGGCGGAACGGGCTGATGTGGGGCTCTTCCACGCCGAAGCGCGCTTCCAGGAAGCGCAGCACCGAAGTGTGGTCGAACACCTGCGAATTGACCCAGCCGCCACGGCTCCACGGCGAGATCACGTACATCGGCACGCGCGGCCCGGGGCCGAAGACGCGGCCGTCCGGAGCGGGCTGGCGGGTGCTGCCCGCCGGCGCGGGCTGCGTGTAATACTCGGAGGCCAGGCTCGCCTCCGGCAGCGTGGTCTTGCCCGCCAGGGAGAGGTCGGCATTGCGCGACGGCGGCGACGGCGACGGCACGTGGTCGAAGTAGCCGTCGTTCTCGTCGAAGTTGACCAGCAGCACCGTCTTGCTCCAGACCTCCGGCACCGCGGTAAGCGCATCCAGCACCTCCTGGAGGAACCAGGCGCCCTGCACGGGACTGGACGGCCCGGGGTGTTCGCAATAGATGGACGGCGCATTGATCCAGGAAACCTGCGGCAGGCGGCCTTCGCGGATGTCGCGGCGGAAGGCGTCCAGGTAGGAATCCGGCGTGGTGCCCGGCAGGGTATTGGCGATGCCCTTGTACAACGGGTTGCGGGCATTGTCCGTGGCGGGATCGTACGCATGGTAGGGCAGGCTCTGGCCCGTGTCGGAATACGGGGCATTGGGCGCGCCGCCGCTCGACACGGGGAAGCCCGACGCCAGGTTGGCGGCGCGGAACTGGCGGAAGGCGCCCAGCATGTTGTCGCCCCACTCGTCGGGCATGTTCTGGTAGCAGATCCAGCTGATGCCGGCATCTTCCAGGCGTTCGGCATAGGTCTTCCAGGTATAGCCGATCGCCTCCGAGCCCGGCGTGCCGGGAATGGCGTCCCACTCGTTCGTGACGAAGGCCACGTTCTGCGCGGTAGGCCCGTTGGTGCCGGTGAGATGGAACGACCGGTTGGCATCGGTGCCCGTGTGCATCGAGCAATGATAGGCGTCGCAGAGGGTGAACGCATTGGCCAGGGCAAACTGGAAGGGGATTTCCTGTTCCTTGAAATAGCCCATGGACGTATTGGTCTTGTGGCGCGCCCATTGGCTCATGCGGCCGTCGTCCCAGGCAAGCTGGCTGTCGCCCCAGTCGTGCGGGGTGCCGCTGACGCGCTGCGCGTTGTTGGCTGTCCCGTCCAGGTGATAAGGCGTGAGCAGCGCGCCGTTGCTGCGCTCCTGCTGCCAGACCTTGCGGCCGTTGATCATGGGAATGGTGAAGCGATCGCCGAAACCGCGCACGCCCTTGAGCGTGCCGAAGTAATGATCGAACGACCGGTTCTCCTGCATCAGGATCACGACGTGCTCGACGTCCCGGATGGTGCCGGTCTTGTTGTTGGCGGGGATGGCCAGCGCCTTGCGGATGCTGGGCGGGAAGGTGGCGAGTACGGCGGCGGCGAGGCCGGTGCCCGCGGTGGCTTGCAGAAATCGGCGGCGGGAAGTCATGGATGTCCGTGCGTGAGTCGTGGGAAGCGTTGTGCAGCCATTACGGCGCGCAGCGCAGGTCGGGTTTCGATGGCGTGGTAGGCGGCTGCTCAGTTCCCGGACCGGAGGAAGGCGGCGATGAATCGTCATCGCTGCCGCAGGCGGTCAGGAATGTAGCGATGGCAAGCGCCACGGCGAAGGCTCGCGCAGAGATCGGTATGGGCATGGGTGGGCGGTGGAAAAGTAAAGGATGCGACAGGCCGGGCACGACAAACGTGCGGCGGTGCAAGCCTAGAAAGCCCAGGTGACAATAGGGTGAAAATCGGGCGCCGGATTCGCAACGAAATGCGTTCGCTGGCGGACGATGGCGGCCCTCAGGATATCGATACCTCCTGGTACCGCGTTTTAGCAGTTCCCCACGACCGCCCCCGCAACGCCGACTCAGATATCGGGGATCAGCCGCTTGCCCAGGCTCACCACGTCGTCCTGCGCGTACCCCAGCGCCCGGTAGAAATCGATGACCTGGCCGTTGGCCGTGCGCACCAACAGGTTGATCTTCGGGCATCCGCGTTCGATCAGGAGCTGTTCCGCATGCGCCATCAAGC
Organism: Pigmentiphaga sp. NML080357; assembly: GCF_002188465.1. Lineage (GTDB taxonomy): Bacteria > Pseudomonadota > Gammaproteobacteria > Burkholderiales > Burkholderiaceae_B > Pigmentiphaga. The sequence goes on along the minus strand of NZ_NINW01000030.1, from coordinate 80,440 downwards.
GACGGCCGTGGCCGCATCGCTGGTGGCCGGGATGCACCGCGAGGTAATACACCCAGCCGCGGTGACCGTCGAAACCCACCATGGCGGACGCGATGGGCGCCCCCCCGGACTCCCCGACGAGGAACAACTCGGGCTGCGCGGTGAGCTTGCGCTCGATGTCCTTCCTGGGATCGTTCCAAGGCCGCGTCAGGCCACAGGCCTGCCACAGGGCGATAATGGCCGCTTCATCGGCGGGTCGGTACGAACGAATAAGCATGTTTTCCGGCACTTGCAAGAGTACGGTTGGTTGGTGGATGACTTTTATACTATCGGCGATTGCCACGCCGTCCGGGCTCGCGCCGGACCCGTCCAGGATCGCGTACCCCCCTTTTCCATACAGGACCGCCATGCTGAGACTCGCCCTCCTCGCCGCCGGCGCGCTTGCCGCGCACAATGCCATGGCCTCGTGCATGCCGCGCACCGACGATGAACTGAAAGCCATGAGCGACGCCGACCTGAAGGGCGCCTACTGCGAAGCGCGTGCGCAGTCAGCGGAGCGCGCGGCGCCGGCAGCGCCGTCCCTGCCCTCGCTGCCTGGCGGGCCGAACGCCGGGCCGCGCACCGCGGCGCCAGCGGCCAATGCCTGCTTGACCGCGACCTTGCAACTCGTGCGCGTCATGGAGACGCGGAAGATCGATGTCGACCAGGCTCGCGCAAACTGCGCCAAATGAGGGCCGCGCGCCCCCTCCCGGATTCAACTGCGCTCGGCTGCGCGTAGCCTGCGCCCTACCGATGATTGCCATGAAAATCGCCGCCCCCTTGCTGTTGCTGGCCGCGCTGGCGGTCCGGCCCGCCCATGCCGCCGAACCCTGGACCGGGACGTTCTGGAACGAACAGTGCGCACCGGGGGCCAATGGCCAGGCCTCGCTGGGGTGCTCCGCCTTCGTGATGGGGGCGATTGACGGCATGCGTATCCAATCCATGGCTACCAAAACGCCGCTGCCCTTTTGCGCGCCCGGCAACGTCTCCACCGGCCGCACCGTCGAGATATTCCGGCAACGGCTGGCCGACCGTCCACAGGACCACGGGCTCCCCGCCGTGGTCATTCTCGTGAATGCGCTGGGCGAGGCGTTTCCCTGCAACAAGTGAAGCGCCTCGATGCCGAACGTGCCGGCGATCAGAACCCCTGCCCGCGGACCGCAATGGCGTCCAGCCGCCTTCGCAGTTCCTCGCGCGCCAGCGCGGCCACGCCCGGCTGCTCCCTGGCAAGGGCCGGCGCCACGCGGCGGGCTTCGACGGAGTCCTCGCCCGGCAGGGCCGGGCCTTCGCAGTCACTGCGGCGGCCCGGCACCACGCCGTCGGCGAAGTAGCGCCCGACGACCGCGTCGACGCATTCCATGCCCTCGGTCAGCACGCCATGGGTGTAGTGATTGCCGACCATGACCATGTGCGCCTGGGGCAGTTGATCGAACGTGCGCAATGCCCCTTCGGTTGCGGTCAAGGCGTCGAATTCGCTTTGCAGCATCAGGATGGGCGACGCCGCTGCCGCCCGGGACAAAGGCGGCTTGCTGACCGCCGGCCCGCCCCATGTCACGCACGGGTTCCGCGTGACGGTACCGCCCGCATACGGATGGCTGCGCGCCATCTGGTTGCCCAGATCCACCCAATACTGCAGATCCGTACGCGTTGCCGTGTCGTTGCACACGACGGCCTGGAACACCGAATCCGCCGAGCCGATCTCCACCTGGCGGCCGGCCGGCTCGTACGCCTCGATGTACGGCCTGACCATGGAAAGCGCCAACCCGCGAATGTCGTTGTCGTCCCCAAAGGAATCGGGGGCGAACGGGTAGTCCATCAGTTTGTCCTCGAGCACGGCCGGATTGCGCGCGTTGTCCGGATCGTCGCGGACGATCTGGTTCAGGCCGCGCGCGGCGGCGATGAGTTGCGCGCCCTTTGCAACCCGGGCGGTGAGGTTGACGATCGCGTGCATCCTGACCTCCCGGTCGAACGCCACGCGCAGGGGCTCGGAGAGTTCCCGGTAGACGCCGGCAATCGCCGCCGGATCGCCGCCTAGCGCGAAGCGATCGGGATGGCGGACGGCATAGGCGGGAATGAAGCTGTCGAGGACGCGCTGGATGGAGGTGGGCTGCAGCACCACGTTGACGTCGATGGCCCCGGTCACGTCCATCGAACTGTCGAGCACCATGCGGCCGACCCGCTCCGGAAACAGGGACGCGTACCATGCGCCGAGCCAGGTTCCGTACGAAATGCCGACATAGTTGAGCTTGGCATCGCCCAGCAGCTCGCGGATCAGGTCCATGTCCCGCACGGTGCTGTCGGTATTGATGTACCGGGCGAGCGGATTGCGGATGCAGGCGTCTGCCGTCGCGCGGGCATTGAACACCATGGCGGCGATATTGGCCTCGCTGCGGTCGGAGCTGTGCCGTTCGGGCATTAGCGTCCCATTGGTGCCGCAGTACAGCCGGCTGCTCGCGCCCACGCCCCGCGGCGAGAAGCCGATGAGGTCGTAGCGCTGGGGAATGACCCGCAATTGCTGGCCCGTCGTGGAAGAGTCGCTGGCGAACGACCACGAGGCGCCGAGGAACAGCGACCACGCCAGGCCGTCGCCTCCGGGGCCGCCCGGGTTGACCAGGATGGCTCCCTGGCGCTGCGCCGGCGTACCGGCCGCCACGCGCGTCACGGCCACGACGGCATCGCCACGGCCCGGTTCCGCGTAATCGAGGGGAACCCGTATCGTCGCGCAGCTCAGGCGCTCCTTCAGAGCCAGGTAGGCCGGAGACTCCCCGCCCAGCGTTTCCGGATCGCAGGCCTGCCAATCCACGGCTTGTTCGCGGTACGCCCGCAAGGGGTCCTCGGCGGGCGCGACGGCGCCATCGCCGCCGCAGGCCGCCAGCATGGCCAGCGCCACGCCCGCGACACCGCCTGCCACGAGCCGGCGGCGCGTCCCCCCGCAAGTACCCGCGTTATTTGAAAAATCGCAATGCCGCCCCGTTTTGATACGCATGGTTTCTTTATTATCAATTTGTTGCATTCATTATCAGCCGGCTGCCACGAAAGGGCAAGATGGCGCGCCGGAATGCCCATGCCCCGGACGGCCTTTGCGAGGCGGACGGCCTTGGGTCTATGCTGAAACGCCGAGGCGCGACAGACGCCTGGCCTGACGAGTCCATTGCTCATGGAAAAACCGAACATCGAACTGCACCGCGTCTACGACCACTCCAGCGTCGCGCCGGGCCGCTATCGGGTGCTGGTGGACCGGCTGTGGCCGCGGGGCGTCCGCCGCGAAGACCTGGCCTACGATGCCTGGCCCAAGGACCTGGCCCCGAGCACGGCATTGCGGCAGTGGTTCGGCCATCGCCCCGAGCGCTGGGCGGAGTTCCACAAACGCTACGCCGAAGAACTGCGGCAGGACGTCCAGCGGCAGGCGCTCGCGGCGCTGCTGGAGGACGCCGGCCACCGGCCGATCACCCTGCTCTACGGCGCCAAGGATCCCGAACACAATCACGCACGGGTACTGCGCGAAGCACTGCTGCGGGCCGCGCGCTGACGCCATCCCGGGCACGGCGCTACACTTTCCGGGCCAGTGCAACCGCCCACGCCCGCCCATGGACATCCTCACGCTATTCGTGGAACGCACTCCCACCCCGGTGGGAGACATGCTTATCCTGACCGACGCCGAAGACCGGCTGCGCGCCGTCGACTGGGACGACTACCAGCCGCGCATGCACCAGCTCCTGGGCCTGCACTACGGCAAGAACGGCTACGTCTTGCGCGAACGCGGCAGCGCCAGCCAGGCGCGGCGGCGGCTCGACGCCTACATCGGCGGCGAGCTATCCGCCATCGACGAGCTCGAGGTGGCGACGGCCGGAACGCCCTTCCAGCGCGAGGTCTGGGCCGAACTCCGGCGTATTCCCCTGGGCCGGACCCTCAGCTACTCCGAACTTGCCGGACGCATCGGCCGTCCCAAGGCCGTGCGTGCGGTCGGGCTGGCCAATGGCGCCAATCCCGTCAGCATCGTCGTGCCCTGCCATCGCGTCATCGGCGCCAATGCCAGCCTGACCGGCTACGGCGGCGGGCTGCATCGCAAGGTATGGCTGCTGGAACACGAAGGGGTGGAGCTGGCCCCGCGGGCTGCCGCCCGCCAGCCCGCGCTGTTCTGATATCCCTCAAATTCCCCGGTTCTCGACCGCGAACTTGATCAGTTCGGCCTGTCCTTCTATGCCCAGCTTGCGCTTGATGTTGAGGCGATGCGTCTCGATCGTGCGCACCGACAGGTTCAAGGCCTGGGCAATCTGCTTGTTGGCGTGCCCCTCGGCAATGTGTCGCAGGATCTCGCGCTCGCGCTGGGTCAACAGCACCGCCGGGGCGCTGGCCTGCGCCAGGCGGCCCGCGGCGACCGCGCTGAAGTAGGTGCGGCCGGCCATGACGGCGTCGATCGCGGCCAGGATTTCCTGCGCCGGCTCGTCTTTCAACAGGTAGCCGCGCGCGCCGGCCCTTACCGCCTGCACGATGTATTCGGCGTTGTCGTGCATGGAGAGCACCAGCACCGCGATCTGCGGATAGCGGTCGTGCAGCAGCGCGGTCAGTTCGAGCCCGCCCACTCCGCGCATGTTCAGGTCCATCAGGATCAGGTGCGGCAAGGCGTCCTGCTGTGTCTCGAGCGCGGCCAGCACCTGCAGCGCCTGTTCGGCGCTGCAGGCTTCGCCCACCACGCGCAGATGGGCGACGGTCTCCAACCGCAGGCGCAGGCCGTCGCGCACGAGCGGATGGTCGTCGACCAGCAGGAGCCGCGTGAGCATGGGCGAAGATGCAGTCATGTCGCCGCTCCTTCGGCTTGCAACGGCAGCCAGGCCTGCACGATCGTGCCGCCGCGATCGGAACGGATGGCCACGTGGCCCGCCAGCGACGCCATGCGTTCGTGCATGTTGCGCAGACCGATGCCGCGCAACGGATCCAGCTGGACCGCGGCGTGATCGAAGCCCACGCCGTTGTCGGCAACGGACAGGCTCACGCCCTCTTCGGAATACGCCAGGTCCAGGTCCACGCGGGTGGCACCGGCGTGGCGCTGGATATTGGTCAAGGCTTCCTGGGTAATGCGGAACAGCGCGGTGGCGCCGGCGCTGGGCAGGCGCACCGGCTTGCCGGTGGTCCGTTGCACGACCTGCAGGGGCTCCCCGGCGGCCTGGCGCTGGGCGCTGAATTCCCGTCCCAGGTGCTCGAGCGCGGCGGGCAACCCCAGGTCGTCGAGCAGCGTGGGACGCAGGTTGTGCGAAATGCGCCGGATCTCGCCCACCGCTCCGTTCAGCCGTTCGAGCGCGCCGTCCATGGGTTTTTGCGCCATTGCCAGGGCGTCCGGGTCGGCGCCCCGCAGGGATGCGACCCGTTCGCGCGCCGCCTCGAGCAAGAGCTTGATCGAGACCAGCACCTGGCTGATGCCGTCATGCAGCTCGCGCGACAGGCGCGCGCGCTCTTCCTCTTGCGAATGTACGAGCTGCCGGGCCATGCGCCGCAGTTTGGCATCGGCCTCGCGATGATCGCGGATGTTCAGCGCGAGCCCCCACAACGCTACAAGCAGCGTCCCGAGCGCGGCGATGCCCGCGATCCATCCGAACATGTTTCGCACGTTGTTCTGCGCCGCGGCGTCGATATCGGCCAGGGTCTGAGCCACGTCGTCGAGATAGATGCCGGTGCCCAGCATCCAGCCCCAGGGCTCGACGACGGCGACGTAACCGAGTTTTTCCACGCTTTGATGCAACGACGGCTTTTCCCAGAGATACCGGATGGTGTGCCCTTCCCGCCCACCCCGCCGCGCGGTGGCGAGCAATTGCTGGATGACGAGGTCGCCCTTGGCGTCGCGCATGTCCCAGAGCTCGCGGCCGACCAGCTCGGGTTGCCGCGGATGCATCAGGTTGCGGCCGTTGAGGTCATAGACGAAAAAATAGCCGTCCTGGCCGAACTCCATGCTCGCCAGCAAGGCCAGCGCGCGCTGGCGCGTGGCCGGATCGTCGCCCTGGGCGAGCAGCGGCTCGATGGCGCTGTACGCAAGGCTCACGTAGTGCCGCAGCTCGCTTTCCTTGCTGCTGAGGAGGGCCTGCTCGACCAGCGCTTTCTCGCGCTTGGCCAGCTCCATGCCCTGGACGTAAATGCCGCCCATGATGGCGGCCAGTGCCAGCAGCAGCGGAACGGCGCCGAGCAGCAGGATCTTCAGACGCAGTTTCATGGCAAAAAGGGGTGGGATGCTGCAATGCAGCAGTAACACTCTGGAACGATAGCACGCCGCGATCGGCCGCATGATCAAAGGGTTCGCGGAACGAAGCTACGTAATTCTACGCAGCGGTTTTGCGTAGTGCTGCGCTTGTTCGCCGCAAGGCAAAAACGAAATACTACCGCCCGCGCCGCCATGGCGCGGAACGGGCGCGCATGCCCGTCACGACAACTCATCCCATAACGACGCAGACACCATGCGGCCGCGGCCGGCCTTCGGCGCCATCGGTGCAGCATGTACGAGGAGCACTCATGCAAGAGAGCAAGGGACTGGGCCATCACCTGGCCTGGGTAGGGGTCGCGGTCCTGGGCGCCTTCGCGCTCGGCACCGTGGCCCTGGCGCGCGGCGAGACCGTCAACGCGCTGTGGGTGGTGATCGCCGCCATATGCGTCTACTTGATCGCCTACCGCTATTACAGCCGGTTCATCGCCGACAAGGTCTTCAGGCTCGACGGCAGCCGGATGACGCCGGCCTGGAAATACAACGACGGACTGGACTACGTGCCCACCAACAAGCACGTGCTCTTCGGCCATCATTTTGCCGCGATCGCCGGCGCCGGCCCGCTGGTCGGTCCGGTCCTGGCCGCCCAGATGGGCTACCTGCCCGGCATGCTCTGGATCCTGGCCGGCGTGGTGTTCGCGGGCGCGGTTCAGGATTTCGTCGTGCTGTTCATTTCCATGCGCCGCGACGGCCGGTCGCTGGGCGACCTGATCAAGTCCGAGCTGGGCACCGTGCCCGGCGTCATCGCGCTGTTCGGCGCGTTCATGATCATGGTCATCATCCTGGCCGTGCTCGCGCTGATCGTGGTGAAGGCGCTCACGCATTCGCCGTGGGGAACCTTCACGGTGGCCGCGACGATCCCCATCGCGCTGCTCATGGGCGTGTATCTGCGCTTCATCCGCCCGGGCCGCATCGGCGAAGTCTCCGTGATCGGCTTCATCCTGCTGATGGCAGCCATTACCTTCGGACAGGACGTGGCGGAAAGCGCGACCCTGTCGGCCCTCTTCGACTTCGACGGCAAGGCCCTGACCTGGATCCTGATCGGCTACGGCTTCGTCGCCTCGGTCCTGCCGGTCTGGCTGCTGCTCGCGCCGCGCGACTACCTGTCGACCTTCCTGAAGATAGGCACCATCATGGGCCTGGCCATAGGCATCGTGGTGGTGGCGCCCGAGCTGAAGATGCCGGCGATGACGCAGTTCGTGGACGGCTCGGGCCCGGTCTGGTCGGGCAATCTCTTCCCCTTTCTTTTCATCACCATCGCCTGCGGCGCGGTCTCGGGCTTTCATGCGCTGATCGCCTCGGGCACTACGCCCAAGCTAATCGAGAACGAGACCCAGGCCCGCTACATCGGCTACGGCGGCATGCTGATGGAATCGTTCGTGGCCATCATGGCCCTGGTCGCGGCATGCGTGATCGAGCCGGGCATCTACTACGCCATGAACAGCCCCGCCGCCGTCATCGGCACCACGCCCGAGCAGGTAGCCCAGGTCGTCTCCGGCTGGGGCTTCGTCATCACGCCCGCCGACCTGGTGCAGACCGCCAAGGACGTGGGGGAAAGCACGATCATCTCGCGCGCGGGCGGCGCGCCCACGCTGGCGGTAGGCATGGCGCACATCCTGCACCAGGCCATAGGCGGCCCGGCCATGATGGCGTTCTGGTACCACTTCGCCATTCTGTTCGAGGCCTTGTTCATCCTGACGGCGGTGGACGCCGGCACCCGCGCGGGCCGCTTCATGTTGCAGGACCTGCTCGGCACCTTCGTGCCCGCCCTCAAGCGTACCGAATCGCTGCCGGCCAACCTGATCGCCACCGGCCTGTGCGTGGCAGCCTGGGGCTACTTCCTGTATCAGGGCGTGGTCGACCCGCTGGGCGGCATCAACACGCTCTGGCCGCTGTTCGGCATCGCCAACCAGATGCTGGCGGCCGTGGCGCTGACGCTGGGCACGGTGGTGCTGTTCAAGATGAAGCGCGACCGCTACGCGTGGGTTACCGTGCTGCCGACCCTGTGGCTGCTGGCCTGCACGCTGACGGCCGGATGGCAGAAGCTGTTCCATCCGGACCCCAAGGTCAGCTTCCTGTCGCATGCATCGCGCTTTAACGCGGCGATCGCCGAAGGCACGATACTGGCGCCCGCGAAGTCGCTCGACGAAATGCGCCGCGTGGTGTTCAACGACTATGTCGACGCCGCGCTGTGCGGGGTGTTCATGCTGGTCGTGGTGAGCATCATGGTCTATGGCATCCTCTCGGTCCGGCGCGCCCGCGCCGCCCGCGAAGCCACGGCCCGCGAAACGCCGTTCGAACCGCTGCCGGCCGACGCCGCCGCGGCCGCGCATTGAAGGAGGCGCGGGCCATGCTTTTCTCCGGCATGACCGGCACGGCGTCCGCCGCCGGCCGCTACCTGGGCCAGACGCTGCGGCTGATGGTGGGCGTACCCGACTACGAGACCTACCTGCGGCACATGCGGCGCGCTCATCCGGATCAGGAACCCATGAGCTACGAAGCATTCTTCCGCGAAAGGCAGGATGCGCGATACGGCGGCAAGAAACGCATCGGCTGCTGCTAGGGCCTGTTCATTGCGCAACGGCCGCCTCCGCGTCGCGGCAGGCGGCCGTTGCGTTTCCTTGCGCGACAGCCGTGCCGCCGCGCTCCTCGGCTATCGCTTCATTTGCGCGTTTTCGCGGCTGGACTTGACCAGGCTCTGCAACTCCTTGCCCTTGGCCAGGTGCTGCTGAAGGCTGGGCAGCGTCTTGGCCGCAAAGGCCTTCACGTCCGCGTCCTCCGCATCCTTGGCGGCCTTTTCGAACAACTCGACCGCGTCCTCGTGGGCGTCGACCGCGATGTCGTCGGCATACTCCTTGTCGAAGTCCGCGCCGGTCTTCTTCTGCAGGTCGCTCAGCGCCGACCGTACCTTCCGGGTAGGCTCGGTGGGAAGCTGGACGTTCTTGCTGCTTGCCAGAGTCTTCAGCTCGCCGTCCACCTTCGTGTGATCGTCCACCATCATCTTGGCGAAGGCCTTCACATCGGGGTGCGAGGCATTGCGCTCGGCGATCTGGCTGGCGCTGATTTCGAGCTGTCCGCTTTCGGCGGCGTCTTGTAGAAAGCGCGCATCCTTGCGGGCGAGGTCGGCGGCGGCGACCGTGCCGGCGCCGAACGCCAGCGCGATAGCCACTGCGGCGGTCTGCAACTTATGCATGTCAATCTCCAGTAATGAAGGCGCGGGGACCTCAGCAAGTCCCGTACCCAGACAGGCGGTTCACTTCGGACCCTCGCGCTTTTCCAGGGTCCACGGCGTGTCGTCCTGCGGCGCGCTGAGGCCGGGCTTGTCCTGGCGGGGATCGGCTTGGGGGGATCCGTCATACTGGGTCGCGGGTTTGTGCTCCGCGCGCCGGGACGGTGGGGTGTCCTTGGACGCTCCCTTGCTTTCGGGCAACGACGCGAGCTGCCCCACGCCCTGCTCGTTGGAAGGGCGCAATCGCTCATCCTGTTTTTTCGAAGCCATGATGTTCTCGCTGCTTGCTGGTCGGACCCCGTGTGCCAGCAAGCGCCGTGCCTTGCCGGGTGGCGGTATAGTTGGGAGCGCCGCCGCATCCGGCGCTCAACCCGCGCGACACGAGAACAGACGACGATGGCCAGACAGCTCTACGACCTTGCCGGCGCCAATCCGGAATTCCGCTTCAGTCCTTATTGCTGGCGATCCCGGCTGGCCCTCGCCCATAAAGGGCTGGATGCGGAGATGGTGCCGTGGCGCTTCACCGAGAAGGACGCGATCGCCTTTTCGGGGCAGGGCCGCGTCCCGGTGCTGGTCGACGGCGAGCACGTCGTGCCCGACTCCTGGCACATCGCCGTCTACCTGGAGTCCGCCTATCCCGATGCTCCCTCGCTGTTCGGCGGACGCGAAGCCCAGGCGCTGGCGCGCTTCGTCAACAGCTGGGCCGACTCCGTCCAGTTGCCCGGCCTTTCCCGACTGGTGCTGGTGGACATTCCCTCGACCTTGCACGAATGCGACCTCGAGTACTTCCACCGCAGCCGCGAACAACGCTTCGGCATGCCGGTTGCCGCCGTCTGCGCGGAACGCGAAAGCGCGGTCGAGGCGTTCCGGGCCAGCCTCGCGCCGCTGCGCCTGCTGCTGAAGAACCAGCCCTTCGTCTGCGGCGATGCGCCGGCCTATGCCGACTACATCGTCTTCGGCGGTTTCCAGTGGGCGCGTTGCGTCAGCGACTTTCCCGTCCTGGCCGGCGACGACGCGGTCACCCAATGGCTCGAGCGCATGCTGGAGGCGGCCGGCCCGCTGGCCCGCCGCATGCCCGCGCTGCGCTGAACCCCTGCTGCCTCCAACTGCAACATCGCTTGTAGGAAGCCCGCGCGGCCCCATATTCTTGTCTGGCGAGGCAAACCGGCCCTGCACGGAAGGCCGATCGCCGAAGAGGCGCCCAGGGTCGCTGCGGCAGAACAGCATGAACGGACACGATCTCGAAGCATCCGGCCTCTACGATGTTCGATAGATATTAGCGATTGACCATATAAAATCAATCAATTTGATCAATTATCCTGTGACGTATACCATTCATATACGTCTTTTCAACCCAGCAAGAGAGGAAACTGCAATGTCTCTAGTCAATACTCCGGTCAAGCCTTTCAAAGCGACCGCCTTCAAGGATGGCAAGTTCGTCGAAGTTACCGACCAGACCCTGAAGGGCAAGTGGGCCGTGGTGGTGTTCTATCCCGCCGACTTCACCTTCGTGTGCCCGACCGAGCTGGAAGACCTGGCTGACAACTACGCCGAATTCCAGAAGCTGGGTGTCGAGGTGTACTCGGTCTCGACCGACACGCACTTCTCGCACAAGGCCTGGCACGACACCTCGCCCGCCATCGGCAAGATCAAGTACACGATGATCGGCGACCCCACCTGGGAACTGGCCACCAACTTCCAAGTGCTGCGTGAAGGCCAGGGCCTGGCTGACCGCGGTACCTTCATCATCGATCCGCAGGGCGTGATCCAGGCCGTGGAAGTCACTGCCGAAGGCATCGGCCGCGACGCCAAGGAACTGCTGCGCAAGGTCAAGGCCGCCATCTACGTGGCCAACCACCCGGGCGAAGTGTGCCCCGCCAAGTGGAAGGAAGGCGAAAAGACGCTGGCTCCTTCGCTGGACCTGGTCGGCAAGATCTAAGGCCCCGCCCGACGATGGCCGCCCCTACCCGGGGCGCCATCGGGCAAGGGGACATCGCAGTCAAGCAATAACCCGTATCAAGCAGTACCGCCCGGGACGCCACAAGCGGCCCGGGCTCCATCCGAAAACACAAGACACGGAGCGAAGGGAGCGAATATGTTGGACGCCAATCTCAAGAACCAGTTGCAAGCCTATTTGGAAAAGATCACGCAGCCGATCGAGATCGTCGCGTCCCTCGACGATGGCGAGAAATCGCGTGAGCTCGCCGAACTCCTGACGGAGATTGCGGGCCTGTCGGATCGCATCACGCTGATCGAGCGACGCGACGACGACGAGCGCAAGCCCTCGTTCACCATCAACCGCCCCGGCGAAAATATCGGCATCCGCTTTGCCGCCATTCCCCTGGGCCACGAATTCACGTCGCTCGTCCTGGCGCTGCTCCAGGTCGGCGGCCATCCGATCAAGCTCGACCCCGACGTGATCGAGCAGATCAAGAACCTGGACGGCGATTTCTCGTTCGAGACCTACGTGTCGTTGTCCTGCCAGAACTGCCCCGAGGTCGTGCAGGCGCTGAACGTGATGTCGCTGCTGAATCCGCGCATCCGCCAGGTCACCATCGATGGCGCCCTGTTCCAGGACGAAGTGGAAAAGCGCCAGGTCATGGCCGTGCCCACGATATTCCTGAACGGCGAAGTGTTCGGCCAGGGCCGCATGGGCGTGGAGGAATTCCTCGCCAAGCTCGATAGCAACGCCAGCCAACGCGATGCCGAGAAACTCAACGCCCGCGAACCGTACGACGTGCTGATCGTCGGCGGCGGTCCGGCCGGCGCGGCCGCGGCCATCTACGCGGCGCGCAAGGGCATACGTACGGGCGTGGTCGCCGAACGCTTCGGCGGACAGGTGCTCGATACGCTGGCGATCGAGAACTTCATCTCCGTCAAGGAGACCGAAGGACCCAAGTTCGCCGCCGCCCTGGAGGAACACGTCAGAGCGTACGACGTCGACATCATGAATGCGCAGCGTGCCGAAGCGCTGGTGCCGGGCACCAGGCAGATCGAGGTCAAGCTGGCCAACGGCGCCGTGCTCAAGAGCCGCGCGGTCATCCTCGCCACCGGCGCCCGGTGGCGCGAGGTGAACGTGCCGGGCGAGCGCGAGTACCGCAACCACGGCGTGGCATACTGCCCGCACTGCGACGGCCCTCTGTTCAAGGGCAAGCGCGTGGCCGTCATCGGCGGGGGCAACTCGGGCGTGGAAGCGGCGATCGACCTGGCCGGCCTGGTCGAGCACGTCACTCTGCTCGAATTCGCCCCTGAACTGCGCGCCGACGCGGTGCTGCAGCGCAAGCTGAACAGCCTGCCCAACGTCAAGGTGATCACGCAGGCGCAAACGACCGAGATCACCGGCGACGGCAAGAAGGTCAACGGCCTGACGTACAAGGACAGGCAATCGGGCGAACTGCAGCACGTCGAGCTCGAAGGCGTCTTCGTGCAGATCGGCCTGGTGCCGAACACCGAATGGCTCAAGGGCACCGTGGCGCTGAGCAAGCACGGCGAGATCGAGGTCGATGCCAAGGGCCAGACCTCGGTGCCCGGCGTGTTCGCCGCGGGCGACGTGACGACCGTGCCGTACAAGCAGATCATCATTGCCACGGGCGAAGGCTCGAAGGCCGCGCTCAGCGCCTTCGACTACCTGATCCGCTCCTCGGTGGAAACCGAAGTGCCGGAAGCGGTTGCAGTACCCGCCTGAGTCCATGCTGGGTTGGCGGTTCGAGGGCCTGCGGGGCGACCCGCAGGCCCTTTTCTTCGTTCACTCGGCGGCGATGCCGTCCCTGCGGGCGAGGGGCCCGGCCGGATCGCGGACGCCCGACTCCCATTGTTCGAGCAGGATCGCGATGTTGGCGGCCGTGCGCTCGATGTGCTGCCTGAGCAAAGCGCCCGCGCGCTCTTCTTCCCGTCCCAGCGTGGCGGCCAGGATGGCTTCGTGCTCGTCGGGAATGTCGCGGTCGAGCGGCCGCTGCCGCAGGAAGATGCGGCGGTAGCGGTCGGAGAAGGCCAGCAGCTTTTCGCAGAACTGGGCCAGCACGGGCATCTGGCCGCCGCTGATCAGTGTCATGTGGAATTCGCGGTGGCGGACCTCCCACTCCAGCAAGGCCTCGGGATCCGAGGCGGCACGCTTTTCCACCTGTTGCAGGCGATGGTGCGCGGCGAGCACGGCGACTTCCCAGTCCTCTCCTCCCTGCGCCATCGAGATCATCAGCGCATGAGGCTCCAGCATGGTCCGCAGGTCCGTGATCTCCTTGTGGTTGCGCACGGACACAGGTGCCACTTGGTAGCCCCGCTGGTCGTGGGCGATGACCAGCCCTTCTGCCGTCAGCCGGGAAAGCGCCTCGCGCAGCGGGCTCAGGCTCACGTTGAACCGCTGGCTGAGATGATTCAGCCGCAACTGCTGCCCCGGCTTGAACGTGCCGTTCAACAGTTCGTCGCGCAGGGATTGGGTCAGTTGCGAGGTCAGGGATGTGCTCATGGCAGGCCTGCTGGGGCCAAAACGATTAAAAATCGATATTGACTGTAAAATCGATTTAAATAAATATAAACGAAAATCGACAACCGGAGATTCCCTATGCTACCCAAACGCATCGACCGTGCGGTCGTCAAGGCCCGTATCGGCGAGTACGCCGATTCCGAACGCTCGCTGGAAGATCGCGCAGCCATCTATCAAGAACTGATCGGCTTCGTCCCCCCGCGCATCGAGGCTCGCCTCTCGGTCACCGGGGCGCTCGACCCGGCCCTCGTGGACCTGCAGGAGAAGATGCGCGAGCACGCGATGTATCCGAAGTGCTTCGACGTGAAGACGGCGCAGTTGATGCTGTTCGGCATGCTGCTGATGGACATGAGCGATGCGGCGGTCCTGCATGGCATCGCCGCGCGCCGCGCCGGCGCTACCTGGGAAGAAATGCAGGCGGTGGTCAGCCTGTGCTTCCTGTTCCGGGGCCTATCGGCGGCCAATCGCGGCGCCGAGCTGCTCGCCAACATCGCCGAACACGAGGCCAGGCAGGACACCCAGGCCAAGGGCTGACGCGCTATCCCGGCCGACGATAAAAACACCAGGAGACATCATGGCTTTTCTCATCCGCCACCGGCGGACGGCCGGCGCCCTCGCCGTGGCCGCCTCCGCGCTCGGCAGTTGGCCGCTCCAGGCGGCCGCCCAGGACTATCCCAGCCGGCCGATACAGATGGTCGTGCCGTTCGCCGCCGGCGGCGCCATCGACCAGATGGCGCGCGCGGTCGGCGCGGCCCTGAGCCGCGAAGTCGGCCAACCGGTGGTGATCGAGAACAAGCCGGGAGCCGGCGGCAACATCGGCGCGGCCCAGGTGGCCAAGGCATCCCCCACGGGCTATACCCTGCTGGTGGGGACCTCGGCAACGCATGGCGTCAATCCTTCGTTGTATTCCCAGCTTTCCTACGACGCGGTCAAGGACTTCGTACCCGTCTCCCATTGGGGTTCCGTGCCCAATGTCCTCGCGGTCCAGTCCTCGTCCGCCATCCGCTCGGTCGAGGACCTGGTCGCGCAGGCGCAGCGCGAGCCGGGCAAGCTGACGTTCGGCTCGGCCGGCAACGGCACTTCCCTGCACCTGGCCGGCGAACTCTTCAAGCAGGCGGCGAAGGTCGATCTGGTCCACGTGCCCTACCGGGGCGGCGCCCCGGCGTCGCTGGACCTGCTGGCCGGCAACATCACCATGATGTTCGACACCGTCGCGGTATCGCTGCCCAATCTGCGGGCGGGCAAGACGCGCGCCCTGGCCGTGGCGGCAAAGGCCCGCCATTTCGCGCTGCCGGAGGTGCCCACCTTCGCCGAAAAAGGCTACCCTTCGGTCGTTTCGGCCACCTGGGCCGGCATCTTCGCACCGGCCGGCACCCTGCCCGCGGTCGTGCAGCGGCTCGACGAAGCAAGCCGCAAGGCGCTGGAAGATCCGTCGGTCGTGGAGGTCATGCGCAAGACCGGCGTCCAGATCGACTACAAGAACAGCGGCGATTTCGCCGCGTATGTGGCCAGCGAGATCGCGCTGTGGGGCGACGTCATCCGGCGCAACAACATCCGGGGGGAATGACTCCAGCCGCCTAGGCCTGCCGGCTCTCGAGCGAGAACCGGGCGCCGGCATCCTGCGCCAGCACGTCGGTGAGCCACGGCATGACTTCCTTCAAGGCCGGCTCCAGCAACCACGGCGGATTGACCACGAACATGCCGCTGCCGTGCAGGCCCAGCCCGTCCCCCGTGGGCTTGCGCACCGTCAGGGTGACATCGAGCCACGCGCGCGCCGGCACGCGGGCGAGCCTGGCGGGCAGTTGCTGCGCCTCGCGCCGCTGGACGAGCGGATACCAGATCGCATAGCAGCCCGTGGCGAACCGCTTGAGCCCTTCCTCCAGGCACTGGACGACGCGCGCGTAGTCGCGCTTGTCTTCGTACGAAGGATCGATCAGGACGATGCCGCGGCGAGTAGGCGGCGGCAGCAGCGCCTTTACGCCCTCGAAACCGTCCGCCGCATAGACCATGGTGTGGCGGCCGACGTCCCTGCCCAGTTGCCCGACATTGCGGCGCAAGACGTCGATCTCGGTGGGATGCAGCTCGAACAGGCGCAGCCGGTCGCGCTCGCGCATCGCCTGCGCCGCCAGGAACGGAGAGCCGGGATAGCTGCGCAGGAACTCGTCGCCGTTGAAGGCCTCCACCTCCTCCACGTACTCGGCCACGGCGGCCGGCAGGTCGGCGCGCGTCCACAGGCGCGCGATGCCGGTCCCGGATTCGGCGGTCTTGTCCGCCCAATCGCCGTCGAGCGCATAGGCGCCCGCCCCCGCGTGGGTGTCGATGTACCAGTAGGGCGTATCCTTCTGCGCGAAATAGCGCAGCAATTGCACCAGGACGAGGTGTTTGAGCACGTCGGCATGGTTGCCGGCATGAAAGGCGTGGCGATAGCTGAACATGGGATTTCCAGAAGAACGCCCATTGTAGGCGCGCCGGCAGTTGTGGCGCGGATACCCGTTACATGTGCCACGCATCCCTTGCAAACGTGACGGCTTGCACGCAGGCGCCCGGAACGCGGCCAGGCGCGGACGTGCGCGCTTACAAATATTCACACGCCGCTTTGACACCCGCCGAAGCGCCCTCGTATGTTGGGATGGTCCGGCCACGCCGGGAAGCGGCTCGCCGCTCTCCGGCACCGGCATTGCCGGGTCGGCCGATTCCAGGAGAGATCGATGACCACACGCAAACTGATGATCGCCGCCATGGTCGCCGCCTTTGCCGCGGCTTCCCCGATGGTCATGGCCGAATCCGCCAGCCCGTCTCCCGAGCGGTCGGCGGGCGAATACGCCAGCGACGCGATGATCACCACCAAGGTCAAGGCGGCACTGCTGAAGGAACAGGCCACCCAGTCCCTGAGCATCAAGGTCACGACGGTGAACGGCGTCGTGCAGTTGGCCGGCACGGCCGACGACGAGGCGCAGATCGACTCCGCGGTTCGCGTTGCGCGCGGCATCGACGGCGTGCAGGACGTCAAGAACAACGTCCAGCTCAAACAGCAGGGCCAGCAGCGCTGAGCCCGGGCACGAGGCGCGCCCGCGCCGGCCGGCGGGCGCATCGGCCCGCTGGAAGACTCGAACGACAGACTTCGGCCGGCCAGGGCACGCGGCACCGCCTTGCTGCGGGAAATGAGGCCAGACTTGGCTTTTCATTTTGCGGCCCCGCCCCTAATATGCGCCTGGGGGGAAAACAGGCCGTCGATGGGCCGCAATCCGGAACGCGCAGAACCGCAACGATAAACGCGGCTCCGGGCCGGGCGCTTCGCATGGCTTCCCGCCATCGTCCATGCACCCGACCTGGAAGCCACCATGCTAGAGCGCCTATTCAAACTCAACGAACACGGCACCAACGTCCGTACCGAGCTGCTGGCGGGAATCACCACGTTCCTGACCATGTCCTACATCATCTTCGTCAACCCGCAGATCCTGTCCACCACGGGCATGGATCGCGGCGCCGTCTTCGCCGCCACCTGCCTGGCGGCGGCGATCGGATCGCTGATGATGGCCTTCGTCGCCAATTACCCCATAGGCATGGCTCCCGGCATGGGGCTGAACGCCTTCTTCGCGTTCACCGTCGTGGCGACCCTCGGCTTCACCTGGCAACAGGCGCTCGGCGCGGTCTTCATTTCCGGGGTGATCTTCATCCTGCTCACCGTCACCGGCGTGCGAACGTGGCTGATCGCGGGCATCGCCCCCTCCCTGCGCAGCGCCATCGCGGCGGGCATCGGGCTGTTCCTGGCCATCATCGCCCTCAGCAGCTCCGGCATCGTCGTGGCGAGCCCCGCCACCCTGATCACGCTGGGCGACCTGCACAAGCCCGGCGCGCTGCTGGCGATACTCGGCTTTTTCATCATCGCCGTGCTGGATGCGCTCAAGATCCGCGGCGCGATCCTGCTGGGCATCCTGATCATCACGGTGCTGAGCATGCTGCTGGGCATCAACAACTTCCAGGGCCTCTTCTCCAGCCCGCCGAGCCTCGCGCCCACCTTCCTGCAGCTGGACATCATCGGCGCCCTGCACATGGGCTTCCTGCACGTGGTGCTGGTGTTCGTGCTGGTCGAAGTTTTCGACGCCACCGGCACGCTGATGGGCGTGGCCAAGCGCGCCGGCCTGCTGGTCGAGGGCAAGAATCGCATCGGCCGCGCCCTTCTGGCCGACAGCACCGCCATCACCGCCGGTTCGCTGCTGGGCACCAGCAGCACCACCGCCTATGTCGAGAGCGCTTCCGGCGTCCAGGCGGGCGGCCGCACCGGGCTGACGGCGCTGGTCGTGGGCATCCTGTTCCTCGCCGCGCTGTTCATCTCGCCGCTGGCCGGCTCGGTGCCCGCCTACGCCACCGCGCCCGCGCTGCTGTACGTGGCCGGACTGATGATGCGCGAGCTGATCGACGTGAAGTGGGACGACATCACCGAGGCAATTCCCGCCGCGCTGACCGCCCTGGCCATGCCTTTCACCTATTCGATCGCCACCGGCCTGGCCTTCGGCTTCATCAGCTACGTCGTGCTCAAGGCGTGCACCGGCCGCGTCCGCGAAATCCATCCCGCGGCCTGGCTGATCGCCATTCTGTTCCTGGTCCGTTTCGCCTTCTTCGCCGGCGGCTGAACCGGCCTGTTCCGCGGCGGGAACGGGCCCCGCCTCAAAGCCTGTCCGAGGTGGCGGCCGCCCGGGGCGCCGCCACCTCGCCGGGCGCGTCGTCCTCGTCCGCGAAGAGCGTGCAAGCGCCCTGCTCGGCGGCGCTCACCGACTTGCGCATGTTCCCGAACAAATCGCGGCCTATGCCCCGGTGATGCGGCCGCAAGTCCGGCACCTCAGCCGCGGGACGCGCGGCCAGGTCCGCGAGCACTTCCAACTCCCCACGCGCGGCGTCGACCCGCACCATGTCCCCGGTGCGCACCTTGCCGATGGTCCCGCCCTTCAAGGCTTCCGGCGTGACGTGAATGGCGGCGGGTACCTTGCCGGAGGCGCCCGACATGCGCCCGTCGGTCACCAGCGCAACGCGGAACCCGCGCCCCTGCAACACCGACAGCGTGGGCGTCAGCTTGTGCAGCTCGGGCATGCCATTGGCAGCCGGGCCTTGCCACGGCACGACGGCAACGAAATCGCGCTCCAGCTCCCCGCGCTGGAAGGCCGCGAGCACCTCATCCTGGTCATTGAAGACGATGGCGGGCGCTTCCACCACGAAATGGGCGGGGTCCACCGCCGACGTCTTGATGATGGAACGGCCGATATTGCCTTCCAGCACCCGCAAGCCGCCATTGGGCAGGAACGGGCGGTCGATGGGGCGGACGATGGTCTCGTCGGCCGAGGCAGTCGCGCCGTCGCGCCACGCCAGCCGGCCGTCCTGCAGATAGGGTTCGCGGCAATAGGCGGCCAGGCCTGGGCCGACCACGGTATTGACGTCTTCGTGCAGCAGGCCCGCCTCCAGCAGCTGGCGAATGACGAATTGCAGGCCGCCGGCGTCACGGAAGCCGTTCACGTCGGCCTTGCCGTTCGGGTAGACGCGGGCGAGCAGCGGCACCACGTCGGAGATGGCCTGGAAATCGTCCCAGTTCAGCTCGATGCAGGCCGCCCGCGCCATGGCCACCAGGTGCAAGGTATGGTTGGTCGAACCGCCGGTCGCCATCAGGCCTACGATGCCGTTGACGAAGGCCCGCTCGTCCAGCACCTCGCATATGGGGGTATAGCGCCCGCCGCCGTGCCAGAGCGAGACCGCCTGCCTGGCGGCCTCGCGGGTCAGCGCTTCGCGCAGCGGCGTGTAGGGATTGACGAAGGACGTCCCCGGCAAATGCAGGCCCATGAATTCCATCAGCATCTGGTTGGAATTGGCGGTGCCGTAGAAGGTACAGGTGCCCGGGCCATGGTAGGCCCGGCTTTCGGCCTCCAGCAGTTCGTCGCGCCCGACCTTGCCTTCGGCATACAGCTGCCGCACCTTGGCCTTGTCGTCGTTGCCCACGCCCGTGGTCATGGGTCCGCCGGGCACGAAGACCGCCGGCAGGTGGCCGAAGGCCAGCGCCCCCATGACAAGGCCCGGAACGATCTTGTCGCATATGCCAAGGTAGAGCGCCGCGTCGAACATCTGGTGCGACAAGGCCACGGCCGTGGCCATGGCGATGACGTCACGCGAGAACAGCGACAGCTCCATGCCGGCCTGGCCCTGGGTAACGCCGTCGCACATGGCCGGCACGCCGCCCGCGAACTGCGCCGTGGCCCCTACCTCGAGCGCGGCCTCCTTGAGCCAGGCCGGGAAATCGCCCAGCGGCTGGTGCGCGGACAGCATGTCGTTGTAGGACGACACGATGGCCACGTTGGGCCGTTCCTGGACCTTCAGCAGCACCTTGGCACGCTCGGGCATGGCGGCAAAGCCATGGGCGAGATTGGTACACGAAAGATGGCTGCGTTGGACGCGGGATCCCGCCCGGCCGCGCGTCTCCTCCAGCCACCGGCGGCGCCGTTCCCCGCCGCGCGCGACGATGCGTTCGGTGACTTCCTGTACTACGGGATGCAAAGACATGGCGTGCTTCCTCCGGAATCCTGGCGAATGCGGCACGTGCCGCGGGGCGGGCGGCGGAGCTGCAAGTATCGCGCCCGGACAGGCCCTAGCCTTCCAGCGACTTCAAGCGGCGCAGCTGGGGAAACAATACCATCCACAGCAACGCGACCGCGATCGTGCCGGCGCCGCCGATCAGCACGGCCGGCACCACGCCGAACAGCGCGGCCGTCACGCCGGACTCGAACTCTCCCAACTGGTTCGAGGTACCCACGAACAAAGAGTTCACCGCGCTCACCCGGCCCAGCATTTCCGCCGGTGTCTGCAACTGGACCAGCGTGAACCGGATCACGACGCTGACGACGTCCGAGGCGCCCAGCACGAACAGCGCCGCCATGGACAATGCCAGATGCGACGACAACCCGAACACGATCGTGGCCAGGCCGAAGACGACCAGGGACGAGAACAGCATGCGGCCGACGTTGCGCTTGATCGGATAATGGGCGAGGAAGATGGACATGGCGAGCGCCCCCAGGGCGGGCGCGGTGCGCAGCAGGCCCAGGCCCCACGGCCCGGTGTGCAGGATGTCGCGCGCATAGATCGGCAGCAGCGCGGTGGCGCCGCCCAGCAGCACCGCGAACAGGTCCAGCGACAAGGTGCCCAGTATCACCGGCCGGCTGCGGATGAACGCGATGCCGGAAAAGACGGACTTCAACGTGACGGGCTCGCGCGTGGCCGCGGCGCGTTCGGCGCGGATGAACGCCACCAGCACTCCGCCGACGAAGAAGAACGCGCACGCCACCACATAGGCCGTCATCGAACCCAGGCCGTAGAGCAGCCCGCCCAGCGCCGGCCCCAGTATGTGGGCGGTCTGCGTGGCCGAGGTGGACCAGGCCGCGGCCTGCGGAATGAGCGGGCGCGGCACCACGCCCTGCACCAGCGCCGCCATGGTGGGCGATTCGAACGCGCGCGCGGCGCCGCCCAGGGCGACGAGGGCCAGGATGGCATCGCGCGTGAGCCAGCCGTGATACGTGCCCAGCGCCAGTGCGCCCGCCGCGAGCGACTCCACGACCATGCAGACGCTGGCAATGGCGCGCCGGTCGTAGCGGTCCGCCACCTGGCCGACGACGAAGGTCAGGAGCACCATGGGCACGAACTGCGCCAGCCCGACCAGCCCCAGATCGAAGGCGCTGCCGGTGAGCTCGTAAACCTGCCAGCCCACGGCCACGGACAGCATCTGGAACGACAGGGTCGACATGACCCGGCCGAACCAGAAAAGAATGAAAGGAGGATGCCGCGCGACCGAGCTTACATTGCCGGGACTACTTTCCGAACTCATCGCCCATCTCTTGCGCGCGACGGGCGGCGGCCTGCATGGCGCGAACCACGGCTTGCCTGAACCCCGCCTCGGCCAGGACGTCGAGGGCGGCGGCGGTGGTGCCGCCCTTGGAGGTCACGCGCTCGCGCAATACCGATGGGGGCTCGGAGGACTCCGCGGCCAGGCTGGTGGCCCCGGCCAGCGTGGCGAGGGCCAGCTTGCGCGATTGTTCCTCGTCCAGGCCCACGGCGCGGCCGCCTTCGACGAGCGCTTCGATGAACAGGAACACATAGGCCGGGCCGCTGCCCGACAAGGCCGTCACGCCGTCCAGGTCGTCCTCGCGCGCGACCCAGACGGTCTGGCCCACTGCCTGGAGCACGGCCTCGGCCTGCGCGCGATCCTGCTCGCCGACGCCTGCGAGCGCGGCCAAGCCCGTGACGCCCTGCCCGATCAGCGCCGGAGTATTGGGCATGCAGCGCACCACGCGCGGCCACGGGTCGGCCTCGGTTCCGAGCCAGCGAGCCAGGTCGGCCGCGCGGATGCCGGCGGCAATGCTGATGGCCAGGCTGTCCTTCAGCCACGGCCGGGTGGCGGCGACGACTTCCTTCATGACTTGCGGCTTGACCGCATAGACCCAGATCTTGCAGCGCGACAGCGCGGCATCCGGCGCCGCCGAGACGGTGGCGCCGCGTTCTGCCCACGCCCTGCGCGAAGTCTCGTTCACCTCGACGACGTGGATGTTGGCCATGGGGCAGAACTTGCCCGCCAGGCCGGAAATCAGCGCGGCGGCCATATTGCCGCCGCCGATGAATGCGATCGAAAGCTCTTGGTTCATATCAATATCCATAGTGCTACGCGCATCCATTCATTGGCGTGCGCCGAAAATCGCGGTACCGACCCGCACGATGGAAGCCCCGGCCGCCACCGCGGCCTCCAGGTCGTCGGACATGCCCATCGACAAGGTGTCGAGCCTCAGCCCGGCCCGGTTCAGCTCGTGCATCAGGTCCGCCAGGCGCGCGAATACCTCGCGTTGCCGGACAGGGTCCTGCTGTGGAGCCGGGATGCACATCAGGCCCCGCAAGCGGAGGCGCGGCAGCCCCTGGATGGCGAGCGCCAGCTCTAGCGCCTCGTCCGGCGCCACGCCGCTCTTGGTGGGCTGGGCATCGATGTTGACCTGTATGCACAGCTGCAAGTCCGCCGCCCCGGCGGGCCTGAGGTCCGACAGGCGCTGGGCGATCTTCAGCCGGTCTATGCTGTGGACCCAATCGAAATGGGCGGCCACGTGCCTGGCCTTGTTGCTCTGCAGGGGTCCGATGAAATGCCACTCGGTATCGGCGCGCAGGTCTTCCAGGCCCGCCAGCTTTTCGACCGCCTCCTGGACGTAGCTTTCCCCGAATGCGCGCTGGCCGGCGCGATAGGCTTCCCGGACCGCTTCCGGCGGGAACGTCTTGGACACCGCGAGCAGCGATACGTGCGCGGGATCTCGGCCGCAGGCCAGGGCGGCGCGCTCCATGCGGGCGCGGACGGCGCGAAGATGGTCGGCAATGGACGACATGGCGGCGAAGGTCCGTCCTAGCCCAACAGCGTGGTCTGCACGAAAATGCCTGCAAACACCGAGAAACCGAACCAGGTGTTGTGCAGAAAGGCGCGGAAACACGCCGCCCGATCCCGGTCCCGTATCCACCAGAGGTGCCGCACGGCAATGGCCGCGGCCCCGGCCAGGCCGGCCGCGTAAGCCCATCCATAGCCCAGCCTGGCGCCGGCCACCCCCAGCAGCGCCAGGGTCGCGGCATAGCACAGCCCCACGGCCGCGACGTCCCATTTGCCAAAGGTGATGGCCGAGGTGCGCAAGCCCAGCTTCAGGTCGTCCGGCCGGTCGACCATGGCGTATTCGGTGTCGTAGGCCATGGCCCAGAAAATGTTGGCTGCGAGCATGATCCAGCCTTCCAAGGGCACGGTCTCCAGCACCGCGGCGTAGGCCATCGGGATGCCGAAACCGAAGGCAATGCCAAGGTAGGCCTGCGGGATGGCGAAAAAGCGCTTGAATTTGGGATACGTGGCCGCCAGGAAAACCGCCACCACGGACAAGGCCCAGACCAGCCGGTTCATCGGCAGGATCAGCAGCAGCGACACCAGGGCCAGCGCGATCGCCACGCCCAGGGCCTCATTGGCGGTGATCAGCCCGGAGGTCAGCACCCGGTCGCGGGTACGCTCGACGTGGCGGTCGACGTCGCGGTCGAAATAATCGTTGATGGCGCAGCCCGCCGAGCGCATCAGCGCGGTACCCGCCACGAAAGCGAAGACGAAATACCAGGAGGGGCGCCCCTCGCTCGCGGCCCATAGCGCCCAGAGCGTCGGCCAGACGAGCAGCAGTATGCCTATGGGCTTGTCGATCCGCACCAGGCGCGCGTAGAGGCCCAGGCGCTGGGATATCGTCAGGGGAAGCGAGCTGTTCATCCCCATATGGTAACAAGCCGCCGGGATTCCCGGCGGCCGTCCGGGGCCGGCCAGGCCCTAGAGCGTGCGCAGGGCGAACCGCTTGAGCTTGCCGGTCTCGGTGCGAGGCAAGGTATCGACGAAGCGGATGACGCGCGGGTACTTGTAAGGGGCGATGGTGCGCTTGACGTGGTCCTGCAAGGCCTTGACCAGGTCGTCTCCCGGCGGGAACCCCGGCCGCAGCACGACGAACGCCGTCACCACCTGCCCCCGCTCTTCGTCCTGCACGCCGATCACCCCGCATTCGGCCACCGCCTCGTGCTGCAGCAGCGCGCTTTCCACCTCCGGGCCGGCGATGTTGTAGCCCGCCGAGATGATCATGTCGTCGGTACGGGCCTGGTAATAGAGATAGCCGTCCTCGTCCATCAGGAACGAGTCGCCGGTCAGGTTCCAGCCCTGCTTGACGGCATTGGCCTGCCGCTCGTCGGCCAGGTACTTGCAGCCGGTCGGGCCGCGCACCGCCAGCCGCCCCACCGTGCCCGGCGGCAGCGGCCGCATGGCCTCGTCGACGATGCGTACCTCGTATCCCGGCACCACCTTGCCGATGGCGCCCCGCCGGACCTGCGCGCCGGCGCTGGAAATGAAGATGTGGATCATTTCGGTGCTGCCGATGCCATCGGTCATTTCCACGCCGGTCGCCTGCTTCCACAGCTGGCGCGTGGCGTCGGGCAGCGCCTCGCCGGCCGAGACCGAGTGGCGCAGGCTGGACACGTCATAGCCTGGCGCCAGGGCCGCCATCTGGCGATAGAACGTCGGCGCGGTGAAGACGATGGTGGCCCGGGCGGCTTGGATGGTCTCCAGCAGCGTGGCAGGAGTCAGCTTCTCGGCCAGCACGGTGGAGGCGCCCGCCCGCAGCGGAAAGCACAGCATGCCGCCCAGGCCGAACGTGAAGGCCAGCGGCGGCGTGCCGCAGAAAATGTCGTCGGGACGCACGTCCAGGATGGAACGCGGGAACAGGTCGCACATGGCGAGCACGTCGCGATGGAAATGCATGCAACCCTTGGGGCTGCCCGTGGTTCCGCTGGTGAACGCGATCAGGCAGACGTCGTCGGCCGCCGTGTCGCAGGCCGGGAATGGCACGGTCTTGCCGCGCGCCAGGCTTTCCAGCGACTCCGGCCCTTCGTCATTGAAATAGCGCACCTGGGCGAGCGTCGGGCAGTGCGACGGCCCCGGACGCGTGCAAGCCTCGAGTTCGTCGCGCAGGCGGACATCGCATAGCGCGGCGCTCACCTGGGCCTTGTCCAGTATGGGCTTGAGCTCGGCCGCGCGCAGCAGCGGCATGGTCGGCACCGCCACCAGGCCGGCCTTGATGGTGGCCAGCAGGGCCGTGGCCATGGCGGGGTTGTTCGGCCCCCGCAGCAGCACCCGGTTGCCCGGCACCAGCCCCATGTCCTCGGTCAGCACACGCGCCAGGCGGTCGACCCGCCCTTGCAGTTCGCGGTAGCTGATGGCCACCGGCTTGCCGCCGGCGAGCGTCCAGATCGCCGGCCGCTCGCCATGCCCTGCCGCCACCGCGCCGTCCACCAGCTCGGCGGCGCAATTGAACCGGGCGGGATAGCGGACGGCGGGATGATCGAGCAGGAACTCCGGCCACGCCTCGGGAGGGGGAAGATGATCGCGCGCAAACGTATCGAGGTGTCCCGAGCGTTCCATGGTTCGTCTCTCCAGCGGTGCGCGCGGCCGCCTGGCCGCGCATTGACTGATCGAAATTACTTTAGCCTAAAATTTTTAAACTTCAAATAATTTTCGGACGAACGGCGCGGGAAGAAAATAGAAAAAATCCCTGCATCGCGCCCATGGCGATGCAGGGATTTCCTGGAGGCGGACCGCAGGACGAACGATTGCGAACCCGTTCCGCGGCCGGCGGCGCAAACGGACTTACTGCAGCAGGCTTCGCAGCATCCAGGCCGTCTTCTCGTGGAACTCCAGACGCTGGGTCAACAGGTCGGCGGTGGGCTCGTCATTGGCCGCATCGGCCACCTTGAGCGTGTTGCGCGCGGTCTTGGCCACGGCCTCGTGCCCCACCACCAGCTGGCGCACCATCTCGAGCGCCTCCGGCACGTCGGCCGGCTCGCTGATGGTCGTGAGCTTGGCGAACTCCCGGTAGGTACCCGGCGCGAAATGGCCCAGGGCGCGGATGCGCTCGGCCACGTCGTCGATGGAATTCCACAGGTCCGTGTACTGGGTCATGAACATGGCATGCAGGGTGTTGAACATCGGCCCCGTCACGTTCCAGTGGAAGTTGTGCGTCATGAGGTACAGCGTGTAGGTATCGGCCAGCAGCTTGGACAAGCCCCCGGCCACCGCGGCACGGTCCTTGTCCGAGATGCCGATGTCGATACGAGGCGCACCGGCGGACGAGCGGGCGGTACCCGCACTGGCATTGCTTCCGTTTTTCTTGGGACTTGCTTTCTTCGCCATTGTTGACTCCCTTGTCAAAAGTCGGAACCGACATCACAGAATACTAGATCGGGATGAATCGCAACATCTCAAGCGCAAAGTGCCGTCATGCGGCCTGCTCGCTGGCGTCGAGCATGGTCACGCCGTTCAGCCGGCATGCCTGGATCGCCGTGATCAGGGTCTCGATCGCGGCCGTGCGCGGGAAGCTCTTGCGCCACGCCAGCACGACGCGGCGGTCCGGCACGGGCTCCTCGAACGGGATGTACCGCAATAGGTCGCGTTCGTCGGGTTCGGCCGGCACGGACGACATCGGCAGCACCGTGATGCCTATGCCCGATGCCACCATGTGCCGTATGGTTTCCAGCGAAGATCCCTCGAAGGTTCGCTGTATGCCCTCGTTGGTGGCGGAAAAGCGCGACAGCTCGGGACAAACCTCCAGCACCTGGTCACGGAAACAGTGGCCGGTGCCAAGCAGCAGCATGGTTTCCGTCTTGAGCTCTTCGGCATTCACATGGCTGCGGCTGGCGAGCGGATGGCCCTTGGGCACCGCCACGACGAACGGTTCGTCGTACAGCGGCTGGATCGCGAGGCCGGCGTCCGGCAGCGGCAACGCCATGATGGCGCAGTCGATCTCGCCCTGGCGCAGCAGCTCGAGCAGCCGTACGGTGAAATACTCCTGCAGCAGCAGCGGCATCTGCGGCGCGATCTCGATCAGCTTGGGCACCAGTTGCGGCAGCAGATAGGGACCTATGGTGTAGATCACGCCGACCCGCAGCGCGCCCGACAGGGGGTCGTGCCCCTGCTTGGCGATCTCCTTCAGGTTGGCGCTCTCCTCCAGCACTTTCTGCGCCTGCGCGACGATGCGCTGGCCGATGGGCGTGACGCCCACCTCGGTGCCGCCCCGCTCGAACAGGGTCACGCCCAATTCGTCCTCCAGCTTGCGTATGGCCACGGACAGCGTGGGCTGGCTGACGAAACAGGCCTCGGCGGCACGGCCGAAATGTCGTTCGCGAGCCACCGCCACGATGTACTTCAATTCTGTCAGGGTCATGACACGCCTCTCTTCAAGCTTTGAGGAAATCTTCCCTTCCGCGCATCCACCGCGCCAGATGGGCGGAGACAACGGCCGGGGCATGGGCCTGCAAATCGGCCGCGGCCTCGTGCGCCTGTTCGGCGATCTCGAGATCGTTTTCCAGGTCGGCGAAACGCATCAGCGCCAGGCCGGACTGCCGCACGCCCAGGAACTCCCCGGGACCGCGCAGCTCGAGGTCGCGCCGCGCGATCTCGAAGCCGTCGGTGGTTTCGTGCATGGTGCGCAGCCGCGCCTTGGCGATCTGCGACAACGGAGCCTGGTACAGCAGCACACAGACCGACTCGGCCGCCCCGCGCCCCACCCGGCCCCGCAACTGGTGGAGCTGGGCCAGGCCGAAGCGTTCGGCGTGCTCGATGACCATGAGCGAGGCATTGGGCACATCCACGCCGACTTCGATCACGGTGGTGGCGACCAGCAGGTCCAGTTCCCCCTGCTTGAAGGCCTGCATGACCGCCGCCTTCTCGGCGGTGGGCAGCCGCCCGTGCACCAGTCCCACGCGCAATTCAGGCAGCGCGTGCCGCAGCGCCTCGAACGTATCGACCGCGGTCTGCAGCTCGAGTGTCTCGCTTTCTTCGACCAGCGGGCACACCCAATACACCTGGCGTCCGATCCGGGCGGCCTCGCGGATGCGCGCGACGACTTCGTCGCGGCGCGTATCCGACAGCAGCTTGGTGATGACCGGCACCCGCCCTGGGGGCAGCTCATCGATGACGGACACGTCCAGGTCGGCAAAGAAGGTCATCGCCAGGGTGCGCGGGATGGGCGTGGCCGACATCATCAACTGATGGGGGAACACTTCGTCCTCGCCCCCCTTGTTGCGCAGGGCCAGGCGCTGGCCCACGCCGAAGCGGTGCTGCTCGTCGACGATGGACAGGCCCAGCCGGGCGAATTGGACGTGCTGCTGGATCAACGCCTGCGTCCCCACCGCCAGTTGCGCCTCGCCGCTTTCTATCATGGCTGCCGCCTCGCGGCGCGCCTTGGGCGTGAGGCTGCCGGTCAGCCAGGCCACCTTGACCGACAAAGGCTCCAGCCAGTCCACGAGCTTGCGGAAATGCTGCTCGGCCAGGATCTCGGTGGGTGCCATCAGCGCCGCCTGGAAGCCGTTGTCGATGGCCTGGGCGGCGGCAAGCGCCGCGACCACCGTCTTGCCGCTGCCCACGTCGCCTTGCAGCAGACGCTGCATGGGATGCGGCCGCGCAAGATCCGCGGCGATCTCATTCCTCACTCGCTGCTGGGCGCCCGTCAGTTCGAACGGCAGGGTACGGAGCAGGCGGGCGACCAGCCCGTCCGGCGCGGTCGAGGGCGCCAGCGGCGGCGCGCGCTTCTCCAACCGCGCCGCGCGCGCCCGCGCCAGCGACAGCTGCTGCGCCAGGAGCTCGTCGAACTTGATGCGCAGCCAGGCCGGATGCGCCCGATCGACCAGGGACTGGGTCGCCACCTCGGGTGGCGGCGCGTGCAGGAGGCGCACGGCCTCTTCGAACGGCATCAACCCGTAGCGCTCGCGCAGCGCCTCCGGCAGCGTGTCGCGCAGGTCCGCCTGCTGCAGCGCGCTGGCGATCGCCTTGCGCAACGTGGCCTGGGGCAGGCCTTCGGTCGTGGGATAGACCGGGGTCAGGCGATCCGGCAGCGGCGTATCCTCGTCGGCGACGGTGGTACGAGGGTGCACCATCTCCATGCCGAAAAAGCCGCCCCGGGCTTCGCCCCGCGCGCGGATGCGGCGCCCCACCGCCAATTGCTTCTGTTGGCTGGGGTAGAAGTTGAGAAAGCGCAGCCCCAGCTCCCCGGTATCGTCCTGGATCGCCGCCACCAGTTGCCGCCGGGGCCGGTAGGTGACCTCGCAGCGCGTCACCTCCCCCTCGACCTGCGCCCACATGCCCGGCAGCAGCCGCTTGATGGGCGTCAGCCGGGTTTCGTCCTCATACCGGATGGGCAGGTGCAGGACGAAGTCGTCCGCGCCGCGCAGGCCCAGCTTGCGCATCTTGCGCTGCTGCGGCGTCAGTTCGGCTTCGTCGGGGGCGGCTGCGCGCAAATCCATTCACCCGTGGCGGGTCAGACGACCAGTACCGCCTCGACCTCGAATTCGGCCCCCTTGGGCAACGCGGCCACGCCGACGGTGGAGCGGGCCGGGAAAGGCCGGGGGATGACCTCGGCCATGATTTCGTTGGCGGTGCCGAACTTGGAGAGGTCGGTCAGGAACAGCGTGAGCTTGACCACCTGGTCGAGCGTGCCGCCCGCTTCGCGCACGACGGCCTCCATGTTGGCGAATGCCTGACGCACCTGGGCCTCGAAACTGGCGGTTTCGAGTTCGCCCGTGGCCGGCACCAGGCCGATCTGCCCGGACAGGTATACCGTCCGGCCGCCGGCCGGCACGGCCACCGCCTGGGAATACGGGCCGACGGCCGCGGGCGCGGCATCGGTATGGATGATTTGCTTGCTCATGCTTGCCTCGAGAATCCTGGGACAGGCGCCAGCGGCACCCTATGTGCAAAGCTATCAGAAATTCGATTGCAATAGTTGCCGCCCCCGCCAAGGGTAACAATTTCCTTGTTGCTAGAATGGCTTTCTATGCGCGATCCGTCCCAAAAGCGTACGCTGCGCGCCGCGCAACCAAGAAAGGCAGCAGGAATCCCTCCGTATGAAAGCATCCTCATGGCGCGAACGCCTGCTGGGCAAGGCCCGCGACCCGCTGTCGCCCGACACCCGGCATTCGATCGCGCTGGCGGCCTTCCTGGCCTGGGTCGGCCTGGGCGCCGACGGGCTCTCGTCCTCGTCCTACGGTCCCGAAGAAGCGTTCCGCGCCCTGGGCAGCCATACTCACCTGGCCCTGTTCCTGGCCATCGCCACCGCGATCACGGTATTCGTCGTCGCGCTCGCCTACAACCAGGTCATCGAGCTGTTCCCCACCGGCGGCGGCGGATACCGGGTATCGACCGCGCTGCTCGGCCCCTCGGCGGGCCTGGTGTCCGGCTCGGCGCTGATCGTGGACTACGTGCTGACCATCGCCATATCGGTAGCCAGCGGCACGGACGCGCTGTTCTCGCTGCTCCCGGCCGACTGGCAATCATTCAAGATCTGGACCGCCTGTCTGATGGTGATCCTCCTGCTCTGGCTGAACCTGCGCGGCGCCAAGGAAAGCATCAAGGTCCTGCTGCCCATCTTCGCCGGCTTCGTGGTCACGCACGCCATCCTGATCGCCTGGGGCATTTTCGCGCACGCCGAAGGGCTGCCGCTCCTGATCCCGGACACGCTGAGGGAAGTCCGGGAGTTCTCGCAGGAGGCCGGCTGGTTCTTCGTGCTGGCCGTATTCCTGAAGGCCTATTCGCTGGGCGGCGGCACCTATACCGGGATCGAGGCGGTCTCCAACAACGTCGACCGGCTCGCCGAACCCGTGGTCCATACCGGCAAGCTCACCATGCTGCTCATGGCCATCAGCCTGGCCTTCACCGCCGGCGGCATCATCCTGCTGTACCTGCTGTGGAACGCGACGCCGGTAGAAGGCCAGACCCTCAATGCGGTCGTGTTCGGCAATGTGCTGCAGGAAATGGGCTTCAATGACGGCAACCTGTTCGCGGCCTTGACCGTGGTCCTGGCCTTCGAGGCCGGCCTGTTGTTCGTGGCGGCCAACACGGGCTTCCTGGGCGGCCCGTCGGTCCTGTCCAACATGGCGTCGGACTCGTGGATGCCGCACCGTTTCCGATATCTGTCGAACCGGCTGGTCACCGAGAACGGGATACTGCTGATGGGCATCGCTGCCTTCGCCATCCTGCTCCTGACCGGCGGCGAAGTCTCGGTGCTGGTGGTGCTCTACTCCATCAACGTGTTCCTGACCTTCAGCCTGTCGCTGGCCGGGCTTTCGCACTACTGGATCCGCAATCGCCACAAGCCCGTGCACAAGAAGCACTGGCGCCGCCGGCTGGCCTTGTCCCTGGTGGCGCTGGCCATCACCAGTTCCATCCTGGTCGTCACCATCGTCGAGAAATTCTTCGAGGGAGGCTGGGCCACGCTGCTCATCACCAGCGTGCTGATTTTCATCTGCATCGGCATCCGGGCGCATTATCGCGAAACCCGGCGCCGCATCGCGGCAATCGACGACATCTTCGCCGACCAGACCTTCGGCTCCGACTGCTCGCCGCCGGCACTGGACCCGCAGGCGCCGACCGCGGCATTCCTGGTCGGCTCCAGCCGCGGCGGCGGCTTGCATGCGCTGCTGTGGGTGCAGCGCATGTTCCCCGATCACTTCAAGAACTTCGTCTTCATCAATGCTCGCACCGTGGACGCCCAGGTCTACGGCGGGCAGGAAGCCATGGAGGCCATGAAACTGCAGGCCACCACTTCGCTCAAGTTCTTCGAACGCTTCTGCAACAGCTACGGCATGGCCGCCACCAGCAGGCTGGGATTCGGCACCGACGCCGTGCAGACCCTCGAGAAGCTCATCACCGAAGTGCTGCAGGAGTATCCCAACACCATCGTGTTCGCCAGCAAGCTGGTCTTCAAGCGCGAGAACTTCGTCACCCGCCTGCTGCACAACCAGGCGATCAACTCGCTGCAGCGGCGCATGCACGTCAACGGCCAGCAATTGATGGTGCTGCCGATGCTGATCGACTAAGAGCCGCCCTCGCCTGGCCGGCGAGATCCCGCCCGGGCGCGGTATCCTATGCGTAGACCGCCGAGGAACCGCGCTCCCCATGCTTCGATTCGAACACCTCATCCAGATCAACGACCCGCTCGTCCCCCTGCTCACGCCCCTCACGCGGGAGCAGATCTGGCGCGGGCTGTTCATACGCGCCCACCAGCCCACGGAATTCGTCATGGGACTGGAGAGCTGCGTCATCGAGGACGAGACCGTGCAG
Organism: Pigmentiphaga sp. NML080357; assembly: GCF_002188465.1. Taxonomy (GTDB): domain Bacteria; phylum Pseudomonadota; class Gammaproteobacteria; order Burkholderiales; family Burkholderiaceae_B; genus Pigmentiphaga. Next base: position 47,790 of record NZ_NINW01000030.1, on the reverse strand, counting down.
GCCGACCAGACCGTGCTCAAGCGTGTGCTGGACTTCGGACCGTTCCAGGTCCGCGACGAAGTCACCCTGACGCCAATGCGGCAGGTCACGATACTGGCGGCCGCCACGGAGATGTGGCCGCGCAGCGAAGCAACGGTGCGCATCGAAGAGCCCGAACCGGGCGTGCTGTTCCTGCGCTTCATCTACGAACTGGACCTGCAGGAAGGCCACAGCGAGCTCGACGAAACCGTCGTCGGGCTGCGCAAGCAGGCCTACATCGCGGCCGACATGGATACGGTCCAGCGCATACGCGAATTGGCCGAATCCGGAAAACTGCTGCACTGAAAAGAAAACGGGGCCCACATGGCCCCGTTTCGTCATGGTCGAGCGGATGCGGTCACTTTTCGACGAAGGCGCGCTCGACCACGTAATCGCCGGCATGTCCGGTATGTTCCGAGACCTTGAATCCGAGGCCGTCCAGAATCGCGCTGACGTCGGCCAGCATGTGCGGGCTGCCGCACAGCATGGCGCGATCGTGCTCGGGATTGATGGGCGGCAGGCCGACGTCCGCCGCCAGCTTGCCGCTGGTCAGCAGCTCGGTGATGCGGCCCTGGTTGCGGAAGGGTTCGCGCGTGACGGTGGGGTAGTAGATCAGCTTGTCGCGCACCATCTCGCCGAAGTATTCGTTGTTCGGCAACTCGTTGCTGATGTAGTCCGCGTAGGCCAGTTCGCTGACCCAGCGCACGCCGTGCACCAGCACCACCTTCTCGAAGCGCTCGTAGATGTCCGGGTCCTTGATGATGCTCATGAACGGCGCGAGGCCGGTGCCGGTGCCGAACAGGTACAGGTTCTTGCCGGGCAGCAGATCGTCGGCCACCAGTGTGCCGACCGGCTTGCGGCTGACCAGGATCGAATCCCCTTCCTTCAAGTGCTGCAGGCGCGAAGTGAGCGGGCCGTTGGGCACCTTGATGCTGAGGAATTCCAGGTGTTCTTCGTAATTGGCGCTGGCGATGCTGTAGGCGCGCATCAGCGGCTTGCCGTCGACTTCAAGGCCGATCATGACGAAATGGCCATTGTGGAAACGCAGCGCAGGATCGCGAGTGGTCTTGAAGCTGAAGAGCGTATCGTTCCAGTGGTGAACGCTCGTGACGCGTTCGGTATTGAAAGCGGCCATGGCCTGTCGGATTCCGTCTAGGTAGTCGGGCCAGTTTACCAAACGATGACCGGCCGTCGGGCGTAAACCGTAGATTTTATGCGGATTAGCGGGCAGTAAGGCGAAATTGGCCGCATCTTATGAACAACGGTTCTAAGCATATTGCCGTCGCCGGGGGTACGCGAGCGCGCCGGTTACGTAAGCAGATGACATGGATCAATCCAGCGAGCCCGAAACTCCTGTGTAATGCCCGGGCAGGCATGCTGCAACCACGGTTCCCCAACCCCTCGCTTATGGAGGCCGAGCGTTGACTGCCATGATGAAAACCACCGTGTTCGTCGCGCCCGGGCGCATCGAGATTGCAGACAAGCCCATCCCCGACGTGACTCGGCAGCGCCGTGACCGGCTACCGGGAAGGCCAGCGCGTGATCGCCGGCGCCATCTGCCCCAACTTCAATTCCTATGCCGCCCAGGATGGCGCGGCCTCGCAGGACGGCAGCTACCTGGTGCCGCAAGGCCTGTGCGGCTGCCACGGCTACAAGGCGACGGCCGGCTGGCGCTTCGGCAACCTGATCGACGGCACCCAGGCGGAATACGTATTGGTGCCCGATGCCACCGCCGCCCCGGCCCCCAAGGCGCCCGGCCACGCCCCGAACCCTGATCCGCAATGCAAACAAGGCACTACATCGCCAGACGTAGTGCCTTGTTTTTTCAGGAATTCTTGGTGGAGCGGAGGAGGATCGAACTCCCGACCTTCGCATTGCGAACGCGACGCTCTCCCAGCTGAGCTACCGCCCCACGTGCAGACCGCAACTATACCGTATTTTTTTGATACGTGCGTGGCGCGCCGCATGAATCAGGCCCTGCCGGGGCACCCACGAGGGCCAGGCGGGACGCCGACCCGAACAGCAGGTCCGGGCCGATTTCCGCCACGCGGCGCGCGCCGCAAAGCTGCATGCTGCGGTGGAACTCTTCGCGCAGGATGTCGAGTGCACGAACAGCGCCCTCCTCGCCCCCGGCAATCGCCCCCCACAGCGTGGCCCGCCCCACCAGCACGGCGTTGGCGCCCAATGCCAGCGCCTTCAGGATGTCGCCGCCGCGGCGCACGCCGCCGTCCACCAGCACTTCGATGCGGCCCGCGACGGCCTGCACCACGCCAGGGAGGGCATCGAGCGTCGCCACCGCCCCGTCCAGCTGGCGGCCGCCATGATTCGACACCACCACGGCGTCGCAGCCCATGCGCGCCAGCCTGTCCGCGTCGTCCGGGCGCAGCACGCCCTTGACGATCAGTTTGCGCGGCCACAGGTCGCGCAGCGCCGCGAGGCGCGGCCAGTCGAACGAGGGATCGTAGCTGCGGCCCACGGACGAGGCCAGTCGCGTGGCATCGGCGCCCGGCGCCTCCAGCTCCTTGAGGTTTTCCATCACGGGCAAGCCGCGGCACAGCATGTCCAGCGCCCAGGCCGGCCGGCTGGCGAAGTCGCGCAGGTTGCGCGCGGAATAGCGGAACGGAAAAGACAGGCTGTTGCGGAAGTCGCGCTCGCGCTTGCCGCCCACCGGCAGGTCGACGGTGATCATCAGGCCTTCATAGTCGGCGGCCCGCGCACGGGCGATCAGCGACTCCAGCAGCGGCCGGTGACGCAGGATGTAAGCCTGGAACCACAGGCGCCCCGGCGCGGCATCGGCGATCTGCTCGATCGAAGCCGTGGCCGAGGTCGACAGCGTATAGGGCACGCCCGCCCGGGCAGCGACCCGGGCGATGGCGACGTCGCCGCCGCGGCGGCCGAACCCGACGGCGCCGGTAGGCGCGACGGCCAGCGGCAGGCAGGATGGCGCGCCCAGCACGTGCGCGCCCGTGTCCACCGCCGAGACGTCGACCAGCGCGCGAGGAGCGAGCCTCACCCGCCTAAAGGCCGCGCAATTGTCGACCAGCGTCAGTTCGTCCTCGGCTCCGCCATCGAAGAAATCGAAGATGCCGCGGGGCAGACGGCGACGCGACGCGCGGCGCAGGTCTTCGATGCTGTACGCGCGCGAGAGTCCGGTCATGGCGCTGCGCCTATTCCGCGGTGATGCCGGCGGCCTTGATCACCCCGGCCCAGCGTTTCTGGTCCCGGACCAGGAACTTGCCGAAGGCCTCCGGTGTGTCGCCGATGACCACCGCCCCCAGTTCCTTGAGCCGCTTCTGTACTTCGGGCCGCTGCAAGGCTTCCACCATGGCCTGGTTCAACTTCTGCACGACCGGCCGGGGCGTCCCGGCCGGCGCCAGCAGCCCCACCCAAGGCGCGGTGTCCTGGAAATCGGGAAAACCGACGTCGGCCATGCTCGGCACGCCGGGAAACTCGGCGCCGGCCTGCGGCGTCCCCACCGCCAGCACTTTCAGGCGCTTCTCCTGGACATTGGCGGCCACGCCGATGATGGGATAGAACATGAACGAGACGCGCCCGGCCATGACCTCGGTCAGCGCGGGGCCGTTGCCGCGGAACGGCACGTGGATCATGCGCACCTTGGCCATGGTCGCCAGCATCGCGCCCGCCAGGTGAGCCGACCCGCCATTGCCCGCCGAGCCGTAGCTGATAGTGTCCGGCTTGGCCCGCGCCTGCTCGATCAGTTGCTTCATCGACTGGATCGGCGACTGGTACGCGGTGACGGCCACCATGGGCAACGAGGCCGCATTGGAAACGGGCGTGAAGTCCTTGAGCGGATCGTAGCCCGCCTTGGCGCCCAGCAGCAGCCAATTGACGTTGTGCGACAGCGACGCGAACAGCACGGTATGCCCGTCCGCCGCCGCGGCGGCGACCTCGCGCGTGGCGATCAGCGAATTGGCGCCGGCCTTGTTCTCCACCACCACAGGCTGGCCGAGCACGTGCGTCATCTCCTGCGCCAGCACCCGGGCGATCACGTCGGTCGGCCCGCCGGCGGCGAACCCGACGATCATGCGGATGGGCCGGTCGGGATACGCCCCGGCGGCGGCGCCGGTGGCGGCCGCGAGCACGGTGGCCAGCAACATCATCGATATCCTTTTCATTCGTTTCCTCCTGGTTGTCGCAATCGCCGGCGCCGCCCGCGGAGCCGGCGCGGATCAAGCCACGGCGTGTTCGAGCACGCCGACCCGCGAAATCTCCATCCGCACCCGGTCGCCCGGCTGCAGATAACGCGGCGGCTGGCGGAACACGCCCACGCCGGCCGGCGTGCCGGTGGCCAGCACGTCGCCCGGCTCCAGCGTCATGTAGCGCGACACGTAGGCGATCAGCGCAGCGACCGGGAACAGCATGTCCGCCGTCGACGCATCCTGCAGGAGCTCGCCGTTGACCCAGGTGCGCAGCGTCAGCGACTGCGGATCGCCCACTTCATCGGCGGTGGCAAGCCATGGCCCCATGGGCGCGAACCCATCCATGCTCTTGGCGAAGGTGGTCTGCGCAGGCGCCACGTCGAACTGGAATTCCCGCGCGCTCACGTCGTCGAGCACGGTGTAGCCGGCCACGTGGGACAGCGCCGCAGCCTCGTCCACGCGATGGGCCGGGCGGCCGATGACGACGGCCAGTTCCACCTCGAAATCGAGCTTGCGCACGCTCTCGGGCCGTACCACGGCGCTCCCGGGCGCAAGGACACTGGACGGCAGCTTGGCAATGATGCGAGGCTGCTCAAAAGGATCGGTGCCCGTCTCCTTGGCATGGTCCGCGTAATTGCGCCCCACCGCCACAATCTTCCCTGGCCGCGGCACCGGCGGCAGCAGTTCGAGCTGTTCCAGCGCCCTCTCCGGCAGGTGCTGCTCGGCATGGCGGCGCAATGCCTCAAGCCCCTGTGGCCCGGCCTGCAGGAGGCGCAACATGCCGCCCTGGGCTGGCGTGGCACCGGCCCGGTCCAGGCAGGCGAGCGTCTCACCACTGGGCGCGAGCGCGGCAACCCACGCGGTGACGTCCGCAACCCGGCCTCCCCGCACCACGCCCACAGCGGGCGCGCCGCCATCGCCGCGATAGCTGGCCAGCCTCATGCGGTCTCTCCGAAATAGCGGTCGGCCATCACCTGGCAGCGTTTGATCAGGCGATGCTCGTGGGGGCCGTAGTCGGCCACGGCATTGTGGATGGTGCCCATGTTGTCCCACATCAGCACGTCCTTCACCGCCCAGCGATGGCGGTAGCGGAACCGGAGCTGCAGCTGGTGGGCGAACAGGAAGGCCAGGATCTCGTCGCTCTCTCGTTCGGGCAACTCGTTGATACGGACGGAATAACCGGGATTGGCATACAACACCTTGCGTCCGGTAATGGGGTGGGTCAGGAAGACCGGATGCGAGACCGGCGGTTTGGCGCGCCGCTGCGCCTCGGTCAGCGGCGGGCGCTGGCTGCCTTTTTCCCGGCGCATCATTTCCCAGAATTTGTTGAAGTCGTGCAGCACCGTCATGCCGTCCAGGCGCCGCTTGAGGTCCTCGGGCAACTCGTCGTAGGCGGCGTGCATGTTGCTGAATTCCGTGCAGCCCAGCGGCTCGCCGTCGCGCATGGGAATGCGGATGCCGTACAGGATGTTGGCGAAGGCGATCATGCGGCTGTAGGACATGTCGGTGTGCCAGTCCTGCCCCGCATCGGCCAGCCCCACGGGCCTGCCGTTCTCCACCATGTTGGAGAGAATCATGACCTCCGGCATGCCGGGCTCCTGGTAGCTGTTGGCCACATTGACCTCCAGCGTGCCGAACCGGGCCGCGAAAGACCGCAGTTGCGCGGCGGTCAGGTCCTGTTCCGGGAAACTCAACACGCCATACCGCCCCAGCAATTGCTCGACCTCCCGGAACTGTTCGTCGTCCAGCGGCCGGGACAGGTCCACACCCTCGATACGCGCGCCCAGGCTCTGGCCGCTTTCCACCGCTTTCATCATTCTTTTCTCCATGAGTGCGATCTTCCGGAGCCGCTACCAGGCAGCCTCCAGCAAACTCCGCAATTCGTCCGCGCCGGCGACGCGGCGAGGGTTGTAGGCCAGGCCTCGCTCCCCGAGCACGTGCTGCGCCACTTCGGGCAGCATCTCGGCCGGCACGCCCAGATCGCGCAGCCGCGAAGGCGCGCCCACGGTCCGCTGCAGCGCCCGCAGCGCGTCGACAGCGGCTTGCGGTCGCGCATCGCCCCCGCCGGCCAGTACGCCGGCCGCCACGGCCAGCTCTGCCCGCGCTGCCGGCAGGTTGTAGTTCGCCACGTGCGGCAGCATCACCGCGTTGACGGCGCCGTGCGGCACGCCGCAGCGGCTGCCCAGCACATGGCACAGCGCGTGGTGCAGGCAACTGCGCGCCGAGGCCAGGACCATGCCCGCCAGGTTGGCGGCGACCAGCAAGTCGCCACGCGCCGCGACATCGCCGGGCCGGTCGGCCACGGCGGGGAGCGCCGCGGCGAAACGCGCCAGTCCTTCCAGCGCCAGCACCGTGCTGAACGGGGAACGCTGGCTGGAGTACAGGCCCTCCAGGCAATGCGCCAGGCCGTTCATGCCCGTATCCAGGGCGATCCGTGCCGGCACGCCAACGTTCAATGCCGGGTCCAGCAGCACCACGCGACTGGCGCAGCGTTCGTCCCAGAACAGCAGCTTGCCGGGCCCGTTCGCGATGCCGAACGACGGCGTCATCTCCGCGCCCGATGCAGTCAGCGGCACCGCGAGGATGGGCAGCTTGGGCCGCCGCAGCGCCGGCACGTGCACCGTATCCGGAGGCGTGAAACGGGTGGCGTGCCGCGCCAGGTCGCCGCCTTCGGCAACGAGCAGCGCCGCCGCCTTGGCGGTATCGATGACGCTGCCGCCGCCGAACGCGACCAGGCAATCGGCGTCGTGCCGCACGATGTCCCGAGCCACTTGCTTCACCGCCTCGACCGAGGAATGCGGCGGGACCTCGATGCTTCGCACGGCGGCTTCGCCCAGCGCGCTGCACAAGGAGGCGTACTGCGGCATCGCACCCGAGCGGCGTCCTGCCAGCAGCAAGGGGCGGCGACCGCCGAGCCGTGCCAGCTCGGCCCCGGCCTCCTCCACCGCGCCCGGCCGGAACACCACCCGCGTCAGCGACGAATGCGCGCAAAAGGCACCGGGCGGGAAAGATCGCGAAGCGCGCTCGTTCATGACGCGGCGTCGAAGTCGAACTCGGTGCGCACCGCAAGCTCCGCCAGCCGCCATCCGGCCTCGCTTCGCCGCGCCTGGCCGCTCACCACGGAGAGCCTCGGCGGCCCATCCAAGCGCACGGGACCTTCCCGCCGGACGCCGTCGTCGTACCGGTATGCCGTCATATAGGCGACCAGCCTCGCGGCGTCCGCGCCTGACTGCTCCACCAGCACGTTGGAGACGACGTGGCGGATGCGCTGCGTAGACGGGCGCCGATCGAGCGCCGCGCGCATGGCATCAGTACCGCGCAGGACTTCCCCCTGGCGCTCCCACGTCGCATCCGCCTCGAAACATTGCAGCACCTGGCCGTAGCGGAACTCGTCCAGGGAAAAGAAGAGCCGATTGAGCAACTGGGTGAGCTCGATCGTGCTGGCGGCGGTATCAGGCGTCATGCTCGCGGAAAGAAACGTGTTGCGCTTGGAGCCGACAGGCATCGGCGATGCGGTCGCAGTGTATCGGCGCCATCAAGGGCGCGATAGAATCTGACGGAGAAATTATCGTTTCCACAATGGAAACAGATTCATTGCCACGCAGGAGACAAGTTGGACAAGCTGCGCTGCATCGAAGTGTTCATCGAAGTCGCACAAGGCCTCAGCTTTTCCGGCGCCGCCCAGAGGCTGGGCATGGCCAAGGGCAACGTCACCAAGCATGTGGCCTGGCTCGAGCGGGAGCTCGGCGTGCAGTTGCTCCAGCGCACCACCAAGAGCGTGAGCCTGACCGAGTCCGGGCTGGCGCTGCTGGAGAACGGGCGCGACCTGCTCGAACACGTGGAAGGCGTGGAGACCGCGGTGCGGCGCTCGGTCAAGGAACCCAAGGGCATGCTGCGCGTCGGCACCCCGCCCTCGTTCGGCGCCTTCCATCTGGTGCCGGTGATCACCGCGTTCTCGGCCGCGCACCCGGACATACGCGTGGTGATGTACCTGGACGACGGCCGCACCGACCTGATCGGCGAAGGACTGGACATGTCGGTGCGCATCGCCTCGTCGCTGAAGGACACCAGCCAGGTCTCGCACCGGCTCGCCAAGGTGCCGCAGGTGCTGGTGGCCGCACCGGGGTACCTGGCCCGGCGCGGCCGCCCCGACTCGGTGGAGGATCTCGCCCGCCACGATTGCATGGTCCATGCGCTGAAGTCGCCCACCAACGTCTGGTCCTTCCAGGGCCCGCAGGGCAAGGTGACGGTCCGGGTGGGCGGCACCATCCGCGCCAATTTCGGCGAACCGCTGCGCCACGCCGCACTGCTGGGCCACGGCATCTCCATGCATCCCACCTACATGGTGTCCGATGACCTGCGGCAGGGCCGGCTCGAAGCCGTGCTGCCGCAGTACCGGCCGACCGAACTGGAGATCCATGCGGTCTTTCCCAGCCGGCGCAACCTGCCGCTGCGCGTGCGCACCTTCCTGGATTTCCTCAAGCAGTGGTTCAGCCAGCCGCGCTGGGACGATCCGACGTCCTCATAATTTCCATATCGAAAACACTGTTTTCTCCCGCCGGCGCTGGTCCGCGCGGCGCGGCGCTGCCTATACTGCCGCCTCGCGCCATACCCAACACGACACGCCGATGACCCGCGCGCCATGTCCTCGCGAGGCGAGAGGAGACGATCATGCCGACGATGCTGCAAAAACTGTCGGGCACCTTGCTGCTGGCAGCGGCCCTGCCTGCCGCGGCGGCCTACCCGGAACGCGCCGTGCGCGTCATCGTGCCGTTCGCGGCCGGCGCGACGCTGGACCTGATGACCCGCGCGGTGGCCGAAGAGCTCGCCCACCAGCTCGGCCAGCCGGTCGTGGTGGAGAACCGCGCCGGCGCCAGCGGCATCATCGGCGCCGACGCGGTGGCCAAGGCGCCGGCCGACGGCTATACCCTCATGATGGCGCCGTTCAGCGTGCTGGCCGTCAACGCCAGCCTGCACAAGAACCTGCCCTACGACAACCTGCGCGACCTGGCGCCCGTGGCGCTGGTCGCAGTGGCGCCGCACGTACTGCTGGCCAGCGCCCAATCGCCCTACCGCACGCTGTCCGAGCTGCTGGCCGCCGCCAAGGCACGGCCGGGGCAGATCGCCTACGCGTCGGCAGGCGCCGGCAGTTCGGCGCACCTGGCGACCGAAGTCCTGCTGTACAAGGCGGGCGTGAAAATGGCGCACGTGCCCTACAAGGGCACGGCCCCCGCCTACAACGATCTGATACCCGGCCGCGTGGCCGTGATGGTGGACGGCGTGGGAGCGGCCCTGCCGCGTATCCAGTCCGGGCAGGTGCGCGCACTAGGGGTGACCAGCCCGGAGCCGGTGGACGTGCTGCCTGGCGTACCCACCCTGGCACAGGCAGGCGTGCCGGGCTACGACGTCACGCCGTGGTACGGTATGGTGGCGCCCCGCGGCACGCCCGAGGCGGTCATCGCCACCGTCAACCAGGCGGTCAACCGCGCCCTGGCCACCGAAGGACTGCGGCGCCGCTTCGCCGACATGGGACTGCAGCCCCGTGGCGGCAAGCCAGCCGACTTCGGCGCCTACATGGCCAGCGAAACCGCCAAGTGGCGCGAGGTGGTGCGAGAGGCGCACGTCAGCATCGAATGAGAGTCCGCATGAGTCATCGCCTGTTTTCTCCGCTGCCGCTGCGCGGCGTCACCCTTCCCAACCGCATCGCCGTCGCGCCCATGTGCCAGTACTCGTGCGTGGACGGCCTGGCCGACGCCTGGCACATGGTGCATCTGGGCAGCCGGGCGGTGGGCGGCGCCGGACTGGTGCTGCTGGAAGCGGCGGCCGTCACGCGCGATGGACGCATCAGCCCCGGCGACCTGGGAATCTGGAACGACGCGCAGGCCGAGGCGTTGGCCCCCATCGTGCGCTTCATCGCCGACCAGGGCTCGATCCCGGGCATCCAGCTCGCGCACGCCGGCCGCAAGGGTTCGACCAGCCGCCCCTGGGAAGGCAAGGCGGCCGTACCGCCCTCACAAGGCGGCTGGCAGGTCATGGCGCCGAGCGCGCTACCCTTTGCAGAGGGCTACCCGTCACCGCGCGAGATGACCGAGGCCGACATCGCCGCCGTGGTGGACGCGTTCGCGGACGCTGCGCGCCGCTGTGCCGCGATCGGCATGCAGGTCGTCGAACTGCACATGGGCCACGGCTACCTGATGCACCAGTTCCTCTCGCCCCTGGCCAACCGGCGAGGCGACGCCTACGGCGGCGATTTCGAAGGCCGCATCCGCGCCCCGCTGCGCGTGGCCGCCGCCGTGCGCGAAAGCTGGCCGCGCGAGCTGCCCTTGTTCGTGCGGATATCGGCCACCGACTGGCTGGACGGCGGCTGGGACCTGGAGCAGTCCATCGCCTTCGCGGTGCGGCTCAAGGCGCTGGGCGTGGACCTGGTCGATTGCTCCAGCGGCGCCATCCTGCCCGGTTCGCAAGGCAGCGGAGAGCCCGGCTTCCAGGTTCCGCTGGCCAGCGCCGTGCGGCATGGCGCCGGCATCGCCACGGCGGCGGTGGGCGGCATTACCGAAGCTTGCCAGGCCGAGGCCATCCTGCAACGGGGCGACGCCGACCTCGTACTGCTGGCGCGCGCCCTGCTGCGCGATCCCTATTGGCCCCTGCGCGCGGCCGCCGAGCTCGAGGCCGCGCAGCCTTCCTGGCCGGTGCAATACCAGCGTGCCGTGACGCGCATGCGCCGCTAGTCCCGCATGCCGCCCGCGCGTCGACGCGGCGGGGCGCGATTTGAGATATTTGCCGCCTTGCCCAACAATGCGGCATCGATCAAAAGATCTCACGCGCCATGCAAGCCACATGACACCGACGAACCGAGGGGCGCACGCGCCGGGCTCGAGGATGACGGCCACGGCACTGGCCCTGCTCCTGGCTCTGCTGGCCGGCTGCTCGCTTCCGCCGCTCGCCGAGCGCGCGCCATCGTCCGCCCTGGACCTGGCCGCGGCACGCCAGACCACCCTGGGTCGCGCAATCTCGCCCCTGGCCAAGGCCCGTCCGGGGGCCGCCGGGCTGCTCCCCCTTGCGGATGCCCGGGATGCCTTTGCCGCCCGCATGCTGTTGGCCCAGGCGGCAGAACGCACACTCGACGTCCAGTATTACATCTGGCGCAACGACATGACGGGCACCATGCTGCTCGAAGCCCTGCATGCCGCGGCCGACCGGGGCGTCCGGGTACGCCTGCTGCTGGACGACAATGGCATCTCGGGCCTGGACGAGACGCTGGCCGCGCTCGACGCGCATCCCAACATCGAGGTCCGGCTGTTCAATCCTTTCGTCATCCGCCGGCCCAAGGTACTCGGCTATCTGTTCGACTTTTCGCGCCTGAACCGGCGCATGCACAACAAATCGTTCACCGCCGACAACCAGGCCACCATCGTCGGCGGCCGCAACGTCGGGGATGAATATTTCGGCGCCACCGACGGCGTGCTGTTCGCGGACCTGGACGTGCTGGCCATCGGCCAGATCGTCGGGGAGGTGTCGTCGGACTTCGACCGGTACTGGGCCAGTCCGTCGGCCTATCCCGCGAGCCAGCTGTTGCCGCCGGTTTCCGCAGCACGGCTGGAAGCGCTGGCTCGGCACTCGCGCGCGGTCGAAGCCGATCCGCAGGCCGCCGCCTACGTGCGTGCCGTGCGCGAGCAGCCCTTCATCCGCGACCTCGCCGCGGGCACCTTGCCGCTGGAGTGGGCGCCGGCCAGGATGGTGAGCGACGACCCGGCCAAGGCACAAGGCAAATCTCCACCCGAAGCCCTGGTCACGCACCAGCTCACCCGCATCATCGGGACGCCGGAAAAGGAAGTCGACCTGGTCTCGCCCTACTTCGTGCCCGGTGCCGAGGGGACGCAAGCCTTCGCCGCCATGGCACGGCAAGGCGTGCGCCTGCGCATCCTGACCAACGCCCTCGAAGCCACCGACGTCCCGGTCGTGCACTCGGGCTACGCCAAGCGCCGCCGGGCCCTGCTGGAAGCGGGCATACGGCTCTACGAAATGCGCAGCGCCTCGCGCCACAGCGGCTCGCCGGAAGGCAGGCCGCTCTTCGGCAGCTCCGGCTCCAGCCTGCACGCCAAGACCTTCGGCGTCGACCGCAAGCGGGCGTTCATCGGTTCGTTCAATTTCGACCCCCGCTCGGCCAACCTGAATACCGAACTCGGATTCGTCATCGATAGTCCCGAGCTCGCAGGCCGCATCGCGGATGCATTCGACGCCGCGATTCCCGCGAGCGCCTACGAAGTGGTCCTCGGCAAGGACGGCAAGCCGCGCTGGCTGGAGCGCTCGGGTGGCCGCGTCGTGGAGCATGACACCGAACCGGGCACCACGGCGCTGGGACGCCTCTGGATACGGTTTCTGTCGCTGCTGCCGATCGAACCCCTGCTCTGAACGGACCTAGTGTCCCGTGCTGTCGGCGTTGCGGCTCGCCTCGAACAGGAACCAGGTCCGCCGCTCGGCCTGGTCGATCCAGTTCTCGATCAGGCTCGCGGTGGCAATGTCGCGATGGGTATCGCAGATGTTGTGCGCCTCGCGCAGGTGGCTCGCGAGATCCTTGTTGTCTTCGCGCAATTCGGCCAGCATGTCGAGCGGCTGCACGAAATCGGCGTCGTTGTCGAGCACGCGCTGCAGTCGCGCGATATGCCCGATGGACTTGATCGTCGGCCCGCCGATCTTGCGCACGCGCTCCGCGATGTCGTCGGTCATGCCGAACAGCTCGACGGATTGTTCGTCCAGCAGTTCGTGGTAGTCGCGGAAATGAGGGCCGCTCATGTGCCAATGGAAATTCTTGGTCTTGAGATACAGGGCGAACACGTCGGCCAGGATGCCGTTGAGCACGCCGCTCAGTTCGCGGGTAGCCTCCGCGCTCAGGTCGGTAGGCGTGGCCAGCGGGGCGGCGCGGCGCTTCTTCAGCTTGGTTTGGCGTTCGGTGTCGATGCGCTTCATGGAGTGCTCCAGCGTGGGATGGATCGGATCCTGCCTGTACTCATGACGCGGACCGGGCCGGCGCCGCAGGCGCCGCCGCGAGCCGCATCCACCGGCCGATTATGGAGTGGGGCGGCAGCCAGATCAACCGATGCCCCGCCCGCCGCAAAACCCGCTTACCTCTTGCTCGCGGCCCGGGCGGCGGCGCGCCGCGAGGGTCCGCGCGTGACTAATGGTAAACCCGTATCAGCCTCGCAAAAGCGTGTAGACTTATGCGCTCGCACATTCCGGCCGGTCGCGCGAGGCCCGGCGCCTGGCCGATACTCCCTAGCCGCTTGAACTCCGCATCGCCCTCGCCCCCGCCGCGCGCCCTCTGGAAGGTCCGCGCGCTCGTCACGATATCGCTCATGACCGGCGTCATGGGCAGCAGCGTCCCCACGCCCCTCTACCCCCTGTACCAGGCCCGGCTGCACCTGCCCTCGTTCACGACCACGGCGATCTTCTTCGCCTATGTGGTCGGCGTCCTCAGCGCGCTGCTCATAGGCGGGCGGCTCGCCGATCGCGTACGCGACCGCCGCAAGCTGATGCTGCCGGCCCTGGGCATGGTGGCCATGGGCGCCGTCCTGCTCGCGCTCGCCCAGGGCCTGGGCATGCTGCTGGCCGGCCGCCTGTTGGCGGGCATGGGAACCGGCACGCTGACGGGGGCGGCCAACGCCGCCCTGCTCGACCTCGAACCCCCGCAACACAAGCAGCGGGCGGCGCTGTTCGGCACCGCGGCATTCACGCTGGGCTCCATCCTCGGTCCCATCCTCAGCGGCCTCGCCCTGCAAAGCGGTTTCTATCCCCTGGTCGCGCCGTTCCTGGTCATCGTCTCGATCACGCTGGCCGCCGGCTACGGACTGTGGCGCCAGCCGCTGCGCCGCGCGGCCACGCCTGCACAAACCTCCCCGTCCCATGCGGCGCACGCGGCGCCGCGCGCCTTGCCAGCGCGGCGGGTCGCCCAGCTCATGCTGTTGAGCTGTATTTCGCTCTCCATCGTCTGGGGGGTCGGTTCGTCCCTCATGGCAATGGGGCCTTCGCTGGGGGAAAAACTGCTCCACATCCACGACTATGCGCTCAGCGGCTATGCCAGTTCGCTGCTCGCGGCCTGCGCCGGCGCGGCGCAGTTCTTCAGCCAGCGCGCGGCCAGTTCGTCCGCGTTCCGCTATGGCAACATGGTTTTCGCCACCGGCCTGGCTTGCGCCATCGCCTCGCTGCTGTTGACGCAGGCCTGGCTGATGGGGGTGGCGGTGCTGATTACCGGCCTGGGGTTCGGCGCGGCGTTCATCGGAGCGGCCGGCATCGTCAACCAGATCGCTCCGCCCCAGCGGCGCGGCCTGATGGTGTCGCTGTTCTACATCGCCGGCTATATCGGCAACGCCTGGCCCATGCTGCTGGGTATCATCACCGACCATATCGGCCCCATGACCGCCGCGATGACGCTGCTGGTCACGGCCATCGCCGCATCGGTCTGCTTCGTGGCGGTGTCGCGCACATTGCTGCCGGCGCGCGCCTGACAGCATCCCTGGCTGGCCCGAGTTACTCACCCGGAATGTGGACAAGGTAGTGGACAGCCTTGGGACTACACAAAAAAACCTTTTCTCACCAACGACTTACGCGGGGTGATGAAAAATTGGGCACGCGATGAAAACGGATGGCCTAGCAACATGACCGATCGCCGTACCTTCCTGGCCGCCATGAGCGCCCTTGCCGTGGCCGCCCTCGGCCATGCGCCGGCCGCCGCGGCGGCCGGACTGAAGCTGGGCAGGCGCTCGCCCTTCTCTTTCGAACGGCTGCGCGAGGAAGCACGCCGCGCGGCACAGCGCCCTTTCCAGCCCGTACCGGTACCGTCATGGCCCATTCTCGAGCGCCTGGACTATGCCGCCCACGGCCAGATCCGGTTCAAGCCCGACTATGCGCTGTTCGCCGACGGACCGGGCCAGTTTCCGGTCACCTTCTTCCACCTCGGACGGTTTTCCCCTTCGCCGGTACGCATGTACGTGCTCGACGCCGGCCGAGGCCAGGCACGCGAAATCGTCTACGACGAAGGCTATTTCGACATGCCGTCCGACAGCCCCGCGCATGCGCTGCCCCCGGGCATCGGCTTTGCCGGCTTTCGCTTCCAGGAGAGCCGCCTGGCTCAGCCCTCCGCCCGCGACTGGCGCACCAACGACTGGGTCGCCTTCCTGAGCGCGTCGTACTTCCGCGCCATCGGCGAACTGTATCAGTACGGACTGTCGGCGCGAGGCATCGCGATCGACATCGCCGTTCCCGATCGCCCCGAGGAGTTCCCGGCCTTCACTCACATCTACTTCGAACCGCCCCGTGACGGCAGCGATACCGTCACGGTCTATGCGCGGCTGGACGGCCCCAGCATCACGGGTGCGTTCCGCTTCGACATGACGCGCGGCAAGGCGGTCTTGATGGACATCGACGCCTCGCTGTTCCTGCGCCGGGACGTGGCACGGCTGGGCATCGCCCCCCTGACCTCCATGTACTGGTTCTCGGAAGCGCAGAAGCCCACCGCCGTCGATTGGCGTCCCGAAGTGCATGACTCCGACGGACTCGCGATGTGGACGCGCGGCGGGGAATACATCTGGCGCCCCTTGAACAATCCGCCACGCATCATCGCCTCCGCCTTCAGCGACGAGAACCCGCGCGGCTTCGGCCTGCTCCAGCGCGACAGGAACTTCGACCATTACCTGGACGGCGTCTTCTACGACCGCCGGCCGTCGCTGTGGGTCGAGCCGCTCGGCGACTGGGGCCCCGGCACGGTTCAACTGGTGGAGATTCCGACCGACGATGAAATCCACGACAACATCGTCGCCATGTGGGTGCCTGCCGCGCCCGCGGCCAAGGGTTCGTCCTATCGCCTCAAGTACCGCCTTCACTGGACCGACCAGGAACCCTTCGCGCCGTCGATGGCTCGCTGCGTGGCCACCCGGCTGGGCAACGGCGGACAGCCCGGCCAACCGCGCCCCCCGGGCGTGCGCAAGTTCATGGTGGAATTCCTCGGCGGACCGCTCGCGCAACTGCCTTATGGCGTGAAGCCCGAACCCGTGCTGTGGGCCTCGCGCGGCGGCTTCTCCTACGTCTACATGGAAGCGGTGCCGGACGACGTCCCGGGCCATTGGCGCGCCCAGTTCGACCTGACGGTGCAAGGCGCCGACCCGGTGGAGCTTCGCCTCTACCTCAAGAGCGGCGACCAGACGCTGTCCGAGACGTGGCTCTATCAGTACCACCCGCCCGCCAACCCAGCGTGAAGCGGCCGCGCCTCCATTTCAAATAGAATCCGCTGAACGTCGCCCGGATTCCATCTCGATGGACTACTCCACCAAAAGCATCAAGAAGTTCATCTACAGCCAGTACTTCTACATGGGCATCCGGCAAGCGGTCGGCGTGCTGATGCCCGCTCTGCTGTTGCTGGGACTGTTTCACCAGGCCGTACTGGGCCTGGCGGCCACGTTCGGCGCGATATGCGTCGCCATTGTCGACCAGCCCGGACCCTATCGTCATCGGCGCAACGAAATGCTGGGCTGCGCCTTGCTGGGCACGATGGCCGCCGGCGTCACTGCGCTTGCCACCCCATATCCGCTCGCGCTGTGGGCCGCGGTCATCGCGCAGTGCTTCTGCTTTTCGCTGTTGACCGTGTTCGGGCGCAAAGGCGGACTGATGGGGTTCGGCTGCCTGCTGGTCATGACGCTCACGATGCACGACACCATGGACGCCCGGGGCGCCGCCCTCCATGCCGCGGCGACCCTGGGCGGCGGCCTGTGGTACACGGCCTTCAGCCTCGTGGTGAACCGACTCATGTGGTACCGGCAGGAGCAGCAGGCGATCGCGGTCTGTATTTTTGCCTCGGCCGAGTACCTGGAAGTCAAGGCCAGATTCTATGATCCCGACGTCGACATCGAAGAAAGCTACCGCCACCTGATCGCCAAGCAGGCGGCGGTGGCCGAGCAACAGGAAGCCGCGCGCGACGTGGTGCTGCGCGAACTGCCGCGCCGCTCCAACCGCAGGCGCGACCAGTACCGCGCCATGCTGTTCAACCTGTTCATCGATATCGTCGACCTGCACGAAACCATGGTGGCCGTCCATACCGATTACCTGCTGCTGCGGCGGGTATTCAAGGACTCGGACCTGCTCGTCTTCTTCCGCGACCTGCTCCACAAGCTGTCCCAGGACACCGAGGCGGTCGGATTCGCCGTGACCCAGGGCATTCACAGCAAGAGCAAGATCACCGTCAAGGCCGAGGTCCGGGCCATCGAATACGAGATCGAACTGCTCAAGCGCAACGGTTTCCCCGAGGCCGAGCCGGAAGCCTACGCGGCCTTGATCTCCACTTTCCGCCGCGCGCGCAACGCGGCCCATATCGTCGACCGGCTGCACCGCCACACCGACGTCGCCCATACCGACGAGCCCGCTTCGCTCCAGGTCGACGCTTCGCTGCAGCGCTTCCTGTCGCGCCAGGACTTCAAACTGGGCCGCCTGACCAGCAATCTCAGGATGGGCTCCCCCTACCTGCGGCACGCCTTGCGCGTCGCCGTGGCGGCGGCCCTGGGCATGACCATTTCCAGCGAATGGCTGATGCCGCACCATGCCATCCACGGCTACTGGGTGGTGCTGACGATACTGGTCATCATGAAGCCGGGCTTCGGTCTCTCCAAGCAGCGCAACCTGCAGCGGCTGGCGGGCACGCTGATCGGCTGCGCGCTGGTCCTGGCCCTGCTGTACTTCGTGCACAACAAGTTCGTGCTGCTGGTGGCGATGTTCGTGGCCGTGGTCATGGCCAACAGCCTCGTGCTGCTGTACTACGCCGGCAGTTCGGCCTTCAATACGGCGTTCGTGCTGCTCAGCTTCCACTTCCTGGCGCCGGGGTCGCTCATGGTCGTGGGCGAAAGGGCGATCGACACGCTGGTCGGCTCGGCCATTGCGCTGGCGTGCAGCTACGTCTTTCCCTATTGGGAATATCGACTGCTCAAGCCGTTCCTGCGCCGCGCCATCCAGGCCAATCGCCAGTACCTGGCCGCCAGCCGCAAGCTGCTCGGTTCTTCGCTCGGCAACCTGGACATGCACCAGGACGACGTGGAATACCGCCTGGCCCGCAAGAATGTGCACATCGCCTTCGGCAATTTCGCCAATTCGTTCTACCGGATGATGCTGGAGCCCAAGTCCAAGCAGCGGTCGGCAGCCGAATTGAACAACCTGGTGATCCAGTTGCACGACCTAGCCGCGCAGGTCGGCGCGTCGGCCCCGCTGATCGCCGCCATGCCAGGCCTGCCGCCGGCGCTCGATTCCATCCTCGATGCCGTGGACCATCTGCTGCGGAACGCCGAGTCCGGCAAGCCCGCCCCCGCCGACGACGCGGAACGACTCAAGGAACTCGTGAAAGACCTGGACGCCGCGGTATCGGCGGCGCTGGCCGAGCCCGCCCAGGCCGACCCCGAGCAAGTGCTCATGCTGCGGCAGCTGGCGTACCAGGTGAAACAGATGGCCAAGACGGCCTCGGTGATACGCGCCACCGTGCCCCAGTTGAGCTAGCGTCAGCCGTGGGTCGGACCGAGCAGGCCGTGCTTGTGCTCCGCCTCGCGGCGCGCCGGCTCCGGCGCCGCGGCCAAGCCCTGGAGAATGCCGCAATCGCTCGCGGCCAGGTCCCCCCGGCATTGGCTGCGCAGCGCCTTGAGCGTTTTCTGCAAGGCCTTGAGTTCCGCGATCCGGGTCGCGACGTGGCCGATATGCTCGTCCAGCAGGGCGTTGATTTCCCCGCAGTTCTCAGCCGGCGCGTCGCAGAAACGCAAGAGGCGCCGGATCTCGTCCAGCGTCATGTCGAGCGCCCGGCAGTTGCGCACCAGTTGCAGCCTTTCGACGTGGGAATCGCCATAGATGCGGTAGTTGCCGGACGTGCGCGCGGGCGGCGGCAGCAATCCTTCCCGCTCGTAGTAACGGATCGTTTCGACCGGCGTGCTCGTGCGTGCGGCCAGTTCGCCTATCTTCATCGGGCCCTCTGCCTGGCTGTTCTCCCGACCAAGCATACGCCAATGCCGACGGCCGCGCATGCTCCTGCGCTGGCCGCTTGACTCTGTACCCGCTACAGGGTTTCAAATGGTTCCGACGATATTTGGAGCCCAACGGATGTCCGAATCCTGCCATCACTGCCAATGCGGCGGCCCGGAGACCCCTGCCGAGGCCGCTCCGCCCCGCGATCGACCCGCGGCCGCCGAAGCCGGCCTGCGCGAATCGCTGTTCAAGATCGAGCAGATGGACTGCCCGACCGAAGAGCGGCTGCTGCGCAAGGCGCTCGAATCGCTGCGCGGAGTCCGCACGCTGTCCTTCGACCTCATCCAGCGCACGCTGAAGGTTGGCCACGTGCTGGACGATCCCCAGCCGATCATAGCGGCCATCGCCGGGCTGAACATGTCGCCGGTGCTGCTCGATGCCTCCGCGCCGCCTGAGGCGGCTCCCGCCGACGCCGCACCGCGGCTGCCATGGGCCAGGATGGGCCTGGCCGGAGTCTGCGCGGTGGGCGCCGAAGTGCTGGCCTATGCCTCGGGAACGGACACCTCGCTGCCGGTGGCCGCGCTGGCGCTCGCGGCCATCCTGCTCGGCGGCCTGGGTACGCTGCGCAAGGGATGGCTCGCCCTCAAGCACTTCACGCTCAACATCAACCTGCTGATGACAGTGGCGGTCATCGGCGCGGCCTTGATCGGCCAATGGCCGGAGGCCGCCATGGTGATCTGGCTGTTCGGCGTGGCCGAGATGATCGAGGCCCTGAGCCTGACGCGCGCCCGCAACGCCATTCGCAGCCTGACCGCGCTGGCGCCCGAGCGTGGCCTGGTGCGCCAGGCCGACGGCGCCTGGCGCGAATTGCCGGCCAGGCTCATAAGCGTGGGCGCCGAGGTACGCGTGCGGCCAGGCGAACGCATCGTGCTGGACGGCGTCGTCCTGAACGGCGCCTCCAGCGTCGACCAGGCGCCCATCACGGGCGAAAGCATGCCGGTGGACAAGCAGCCGGGCGACCCGCTCTACGCCGGCACCGTCAACCAGCAGGGCGTGCTGGAATACCGCGTGACGGCTGGCGCGGGCCACACCATGCTGGACCGGATCGCCCACACGATCCAGGAGGCCCAGGGCAAGCGCGCGCCCACCCAGCGATTCATCGACCGCTTCGCGCGCATCTACACGCCGGCGGTATTCGCCGTGGCCATCGTCGTGGCCCTGGCCGGGCCGCTGGCGCTGGGCATGGCCTGGCTGGATTCGGTCTATCGCGCGCTGGTGCTGCTGGTCATCGCCTGCCCCTGCGCGCTGGTCATCTCGACGCCGGTCACCATTGTCAGTGGGCTGGCATCGGCGGCCAGGCGCGGCATCCTCATCAAGGGCGGCCTCTATCTCGAACAAGGCCGCCACCTGCGCCGGCTGGCCCTGGACAAGACCGGCACGCTCACCCACGGCAAGCCGGTGCTGACCGACGTGGTGCCGCTGGGCGCCGCGCCCATGGCGTCCGCGCAGGCGTTGCAACTGGCGGCCAGTCTCGATGCATTGTCGCCCCACCCGGTGGCCCATGCGATCGTCTCGGCCCACCCAGGCGAACTGCTGCCCGTTTCCGGCTTCGCGTCGCTGCCGGGCCGCGGGGTGACCGGCCATATCGCCGGCAAGGCCTACGGCCTCGGCAGCCTGCGCCTGGCGCGAGACCTGGGCGCGGTCGATGCCGGACTGGAAGCGACGATGGAAGCCTTGGAGCGCCAGGGCAAGACCACCGTCATCCTGTGCGAGGAAGGCGCCGCGGTGGCGGTCCTCGCGGTCGCGGACACGGCGCGGGCATCGAGCCGCGCCGCCGTGGCGGACTTGCGCCGCCTGGGCGTGGAGCCGGTGATCCTGTCGGGCGACAACGCCGCCACGGTGCGCGCCGTCGCCGCCGAACTGGGCATCGATGACGCCCGGGGCAACCTGCTGCCGGAGGACAAGCTCGCCGCCGTGGAGGCACTCGCCAAGCAGGCCCCCGTCGGCATGGTGGGCGACGGCGTCAACGACGCCCCGGCGCTCGCCCGCGCCCACATCGGCTTCGCCATGGGCGCGGCCGGCACGGATACCGCGATCGAAACGGCCGACGTCGCGCTGATGCAGGACGATCTGCGCAAGCTGCCCGAATTCATCCGGCTGTCCCGGCGCACGTCGGGCGTGCTGTGGCAGAACATCGTCTTCGCCCTGGCCATCAAGCTGGTGTTCTTCGGACTGACGTTCACCGGCGACGCCACGCTGTGGATGGCGGTGTTCGCCGACGCGGGCGCGAGCCTGCTGGTGGTGTTCAACGGGCTGCGGCTGTTGCGCTGACGCGGCGTGGCCCATGCCGGACACGGTCCGCGGGCTCGCCGCGCGGACCGGCCGGCGGCCGGCTTGCCGGCCCTATGCCGACCGGCGGCGGAACACCAGCCTGTCCGGCGCCGAGGCCGAGGCGTCGTAGGCATAGCCTTCGGCATCGAACCCCTGCAGGGCTTCGGGCTTGGCGATGCGCTTCTCGATGGCATAGCGAGCCATCAGGCCGCGCGCTCGCTTGGCATGGAAGCTGATCACCTTGTAGGCGCCGCCCTTCCAGTCCTCGAAGGTGCACTGGATCACCCGGGCCTTCAGGGTTTTCCGGTCGACCGCCTTGGAATACTCCTCCGACGCGAGATTCACCACGACGGGATGCTTGTCGCCTTCCTGCCGTTCATTCAGGTAGTCGGAAATCTCGCTGCCCCAGTATTCGTAGAGATTCTTCCCCTTGGCGGTCTGCAGGCGGGTACCCATCTCCAGGCGATACGGCTGCATGAGGTCGAGCGGCCGAAGGGCGCCATACAAGCCGCTCAGGATGACCACGTGCTCCTGTGCCCAGTCGAGCTGCCTGGCGGTGAGGCTGCCGGCATCCAGCCCTTCGTAGACGTCGCCGTTGAAGGCCAGCACGGCCTGCTTGGCGTTTTCGGCCGTAAACTTCGGGGTCCACTTGGCATAGCGCGCCACGTTCAACTCGGCTAGCGCCGGGCTCAGGTCCATGAGGCCGGCGATCTCTTCGGCCGACTTGGTCTTGAGCACGGAGATGAGTTTCTTGGCGCGATCCACGAACAAGGGTTGGGTAGCCGTCTCGACGTGCGCGGGCGTGTCGTAATCCAGCTTCTTGGCGGGAGAAAGGAGAAACAGCATGGCAGGTATCGGAGCGAATGAAATCAGGCGTTAATGTAGACCAATTGTGCCCGTGCGGCCTGGGCAAGCCCTATCGCTCATGCTGCGGCCGCTGGCACGAGGGGCCCGCCCGCCTGCAAGCCCCCGATGCGCCGGCGCTGATGCGATCCCGCTACAGCGCCTACGTGCTGGGTCTGCACGATTACGTGCTGGCGACCTGGCATCCGTCCACCCGGCCTGCGGCCCTGGACCCCGATCCGCCGGGACTCAAGTGGTTGGGACTGGAAGTGCGCCGCAGCGGCCTGATCGACGCCGGCCACTCGAGCGTCGAATTCGTGGCCCGCAGCAAGCTCGCGGGGCGGGCCCACCGCCTCCATGAAATCAGCCGTTTCGTCCTGGAAGACGGCCGCTGGTACTACCTGGACGGCACCTTCCCCGGGCAGAGTGGTTAAACTTGCGGGCGGCGCCCCGTCGCCGCCCCGGCCGACCCGGCCCCGACCTTCTATTCGAATCATGCCTGTCCACCCGCTGCACGATCATCCCGCGTTCACGCCGGCATTCTGCGAACGCGAATACAACAACCTCGCGCGCATCCCCGACCATCCTCGCTACACCGCCCGCTGGGCCGCCGACGGCGCCCTCGCCCGGCGCACGCAAAGCGCCCAGCTGGGATTGCGCTACGGCGATGCGCCGGCGGAAACGCTCGACTATTTCCCGCCGCGCAAGCCCGGCGCCCCACTGCTGGTGTTCATCCACGGCGGCTATTGGCGCGCGCTGAACAAATCGGACTTCTCGTGGCTCGCCCCCGCCTATGTCGCCCGCGGCGCCGCGGTCGCGATCGTCGACTACGGGCTGGCGCCGGCCACCCCGATAGAGGAGATCGTGCGGCAGATGCTGCGCGCCCACGCCTGGCTGTATCGCCATGCCGGCGAGCTGGGTTTCGACGCGCGTCGCATCGTCGCCAGCGGCCATTCCGCGGGCGGCCACCTGACCGCGATGATGCTGGCGGCGCGCTGGCGCGAATGGGCGCCAGACCTGCCAGCCGGCCTCGTCGCCGGCGGACTGGCTCTGAGCGGCCTTTTCGACCTCGAACCCGTCGCCCTGGCGCCGTTCCTGGCCAATCTCCAGCTGACGCAGGACCAAGTATCGAAGCTGTCGCCCGCCTACTTCGTGCCCGAGCGCGGCACGCCGATGATCGCCGCGGTCGGCGCGGCGGAAACGGACGAATTCCGCCGCCAGACCGGGCTGATCGCGGCATGCTGGCCGCGCAACGTGAAGCGCACGCTGGTCCTTCCGGACTGCCACCATCTCGACATCTGCGACCGGCTGGCCGATCCGGAGGACGCCCTGTTCGGCGCCGCTTGCGAACTGCTCGGCCTGTGAAGCGCTACTTCGGGCGGACCAACGCCTCGAACCCGTAGCGGTTCATGCTGCCGAACGCCGGCATGGCTGGATGCGGCACGAAGGCGGTGCGGCAGTCGAGCACCGCCGGCACCTCCGCGACCAGCGCCCGCGCCAGCGCCGGCGCGAGATCCCCGGGCTGCGATACGGTCTCGCCATGGCACCCGAAACCACGCGCGATCGCGGCATAGTCCGTTCCGGCGAGCGACGCGCCCAATTCGAAATCCCACTGTGCGAGCTGGCCGGACCGGATGATGCCCCATGCCTCGTTGTTGTGGACGATATTGATCACGGCCAGCCCCTGGCGCCGGGCGGTGTCCAATTCCTGCAGCGTAAAGCCGAACGAACCGTCGCCGGTGATGTTGATCACCGTCCGCCGGGGATGCAGCAGCTTGAGCGCCAGGGCATAGGGCAGGCCGAACCCGAGGTGGCTCATCCCGGGTTCGTGAAAGCGCGTGCGCGTCTCCTGCACAGGCGTCAGGTCATTGCTCCAGAAGCTCGTGTGCCCGCCATCGAAAACAGCGATCGCATCCGGCGGCATGGCGCGGCCTATCTCGCGCGCCAGCGCCGCCGGATGCATGGCGCCCTCGACGGCCTCGTCCACCGCCGCCAACGCGGCCTCGTACCCGGCCCGGACCTGGCGCAGTCCCGGCAGCCAATCCGGCTCGGCGGCCACGGAAACGCCTTGCAAGGCCGCCAGGACATCCTCCAGCGCCTGCCCGACGTCGCACGGCATCGCGATCTCGTGCAGTGCCGGCGCGCCGAGCGCCGACGGATCGATATTGACGTTCAGCATGCGATGCCGGCGGCGGACCAGCGGGCCGTGCTCGTCCCACATCCATGACGAGTGACGGCATCCCAGGCTGACGACGACGTCCGCCTGGTCGAAGGCGCGGGCCACGGCGCTGCCGGCGATGAGCCCTCCGTGCCCGACGAAATGCGGACTGTCGCTGGCCACCACACCCAGGCCCATCTGCGTCGGCACGACGGGCGCGCGCAACCGGCGCGCCAGCGCACGCACGGCCGCAGCGGCCTCTGCCCGCACGACGCCTCCGCCCGCGACGATCAACGGCCGCCGGGCCCCGGCAAGGAGGCCTGCCGCTTCCCTTACCTGCGCCGCGGTGGGCCGGGGGCCCGCGCAGGGGCGGTAGCGCGAGGGCGCCACGGCCAGTTCCTCCTCCGGCCAGTCATGCGCGGCGGCCAGCACGTCCTGCGGGATGTCCAGGTGCACCGGTCCGGGCCGCCCGCTCAAGGCCTCCCGGAAGGCACGCCGCACCAGCTCGGGAATGCGGCGGGCATCGTGGACGACTGCGTTCCACTTGACCAGCGGCGCCAGCACCGCCCTCGTATCCATGTCCATGAACATGCCCTGGTGGGGGTAGGCGGCCGCGCGGTGCTGGTTGGTGGTAATGAACAGGGCCGCGAGATTATTGTTGAAAGCCACGCCCGCGCCGGAAGCGAGGTTCAGGCCTCCCGGCCCCATCTCGCCCAGTGCCACGGCGACACGGCCGGATCCCGCATGGACCGCCGCGGCCATCATTGCCGCGGCGGCCTCGTGGCGTACGCCGACGAAAGGAATGGCCGAGCGCGACAAGGCGTGCAGCAGCGGCGCGAGCTTGCCGCCGACGATGCCGAAGACGAACGGCACTGCCTCGGTCTCCAGCAAGCGCACCAGGACTTGCGCCCCGGTCAGCCGGACCGGCTGGACAGCGCCTTCGCCCGGCGCGGAATGGCGAACATCCGTCATGTTCAGTCCTCGGGGGTGAAGCCGGTGGCCTTGACGATGGGTTCCCAGCGCGCCGTGTCTTCCCGCACCCGCGCGGCGAAGGCTTCCGGCGACTCGATCAGCGGCACCAGGCCGTTCTTGGCGAAGACCTCCTGCATCTGCGGCGTCTGCAACGCCTCCTGCACGGCGGCATTGAGGCGACGCACCAGTTCCGCCGGCGTGCGCGCGGGCGCATACCATCCCAGGAACTCGACCATGGCGATGTCGCCGTAGCCCAACTCCGCGAAGCTCGGCACGTCCGGTACGGCGGGCCAGCGCTGCGGGCTGCTGACCGCAAGCGAGCGCAGCCGACCCGTCTTCAGGTGCGGGAGCACTTCGCTGATCACATTGAAGGCCACCGGCACCTGGCCACCCAGCAGGTCCGTGAGCAGCGGCGCGCCGCCCTTGTAGGCCACGCTTCGCATCCCCAGGCCCGCGACGCGGTCGAACGTGGCGCCGACGAAATGGGGCGCCGATCCGGCGGCGGGGACACCGTAGTTGGCCTTGTCCGGATGCCGCCTGACCCAGTCGATGAAATCCGCGAGCGTCTTGACGTGGTCGGGCACGGCCGGCCCGACGGTCATCGAGATCGCATAAGACGCCAATGGCGCCACGGGTACGAAATCGGCCAACGGCGCATACGTCAGCTTCGCCCCATACGTGTGCGGATAGAGGACGATGGGAGACGAAGGCCCTTGCAGCAGCG
The DNA here is from genome assembly GCF_002188465.1 of Pigmentiphaga sp. NML080357. Taxonomy (GTDB): domain Bacteria; phylum Pseudomonadota; class Gammaproteobacteria; order Burkholderiales; family Burkholderiaceae_B; genus Pigmentiphaga. The sequence continues at coordinate 21,602 of NZ_NINW01000030.1, read as the reverse complement.
TGGCGCCGTCGGGGGGCGCCCGCTTGACGAATTCGGCGGCAATGCGCCCGCCCGCGCCGGGCTTGCTGCCCAGCACGATGGTGCCGGGATAGCGCGATCGCAATTGCTCCACCAGCGGCCGGGACACCTGGTCTCCCAATCCCCCCACTGGAAATCCGGACCAGACCACGGTATTGGCCGGCTGTCCCCAGGCCGGCGCGGAAAGGATCGCGAACGCCGCCGCGCTCGCCCGGACGAATCTGCCGCAGTTCATGGCGTCTCCTCGCATCTGCCTCTGTGGGCTTTCCTGGCGGCAACTATAGATGGGACCGTGCCGGAAAATAATGGACAATACCGGCGAGCCTTGCACATATCCGACCTCCATGAGATCGCCTGCGCCGATTGCCGTCGCCTTCCGCGAAGTCCGGCACTTCATGCCGGACGACTGCATGCATTGCGAGCCCATCGGCGTGCGCGGCGTTCTGCACGGCTGGTCGATTCCGGCCCACCGGCATGAAGGCCTGCACCAGTTCCAGCTCATCGAGCGGGGCGGCGCGGAGGCGACGCTCGATGGCATGGATCACCGGCTGGCGGCTCCCGCCGCACTCATGATCGCCCCCGGAACGGTCCATGCGTTCCGCTATCAGCCCGGCAGCGCGGGCTGCCAGGTCACCGTCCCGACGGCACTGCTCAAGAGCGCCTTCTCGACCGCACCGGCCCTGAGCGGCCTGCTGGATCTGCCGCTGGTCATCGGCGCAATCGGCCTCGCAGCCGACGCCGGCTGCGCCGCCGGCCTGTTCGGCAGCCTGTCGGCCGAGTTCGAACGGGCCGAGCCGGGACGCACCGAGGCGCTCAGGGCGCACGCCGTGCTGCTGGCCACCTGGTTCCTGCGGCATGCCAGCGCCGGCGAACGCGCCCACGCGCGGCAGGCGGTGCGCGATACGCTCGTGCAGCGCTACCGGGCCTTGCTCGAGCTCCATTTCCGCCAACAGCACGCCCTCCCCTTCTTCGCTTCGGCCCTGCAAGTCACGCCCGATCACCTGAGCCGCATCTGCAGGACGGTCACCGGCCGCCCGGCGCTCGACATGCTGCACGAACGCCTGGTGCGCGAAGCGCGGCGCCTGCTTGCCACCACCGACGCCACCATCGCCGACATCGCGCAGGACCTCGGCTTTGCCGATGCCGCCTATTTCAGCCGCCTGTTTTCCAAGCGCACGGGCCAGCCCCCGCTGGCGTACCGCCAGTCGCTGCGGCAGGGCCGGGCCGTCCCGCCCGAGGCTTGAGCGCCGGCATAAAGTTGACGAAATTAACTATATAGTTTAATTTATCAACTAATTCCGAAGAAAGGTTCCACCGTGGTCGACGAAAATGCCCTGCTGGCCGAACGCCGTGGCCATGTCCTGTTGTTGACGCTGAACCGCCACCACAAGCGCAATGCGCTCGACACGGCGCTGATGCGCGGCCTGGTGGACGCCTTGCGCGCCGCCGACGCCGATGCCGAGGTCCGCTGCGTCGTCATCGCCGCCCGGGGCACCTGCTTTTGCGCCGGCGCAGACCTGGAAGAACTTCGCTCGCTCCCGCGCGACCGGGCCGACCTGGTGCGGGCCCGGGCCGACCTGCTGGTGGAGATCAACACCGTCGTAGCCGGCATGGGTACGCCGGTCATTGCCGCCGTCAACGGCCCCGCCGTGGGCGCGGGGGCGGGCCTGTCGCTGGGATGCGACCTCGTCGTCGCCTCGCCCGCAGCCCGCTTCGGCTATCCCGAAGTCAGGCACGGCATCTCGGCGGGCATCCTGATTCCCAATCTCATCCGGCAAGTGGGCCCGAAGGCCGCCTTTGAATTGGTCGCAACCGGAGACCCCATCGATGCCGAGCGCGCCTACGCGCTAGGCATGATCAACAGGATCGTGCCCGCCGAAGAACTCGAGGCTGCGGCGCTGGCCCTGGCGGATCGCCTGGCGCAATTCGCCCCCGCCGGCATGTCGGCTTCCAAGCGGGCCTTCCAGCAGGCCTACGACCTGACCATGCAGGACGCCGTGCGCGCCGCGCGCGACGTCAACGACCGGCTGCGCGCCTCATGAGGCCGCGCGCTTCCAGGAACCGCACTCCCTCCTCTCGCCATCCATCATGCTTTCCACCCGACTGACCTCTCTCCTCGGCATTCGCCACCCCATCGTCCAGGGCGGCATGAGCTGGGCTTCCTCCAACGCGGAACTGGCCCTGGCCGTTTCCGAGGCGGGCGGCCTGGGCGTCATCGCGGCCGGCCCCATGTATCCCGACGACCTGCGGGCCGCCATCGCCAAGGTGCGCGCCGGGACCCGCCAGCCCTTCGCTGTCAACGTCCCGCTGTACAACAAGCGGTCCGCGGAGTTCCTGGACATCGTCCTCGAAACGGGGGTACCCGTCATCATCGCGTCGCAGGGCGGGCCCAAGGCCCATATCGGCCGCTTCAAGCAGGCCGGCGTAACCTGGATACAAGTCACCGCCAATCCCGTGCATGCCCGCAAGGCCGAGGATGCCGGCGTGGACGCCGTCATTGCCGTGGGCGGCGAGGCCGGCGGCCACCCGGGCCCGGACGAGGTCGGCACGCTGGTGCTGGTGCGCGCGACAGTCAAGGCGGTATCGGTCCCCGTCATCGGCGCGGGGGGTATCGCCGACGGCGCCGGGATCGCCGCCATGCTGGCGCTGGGAGCGAGCGGCGCGCAACTCGGCACGCGTTTCCTGCTGACGCCCGAGTCCGGCCTGCATGCGGCCTACAAGGACATGGTGCTGAACGCAGGCATCGGCGACACCGCCATCGTCGGCCGAGGACGCTCGCCCATCCGCATGGTCAAGAACGCGTTCTCGGCGGAATACGAAGCGGCGGCCACCTCCGGCGCGAGCGACGCGGAACTGGATGCGCTCTTTGCCCGCAGTTCGCTGCGGCAAGCCGCCAAGGACGGCGACGTCGCGCAAGGCAAGGTGGAGGCAGGACAAAGCGCCGGCCTGATCGACAGCCTGGAACCCGCCGGCGAGCTCGTCGCGCGCCTGGTGCGGGAAACGGAAGCGGCCCTGGCCGCTGCCGCATCCTGCGTTCAGCGTCCCGAAGGGGAATAGTCCACCCCCGTCCCGATGCCGTCCGGCACCGGCAGCGCGCCGGACTCGACCTCCAGGCCGGTAAAGGGATCGTCCAGCAGATGGTCGAACTCGGCCAGCTCGGCCCCGGCATGGATACTCCCTGCCACGCTGGCCACATGCACCCCTTGCGCCGCCAGCAGGCGCGGCCCGAAGATCGCGCCGAAGCGATAGCCGACCCCCGCCGCCTCGCACAGGCGCACCGCGATCAGGGTGTTGCGTATGCCACCCAGGTAATGCAGCTTGAGGTTGTAGGAGTCGGCCGCTCCCATGCCGATCAGGCGCACCAGGCCGGACAGGCTCCCTATGGCTTCGTCGGCCTCGATGGGCAGCGCACCCGCGGCGTGCACGCGGCAGAGGCCCTCGACATCCGCCGCCGCAACCGGTTGCTCCATCATGACCACGCCCAATGGCCGCAACGCCTCGCATACGCGTATGGCCTCGCCGGCCTGGTACGCCTGGTTGGCGTCCACGGTAAGCGTGGCGGCCTCGCCCAGCCGCTCGCGCACGGTTCGCACCCGGGCCACGTCCAGGTCCGGTTCGCCGCTCAGCTTCAGCTTGAGATAGCGATATCCGCTGGCGGCCAGCCTGGCTGCCTGCGCCGCCATCTCCTCCGGAGACTTGATCGAGACGATACGCGACGCTTCGACCGTATCGCGAACCTTGCCGCCCAGGAGCACGTGCAAGGGCACGCCGAGAATGCGGGCCTGAAGATCGTAGATCGCGCAGACGAAGCCCGACAAGGCGCAGACCTCGGCGCCGGCGGCCCCCTCCAGGCGCCGGTGCAGCGCCTCCAGCCCGAACGCGTCCTGCCCCAGCGCTTCGCGCCGGAGCGTTTCCAGGACAGGCTCGATACGGGCCACATCGGGTTTGAAGATAGGCGTGCCCAGGACATGCCCATGGCCGACCTGGCCGTTGCGTGCCGTCAGGGCCACGATCCAGCCGTCCACATGGGTGATGGTGCCGCGTGCGAACCGCCAGCTCGGATCATCCTGGCGCTGCGAGCAGGCGATGATGTCCACGCGGTCTATCGTGGCGGCTCCCCCGGTACGGGCGGCAGCAGGCGCAATGGTGGCGGTCATGGTCATTCGAGCTTGAGGTTGGCCGATTTGATGAGGTCCTTGGTGCGCGTGGCATCGTCCATGACGAAGCGCGTGGTCTCTTCGGGCGTGAGCGTCGCCAGTTCCGTGCCCTGCGCTTCCATCAGCTTGCGGTACTCCGGCTTCTTCGTCACCGCGTTGAGCGCGGCATTGAGTTTGTCGACCACCGCGGCGGGCGTACCCTTGGGCGCCGCCACCGTGTACCACGATGCCGACTCGGCGCCTCCCAGGCCGGCCTCGGCAAAGGTCGGCACGTCGGGCAACAGTGGCGAGCGGGTCTTCGACGCATAGGCCAGCGCGCGCAGCTTGCCGGCCTTGACGTACGGCAGCTCGCCGGAGAGATTCATCACGCCCACCTGCAAGCGGCCAGCCACCAGGTCGGTAATGGCCGGCGCCGCGCCGCCGTACGGGATATGCGCCATGTCTATCTTGGCCTGCTGCTTGATCAGTTCCCCGCCCAGGTGAGGCGAAGTACCGGTGCCGGAGGAGCCGTAGTTCAGCTTGCCGGGCTGGCTCTTGGCGAGCTCGATCAGCTCTTTCGCGGTATTGGCCTTGACGGAGGGGTGGACCACCAGCAGGTTGGGCTGGTTGGCGGCCAGGGCGATGAAGGCGAAGTCCTTGATGCCGTCGTACGGAGTGGGCTGGATCAGCGGCGTCACGATGTGGGCCGCCGCGGTGCCGAACAGCAGGGTGTAGCCGTCCGGCTCCGCCCGCGCCACGTAGGCTGCGCCGATCGTGGCGCCGCCGCCGGCCTTGTTCTCCACCACCACCTGCTGGCCCAGTTCCGTGCCCAGCTCCTTGGCGAGGCTGCGGGCCACCAGGTCGGCGGGTCCGCCGGCGGCGTACGGGTTGACCAGCACGATGGGCTTGCTGGGATAGGCTTGTGCCTGCGCACCCGAGGCAGCCAGCGCGAACGCCGCCGCCAACAACGATTGCTTGAACTGCGTCATGGTCGTCTCCTGATATTCGCCACGGTCCGGACGCCTGTCGCCGGCTAGATGGCTTTCCTTTCGCGCAACGCCTGGATCTCTTCGGGACCCATGCCCAGCCTGCCCGCCAGCACCTCGTCGGTATGCTCGCCCAGCAGCGGCGGACGTCCCAGGCTGGGATCGTCGAAGCCTTCGAACTTGAACGGCACCGGCAGCGCCTTGAACCCGCCGATGTGGGGATGCTCGAACTCGCGCACCATGCCGCGCGCCAGCACGTGCTCGTTGGTGAGGACCTCGTCCACGCTCAGGATGGGGCCGGCCGGCACCTTGGCCTCGTCGCACAGCCGGCAGAACTCGTCCCGGTCGAAACGCGCGATCGCCGCCGACAGGCCGGCCATCACCTCTTCGCGCCGGTTGACCCGGTCGATATTGCGGGCCAGCGCCGGATCGTCCGCCCAGTCGCGCAGGCCGAGCAGGTCGCACAGCGGCTTCCAATGCTGGTCGCTGCCCGTGACCTGCACCCACTTGTCGTCGCGGCAGCGGAACGCCGCGGAGGGAACCCGGCCCGGATGTTCGGTGCCCAGGCGCGGCGGCACCTCGCCCAGGGCGAAGAACCGCGCCGCCGCCAGCGACAACAAGCCCACCTGTCCGTCGAGCATCGAGAAATCCACGTGGCAGCCCTTGCCGGTGGCCTGCCGTCCCATCAAGGCCGAGAGGATGGCGATCGCCACCCACAGCCCCGACGTCAGGTCGGCCACGGGCAGCCCGGGCTTGACCGGCCCGCCGCCACGCTCGCCGGTCAGGCTCATGATGCCGCCCATGGCCTGGAACACGGTGTCGTAGCCCTTGCGCGGCGCATAAGGTCCGGTCAGGCCGAACCCCGTGCAGGAGACGTAGACCAGCGCCGGGTTCTCCTGCGACAGCCGGGCGTAATCCAGCCCGTAGCGCTGCAGCGTACCCACCGGAAAGTTCTCCAGCACCACGTCGGCCTGGGCGCTCAGCCTGCGGATGAGATCCTGGCCCTCGGCGCTGCGCAGGTTGACCGTGATGGACTGCTTGCTGCGGTTGAATGCCATGTAGTAGGCGGACTCGGTGCCGCCCTCGCCTTCCACCTTGGGCTCGAAGCTGCGCGTTTCGTCACCGCTTCCCGGCTGCTCGACCTTGATGACCGTCGCGCCCAGCTCGGCGAGGATCATGGTCGCGAAAGGACACGCCAGGACCCGGGACAGGTCCAGGATAGTGACGTTTTCCAGCGGACGCGTCATTTGGCCGCCTTGCGGAAACCGCGCATGATGACGTTGACGTCGCGCCCGGCGCCCAGCCCTTCTTCCAGCGTGAGCTCCGCCACCCGGTGGAACAGCCGCTTGGTCGTGCCCATCGCGATTGGGCTCCAGCCCGCGAGCTTGCCGGCCATTTCCAGCGCGACGTCCAGCACCTGTGCATCGGGAGCGACCCGGTTGGCCAGTCCGAGCGTCAGCGCCCGGGCGCCGTCGATGGGCTCGCCCATGGACAGCAGCTCGAACGCGTGCTTGCGCCCGAGCTGGCGCACCAGGTTGGACATCACCACGGCGGCGACGATGCCGTGCTTGAGTTCGGGATAGCCGAAGCGCACGTTCTCGGCCATGACGGCGAGGTCGCAGGCGATGGCCAGGCCGGCGCCGCCGCCCAGGGCATTGCCTCGCACCGCCGCGACGACCGGCTTGGACATCCGCGAAAAGACCAGGTGCAGACTCGTAGTGAGATCGGCGCGCGCACTCACCGCCAGGGGATCCTCCGGCACCAGCGCGCTGAATTCCGAGGTATCGGCGCCGGCGCAGAACGACTTGCCCGCGCCCGTCAGCACCACGGCGTTGACGCCGGGCTCGGCGTCGGCTTGCCGGAGAGCATCCAGCAGCGCCTGGGTCAGGGCCGTATTCAGGGCGTTGTGCTTTTCCGGCCGGTTCATCGTGAGGACACGGACGGCGCCGCGGTCTTCTATCAGGAGTTCGCTCATGCTTGGTGCTCGCGGGTTTCCAATATAGTTGATTTTATATACTATTTAATTGACAAATTCAACTATAAGCGGGAATGCGGCGGGCTGGAGTCCCACGGCGCTCCTTGATATCCGAAAGCGCAAGCCCAAAAACAAAGCCCGCATGGAAGCGGGCTTTGCTCTTGCCGGCGACGGGACCGCGGAGGCGCTATTTTTCCTTGCGCGCCGGCGCCTTTCCGTCCTTGGCGGACTTGACCCTGACCTCTTCCAGCAAGCCGATGGCATGGTCGGTCAGCTTGTCGAGCGCGCGTTCGAGTACCTCGCGTTCCTCGTCCGTCAGCACGGACAACATTTTCTCGTTGCGGTCGACGGCCTTGGGAAACACCTTGCGGTACAGCGCCCGCCCCTGCGGCGTCAGGTCGAGCCGCACGCCGCGGCCGTCGGACTCGTCGGCCCCTCGCTTGACGTATCCGCGTTCAATCAGCTCGGCCACGCTGCGACTGGCCTGGCTCTTGTCGATATTGGCTTCGTGCGCCAGCGCATTCAGCGACAGCGGCGCAAACGCGCCCAGCAACCCGATGATGCGCCAGTCACGCGAGCCCAGCTCGTACTGGCTTTCGTTCACTCGCGCCGCGATGCGGCTGGAGACGAAGGCCAGGCGATTCAAGCGGTAGGAAAACAATTCCTTCAGGTTCGCGGGAACGGGTCGTGTCATACTTTTTCTCGCTAGGATGATGGCAGCAATGTACCTCAGACGACGCCCGCCGGCTTGGGCCGCCTCAGCTTGAAGCTGCTCATGGCCGTAGCCACCAGCGCACCGGACTCGTCGCGCACCTCGCACTGGCAGAACGCGATCGATGCCCCGGCATGCTTGACCTCCGCCCGGGCCGTCAAATCCCCCCTGCCCGGGGCGGTGAAATGGATGTTCAGGTCCACGGTGCCGGACGTTTCCATGCCGGCGTCGATGGTGCGTGTGGCAATGGCCATGCTCGAATCGACCAGGGTCGCGATGGCGCCCCCATGGATGACGCCCCGCCGATTGGCCAGCCGGCTCGTGGCGGGCATGCTCAGCACAGATCGCCCATGCTCGGCCTCGCGCACGACTATGCCCAGCCAGGCGGCGAACGGCGCGATGGCCGAGCCGGCCAACGGACCGACCGCTATGGTGGCCGGCGGCGGTTCCAGCTCCATCCGCTTGTCCAGGTCATCCATGCTTGGCTTCCCGGCGCGCAGCCAGCAAGGGACTCAGGCCGCTCTGCGCCACCCGGCTGTGCAGGGTGCGGCCCAGCGCCTGTTCGCATTGTGCCGCCGTCTCCAGCAGACCCTCCAGGTCGATGCCTGTCGACACCCCCATGGACTCGAACAGGTTCACCAGGTCCTCGGTCGAGACGTTGCCGGTATGCCCTCCACCGTACTTCACCTTGGCCGGATGCCCGCCGACGCCGCCGAACGCACAGTCGAAATAGCGGCACCCCGCCTCCAGGGCCGCCACGTAGTTGACCAGGCCAGTCCCTCGCGTGTCGTGGAAGTGCGCCACGGTGGTCACCTCCGGCAGCTCGGCGTGCACCGCCGCCATCAACTGCCTGACCGTGGGCGGCGACGCCATGCCCGTGGTGTCTCCCAGCGCCACGTGCATCACGCCCAGCCGCGCAAACCGCCGCACGTCTTCGAGCACGCTCGCGGCGGACACTTCGCCTTCGAACGGGCAGCCCCACGCCACCGACACGGTGCCGATCATCCGGAACCGCCCCTGCGACGCCGCCACCATGTCGGCAACGTTCTGCCATTGGTCGTCACGGCTGCGCCGCAGGTTCTTCATCGAATGCGATTCGCTGGCCGACACCAGCAGGCTGATCTCGTTCGCGCCGAAGCCCGCCTCGAGGTCGGCCAGCGCCCGTTCGACCGCCCGCACGTTGGCGCAGGTCGCCTTGTACCAGACGCCGTCGCGCCGGGGCAGCGTGCGCAACAGATCGCTGGCGTCGGCGAACTGGGGCACCACCTTGGGATTCGAATAAGAGGTCGCCTCCACGCGCCTGAAACCGATACGCGCAAAGCGGTCGATCAACGCCGCCTTGGTCGCGGTCGGGATGAAGGTTTCCTCGTGCTGCAGGCCATCGCGCGCAAAGCACTCGCACAGGATCACGTCGGTCATGCCTTTCCCCCGCCTGCGGCATGGACGTTCCCCAAGCCGAACAGCTCGATGGCATGCGCCTTGAGCTTGTTCTTCTGCACCTTGGAACTGCCCGTCATGCCGATGTTGTCGAACGAATCGACGATCTCGAGATAACGCGGAACCTTGAAGTTCGCGCAGCGCGCCTTGCACCAGTCGATCAGCTCCTGCGGTTCGGCCCGGCGGCCTTCCTTCAGCAGCACGAAGGCCGCCGTCACTTCGCCCAGACGCGCATCGGGAACGCCCACGACCTGCGCCATCTGCACCGCCGGATGGGCATGGAGGGTTTCCTCGACCTCGGCGGGAGCCACGTTCTCGCCTCCCACCCGGTACATGTCCTTGAGCCGGCCCACCATGCGCAGCCGGCCCTCGGGCGACATTTCGCCCAGGTCTCCGGTGCGCAGCCAGCCCTCCGGCGTCAGCGCCTTGGCCGTCGCCTCCGGCATCTTGTAGTAGCCGCGCATGACGTGCCAGCCACGAACCTGGATCTCGCCCTGCGCTCCGGGCGGCAACACCTCGCCGGTGTCCTGGTCGACGATGCGGACTTCGGTGCCGGGATGCGGCAACCCCCAGCCGTGCGCCCGTAGCTCGAACGGATCGTCCCACGAGGACATGATCACGTTGGGCGAAGCCTCGGACTGCCCATAGGCATTGCAGACGTTGTCCACGCCCATGACGTCGCGGATCTGCTGCATGACCTCCGGTCCGGCGGCGGCCCATCCTCCCCGCAGGTGCAGTTTCTTGGGATCGAAATCGGGATGGCCCATCATCATCAGGAAGATGGTGTCGTTGCCCGAGGTCAGCGTGCATTTCTCCTGGTCCAGCACGCGCAACGTCTCGGCCACGTCGAATTTCGGCAGGGTCAGCAGGCAGCAGCCGAAGACCAGGCTGACCAGGACGGACAGCGTCGTACCGGACACGTGGAAGAACGGCCGGATGCTGAAATAGCGGTCGTCGTGGCGAACGCCGATGCGCTGTCCCGCGGCCCAGGCATTGGTGAGCATGTTGGCGTGCGTGAGCATCACGCCCTTGGGGAAAGACGTCGTTCCCGATGTGAACTGCATCAACAGCACGTCGTCGGGCGTCACCTCGGCCGCCAGGGCCTCGATGCGGTCGAGCGCCGCCGCATCCGCGCGGGCCACGAAGTCCGCATAGCGCTCGGCTCCCGCCGGGCACGGCCCGTTGCCCACCATGACAGCGCGCCGCAGTTCCGGCAGGGCCTGGCCCGGCAGCGCCGCATGGAACGCCGGCTCGACCGCGGTCAGCAGCTCGACGAAATCGATGCCCAGGAACTTGTCGGCGAAGACCAGCAGTTTCACGTCGGCCTGCTTCAGGCAGAACTGCAGCTCGTCCGTCTTGAAACGGGTATTGACCGGCACCGTCACGGCGCCCAGCGCGGCGCAGGCGAAGAACATCTGCAGCCAGGTGGCGCCGTTGCCCAGCATGATGCCGACATGGTCGCCCTTGCGTACGCCGCTGGCGTGGAGCGCCGCGGCCATGCGCCGGCTGCCCTCGAGCACTTGGGCCCACGTCAGCCGGTCGGCCTGGCAGACGAAGGCCTCGCGCGCGCCATGTTCGGCCGCGGTCCGCTCCAGGGTGCGATACAGCGTGGTGGGTCGGTCAAGCATCTTTCCTGCCTCCCGCTCCGAAACCGGCAATCGCCCGCTTCCAATCGCTGTGGCGCAGATTCTCCTCGATGGCGAGCAGCTCCACGGCCATCGCGCCTTCGCGGGTGGTCTCCACGCCCTGGTCCACGCAGCGCTTGGTGAGCCGCACGGTCAGCGGGGCGGCGGCGGCGATGTGCCGGGCCATGGCGGTGGCGCGCTCTTCCAGCTCGCCCGGCTCGTAGACGTGGTTGACCAGCCCGATGGCCTGCGCTTCGCGCGCATCGACCGTACGCCCGGTGAACAGCAGCTCCTTGGCCATACGCGTGCCCACCATGCGCGGCAGGCGCTGCGTGGCTCCGATGGTGCCCCAGCCGACTTCGGGATAGCGGAACTGGGCCTGGGTGGAGGCGAGGATGAAATCGCTGGCGCCGGCGATCTCGCAACCCGAACCGAAAGCCGGCCCCTGCACCACCGCGATCACGGCCTGCGGCAGGCGCTCGATCGCGGCATAGGCGGTGAACCCCTTGACCCGGCGGGCGGTCAGTTCGGCCGTGGACATGCCTTGCCGTTCCTTCAGGTCCGCGCCGGCACAGAACACCGGCCCTTCCCCGCGGATGAGGACCACGTGCACGCCGTCGTCCGCGGCAAGAGCCTCGGCGGCGGCGATCAGCTCTCCGCACATGGCCGAGTTGAGCGCGTTGCGGCTCTCGGGCCGGTTCAGCGTCAGTGTGGCGACCCGGTCCTCGACCTCGAGCCGGATAGTGGAATATGCACTGCTCATACGAACCCCTGGTGTCTGGTGCCTGGATAGTTGTTTTTATACACTACTTTGTTGACGATAACAACTATATGGACGAGACACCAGCGCGGTCCAAAGGGTGCCTTCTTTATTCGGCGGAGGAGTCCGCGGGCACCGGCGCCAGCATGCCGTCGTCCATGAACAGGCTGCGGTCGGCGAGCGGAGCCGCGAGCGCCTCGTTCTGCTCCGACAGCAGTACGGCCAGGCCCTGGTCCCGCAACGTCCGGATCGCCTCGACGAGGCGCTGGACCACGATGGGCGCCACCCCCTCGGACGGTTCGTCCAGCAGGATCGCGCGAGGCTGCGTCATCAATGCCCTGCCGATGGCCAGCATCTGCTGCTCGCCGCCGCTGAGCGCTCCGCCCGGACGGCGCTCAAGCGCGGCGAGTTCGGGGAACAATCCATACACGCGTTCGGCCGTCCACGCTGGCATGCCCGGCCGCGGCGGCGCCTGGGCCACCTCGAGGTTCTGCCGCGCGGTGAGCTGCGTGAAAATGCGCCTGTCCTCGGGTACCCAGGCCAGGCCGGCCTTCACCCGCCTGTCGGTGCGCCAGCCATTCATGAGCCGGCCATCCAGCAGCACGTCGCCCGAGGTCTGCAACCGTCCCGCCAACGCTCGCATCAGGGTGGTCTTGCCGGCGCCGTTGCGCCCCACCAGCGCAACGATCTCGCCCGCGGCGACGTCGAGATCGACGTCGAACAGCGCCTGCGCCCTGCCATAGAAGGCGCAGAGCCTGCGCGCCTGCAGCAGGGCCGTCATGCGCCCTCCCCGGCTGCCGCCGTCCCGAGATAGGCGGCGCGGACGGCGGGATCGTCGGCGATCTGCTGCGGCGTGCCTCGCGCCACCACGCGGCCGCGCACCAGCACCAGCACGCGGTCGGCAAAGCCGAACACCACATCCATGCTGTGTTCGGTGAACAGCACCGCCAATCCGCGCGCAGCCTCCTGCTTGACCAGCGCCATCAACCCCCGCCGGTCCGCCCGCGTCATCCCGGCGGTGGGTTCGTCCATCAGCAGCACGCGCGGCCGTTGCGCCAAGGCGCTGGCCAGCTCTACCCGCTTGAGCTCCGGGTATGGCAGTTCGCCGCACAGCCGGCCAGCCGCTTCGGCCAGTTCGAATCGCTCCAGCCATGCCTGCACTTCGCCGCGCTCGACACCAGGGCCACGCGGGCCCGCCCGGCGCCACACCGCCGGATCCCGGGCGGCCAGCGCCAGCGCGACGTGCTGCTCCACCGTCAGGGAGACGGCCACCTGGGCGATCTGGAAAGTACGCCCCATGCCCAGTCGTGCACGCGCTGTCACGTCCATGCCGGCGACGTCCCTGCCTTCGAGTGCGATGCGGCCGGCGTCGGGGCGAAGCTGCCCGTTGATGCACTGGAAACACGTGCTCTTGCCCGCCCCGTTCGGTCCGATCAACGCCAGCATCTGCCCGGCATCCAGGTCGAAGCTCACACCGTCCACGGCGAGAACCGCGCCGAACGATTTGGACAAGTCCGACACCGCCAGCCTCATGCTACCTCCGCGCGTGCCCGCCGGCGCCCGAGCCCTGTCAGGCCTCCGGGAGCCAGCATCACCATTGCCAGCATCGCCACGCCGATCGCCGCTCGCCAATACTCGGTCGCGCGAGCCAGGAAGTCCTGCCCCACCGTATAGACCAGCGCCCCCACCCAGGGCCCGGCCAGCGATTGCAGTCCGCCCAGCAAGGTCATGACCAGCGCATCGACCGACCGCGGAATGGCTAGCAGGTCCGGCGCCACCGATCCCTTGGCGAACACGGTCAAGCCGCCCGCCACGCCCGCCAGCGCACCGGCCGCCATGAAAGCGGTCCAGCGCACGGCAAACACGGGCAGGCCCAGGCTTTCCGCGCGCAACGGCGCATCGCGCGTCATCCGCAGCGTCAGTCCGAACGGCGCATGCAACACGTGCCGCAACAACAGACCGCCCGCGCATGCGACGCCCAGGACAAACCAGTAGTACCCCTCGCGCGTGGACAGCCACCCCTGCGGCCAAAAACCGAACAGACCGTTGCTGCCGCCCGTCACGGCGTCCCACTGGAAGGCGACCGACCAGGTGATCTGCGCGAACGCCAGCGTCAGCATGGCGGCATACACGCCGGCGGCCCGCAGCACGACGAAGCCGTATACCGCCGCCCCGGCCCATGCCAGCAACATCCCCGCGGCCACACACAGGAGCGCGCTGGCCAGCCCGCCAGGCCCCGTCGAGGCAAGGCCCGGCAGCGCCTGCGCCACCCACGGAGCCGCCAGGGCCGCGCCATAGGCTCCCAGGCCCAGAAAGGCCGCATGGCCGAACGAATGCATGCCCCCCGGCCCCATCAGGACGTACAGGCTGGCAGCGAACAAGCCCGCGATCAGCACGTCCACCGCAAGCACCAGCAGGTACGGCATGTCCGCGGCGAGCCAGGGCAAGGCGACCAGCACCGCCACGGCCAGCGCTAGCAGCCCGTTGCCGCGGCGCGTGGGCGGCGGCAAGGGATGCATTTCGGTGCGCGCGGCGCGGGCCGGCGCGGCGGGCCTGCCGAACAGTCCCCAGGGCCGGACCGCCAGCACGACCGCCATCAACAGGAACTCGATGACCAGCGTGAGCTTGGGCAGCACCAGTTCCACGCCGGCGACCTCGATGGTTCCCAGCGCCACGCAGGCCGCCTTGACGATGCCGATCATCATGGCCGCCACGAACGCTCCCGTCACGCTGCCCATGCCGCCGACCACCGTGACGACGAAAGCTTCGGCCACCACCTGCAGGTCATAGGTCAGCGCGGCCGGCTCGCGCGGCATCTGGAGCGCGCCGGCAAGTCCCGCCAGCCCGGCGCCGAGCGCGAACACCTGGGTAAAAAGACGACGCTCGTCCACGCCCACGGCCAGCGCCATCTCGCGGTCCTCCGTCGCGGCGCGCAACTGCAGCCCCCAACGAGTCGCCGCCATGATCCACTGGACGAGGCCGAGGACCACCAGCCCGGTTGCCATCAGCAGCAGATCGTAGACAGGCAGGTTCAGCGTGCCGGGCGCCAGCACGCCAGTCAGGCCCGGCGCCTTGGGCCCGAGCCTGTCGTCGGCGCCCCAGATGGCCAACGTGGCATCGCGGATGATCAGGACGAGCGCGAAGGTCGCCACCAGCTGGAACAGTTCGGGGCTGCCATAGAGTCGCCGCAGCAACCCGCGCTCGACCAGCGCTCCCACCACCGCAACGGCCAGCGCGGCGCCCGCGACCGCGGCCCAGAATCCCAGCGCGCCCAGCAGCGGGATCAGCGTCCCCGCCAGGCTTACACCCAGGTAAAGGCCGAGCATGGCGAGCGAGCCATGAGCGAAGTTCACCACCCGGGAAACGCCGAATATGAGCGTCAATCCCAGGGAAAGCAGGAACAGGCTGCTTGCGCTGGCCAGCCCGTTCAGCAGTTGCGCCAGCACCGTTCAGCGCGCCGGACGCAACTTCGCCACTTCGGCGTCCGTAGGCTGGAACTTGGCGCCGTCCGCATAATGGAAGTCCACCATCACGCCGGTGCGCTGGGCGCCGCTGCCTTGCAGCGCGGTGCGGCCGACGAAGGCGCCGAGCGTCGACTGGTTGTCCTGCGCGCGGAACACGATCGGTCCCCACGGTGACGACAGCGGCATATTCCGGAACGCGTCGACGATTTTCTCGGCGTCCGTGCTTTGTGCGCGGCGCAGTGCCTCGGCGGCGGCGTGGATGGTCACGTAGCCCACCACCGAGCCCTGCCGGGGAGGTTCGCCATACTTCTTGCGATAGGCATCCAGAAAGCGCTGGTGTTCGGGCGTCTTGATCGCATACCAGGGGTAGCCGGTGACGATCCAGCCTTCGGGCGCTTCGTCCCGCAAGGGTTCGAGGTATTCGGGCTCGCCGGACAACAGGCTGACCACTTCGCGCCCCTTGAACAAGCCGCGCATGGTGCCCTCGCGCACGAATTTCGTCAGGTCCGTGGCAAACAGCACGTTGAAGATCGCATCGGGCTTGCTCGCCTCCAGCGCCTGCACCACCGGGCCGGCATCGAGCTTGCCCAGCGGCGTGGCCTGCTCGGTCACGAACTCGACATCGGGCTGCGCCGCCTTGAGCAAAGTCTTGAAGGTCTGGACCGCAGATTGCCCGTATTCATAGTTGGGATAGACGATCGCCCATCGCTTCTTGCGCAGCTTGGCGGCCTCCGGCACCAGCATCGACACCTGCATCCAGGTCGACGGCCGCAAGCGGAAGGTATAGCGGTTGCCATTGGCCCAGGTGATCTTGTCGGTCAACGGCTCGCTCGCCAGGAAAGGGATCCTGCGCTGCCTGGCATAGTCGCCCAGGGCCAGGCCCACGTTCGACAGGAATCCGCCCGCAAGCATCGCTACCCGCTCGCGCGAGACGAGCTCCTCCGCAGCCCGCACGGCATCGCCAGGCACCCCGTTGTCGTCCCGGATGATCAGCTCCAGCGGCCGGCCGTTGACGCCGCCGGCGGCATTGACCTCTTCCAGCGCCAGCAACATGGCCTTGCGGTACGGTTCGAGAAACGCGGGCTGCGCCTTGTAGCTATTGATTTCACCGATGCGCAAGGGATCGGCGGCGTGCGCGGGCGCGGCAAGCCACATCGACAGGCCGAGAAAACCGGAGACGAGCGAGGTGCGGAACATGGACGGACTCGAGTAAGGCCCCATGACGGAAACGCCAGGCAAACGGGGCGGCGGAAGCCGGCGTCCCTCCCCCAGGGAGGTGCGGCTATTGTAAGGGGCGGGACGTCGGCGGCGCCTCGAACACGGCGTGGCCGCTCCGCGGGGCCGCGCCGGCCGAAAGCAAATCACGCGGCGGGAGTCAGCCCCAGACGCTGCGCATACTGACGCAGCGCCACGGCCTTGGGTTCGGCAAAAAACACCGGTTCGGGACCGTCCGCCGCAGGCGCGTTGCGTTCGCCGTCCATCGCGAGCAGCGGCAGCGCCAGTTCCTGCCAGCGCCCGACTTCGTCCCTGCCCAGCAATCCGGGATAGACCCTGTCCAACTGCACCAGGTCCAGCAGGTCTTCGACGATCGCGGTCCGATAGCCATCGCTTGCGCCCAGCCGTGCCCGCAGATAACCGGGCTTGAGGGCGGTGCGCAGCACCGACAGGCCGGTCCGCCTCCAGGCTGCCGCTTCGCCGCCATCGAAGAAAGCGCCGGCGAACAGCAGCGCCTTGCCGGCCTTGGTGGGATAGGCGGCGGTCATCGATGCGCCCAGCCGCTGCCGCAGGAAACGCACCTGCACGACCAGATTGCGCCGGCCGACTTCGTTCAGCCCCTGCTTGTCCAGGTCCCACTTGATCCAGTTCACGATGCGCCGCGAGAGGCTGTACGGCCGCCAACCCACGCCTTTGCCGGGCGCGTTGGCCACGATCCAGTTGGTGACCAGTTTCTCGTGCCATTCGAAGCGGCCCTGCGCGTCGTCGGCCACGAGATCGTCGAAAGCATGCAGGTTGTGCAGCCAGTTCTCCCCCCAGGGCCGCCAATGCCAGCCGCGGTTGTCGGAAAGCACCCGCTCGACGCCGAAGAAATGAAACGCCTGCGCTCCCACCATGCTGGGCGTGCGCTGGCAAAAGCTCCATCGAGCCGCCGCATGGCGCAGCACCGGCGTCTCGACGGTATTGAACCAGGCCAGGTATTCGTCCTTTCGACCCAGGCGCCCGCCCAACAAGGTCATGGGCTGGGCATAGCGCAAGCCCCACCAGAACCGATGCAAGCCTTGGGTGCGTGCGCTCCAGAACCCGGAGAACTTGGAAGAATCCGTCAGGTAGGACATAGCGGGACAGCTCAGTGACTACGGTTAGTACCACGTGCCATCGAAGGCACGCCTCGCACAGCCAAACCCCAGCCCGCACACCGTGCAGGCAAACATGCAAGCAGCCCTAAAGTTCCATGAATCGCAGCCGTTAAAGCATGAACAGAAGCGTTATTGCATAACTGCGCCTGCAATTCAAGATGTAAGAAAATACAACACTTTCGCAGCTTTGGCTAAACGCGAAATCCTTAAGAGGAAATGCTTCTCCGGCATTTCGGGACTCGCCTTAAGGTAAGCGCTCGCCTGCCAACAAGGCGGAATTGCAACAATCGGCGTACCCCGGCACTTGCCGCCCTGTTCGCCGCCCCCCCTTCCGCGCACGGTCCAGGGCGCGTCCCTACCCGTTCGCCGCATCGCCATGATGCCTGGCTATCCGGTCGGAAATATGAAAGGCGCAAGGCTTCCACCACGCTTGTCGTTCTCTTTGTTCGGGTTTAGCATTCAAAAACATTTTTTGAATACAAAACCAACGAGGAGACTCCCGCCATGCCAGCCATCCATCCGCCCCCCGCCCTCGAACCTGGCCTCCCACGCCGCGCAGTCCTCCGGGCATGGGCTTGCGTCGTCTTGGCTGCGGCCCTCCCTGCCGCACAGGCGGGCGAAGAGACGATGATGGAGTTCACCTACTCGATCGGCGTCAACACGGTTCCTGGGACAGCGTTGATCGACGCTACCGCCAAGGATCTGGACCTGTGGCGCAAACACGGCCTGAAACCGGTGACGCCTCCCCCGCTCGGTGGCGGGGATCGCCGGGCCTGGAGTCCCGAGGAAGAAAACCATTCCGACGTGCGGCTGTACGGAATGGGGGCCACGATCAACTACATCAGCAAGGGGGTGGAGTTCGTCATCGTGGCGGACCTCGGCACGCGCGCCGAATGGCACATGTGGTCGCTCGCCGGCACGCCCATGGACGCCCAGCAGATGCGGGGCAAGCGTCTGGCCGTCACCCAGTTGTCGGGCACCGATCGGCTCTACGCGAACTTCTTTCTGAAGTCCTTGGGTGTCAGGCAGGACGAGGTGACATTCGTGCCCACGGGCGGCGTTCCGCAGAATTACCGGGCGCTGAGAAACGGAGAAGCCGACATCTGGGTCACCACGGAACACTCCGCCATCCTGATCGACAGGGAGAATCGGTTGCGCAGCGTCGGCAAGATGTCCGACTTCGTCGGGAAGAACTGGGATCCCTACGTAGTCGTGGCAAAGAAGAGCACGGTGTCGAACAATCCGGAGCTTGTCCGGAAAGCGCTAGCGGTCATCCTCCAGGCCGCCGATCATGTCGACAAGGCGCCACGGCAGGAGAACGTCGCACGCCTGATGACCCGCTTCAACGTCGATGAGGCCACGGCCGAAAAACTGCTGGCCACGATCACGTTGAATCCTTCTGGGAAAATCAACCAGGCCACCATAGAAAAAATGAGAGACCACTACGTGGAGACAGGGGTGATCCGTAAGCGCTCAATAACCCACGCCCTATCGAGTTAGCGCAAAATGCTTGATGCTTGCGTCCGCCACGAACTTTGCGGACGCAAGCATGACGATAGAATCCTTAGACCTGTTACCGCTACGGCCTGTGCGAGTACGCAGTAACGGCAGGCGAGACTTTGACCCCGAGGACAAGCGCCGGCTGGTGCAGATGTGTCTGGAGTCCGCGATATCGGTCTCGGGCATGGCGTTGAAGGCTGGCGTCAATGCCAATCAGCTACGCAAGTGGATTGACCGGTACCAACCATCGTCAGCGGGCGCAGATTCGGCATTGACGCCTTTTGTGCCGGTCCAAACGTCTATGCCGAACCAGCCGTCAGTGGCGGCACTCAGTGCCAGGCTGCCCAATGGCGCGGTACTGGAATTATCGTGCGCCGTGGCGGCCGATACTGGCCTGTTCAAGGCCCTGATCGAAACGCTGTGGAATCAGCGCTGATGCTTCGCTTCGATTCGGGGCTGAAGGTCTATTTGCATCGCGAGGCAGTCGATTTTCGGCAATCCATCAACGGCTTGGCGGCCTTGGTCGAGCAGGCGTTGGGGTTGGATCCGTTCTCGGCCGCGATTTATGTGTTTCGCAACCGGCGGGCAGACCGCATCAAACTGTTGCTGTGGGAACGCAACGGATTCTGGCTGCTGTACAAACGCCTGGAGAAAGACCGCTTTGCCTGGCCACGCCGCGAAGCGGTTGCCACACTCAGCGTTGAGCAGTTGCATTGGCTGCTCGATGGCATTGATCTGGAGGCGGTGCGCCGTCATCCCGAACGCGCGTATCATCGAGCCTCGTGAACGCCGTGCTCTGGCGGCGGTCTAATCCCCTATGCCGAAGACTGTCACCATCACTGCCGAGGAGTACGAAGCGCTGCGCGCCAGCCAGGCCGCGCTACGTGTGGTGACGGTCGAGCGGGATCTGTTAAAGGAACAGCTAAAGGCCTTCCAGCGCAAGCTGTTTGCCGCCAAGAGCGAAGCTCGCGGGTCGGAACAAAAGGACCTGTTCTTTAACGAGGCGGAATGTCTGGCGCCGACCGCAGCCATCGCTGCAGCGCAGGAGGATGACATCGGCTCGAGCGTTGCCGTTGCCTGTCACTCCCGAGCCAAGCGCGGACGCAAGCCGCTGGACCCCGCACTGCCACGTATTGAGATCCGCCACGAACTGCCCGAGTCCGAGCGGGTGTGTGCGCACGATGGCCAGCCGCTGGTCGAGATTGGCGTCGAGATCAGCGAGCAGTTGGATATCGTGCCGCAGCAGGTTCGCGTTGTGCAACATCAGCGCGTCAAGTACGCCTGCCCGTGCTGCGATCAGAGCATCAAGACTACACCGGCTGCGGCTCGCATCATCCCGAAGGGATTGTTGACCGAGTCGGCACTGGCGTGGTGCATTACCGCAAAATACCAGGATGGCTTGCCGATTTACCGGGTCGCGGGCTTGCTCAAGCGCTTCGGTGGAGACTTGTCGCGTGCCACGCTGGCTGCCAGCACGGTGCGTGCCGGCCATGCCGTGCAACCGGTGATCAACTTGATGCGTGATCACCTGTTAGAGGCCGACGTGCTGTATGGTGATGAAACGACCGTCCAGGTGCTCAAAGAGCCTGGTCGGGCGGCACAGAGCAAGAGCTTCTTATGGGCGCAGATGAACGGCTCGGACCCACCCGTGCGATTGTTCACCTATAGCCCGACGCGCAACACCGAACAGGCGGCAGCCTTGTACGCCGGTATCCGGCCGCACGCGGTGCTGATGACCGATGGCTACGCGCCATATGACACGATTGCTGATCGCTATGGGCTGGTGCACCTTGGGTGTTGGGCCCACGCCCGGCGGTATCTGATCGAGGCCCAAGAGGCGGTGCCCGCAGCACAACGCGCGACGCATCCGGTTGCAGGATTCGTCGAACGCATTGGCAAGTTGTTCGCCGTCGAAGCGGCGGGCAAAGCGATGACGCCTGGACAGCGGCAGAAACTGCGCCACGAAAAGAGCCGGCCTATCCTCGCTGAACTCGAATCGCTGCTGCTGCAACATCTGCACAGCGTATTGCCCCAAAGCCTGTTCGGCAAGGCGTTGCATTATCTGCACGGGCAATGGCCCAAACTCATTCGCTACGTCGATAACGGCTCCTGGCCGATCTCGAACAATCCGTGCGAAAACGCCATCCGTCCGTTCGTCGTCGGACGCCGCAGTTGGCTATTCTGCGACACGGTGGCAGGGGCCAAGGCATCGGCGAATCTATACTCGCTCGTGGAAACGGCAAAAGCCAATGGGATCGATCCGTACGAGTATCTCCTCGTCCTGTTCAAGGCGCTGCCGCATGCGCGAACCGTTGATGATTACGAGGCGCTGCTGCCCTGGAAGATTGCGTCGGCTACCGCGCCGTGCTGATACGCTGAAAAGACTGATCGAGCGGTGTTGAATGACCGCTTACGGTGATCCCTGCGAGCTCGCCGCCGGCCGATTCGATGTACACCGCGCGATGGGTGGGCAGGCGGGACTGATGCAGCGCTTAGCCGTTTTGGGCTGACCCATAAAGTAAAACCCCCGCCGGGATGCCCGAGCGGGGGTTTTGGGGTAGTTAGCCTGACGATGACCTACTTTCACAGACGTCCGTCCACTATCATCGGCGCAAAGGCGTTTCACGGTCCTGTT
>NZ_NINW01000037.1 GCF_002188465.1 Pigmentiphaga sp. NML080357 | reverse complement strand
CCCCGATCGCCGAGAGCGCGTCCGCCCCGGCGCCTGCGGCGGCGTTTGCGGCCGCCGGCGCCGGGGCGGACGAGGCGGGCTGCGCCGCGTAGCCGGCCCACTGCGACAACCAGGGAAGGTCAGGCGCGGGGTCGGTGGCCGGTGGGTTTTCGTCCTCGTCCTCCGTGTCGGCTCGCGGGCCGGCAGGCGCGTCGCCGGGCCGGGCCGGGCCGGACGAGGCGGGGTGATCCAGGGCCTGTGCGGCCGATGCCAGGTGCTCGCCGAAGCGTTCGTCGGCCTGGGCCGAGTCGGAAGCAGCCGAAGACGGGGGCGCGATGGGCAGGGCGAGGTGCGCGGCGGGCAGGGCATTCATAGCGCGTATCCGGTGGGCGTGCCGAAGCTGCGGCGGTTGGCGAATTCGTCGATCTGTTTCTGCAGGCGCTTGGCCTCCGACGTTTCCAGGCGCTGCGCTTCGCGCTGGGCCAGGATTTCCAGGGACTTGAGCTTGCGCTCCTCGTTGAAGAAGGCCGCGCGGGTGGCGTTCATGTGCGAGGCGCAGCGTTCCACTTCCCGCTTCTGCTGGTCGACGGCCTCGGTCAATTGCTGGATGAAGCGCGCGTAGTTGCCGACCAGCGTGCCGTCCATGCCGATGCCCGTCTGGTTGCGCATGCGGGTCTCGTAGTCGGACCGGTAGTTCTCGATCAGCACCAGGCGCTCGCGGGCGCGGGAATGCGCCGCGGCAGCCTGGGCGAACTCCTGGGCGGCCTTGTTCTTGCGGCCTTCGGCAAGTTCGATCAGCGTGGCGAGGGTGGAGGTGGACGTCATGGCGGGCCTCTGGGGCTTCTCGGGATCAGGCGGCACCGCCGAAATGCTCGGCGATGGCGGTCATGAGGGACAGGCTTTCGGGGAACGGCGCGCGCGCCTGCATGTCCTGCTGCAGGAAGTTGCTGATGCTGTCGTGCGCGGCGATGGCCTGGTCGAGCTCGGGGTCGGTGCCCGGGACGTAGGCGCCGACCTGGATGAGGTCGCGCGACCGCTGGTAGCGGGAGAACAGCTTCTTGAGCGTCCTGGCGTGGCGCTGCTGGTCCGCGCCGACGATATTGTGCATGGCGCGAGAGATCGACTGCTCGATGTCGATGGCCGGATAGTGGCCGGTGTCGGCGAGCGCGCGGTTCAGTACGATGTGGCCATCGAGGATGGCGCGCGCGGAGTCGGCGATGGGGTCCTGCTGGTCGTCGCCTTCGGTCAGTACGGTATAGAAGGCGGTAATCGATCCGGCGCCGTGCGTGCCGTTGCCGGCCCGCTCCACCAGCGCTGGCAGCTTGGCGAATACCGAGGGCGGATAGCCCTTGGTGGCAGGCGGTTCGCCGATGGCCAGGGCGATCTCGCGCTGGGCCATGGCGTAGCGGGTGAGCGAGTCCATGATCAGCAGCACGTTCTTGCCCTGGTCGCGGAAATGCTCGGCCAGCACGGTGGCATAGGCCGCGCCCTGCAGGCGCATCAGGGGCGCGGCATCGGCCGGTGCGGCGACGACGACGGAACGGGCCAGTCCTTCCGGGCCGAGGATCTGGTCGATGAACTCCTTGACTTCGCGGCCGCGTTCGCCGATCAATCCCACTACCGTGACATCGGCTTCGGTGTAGCGGGCCATCATGCCGAGCAGCACGCTCTTGCCCACGCCCGATCCGGCGAACAATCCCATGCGTTGCCCTCGGCCCACGGTCAGCATGGCGTTGATGGCGCGCACTCCCACGTCCAGCGGCCGCTCGATCGGTTGCCGCTCGATGGGGTTGACCGGCCGAGCGGCCAGCGGCGCGCGATGGGCGGCGGAGATCGGCCCCAGCCGGTCGAGCGGCCGGCCGGCGCCGTCGACCACCCGACCCAGGAGCGCATCGCCCACGGGCAGGTGCTTGGTGGTCTCTTCCGGCGCGGCGCCGTCCGCTCCCGGTTCCGCTCCGTCGGGATAGGAGGGGGCGAGCCGCTGGACTTCGAGCGGCATGACCAGCGAGCCGGCGGTCAGTCCGTGGATTTCGGTGGATGGCATCAGGAACAGGCGTTCGCCGTTGAATCCCACGACTTCGGCCTCGGCGGCGCGATCCTGTCCCTGGACGACGCGGCACGTGCTCCCCACCGGCAGTTTCAGCCCCGTCGCTTCCATGACCAGTCCGGCCACGCGCGTCAGGCGGCCCGAGGCCGCGACGGGCGCGGCCGTGCGCACACGGGCGGCGCAGCCGTCCAGGAAGCGGGCGAGGCTGGCTGCGGGGTCATGCACCGCGGTCGCTCCAGGGCGCGTCCTGGCCCAGCGCCGCAAGCGTGCGCTTCCAGCGCGTCGGCAGCGTGGCGTCGATATCGGACTGGTGGGTGGCGATGCGGCAGCCCCCGGCCTCGATGCCGGCATCCTCGACGATCTTCCATTGGCCCAGTTCGAGTTCTTCTCCCAGGTGAGCCCGCACCAGTTGCACGTCGGCCGGATGCAGCAGCAGTTGCTTGCCCGTTTCCCCGCCGATGAGCTGGTTGAACGCGTCCCGCACCACCGCCAGCACCACGTTGTTGTCGAGCGAGAGTTCGCGCTGGATGACCTGGCGCGCGATGTCGACGGCCAGGGCCAGCAGGCGTGGCGCTAGTTCGCTTTCAAAGCGGTCGAATACGCCGGACGCGGCCTGCGCGATCGCCCGCAGCCGTTCGGCTTCCTGCCGGGCGGCGGCGCCGCCGTGGTCGTACCCGGCCGCGTAGCCCTCGTCGAAGGCGGCGGTCTTGATGCGCTCCACCTCGGCCGGATCCACCGCCGGCGCCGGTTCGGCGGGCGCGGGCGGGGGGGCCGGAAGTGCCTCGGCGGCGGCCGGCGCGGCGGCTTCTTCGCGCGCGCGCCGTTCGGCCTCTTGCCGGGCGGAGGCCAGCGCAAGCTGGATGGCCCGCTTTTCCTCGGCGGTCTGCGGCTGGCGCCGCGACCCGGCCTGCAGCGAGCCATCGACGAAGGTGTCCAGTCGCCAGACGGGGAGGTGCCGGCCTTCCTCGGCCCGCAGTATCCGCTTCGGCGCCAGCAAGGGCTCAGACATATTGCTCCTCGCCGATGCCGTTCACCGCCAGGTCGCCGGATTCGGTCAGGCGGCGGGCGATCTTCAGGATTTCCTTTTGCTGGGCTTCGACCTCGGATATCTTGACCGGACCCCGGACCTCGAGGTCTTCGCGCAGCTGCTGCGCGGCGCGGGTCGGCATGCAGCGGAACACCTTGGCCCGCAGTTCGGCGCTGGCGCCCTTGAGCGCGAGGATGAGCGAATCGGGCGTGACTTCGCGCAGCAGCAGTTGCATGCCGCGGTCGTCGGCGTCGATCAGGTTCTCGAAAGTGAACATCTCGTCGATGATGCGCTGGGCCAGTTCCGTGTCCACCTGCTTGACGATGGAGAGGATCTGGTGCTCCGACGAGGAGCCGACATAGTTCAGTATGTCGGCCGCGGTCTTGACGCCGCCCAGCTTGCGGCGCTTGATCTGCTCATTGCCCGACAGCATCTTCAGCAACACGTCGTTCAGCTCGCGCAGGGCCGCGGGCTGGATGCCGTCCAGCGTGGCGATGCGCAACAGCACGTCGGCGCGCACGCGCTCGGTCAGGTGGTTGATCACCGCGGCCGACTGGTCGGCTTCGAGATGGACCAGGATCGAGGCGATGATCTGCGGGTGCTCGTGGCGAATCAGCTCGGCCACGCTTGCCGGGTCCATCCACTTCAGGCTTTCGATGCCGGAGGTATCGCCGGTATGCAGGATCCGGTCGAGCAGGAACCCGGCCTTGTCGGCGCCCAGCGCTTTGGTCAGCACGCTGCGCAGATAGGCATCGGCATCGGCGCCCAGACCGGTATGCGCGCCGATGTCCGTCTCGAAACGCTGGATTACCTGGTCCATGGCCTCGCGGGCGATGCCCTGCATGCCGGCCATTGCCGTACCCAGTTTTTGCACTTCGCGCGGCGACAGGTACTTGAGCACCTCGGCCGCTTCTTCCTCGCCGAGGGTCAGCAGCAGGATGGCGCCGTCGGTCACGCCTTGTTCGGTATCCATATTGGCAACATTCGTCATGACAGCTCACCCGCGCCGGAGGCCCGTTCCGGAGATCGGCCGCGCACGGCTCCGTACGCATTCTCTTTCCTATTGCGCATCGTTGACCCACTGGCGGATGACGGTGGCGACGATCTGCGGATTCTCGCGCGCGAAGCGGCGGACTTTTTCCAGCGGATCTTCCGGCAGGTCCTCGGCGGCGGCTTCGGCGGCCGCCTCGACGGCGGCCGCAGGATCGACCGCCTGGAAAACCGGATCGGGAGGCGGGGGCGGGGCCGTCAGCTGCTTGATGGCGGGGCGGATGACGCCGATGATGAGGTAGAGCACGGCCAGCGCCAGCACCAGCGCCACGCCGATGTCGCGCGCCAGGTTGACGAATTCCGGCTGCTGCCAGAATGCCTGTTCGGCGGACGCGTCGCCGGCCGTCTCGTTGAAAGGAATGCTGATGACCGAGACCGAGTCGCGCCGCTGTGGATCGAATCCCACCGCCTCGCTCACCAGGGCCTTGATCTGCGCCAGCTCCGCGTCGCTGAGCGGGGTGCTTACGGTTTCCCCCTTGACCACGCTGGTGCGGTGGTTGACCACCACCGCGGCCGACAGGCGCTTGATGCGGCCCACCGGCTCGCGCACGTAGCGCACGGTCTTGTCGAGCTCGTAGTTCGTGGTGTCGGCGCGCTTGACGTTCTGCGCGGGCTGCTGCTGGGTGCCGGGCGCCGGCGGGTTGGTCGGCGCGCCGCCCGTGGTCGGCGCGATGGCCACGCCGGGCGGCGTATTGCTGAGCGAGCCGGGTACGCCGCCGTCCGCGCCCATGGCAGGTTCGCGCGACTCCGAGCTCTGGCGGCTGCGGATGGCGGCCTGCTCCGGCGCGCCGCCGTTGGGACGGTAAATCTCGTCGGTCTGCTCGTGCCGGCTGAAGTCCAGGTCGATCGCTACCTGGGCGCGCAGGTTCTGCGCCCCGACGATGGGCGAGATCAGCTCGGCGATGCGGCGCGTGTACTGGCGCTCCATGGTGCGCAGGTACTCGAGCTGGGTCGCGTCCAGGCCGTTGGGATCGGTATCGTCGGCCGACAGCAGCGTGCCGGTCTGGTCGACCACGCTCACCGCGCCGGGCGCCAGTTGGGGCACCGAGGAGGACACCAGGTGGACGATGCCGGCCACCTGGCCGCGCTCGAGCACCCGGCCGGGCAGCATTTGCACCAGCACCGATGCGGTGGGCCGGTTCTGCTCGCGCATGAAGATGCTGGGCTTGGGAATGGCAAGATGGACGCGGGCGCTCTTGACCGTGCCCAGGCTCTGGATCGAGCGCGCCAGTTCGCCTTCGAGCGCGCGCTGGTAGTTGACCTGTTCCTGGAACTGGGTGAGGCCGAGGCGGCTGTTGTCCATCAGCTCGAAGCCGACGTTGCCCGCGCGGGGCAATCCTTGCGAGGCCAGCCGCAGCCGCACTTCGTGCACCTGGTCGGGCGGCACCAGGATGACGCTGCCGCCGTCGGCCACGCGATAGGGGACTTTCTGCTGTTGCAGCGCCGCGATGATGGTGCCGCCGTCCTGGTCGGAAAGGCCGCTGAACAGCACGCGATACTCGGGCGCGCGGGTCCAGAGCAGGGTGGCGACCACAATGGCCACGAGCATGGGAATGCCCACGAGCAGGGCCAGCCGGTGGCGCGCGGGCAGCCTGCCGAACGCCTCCAAGAGCTTGTTGCGTGGGGCCCCGGCGGCGGGCGGGTTCTGCGTGTCGTCGGCCATGTACTGAAGCGGGCTCCGAATGCCAAAAGTCGGGACGCCCTGGCGAGCGTCCCATTTTCTACGGCTTGTATTATTTGATGCGGAATGTTACGGCCAAGGAAGGAATAAGCGGGATTTGCCCCTGTACTTCCCCGGCTGGAAAAGCGTGGTCGCTTCTATCATGCAGGGATCAGCCACCATGGAAATGCAGATGGACCGGATCCACGACGTGCTCGCATCTTCCCAGGGCCAGCCCGCCGGCATGGCGCGTGCCGCCCAGATGCTGGCGCGCCCCGACTCGCTGGCGCAGGGCGCGTCTCCGGCCCCGGCGGCCGGCGCGTTCTCGAACGTGCTGGTCGAGGCCATCCAGAGCGTGCAGCGCGCCCAGGGCGAAGCTTCCGCCCTGCAAAAGGCCTACCAGCAGGGCGACCCCGAGGTCGGCCTGGAAACCACCATGATCGCGATGAACAAGGCCAGCCTGTCGTTCCAGATGCTGGCCCAGGCCCGCAACCGCGTCATCGCCGCCTACAACGAAGTCATGAACATGCAGGTGTAGCGCGGCGCGCGGGCCGTTTCAGGGCGCTTCCGCGCGCCGGGCCGCGGCTTCGTCCTGCCGGTAGACCCAGGCCAGTACCTCGGCCACCGCCACGTAGAGCGACGGCGGGATGCGCGCATCCAGATCCACCTTCATCAACAGATCGATCAGTTCGCGCGAACTGTGGACGAACACGCCCGCCTCCTTGGCGCGGCGCAGGATTTCCTCGGCGATCAGGCCGCTGCCCTTGGCCACCACGATGGGCGTCTTGCGTTCTTTTTCGTAGCGCAGGGCGACGGCCAGGCTGCGCTTGGGGTCATCGTCGTCCCCGGGTGTCTCGGGGGAGCTGTCGGAATCCTTCATGTGCGGGCGGGCGAGCGGGAAGCGGTGGCGATGCGCAGGTCGGACATCCGCAGGCCCTGGCTGTCCAGGGCTTGCTGCAG
This sequence comes from Pigmentiphaga sp. NML080357, assembly GCF_002188465.1. GTDB lineage: Bacteria > Pseudomonadota > Gammaproteobacteria > Burkholderiales > Burkholderiaceae_B > Pigmentiphaga. Next base: position 397,787 of record NZ_NINW01000037.1, on the reverse strand, counting down.
ATCCAGTCCGCCGGCGGCCAGCTGCGCCTGTACGTCGCGCAGCCGTTGACCGCGCAGTGCCTTGGTGTCGGGGCGGATCGCCACCTGGGCGTCCGTGCCGGATAGGGACACGTTGACTTCCAGCTTGCCCAGGTGAGGCGTATCCACCTGGATGCGCACGCGCCAGGCCAGGGGCAGGTCGGGATCGTGCCGGCTGTCGGCATCCGGTTCCACCTCGAGTGTGAAGGGCTGTTCGCCCCATGTGCCCTCGAGCAGCAAGCGTCCGCTCGCCAGCAGGGCGATCTGGTCCTGCACCAGGGGGCGCATGTCCGCGGGTATTGCGCCAAGCGCGGCTTGCAAACCCTTTGCGGCGTTTTGCTCGGGCGTAGACGGAGGCTGCGCCGCGGGCGCGGACGAGGGGGCTTCGGGCGGAGTCCGGGGCGGGGGGCCAGGGGAGAAGGCGGCCTGGGGTTCGGCGCGCAGCGCTTCCAGCGAGCGCCGGCCCTCCCGCCATTCCTGCAGGTGCGATTCGTAGAACAGGCCGGAGTGTTCGATGGCCTGTTGCATGCGTTGCGCCGCCACGGCGGGGGCGGTATCGGCGGCGATGTTCAGCGAGGCGAGCGGAACGCCGCGTTGCAGCCCGCCACCTTCGCTCACCAGGGCGAACAGCAGGCGGGCCGAGCCGCTCAACTGGATTTTCGTGTCGCCGGTCTCGGTCTTGAGTTCCGCCAGCGCCGGCAGGGGGACGGGCGAAACGCCGCGCGGCGAGGCGGCCGCGCCGGCGCGATCGGCCTTGTCGCCCGCGGCGGGCGCGGGTCCCGAGGCCGTGCCCGGCCCGCTCCGCGCCTCGCGTTCGCCCGGTTCGCGCAGCCCGGCCTTGCCCAGCCCTTGACCCTGGAGAAAGGTGCGGTCGTCCAGCAGGCGCAGGATGACGTTCGCGCCAGGGCTCAGTGCCTGGCGGGTGTTGACGAGATAAGGCTTGCCGCCTATGTCGACCAGCGCCTCGTTCTCGTTGTTGGCCTGGATGACCGTCGCGCGCACGAGCCCGTGCGGCAACGCCGTGCCGCCGGGCGGCCGCGCGCTGGCGCCGCCCGCGCGCGAACCCGGGACGTTGAGCAGCCGGGCCAGGATGGCCTCGCGCGCGTCCTCGCGGTAACGCTCCCAGCTCTGTACCGGCGCGACGCCGGTGATTGCGCGGGCCTGGCGACTATCTACCAAACCGATCTCCAGTAACCGTCCATGACGGCCGCGTATTGTGCACCAAGCCGCATTGCGCGCGGGGTGCCGCCGCGTGACTCGAACGGAAGCTGGGCGAGGGCATGTCCGGTGGGGGCTAGCGGAAGGACGAATAGACCGGGTGGCGGGGCCGGGTGGGGCGGATGATTTGCTCGAGCTCCTTCATCCAGGGCTGGGCGAGATCGCGGATGGCGGCGTCGTCGGCGAGCACCTGCTGGATGAGGGCGATGCAGTGCTCGCGCTCGGCCTCGGCCAGGGATTCCGTGCCGGGGGACGCCAATTGCCGCAGGTGTTCCGTGCGGCGCGCGCATTCGGCTTCATGCGATGCGACTTCGTCCCAGTCGCCGCGCCTTGCGGCATCCAGCATGGCGGCGCTCAGCCGCGCAAGCTCCGCGTAGGCCGCCAGCAGCGGGGCGCCGGCCGGGACGGGGTCCTGCACTGCGGGGGAGGCACCTCTGGACGGTGTGGCCGACATCGCGATCTCCTTGCCGAATCAGGCGGCAGCTTGGGTCTTGGGTTCGATGGAGGCCCATGCGTCGCGCAAGCCTTCCAGCAACTGCGCGACTTCTTCCAGGACGGCGCCGTCGTTGTCGATGCTGGCCTGCAGCGCACGCCGGCACATGTAGTCGTACAAGGCATTGAGCTGGCCGGCGATGTCGCCGCCCGCCTTGTGGTCGAGGCTGGCCCGCAGGCCTTCGTCGATGATGCGCGCGGCCCGCGAGACGGCCTGGGTCTTGCCCGCCGGATCGTTGGCCTGTATGCATCCCTGGGCGCGCCGCAGCGAGGCCAGCGCGCCATCGTACAGCATGAGGATGAGCGCATGCGGGCTGGAGGTCGAGACGCCGGTTTCCACACCTATGCTGGCATAGGCCCGGGCGCCGAAGCTTGCGAATCCTGACACGTCGTTCTCCCGGCCCGCTACGAACGCAGGCCCTTGAGGGCTTCGAGCTGTTGGCTCAGAAAGCTGGAAGTGTTGTTCATCTGAGTGAGCACCGAATCGAGCGCGGTGAATTGCGCCCGGTATCTGGCCTCGATCTGCTTGAGCCGGCCCTGCAGTTGCACCTGCTGGTTCTGCAAGGTCTTGGTGGTGGAATTCAGGCCGTCCACGCGAGAGTCGATCAGGCCCTTGGCATTGACCACGGCGTCGAGTTCGGCGGTGAAGCGCTCGGCGATGTTCCGGCCGTCGCCATAGGCTTGCGGGTCGAAGAGCTTGGCGATGGCGTCGGCATCGGAGGCCATCGCCTTGTCGAACCGGGCAGTGTCGAGCTTGAGCGTGCCATCGGCCTGGAAGCTGACGCCTATCGAGGCGAGCGAGGTGTATTGGCCCTTGGCGCCCTGGACCGGGCCGAAGACCTCGTTGCGGATCCGGGACATCACGTCGCGCACCAGGCTGTCGCCCGCCAGGGGGCCGGTGGTGCCGGCCTCTCCCTTGGTCGCGCTGGGCGTGTTGACCGCCAGCGAGTTGGCCGTGGTCAGGAGCTTGTTGTAGGCGTCGACCATCGATTGCAGCGCGGCGCGGCCTTTGGAAGTGTCGTTGCCTATCGTGATCGTGCTGCTGCCGGCCTTGACCAGGTTCAGCGTGACGCCGTCGATCGCGGTGTCGACCTTGTTGCCGGCGCTCGACATGACCAGCCCGTCGATCGTGAACTGGGCGTCGGCGGCCTTTTGCAGCCTGCTCATCTGGCTGGCCGCGCCAGCGCTGTACTCGGGGGCGGTGGACGGGTCGTAATCGAGGAACGAGAGCGGCGTACCCGTGCCCCCGGGCGTTCCGGCCGCCGTGATCCTGAAGGCCTGGGCCTCGCCGGTCTCCTTGGCCGTCAGCACGAGCCGGGTGCCGCTGCCGTCGGTGATGAGCGAGGCCGTCACGCCGATGTCGGCCTTATTGATGGCGTCGCGCACGCCCTCGAGCGTGTTCTTGCCGTCTTCGATCGTCACGGTCTTGGCTCCGCCCGAGCCCGGTACGAAGGCTCCTCCTTCGACGCTGCCGAAGGTGAACGTGAGCTTGCCCGGCTGCACCAGCGCCTTGCCGTCGGCCAGGCCGGCGCTGACGGCTTTTTCCGCCTTCGCCAGCGATACGACCTCGAGCGCATACGTGCCCTTGGTGGCGGCGTTGGTCGCCGTCGCGGTGGCCACGTCGGAAGCCGACGTTGAAGCGCCCGCGCCGTTGAATTTCTCGGGGGTCAGGGCCTTGACCGCGTCGCGCAGCGTCGACAGCGCGCTGCGAAGCTGCCCGTACGCCGAGATCTTCGATTGGGCGCTAGCTTCCTGCGTCTGCAGTTTGGTCAGCGGCACCGACTCGGCCGCCATCAGGTTGGACAGCAGGGTCGTCAAGTCGAGCCCCGAGCCGATGCCGAGGGCGGATCCTACGCTTGCCAAGATGGGCTCCTTTTAACCATGGGGATGCGGCTCAGGCCTTGCCGTCGAGCAGCAGTCCCTTGAGTTGATCCAGCGACCGGCTCAAGGCCAGGGCCTGCTCGGACGGAATCTGGCGGATGACGTCCTGCGTGTCGCCGTCGACGATCTTGACGACGACGGTACCGCTGTCCTCGTCGATGCTGAAGGTCAGGTTGTGGGTGGCCAACGGGATGAACTGGTTGAAATTGTCGACCGCGGCTTGCAACTGCTCGAGATCCGGGACCTGCGACGTGATGGGCAGCGAAGGATCGAGCTGGTTCGACGTGCCGCGCGGCGACACCTGCGCAATGGCCGGCGTCATCGCGGTCACGCTGGGGCGTGTGTCTGCCGGGTTGCCGAGGGCGGCGATGCTCATGAGGACTCCAGGGGCGAAGGCGGCGGGAAGAGCCGGCGCAATGAATGGCTATGCCTGGGTTATCGGGGAAATGCGGGGGAACTTGAGGGTGGGGACTGCCGGGTTCCGGCGTCGAAAACAAAAGGCCCAGCCTGCGGCATGGGCCTTGCGGGCGGCCCCTTGGGAGACCGCCGTGGCTTCGAAAACGCCGATCAGCCGCGGAGCAGCGTCAGGACGTTGTTCGGCAGCGAGTTGGCCTGGGCCAGCATCGCGGTGCCGGCCTGCTGCAGGATCTGGCCGCGCGTCAGCGAGGCGGTTTCCGCGGCGAAGTCGGCGTCCATGATCCGGCTGCGCGAGGCAGACAGGTTCTCGGACGTGGTCTGCAGCGTCGAGACCACCGAGCTGAACCGGTTCTGGATGGCGCCCAGGTCGGCACGGGACTCGTTGATGGACTTCAGCGCGGCATCCATGGCCAGGATGACCTTGTCGGCGTTGGCGGCGGTCTTGATGTCCAGGTTCTTGAAGCCGACCTGAGCATCGCCGGATTCGCCGTCGATGTAGCTGGGGGCGGCCGCGCCGCCGAACTCGAATTTCTCCAGCGAGGACAGTTCCAGCGCATCGCCCGCGTCGTTGATCGATGCGTTGACGCGGCCGCCGGTGGCCTTGGTGATTTCGGCCGCCACGCTTTCCAGGTGCTGGCGGATGGCGGCCTTGTTGGCTGCGTCGATGTCGGCGTCGTCGTTCGAAGCCGGCGTCACGCTGACGGCGGCGATCTCGCCCAGGTTGATCGCGGTGGTGTCGTCGCCCACGGTGACGGAGATCCCGCCCGGGGCAATGGAGGCGAACTTGGCTGCGGTCGGGGGAGCGGAGGCGGTCGCGCCGGCTGCCGCGGCCGTTCCGGGAGTGGTGATGGCGGCGGTGGTAACCGAGTAGCTCGTGCCCAGCGCCGAGGTATTGGCGTTGATGATGCTGTCGATGCTGATGCGCTGGCCGGCGTTGGCGCCGACCTGGAACGACTTGCTGGTGAACGAGCCGTCCAGCAGGTTGGTGCCGTTGAAGGACGTGTCGCGCGCGACGCGGTCGATTTCGGCGGTCAGCTGCGAGACTTCTTTTTGCAGCGCGATGCGGTCGCTGTCGGAGTTGGTCGCGTTGCGCGACTGCACGGCCAGTTCGCGGATGCGCTGCAGGTTGCTGCCGATCTGGCTCAAAGCGCCTTCGGCGGTCTGCGCCAGCGAGATGCCGTCATTGGCGTTGCGCACGGCCTGGTTCAGGCCGGTGATCTGGGTGGTCATGCGCTCGGAGATCGCCAGGCCGGCGGCGTCGTCCTTGGCGCTGTTGATGCGCAGGCCGGTCGAGAGGCGCTGCAGCGAGGTGTTGACCGCGTTCTGCGAGCTGGTCAGGTTGCGCTGCGCGTTGAGCGAAGCGATGTTGGTGTTGATGACTTGTGCCATGACTTATCTCCGTGAGGGTGAGTCATATCTTCGTTCCGGGCCTTGGGCCCGCCATATGCATCTGCGGCCGGAGGTCCTTCCGCAACTGCCCCTTGGCCATGTGACGGCGGTGCGTGCGAGAGCGGATGTGCCAGCACCGCCGACACTTTCTTGCGTAGTGCAAGCGCGGCCGCGTTGAGGCAATTAACGGGGTGGGGTCTCGAAACTTTAGGAGGGGAAGGCGGCGGGACGGAAAAAAATACCGCTAAAGTTTCCTCGCTTCGATCCGAATTGGCGCACCCGTACGGTCCATGCGCCGCGCAGCCCGGAGATGCGTGGCCGTGCGCGGGCCCGGCGTGTCAGCTTGGCGTTTCCAGCGTGAAGTAGAACGTCGCGCCCTGTCCGGGCGCGCTTTCGGCCCAGATCTGGCCGCCGTGGCGGCTGACGATGCGGCGGACGGTGGCCAGCCCGATGCCGGTGCCGGGGAAGTCGCTGGCCCGGTGGAAGCGCTGGAAGGCGCCGAACATGCGCTCGGCGTTTTGCATGTCGAAGCCCGCGCCGTTGTCGCGCACGAAATAGATCGTGCAGGCGCCGCGCGAGAAGCAGCCGAACTGGATGCGGGCCTCGGCCTGCCTGCTCGTGAACTTCCACGCGTTGCCCAGCAGATTGTCGAGCGCAATGCGCATCAGGCCGGCATCGCATTCGGCGTAGGTGGGGGCGGGCAGCTCCACCTCGACCGACCGGCCGGGATGCGCGCTGCGCAGGTTGGAGACGGTGTCGCGGGCGAGGGCGGTCAGGTCCACTTGTGTCTTGAGCAGTCCGCTCTGGTTGATGCGGGCGAGCTGCAGCAGGTCGGCGATCAGCCCGTCCATGCGGTGCGCGTTGTCGAGGATGTGCTGCAGGTGCTTGGCATTGGCATCGTCGAGCTGGCCGGCGAGCCGGCTTTCCAGCAGCTCGGCGAAGCCGGCGATCTGCCGCAGCGGGGCGCGCAGGTCGTGCGACACCGAGTAGGAGAATGCCTCGAGTTCTTCGTTGATGACGCTCAACTGATGCGTGCGCTGGGCCACCCGCTTCTCGAGCTCGTTCTGGATGCGGCGCGCCGCTTCCTGCTGCTCCATGTGCTGTGTGACGTCCTGGGCATAGCCGGAGACGGCGACGGCTTCGCCCTCGTCGTTGCACAGGCAGCTCATGTGGACCTCGAACCAGCGGGGCTCGCCGTCTACTGTCCAGATCTGCTCGAAGCGCTTGCGGGCGCGGGACTCGAGCAGTTGCCGGTGGCGCAGCGTATAGATGCGCGCAAGCGTTGCCGGCATGACCTCGTCCATGGTCCTGCCCAGGCAGTCGGCGGCCGACATGCCCATCAATTGCGCATAGGCTTGCGACACGTAGCGGTAGCGGCCGTCGCGGTCGACCACCCAGGTGGCGGCGGGCAGCGACTCCAGCGCCGCTTCCAGGAGGTCGCGGTCCTGTTCGGTCACGGCCGTGCCGCGTTGCATGGGTGGAATGACGTTTCGCATTTAGGTGTATAAATGAAACAGCTGATACAGTTTTTGTAAGAAAAATTCTTACAAGCCGAGTTTACCTAGGCAGACGTGAAATCCAGCCGGCTTCCAATGTCGATTTCGTAACAAGTGTCTGATAATTTACATATTGAATTGGTTGTCTGCGCCAAGAGTTTTGGACGGGGACGCTTGTGTTTCTCTTGCCCCAGCCGGGCATTTCCCTGAAAGGAATCGCGATGAGTCAAGTTTGCGACGTGGTCGATGTTGGCGTGCAGGCCCCGAAGGCCGAGGCTTCCTCCATGTCTCGGCTGAGCGAGGAAATCCGCGACGCCAACCTGACTTACCTGATGCTTGCGCAGCAAATGCTGCGGGTGGACCGCAGCGAGGCCCTTTATCGCCTGGGCATCTCGAGCGAGGTGGCCGACATCCTGCTGTCGCTGACGACCGCCCAGTTGCTCAAGATCGCCGGCTCGAGCATGCTCTTGGCCCGCTTTCGCTTCGACGACTCGCTGGTCTGGAATCTTCTTTCCTCGCCCAAGCGCGACGACGTTTCGCCCCGCATTCACGCCGCCATTCTGATGGCCGGCCGCACCGCCGCCATGGCCGCGTCCTGAGCCTTCCCGCCGTGCATAGACGTAGTACCCGGGGGTCGCATGGTCCGCGCTAAGAGCGTGCTGTCCGAAGCCCGGCAGATCGAGATCGCGTCCGAGCTGATCCGGCTCGACGCGCGCTTGCAGGTACTGGAGGCCGAGGTGCAGCTGTCGCGCGAGCGCCTGCTGCGCCTGTATCGCGAGATCCGAGGCAAATCCCCTCCCAAGGGCATGCTGCCGTTCTCGACGGATTGGTTCATGACCTGGCAGCCGAACATCCATGCTTCGCTGTTCATGAACATCCACCGGCACCAGCTCGGCATGGAGGACACGACGGCGGTGGAGGCCCTGATCCGCGCCTATCGCCTGTATCGCGAGCAGGTGCAGCAACTCGGCATGCCCGAAGTGCTGTCGATCACGCGGGCCTGGCGCCTGACGCGGTTCTTCGATGCGGGCATGCTCGGCATGACCGCTTGCACGTGTTGCGGCGGCGAGTTCGTCACGCATAGTTTCGAGCTGGCGCATCAGTATGTGTGCGGTTTATGCCACATGCCTTCGCGTGCCGGCAAGACCCGGCGCGCCGTGGAGGCGGCCAAGGCCTCCACGCGCTGATTGCGATCTTCCGCGCCTCAAGTTTTTCCCGGCGTGGCCGAAAACCCGTTCATGGCTCCGCGCAATGTGCCACCGGAGCCGGATTACCCCACGCAGGATAGCTTCCCCGGATATCCGGATCGTTCTCCGCCGCCACGCCAGGCAGCGAGTCCGGCCCAGGATGCGGTGGATCCGGCTCCGCCGGTCCGCCCGCATCGGCCCCCGGGGAGGCGTGCCAACGCGCAGGGGGGGACTCTATATGCTCGTCATCATTGGCTACATCATCGTTGGGGCGTCAGTGCTGGGCGGCTACGCCATGCACGGCGGCTCGCTGGGCGCGCTGTTTCAGCCGTTCGAACTCGTGATCATCGCCGGCGCCGCCATCGGCGCCTTCGTCTGCGGCAATTCCAGCAAGGTGGTCAAGGCCACGCTCAGGGCGCTGCCGACCACGTTGCACGGTTCCCGCTTCACCAAGCAGCGCTACCTCGACCTGCTCGCCCTGCTGTACGAGATCCTCAACCGGGTGCGGCGCGAGGGGCTGATGTCCATCGAGGCCGATGTCGAGGAGCCGCAGAACAGTCCGCTGTTTCAGAAATATCCGGCGTTGCTGGCCGACGAGCACCTGGTCGAGTTCGTCACCGACTACCTGCGGCTCATGGTCAGCGGCAACCTGAATCCGCTCGAGCTCGAGGCGCTGATGGACCAGGAGATCGACACCCACCACCAGGAAGCCAGCGTGCCGGCGCACGCCATCCAGCGCATCGCCGACGGCCTGCCGGCCTTCGGCATCGTCGCCGCCGTCATGGGCGTGGTCAACGTCATGGGCTCGGTCGGCGATCCGCCCGCGGTGCTGGGTGCCAAGATCGGCGCCGCCCTGGTCGGCACCTTCGTCGGCATTCTGCTGGCCTACGGCATCGTCGGGCCGCTTGCCTCGGTGCTGGAACAGAAGGTGAGCGAAAGCAGCAAGCAGCTCGAGTGCATCAAGGTCGCCCTGCTGGCCAGCCTGAACGGCTACGCGCCGGCGCTGGCGGTGGAGTTCGGCCGCAAGGTCCTGTTCTCGACGGAACGTCCGACGTTCGGCGAGCTGGAAGACACGGTGCGGGGCAAGTCCGCCGCCTGACGGCGCGGCAAGGGGTCGGTCATGGCAGGCAAAGACGGCGTTGCACCCATCATCATCCGGCGGTCCCGCCGGCGCGGGCACAAGGCGCACGGCGCCGGCATGTGGAAGATCGCCTATGCCGACTTCGTGACCGCGATGATGGCGTTCTTTCTCTTGATGTGGCTGCTCACCACCTCGGCCCAGGCCGATCTGGAAGGTATCTCCGAGTACTTCCGGACGCCGCTGCGGGTGGCCGTGACCACCGGCAGCGTGGCCGGAGACCCGGTCAGCGTGCTGACAGGCGGGCAGCACATGAGCCCGCGCATCACGCCGCAGCGCCGCGCCAGCGACGAAGAGCAGGAGGCCCGCGAGCGCCGCAAGCTCGAGGGGTTGAAGTCCGAGCTGGAAAGCCTGATCTTCACCCAGCCCACGCTCAAGCAGTTCAAGGACCAGATCCTGCTGGATTTCACCGACGAGGGGCTGCGTATCCAGATCGTCGACGAGAAGAACCGGCCCATGTTCGACAGCGGCAAGACCGTGCTCAAGGACTACAGCCGCGTCATCCTGGACGAGCTCGCCCGCGTGCTCAACGGCGTGGAGAACAAGATCTCGATCTCGGGCCATACCGATTCCGCGCCGTACGCCGGCGGCGATACCGGCTACAGCAACTGGGAACTGTCGGCCGACCGCGCCAATGCGGCACGCCGCGAGATGCTCAACGCCGGCATGCAGCCGGACAAGGCCTTGCGGGTGGTCGGGCTGTCGGATTCGGTGCCTTTCAACCGCGACGATGTGCGCGCGGCGGAAAACCGGCGCATCAGCATCGTGGTGCTGAACAAGCGCAGCGAAGAATTTCTCAAGAAAGGCGGGGTTTATGTCGATGTACCCGCCATTCCGGATACCTTGGACGGCGGGGCAACGCTGCGGGTGTCCGCGCTCGAATCGCAGTGAACACGGGGCCGGGGTCTTCCGGCCGGTATGGAGGATGCTATGGGTGCCGGTGACAATCGGTTGATGGAAATGGTGGACGAGAAGGCGCGGCTGGCGGGCTCCAACAAGATGGAGCTGCTGCTGTTCTCGCTGGGCGGCAGCGAGGTCTTCGGCATCAACGTGTTCAAGGTGCGCGAGGTCTGTGAAACCATCCCCATCACCAAGACGCCCAACGTGCCGCGGGGGGTGGAGGGCATCATCTCGCTGCGCGGCGCCATCCTGCCCGTGATCGACCTGGCCACGACGATCAACATGCAGGTCGACGCGCCCCGGACCAAGCTGCTTATCACCGAGTTCTCCAGCCATACCCAGGCTTTCCTGGTCGCCGACGTCGATCGCATCGTGCGCATCGACTGGGACAAGGTCAAGTCGCCGCAATCCATGCCATCGAACAATACCTCGTTCATGACCGCGCTGACCGAGCTGGCCGACGGCAAGCTGGTTTCCATCCTCGACGTCGAGCAGATCCTGGCCTCGGTGATCGGCGAGGACAAGATCCCGCCCGAGATCCAGCAGGTCGATGCCGACATCAAGGCGAACGTGTTCTTCGCCGATGATTCGACACTGGCGCGCAAGAAGATCACGGAAGTCCTGGACCGCATGGGGCTGCCTCACCAGCACGCCACCAACGGGGCGGACGCCTGGGAGAAACTCAAGGGCATCGCGGCGCGCGCCGAAGCCGAGAAGCTGCCGCTCGATCTCATGCTGGGGCTGATCCTGGTCGATGCCGAGATGCCGGAAATGGACGGCTACGTGCTCACCCGCCACATCAAGGCCGATCCGCGGTTCAGCAAGATCCCGGTCGTGATGCATTCATCGTTGTCGTCGGTCGCGAACAAGAAGCTCGGACAGCAGGTGGGAGTCGATGCCTATGTCGCGAAATTCCACCCCTCGGAACTGGCTAGTATGATCGCCGCTCAACTCACCCATATCAAGGCCAGAAAGGGAGCAAATGAAGCCTGACGATTTGAAGTTCCTTATCGTCGACGATTTCTCGACGATGCGGCGCATCGTCCGCAATCTGCTGAAGGAACTCGGCTACAACAACGCCGACGAGGCCGAGGACGGCCAGATCGCGCTCAGCAAGCTGCGCAGCGGCTTGTTCAATTTCGTGGTCAGCGACATCAACATGCCCAACATGAACGGCTTCGAGCTGCTGCGCGAAATCCGCGCCGACGAGCAGTTGAAGAAGCTGCCGGTGCTGCTGGTGACCGCCGAAGCCAAGAAGGAAGACATCGTTCTGGCGGCGCAGATCGGCGCCAATGGCTACATCGTCAAGCCTTTCACCAAGGCGACGTTGGAAGAGAAGCTGACCAAGATCGTGCAAAAAATGAACGGGAGCACGTAATGGCCCATACCGGCGATACCGAAGACCTCGAAGCGCTGTTCGACCAGATCTCTTCCGAGACGCTGGCCCGGCTCGACGCCACGCCTGCCGCCGAGATCGCGCCGGCGCCGCCGGCCGCGGCAGCCGCCGGCGGGGAAGGCGAGGATTCGCCCGAGTTCTATCAGCGGGTCGGCATGCTGACGCGGCAGCTGCACGATGCGCTGCGCGAGCTGGGCTACCACCAGAAGGTGGAGCAGGCCGTGCATTCGCTGCCGGACACCCGCCAACGCCTGGACTACATCGCCAGGCTGACCGGGCAGGCGGCCGAGCGCGCCTTGTCCAACGTCGAGAAGGGCCAGGAGATCCAGGAGGCCGTCGAACGCGAGGGCGCGCGGCTGAGCGGCCAATGGCAGCAGCTCTACGAGCGCAAGCTGGGCGTGGACGACTTCAAGCAGGTGGCGGCGGACACCAGCGCCTTCCTGCACCGCACGCAGGAAGATGCGCGCGCCACCCACGCCCTCCTGACCGACATCATGATGGCGCAGGATTTCCACGACCTGACCGGCCAGGTGATCCAGAAAGTCGTCAAGCTTGCCCAGGATTTCGAGGACGAACTCGTCAAGCTGCTGATCGAGAGCACGCCACCCGAGAAGCGGAATGCGGCCCACAGCGAGTGGATGAACGGGCCGGTCATCGACGCGTCCAGCCGCGACGACGTGGTGACCAACCAGGCGCAGGTCGACGACCTGCTCGAGAGCCTGGGTTTCTGAGCGAGAACAACGAGTGTCTGCCTTTTCCGACATGCAGGACCTGCTGGCCGACTTCCTGACCGAGGCCTCGGACCTGCTCGATGACGTCGATATCGGCCTGGTGGAGCTGGAGCAGCGGCCCGATGACGCCGGCCTCCTCAATCAGGTCTTCCGCGGCTTCCACACCGTCAAGGGCGGAGCCGGCTTCCTCGAGGCGACGCCGCTGGTGGAGCTCTGCCATCGCGGCGAGAACCTGCTCGACCTGCTGCGCGGCGGGTCCCTGCGCATCACGCCGGAGATCATGGACGTGATCCTGGCGGCAACGGGCGAGGTGCGGCGCATGTTCTCGGAAATGGAGCGCGGCGCGATGCCCGAGGCCGCGCCCGCCGGACTGCTCCGCGCGCTCGAGGCCGCGGCCAAGGGCGAAGCCTTCGATACGGACCTGCTGCGGGGCGGCCCCTCGGGCAACGAAACGGGCGATGCCGTCACCGCGCAGGCGCGTGCCGCGGCGGACCCGGCGCGTCCGGGTTCCGAGCCGGATTGGCTGGGCTACTACCGCGCGGCATTCGGCGATCCGCCCGGCACGCCCGCGAAAGCTGTCCCGGCACGAGAGCATCGGGAAGGCGTCCCGCCCGCGTCGAAGCCTTATCGGCCCGAGCTGCTGGCCCCCCCAGCCGGACCGGCGGCGGTGGCCAAGGATGCCACCATACGCGTGGACACCGCGCGCTTCGACCAGATCCTGAACCTGTCGGGCGAGATCGGCCTGACCAAGAACCGCCTGTCCTGCCTGCGCGACGCCCTGCTGGGCAGCCGCCGCGACGATGCCGCGGCCGAGACCCTCGATGCCGTCTTCAGCCAGCTCGATACCCTGGTCTCCGACCTGCAGTCGGCCGTCATGATGGCGCGCATGCAGCCCGTCGGCCGCGTGTTCCAGAAGTACTCGCGGCTGGCCCGGGACCTGGCGCGCCAGCTCGACAAGGACGTGGAACTCATCATCACCGGCGGCGAGACCGAAGTCGACAAGACCATCCTCGACGAGCTCAACGACCCGCTGGTGCACCTGATCCGCAACGCGGTGGATCACGGCATCGAGACCATGGTCGAACGCCGCTCGGTGGGCAAGCCCGCACGCGGCACCGTGCACCTGTCGGCGCGCCAGACGGGGGATTCCATCGTGGTCGAAGTCTCCGACGACGGCCGAGGCATGGATCCCGAAGTCATACGGCGCAAGGCGATCGAGAAAGGCGTCATCAGCGCCGAGGAAGCCGCGGTGCTGGATCACGCGCACTGCCTGCAGCTCATCTTCCTGCCGGGTTTCTCCACCCGCAGCGAGGTGAGCGACCTTTCCGGGCGCGGCGTGGGCATGGACGTGGTCAAGACCAACATCGAGAAGCTCAAGGGGCAGATCGACATCCAGTCCTCCCCAGGCATGGGCTCGCACATCGTGATCTCGCTGCCGCTGACCCTGGCCATCCTGCCCGTGCTGATGCTCAAGCTGGTGGACCAGCCCTATGCGATCCCGCTGTCCGTGGTGCGCGAAATCATCCCGCTGCGCCAGGAAGAGATGCACAGCGTCGGCAACAACCAGGCGCTCACCATACGCGGCGAGATCCTGCCGGTCATCGACCTGGCCACGTTGCTCGGCCGCGAGCGCCAGGAACCGCCGTCGCTGGCGGTCGTGCTGGCCCATGGCGATCGCCAGCTCGTGCTGGGCGTGGACGGCTTCATCGGCCAGGACGAGGTCATGATCAAGCCGCTGGAGGGCATCCACCCCCGAGGCGTGGCCGGCGCCACGCTGTCGGGCGACGGCACGCTGGTGCTGGTTCTGGAGATGAAGCAGCTGCTCGAGGGCATCTTTTAAGCTCACCCCCTCCGCGCTGCCGCGCGTCCCCCTCAAGGGGGCGATGCGGGTGGACCGGCGGAGCCGGATCCACCGCATCCTGGGTCTAGTACCGCTTTCTTGGAATGTGGCGCCTATGCTTCGCTGGCTGCCAGCGGCAGCAACGATGTGGCAATTGGAGAAAACGGTACTAGACCCAGGGCGCCGCGGATCCGGCTTTGCCGGTCCGCCAGCGCCGCCCCCTTGAGGGGGAGCGGCCGAAGGCCGCTAGGGGGTGGGCTTCCCTTGCGCGTAGGGGGGATTAACTCCTTTTCCCGCCTCTGTTCGACGCTTTGAGGCGCGCCGCTTTCGCAAATAATCCATACGCCGACGTGGCGGGGGCGGCTTGCGCTCGCCTGCACGTCCATGGCATCGGCCCGGGAGCGGTTATCGCCCCGGCGTTCGTCGATACCCCGGAATACCGTGTCAGATAATCAGGAAAGCGGCCAGGAAAAAACCCTGGCGCCCTCCCAGCGGCGGCTGGACCAGGCGCGCGAGGAAGGGCGCGTCGCGCGTTCGCGCGACCTGTCGGGGGCCATGGCGACCTTTGCCTGCGTGGCGGCGCTGGTCATCGCGGGCGCCGGCATTGCCGACCGCGCCATGAGCTGGATACGGGCCTCGTTCGCAGCGGCGGCCAGCACTGCCGCCGTTACCCGCGACGACGCCACGCTGCTCAAATCCCTGAACGAAGCGCTGGGCGACGCCTTGCTCGCGATTTCCCCCATCCTCGCGGCCGGCATGGCCGCGGGCATCCTCGGGTCGTTGGGATTGGGCGGCCTGGTGCTGTCCGGCAAGGCGCTGGGGCCGGATTTCAGCCGGCTTTCTCCCCTGAAGGGCTTCGGCCGGATTTTCTCGCTCGCCGGCTTGGGAGAACTGGGCAAGTCCTTGCTCAAGGTCGTGGTGCTGGGCGGCGTGGCCGCAATGCTGGTCTGGCATGGCGCCCAGGCCTGGCTGGCCCTGGTGCTGCCGTCGCCGCCGCAGGCCCTGGCCGAGCTCGGCGACATGCTGTCGAACCATGCGCTGGTGCTGGCCGGCGCGTTGTTCGTCATCGCCGCCGCGGATGTGCCGCTGCAGTGGTGGAATCATCACAAGAACCTGCGCATGACGTTCGAGGAAGCCAAGCAGGAGAACAAGGAAACCGAGGGCGACCCGCACGTGAAGGGGCGCATCCGCCAGTTGCAGCGGGACCGAGCCCGCTCGCGCATGATGCAGGCGGTGCCCACCGCCGACGTGGTGGTGACCAACCCCACCCATTACGCGGTGGCGCTGAAGTACGACGAAGGGAAAATGAGTGCGCCGCGCGTGGTCGCCAAGGGCACGGATGCCGTGGCCGCCAGGATTCGGGAACTCGCCGGGCAGCACAGGGTTACCGTGCTGGAAAGCCCCAAGCTGGCGCGCGCGCTGTACCGGCACGCCGAGATCGACCAGGAGGTCCCGGTGGCGCTGTACCGGGCGGTGGCGCAGGTGCTGGCCTATGTCTATCAGCTGCGGGACCATGTATCCGGCCCGCCGCCCGAACTCAAGCCTGTCGAGGTTCCGGCCGGCTGGGATCCGCTCGATGACGCCCCGCTGCGGCGAGGAGGCCGCGCATGACCGGGCGCAGCCTGAAGCTGGGCGGGCTGGAGTTCAACTCGTCGCAATTGCGCGAGCTGGGCATGCCGGCCTTCATCCTGCTGGTGCTGGGCATGATGCTGCTGCCCTTGCCGCCGCTGGTGCTGGACCTCCTGTTCACTTTCAACATCGCCATCTCGCTGCTGGTGCTGATGGTGTCCACCTACACCAAGCGGCCACTGGATTTCGCCGTCTTTCCCAGCGTGATCCTGGTGACGACCCTGCTGCGGCTGTCGCTCAACGTGGCTTCGACGCGCGTCGTGCTGCTGCACGGGCATACCGGTCCGGATGCGGCCGGCAAGGTCATCGAAGCCTTCGGCCAGTTCCTCGTGGGCGGCAATTTCGCCGTGGGCGTGGTCGTGTTCCTGGTGCTGGTCATCATCAACTTCGTCGTGGTCACCAAGGGCGCGGGGCGGATCGCCGAGGTCTCGGCCCGCTTCACCCTCGACGCCATGCCCGGCAAGCAAATGGCCATCGACGCCGACCTGAACGCAGGCCTGATCGACGAAGCCAGCGCGCGCAAGCGTCGCGCCGAGGTCGCGCAGGAGGCCGATTTCTACGGCGCGATGGACGGCGCTTCCAAGTTCGTGCGGGGGGACGCCATCGCCGGCATCCTGATCCTCTTCGTCAACATCATCGGCGGCCTGCTGATCGGCGTGGGACAGCATGGGCTCAGTTTTTCCGAGGCGGGACGCGCCTACGTCCTGCTGTCCATCGGCGACGGTTTGGTGGCGCAGGTGCCGGCGCTGCTGGTGTCCATCGCCGCGGGCCTCATCGTCTCGCGCGTAGGCGAGGGCGAGGACATCGGCACCGAGGTCGGCAAGCAGCTGCTCGGCACTCCGCAGGCAGTGGCCTTGTCGGCGGCCATCGTCGGCATGTTGGGGCTGGTGCCGGGCATGCCCAATCTCGCGTTCCTCGCGCTGGCGCTTTCCCTGGGCGGGCTGTCCTGGCACCTGGCGCGCCGGCGCAAGCTGGAAGCCGACAAGGCGGCCACAGCCGCCGTCCCGGCGGAGCCTGTGGAGTCGCAAGAGGCGAGCTGGGACGACGTCACCCAGGTCGACACCGTGGGGCTGGAGGTCGGGTACCGGCTGATTCCGCTGGTGGACAAGACGGGCGAGGGCGACCTGCTCAAGCGCATCAAGGCCTTGCGCAAGAAGTTCGCGCAAGACGTCGGCTTCCTGCCCGCCGCCGTGCATATCCGCGACAACCTGGAGCTGCGTCCGGGGGGCTACCGCATCACGCTCAAGGGCGTGGCCATCGGCGAGGGCGAGGTGCAGACCGGCGGTTTCCTCGCCATCAATCCCGGCCGCGTGACCCGGGAGGTGCCGGGAACGCCGACGCGCGATCCCGCCTTCGGGCTGCCGGCGATGTGGATCGAGGCCTCGACCCGCGAAGCGGCGCAGGCCGCCGGCTATACGGTGGTCGACATCGGCACGGTGATCGCCACCCATCTCTCGCACTTGCTGCACAACCATGCAGCCGACCTGCTGGGGCGCGCCGAGCTGCAGGCGCTGTGCGACCACTTCTCGCGCAGCACGCCCAAGCTGCTCGAAGATCTCGTGCCCAAGCTGCTTTCGATGGCGACCCTGCAGCGTGTCCTTCAATCGCTGCTCGACGAGGGCGTCCATATCCGCGACTTCGGCACCATCGTCGAGACCTTGTCCGAGCATGCCGTCCACACCCAGGACCCGGTGGAGCTGGTCGGCGCCGTGCGGGTCGCCCTGGGGCGCGCCATTACCCAGGGCATCTTCGGCGCCAATGGCGAGGTCGACGTGCTGGCGCTGGATCCGGAGCTCGAGCGCATCCTGCAGACCATCAGCACGAAGGCCGGCGAGATCAGCGCGATCGAACCCGGCCTGGCCGAGCGCCTGCTGAGCGAGGCGGCCGCGGCGGTCGAGAAGATGGATGCGGTGGGCAAGCCGGCCGCCCTGCTGGTGCCGGATCGATTGAGGCTGGCGCTGGCTCGCTTTTTCCGCCGTTCCGTGCCGCGCCTGAAGGTGCTGGCCCATTCCGAAATCCCCGAATCCCGTCTCATCCGCGTCGCGCTGACGCTGGGAGGGCGTTGAGCATGTCTCCTTTCATTAGCCTGCAGGTATCCACCCCATGAAGTTCCGCAAATTCATCGCTGCCTCCACGCGGGATTGCTTGCGCATGATGCGCGAAGCGCTGGGGGCCGACGCCATGATCGTCTCCACCCGCCGCACGCCGGCCGGCGTGGAAGTGGTCGGCATCCGGGCGCAGGACATGCCGCTCGCCGACGAAACGCCAGGGGATGCGGCGGCGGCCGATTCCACCCCCGCCATGGAGCCAGCCGCGTCGGCGCCGCCATCCGCCCCGGCGCTCTGGGACGACATGGAGGACGAGTCCGTGCGCCTGTCTCCCGCGGCCCGGGTGCTGGCCCGGCACGACGAAGCGGCCGCACGACCGGCGGAGCCTCCCCAGCCGCCGGAGCAGGGCGACCTTCCGCTCGCCCGATGGCCGCGCCTGCAGGAGGGACAGATCTCCCATCTCGTGCGCTCGGGCGGCGACTTTGCCGATCCTGCCCACGCCATGGCCGTCGCGGCGGCCGACGGCGAGGCTGGCAAACCGGTGCTGCAGCTCGGGCTGGTGCGTCACGGTGCCGAGAAGCGGCCGCCCCGGCGGGGCATGCCGCCGTCGCGGCCCGGCCGGCCGGCGGCGCAGCAACCCGCGGCGCCGGCTCGCCTCGACGAGCGCGACCGCGCCGAGCTGGTCAGCCGCGTATCCGAGCCCATCGTCAGCGAGATGCGTTCGATGCGCGATTGGCTGGCTCACCAGATGGACGCCATGGCGTGGCGCGACAGCACGCAGCGCCATCCGTTGCGCCGCGAGCTGTGGCGGCGCATGGTCGATTGCGGTTTCACTCCCGAACTGGCGCGCACCGTGACCTCGCGCCTGCCCGCTTCGCAAGCGGACGACCAGGGCGAGCGCTGGCTGGCCGAGGTCCTGGTGCGCAATCTCGCCTGCGTCGATGCCGACGCCAGTATCGTCGAGCGGGGCGGGCGCTATGCCATCGTCGGGCCGACCGGCGTGGGCAAGACCACCACGACCGCCAAGATCGCCGCTCATTGCGTGGTCAAGTACGGCGCCGGCGCGCTGGGCCTGATCTCGACCGACCAGAACCGTATCGGCGCCGTGGACCAGTTGCATACCTTCGGACGCATTCTCGGCGTGGAAGTCTACGCCGCGCGGGGAGGCAGCGATCTCGAAGTGTTGCTGGCCAGCATGGCCGACCGCCGCCTCGTCCTGATCGATACCGCCGGCGTGAGCCAGCGCGATACGCAGATGGCGCAGCACCTGCAAGCCATCGCCGCCGAAGGCGTGCAGCGCCTGCTGGTGGTGCCGGGCGGCTCGCATGCGGAACAGGCGGAGGACATCGTACGCGCCTATTCGGCCGGCGGACTGGCGGGCATGATCGTGTCCAAGCTGGACGAGGCCGTGCGCCTGGGCGGGGTGCTGGATGCGGCCATCCGCCATCGCTTGCCGGTGCATTACATGACCAACGGACAGCGCGTGCCCGAGGACATCCACGCGGCCAACGCGCGCCTCCTGGTCCACCGAGCGCTGCGGGCGCGCAATGCCCCGGTGTTCGCGCTCGAAGCCGAAGAGCTGGAATGGGCGAGCGCGGCCCCCGCCGCGTCGTGGACGGAATCCGTACCGCCGCAATCGGCCGAGGCCTGATCCATGGAGAAATTCGTTCCCACCCATGATTTTTTCCGGCGAGAAGCGAATGTATACGCGTGAAGGAACGCTGGCGCGCGAGATGAATATCGAGCAGTACATGCCGATGGTGCGCCGCATGGCCCACCACATGGTGGCGCGGCTGCCCGCCAGCGTGCAGATCGAGGACCTGATGCAGGCCGGCATGCTCGGCCTGCTCGACGCCCTCGGCCGTTTCGAGGAGGGCCTGGGCGCGCAGTTCGAGACCTATGCGACGCAGCGCATACGTGGTGCCATGCTGGACGAACTGCGCCGCGGCGACTGGTTGCCGCGCAGCGTGCGCCAGGTCCAGCGCAAGATCGAATCGGCCATGCAACGCTGCGAGCACAAGCTGGGGCGGGTGCCCACGGATGCCGAAATGGCGGCCGCGCTGGAGGTGAGCCTGGCCGACTACCAGCAGATGCTGGCCGAGGCGCGCGGCGTGCAGCTGT
Organism: Pigmentiphaga sp. NML080357; assembly: GCF_002188465.1. GTDB lineage: Bacteria > Pseudomonadota > Gammaproteobacteria > Burkholderiales > Burkholderiaceae_B > Pigmentiphaga. Next base: position 377,886 of record NZ_NINW01000037.1, on the reverse strand, counting down.
TCTACTACGAAGACCTGGACGGTGGCGAAGAGTCGGACGACTACCTCGATCGCCACGTGCCCGTGGACAATGCCGGCGATCCGCACCTGCGGCTGTCCGATCGGCGCTTTCGCGAGGCTGTCGTCAACGGCATCGAGCGCCTGCCCGAACGCGAGAAGCTCGTCATGGGCATGTACTACGAGCAAGAGATGAACTTCAAGGAAATCGCGGCGGTGCTGGGCGTGACCGAGTCGCGGATCTGCCAGCTCCATTCGCAGGCCGTGTCGCGCCTGCGCACGCGCTTGAAGGAATGGGGCCGCTAGCGGCAGGGGCGGTCAGCGGGAGAGCTGCCCGGTATTCGAGTAGGACAGGTCGGCCCCGCTGACGCGCGCCAACGCGGCCAGCCGCGCCGACGCGGATGCGGTGTTGAGTGTCGAGAGTTCCGCGCCGACCTTGAGCGGCTGGACGGCAGCCGTCAACCGCGCCAGCCATGCCTTGCGGACATCGGGCGCGGCCGCTTGCAAGGCGGGCAGCGCGTGGGGCAAGGCCCGCTGGACGTCGAGCACGCGCAGGCTCAGCGCCTGGGTGGCGTCGTCGATGCGATTCGTATCGGTGCCCGCAACCGCCTCGGCGAGCGTCCGGCCGGCCGAGGCGCAGCGGTCTACCACCACGGAGAATTCTTCCAGCGTCATGCCCGGCGCGCCAGCCCGCGTTCGATTTCAAGGAGCCGATCGGCCACCACTTCGGCGTTCACGGTGAACTCGCCGTTGCGTATCGCCTGCTTGATGCGCTCGACGTTCTCGGCATTGAAGGGGGCCTCGCCCGCGCTGAGCTGGCTGGTGGCCAGCGGGGAAAGCTGGACCGGGTTGGGTTCCGTTCCACCGGCGGCAGGCGGGGCCGGCGTCGCGGGACGGGCTTCCGTGCCCGCGGCGGGGCGGGAAACCTTGATCGAGTCAGGACCCTTTTGCGTGATTTTCACGATGCTGTTCCATCTGGTTGCCGTTGCGGACGGGCGTGCGCCGGACCTTGGCAGATGAGCCAATTATCGGCGTATGCGCGTCGAACTTTAGCATTCGCCCTCCCGCGCGGTACCGGGAGGCGCTACAGGATGTAAACGCCGGGTGAGCAGGCCCTAGAGGTTGACCTCGATCTCGCGGTCTTCGCGCAGGATGCCCGCCACGGTGCGGCCGGAGTCGAGCTGCACGCGCGCCGGCTGCCCGGGGCTGGCCTGGTGCAGCATCTTGCCGGTGGCCTTGATGGTGAAGCCGGCGCCGCTCAGGACGACTTGCACCGGATCGCCGGGCCCCAGGTGCGATCGCGATTGCACGGCCTGGGGCGGAATGGGTTCGCCGGCCTTGAGCGGACGGGTCGTGGTGGCGCCCTCGAGCTGGCGTGGATCGGTCGTGACGCCGCGCGGCCAGGCCGCCACGTTCACCTCCGACAATGACCAGTCGCTTTCCCGCAATACCGTTCCGGCGGGCAGCGGCCGACTAGGCACGGGCACCGGCACGAGCAGCGCGACCTCGGCCGGGATGCGGACCTGCCAAGGCTGGTGTGTGCAGCGCAGGCCGATCGAGGTCTTGCCCGTCGGCCGGCCGCCGGCGGGCAGGAAGACCTGCGGCGAGCAGGGGACCTGGGCCAGGCGCTCGGCCGCCTGGTCGGCCACGTGGACGTCGATGCGGCCGCCCAGCGCGGCGGCGGTGGCGGCGGCGCGCGCTTCGAGAAGCTGGCGGCCGCGTTCGAGCAGATCGGCCGCGGAGGGCCGTTCCAGGGCCGCCGTCGGGGCGGCCTCGGCTTGGGCGCTCCTGGACGGCGCCGCCGTGGGCGCCGCCCACAGCGGAACAGGGCCGATCGAGGCCAGCACGAGGGCCGCGGAGGCGGCGCAACCGGACCGTTTCATATGCCTGCTTCCGAGGTTGGAGGTGAGGCGACACTCTATCGCGCACCCGTGGCGAGGAAGGTGAAAACAAGGATGAAAAAGAGGCCTTACTCCGCCTTTCCTCGTGGCAGGGAATGCGAATAATGGCTAGGCCTGCGAAAAGGCCCACCGCCGCACGCGAGTACAGGAGGTCACGTGATCAGCCGCATAGGCGACGAACTGATGTTCAATGCGCAAGCCCTGACGTTGCGCGCCCAGCGCCAGGAGGTGCTGGCGTCCAACCTGGCCAATGCCGAGACGCCCAACTACAAGGCGCGGGATTTCGATTTCGGCGCCGCGTTGCGCGCGGCCACGGGAACCCCGGAACCGGACGCCGCGCTCGCGCCGCTGCGCCTGGCCACCACCGATGCCCGCCACCTTCGGGGCGAAGCCGCGGCCGGCCTTCCGGTGGCGCTCCGGTACCGCACGCCCACCCAGGCATCCATCGACGGCAACACCGTGGATCCCGACCTGGAGCGGACCCGCTTCGCCGACAACGCGCTGCGCTACGACGCGGCCCTGCGGATGCTGAACGGGCAGATCCAGACGCTCCAGCGCGCGATCCAGAACAATTGAGCGAGGCTGCAACACCATGTCCATGAACAAGGCATTCGAGATCGCCGGCTCGGCGCTCACCGCGAATAGCCAGCGCCTGAACGCCGTGGCGAGCAATCTCGCCAATGCCGAAAGCGTCAGCGGTCCCGACGGGGAGGTCTACCGGGCCCGCAAGGTGGTATTCGAGTCCTACCTCGTGCCGGGCGCAGCCGACGGCGGCAGCGGCGTGCGCGTAAGGGAGGTCGTGACCGATCCGTCGCCGCCCAAGCGCATCTACGATCCCCGGCACCCCATGGCCGACGCCGAGGGCTATATCAGCATGCCCAACGTCGAAGTGGTGGACGAGATGGTCGACATGATCGCCGCCTCGCGGGCCTACCAGACCAATGTCGAGGTCATGAACACGGCCAAGACCTTGATGCAGAAAACCCTGACTCTCGGCAGCTAAGGAATCGCCATGGCCGTCTCCAACGTCAACGGCAGCACCGGTACGAATGCGTCCGCCAACTCGCTCGGCGCGGCTTCCGCCGAGGAGCTGTCGAACCGCTTTCTTACCATGCTGACCGCGCAGATGCGCAACCAGGATCCGCTCAATCCGCTCGACAACGCCGAGCTGACTTCGCAGCTCGCCCAGATCAGCTCGGTCACCGGCATCAGTCAGCTCAATACCACCATGCAGTGGCTGGGCTACAGCATGGGCAGCCTGCAGGCCACCCAGGCCGCTTCGCTGATCGGCCGCAAGGTCATGCTGTCGGGCGACGGGCTCACGCTGGCCGAGGGCAAGGCCGAGGGCGGCTACGTGCTCAGCATCCCGGTCGAGAGCGCCGAGCTCGTCGTCAAGAATGCCGACGGCGTCGAGGTCGCGCGCCGCAAGCTCGACGACGTCGAGGCCGGCGTGCATGCCTTTGCCTGGGATGGCAAGGACGGCAAGGGCAACACCCTGCCCGACGGCGAATACAAGTTCGAGGTCCAGGTCGGCCAGGGTACGGAGGTCGGCGCGGCGCCGCCCCTCACCGTGTCCCAGATTACTTCGGTACGCCCGTCGTCGGGTTCGACCACCGTCGTCGACGCCAAGGGCAACATCGTCAATCTGTCCGACGTCTACCAGGTCTGGTAGCCGCGGACCCTGCCCACGCCCGATTTCCCGGATACAGAGTCAGACAAGGAACCATGCGATGAGCTTCCAGCAGGCATTGAGCGGCCTGAACGCCGCAGGCAAGAACCTCGACGTGATCGGCAACAACGTTGCCAACGCCAACACCGTGGGCTTCAAGGCGTCGCGCGCCGAATTCGCGGACGTCTACGCGTCGACGGTGCTCGGCACGTTCTCCAACAACATCGGCATCGGAACCAAGCTCAATTCCGTCACCCAGATGTTCACGCAAGGGGCGATTTCCGTCACCTCCAACCCCTTCGATGTCGCGATCTCGGGCGAGGGCTTTTTCCGGATGGACAACAACGGGTCCGTCGTCTATTCGCGAAACGGCCAGTTCCACTTGGACGCCAACGGCTACGTGGTCAACGCCAACGGCCTGCGCCTGACCGGATACGTGGCCGATGCCAACGGCAACATCAACACCGCCCAGCCCCAGCCGCTGAGACTGACGGTCAGTTCCATCGAGGCTCGCGGCACTTCCGAGGTGACCCAGGGCGCGGTGCTCGATTCGCGCTCGGACGCGATCGATCCCGCCGTCAAGCCATTCGACCCGGACGATTCCTCCACCTATACCCACGCCACCTCCATCGCGGTCTACGATTCCCTGGGCAATACCCATACGCTGTCCACGTTCTACGTGAAGCGGGGCCCCGGGCAATGGGAGGTCTACACGGCGCTCAACGGCACGGTCACCAATCCCGACGCCAACGGCGACGGGACGCCCGAGGGCTTCCCGCTGGTGTTCGACGCCGCCGGCAAGATCGACCTCGACGCCTCGAACAACGGCGTGTTCGACATCGCGGTCGACGCCGCGACGCTGGGCACCGGCGCCAATGGACTGAACATCCGCTACAACGTGGCGGCCACCTCGCAGACCGGCCAGGCGTTCAGCAACGAGCTGCAGCGGCAGGACGGCTATACCTCGGGCCGCCTCACCAGCTTCACCATCGACGAGAACGGCATCCTCAAGGCGAACTACTCCAATCAGCAGTCGCGTGCGCAAGGCCAGATCGTGCTGGTGTCCTTCGTCAATCCGCAGGGACTGGTGGCCGCGGGCGGCAACAACTTCCTGGAAACGACGCTGTCCGGCGGACCGCGCATCGGCGTGCCGGGGTCCAGCAACTTCGGCACCGTGACTTCGGGCGCGCTGGAGGATGCCAACGTCGACCTGACGGGCGAGCTCGTCAACATGATTACCGCCCAGCGCGTCTACCAGGCCAACGCACAAACCATCAAGACCCAGGATTCGGTGATGCAGACCCTGGTCAACATGCGCTGACGGGTAGCGGGCAGTCATGGACAGAGCGCTCTACATCGCCGCCACCGGCGCCCGCGAGCTGATGCGGCGGCAGGACATCCAGACCAACAACCTTTCGAACGCGCTGACGCCGGGGTTCCGGGCCGAGATCGCCGCCCAGCGGACCGCTCCCGTGGTGGGCGGGCCCGGGCTGCGCACGCGCGCGTACGCCGTGGAGTCGACGCCCGGGGCCGACATGTCGCCCGGCGCGATGATGGCCACCGGACGCGAACTCGATGTGGCGGTCCAGGGCGACGGCTGGTTCGCGGTCCGCACGGCGGACGGGGGGGAGGCCTATACCCGCGCCGGCGGATTCCAGACCACGGCCGACGGCATGCTGGTGGATACCGCCGGCCGCCCCGTGCTGGACCCCAACGGCGAGTTCATCACGATTCCGCCCGATACCAAGGTGCAGGTCAATACCGACGGATCGATCTCGTCCATTCCGGAGGTCGATCGGGTGCAGGCTGTCCAGATCGCCAATCTCAAGCTCGTAAACCCGCCGCCCGGGGCGCTCGAGCGCGGCGCCGACGGCCTGTTCCGGCTGCGGCAGGGCGGCATCGCGCCGATGGCCGAAGGCGTAAGGGTGGCCGGCGGCATGCTGGAGGGCAGCAACGTGAATGCGGTGGGCACGATGGTCGAGATGATCGCCGCCGCCCGTCACTACGACGTGCAGATACAGCTCATGCAGAACAGCGACCAGAACCAGCGTGCGGCCACGCAGATCCTGTCGATGAGTTAAGCCCCCCTACGCGCTTACGCGCCCATGCGGGCGGACTGGCAAAGCCGGATCCGCCGCATCCTGGATGGGGTTGTTGCCGTTGGGCGTGTCGGTTTTTGTGATTTTGGTAGCAGTGCGGCGGATGCCGCGATAAAGGACAAGCATCATGATGCGTTCGCTCTGGATTGCCAAGACTGGCCTGGATGCGCAGCAGACCCAGCTGGACGTGATTTCGAACAACCTGGCCAACGTGAGCACCAATGGCTACAAGCGTTCGCGCGCGGTGTTCGAGGACTTGCTCTACCAGACCATGCGTCCGGCGGGCACGCAGACGACGCAACAGAACCAGGTGCCGGCGGGCCTGACGCTGGGCACCGGGTCCCGGCCGGTGGCAACGGTGCGCAACTATTCTCAGGGAGCCTTGCAGCAGACCGACAGCAGTTTCGATCTCGCCGTCAACGGCGCCGGATTCTTCCAGGTCCAGCTGCCCGACGGCACGCTGGCCTACACGCGCGACGGAAGCTTCCAGATCGACAGCCAGGGGCAGCTCGTCACCAACAACGGTCTCATCATCGATCCGGGCATCGTCGTGCCTGAAGGAGTCAAGGAAGTCGCGATCGGCCAGGACGGCGTCGTGACGGCCACCGTGGCCGGACAGACCCAGCCGGTCCAGCTCGGCCAGCTGCAGCTGGCGACCTTCATCAATCCGCCGGGCCTGCAGCCGCTGGGGCAGAACCTGTTCGCGGAAACCGCGGCCTCGGGCGTGCCGGTCGTGAACGTGCCCGGACTGAACGGCGCCGGCCTGATCAACCAGGGCTACGTCGAGGCCTCCAACGTCAACGTGGTGGAGGAGCTGGTCGGCATGATCCAGACCCAGCGCGCCTACGAGATCAATTCGCGCGCCATATCCACGTCGGACCAGATGCTCCAGCGCATCTCGCAGCTCTGAGGGCGATAAGGCATGAAGGAAGCGCTCACGACCTGCGCCGCATGGGCAGCAAGGGGAATCGCCGTCGGGCTGGCGGCCTCGGCGCTGGCGGCATGCGCCGTGCCCAAGGTGGACATCGCCGAACCCACGACGGCACGGCCGCTGGACCCGGTCGTCTACAACGCCAACCGCCGTCCCACCGGCGGAATCTTCGGCACCGCGCCGGGATACCGGCCGCTGTTCGAGGACGTGCGGGCGCGCAACGTGGGCGATACCCTGGTAGTGCGGCTCGAAGAGCACATCAACTCGACCCAGCGCAACAATACCTCGGCCCAGCGCACGGCATCGGCGTCGGTGGGCGTGCCCACCATCAACAAGCTGCCCGGGTCCGGCATCCTGCGGGGCCTGGGCGTGGAGGGCGAGAGCGACAACCGCTTCAACGCGCGCGGCGAGACCGGCGCCTCCAACATTCTGTCCGGCACGGTCACGGTCACGGTGGTCGAGGTGCTGGCCAACGGCAACCTGCGCGTCTCGGGCGAAAAGCAGATCGGCACCAACCGCGAGACCGAGCGGGTGCGCTTTTCCGGCGTGGTCAACCCGGCGCATATCGTGGGCGGCAATTCGGTCAGCTCCACCCAGGTCGCCGACGCGCGCATCGAATACCGGGGCCAGGGCGCGATCGACGAGGCGCAGACGGTGGGCTGGCTGTCGCGCTTCTTCTTCTCGTTCCTGCCGTTCTGAATGGGTAGATGATGATCCGCCGCCTTCCTCCCCTTGCGTGGCTGGCCCGCTCGGCCCTGCTGGCGTTGTGCGCCGTGCTGCAACTTGCCCCCGAGGCGCACGCCGCGCGCGTGAAGGACCTCGCCAACGTCCAGGGCGTGCGCAACAACCAGCTCGTGGGTTACGGCCTGGTCGTGGGGCTGGACGGCACCGGCGACCAGACTACGCAGACGCCGTTCACCACCCAGTCGCTGATGTCCATGCTGTCGAACCTGGGCATCAACGTGCCGCCCGGCACCCGGTTGCAGCTCAAGAACGTGGCGGCGGTCATGGTGACCGCGACGCTGCCGCCGTTCTCCCAGCCGGGCCAGCAGCTCGACGTGACGGTGAGCTCCATGGGCAACGCCAAGTCGCTGCGTGGCGGCACGTTGCTGCTGACGCCGCTCAAGGGACTGGACGGGCAGGTCTATGCGATGGCGCAGGGCAGCGTGTCGGTGGGCGGGGCGGGCGCTTCGGCCGCGGGCAGCCGGGCGCAGATCAACCACCTGAGCGCCGGACGCATCCCCTCCGGCGCCACGGTCGAACGTGAAGTGCCGACGCCATTTTCCGATGACGGCGCGCTGCGCCTCGAACTGACGACGGCCGATTTCTCCACCGCGCGCTCCATGGTGGACGCCATCAACCGCAGTTTCGGGGCCGGCACGGCGACCGCGCTCGACGGCCGGGTCATCGAGCTGCGCGCGCCGTCTTCGCCCAATGCCCGCGTCGCCTTCATGGCGCAGATCGAGGATCTCGAGGTGGCTGGCAGCCGTGCGCCGGCGCGCGTGGTCATCAACGCCCGCACCGGTTCGGTCGTGATGAACCAGAGCGTGCGCCTGGCGCCGGTGGCGGTGGCCCACGGCAACCTGAGCGTGACGGTCAGCGCCACGCCCGTGATCAGCCAGCCGGCACCGTTCTCGGGCGGGCAGACCGTCGTGGCCGAGCGGGCCGATATCGAGGTCAAGCAGGCCGGCGGCCAGATCGTCCACCTGGATGGCGGAGCGCAACTGGCCGACGTCGTCAAGGCGCTGAATCTGCTCGGCGCGACCCCCCAGGACCTGATTTCCATCCTCCAGGCGCTCAAGACCGCCGGAGCGCTGACCGCCGAACTGGAGATCATTTGATGAGCAAACTCGATCGTTCCGCCGCGGCAGGAGGCATGGCCATCGACGCCCGGTCGCTGGAGGCGCTCAAGCAGCAGGCGCGCCGCGACCAGGCCGGCACGGCGCGGCAGGCGGCGCGGCAGTTCGAAGCGCAGTTCGCCCAGATGCTGCTTGCGCAGATGCGACAGTCGTCGATGGCGGGCGACAGTTCGCTGGCGCAGGCGCTGAACAGCCACGCCTCCCAGACCTGGCGCGGCATGCTCGACCAGCAGCTGGCGCAGAAGCTGGCCGGCGTCGCAGGGCCGGAGAATCGCGGCAACGTATCCCAGCACAGTGGCCTTGGACTGGCCGACATGCTGGAGAAGCAATTGACTCGCCAGACGGTATCCCCGGAGTCCGTGCGCCGGGCCGGGCTGCCGCTGTCCATGTCCACGCTGGACCTGGCGCGGGGCCGCGCCGCGGGCACGCCGACCACGGCCACGAGCGGCATGATAGGCGGCGCCGATACGGCGGCTCTGGTGGGCGAGGCGGTGCCGGCGCGCCGGATCCAGAACGGCAAGTTCGGCGGGAAAGCGGCCTATCCGCCACCTGCGGCCGTCGCCACCGGGGCAGGGCGGGCCGCAGCGTCTCGTCCCGCAGCGGCTTCGGCCGAGCAGGTCAGGGCCGAATTCCTGGGCAAATTTCTGCCTGCGGCCAAGCGGGCGGAAGCGGCCACCGGCATTCCCGCCGCCTACATCCTGGGCCAGGCGGCGCTCGAGTCCGGCTGGGGGCGGCGCGAGATCCGCGGTGCCAACGGCGAACCCAGCCACAATCTTTTCGGCATCAAGGCCACGGGTTGGGATGGCCGCACCGTGCGGACGCGCACGACCGAATACCGGAACGGGGCGGCCGAGCGAGTGACCGCCGAATTCCGGGCCTACGAGTCGTACGAGCAGGCCTTCGAAGACTACGCGCGCCTGCTGGCGTCGAACCCGCGCTATGCCAAGGTGCTCCAGTCGACCGGCAGCGCCGAACAGTTCGCCCAGGGACTGCAGCGGGCCGGCTATGCCACCGATCCCCGCTATGCCGAGAAGCTGGGCAGCACCATCCGGCGTGCCATGCAGATCGTCGTCTAGGGGCCGCGGTGGCGGGCAGGCGTGTCCCGGCCGGCTCAAGCTTCGGCGCGGACGTCCGTTAAGTGATACATAGCCGCGCGCGGCCAGCCCGCGCGCCCAGGCAGCTCGAACACGACCATGACCACGAACATCGCCAATATCGCACTGACAGGATTGCGGGCCGCCCAGGCCGGCCTGGCCGTGACCGCCAACAACATCTCCAACCAGGGCACGCCGGGCTATTCGCGCCAGCAGGCGGTCCTGCAGTCGGCCATGTCCACCTTCAGCGGGGCCGGCTACTTCGGCCAGGGGGTGGACGTGACCACGGTGCAGCGCGCCTATAACGCGTTCCTCACCAGCCAGGCCAGCCAGTCGGCATCGGCGTTGAGCTATCTCGGCACGTACGCCGACCAGATGGGCGGCCTCATCAACCGGCTGGGTTCGGTCGACACGGGCATCAACCAGAGCCTGAACGCGCTGTACACGGCCATCGGCAGCTTCAGCCAGAACCCCAATGAAACCGCAGGGCGCCAGAGCGCGCTGGCGGCGGCGCAATCCACGGCGGCGCGGTTTCGCGCCATCAGCGAAGACCTGTCCGCGCTCGGCCAGGGCATCAGCAACCAGGCCACGGCCACGGTGGGGCAGATCAACCAGCTGGTGCAGAGCATCGCCACCTACAACGCCAAGATCAGCGACGCCTATGCCGCCGGCAACGGCCAGGCGCCGAACGGGCTGCTGGACCAGCGCGACGTGCTGGTGCGGGAACTGGGCAAGCTCACCGGCATCACCACGAGCACGCAGGGGACGAGCGTCAACGTCTACCTGACCAATGGCCAGCCGCTGGTCATGGAACACCTGGCGTCGGAGCTGCAGATCGACACGAAGGATCCCTATTCGACATCGGGCACCAGCCTGTCGCTCAAGGTGGGAGGGCATTCCATGCAGCTCAACCGCGGAGACGTCGACGGTGGCCAGCTTGGCGCGCTCTTGCAGTTCCGCGACAACGAGCTGGCCCAGGCCCAGGCCGAGCTTGGCAAGCTGGCGATCGCGATGGCGTCTGCCTACAACCAGCAGCAGCAATTCGGCCTCGACCGCTCGGGCCAGCCCGGCCAGGCGCTGTTCAAGATCGGCAATCCGGTCGTGCTCGGTACCCGCGGCAATACGGGCGATGCGCAGGTGACGGCGAGCATCGCGGATACGCGCTCCCTGACCGGCAGCGATTACCAACTGACCCGGGTCGGAACGGAGTACGTCGTCACCCGGCTCGACGACGGCACCGAGTTCGGCCCCTTCACGTCGCTGCCGCAGAACGTGGATGGCCTGACCATCGGCATGGCCGGTGGCGACCTGGACGACGGCGATACCTTCACCGTCAACGTCGCGAGCCAAGCCGCCGCCGGCATGGAGGTCCTGCTCGGCGACCCCGGCAAGCTGGCCGCCGCCGCACCCATGCGTCTGGATGCGGCGGCCGCCAATACCGGTACGGCCGTGGCGTCGCGGCTGCGGTCGGTGGAGTCGGCCAGCGCCGACTACGGTGCGTCGGTCACGGTGCGCTTTACCTCCGCCTCCGGGTACGACCTGCTGGCCGACGACGGCACCGTGCTGTCGTCCGGCACGCTGCAGCCGCCGCAGCAAACGATTTCGTACAACGGCTGGGCCTTCGATCTCGCCGGCACGCCCGCCGCGGGCGACACCATCACGGTCAAGGCCGATCCAGGCGATCCGTCGGGCGACAACCGCAACGCGCTTGCGCTGGCTGGCCTGGGGAGCACCAAGATCGCCGGTGGCAGCACCCTGACTGATTCGTACGCCGCGCTCATTTCCCAGGTCGGGACGCGGGCGGCGTCGCTCAACGTGAGCAAGGCGGCCCAGCAGACGGCCTATGACCAGGCCGTCGCTGCCGAACAGTCGCTCTCGGGCGTCAACCTCGACGAGGAAGGGGCCAATCTGTTGCGTTACCAGCAGGCCTATGCGGCCGCCGGCAAGGTGCTCGGCATGTCTTCCGAGCTGTTCGACCAGTTGCTGGCCGCCATCCATTAACGCCCGCGGCCGCGCCGGGCCGCCCGCCAAGACCGACCACGGATTCCGAATCGCCATGAGAGTCAGCACCAACCAGTTCTACGACAACAGCATCCGGGCCATCAACAGCCAGCAGGGCGCGCTGTTGCAGGTTTCGCAGCAGTTGTCCGCGCAGCGCAAGCTGCTGAGTCCCGCCGACGACCCGGTCGCGTCCAGCCGCGAGGTCGCGCTGGATGCGACGCTCAAGGCCAACGAGCAAATGCTCAGGAACCAGTCGGACGCGAAGAGCACGCTGGAGGCCACCGAGAACTACCTGGTGGAGGCCGGCAACACGGTGCAGGCGGCCCTGGCCCGCGTCGTGCAAGCGGGCGGCGGCGCGTTGAACGAAGAGAACCGCCAATCGATCCTGGCGGATCTGAAGAGCCTGCGCGACCAGTTGATGAGCGTGGCCAATACCAGGGACGAGAACGGCAACTACATCTTTGCCGGCTACAAGCGCGACAACCAGCCGTTCGTGCGCAATGCGTCCGGCGTCGTCTACCAGGGTGACGCCGGCGTGCGCCAGAGCCAGATCGGGCCGAACCGGGTCATCGACGTCAGCTTTACCGGCAATTATCTGTTCGGCGATATTCCCACGGGCCAGAATGGGCTCGTGGTCAGCGCCGACGGCGCCAATACCGGCAGCGCTGCGCTGACTTCCGGCGTCATCACCGACCGGCAGGCCTGGAATGCGGCGGCCGCCTTCGGCCCTTACACGATCGAGTTCGGCGCCGACGGCGCCTATACCGTGACCGACAGGGACGGCGCCGAAGTCGGCACCGGTACGCTGGGAGACGGCCAGGTGGTCGAGATTGCCGGCGTGCAGGTCGGCTTCAGCGGCAGCCCGGCCGAGGGCGACAGGCTGAGGTTCGGGCCGGCGGAGTCGCAAAGCGTGTTCGATACGCTGGACCAGGCGATCGCCGCCCTGAGCCTGCCGGCTTCCGAGACCGAGTCCACGGCGCGGGCCAATGCGCTCTATGAAGTCAACCTCAACCTGAATTCGGCCCTGAACCGCTTGCTCGAGGCCCGATCGTCCGTCGGCAGCCGGCTGAACGAGATCGAATCGGCCACGACCGCCGGAGAGGCGCGCAGCGACCAGGTCACCGGCGAGATTTCGCGCGTGGTCGGGTCCGATCTGGAAACGATGACCGAACTGACCGGCGAATTGGCCAAACGCACTTACACTGTGCAGGCTGCGCAGCAGACGTATACGCAGATCGCCCGGTTGTCGATATTCAACTTCCTGTAGACGCCGGCATCCGCCGCGGCGGATGACGCGAAGGGGCTGCCAGCGAATTTCCCCGCTTTCACCGGATGCCCATGTCGCAGGAACCGTTCAATATCCTCGTCGTCGACGACGAACCGCTGAACCTCGAGATCATTTCCGAGCATTTGTCCGATCCGCGCTACCGCTTGCGGTGCGTGCAGGACGGCATCCAGGCCTGGGACGTGCTGCAGAACGCCGGCGTCGACTACGACCTGATCGTGCTCGACCGCATGATGCCGGGGATCGACGGCATCGAGCTGCTTTCCCGCATACGGGGGGACCGCCGGTTTGCGGAGATCCCGGTGATCATGCAAACGGCGGCTTCGCATCCCGACGACGTGCTGGAAGGCATTCACCGGGGCGCCTATTACTACCTGACCAAGCCGTACGAGCACGACATGCTGATCGCCGTGGTCAGCGCAGCCATCGAATTCCGCGCCAGGCAGAAGGGCCTGCGCCGGCGGCTGTCCGACGTGCACGACGTGTTTGCCCACATGCGGCAGGCGAGATTCGAGTTCGTCTCGCTCACCGAGGCGCGCCAGCTCGCCTTTTTCCTCGCCAAGCTCTGTCCCGCGCCGGAAGTGGCGGTGATCGGCCTGGCCGAGCTGATGGTCAATGCCGTCGAGCATGGCAATCTGGAGATCGGGTTCACGGAGAAAGGGCGCCTGAGCATGGAGGGCCGCTGGGCGGCGGAGATCGAGCGGCGGCTGTCGTTGCTGCCTTACCGGGAACGGGTGGCAAGCGTCACGTTCGAGCGCGAGGCGGGCCTTGTTCGTTTCCGCGTCCGGGACCAGGGCAATGGTTTTGATTGGCGAACGTACCTGGAAATCTCGCCGGATCGTGCGTTCGACATGCACGGACGGGGAATCGCAATGGCGCGCGCCCTGACGTTCACGGACCTGGCCTACGCCGATGGAGGCCGCGAAGCCATCGGAACGATTGCGTTGCACGGCTAGCGTTACCCAGGATGCGGCGGATCCGGCTCCGCCGGTCCGCTCGCATCGCCCCCTGGGGGGCGCGTAAGCGCGTAGGGGGGCGTCTACTCCACCAACTTATGTTTCAACGCGTAGTGCGTAAGCTCCGCGTTGTTCTTGAGCTTCATCTTTTCCAGCAGCCGGGCGCGATAGACCGAGACGGTCTTGGGCGAGAGGGAGACTTCCTCGGCGATCTGGGTAAGGGTGCGGCCCGAGGCGATCATGACCATGGTCTGGTATTCGCGGTCGGACAGGAGTTCGTGCGGCGGGCGTTCGTCGCCCTGGCTGAGGTGGCTGGCGAGTTGCTCGGCGAGTTCGGGCGTGATGTATTTCTTGCCGCGGGCGACGGTCCGTATGGCTTCGATGACGGTTTCCGGCGGCGAGTTCTTGTGCAGATAGCCGGCGGCGCCGGCCTTGACGCTGCGAACGGCGTATTGGTCTTCGGGGTACATGCTGAGCATCAGCACGGCGATCTTCGGCCAACGCTCGCGCACTTGCTTGAGGCCTTCGAGGCCGCTCTTGCCGGGCATGGAGATGTCCATCAGCACGACGTCCGCCTCGGTCTTGCGCAGCACGTCGAGCAGGTCGCCGCAGTCGGCCGCTTCGCCTACCACCGAGATGCCTTCCTCGGCTTGCGCGATCTGGCGCAGTCCGGAGCGCACGATCGCGTGGTCGTCGGCGAGCACCAGGCGGATCATTCCAGATCCTCCGGCTCGTGATGGGGAAATTTCCCACCGTGTGAAGTCATGGGTGTTTCCTGGGGATTCAGCGGGATGGAGATCATAAGTGTAGTGCCTCGGAAGGGCGGCGTGCCCGTCTTTGGCGATCCGCTGATGTCCATCCAGCCGCCCAGCCCGTGGACGCGTTCCATCATGCCGCGCAGGCCGAAGGAGGTGCGCTTGCGCAGGGCGTCGGACGACAGGCCGATGCCGTTGTCGCGGACTTCCAGGCTCAGCGTGCTTTCGTCGGCGAAGAGGTCGACGTCGACGCGCGTGGCTTGCGCGTGCTTGAACACGTTGGTCAAGGCTTCCTGGAAGATGCGAAAGATCGCGATGGAGGGTTCCAGTTCCAGGGCGAGGTCGTCCTGGTTGGTGTGCACGTTGACCGCGATGCCCGTGTGCTGGGCGAAATCACGGGCCTGCCATTCGATGGCCGCGACGATGCCGAAGTCCAGGACCGGCGGGCGCATGGCACGGGCGATGCGGGAAATGGCTTCTCCCAGCGAGGCCACCATTTGCTCGGCCTCGTCGAGCAGTTGCGCGGTTTCCTTCTCGCGCGGCCGGCGCCGGGCCAGCGCCAGGTCGGCCCTTATGCGGGTGACCAGCGCGCCCAGGTCGTCGTGGATCTCGCGCGCCAGTTCCGCGCGTTCGTTTTCGCGCACGCGCTCGGTATGGCGCGACAGTTCCCGCAGCTGGCTCTCGGACCGGCTCAGTTCCGCCTGCGCATGCGCGAGGTGGGTCACGTCGGAGAGCGCGACCACGCAACCCGAGGGCGGCGATCCGCTGAGCGGGCTGGCCGAGACCAGCAGCTCGCGCTTTTCGCCCTTGGCCTCGATGCTGAAGGGCAGGCCGCGCACCGCCGTGCCGTCCAGGGCGGGCGCGATGAGGGTCAGCAGTTTCCAGGTATCGGGCTGCGACGGCAGGGCGAACGGGCGGGACAGGGTCTGGGCCGCGTTCAAGCCGGTAAGGTCTTCGAACGCCGGGCTCCACATGGTGACCACGCGTTCGCGCGAAATGGCGAACAAGGCTACCGGCGTGGCCGAGAAAATCGCATTGAGCTGGTCGTGCGCCGAAGCGAGCGCGGTTTCCGCCCGCTGCCGCTGGTCGCGCGTCTGCACTTCGCGCAGGCCGCGTTCGAGCGCGGGAGGCAGCCGGCGCAGGTTGTTCTTCATGACGTAGTCGTCGGCGCCGGCCCGCATGGCCTCGACGGCGGTTTCCTCGCCGATGGCGCCCGACACGATCAGGAACGGGCCGCGAAAGCCGACTTCCTTGGCGACCTTCAGGGCGCGCAGGCCGCTGAAAGTGGGCAGGGAGTGGTCGCTGATGATGGCGTCCCACGTTCGTTCGGCCAGGGCCTGCCGCATGGTGGTCTCGGTATCGACGCACTGGGCCGTGACATTCAGGCCGGCATCCACCAGCACTGCCCGCATCAGCGTGAAATCGGCAAGCGAATCCTCGATGAACAGGATCGCCAGCTGGTTCGTGTCGCGCCCGTCGGCTCCCAGGCCCGCGGAGGCCTGGCCGGGCGCCGTCATCATGAAGCGAGGCGTGCCGCCGGCCGGAGAGGGGGCATTCTGCACGGGGACCGAGCCGCGATTGAACATGCTTAATGAATCGTTAACAGTTGCCGATAATCCCTTCAATGATAGCGTGGGGGCCTGTCGTTCCGCTGTGGCGCGGTTGCCTCCAAGAGCGCTTTTTAGGGCAAACCGTGACATCCAGAACCAGCCCCCTGGCCATGGCCGACGGCGCGCCGGGCATGGCCGATTCCCTGGCCGGCACCGAATTCGCCTTCAGCAGCCAGGATTTCGACCAGATCCGCACGCTGCTTCGGCAGCACACAGGCATTTCGCTGTCCGACGCCAAGCGCAGCATGGTCTACAGCCGCCTGGCCCGTCGCCTTCGCGCCACGGGCCGCTCGTCGTTCAGCGCCTATCTCGAGGGCCTGCGCACGAGCGCGCCGGAGTGGGAGTTCTTCGTCAACGCGCTGACGACCAATCTCACTTATTTCTACCGGGAAAGCCATCACTTCCCGATCCTCGCCGATTACCTCAAGCGCAAAGCGGCCGAACGTGGCGGACAGACCCTGCAGCTCTGGTGCGCCGCCGCCTCCACCGGCGAGGAGGCCTGGACCCTCGCCATGACGGCGGCCGAGGCATTCAACAGCCTGGCGCCGCCGGTACGGATCCTGGCGACCGATCTCGATACCCAGGTGCTGGCAACGGCCCGGCAAGGCCTCTATCGGCGCGACCAGCTGGCCAAGATTCCCGAAGCGCAGATCCGGCGGTATTTCTGCGAGGAGTCCGAGGGCCAGTATCGCGTGCGGCCGGAACTGCGCGCCCTGGTCGGGTTCCGCCAGCTGAACCTGCTCGACCCGGCATGGGCCGTCCACGGCCCGCTCGACGCGGTGTTCTGCCGCAATGTCCTCATCTATTTCGACCGGGCGACGCAGTTGAAAGTGGTCGAGCGCATGGCGTCGCTGATGCCCGCCGGCGCCTTGCTGTTCGTCGGCCATTCCGAGAATTTCTCGCAGGGGCAGCAGAATTTCGTGCTGCAGGGGCGCACCGTCTATGCTCGCTGTTCAGGTTGAACGGCACTCACCATGACCGACATTTCCGCCCAGCCCGCCGACGGCGGCCAGGCATCGCCTTCCCCCTACGACCGCCGGATGCTGGTGGCGATCGGCGCGTCCACGGGCGGCACCGAGGCATTGCGCGAACTGCTCGGCGGCCTGCCGGCGAGTCTGCCGCCCATCGTCATCACCCAGCACATGCCGCCCGGTTTCACGCGCAGCTTTGCCGAGCGCCTGGACAAGCATTCGCGGCTGCATGTGAAGGAGGCCGAGCACAACGAGCGCCTGCGCGCGGGCTGCGCCTACGTGGCGCCCGGCCACGCGCACCTGGCCGTGCGGCAGCTGCCGCTGGTCGGGTACTACGCGCAATTGTCGGAAAGCGAGCCGGTCAACCGCCACCGTCCCTCGGTCGAGGTGCTGTTCCTGTCGGTGGCCCAGGCCGCGGGCCACGGCGCCGTGGCGGTCATGCTGACCGGCATGGGCAAGGACGGCGCACGCGCCATGCTGGCGCTGCGCGAGGCGGGGGCCTACAACCTGGCCCAGGACGAAGCCTCGAGCGTGGTCTTCGGCATGCCCCGCGAAGCCATCGCCCTGGGCGCCATCCACGAAGTGGTCCCGCTGTCCCAGATGGCGCAACGCCTCCAGTCCGCGGTAGAAGCCCGCCAGCGCGCGCTCGCGTCGCCACTGAACTGAGCGGCGGTGCACGCCGCCAGTGCCGCCCCGAGGCGGGTGCCGGCCCCCTTTCGGGCTGCCGCGTAGCGCTGGGGGCTCACCACTCTGGGCGCGCGTCAGCGCGCAGGGGGGCTTCCTACAGACCCAGAACGTCCTGCATGTCGTACAAGCCCGTGGACTTGTCGGCCAGGTAGCGCGCGGCGCGCAGGCTGCCTTCGGCATAGGTGACGCGGCTGGCGGAGCGATGCGTGATCTCTATCCGTTCGCCGGGTCCGCAGAAGAAGACGGTGTGGTCGCCGACCACGTCGCCCCCGCGGGCCGACGAAAAACCTATCGTGCCGTGCTTGCGGGCGCCGGTGTCGCCGTGCCGCGCCCATTCGGCGACCTCGGAGAGCGGCTTGCCCCAGGCCCGGGCCACGGTTTCGCCCATCTTCAACGCGGTCCCCGAGGGGGCGTCGACCTTGTGCTTGTGATGGACCTCGAAGACTTCCACGTCGTAATCGTCTTTCAGGATGCGGGCGGCGATGTCGAGCAGCTTGAGCGTGACGTTGACGCCCACGCTCATGTTCGGCGCGAACACGACGCCGATCTTGCGCGCGGCCGCCTCGATCGCGGCCTTGCCCGCCTCGTCGAAGCCGGTGGTGCCGATGACCAGCTTGACGCCATGGCGCTGGCAGGCTTCGAGATGCGCGAGGGTGGCCTGGGGCCGCGTGAAGTCGATCAGGCAGTCGGCCTGGGCGAGGGCGTCCAGGTCGTCCGTGATCAGGACCTTGCTGGATTTGCCCAGGAATTCGGCGGCGTCGCGGCCGATGGCCGGGCTGCCGGCACGGTCCAGCGCGACGGCGAGTTCCAGGTCGGGGGCGGCGAGCACGGCTTCGATCAACATGTGGCCCATGCGGCCGGTGGCCCCGGCAATGGCGATACGCATCGAGGTCATTCCTTGGTATTCGTGGCGGGTTGGGACGGCGCGGGATCGGCCGCGGGCGGCGCCACGGGCGTGGCGACCGGAGGCGGCGGCGCGCTGGGGTCGAGCGAAGTGGGGGCGGCATTGCCGTCGACCGTCAGGGGCGTGTTGTTCACGGCGCCTGCCTGGGTGTTTTGCGCGGCGGTGCCTGCAGACCCTTGCGTTGCCGGCTGCTCGCCGGCCTGGGCTTGCGGCTGTGTGGCCGGGGTGCCGGTGCCGAGGGCCCGGCGGGTATCCTTCTGCTGGAACGGCTGGCGGGCGGGCTGTTCGTCCCCGGTCCAGCGGTCCAGCCGGTCATTGACGAAGTAGACGGTGAAGCGGCGCTCCTCGGTCTGGCCATGGCCGGGGGTGAACAGGTAGGGGTAATCCCAGCGATCGGCGTGGAAAATGCTCGTCAGCGTGGGGCTGCCCAGGGCGAAGCGGACCTGCTCCCGGGTCATGCCCGGGCGCAGCAATTCCACCTGTTCCTGGGTCAGCCAGTTGCCTTGCTGCACGTCGGCCCGGTAGGGCTTGACGAAGCCGGGCACGTAGTTGTTGATCGTGCTGCATGCGGCCAGGCCCAGCAGCGCGACCGGCGCAAGCCGGCGCAGAGCGCCCGCGGGGCCGTGGATGAAGGAAATCAGAGCGTTTGGCACAGATCCGCACTCGTCTTGATTGGGGAAACCGTTATCATAAAGCTCTCGGGGAGTGCCTGGGTTTTTCGGTGCCTTCCCGACCTTCTCGGGCGGTTGTCGCAGGACGGAAGGGGCGCTAGGCGCGCACCACCATGCCGGGCCGTACTGCCGCCGCCCGCCGCCAGGCCAATTGCAGGCGCGAACGGGTTCCGCGGCTGGCGGTCCGGCGGTTGCCACGCCGGCCGGCACTGGGGCTACGGCGTCCGGAAGGAACCGATACACAGAACCGCTTTCCAAGGGACCATCATGACAGATCAAAGCGAACTCAAAAGTATAGGCCTGAAAGCGACATTTCCCCGGCTGAAGATCCTGGATGTCTTCCGCAAGGCTGAAGTGCGCCACATGAGCGCCGAAGACGTATACCGTGCCCTGATCGGCGAAAGCGTGGAAATCGGCTTGGCCACGGTTTATCGCGTGTTGACGCAGTTCGAGCAGGCCGGGCTCCTGGTCCGCAGCCAGTTCGACAGCGGCAAGGCGGTATTCGAGCTGAACGAGGGCGATCACCACGACCACCTCGTATGCACCAATTGCGGCAAGGTCGAGGAGTTCTTCGACGCCGAGATCGAAAAGCGCCAGCAGAAAATCGCCAAGGACCACGACTTCGTGCTGACCGGGCACGCCCTGTCGCTCTACGGCATCTGCCAGAACTGCGCCAAGAACAGGTAGTAAGCGTGGCGGGCGGCCGCGCCCGCCCGTCAGTTGTTGCCTATCATCTCGCGCGCATGCTTGCGCGTCGTGGCGGTGATCTCTATGCCGCCCAGCATGCGCGCAATCTCGTCCACCCGGCCGCCCCGGTCGAGCAGGCTGACCGTGGAGACCGCCGCGCCGTCCGCCTGGCGCTTGTCCACCCGCAGATGCGTATTGCCGCAGGCCGCGACCTGGGGCAGGTGCGTCACGCACAGGACCTGGTGCAGGCTACCCAATTCCCGCAGCAAGCGCCCGACCACTTCGGCCACGGCGCCGCCGATGCCGGTATCCACTTCGTCGAAGATCAGCGTCGGCACGCGGGCGGCACGGCTGGCGATCACCGATAGCGCCAGCGAGATCCGGGCCAGCTCGCCACCCGAGGCGACCTTGGCCAGCGGCCGGGGCGTGGTGCCGGCATGGCCCGCCACCCGGAACTCGATGGCATCGGCGCCGCCGGGGCCGGGCTCGGCCGGTTCCACCGCGACCTCGAACCGGCCTCCGCTCATGGCCAGCGTCTGCATCGCCTGGCTCACGGCCTTGCCGAGGGACCCGGCCGCCTTGCGGCGCGCGCGGCTGAGCTTGCCGGCGGTTTCGTCGTAGGCCGCCTTGGCGGCGGCGACCTTGGCGCGCAGCGCCTCGACGTCCTCGGCTTCCTTCAGCGTATCGAGCTGGGCGAGCAGCGTGGCGTGCCGTTCCACCAGTTCCTCGGGCTGCAGCCGGAACTTGCGGGCGGTGTCGAACACCGCCTGCAGCCGAGCCTCGACCTCGGCCAGGCGCTGGGGATCGAGTTCGAGGCGCGCGAGGTAGCTGTTCAGGTCGGAAACCGCTTCCTGCAGGGCGATGCGGGCCGATTCCAGGGCCTCGGAGACCGGCGCCAGCGCGGCATCGTGGGAGGCCAGCTGGGCGATGCGCTGCGACGCCGCGGCCAGGCGCGCGTGGGCCGCGTCGTCGTCTTCCTCGAGCGCGGCGATGGTCTGGCTCGCGCCGTCGATCAGCGACTGGGCGTGGGCCAGCCTGCCGTGCTCGGTCTGCAACTGTTCCCATTCGCCTTCTTTCAGCGCCAGGCGGTCGAGTTCGTCGGCCTGCCACTGCAGCCGTTCGCGCTCCTGCCGCAGCGAGGCGGCGTCGCGCTCGACGGCCTCGAGCTTGCGCGCGACCTCGCGCCACGCCTTCCAGGCCTGGGCCACCGCGCGTCGCATCGCGCCGTGGTCGCCGTGGTCGTCGAGCATGTCGCGCTGGGAATCGGCCTTGAGCAGGCTCTGGTGGGCGTGCTGGCCATGGATGTCGACCAGCTGCTCGCCCAGTTCGCGCAACTGGGTCAGCGTGGCCGGCACACCGTTGATGTAGCCCCGGCTGCGCCCCTGGGCGTCGATGACCCGGCGCAGCACGAGGCTGTCGGTGTCCAGCTCGCGCTCGGCCAGCCAGTCGTGCAGGGTCGCGGGCACGTCGAACACCGCGCTGACCTCGGCCCGGTTCGCGCCTTCCCGCAGCACCGAGGCGTCGGCGCGTTCACCCAGGGCGAGGGCCAGGGCGTCGATCAGGATCGACTTGCCGGCGCCCGTTTCGCCGGAGAAGACGGTGAAGCCCGGGCCGAACTCGACCTCGGTGTGGTCGACGATCACGAAATCGCTGATGTGCAGGGCGCGCAGCATACGAATGAAGCCGGTGGTGGAGGACGGGGACGAAGCTAGTCGATTGCGGTGCCGGAGATCTGGTTCCAGTGCAGCTTGCGCCGCAGGGTGGAAAAATAACTGTATCCGGCCGGATGCAGGAAGCGGATGGTATGTTCGGCGCGTCTCACCAGGACACGGTCGCCTTCCTGCAGCGAGGACCAGCTCTGCATGTCGAAGTGGACGCTCGCGCTTTCGTCGCGGCCGCCGGGGGAGCGGGTGAGGGTGATTTCTATGGTGCAGTCGTCCGGGATGGCAATGGGCCGGTTCGACAGCGCCTGCGGCGCCACGGGAACCAGCACCAGGCCCCGCAGCGACGGATGCAGGATGGGGCCGTTGGCCGACAACGCGTAGGCGGTCGAACCGGTGGGCGTGGCGATGATGAGGCCGTCGGCGCGCTGCTTGGACATGTACAGGCCATCCACCTGCACCGTGACTTCCAGCATGCCCCCCAGGCCCGCGCGGCTCAGCACCACGTCGTTGAGGGCGAGGGCCGACACCAGCGTGGTCTCGCCCCGGATGACGCTGGAAGCGAGCAGGGTACGGGTTTCGGATTCGAACTCCCCGTTCAGCATGCCCGCCACGGCGGTGCAGGCGTCCTCGAGCGGGATGTCGGTGATGAACCCGAGCCGGCCGTGGTTGATGCCCACCACCGGCACGTCCCAGGGCGCCAGTTGGCGCGCCACCCCCAGCATGGTGCCGTCGCCGCCCATGACGATGGCCAGCGACGCCCGCTGGCCGATCTCCTCGACGGTGGCGGCCGGGTATTCATCGACGCCGATGTTGGCGGCGGTGTCCTTTTCGAACACGACCTCGCGCCCGGCGTCGCGCAGCATCTGCGCGACGGCGCGCAGCGGAGCGGAGATGCCGGTGTCGTGATATTTGCCAACCAGGGCGACGATGGGAAAATGCATGCAGCCATTATATGGTTGGAAGGCCCCAGGGCACAGCGGATCCGGCTTTGCCGGTCCGCCGGTGCCGCCCCCTTGAGGGGGACGCGCGAAGCGCGGAGGGGGGGGGGACCATCCACCGCCATTCCTTTAGGCGCACGGGCGGGTAAACTATGGTCATGGACGATCGCGCACGTACGTTATTGAAGGCTCTCATCGAGCGTTACATTACTGACGGACAGCCTGTCGGCTCGCGCACACTCTCCAAGGTCTTCGACCTGTCGCCGGCCACGATCCGCAATGTCATGGCTGACCTCGAGGAGCACGGCCTCATACACAGCCCGCATACCTCGGCCGGGCGGGTTCCTACTCCACGCGGCTACCGCATGTTCGTCGATTCGCTGCTCACCGTGCAGCCGTACGAAGTGTCGGAGGCCACCCATATCCAGAACCTGCTGCCCTCGGCCGAACCGCAGCGCGTCATCGCGGCTGCGGCGTCGCTGTTGTCCAATCTCACGCAGTTCGCAGGCGTGGTGATGGCTCCCAAGCGCAGCCAGACCTTCCGCCAGATCGAATTCATCCGCCTGTCCGACAAGCGCGTCCTGCTCATCATCGTGACGCCGGAAGGCGACGTGCAGAATCGCATCCTGTCCGTCCAGCGCGACTATTCCGCCGCCGAACTGACCGAGGCGGCCAATTTCTTCAACCAGCATTTCAGCGGGAGGTCGTTCGACGATGCCCGGCAGATCCTGCAGAAGGAGCTGAGCCAGCTGCGGGAGGACATTTCCCGCCTCATGGAACTGGCGGTCGACGCCAGCGCCGAGGCCGCCACGGAGGACGAGGGCGTCGTGATTTCCGGCGAACTCAACCTGCTCGGCGTGTCGGACCTGGCCGCCGACATGGACAAGCTGCGCAAGATGTTCGAGCTGTTCGAGAAAAAGACCGATCTGATGCAGCTCTTCGACATGTCGAGCCGGGCCCAGGGCGTCCAGATCTACATCGGCGGGGATTCGCAACTGGTGCCGATGGAAGAGGTCAGCATCATCACCGCGCCTTACGGGGTGGACGGCAAGGTCGTCGGTACGCTGGGGGTGATCGGCCCGACGCGAATGTCGTACGAGCGCGTCATCCCCATCGTCGACATTACGGCGCGGCTGTTGTCGAACGCATTGAGCCATCACTGACTCCCGCCCACCCATACGCCGGAAAACGCCCCTCGCATGCGCTTCCTCCCCGAGCCGTCCCCGCCCGCCGACCATCCCACCCGCACCGGCTTGCTGCTGGTCAACCTTGGCACGCCCGACGCTCCCACCCCAGCCGCCGTGCGCCGCTACCTGGCCGAGTTCCTCTCGGATCCACGCGTCGTCGAGATCCCCCGAGCGGTCTGGCTGCCCATCCTGTATGGCTTGGTTCTGACCCTGCGGCCGCGGGAGGCCGCGGCGCGCTATGCGTCGATCTGGATGCCCGAAGGCTCGCCGTTGCTGGCCTGGAGCCGCCGCCAGAGCGAAAGCCTGGCCCGCGAGCTTTCCGGCCGGGGCCTGGGCGTGGAAGTCGCGCTGGCGATGCGCTATGGCAATCCTTCCATGGCCGACAGCATCGGCGCGCTGCGCGACGCGGGATGCGAACGCATCCTGGTGCTGCCGCTGTACCCGCAATACGCGGCGAGCACGACAGCCTCCGTCTTCGATGCCGTCGGCGAGCGCCTGGCGCAACTGCGCAACGCGCCCGAGATCCGCTATGTCAGGCAGTTTCACGACGATCCCGGCTATATCGAAGCGATGGCCGCCCGCATCCTGGAGTTCTGGCAGCACAACGGCAGGGGCCAGAAGCTGGTGCTGAGTTTCCATGGCCTGCCCAAGCGGTCGATCGCACAGGGCGATCCCTATTACGACCAATGCCAGGAAACCGGCCGCCTGCTCGCCGGCAAGCTCGGTCTTTACGCCGAGCAAGTGGAAGTCACTTTCCAGAGCCGTTTCGGGGCCGCCGAATGGCTGCAGCCGTATACTGAACCGAGGTTGAAGGAATTGGCCAAGGCGGGCGTGACCGACGTGGACGTGTTCTGCCCGGGTTTCGTCGCCGACTGCATCGAGACACTGGAAGAAATCGCCGTGCAGGGGAAAGAGGCGTTCCTGCTGGCCGGCGGCCGGCAGCTCCGGTACATCCCCGCGCTGAACGACTTCGCGCCGTGGATACGGGCCTTGGCCGACCTGGCCGAACGCCACATGCAGGGCTGGACGACCCGCACGGGGGGCAGGCGCCCGGCCGCGGCTGAGGGGCCCGATCTGCGCGAAAGCGCATTGCTGCCGGGAGCCGCCGATTGACGGAAGAGTTACGCATTGATAAATGGCTCTGGGCCGCGCGGTTCTACAAGACCCGTACGCTGGCCCAGGCCGCGGTCGAGGCCGGGCAGGTCAAGGTGGGGGGCGAACGCGTCAAGCCGTCGAGGTCCGTGCGGCCGGGCGACATCCTGCAGATCCGGGCGGGCGAGCAGGACTGGGAGGTCCTGGTACGGGCCCTGTCCGCTCAGCGCGGCCCCGCGGTTTTCGCCCGCACCCTCTACGACGAGACCCAGCAAGGGCTCAAGCGCAGGCTGGAAGCCCTGGAACTGCGCAAGCAAAACCTCGATCCTTCCGCCCATATCAAGGGCCGCCCCACGAAGCACGACCGCCGCCAGCTGGAGAGGTTTAAGACCCCCCCTACGCGCTGACGCGCGCCCCCCGAGGGGGCGGCACTGGCGGACCGGCAAAGCCGGATCCGCTGTGCCCTGGGGTACAACCAGGCTGACAGCGTACGGCGTCTTTTTCCACATTGGTAGAAAGCCGACGAAAAAACGCCGCCCCCGATCAGCCTGGTAGTACCCCAGGATGCGGTGGATCCGGCTCCGCCGGTCTACCCGCATCGCCCCCTGGGGGGCGAGCGTCAGCGCGTAGGGGGGATATCTCACTCTTGAAAAGTAGGATTTAATCCCCATCTCGCGCATAGAGTTCAAACAAGTCGCTGATTTATTTGGTTTTTTATGGAGGCATCAATGTCGGCTGAGCACAAGCCTGGCGACCAACCCATTCCGGATCCGGACCAGACCGAGAACGATGCTGCGGCGCAGCAGCAGCCCCAGGCCCCGGTCGAGGAGGATCCTATCGCCGCGCTGCAAGCCCAATTGGCCGCGGTCCAGGCCGAGGCCAAGGACAACTACGATGCCATGCTGCGGGCCAGGGCCGAGGCGGACAATGTCCGGCGGCGCGCCCAGGAAGAAGTGGCGAAGGCGCAGAAGTTCGGCATCGAGTCGTTCGCCGAGAGCCTGCTGCCGGTCAAGGATAGCCTGGAGGCCGCGCTGGCCCAGGAAAATCAGTCCCTCGAGACCCTGCGCGAAGGCGTGGACGTTACCTTGAAGCAGCTGACGGGCGCGTTCGAGCGCAACAAGCTGGTCGAGATCGCGCCCGTTCCCGGGGACAAGTTCAATCCGCATCACCACCAAGCCATCGCGTCGGTTCCGTCGGACGAGCCGGCCAATACGGTCCTGCAGACCCTGCAGAAGGGCTACATGATCGTCGATCGCGTGTTGCGTCCGGCACTGGTGACCGTCGCGGGCCCCAAGTAGGCCTTCGGTGCGCCGCGATTGGATAACGCTATCGCAGGCATTGAAATAACGAAAACTCCACCTATTTATTTACTAGTCAATAAAGTTCTCTGATCTTTCAGGAATAGGATTATGGGCAAAATCATAGGCATCGACCTGGGTACCACCAACAGCTGCGTGGCAGTCATGGAGGGTGCGCAGGTCAAAATCATCGAAAACGCCGAAGGCGCCCGCACCACCCCCTCGATCGTCGCCTATATGGAAGACGGCGAGATCCTGGTGGGCGCGCCGGCCAAGCGCCAGGCGGTCACCAACCCCAAGAACACCTTGTACGCCGTCAAGCGCCTGATCGGCCGCAAGTTCGACGAAGAGGCGGTGCAGAAGGACATCCACCTGATGCCCTATGCCATCGTCAAGGCCGACAACGGCGATGCCTGGGTGCAGGTGCGCGACAAGAAGCTGGCGCCGCCGCAGGTGTCGGCCGAAGTGCTGCGCAAGATGAAGAAGACGGCCGAGGACTACCTGGGCGAGGAAGTGACCGAAGCCGTGATCACGGTACCGGCCTACTTCAACGACAGCCAGCGCCAGGCCACCAAGGACGCCGGCCGCATCGCCGGCCTGGACGTCAAGCGCATCATCAACGAGCCCACGGCGGCCGCGCTGGCGTTCGGCCTGGACAAGACGGAAAAGGGCGACCGCAAGATCGCGGTGTATGACCTGGGCGGCGGCACGTTCGACATCTCCATCATCGAGATCGCGGACGTCGACGGCGAGAAGCAGTTCGAGGTGCTGTCCACCAACGGCGACACCTTCCTGGGCGGCGAGGACTTCGACCAGGTGCTGATCAACTACATCATCGCCGAGTTCAAGAAAGAGCAGGGCGTGGACCTGTCGAAGGACGTGCTGGCCCTGCAGCGCCTGAAGGAAGCCGCCGAGAAGGCCAAGATCGAGCTTTCGTCGGCCACCCAGACCGAGGTCAACCTGCCGTACATCACGGCCGACGCCTCCGGTCCCAAGCACTTGAACCTGAAGATCACCCGCGCCAAGCTGGAAGCGCTGGTCGAAGACCTGATCAACCGCACGATCGAGCCCTGCCGCATCGCCATCAAGGATGCCGGCGTCAAGGTTTCGGACATCGACGACGTGATTTTGGTCGGCGGCATGACGCGCATGCCCAAGGTGCAGGAGAAGGTCAAGGAATTCTTCGGCCGCGATCCGCGCAAGGACGTGAACCCCGACGAGGCCGTCGCCGCCGGCGCCGCCATCCAGGGCTCCGTGCTGTCGGGCGACCGCAAGGACGTGCTGCTGCTGGACGTGACGCCTTTGTCGCTGGGCATCGAGACCCTGGGCGGCGTCATGACCAAGATGATCAAGAAGAACACCACCATCCCGACGAAGTACACGCAGGTGTTCTCCACCGCCGACGACAACCAGCCGGCCGTGACCATCAAGGTGTTCCAGGGCGAGCGTGAAATCGCCGCGGGCAACAAGGCCCTGGGCGAATTCAACCTCGAAGGCATCCCGCCCGCGCCGCGCGGCACGCCCCAGATCGAGGTCACGTTCGACATCGACGCCAACGGCATCCTGCACGTGTCCGCCAAGGACAAGGGCACGGGCAAGGAAAACAAGATCACGATCAAGGCCAACTCCGGCCTGACCGAGGCCGAAGTCGAACGCATGGTCCGCGATGCCGAGGCCAACGCCGACGAAGACAAGCGGGTCGCTGAGCTGGCGCAGTCGCGCAACCAGGCCGACGCCCTGGTCCATGCCACGCGCAAGTCCCTGGGCGAATACGGCGACAAGCTGGAGGCCTCCGAGAAGGAAGCCATCGAGGCCGCCATCAAGGACCTCGAGGACGTTCTGAAGGAAGGCGACAAGGCCACCATCGACGCCAAGGTCGAGGCCCTGTCCAAGGCTTCGCAAAAGCTCGGCGAGAAGATGTACGCCGACATGCAGGCCCAGGCTCAGGCCGCGGGCGCGGCGGGTGCGGCGCCAGGCGGCGACGCCGGCGGCGCCAAGGCCGACGACAACGTGGTCGATGCCGACTTCAAGGAAGTCAAGCGCGACGACAAGTAAGCAGCATCGCCGAGCGGCCTACAATGTGGGCCGCTCGGCTTTTTCGTTTGACTGCACCTGCGGCCTTTTCGCCGGCGCCGGTGCAGGGTTTGGGTAGGCTCCCTCGGCCCTGCGGGGCAGCCAGGCCGAGGGAGCCTACCCAAACCCGTCAATAGCGCAAGAAGCTATTTACCAGAGATATTGCCGGCCCTCCCGGGCCACCAAAGAAAGAACCATGTCCACCAAACGCGACCTGTACGAAATCCTCGGCGTCTCCCGCACCGCCTCCGAGGAAGAAATCAAGAAGGCCTACCGCAAGCTGGCCATGAAGTACCATCCCGACCGCAATCCCGACTCCAAGGAAGCGGAAGAGAAATTCAAAGAGGTCAAATACGCCTACGAGATCCTCTGCGAATCCGACAAGCGCGACGCCTACGACCGCTACGGCCACGCCGGCGTCGATGCCGCGGCGGCCGGAGGCATGGGCGCGGGAGCCGGCGGCTTCGCCGACGCATTCGGGGACATCTTCGGCGAGATCTTCGGCGGCGGCCGCCAGCGCGGCGCCCAGATGTACCGCGGCGCCGACCTGAAATACAGCATGGAAATCACGCTGGAGCAGGCCGCCACCGGCTTCGACACCGAAATCCGCGTACCCAGCTGGGACAACTGCGACACCTGCCACGGCACCGGCGCCAAGCCCGGCACCCATCCCAAGACCTGCCACACCTGCGGCGGCACCGGCGCCGTGCGCATGCAGCAGGGCTTCTTCAGCGTGCAGCAGACCTGCCCGACCTGCCACGGCACGGGCAAAGTCATCCCCGACCCCTGCACCGCGTGCGATGGCGTCGGCAAGGTCCGCCGCAACAAGACCCTGCAGGTCAAGATCCCGGCCGGCATCGACGACGGCATGCGCATCCGCTCGTCCGGCAATGGCGAACCGGGCGTCAACGGCGGCCCGTCGGGCGATCTCTACGTCGAGATCCACATCAAGCCGCACCCCATCTTCCAGCGCGACGGCGACGACCTGCATTGCGAGTTGACCATCCCGTTCACCACCGCCGCGCTCGGCGGCGAGCTGGAGGTGCCCACGCTGGGCGGACGCGGCGAGATCAGCATTCCGGAAGGCACGCAGTCGGGCAAGGTATTCCGCCTGCGAGGCAAGGGCATACGCGGCGTGCGCTCCAGCTATCCGGGCGACCTCTATTGCCACGTCGTGCTCGAGACCCCGGTGCGCCTGAACGACAGGCAGAAGCAGATGCTGCGCGACTTCGAGGCTTCGCTGAGCGAAGGCGGCGACAAGCATTCTCCACAGAGCAAGTCGTGGACGGACAGGGTGAAGGAGTTCTTCAGCTGATCGCGGCATTCGCCGCGAAAACATTCTGCCCGTAGACTTTCGCCCGTCGGGCGTCTTCGAGGTGCTTGCGCATCAGGCCGGCGGCCTCGATCAAGTCCTGTTGCTCGATGGCCGCCAGAATGCCCAGATGCTCCCGCGCCTGAGTCTGGCGGGCCGGGCGCATCGCGGCCTGGCGGTATTCGACCAGGCGCCTTAACTGATTCAGGCGCTGCACGGTCTGCAGGGCGAAACGATTGCCGGACCACTGCGCCAGCGTTTCGTGAAAACGGCAGTTCGCCTCGAATAGTTCGATGGCCGTCATGGACTGGTAGCCGCCGTCGACGATGAGTTGCTGTTCGCGCCGCAGAGCGGCCAATTGCGTGCGGTCGGCCGAGAACCAGGGGCTCATCAGGGCCGCCGGTTCTATGGATTGGCGGAACAGATAGCTTTCTTCATAGGCCTGGGGCGAGTCGATCATGGGCAGGAATTCCCAGCCGCTGCCTACGCGCTGTTCGACCCAGCCTTCCTTGGCGATGCGCGAGAGGACCTTGCGCAGGGTGCTGCGGGCGACACCGAACATCCGCATGAGCTGAGCCTCGTTCACCTCGTTGGGTAGTTCGCCCGATTGCCTCGCTTGCGCGATCTGGTGATAGAGCGGGTCGTCGGGCTCGGCCAGCAGGGTTCCCGCCACGTCATCCAGGTCCTTGGCGTCGCGCGCCAGGACGAAGCGGCGGTTGCTGTCCTGTCGGACGACGCCCAGGGTAGCCAGGTGGCGCAGCGCCACCTGGACCGGGCTGCGGGATGTGCCGATGGCCTGGGCCAGGGAGATCTCGGGCATGGCATCGCCCGCCACGCGATTTTCCCGGCGCACCAGCGCCATGATCTCGCGCACCACGCGGGCCTGCACGGCAGTCAGATCTTTGGTTTTCTCCATGCGCCCTAGTGTAGCCGGGAGCTTCGCCAGGTTCGGCGGGCAGGCGATGCCTCAATCGATCTTGAGATGGAATCGGGAAATCAGCGCGGACATTTTCTCGGACTCCTTGGCGATCAGCTCGCGCAACGCCTCCGGACCCTTGCCGACTGCGGTGGTCATGCCCTCGGCGAAGCGCTGGCGCACATCCGGTTCGGCCAATGCCCGCCGGGTGGCCTGGTCGACGATGTCGATCCGGTCGCGCGCAGTGCCCTTGGGCGCTACCAAGCCCATCCAGGAGACGAATTCGTAGCCGGCCACGCCGCTTTCAGCCACGGTGGGCACTTGGGGCAGCGCGGCGCTGCGGGTACTGCCCGTGGTCGCGAGCGCGCGCAGCTTGCCGGCCCGGATGTGCGGCAGGGCCGCGAGGGGGAACGCCACGACGGTCGAGATTTCTCCTCCCAGCGCGCCTATCATGGCGGGACCGCCGCCGCGGTAGGGCACATGTACGAGATTCACGCCGGCCATGGATTTCAGCATTTCGCCGGCCAGATGATTGGCGCTGCCGTTGCCGGCCGTTCCGTAGGTGAAGGCGCCGGGTCGGCGCCGAGCCTGTTCCAGCAATTCGGCCAGGTTATTGGCGGGCACGGATGGGTGGGCGCAGATGATCAGATCGATGGACGTCATCAGGCTGACCGGCTCCAGTTCGGCTACCCGATAGCCGGGGTCCTTGTAGAGAAAAGGATTGATGGCCATGGTGCTCTGGTTGACGAAGGTCAGCGTGTAGCCGTCGGAAGGCGCGCGGGCGCCGGCGGCCGTGCCGATGTTGCCCGCCGCGCCGGCGCGGTTCTCGATGATCAGCGACTGCCCCAGCGCCTGTCGCCAGTGGGGTTGCAGCAAGCGGCAGACGGCATCAGCATCGCCGCCGACCGGCTGGGGAACCAGGAGCGTGATGGCCTTGTCGGGATACCTGTCGTTGGCTCGCGCCTGGCTGGAGAGCCCGGCCAGGGCCGCCATGCCGGTCAGCGTGCGCAGTGCCTGGCGCCTGCCTCGAGTGTCGATGTTCATGTTTGTCTCCTTCACGATCTGTTTGGAATGGGATGCGGTATGGACTGGAGATCAGGCCAGCGGGGGCGTGCCGACGTAGTCACGCCAGACCCGGGGCAGAATGCCGCCGTGCCGCCAGTACTCGACGTCTTCGGCCGTGTCCAGCCTGACGATCAGCGGCACGGTGGTCATCCCGCCGGTCTCGCGATGGATGACGGCGCGCACGCGCGCGCCGACTCCCAGTTCGTCGGACAGGCCGAGGATGTCGATGCGTTCGGAGCCGTCCAGGGCCAGCGATTCGGCCGTCGTGCCGGCTTCGAATTGCAGCGGCAGGACACCCATGCCGACCAGGTTGGTGCGATGGATGCGCTCGAAGCTCTCGGCAATCACGGTCTTGACGCCCAGCAGCGCGACGCCTTTCGCGGCCCAGTCGCGTGATGATCCGCAGCCGTAGTTGCGGCCGGCAATGATGGTCAGCGGCACGCCGCGGCGCAGGTACTCTTGCGCCGCTTCGAAGATGCGCATCTGGGTGCCCTCGGGCATCAGACGCGTGTGGCCGCCTTCGATGCCTGGCACGATGCGGTTGCGCAGGCGGATGTTGGCGAAGGTCGCGCGCACCGCCACGTCATGGTTGCCGCGCCGCGTGGTGTAGTTGTTGAAGTCGGCCTTTTGCACGCCCTGACCGAGCAGGAAGTCCGCCGCCGGCGTGCCCAGGCTGATGGCGCCTGAAGGAGAAATGTGGTCGGTGGTGACCGAGTCGCCCAGAATGGCCAGCGGCCGCATGCCCAGAATGTCCGAGACAGGAGGCGGGCGGCGGCTCAACCCGTCGAAGTAGGGCGGCCGGCGGATATACGTGCTGTCCGCGTGCCACGCGAATCGTTCGCTGGGTTCCCCTGCCAGGGCGTCCCAGGCGGGGCCGCCGTCGAACAGGTCGGCATACTTGGCGCGGAAGAGATCCGGTTCGTAGGCATTGTCTACAGCCTCGGCGATTTCGGCCGCGGTCGGCCAGATGTCGCGTAGATAGACCGGCGAGCCGTCGCTGCCGGTACCGATGGGGTCGCGGGTGATGTCGAGCATCAGGCTGCCGGTCAGGGCATACGCCACCACCAGCGCCGGTGATCCCAGGTAGGCGGCGCGTACGTTGGGGTGGATGCGGCCTTCAAAGTTGCGGTTTCCCGAGAGCACTGCGGTGGCGACCAGCTTCTCGTGTTCGATGGCCTCTACAATGGCTTCCGGCAATGGGCCCGAACCGCCGTTGCAAGTGGTGCACCCGAAGCCGGCCACCTGGAAACCCAGGCTGTCCAGGGCGTCCTGCAAGCCCGCCTTTTCGAGCACGGCGGCGGTAACCTGGCTGCCGGGTACAAGGGAGGTCTTGACCCAGGGCTGGCTGCGCAGGCCCAGAGCGACGGCCTTCCTGGCCACGAGGCCGGCCGCCATCATGTTGACGGGGTTGGCCGTGTTGGTGCAACTGGTGATGGCGGCGATGACCACGGCGCCGTCATGCAACGAGAAGCCGGCATCGCGCACCGGCACACGGCGGGCCGCGTCGGCGGGCGCGCCGGCAATGTCGAGGTGGTGCTGCCGGAATGCGCGGCTGACCTCTTCCAGCGCGATGCGATCCTCGGGATTGCGGGGGCCGGCCAGGCAGGGGGTGATGGCATCCAGGTCCAGCGTGACGACGGCATCGAACTCGGGAGCGGGGGTATCTGCGTCGCGCCACAGTTTTTGGGCCTTGGCATAGGCCTCGACCAAAGCGACTTGATCGTCTTCGCGGCCCGTCATGCGCAGATAGGCGAGAGTGCGTTGGTCGATGGGGAAATACACGACGGTAGCGCCATACTCCGGCGCCATGTTCGCGATCATGCCGCGGTCCCCCAGAGAAAGGGTGTCCAGTCCTTCGCCGAAAAACTCCACGAACTTGCCGACTACGCCGATCTCGCGCATTTTCTGGGTGATGGTCAGAACGAGGTCGGTCGGCAGCACGCCCTCGCGCAGCCGGCCGCGCACCTCAATGCCGACCACTTCCGGCAAAGCCAGGGACACGGGCTTGCCCACCATGACCGCTTCGGCCTCGATGCCGCCTACTCCCCAGCCCAGCACGCCCAGGCCATTGACCATAGGGGTATGGCTGTCGGTGCCGACACAGGTATCGGGAATCGCCAGTTCGCCATCCGGCAAGGTTTCCGTTCTTACCACCTGGCCGATATGCTCGAGATGGAGCTGGTGCATGATGCCCTTGCCGGGCGGGACGATGCGCACGCCCTCGAAGCTGCTGCTGCACCAGCGCAAGAACGCGAAGCGCTCGCCATTGCGTTCGTACTCGCGCTCGAGGTTGACCTGGCGGGCATCGGCGCTGGCCCAGCGATCCACTTGCAGCGAATGGTCGATGATGACATCCACCGGTACTTTGGGCCGGACGGCGGCTGGCGCCATTCCGGCGTCGGCGACGGCATCGCGCAGGCCGGCCATGTCCACCAGCATGACCTGCCCGAGGATGTCCTGCCCGAAGACGCGTGCGGGATAGAAGCTCAGGCCGCCGCCTGTTTCGCGTTTGAGTAGGATGTCGATGTCCGCACGCGTATCCGAGCCCTGGCGGGCCTGGCGCAGCAGATTCTCCAGCAGGATGCGCAGAGAGAAAGGCAGGCGGTCCAAGCCGGGGATGTCCGTAACGGGAACATAGCGAATCTTGCGGCCGGGCAACGGTAATAGAGGAAGGTCGGTCATGGTGCGGGTTTCAGCGTGATTTAAGGGGGGGCGCGGCAGACTCATGCTTCGCGCTTGAGACGGCGCAGCAGCAGGGGCAGCACCAGGGCGGCGGCGGCCAGGGCGAGCAGGGTGGCCGAGGTGGGGGTCGACACCAGGATCATCGGATTGCCCTCGCCCACGGCCAGGGCGCGCCGCAACTGGGTTTCCGCCATGGGCCCGAGGATCAGCCCGATCAGGACCGGCGCGATGGGGAAGTCATAGACCCGCATGACGTAGCCCATCAGGCCGATGCCGAACATCAGCGCCATGTCGGTCCACGAGGTCGCCACGCCCCAGATCCCCACCATGGCGAAGATCAGGATGCCCGCGTACAGATAGGGCCGGGGAATCAGCAGCAGCCGCACCCACAGGCCGACCAGCGGCAGGTTCAGCACCAGCAGCATCAGGTTGCCGATGTACAGCGAGGCGATCAGGCCCCAGACCAGTTCGCCGCTGTTGGTGAAGAGGAAGGGGCCGGGTTGCAGGCCATAGCTCTGGAACGCGGCCAGCAGCACCGCCGCCGTGGCCGAGGTGGGCAGCCCCAGGGTCAGCAGCGGCACCAGCACGCCGGCGGCCGCGGCGTTGTTGGCGGCTTCGGGGCCGGCCACGCCTTCGATGGCGCCCTTGCCGAATTCCTCGGGATGCTTGCAGAGCTTGCGCTCGATCGTATAGGACAGGAAGGTCGGGATCTCGGTGCCGCCGGTGGGCAGCGCGCCGATGGGAAAGCCCAGCGCGGTGCCGCGCACCCAGGGTTTCCATGACCGCTTCCAGTCCTGGCGCGTCATCCAGGTGCCTCCCGCGAGCGGGTTGATGCGCGGCGGGGCCTTGCTGTAGCGGCTGGCGACATACAGGATCTCGCCCACCGCGAACAGCGACACCAGCACCACCGTCAGTTCGATGCCGTCGAGCAGGTCGGCCGAACCGAAGGCCAGCCGGGCCTGCCCGGTCTGGCCGTCGATGCCCACCACGCCCATGGCCAGGCCCAGGAACAGCGCGATGAAGCCGCGCACGCGCGAGGTGCCCAGCACCACCGAGACGGAGGTGAAGGACAGCACCATCAAGGCGAAGTAGTCGGCCGGGCCGAACACGAAGGCCAGTTCGGCGATGGCCGGCGCCACGAAGCTCAGGGCCAGCGTGGCGATGGTGCCGGCCACGAAGGAGCCGATGGCCGCGGTGGCAAGCGCGGCGGCGCCGCGTCCGGCCCTGGCCATCTTGTTGCCCTCGAGCGCGGTCATCATGGAGCCGCTCTCGCCCGGCGCGTTGAGCAGGATGGACGTGGTGGAGCCGCCGTACATGGCGCCGTACAGGACGCCGGCGAACATGATGAAGGCGGCGGTGGGGGCGATCTGCACGGTGACCGGCAGCAGCAGCGCGATGGTCAGGGCCGGGCCGATGCCGGGCAGCACGCCGATGGCGGTTCCCAGCACGGAGCCCAGGAAGGCCCAGAACA
The DNA here is from genome assembly GCF_002188465.1 of Pigmentiphaga sp. NML080357. Taxonomy (GTDB): domain Bacteria; phylum Pseudomonadota; class Gammaproteobacteria; order Burkholderiales; family Burkholderiaceae_B; genus Pigmentiphaga. Next base: position 342,112 of record NZ_NINW01000037.1, on the reverse strand, counting down.
GGTTCATCGGCTGCAGCGCGACGCCGAAGCCGGACATCAGGGCGTTGAAGGTATCCATGGATCACCACCCCACCGGAGGAAAGGCCAGGCCCAGGCCGACGCCCAGCCGGGAGAAGCCGAGCCAGCAGATCACGCCCAGCGCGAGGCCGATGGCACAGTCGAACACCAGGCGCCGCGAGCCGAAGGCCCGGGTGACCAGGGCGAAGGACCCCATGGCGGTCAGGGGAAAGCCGAGCGGCTGCATGGTCAGCAGGGGCAAGGCGGCGCCGGCGGTGGCCCACAGCAGGGCCGGCCAGGAGGCGCCGGCATCGGCCTCGGCGTTTTCCACTTCCTGGGGCGAGAAGCTCTCGCCGCGGGCGATCTGCACCAGCAGCAGGATGCCCAGGACGATCAGCGCCGCGCCGATGGCGCTGACGAAGAAGCCCGGGCCCAGCGCGGCATAGCCGCCGATCTGGGGCAGGGTGCCGCCTTCATAGAGCCAGACCGCGCCTATGGCCATGACGGCCAGGCCCAGCCACCAGGGGCGCCTTGGGGGGGTAGTCATCGTGTCGTTCAGGTGACTCATTTGACCAGTCCGACGTCCTTGAGCACTTCGGCCTGGCGCGCCTTCTCCTTGGTCAGGAAGGCGGCGAAGTCGTCGCCGGCCAGGTAGGCGTCGTCCCAGCCGTGGTCGGCCAGCGCCTTCTTCCATTCGGGCGAGGCGTGCAGCTTGGCATAGCGCTGCAGCCACATGTCGCGGCCGGCCTTGCTCATGCCGGGCGCGCCGACGATGCCGCGCCAGTTGCCGATGACGACGTCGTAGCCGCTTTCCTTGAGCGTGGGCGCGTCGATACCCGGCAGGCGCTGCTCGGAAGACACCGCGATGATGCGCAGGCGGCCTTGGCTGACATAGGATTTCACTTCGGACAGGCCCGAGATGCCGATCTTGGCTTGCCCGCTGGCCAGTGCGGTGACGACTTCCGCGCCGCTGGCATAGGGGAGATAGTTGATCCTGGTAGGCGCGACGTCGACCGCCTTGGCAAGCAAGGCCGCGGTGACGTGGTCGGTCCCGCCGATCGAACCGCCCGCGATGGTTGTGCCGCCCGGGTTGAACTTGAACGCTTGAAGCGCATCGGCAGCGGTCTTGATGGGCGAGTCGGCGGCCACCACGATGGCGCCGGTATCCAGGCTGAGGCGCACCAGCGGCACGACCTGGTCCAGCGTGACGGGAGACTTGTTGGTGATGATGGCGCCGACCAGGATGGCGCCCATGGACATGATGGCGTTGTCGTCGCCCTTGCCGGTGCGCACGAACTCGGCCAGGCCGATGGTGCCGCCCGCTCCGCCCTTGTTGGTGACCTGGAAACCGTCGGTGAAGATGCCGGTCTGCTGCATGACCTGCAACGGCACGCGCGCCGCCGCGTCATAGCCACCGCCTGGGCCGCCGGGCGCCATGACCTTGGCAGGAGCGCTCATGGCGGTCAGCGGCACGGCGGCAATGGCGAGAGTCGCCAGTGTCTGTTTGAGGAATTTCATGGATGTCTCCTGGTTTTGTTATAGGAGGCGGACTGGCCGCCGGTGGGGAACGGCCATCGGCCGTTCCGGCAAAAAGCTCATGGGGTTGCGGCGCGACGCGCCATGGGGGTCATTTCCATGGCGGCACCAGCACCACGCCGTCCATCAGCCGGCGCGCCGTGCGGCTCATGGCCACCCGCGCGACGCTCCAGCGCCCGTCCTGGCTGCGTGCCTGGGCGCCCACCTTCAGCGTGCCCGACGGGTGGCCGAAGCGCAGTTCGCCGCATGGGCCGCCCAGCACGTCGGCCAGCACCGTGCCGGGCACGGCGGCGGTGGCGGCGATCGCGACCGCGCCGGTACCGGTCATGGCGTGGTGCAGCTTGCCCATGGAAAAAATGCGCACGTTCAGGTCGATGTCGCCGGCGGCGACGGCGCGGCCGCTGGAGGCGGTATAGGCCGCGGGCGGGGCGGCGAAGGCGAGCTTGGGCGTGTGCTGGCGGTGCGCGGTGGCATGGGCGGCGTCGGGCGCCAGCCCCATGGCCACGGCGGCATGGGCGCGGATGGCCTCGACCCGTGCCAGCAGGTCGGCGCGGCTGTTCACATCGGGTTGCAATTCCGTGCCGGCCAGTCCCAGGGACGAGGCGGCGACGAAGACGGTGGGGTTGCCGGCGTTGACCAGCGTCGCACGGATTTCCCCCACTCCTGGAATGGTCAACACGTCGGCCGCGCGGCCGGTGGGGAACATCGCGTCTTCAGGTCCGTCGCCACCGCCCGGATCCAGGAATTCCAGGCGGACTTCGGCCGCCGGGAAGGTCACGCCGTCCAGTTCGAAGTCGCCCAGTTCCTGGACCTGCCCGCCCCGCACCGGTACGTGGGCGATGATGCGCTTGCCCAGGTTGGCCTGCCAGATGCGGACCACGGCGATGCCGTCGCCATCGGGCCGTACCAGTGCGCGGTGGATGGCGAAGGGGCCGACGGCGGCACTGAGGTTGCCGCAGTTGCCGCTCCAGTCGATGACGGGCTGGCCGATGGCGACCTGGCCGAACCAGTAGTCGACGTCGCAGTCGGGGCGGGTGCTGGGGCCCACGATGACCACCTTGCTGGTGCTGGAGGTGGCGCCGCCCATGCCGTCGATCTGCTTCTCGTAGGGGTCGGGGCTGCCGACCACGCGCATCAGGACGCGGTCGCGGGTGGAGGGATCGGGGGGGAGGTCGGCGGGCAGGAAGAACACGCCCTTGCTGGTGCCCCCGCGCATGTAGAGGGCGCGGATAGGAATTTGGCGGGACAACGAGTCAATGTGATTCATGGGGAACTCCAGGCTTGAATACGATGCAGACGGGACTGCCTGTGGATGCGAGTACGGTCGGGGGTTGGGCAACATGCAGACGCACGATGGTGTCGGTGCCTTCATTCGCGACCCAGAGGGCCCGCCGGTCGGGAGCGAGTGTGATGAACCGCGGCGTCCTGCCCCCCGTTTCCTGCCAGCCGCCGGGCGACAAGCGCCCGTCGCGGATGACGAAGCAGGCGATGCTGTCGTGGCCCCGATTGGAGACGTACAGCCTGCTTTCATCCGAGGACAGCGCAATGCCTGATGCCGTGTTTTCGCCCGTGTAGTGGGACGGCAGCGTGGAGCTCCGTTCGAATGGCGTGAAGGCGCCACGCTGGGCGCATACCCGGGCGGCCAGCACCTGGCTGGAAAGCTCCAGGGCAATCCACGCGATACGGCCGTCGCCGCTGTAAACCAGATGGCGAGGACCGCTGCCGGCGGCAATGGAGGAACCGTGCATCCATGTCAATTGCCCCGATGCTTCGTCCAGGTGGACGGCATGGACCCTGTCGGTTCCCTTGTCAGGAACGGCCAGCCAATCGCCGGTGGGGTGGTAGACGAGCTGGTGGGGATGAGCACCCGTCTGCTGGCTGCGGTGCGGGCCCGGCATTCCTGGCAATGGCAATGTGTGCGCGACTGCGTCCAGGCTGCCGTCGGCCTTTATCGGGAGCGATGCCAGGTTGCCGCTGGCGAAATTCGCCACCAGCAGCCATCGGCCGCCGCGGCTGGCCAGGATATGGACCGGGTTGTTGCCTCCGCAGGCGTAAGTCCCCAAGTTCAGCAGCGCGCCGTTGTCCTGGATGCGGAAGGCGCTTACGGCATCGCCGTCGCCATGCGCACAATACAGATGCTTGGCCGCGGCATCCAGGCATAGAAACGACGGATTCGGTGCCGTCGGGTGGCGGTGCCGGTGATGCAGGCTGCCATCGGCAAGGAGGTCGAACACTTCGATTCCTTGGCCTCTGGCCTGGCGGGCGAGCGTGGTCCGGCAGCCGGTATAGACGAAACCGAGATGGGGATCACCTTCGGGATGCTGGTTCTTCATCTGATCAAATTGAATTATTTGATCAGATTATACAAATAAAAAAATCCTGAGCAACGCCGTTTTTAGATCATTAAATCCATTTTTATTTATGTGAAATCATCATAAAGCCGCAAGGCGGCCATGTTTTTAGTGGTTATTTGAATCTGATTGGGTGTGCCTTACCGAACCACGTTGCGCAGGCCGGCCCGGTCGCCGCTGGCCCAGGCACGCGCGTTGTGCGCGATGAGCGGCAGCACCTGGTCGGCATAACGGTCCGACTCGCCGCCGATGTGCGGCGTGATCAACAGCCTGGGTACCGACCACAAGGGATCGTCTTCAGGCAGGGGCTCGCGTTCGAATACGTCCAGCGCGGCGCCTGCCAGCCTGTCGCCGCGAAGTGCGTCCACGAGCGCGGCGGTATCGCATAGCGCCGCGCGCGCCAGGTTGATGAGGAAGGCGCCGGGTTTCATCGCCGCCAGCACGGCGGCGTCCACCAATCCCCGCGTTGCCTGGGTCAGGGGGGCCAGGAGCACCAGGAAGTCCGCTTGCGCAGCCACGTCGCGCAGCGTGCCATGGGCGTCCACCCGGTCGAAGCCCGCCACCTGGCGAGGGCTCGCCGATACCGCCAGCGTATGCATGCCCAGCGCCTGGCACTTGATTGCCAGTTCGCTGGCTATCAAGCCCGTTCCCACTACCGCGAGCGTCTTGCCGTGCAGCAGCGGCTGGCGTCGGCGCTGCCAGCGGCGTGCGCGTTGGTCCGCCAGGATGGACGGGAGATCGCGCGCCAGGGCGAGCATCAGCGTCAAGGCCATTTCCGAGACGGCCGGGCTGTGGATGCCGTGTGCCGACGTCAACGCCACGTCCGGCGGCAGGTCCGGATGGTCCGCGATGCCATCCACGCCGGAGGACAGGGCCTGCAGCCACTGCAACCGGGGCAAGGCACGCAGCAAGCCATGGTTCAACGCGCTGGCGAAACACGCCAGTGCCGTGGCCTGCCGAGCCGAATCGGGTATCGGCTGGTTCGGGCCAATCCAGTCGAACGCGAGATCCGGCAGGCGCCGGGTCAGTTCCCGCGCATAGTATTGGCCATCGGCGTTGACGATGAGCAGCCGGAAATCGTCCGTGGATGCAGGGGATGTCCGCATGGCATCAGTCCGTGCTGATCTTCGCCGCCGAGATCAGCGGCCCGTAGGACTGCTGTTCGCTTTCGATGCGGGCCCGTACCGCGCTGGCGGTGGACGGCGCGGCTTCCTGGCCGAGTGAGTTCAGTGCCTGCCGGGCTTCCGGTGTCGCCAGCCACGCCCGGATTTCATCGCCAAGCTTGTCGATGATCGCGCTCGGCGTGCGCGCCGGGGCGTAGAGCGCGAACCACGTTTCCAGCTCATAGCCGGGGAAGCCCAGTTCGGCCAGGGTCGGCACGTCCGGATACATGCTGGAGCGTTGCAGCGACGTGGCAGCCAGTACCTTGATGCGGCCCGACTTGCCGAATCCTCCCAACGCGGCCTGGTCCAGCATGGCCAGCGGCGTGCGTCCCGACACCACGTCGGCGATCGCGGGGGCAAAGCCCTTGTAGGGGACGTGGTTGAGCCGCACGTCGGCCCGCTGGGCAAGCAGTTCCATGCCAAGGTGGGCGGAGCCGCCAATGGCATTGGACGCATACGACAGCGCGCCGGGCTTGGCCCGCGCCATGGCGAGCACCTCGTCCAGCGTATTGGCGCCGAGTTCGGCCGACACGCAAAGAAGGTACGGGCCCTTGGACAGCATGCTGATGGGGGCGAAGTCGGCCCGGACGTCGTAGGGTACCTGCTTGCTGGTGAGCGGGATCAGGGACATGGTCGAACCGCCCGTCATCAACAGCGTGTAGCCATCGGGGGCGGCCCGCGCGACCGCTTGCGCGGCGATCACGGTATTGCCACCGGAGCGCGATTCGACCAGCACGGGCTGGCCCAGGGTTTTTTCCAGGCGCTGCGCAAGCAGGCGGGACAAGCCGTCCGCACCGCCTCCCGGCGCGTACGGAATGATGATGCGTATCGGCCTGTCGGGATAGGCGTGGGCGGGCGCGGCCGCCAGGGCCAGCGCGGCGGCCAGGCCGGCGAACAGATAGCGGCAACGATGGAACATGCCTGTCTCCTTGCGCGCGGCTCTTGCCGCGCTGCGTTTTTGTCGTGAGGCCGGCGCGCGCCGGTGGCGGGCCGGATGCGATGGGGTGAATCAAGTGCGATAGGACGGATCCTTGCGGTCCAGCATGCGCAAGAGCGCGGGCCATTCGAGGTTGCCCAGGGGACTGACGGTTCCGTCCGAGCGGACCGTGCCGGGCGGACGGAAGCCGGCCGCGGAGATCTTGTCGGCCAGGGCGGAGTCGGGAAGAGTCAATTCCTGGCCGCTGGCCAGCGCATCCACCTGGGCCTGCATGGCCATTTCGAGGTGCCACATCATTGCGAACGCCTGGCCGATGCTTGCGCCGGCCACCAGCGTGCCGTGGTTGCGCAGGATCATGACGGGCTTGTCGCCGAGATCGGCGGCCAGGCGTTCGCGTTCGGCGACCTGGTTGGCCAGCCCCTCGCTGTCGTGGTAGGCGACCTTGCCGTGGAACAGCATGGCGTGCTGGGTCAGCGGCAGGAGTCCGCACTTCATCGCCGATACCGCCATGCCAGCCCGGGTATGGGCATGGATGACGCAGCGCGCATCCGGGCGCGCGGCATGGATGGCGCTGTGGATGACGAACCCGGCGCGATGGACCGGATGCGGCGTGGGTTCCACGATGTTGCCGTCGATGTCGATCTTGACGAGGTTCGAGGCGCAGACCTCGTCGAACATCAGCCCGAAGGGATTGAGCAGGAAGTGCTCTTCGGCGCCCGGTACGCGCGCCGAGATATGCGTGTAGATGAGATCGGTCCAGCCATAGTGGGCATGGAGCCGGTAGCAGGCGGCCAGATCCACGCGCATTTGCCATTCTTCGGTGCGCGACGCGGGGCTGGAAAGGGCGGCGATATCGGTCTGCATGGATTCCTGAGCGTGTTCAATCGTGCAAGGCAGAGCGGCCGCGCTTGGAGTAGAGTATTCCCGCCGCGCGCCCTCTGCGCATTGAATCGCCTGTCCGTGCCGAAGCCAATCAAAACATTTTGATCGAAACTTGAGAAAAATCTGAATGAGCATCGAGACCCAGCTGACCCTGCGGCAACTGCGGGCCTTCGTCGCCGTCTATCGGCTCGGCAAGCTCGCGACTGCGGCAAGCCGGCTTTCCGTGACGGAGTCGGCCGTCAGCACCATGCTCAGGCAGATGGAATCCGCGTTGAACCTGAGGCTGTTCGACCGGACCTCGCGGTCGCTGGTGCCGACCCAGGCGGCCCAGGAGATCATCGCGGCTGCCGAGCGCATACTGGGCGACGTAGCGTGGCTCGGCACGCGGATGCAAGACATGGGCGATTGTCGCATCGGCCGCGTGCACGTAGCCGTCACCGCTACCGTAGGCAGCGTCCTGATGCCGGGCGTGGTGCGGCGGTTCCGCGACGCTTATCCTGGCGTTCAGCTGGTGCTGGACGACTGCGCGCCGGATCAGTTCCTGGCCAAGGTGTCGTCGGAGCCCGTGGATTTCGGCATCGGTACGCCGGAACGCGAGGACCCGCTGCTGGCATCCCGCTTGCTGCTCCGCGACCACCTCTGCCTGGTCTGCGCAACGGACCACCCGCTGGCGCGCCGTCGCCAGGTGCGTTGGCGCGAACTGGCCAAGGAGCCGGTGATTGCCGTGCGTCAGGGACTGGCCTACGGAATGCGCCGCCGGATGGAAGCGGCCGCGGCAGGTGCCGGCGTGGCGCTCAACGTGGTGCACGAGGTGAATTTCCTGTCCTCGGCGTTCTGGATGACGGCCAGCGGGCTGGGAGTATCGATGTGGGCATCGGCGCTCGCGGCGCGCATGCCCTACGAGAATCTGACGCGCTGCCGGCTGGTGGGCCCGCGAGTGCCTATTGATTTCTCGCTGGTGCACAAACACGGCCGCAGCCTGTCGCCGGCTGCCGAGGCCTTCGTGGAAATCGCGCGCGACGAGCTCGCGGGCATGGACGTCCTGTAGCCCGGCCGGGGCTCCCTCCAGGCAGCCCCGGCCAAGCGCCTACTTGAACGTTCCCGCCACCGCCGTGCTGAAGTCCTCCGGCTTGAAGTACTTGCGCAGCGCAGCGTTCACTTGCGAGGCCGTCAGAGCTTGCAGTTTACGGTCCGATTCGGCGGCGAAGGCGAAGGTGCGGCCCAGGTCCAGGTAGTCCGACCACGCGTTCACCAGGCGCCGGTCTTGCGCCCGGACCAGATGCCGCAGGTTCATCAGCGAGGCGATCCCGTCCTTGACCTCTTCCTCGCTGAAGCCGTCGCGCAGGACGCGGTCGATTTCCTCCTTGATCACCGCCTCCAGGCGTGCCCGGTTGCTGGGCGCATAGATGGCGTACATGCTCCATTGCCCCGAGGGTTCGTACGCCGAAGCCGACAACTGGCTGCGCACGTTGTAGGACAGCCCCTCGCGCTCGCGTACCCGCATCCACAGGCGCGAGGTCTCGGAGCTGCCCAGCAGGTAGTTGGCGAGCAGCGCCGCCGGGTAGTCCGGATCGGTGTCCTGCAGCTTGACCGGCATGGTGGACAAATAGAAGGCATTGGCCTTGTCCGGCAGGGAAAGGTCGAAGCGCTGGGCGGGCACGGCATGGTAGGGGTCCGGCACGCGGGTGTAGGCGGGCGCCTGCTTCCATCCCGCCAGGCCCTTGGTCAGCGCCTGCTCGGCGGCGGCCGGGTCGAAGTCGCCGACGGCTGCCAGGCGGATGCGTCCCGCGCCGTAGAAGCGGTCGTGGAACTGCACCAGGGCATCGCGCGTCAGCGCCTTGTAGGCGGCTTCCTGCTCGTCGAAACTGGGCGTGTAGCGCAAGTCGTCGGCCGGCCATGGGTTGTCGTGCCGGGCCAGGGCCAGCTGGGCGACGGCCGTGGGCTCCTGGCGCGCGCTTTCCACCGAGGCCAGGCCGCGGCGGCGGTATTCGTCCAGTTGGTCTTCGGGGAAGCTGGCATTGCGCAGGATGTCCAGCACCAGTTCCAGCGTGGCGGGAAGATTGTCCCGCGTGGTGGAGATGTCCACCACGGCGCTGGTGCCGCCGGCGGCAAAGCCGACGTCGGCGCGCAGGGCGTCGAAGCGGTCCTGGATCTGCTGGCGGGTCATCGTGGCGGTGCCGTTGTCCAGCAGCGCGCCCACGGCGCTGGCGATCTCGCGCTGGCCGCGCAGCGATTCGGCGTCGCCGAATTGCACCACCAGCCGCGCGTTGACCAGGCGGCCGCGCGTCGACTTGGGCAACAGCGCCAGCTTGACCGGGCCGTTGGGCAGGTTCAGGGTCTTGCGCTGGGTACGCGCGTCGATGTTGGCCGGCGTGGCGTCGAAGGCCTCGGCTTGCACGAAGTCAGTGTCGCCCTTGTAGCCCTTGAGCTCGGCCTCCAGGTCCAGCGGTTGCGGGGCGGGCGCCCGCTGCGGATTATCGGTCGGGATATAGGTGCCCAGGGTGCGGTTCGACTGCAGCAGGTAGTTCTCCGCCACGCGCTGCACGTCGGCCAGCTTGAGGTCGCGGATGCGGTCGCGGGTCAGGAAGAACAGCCTCCAGTCGCCCTGGGCGATGCTCTCGGACAGCGACACGCCCACTTTCTGCGGATCGCTGTAGGCCATGTCCCAGTCCTTGAGCCAGCGGGTGCGCGCCCGCTCAAGCTCCTCCTCGGTCACCGGATGAGACTTGAGGGATTCGATGGTCTCGAGCATCTTCGCGCGCGCGGCGTCCACGTCGGCGCCGGGCTGCAGCTGGACGCCCATCATGACGATGCCGGGGTCGCGCATGCCGAAGGTGAAGCCGAAGGTCGAGGCGGCCAGCTTGGTCTCTACCAGCGCCTTGTACAGCCGGCCCGAGGGCGCGTCGCCCAGGATGCTCGCCAGCATTTCCATGGCCGCGGAATCGGCCGCTCCGCCTTGGGGCGTATGGTACATGGCGGCGACCATGGGCGAGCCGCCCGATCGGCGCAGCGTGACGCTGCGCTCGCCGTCCTGCACCGGTTCCTCGGTGTAGAGCCGGGGGAGGGTGCGCTTGGGCTTGGGTATCTTGCCGAAGGTGCGGGCGATGACCGCCAGGGTCTTGGCTTCGTCGAACTGGCCCGAGACGATCAGCACGGCGTTGTCGGGCTGGTAGTAGGTGCGGTAGAAAGCCTGCAGGCGGCCGATGTCGACGTTCTCCACGTCGGAGCGCGCGCCTATCGTCGTCTTGCCGTAGTTGTGCCACTGATAGGCCGAGGCCATCATCTTGCTCATCAGCACGCGGAACGGATTGTTCTCGCCGCTTTCCATCTCGTTGCGCACCACGGTCATTTCCGAGTCCAGGTCCTTGCGCGCGATCAGTGAATTGACCATGGCGTCGGCCTGCCACTTCAGGTACCAGTCGAGGTTCTCCTCGTTGGCGGCGAAACTGGCGAAATAATTGGTGCGGTCGGTCCAGGTGCTGCCGTTGGCTTGCAGCCCGCGGCGCGAGAATTCGGCCAGCGCGTTGCGCATCGTGGGCGTGCCCTTGAACAGCATGTGCTCGAGCAGGTGCGCCATGCCGGTTTCGCCGTAGTTTTCCTGGCGCGACCCCACGAGGTAGGTCATGTTGACCGTGGTCGTGGGCTTGGACTGGTCGGGCGCCAGCAGGATGCGCAGGCCGTTGGGAAGGCGGTATTCGTTGATGCCTTCGACGGCGGTGACCTTCTGTACGCCCGCGGGCAGGGAGTCCGATGCCCGGGCGGCCTGCGCCGAAGGCGGCAGCAAGGCGGTCATGGACAGCGCGACGCAGGCCAGGGCCCGGCCCAGGCTGCCGGATCGGAAAGCGGTAAGCGATGATGGCATAGGGAAAGTCGAACCGTTCAAGAAGTGAGTTGGAGTGGTGAATCGCGCCAACGTTCCCGCCGCGCGGCCGCGGATCTACTTGGACAGCAGGCGCATGGCCTGTTCCAGGCCGCCCAGGGTGACCGGATACATGCGTCCCTGCATCAGCCTGCGGATGATATCGGTGGATTGCCGGTAGGGCCACAGCCCCTCGGGCTCCGGGTTGAGCCAGGCAAAGCGGGGGTAGGCGGCGGCCATGCGCTGCAGCCAGACGGCCCCGGCTTCTTCATTGTGGTATTCCACCGAGCCGCCGGGCTGCAGGATCTCGTATGGGCTCATGGTGGCGTCGCCGACGAAGATCAGGCGCCAGTCGGGGTTGTATTTGCGCAGGACGTCCCAGGTATGGGTGCGCTCGGCATGGCGCCGGCGGTTGCTTTTCCATACCCAGTCGTACAGGCAATTGTGGAAGTAATAGACTTCCAGGTTCTTGAATTCGCTGCGCGCAGCCGAGAACAGCTCTTCGATGCGCTGGATGTGGCTGTCCATCGTACCGCCCACGTCCAGCATCATCAGCACCTTCACCGTGTTGTGCCGTTCCGGCACCATGCGGATGTCCAGGCGCCCCGCGTTGCGGGCCGTGCTGCGTATCGTGTCGTCCAAGTCCAGTTCCAGGTCGGCGCCCTCGCGGGCGAAGCGGCGCAGCCGCCGCAGGGCCACCTTGATGTTGCGCGTGCCCAGTTCCACCTGGTCGTCGTAGTCGCGGAAGCTGCGCATGTCCCAGGCCTTGACGGCGCCGTGGTTGCCGGCGCTTTCGTTGCCGATGCGTATGCCTTCTGGGTGATAGCCCCCGCTGCCGAAAGGCGAGGTGCCGCCCGTGCCTATCCACTTGCTGCCGCCCTCGTGGCGTTCCTTCTGTTCTTCCAGCCGCTGTCGGAACAGTTGCATCAGCTTGTCCCAGCCCAGCTTTTCGATCGCGGCCTTGTCCTCGGGCGAGAGCTCGCGCATGAAGCGCTGCACCAGCCATTCGGCGGGAATCTCCTTGCCGGGAGGGAAGGCGGCCTCGACGCCCTTGTAGTAGCTGGCGAATGCCCGGTCGTAGCGGTCGAACTGGCTCTCGTCCTTGATCAGCGTCATGCGGGCCAGCAGATAGAACTCGTCCACCGACGGCGCGATCACCCGGCGCGACAGCGCCTCCAGCAGCGTCAGGTACTCCTTGATGGAGACCGGCAGCTGGTGTTTGCGCAGATGGTAAAAAAAATCAATGAGCATGGCCGGTCCCCCCTACGCGCTTACGCGCGCCCCCCAGGGGGCGGTGCTGGCGGACCGGCGGAGCCGGATCCGCGGCACCCTGGGTCGGGCACGAGAGGCGGATCGATGCAGATTCATGCTCGCCTGCCGCTTCTCGCCATGAGGACCAGGCGTTCGAACAGGTGGACGTCTTGTTCGTTTTTCAGCAGCGCGCCGTGCAGTGGAGGCACGGCGGCTTCGCGGTCGTTGCTTTTCAAGGCTTCCGGGGGAATGTCTTCCGCCAGCAGGACTTTGAGCCAGTCCAGCAATTCGGACGTGGACGGCTTTTTCTTCAGGCCGGGGGTCTCGCGCAGCTGGAAGAAGCTGTCCAGCGCCGCCGACAGCAACTCCTTCTTCAATCCGGGGTAGTGCACCTTGACGATCTGCTCCATGGTCTCCTTCTCGGGAAACCGGATGTAGTGGAAGAAGCAGCGCCGCAGGAACGCGTCGGGCAGGTCCTTTTCGTTGTTGGACGTGATGATGACCAGCGGCCGGTGGATGGCGCGCACGGTTTCCCGCGTCTCGTACACGTGGAACTCCATGCGGTCCAGCTCGCGCAGGAGGTCGTTGGGGAATTCGATGTCGGCCTTGTCGATCTCGTCGATCAGCAGCACCACCGGTTCCTGGGAGGCGAAGGCCTGCCACAGCACCCCGCGCACGATGTAGTTCGTGATATCGCGCACCTTTTCGTCGCCCAGCTGCGAATCGCGCAGGCGGGAGACCGCGTCGTACTCGTAGAGGCCCTGGTGGGCCTTGGTGGTGGACTTGATGTGCCACTGCAGCAGCGGCCGCCCCAGCGCCCGGGCGACTTCCTCGGCCAGCATGGTCTTGCCGGTGCCGGGCTCGCCCTTGATCAGGAGCGGCCGCTCGAGCGTCAGCGCGGCGTTGACGGCAAGGGTGAGGTCGTCGGTGGCGACGTAGGTGTCGGTACCCTCGAAGCGGGCGGCGGACGGCGGAACGGGCTGGGGCATGGTCGGACTGGCGTTGGCGCCCACCGGGGGCGAAGCACCCAGTATAGAAAAGTCCGGTGAGGCCGGGGAGCGGCATTGTGTGAGTGCGGATGACCGCTGCGGCGCCCGGCGGTTCCTGATGTATCATTAGCGGTTAAATAAGACGGGAACCGGGCATTTCAGTCGTAGAACAATACGGTTTCCGGATGGAAATACGGAGACGCTTCGTTGGCCTGTGGGGGCCGGGCGTTGCCGCTCAGTCGTTTCGCCGCCCGGTATCGGGATTTCTCTTGATTCTGATAGAGCGTTCTAATGAAGTTGAGCATAACGAAGCGGGCGCTGCCCGCGCTGGCCGCCCTGGCCGCCTGTGCGGTCGTCGGCTCGGCCGCCGCCCAATCCGCCCAGCCTGCCACCATCACCGGCAATGCCGAAGCCGCCCGTGACAAGAACTCCATGTGCATAGGCTGCCATGGCATTCCCGGCTACAAGGCCAGCTTCCCCGAGGTCTACCAAGTCCCCATGATCGCGGGGCAGAACGCCAAGTACATCGAGGCCGCGCTCAAGGAATACGCGAGCGGCGCCCGCTCGCATCCCTCCATGGTTGGCATCGCCAAGAGCCTGTCCGAGCAGGACATCGCCGATCTGGCCGCCTATTACTCGAGCTTGAAGTGAGCGCCCGACCATGACCAACAGCTACCGCATTTCCTTTGCCGCTGCCTTGCTTTCCCTGTCGGCCGTCCTGCCGGCCCATGCCGCCGGCGACATCGCCGCGGGCAAGGCGGTGTTCGACCGCATCAACTGCGCCTCGTGCCACGGCGCCGACGCCAAGACCTCGATCGATCCCAGCTACCCGCAACTGGCCGGCCAGCATGCGGACTACCTGGCGCACGCCCTGCGGGCCTATCGCCGGGGCCAGTCCAACGCTGCTCCTTCGGCCAACATCCGCAAGAACGCCATCATGGGCGCGTTCGCCGTCCAGTTGTCCGACAAGGATATCGAGGACGTGGCGGCTTACCTTTCCAGCCTGCCGGGCAACCTGGCGGTGAAGCGGTAGGTTGCCCTCTACGAGGCCCGCCCCCCTACGCGCTTCGCGCACCCAGAATGGTGGACCTCTGCGCGGCAGCCCTCCGAGGGGGCCGGGACGCCTTGGGGTGGCCCGGCGGAGCCGGATCCACCGCATCCTGGGTCTAGGGCCGGTTTCTTGGGTTGGGGCACCTGTGCTTCGCTGCTGCCTGCGGCATCAACAGTGCCGCAAACGGAGAAAGCCGCACTAGACCCAGGGCGCCGCGGATCCGGCTTTGCCGGTCCGCCAGCGCCGCCCCCTTGAGGGGGAGCGGCCGAAGGCCGCAAGGGGGTGGGCTTACCTTCCCCTTGAGGGGGAGCGGCCGAAGGCCAGCAGGGTGGATCCCCTCTACCGTTGGCGGATCAGCTCGATATAGGCTTCTGTGTCCAGCGGCGTACCCAGCCGCTGGGCTTCCCATACCACTCTTCCCAGGCACTCCATGATCTCGTGCGCCGCCTCGTGCGCGCCTTTGCGCTGGGCGAGTTTCTGGTAGGCGTCGCGGATGCCGGGCGGATGATCGATCGATAGCTGCTCGGCAATGGCCAGGTGCATCGACAGGTGCAGGAACGGATTGGTGCGCCCCGCCTCGACGCTGTAGTCGGCTTGCGCGGCGTCGGGGTTCTCGAGGTCGCCGTGGTATTCGGCGTGTTCGAGGATCCAGTCCAGCGCAGTCGCTTCCAGCGGGGTCAGCACTTCGCCCGCGCGGTGCTTGCGCCACGTCTCGGTGAAAAACTGGCGGACCTGGTCTCGGGTAGGGTTGAACATCATCCTGGCATTGTACCGCTGCTCCTGCCGGCCGCCGCGTGGCAATGCCGGGCCGAATACGGGATAATTCCCGGCATCCCGGGCGCGCAATACCGGCCCGCATCCATGATTGCTCGGAAACGCCGCATGTCTTCTTACAAGCATATCCAGGTGCCCGCCGAGGGCAGCCGCATCACCGTCAACGCGGATTTCTCCCTCAACGTGCCCGACCAGCCCATCGTCGCCTATATCGAGGGCGACGGCACCGGACGCGACATCACTCCCGTCGCGATCAAGGTGATCGACGCGGCCGTGGCCAAGGCCTATGGCGATGCCCGCCGCATCCATTGGATGGAGATCTACGCCGGCCGCAAGGCCACCGGGCTGTACGGCGAAGGCGTCTGGCTGCCGGAAGAGACCGTGGCCGCGTTGCGCGAATTCGTCGTGGCCATCAAGGGGCCGCTCGGCACCCCGCCCGGAGGCGGATTCCGGTCGCTGAACGTCATGATGCGGCAGGCGCTGGATCTGTACGTCTGCCTGCGGCCCATCCAGTACCTGCGCGGGGTGCCGTCGCCGCTGAAGCAGCCCGAGAAGACCAACATGGTCATCTTCCGCGAGAACTCCGAGGACATCTACGCCGGCATCGAGTACGCCGCGGGCTCGCCCGAGGCCGTGGAGCTGATCGCCGTGCTGGAAGAAAAGCTCGGTGCCAAGCACCTGCGTTTCCCCGCCACATCTGGCATAGGCATCAAGCCCGTTTCGCGCGAAGGGACCGAGCGCCTGGTGCGCAAGGCCATCCAGTACGCCATCGACCACGATCGCCGCTCGGTCACCCTCGTGCACAAGGGCAACATCATGAAGTACACCGAGGGCGCGTTCCGCGACTGGGGGTACGAGATCGCCCGCCGCGAGTTTGCCGCGGAAACCATCGATGCCGGTCCCGCGTGCCGCATCCGCAATCCGCGCACCGGCCGCGACATCCTCATCAAGGATTGCCTGATCGACACGTTCTCGCAAACCATGCTGCTGCGGCCGGTGGAGTTCGACGTGATCGCCACGCCCAACCTGAACGGCGACTATCTTTCCTCGGCCCTGGCCGCGCAGGTGGGCGGAGCGGGCATCGCCCCGGGCGCCAACATGAGCGATTCGGTTGCCGTGTTCGAGGCCACGCATGGCACCTCCGCCAAGTACGCCGGCAAGGACTACGTCAACCCGAGTTCCGAAATCCTGTCGGGCCGCATGATGCTGCAACACATGGGCTGGCACGAGGCGGCCGACCTGATCCTGCCGGCCATGGAGCGCACCATCCTGTCCAAGCGCGTGACCTACGATTTCGCGCGCCAGATGGAGGGGGCGACCCAGGTGTCGTGTTCCGGGTTCGGGGAAGCCGTCATCGCCAACATGGCTTGAGCTCGAGGGGAGCACAGGCTTCCCCGCAGCTTCCGCATCCGGGCTATTTGCCGCGTTTCTCCAGCAGCGGGTCGATACGCCGGCGTTCCTCCGCGAGAAAGCGCGCGAAGGTCGCCGCGCCAGGCTCCATGACCACGGCCCCGCCGTCTACGAAGATCTTGTTGACCTTTGGGTCGGCCAGGGCCTGTGCCGTGGCCTGCTCGAGCTTGGCAACCACGGCTGCGGGCGTCCCCTTGGGGGCGAAGAGCCCGAACCATCCGTTGAAGTCGAAGTCCGCCATGTCCAATGCCTCGGCCACCGTCGGCACGTCGGGCAGGAGCGGCGAGCGGACCTTGGACGTGACCGCCAGGGCGCGCAGCCGGCCTTCCTTCAGGAACGGGGCGGCCACCGGCGTATTGACGAATCCCATTTGCAACGTGCCTCCGAGCAGGTCGGTCATGGCCTGGGCGTTGCCCCGATAGGGCGTGTGCGTGAAGCGCGCGCCCGTGCGCGCCGACAGCATTTCTCCGGCAATGTGGGTAGACGTTCCTTCACCCGGGGATCCGTAGACGAAGCGGTCGGGCGCCTTCTTGGCGGCGGCGATGAGTTCGGCCAGGGTCTTGACCGGCACGGAGGCGTTGACGGTGACGACATTGGTCATCTTCGACACCCCGGAGATCGGCACCAGGTCGGTGGCCGGGTTGAACGACAGGTCGGCGAAGAGGTGCAGATTCGCCACCATGGGAAGGCCGTTGAGCAGGATGGTGTAGCCATCGGGCTTGGCGCGCGCCACGTATTCCGTGCCGATGTTGGTGCCCGCGCCGGGCTTGTATTCGATGACGATGGGCTGGCCCAGCGTCGTGCTCATGTGCTCGCTGATGGCGCGGGCGAAGACATCGGAAGATCCGCCCGCGGCGCCGCCGATGATCATGCGGATCGGGCGGGAGGGGTAGGTGTCGTCGGCTTGGGCCGGGGAGGCGGCCCCGGGGGCCGCGGTAGCCAGGACGAAACAGCAGGCCTTGAGAAGCTTGGTGCGCATGGGCGTATTCCTCAAACGTGGGGAAGCGGTTCGACTCAGGCACGAGGCGTGCCAGCCAGCTGTGGGTTCATGGTAGGAATGACTGGTTTTGTACACAATCAGTGTTAATCCGTAATCTTCCCAGCAACTTCGGCACAGCCTGCCAAGTTTCGGCTCTGTTGACGCGAGTGCCAGGTTTGGTGCGAATTTTCCCTGGAAAAGTGCGCTATTCCGCGATTGGAAGCCAGTCTGGTGCGGCAAATGCAATGGCTGGACTTTTACGCCGGTTCGTATCACTATTTGCATGAATTGTGTACAAAACGGGGAAGTGATGGCTAAGGCAAAGGTTCTGGTGGCCGGGGCGGGCCCTGTGGGGCTCGTCAGCGCGATGGTGCTGGCCGAGGCGGGCGTGGACGTGGAGGTCTTCGAGCGCAACGGCGACGTCATGGAGGATTTGCGGGCGTCGACCTTCCATCCTCCCACCCTTGACATGCTGGCTCCCTACGGCATCTCGGACGTACTGGTGGCTTCGGGGCTGAAGGCCCGGATGACCCAGCAGCGCGACCGGCGCAAGGGACTGATCGCGGAGTTCGACCTGGCGCGCCTGGCGGGCAGCACGGGCTATCCGTTCCGGCTGCAGTGCGAGCAGTGGAAGCTCAATGCCGAACTGGTCAGGAAGCTGCGGAACCATCCTCACGTGACGCTCCGCTTCGGCTGCGCCGTCGAGGAAGCCCGGCAGGACGAGGGGGCGGTCATGATCCGGATCCGCACGCAGGAAGGCATGGAAGAAGTGCGCGGCGACTACCTGATCGGAGCCGACGGCGCGTGGAGCACCGTGCGGCGCAGCCTGGGCATCGAGTTCGAGGGCTACACCTACCCAGAGCGCTTCCTGGTCGTTTCCACCGATTTTCCGTTCGAGGCGCACTTCGAGAATCTGTCTTGGGTGAACTATGTGTCGGACCCCGACGAATGGTGCGTGATGCTGAAAGTGCCGTCGCTGTGGCGCGTGCTGTTTCCTACCGCGGAGCACGAGTCGGACGAGCGCGTGCTGTCGGACGAGTTCATCGAGGCGCGCCTGCAGGGCCTCCTGCCCCGGGCCGGCGTGTACGAGGTCGTGCATCGCACGCTCTACAAGGTGCACCAGCGCGTGGCCAGCCGGTTCAGAACGGGACGCGTCATGCTGGCGGGCGACGCCGCGCACATCAACAATCCCCTGGGCGGCATGGGCATGAACGGCGGCGTGCACGACGCCTTCAACCTGTCCGCCAAGCTGATCGAAGTCATCGCGGGACGGGCGCCGGACAGCCTGCTCGACAAGTACGAGCGCCAGCGGCGCACGATCGCCATCGAATACATCAACGCCAATACGGCGCGCAACAAACAGCTCATCGAAGAGCGCGACGAGTCCGCCCGTTCGCGCATCCATGCCGAGCTGCGCGCTACGGCGGCGGATCCCGAGGCTTCTCTGGCCTACATCCGCAAGACGTCGATGTTCGATGCGCTGGAGCGGGCGGGGAGCATCGCGTGAACAATGGCTATGCGACGCGCCCGCCGTCGGTCCGGCGGCAGAGGCTGCGCGCGGCGCTGGCGGCGCCCGGGCCCATCGTCGCGCCCGGCGTCCATGACCTGATCTCGGTCCGGCTGGCGGAGCAGGCGGGATTCGGGACGCTGTTCATGAGCGGCTACGGCGTGGTCGCGGCGGCGCTGGGCTTGCCCGACGCCGGCCTGGCCAATGGCACCGACATGCTGGACCGTGTCCGGCAGATGGCGCTGGCCAGCGAGGCCGCGCTGATCTGCGACGCGGACAACGGCTACGGCGGCCTGATCAACGTCATGCATACCGTCCGGAGCTACGAGCGGGCGGGCGCCGCAGCCATCCAGCTGGAGGACCAGGTCTATCCCAAGCGCTGCGGCCACATGCGGGGCCGCAAGGTGGTGCCGGCCGCCGAGATGGAGGCGCGCATCAAGGTGGCGCTGGATACGCGCGAGGACGCCGGCACCGTGATCATCGCCCGCACCGATGCGCGCGCCGACCTGGGCGTGGACGAGGCGTTGCGCCGCGCCGAGCGCTATGCCTGCGCGGGCGCCGACGTAGTGTTCGTCGAGGGGCCGGAATCGCGCGACGAGATCCGGGCGTTCGCTGGCTGCGTGGACGTTCCGCTCATGCTCAACATGGGAGCCGGTGCGCGGTTGCCGCTCATGAGCCCTGACGAGCTCGAAGCGCTGGGCGCCAAGCTCGTCATCTATCCCACGGTCGCGCTGCTGGCGTCGGCGCAGGCCTGCGCCGACGCGTACGGCGCGCTCGGCGAGGGCCGCCTGCCCATGGGGCCCGGCTATCCGTTCGCCGATTTCTCCCGCCTGATGGGCTTCGACTGGGTCGAGCGTTTCGATGCCCGCTATCGCATGCTCGACGAAGGAGGACAGGCATGAGCGAGATCGACGTCTATCGGCGGCAGGGATTGGGCAAGCGGTCGGGCCTGGG
Organism: Pigmentiphaga sp. NML080357; assembly: GCF_002188465.1. GTDB lineage: Bacteria > Pseudomonadota > Gammaproteobacteria > Burkholderiales > Burkholderiaceae_B > Pigmentiphaga. Next base: position 322,472 of record NZ_NINW01000037.1, on the reverse strand, counting down.
GCATCGCTGCGGGCTGGTGCTGGTCGACTTCGTGAACGGATTCGTCGACCCCGCGCTGCTGGGCGGCCAGCACGTGGCCGATGCCGCCGAGCGCACGCTGCCCGTGTTGCGGGCCTTCCGCCGCCTCGGGCTGCCGGTGGCGCACAGCCGCGTGGTATTCGCCGATGATGGCAGCGACCACAATGTGTTCTGCCGCAAGGCGCCGGCGCTGACCCGCTTCACCGAGGCCGCCGGGTGCTCGCAGATCCTTCCCTTGCTCGCGCCCGAGCCGGGAGAGCGCATCGTTCGCAAACAGAGCGCATCCGCGTTCTTCGCCACCAGCCTGGCCGACTGGCTGCGCGCGCGCGGGGTGGACACGGTCGTGGTGGTGGGCTGTACGACCAGCGGCTGCGTGCGCGCCACGGCCGTCGACGCGATGCAGCACGATTTCATGACCGTGGTGGTGGAGGACTGCGTCGGCGATCGCGCGCTGGGTCCGCACCAGGCCAGCCTGTTCGACCTGCGGCAGAAGTACGCGGACGTGATGGGCCGCGACGCGCTGCTGGCCGCCATTTCTTGAGGAGTCCAACATGGACCACCTGGGTTATCGGATGAAATTCGGAGTACTGGGGCCTTCCACGAATACCATCGTGCAGCCGGATTTCGATGACATGCGGCCGGTCGGGGTCACCAATCACTACAGCCGCATCGAGATCCCCGACATGAAGGTGGACGACAATGACGACTTCCTGCGTCTGGTCCAAGCGTTTTCATCCAACACCATGCACGCGGCGGAGGTTCTCAAGAGCTGCGAGATGCAATACCTGGTCATGGGGATGTCGGCCGTGACCTTCTGGAACGGCCGCAAGGGAGCGGAGGAATACCTGCGCGGCATACGCGAGCGCGCCGGCGTCGAAGTTAGCTGCGGCTCGTTCGCGCTGGAGGCGGCGCTGCACGCCTACGGCGTCAAGCGGCTGGCCTTCCTGTCGCCGTACTTCCCGGTGGCCAACGCCGAGGTGCGGCGCTTCTTCGAGGATTGCGGCTTCACCGTGGTGCGCGATATCTGCCTGCGCCGCCCCAGTCCGGTCCTGATCGCGCACACGACCGATCAGATGTGCCGCGCGGCAATACGCGAACTCGACGGCGACGACGTGGACGCCATCGTGCAGGTCGGCACCAACCTGTCCATGGTCAGGCTGGCCGCGGCGGCCGAACTCTATCTGGACAAGCCGGTGATCGCGATCAATGCCGCCACTTATTGGCATGCCTTGCGCCAGGTCGGCATCCCCGACAAGATCCAGGGGCTGGGCCGGCTGCTGTCGCATTACTGACGCGGCGCGCGCCGCCACGTCAATCCTGGGCGGCGTGGGGATGTTCGAGCAGCGCGAACTGCGCGGACCGCAGGTGGCAATGCATGACGGCACGCGCCCAGGCCGGATCGCGGGCGGTGAATGCGTCGATGAGTTCGCGATGGTGCTGGAACGTGCGCGCCAGGCGTTCCCGGTCATAGCTGCGCCGGGTGCCCAGGATGACCTTGATCTCGACGGCCTTCGCGCGCATGCCGAGCAGGCGGGAATTGCCGGCCGCATCGTAGATCAGGGCATGGAAGCGCCGGTTCAGCGTGCTGATCCGATCCAGGTTGACCGGGCTCACGTCCGGTCCGCGGGACTCCATTTCGTCCTGGATCTCGCGCAATTCTTCGAGCGTCCGCGCGTCCATGCGCTCGGCGGCCAAGGCCGCCAGCTCCGATTCGACCAGGATGCGCGCGGCGTAGATCTCGCGTATCTCGGGCGCGGACCAGACCCGCACAGTTGCCCCGGCATTGGGGCGCAGCACGAGAAAGCCGTCGGCCACCAGCAGCCGGATGCCCTCGCGCACCGGGGTGCGCGACAGCCCCAGCGCTTCGGCGACTTCCTTTTCCGTGATGCGGGCTCCCTCGGGATAGCGGCCCGACAGGATGCCGTTGCGGACGTGGGCATACGCCTGCTGCACGGAAGCCGGCCTCGAGGACAGGTCGGAAAATGAATAGATGTCGGGCGAGATCGCCAGGGGGGCGTCTGTGGAGGGGGCGGGGTGTGACATGCACGCACGGCAACCAGGCTGGGTGGGGCTACTATAGCGGATCGCCGGCGATTCGCGAGAGCCCTGCCTTCATCCTCCGTGGCTGCAGTCGGCGCGGCCGTTCGGGGCCGCGCCGCCCGCCATCATTGCGGTGGCTGGCTCGTGGCCGTGCGCGCTGGCGACTGGACCGGGACACCCGCGGGCGCCGGCATGGAAGCCGCCGCCGGCCGTGTGCCGGCGCGCGAAGAAGCCTTGGCGGCGGCCGGATGCCGCCGCTTCAGCCACAGGTAAAGCCCGCTGCCCAGCACGATGATGGTGGCGATGTCCAGAAGCGCCCAGAGGATCTTCATCGGCATGCCGCCGTAGTCGCCGAAATGCAGCGGCTGGGAAACCAGGAGCGCCGTCAGGTACCACGGCAGCTTGGGAGCGGCGGTGATTTCGGCGGTCTTGGCATCGACCAGGATCGGCTGCAGCAGCTTGGAAGTCAGCGGCTCGTTGCCCGCCAGGAAGAACGTGTGGTGGTGGGGGCTGGAGAAAGCCGTGCCGGGAAAGGCAATGAAGGACAACCGGGTCTGGGGCGCCGCCGCCATGGCGGTTTCCATCGAGCGCTGCAGCGAGGCCCGCTCTGCCGGCGGGGTGATCGGCTGGCCCTGGTAGGGCGCCAGCAGCGCGCTGAGCTGGTCGTACTGCCAGTATTTGATCAGCAGGTCGGCCCAGGTGTTGATCATGCCGGTGCCACCCACGACGAAAGCCCAGACCAGCGTGACGATGCCCAGGAGGTTGTGCAGGTCCAGCCATTTCACGCGTGCCGTCCGGTGCCGGCGCACATCGCCGAATTCCAGCTTCTTGGTGAACGGCCCGTACAGCACCGCCCCGGTGACGATGGCCACCAGCAGCAGCAAGCCCATGAGGCCCAGGAACAGCTTGCCCGCCAGGCCCGCGAACAGGTCCACGTGCAGCTTGAGCATGACGTACATGAAGCCCTGGTCGAAGCGGGGCTCGGCGAGCACCTGGCCGGTGCGCGCATCGACCGCCACGGAGCGGAAATCGTCGGTGGGGGCCGGCGTGGGCGTGAGGGTGACGAACCAGATGCGGTCGTCCTCCTCGTCCTGCGAGACGAACTGGATCACGCGGTCGGGGTGGCGCGCATGCGCCACTTCGAGCACGCGGTCCAGGCTTACCCGCGCGCCGTCGTCGGCCAGGTCCGGGGCCTCGACCTCGGTGCCCAGCAGGTGGCCGATTTCATGGTGGAAGATCAACGGCAGCCCGGTCAGGCACAGCAGCAGCATGAACACCGTGCAGATGAGGCTGCTCCACTTGTGCAGCCAGGACCAGGTCTTGAGGGAGCGGGCGTTGGACATGGGTTCAGCAATCCATGGTGGCCGGAATGGAAATGGTGCGCGGCCCGGCCAGGCATGCCGGCGCGGGGAGGGCGGCAACGGGCACCACGGATTTCACGCCCGTTTCCTTGTCGACGCGTGGAACCTGGCCCGGTCGGGCTGGCGCCGCAGGCCGAACCAGATCATCGCCAGAACGGGTATGCCAAGGCCGACCCAGGACCAGGCGTCGCCCCAGGTGTCGGAGACGAGCGCGCTGAGGAGGCCGGTGGCGGTGAGCACGCCCAGGGCGAGCGGCCAGCCCCAGATGCGCATTGCCGAGGTCGCCATCGGTGTTCTCTTGATTAGGGAAAAGGCAAATAGTAATGATTTTTGTTCTAAAAATAAATGGCGGCCATGCTCGAGCCGTCCGCCGGACGGCGGGGCGTCACGCCGCGGGCATCCGGCCCACGTAGCGGGTGACGAAGGCCGGTCCCCGGTGGCCTTCGCCCTCGTCCAGCACGACCTCGCCCTCCCAGGCGAGGACTTCTTCGAGCAACGGGGAGAAATCGGCGCGTACGCCGGCAAGGTCGCACAGCATGTCGGCGTCGCGCGGCCCGCCGCTCTGGTAGCCGAGCTGGCGCGGATGGAAGGATTCCAGGATCAGCCATCCGCCCGGCGCCAGCGAGCGCGCCAGGCGGCGGTGAGCCTCGGTGCGGATCGCGCCCGGCAGATGGACGTAGATCAGGACTACCCCGGAACAGGTAGCCGCGGGCGGCGTCCAGGCAGCCAGGTCGACGTTGAGGGTGGTGATGGTGACGCCCCGCGTGGATGCCAGCGCCAGCGCCTTGTCGAGTCCGACCTGCGAGTTGTCCACTGCCAGTACCTGGTGGCCCCGTTCGGCCAGCCAGACACTGTTGCGTCCTTCGCCGTCGCCCGGCAGGAGCACCCGGCTGCCGGGAGGCAGGCGGGATTCCTGCTCCACCAGAAACCGGTTGGGCTCCGTTCCGTACTTGTATCCAGGTTGAGAAAACCGTTGGTCCCAGGTCGTCATGCTGCCATTCCTCGAGCTGCCTATTCGCCGCTCCTCAGCGCACCGAGCCGCTACCGCATGATCCCGGAGCGCTACCAGGCTGGCCGCGCACGGCGTGCCACCTTCCGCCTGCCACCGGGCGGCAAAAAAACGCCGCACGACGTCAGCCGCGCCGTACCCCGGAATGCGGCGGATCTGGCTCCGCCAGTCCGCCGGCACCGCCCCCTGGGGGGCGCGCGCCAGCGCGAAGGGAGGGGCCTTCCTCCATTAGCTCATACCACATCGCATTCAGGACGGCGAAAGCCGCGGCCAGGCCTAGCCCCAATATCCAGGAAAAGTACCACATGCTCGTTCCTCCCAGGTTCAATAGGCGTGGTTGCCGGGATCGTTGACGGACGTTTCGTCGACCTTGCCCCACAGGACCCGGTAGACCCACGAGGTATAGGCAACGATGAGCGGGACGAAAATGACGGCGGCGACCAGCATAATGAACAGCGTCAGGTGGCTGGACGAGGCGTCCCAGAGCGTGAGGCTGGCGCGAGGGTCGATGGACGAGGGCAGCAGGAACGGGAATAGGGTGACCCCCACGGTGACGATGATGCCCAGGATGGACAGCGAGCTCGCAAGCAATGCCGCCACCTCGCTGCGCAGGCGCAGGAAGAGCAGGGCCAGCGCCGCGCCCGCCAGACCCGCCGCGGGCGCCAGCGCGAGCCAGGGGTGGTTCCTGTAGTTGCCGAACCATGCCCCGGCCGCGATTTCGGCCGTCTTGCGCAGCGGGTTGGACGGCCCCGCCGTATCGATGGCGCTGGTGATGCGGTAGCCGTCGACCCAGTTCCACAACGCGAGGCCTCCGAGGGCGAACAGCAGCAGGGTGGCCAGCGCCGCCACGCTGCCGTACGCGCGGGCCCGGTCGGCCACCGTGCCGCGGGTCTTGAGCACCAGCCAGGCCGCGCCCTGCATGGCCAGCATGGCGACCGACACCAGGCCGCACAGCAGGGCGAACGGCGACAGCAGCCCGAAGAAGGTGCCGTCATAGAAAATGCGCAGGTCGCTGTCGAGGCGGAACGGCACGCCCAGCAGCACGTTGCCCACCGCCACGCCGAAGATCAGCGACGGCACCAGGCCGCCGATGAACAGCGCCCAGTCCCAGGACGCGCGCCAGCGGACGCTTTCGCGCTTGCTGCGGTACTTGAACCCTACCGGCCGCAGGATCAGCGCGAACAAGATGGCGAACATCGCCAGGTAGAAGCCCGAGAACGACACCGCGTACAACGGCGGCCAGGCCGCGAAGATCGCGCCGCCACCCAGGATCAGCCACACCTGGTTGCCTTCCCATACGGGACCGATGGTGTTGATCACCACCCGGCGTTCGATGTCGGTGCGGCCGACGAACGGCAACAGCATGCCGGTGCCCAGGTCGAAGCCGTCCGTCAGCGCGAAGGCGATCAGCAGGATGGCCAGCAAGGCCCACCAGATCATCCGCAGTACGTCGTAATCGATGAGGGTATGCAGAATCATGGCTTACTCCTGGGCGGTAAGGCGTTGGGACAGGTGCGGCGCCACGAGCCGGACTTCCGGGTCCGGGTCCGGTTCGACGCCCTTGCGGATGGCGCGCAGCATGAGGCCCATTTCGACGATGAAGAGCACCGTGTAGAGCGCGGTGAAGCCGAGAATCGTGAGTAGCACCGTGCCGGCCCCGAGATCGGAAACCGCGGCCGCGGTGGGCAGCACGCCTTCGATGATCCAAGGCTGCCGGCCGAATTCGGCCACGAACCAGCCCAGCTCCGCGGCGATCCAGGGCAGCGGGATGGAATAGACCGCGACCTTGAGCAGCCAGCGATGGGCATCGAGCCGGCGCCGCGCGGACAGCACGAAGAACGTCGCCATCAAGAGGATGAAGAAGAAGCCCAGCGCGACCATGATGCGGAACGCCCAGAACAGCGGCAGGACCATGGGGACGGTATCCTCGGCCGCCTGGTCGATCTGCTGCGGCGTCGCCTGGCGCGGGTCGTCCACGTAGCGCTTGAGCAGCAGCGCGTAGCCGAGGTCGCGGCCGTGCTCCTCGAGGGCGTCGCGGTCGGCCGCGGCGACGGCTGTGGAGCTGCCCGACGCCCGTATGCGTTGCAGGGCGTCGAAAGCCACGATGCCGCTGCGTATCCGCTCCTTGGCATGTTCCACCAGCGTGTCGATGCCGGGGATCTCGGTGGTGAGCGAGCGCGTGCCGATCAGGCCCATGACCGCCGGGATGCGCACGGCGTAGTGGGTTTCGCGCGCTTTCTGGTCCGGGATGCCGACGATGGTGAACGGCGCGGGCGCCGGCTCGGTCTCCCACATCCCCTCGATCGCGGCGAGTTTCATCTTCTGGTGCTCGGTCGACAGATAGCCGCTTTCGTCGCCCAGGACTACCACCGACAGCGCCGAGGCGAGGCCGAACGAGGCGGCCACCGTCATCGACCGCTTGGCGACGTCGATGTGGCGGCCCTTGAGCAGGTACCAGGCTGAAACGCCGAGCACGAACACCGAGGCGGTGACATAGCCCGCGGACACGGTGTGGACGAACTTGGCCTGCGCCACGGGATTGGTCAGCACCGCGAAGAAGTCGGTGATTTCCATCCGCATGGTTTCGGGGTTGAAGGCCGAGCCGACGGGATTCTGCATCCAGCCGTTGGCGATCAGTATCCACAGCGCGGAGAAGTTCGAACCCAGCGCCACGCACCAGGTCGCCACCAGGTGGCCGACGCGCGAGAGTTTGTTCCAGCCGAAGAAGAACAGCCCGACGAAGGTGGCCTCCAGGAAGAACGCCATCAACCCTTCCAGGGCGAGCGGCGCGCCGAAGATGTCGCCGACGTAGTGGCTGTAGTAGCTCCAGTTCATGCCGAACTGGAATTCCATGACCAGGCCCGTGGCGACGCCGAGCACGAAATTGATGCCGAACAGCGTGCCCCAGAATTTGGTCATCTGGCGCCAGATCTTGCGGCCCGTCATCACGTACACCGTCTCCATGATGGCGATGACCACGGACAGCCCGAGAGTGAGCGGGACGAAGAGGAAGTGATAGAGCGCCGTCAACGCGAACTGCAGGCGCGATAGCGAAACGATGTCGAGGTCCATGGTGGCCGATTCCTCCTCAGTCCGGGCGCAGGGTATGGAGTTGATAGTCGAAGGCGGGCGTGCCGCGCGGCAGGTCGCCGACCACGGTTGCGCCGCTTAATACGATGAGGCGGTCCGCCAGCGCGGCCTCCCGCCGGATGTGGGTGGCGACGACCACGGTGCGGTCGCGCGCCTGTTCGGCCAGCCGCGCGAGCACATCGCGCGCGGTCGCCGCGTCCAGGCCCTCGCTGGGCTCGTCCAGCAGCCAGAGCCGCGTGGGGCGCAGGAACAGCCGCGCGAGCGCCAGCCGTCTCGCCTGTCCGCCGGACAGGCCGAGCCCGTTCTCGCCAAGGAGGGTATCGAGGCCTGTGGGCAGCGCGGCGATGGCCTGGGCCAGCCCCGCGGCGCGCAGCGCTGCCCACAAGGCCTCGTCGTCGGCGTCCGGACAGGCCAGGCGCAGGTTGTCGCGCACGCTGTCCTGGAAGAGTTCCGTGCGCTGTGTCAGCAGGCAGGCGGGCGGCGCCGCGATCCGGCCAGCGGTCGGCGCGCGTTCTCCCGCGATGAGCGCCAGCAGCGTCGATTTGCCGGCTCCGCTGGGGCCGATGAGCGCTACCCGTTCGCCTGCGCGTATCGTTAGCGATACCCGGTCCAGCACGGGGGGGACTGCCGCGTCCGGCGTGCCGTGGCGCAGGGTGACCTCCCGCAGCCGGATGTCGTCGCCGTCGGCCGCAGGGGCCGGCTCGGGCCGGCTCTCCAGCCGCGGCGCCAGCCGCCGGACGGCGATCATGATACGGGCCAGCTCCAGCGCTCCCCGGCGCAGCGGCGCCATCGGCTCTGCGCTCGCGAGCACCAGCAGCAGCGCCAGCGCCGCCCCCGGGGCGCCGATCGTGCCGGCGGCGACCAGCAGGACGCAGCCGGCCAGCGTGGCGGCCATGGCGATTCCGGCCGCGGCCGATTGCAGGAACGCGCCCTCGGCGTCGGCGCGGTTGATCGCGTCGTCCGCCCGGGCGAGCCGGCTTTCCGTGCGGGCGAGGGCCTCGCATTGCGCGCCCAGGCGGCCCGCCATCAGGAGTTCGGCCTGTCCGGAGACCAGGTCGATCGTCTCGGCGCGCAGGACTTCGATGGCGTGCACCCGCTTGCGGGAGGCGCGGCGGCTGCGCCGTGCCGTCCATGCCCCGGCGGCAACGCCCGCCGCCAGCAGCCAGGCCGCGACGCCCAGCCCCAGCGGCAGGCTGATCGCACCGAGCGCGATTCCCGTCACGGCGATCGTCGCACAGGCGGCGCCCGCCGGAACCAGCAGCCGCAGATACAGCCCGTCGAGTGCATCGGCATCGGCGGTCAACCTGAACAGCAGGCGAGCCGGGCGCGCCAGCAGCTTGCGGGCCGCATCCGGACGAGCCCAGCCTGCGAACAGGCGGGGGCGCAGGGCGGCCACGACCGCCAGCGCGGCATCGTGGGTGACCACCCGCTCGCCGTAGCGGGCGGCGGTCCGGATCAAGGCCAGCAGCCGGATGCCGGCGCCCGGCGTGAAGACGTCGAAGGCCAGGGCGGTGCCGGCGGCGAGGCCGGCGAGAGCGGTAGCGGTGATGAACCAGCCCGACAGCCCCATCAAGGCCATGCCGGCGATCACGGTCAATGCCGCCAGCGCCGCGCCTCCCGTCAGCAGGCGGCCCCGGCGGGCGAAGAACAGCCGCAGCACGGCCAGCGCCGCGGCGCGGTCGCGATGGCTTCCTTTCATGCCCGTTGCTCCCGGACCAGAGGCCGCTCGTCCCGCGCCGGCTCGGTCAGGTCGATCACCCGGTCCATGCGGGCAGCCAGCTCGGGGTCGTGGGTCGCGACGATCAAGGTCTTGCCCGCCGCTTGCGCCAGCAGCCGCCGCGTCAGTTCACGCGCGGTAGCGGCGTCCAGGTGGGCGGTGGGCTCGTCGGCCAGCCAGAGATCGCAGGTTTTGTCGGCGGCTGCCCGCGCGATCGCCAGGCGCAGGCATTCCCCGCCCGACAGGCCGGCCCCCGACTCCCCGAGCGGGCGGCCGGCCGCCGCGCCGGTCAACCCTTCCAAGGTGGCGGCCGCCAGCGCAGCGTCGATGGCACCCGCGTCCACCGCGGAGCGGCCCAGGCCGACATTGAAGCGCAGCGTGCCGGCGAAGACGTGCGGCCGTTGTCCTATCCACGCCATGCGCGAGCGCAGCGCCGGCGCGGTCCTATCGTCGAGCGCCGTGCCGCCTACCGCGATGCGGCCGGAACGGGCGGGCAGCAGGCCCGCCACGAGTGCGAGCAGGGTGGATTTGCCGGACCCGCTAGGACCGATTACGGCCACCCGTTCGCCTGGTGCCACGTGCAGATCCAGCGCCCGGAAAAGCGGCTGGCCGGAGGCGGGATGGTCGAACGTCACGCCAGCCATCTCGACGGCCGGGGCAGGGCGCAGCGGGGTTCCGCCGTCGCGCGGGAGCGGCGAGGCCGCGCCCACCAGCTTGACGGGCGCTGCGGATAGCGTCCGCAGCGCGTCCAGCGCCGCGCGGCCCGAGGCGCGGTCGTGCCAGACCGCCGAAAGCTCGCGCAAGGGGTCGAAGAAACTGGGCGCCAGCAACAGCACGAAGAGCCCTTGGCCCAGCGTCAGCGCGTCGCCCCACGTGCCGAACGGCAACTGGCCCAGCAGGTGGAACCCCACATAGACGGCGACCATGGCTACCCCGATGGCGGCGAACAGCTCCAGCACCGCCGAAGACAGGAAGGCGATACGAAGTACCGCCATGGTACGCGTACGCAGTGTTTGCGCGACGTTTGCGAGCCGGCGGGTGGTGGTCTCGACGGCGCCGAGCGCGCGCAGCGTGGCCAGGCCCCGCAGGCGATCGAGCAGGAAAGCGTTGAGCGAGCCCATCTCGGCCAGGTGCGCCTGACTCGCGCGCTGGGCGCGCCAGCCTACCAGCGCCATGAAGATCGGGATGAGGGGGGCCGAAACCAGCAGGACCAATCCGGCTATCCACGACAGCGGAACGACGGCCGCCAGGATGGCGATGGGGACGATGGCGACCTTCAACTGCACGGCTGGATAGCGCGCCAGATAAGGCAGCGCGGCGTCGGCCTGTTCAGCCACCACGCTGGCGGCATGGCCGGCGGCGGGCCGCCGCTTGTCGAGCGGCGACCCGGTGGCCAGGGCGGCGATCGCCCCGGCACGGTATGCCCCGATGCGAGCGCGGGCCGCTCGAAAGCTCAGGCGCGTGCCCCAGGCTTCCAGGCCCGATCGGCACAGGCCCACGCCGAGGAAACCCGCGGTGGCCAGGACGCCGCTCGTCACATCGCCAGGGGCCGCGGCCATGCGCTCCACGGCGGCGGCCAATATGCCGGCCTGGGCCAGCCACAGGAGCGAACCGGCCAGTTGCAGCCAATCGCCGGACTTTGGCCGGAGCGGATCGGCGGGAGGCGGGGAGGCGGGCGTGGACAGGGGGCGTACTCCCGGCATGGTGACGTGTGATCGACACTAAGTTATCAGTGCTCATGCATGGATACAATGATCTGCGTCAATTTGCGGCGATATACGCGCCGTCCGCGCAAAGAAAACGGCCCCCGAGGGGGCCGTTTCGCCGTTAGTCGCGGCGCCGGTGGTAATGCCTGTCGTGATAGTGCCGGTCGTGGTCCCAGCGCCGGTATTCACGCCAGCGCTCTTCCCGCCAGCGCCGCTCGCGCCAATACGGGTCGTAGGGAACGTATTCGATCGGCCCCGGCACCACCATGACGGGGGGAGGAGCGACATACACCGGCGCGGGGGCGATATAGACGGGCGGCGGGCCGTACACGAATCCCGGCACGCCGATGCCGATAGAGACGCTGACCCGGGCGTGGGCCGTCGCGCTGATGGCGATCAGGGCCGTGCCAAGCAGTCCCGCCATTGCCAGCCGTTTCATACACATTCTCCGATACTGCGGTAGTTCGACTGTATGGGGCCGCGCCCGTCAGCGGTTTGTTCTGTCTGTTGCAGTCGTGGCTACATGTAACGCCGCCCACGGGCGCCCGCCGGCGCCCGCCGGCGGCCGTTGCCCGGTCGCGACGCCGGTTCAGTACCCCACGGTGAAGCGCTGCCGCACGTGCGAGGGATTCTCCACTTCATCCAGCATGGCGATGGCGAAGTCTTCCATCGATATCCAGCTGCGGCCGTCGGCCGCCGTAAGCAGCGCGTCGCCACCCAGGCGGAACTTGCCCGTGCGTTCGCCGGGCACGAACAGCGCCGACGGCGACAGGAACGTCCATTCCAGGTCCTTCTCCCGGCGCAGTCCATCCAGCCAGGCGCGGCCGGCCTGCGCTTCGGCCTTGTACTCGGGCGGGAAATCGGGGGTGTCGACGAGGGCCGCGCCGGGCGCGACTTCCAGGCTGCCCGCCCCGCCGACGACCAGCAGGCGGCTTACGCCGGCCTGCTTGACCGGCGCGACGACGGCATCCAGCGGTACCGGTTGGAAGCGTACGCCGCTGAGGACCGCATCGTGGCCCCGCAGCGCCGCGGCGAGCGCGGCGCCATCCGCGAGGTCGATGTTCCGCGTGACGAGTCCGGGCCGGGCGGCAAGCGACGAGGCATGGCGGGCGATGGCGGTGACCCGGTGGCCTCGCGAGAGAGCTTCGTCGACGAGGCGGCTGCCTACATTGCCGGTGGCGCCGATGATGGCGATGTTCATGAGAACTCCTTGAGAATCGCGGCGAACCCGGATGGTCCGCCAGGGCAGACGCCAGCTTATGAGGTGCGCTTGCCGGGAAAAACGGGGCTCGCCGCCATAGTTTGTTTCGGTTTCCGTGCAAATGCCTCGCGCTCCGACGCACGAAGGCCGTAGGCAAGCGTTACATCCTTTCTTGTCGATGCCTTGCCGCAGGCGTATAGATACGTGTGGTCAGAAACCGGGCACCGGACTTGCTGGGCGCTCGAGGCGGAATGGTTTCCGCTGTCCTAGGAGCCGATATTGACGACGATACGCCGAGGTCCTCCCCAGAGGATGGCCGGGACGAACAGCGCTTTTTCGATGGAGGGCGCCGCGGCGCGGGAGCGCCGCCACGATGGCGTCCCGATCGACAACCGGGCGGCGGAGCTGGCCGCCGGACTGCAGGCCGAACGGGCTTGCATCGATCCGAAGTTTCTCTATGACGCACAGGGCTGTGTGCTGTTCAACGCCATCTGCGAACTGGAGGAGTACTATCCCACGCGCACCGAACGGGCGATCTTCGAAGCCCATCGGGCCACCATCGCCCGCGCGCTGCCGTCCCGCATCCAATGGGTGGACCTGGGATGCGGGGACTGCGCGAAGTCCCGCGCCTGGCTCGGGCACGTCGATGCCTACCGCTATCTGGGCGTGGACATCGCCGCCGACTGGATACGCCGCGAAGTGGCTGCGCTGGGCCGGCAGTTCCCCCAGATCTCGTGCGTCCCCGTGGAGGCCGATTTCTCCGGTGACTTCGATCTTCACGGCAGCCTCGACGACCCGCAGGCCAACCCGCCGGTGTTTTTCTATCCGGGTTCGTCGATCGGCAATTTCTCGCCGGAACGGGCGATCGAATTCATGGCCGCGATATGCCGGGAGGCCGGCCCGCGGGGCAGCCTCCTGATCAGCGCGGATCTGCGCAAGGACCGCCGGACGATGGAACGCGCCTATGCGGACGACCTGGGTGTGACAGCCGCTTTCAATCGCAATGTGCTGCGTGTCTGCAACCGCGTGCTGGGCAGCGATTTCCAGCCGGCGGAATTCGCCCACGAGGCCGTTTTCGACGACGTCCATGGCCGGATCGAGATGCGGCTGCGCGCGCAGAAGCGGCAATGGGTGCAGTGGGGCGCATCCGGCCGCCTGTTCGAGTCCGGCGAAGCCATCGTGACCGAGCATTCGTACAAGTACACGCCCGAGCAGTTCGACGGCATGCTGGCCGCTGCCGGATTCTCGGTGCGCAACATGTGGACCGACCCGCGTTCGTGGTTCGGCGTGTTCCTGGCCCAGCGATGAACGCACGCGACGGAGCATCCACCCAGGACCTGCTGGCGCGGCGCGTGGCCTCCGTACGCGAGGCCACGCTGGCGCTGCTGGCCGGACTGTCCGCCGAGGACTGCATGCTGCAATCCATGCCCGAGGCGAGTCCGGTCAAGTGGCACATCGGGCATGTCGCATGGTTCTTCGAAACCTTCGTGCTCGAACCGAGGCAGCGCGAGTACCGGCCCTTCGATCCGGCCTTTCGCGAGCTGTTCAACTCCTACTACGTCGGGGTGGGCGAGCGCCACCCGCGCGGCCAGCGCGGGCTGCTGTCCCGCCCATCGCTGGAGCGCGTCCTGGCCTACCAACAATCGGTGCTGGAGCGGCTGCTGACATGGATGGACGAAGCCGCCCCGCCGGCCGGGGCGCTCGACCTGATCGAGCTGGGCCTGCAGCACGAACAGCAGCACCAGGAACTGATCGCCACGGATCTCAAGCATCACTTCTGGCACAACCCCCTGCTGCCCGCCTGGCGCCCGGTGGCGGGCGGCGTGCCGGGCGGCGCCCCCGGGCCGGCCGCGTTCCGCCGCTATGAAGCCGGGCTGGCGGAAATCGGGCACGACGGCGCGGGCTTTGCGTTCGACAACGAATCGCCGCGTCATCGCGTCTGGATCGAAGCGTTCGAACTGGCGCAAAGGCCGGTTTCCAACGGCGAGTATCTGGCCTTCGTCGACGACGGAGGTTATCGGCGGCCCGAGCTATGGCTGTCCGACGGCTGGGATGCCCGTTGCCGCCATGGGTGGGAGATGCCCTTGTATTGGATGCGGCAGGACGGCGGCTGGCATTGCTATACCACCTCCGGTCTTCGTCCGGTCGACGAGGCCGAGCCCGTGTGTCATCTGAGCTACTACGAGGCGGACGCGTATGCCCGCTGGGCCGGCGCCCGCTTGCCGACCGAACAGGAATGGGAACGGGCGGCGCTGCTGGCCCTGGAGGAAGAGGGCGGACGGGATGGCGATTTCGCCGAGGCAGGTTTCCTCCATCCGCAGCGGCTGCGCGCGGGCAAGGCCGCGTTCTTGGGCGGCGTCTGGGAGTGGACGCAGAGCGCCTATCTACCCTACCCGGGATTCCGCCCCGCCGCCGGCGCGGTGGGCGAATACAACGGCAAGTTCATGATCAACCAGATGGTGCTTCGGGGCGGCTCGTGCGCCACGCCGCGCAGCCACCTGCGCGCCACCTACCGCAACTTTTTCGCGCCGGCCTCGCGCTGGCAGTACGCCGGGCTGAGGTTGGCGCGCTAAGGAGAACCGCATGGCCGATTCAACCAAACGCAAGCCCGAGCAAACCCGGGCGCAGGACGAGATCGGGAGGACCGAGCCACGGCTTCCTCACGAGCACGACGAGTCGCACGACAGCCAGGAGAGCCCTCCTCGCGAGGTGATCGAGCAGGCCTACGAAGACGTGCAATCGGGACAGGAGGATACCGACCTGCGGGCCAGCGGCGGCAAGCGGCAGAAGACCGTGCCGCCCGACGAGCGCTGAGCGTCCGGGCGCGCGCTACCGCGACTTGCCGCCCTTGGCCGGCGCGCCGGCGTTGCGGCTCGCATCGCGCAGATTCGACAGCAGGCCCTGGCAGTCGGCGTCGGTACCCGGGCCGGTCTCGATCAGCGGGATCAGCGCCGCCAGCGGGTTGATGAAGCCCAGCGCGATGGATGCGCCGGCCCGCGTGAAGAGGGCCGCCTTGTCGATCTTGAAATCCGGATCGGCCAGCGTACCGCCGATGTCGATGGGCGAGCGCGCCGCCAGTATGCTTTTGTCCTTGGGCTGGGGCTCGAAGCGCAGGTTCAGGCGCTCGCTGCCGAAGTCGATCGTGCCGCTGCCGTCGATCCGGGTATCGTCGGTATCGATGACGAGGCCTTGCGCGGTCGCCACGCCGTCCTTCACCGCGAAGGTGGAGACCGCGCAACGCAACCGGGTCGTCTTGTCGCCGCCGATGAGGAAGCCGAGCGCCTGGCCCGCGTCCAGGCCGATGGCCTCGACCAGCAGGTTCGATATTTCTCCACCGGTCACCGCCAGCCCCAAGGTCCCGTCGGCGTGCGCCAGCATCGCCCTTACGGAATTGCCGGTGGTCTTGAGCTTGACGTCGGCGCCCAGCGTTCCTTCGCTTTTCTTCATCAGCTCGACGTCGGGGAAGAGCCGGTTCAGCCGCGCCCGACGCACGGCGATGCGGGCGTCGGTGCGGATCACGGACTGGCGTGCGTCCAGCGTGATGTCCGAGCGCAGATCGCCGCCGGCATAGCCGAAATTCAGCGGAGCCAGCTTGAGCACGCCATCCTTGAGGATGAGGTGGGCAGAAAAATCGTCGAACGCCCAGGGGCCGCGCACGCGCACGTCGCCCGCGTCCAGGGCGACGTCGGCATCGATCGCGTTGAGGCGCTCGAGCCGGAACTCGGCATCGGGAAGGACGCGCCGGTCGGCCGCGGCGGGCGCCTTCGCGGCCTCGCGGGCCGGCGCCTCGTCGCGCACGCCGATCAGGGGACCGAGGTCCTTCATGTCGAGCACGCGGCTCTTGAGCTTGGCGCGCAGCAGCGGCTTGTCCGGGCGCATCTCGTAGTGGGCGTCGCCCGCGATGTCGGTGGTGCCGATGCTGCCTTGCATGCCGGTGAGGTCGAAAGTCGTTCCCGCTCGCTTGAGGCGGCCCTTGATGCGATAGGGAGGGGTGGTGGGGAGCGGCAGGTTGATGTACGGATAGAGCGTGGAGAGCGTCGGCCCGGCGATGTCCAGCGCCACGTCCACTTGCGCATCGCCGAAGAGGTCGCCTACCTGGCCCTCGGCGCGGATGCGGGTCGGCCCCCCCTTGGCGTCGATGAAGAACGGAAACGGCGTGCCCGAGTCGCGCAGGGTCATGATGCCGCCGGTACGCGCCACGCCGCCGAACGCGCCGCCGTGGTATTTGCCGTTGAAGTCCAGCTTCATGCCGTAAGCCGGTCCGGAAGCCGGGGGCGCCTCGCTGTCGGCCCGCAGGTGCGCGGTCACGCCTAGCGCTCGGTCGTCGTAGTCCACCACCAGGCGGTTGAAGGAGAGAGCGCGCAGCGCGACATCTGGGGGAGGGCCCGAGTCCTCCTTTTGCGGCAGCGTCCAGTTGTTGGCGCCCGAGGCGTCCCGAGCGAGATGGGCCTGTCCGCCATCCACCGACAGCAGGTCGAGCACGATGGCCCGCTTGAGCAGCGGCAGCAGCCGGATATGGACCTCGACCGTCTCGGCCTCGATCATCTGCGCCGGTTGGGCCTGCGGAAGATTGGCGACCTGCAGCCCGTGGAGCCGGATGCGGGTGACGGGCCGTAGCCGCATCCGGAAGTCGTCCAGGGCGACCGGCCGGCCCAGTCTTTCGGTGGCCAGCCTCTCGACCGGCCCGCGCAGGAAACGCCAGTCGGTCAAGAGGGCGGCAACGACCAGAAGGACGATGAGGCCGGCAACGGCCGCGAGCAGTTTTGTGATTCGCATCGGCGGAATCCGCAAGAGGCCACGTGCCCCGATGTCACCGTTTTAATGGCTCAGGGATGTTTGCGCAATTCCGCCGGCGGCACTTTCATCAGGTCCCGGTACTTGGTGACCGTGCGCCGCGCCACGACCACGCCCTGCTCGGCCAGCATGCGGGTCAAGGCCACGTCGGAAAGCGGGTCGCGGCGGTTCTCGGCGGCGATCATGTCGCGGATCAGCGCCCGTACCGCCGCGGCCGAACAGCGGCCTCCCGTGTCGGTCGCGAGCTCGCGCGAGAAGAAATGCTTGAACTCGAATACGCCTCGCGGCGTGGCCATGTACTTGTTGTTGGTGGCGCGCGAGACGGTCGACTCGTGCAGGTCGAGTTCCTCGGCCACCTTGCGCAGCACCAGCGGCTTGAGCGCGATCTCGCCGTAGTCGAAGAATGTGCGCTGGTGGGCCACGATGGCCTCGGCCACGCGCTGGATGGTGGCAAAGCGCTGCTCCACGTTCCTTATCAGCCAGCGTGCCTCTTGCAGCTCCTGGGCCAGCGGCGGGCGGTCGTCGCAGCGCGCCTTGCGGAACAAGTTGGCGTAGGCCTGGTGCAGGCGGGCCTTGGGCATGACCGCGGGATTGGTGGTGATCACCCATTTGTTCTTGACCTTGCGGACGATCACGTCCGGCACGATGTGGTCGCTCTCGGGTTCGGCGAACGCCAGGCCGGGCCGGGGAGTCAGGCTGCGTATCAGGCGGCAGGCCACCGCGAGCTCTTCCTCGTTGCATCCCAGCTTGCGGCGCAGTTCCGCGGTCTCGCGCCGCGCCATGAGGTCGAGGTACTGGTCCGAGATGGCGATGGCCAGGGCCCGGCCCGGCGTGTCCGCGTCGTACGCTTCCAATTGCAGCCGCAGGCATTCGCCAAGGCTGCGGGCCGCCAGTCCCGGCGCATCCAGGTGCTGGACCAGCGTCAGCGCAACCATCCATTCGTCCTTGGTGGGAGGGGGAGTCACCGCCAGCGTGGTGGCCAGTTCATCGAGGTCCTGGCGCAGATAGCCGTCTTCGTCCAGCGCCTCGATGATGATCTCGGCCAGCAGGCGATCGCGCTCGCCAAGCCGATAGCCGCATAGTTGCTGGTGGAGGTAGTCGTGCAGGCCTACGGAACTGTGGGTCCATTGCCCGATGTCCGGGCGGTCGTCGCCGTCATCGTCGCGGACGCGGCTGGTGGGATAGGATCCGGCGTACGGTTCCGGATCGAAAGGCGGCGGTTCGGGATCTCGGGTTTCCGATCCTTCCGCCTGCACCGCCTCGCCGGCATTTCGATCGACCGGCAGCACCGATTCCTCGGCTTTGACGGCGGGGTCCTGGTCATCCTCTTCCAGGAAAGGGTTGTTTGCGATGGCTTGCTGCAGCTCTTGCGTGAATTCGAGTGCGGACATCTGCAATAGCTTGACCGACTGCTGGAGTCTTGGCGTCAAGGACAATTGCTGACGTACTCGCATGTCGTACGTGGCTTGTACCAATGCCGTCTCCCATGCTTGGGCCAGGCGGGGGCCTGGCCATTGAGGTGTCGCGATCCTTAACCTTGCAAGCTTCGTGCCAATCTGGAAACCGTAGGCAGCCGGGGCGAGACCATGGAAAATAGCGTGCAGCTCTTGCCGGTTCGGTAAGTTTTACCGGTGCGGACTTCGCCAGGCCAGAGTCCATCATCGACAGAACCTTGGGTGTCGTAACAGAATGAGAAAATTCTTTCGCGTCATCCTGTACGCGCTGTGCGCCGTCCTGCTGTGCCAGTGCGCAAGCCCGTTGCCGGACGTAGACGGGGGCGTCCCCCCGAGACAGAATGTGCGCATTTCCACCGATGCCGGGTGGCTGACGTATCGCGAGAGCCGGCGCATCATCGAGCGCCTGGATGCCGCCGGCAATGCCGGGGACTTTCTTGCACGCCATCTCCAGGTGGAAGAGGCGGTGGCCGATGCGCCGCTCGTGGCGGGCAACCAGGTGCAGCTTTTCGCCGACGGCCCCAGCACCTACCGGGCCATGGAAGCCGCCATCGGCGCCGCCAGGCGGTTCATCCACCTGGAGAGCTACATCTTCGAAGACGACGAGATCGGCAACCGGATCGCGGAGTTGCTGATCTCCAAGCGGACCCAAGGGGTGGCGGTTGCCGTCATGGTCGACGACATCGGCACGCTGTCCGTCCCGCCGGACCTGTTCGAGCGCATGCGGCAGGCCGGCATCCAGGTGGTCTTCTTCAATCCGGTCAATCCGCTCAAGAGTCGCGGCACCTGGTCCATCAACGAGCGTAGCCACCGGAAGATACTGGTGGTCGACGGCGAGGTCGCCTTCGTCGGAGGCATCAATCTGAGCGACGTCTACGCTTCGCGGCCGGTCGGCGGTTCCTCCCGCAGCGCGGCCGCCGACAAGAAGAACGCGCCTTGGCGCGACACGCACATCAGCATACGCGGGCCTGCCGTGCCCGACGTGGAGCGCGTCTTTCTCGAGGGGTGGCGCAGCCAGGGCGGCCCCGCGCTGGGCGACATCGACTTCCTGCCCCAGCAGCCGCGCCGCGGCCCGCACGTCGTGCGCATCCTCGTCAACAAACCGGGTGCGGACGATAACCACGCGATCTACCTGACACTGCTCTCCGCGATCAACAGTTCGCAGCGGTCCATCCATATCACCATGGCTTATTTCGTGCCGGACCCCGCCTTCATCGCCGCCTTGTGCGAAGCAGCCCGGCGCGGCGTGGACGTGGTGCTGCTGTTGCCGGGTTTCAGCGACTTCTCGATCGTGCTGCATGCCGGCCGTTCGCATTACGAAGAGCTGCTCAAGGCCGGCGTGAAAATCTACGAGCGCAAGGATGCGCTGCTGCACGCCAAGACCGCCGTCGTGGACGGTGTCTGGTCCACGGCGGGATCCAGCAACCTCGATTGGCGCAGCTTCACCTTGAATCACGAGATCAACGCGGTGATCCTCGGAGCAGAATTCGGAACCCAGATGGAAGCGCTGTTCGATGCCGACCGCCGCGCCTCCGAGCCGGTCGACTACGAGCAGTGGAAACGGCGGCCGATCTCCACGCGCTTCAAGGAGTTCCTGTCCCGCCTGCTGGAGCGCTGGCTGTAGCGGCGCGGCGGCCGGTCAGGTTTCGCCGTTGCCGTGCTTGTAGGTATCGAGCCGGTTGTAGAGCGTCTTGAGGCTGATGCCCAGCGTGCTGGCGGTCTGCCGCTTGTCGCCGCCGAAATGGGCGAGCGTGGCGAGGATGAGCTCGCGCTGGGCGTCCGGCAGCGGGATGCCCACGGCCAGCTCGAGGCTGCCTTCGCGGCGCACCACGCGCCGGTTGCGCGGCGCGGGTTCGGGGTTCTGCACCTCGACTTCCTCGTCGGCGAGGATGAAGGCCCGATGGACGGCGTTCTTCAGTTCTCGCACGTTGCCCGGCCAGTGATGCTGCCGCAGGTCGTCCAGCGTGCCCTTGGCAAAGCGCTTGCGGCTTTTCTCGGCGGCGTTGAGCTGTTCGAGGAAGCGGCGCGCCAGCAGCTCGATGTCCGAGGTGCGTTCGCGCAGCGGCGGCACGCGCAGCGGAAATACCGCCAGGCGGTAGAGCAGGTCTTCGCGGAATCGCCCTTCCTGCACGGCCACCTGGGGATCACGGTTGGTGGCGGCGATCACCCGGACGTCGGTGGAGATCTGCTCTGTGCCGCCGACGCGATGGAAGCTGGCGGTTTCGAGCACGCGCAGCAGCTTGATCTGCATGTCGGGCGCCATCTCCGTGATCTCGTCCAGGAAGATCGTCCCGCCCGCCGCGCGCTCGAAGTACCCGGCATGTTGCTGTACCGCACCGGTGAAGCTGCCTTTCTCGTGGCCGAACAGCTCGCCCTCGATGAGGGTGGCCGGGATGGCGCCGCAGTTGACCGGTATGAACGGGCCGCCGCTGCGCGGACTTTTCTCGTGCAAGGTGCGGGCGACCAGTTCCTTGCCGGTGCCGCTTTCGCCGATGATGAGCACGGTCAGCGCTGTGGGTGCGACCTTTGCGATCTGCTGATACAGGTCGCGCATGGGAGCGGAGGCGCCATACAGCAGGCCGTAGTGGTCGCGTGGCGGTTCCACCCGGGGCGGCTCGGCCGAGTGGCCTGCGCCGCCGTCGGAAGCGAACGGTGTGTCGGTATCGAGAGTCGGCGCCAGGGCTTCGTCAGGGCGCATTGCCTGTTCCTTCCGCATTGATCTCCAGGGGTGGCGTGCCGAGGGCGGGAGTGCCCCGTCGGGCGGGAACTGTCATTCTAAGCAGACCTGGGGGCCTGGCGGCGCCCGGCGGCCGGAAGCATGGTAACGGGCTGTCGCAACGCCCATCCGTCCAAGGGGAATTTACAAGTTTTCATGTAATTCTTACCTATTGCTTGCACTTAGACCAGCACGCGCTGCGAACGGCTGCGCGGTTTTCGGTGCACGGTATGAAAACTGCGCCCGGCCCACGCATCGGACGCCGGGGAGTCGCCGTCGCCTGCCGTTCTGTCACTCTATACAAGGAGTAAGCAATGTTGCGATGGGCCGCCATTTTCTTCGTAATTGCATTGATTGCCGCGTTGTTCGGTTTCGGGGGGATTGCCTCCGGCGCGGCGGAAATCGCGAAAATCCTGTTTTATATTTTCGTCATCGTCTTTGTGGTGACGCTGTTGCTGGGCGCATTCCGAAGATAGCGCCCGGCCGTCGATACGGGAGCGGAGATGGGTTCGTATTCGGGTGATTGGCTGCGCGGGAAGGACAGGGCCGTCGACCATGTCCGCGGCGTGGTGGAGGACGCCGAGGCACTGCTCAAGACCACGGCGGGCTACACCAGCCAGGAGCTGGAGGCGGCCCGCCGGCGGCTGCACGACGAATTGGAGCGTGCGCGCGAGCTGTATCACGAGGCGCAGCGCAGTGCCGTCGATTCCTACCGCCAGGCGTCCGCCCATACCGATGCCTATGTCCGCGACAATCCCTGGCGGGCCGTGGGCATTGCCGCCGCGGTGGGGGTGGTGATCGGCCTGCTCGCCATGCGGCGCTGACAGGCCTGCGCACCGGTCCCGCTTCGGGGCAAAATAACGGCGCCGGCAGCGCCGCCGACAAGTAGTCATGGATCTCAGGCCATGGCGGACGCCTTGGCCGCGCCTACAGGGCGTGGCCACGGACGTACGGCATGGCCTGCATTATCGAGGAGCCACAACGCATGCCGCATGTCCTGATCGTGGATGACGAACCGAACACCCGGGCCGCCCTGGCGGAGATCGTCGG
Organism: Pigmentiphaga sp. NML080357; assembly: GCF_002188465.1. Classification (GTDB taxonomy): domain Bacteria; phylum Pseudomonadota; class Gammaproteobacteria; order Burkholderiales; family Burkholderiaceae_B; genus Pigmentiphaga. The sequence continues at coordinate 300,316 of NZ_NINW01000037.1, read as the reverse complement.
TGCCGAGGGGTTCACCACGGCCGTGGCGGGCGACCTCAGGGAGGCCCGCATCCAGATCGTGCGCCAGAGTCCCGACGTCGTCCTGACCGACCTCAAGCTGCCGGACGGCAGCGGCATGGACCTGTTCAAAGAGCTGGACCCTTCGATCCCGGTCGAAGTCATCCTCATCACCGGCCACGCCAGCGTCGAGAGCGCGGTCGACGCGCTCCGGCTGGGCGCGGCGGACTATCTCATCAAGCCGATCAACATGCAGCGGCTCAAGGCCATCCTGGACCGCATCCCGCGGGCCGGCGATCTCAAGGCCGAGATCGGTTCGCTACGGGGGGAACTGCGGCGGTTCGGCCGCTTCGGCCGCATGCTGGGCAGCTCCGCGGTCATGCAGGATCTCTACGACCAGATCGGCAAGGTGGCGCCGACCGAGGCGACCGTCCTGCTGATCGGCGAGAGCGGCACCGGCAAGGAGCTCGCCGCCCAGACGCTGCACGACCTCAGCCTGCGCCGCAAGCGGCCCTTCCTGGCGGTCAACTGCGGCGCGATCTCGCCCAACCTGATCGAAAGCGAGATGTTCGGCCACGAACGCGGCAGCTTCACCGGCGCGGAACGGCAGCACAAGGGCTACTTCGAGCGGTCGCACGGCGGGACGCTGTTTCTCGACGAAATCACCGAGATGCCGATCGAACTGCAGGTCAAGCTGCTGCGCGTGCTCGAAACGGGCGTTTTCATGCGGGTGGGGACCAACCAGGAAATCGAATGCGACGTCCGCATCATCGCCGCCACCAACCGCAATCCGCAGGAGGCGGTGGCTGAAGGCAAGCTGCGGGAGGACCTCTACCATCGGCTGAACGTCTTCCCCATCCACCTGCCTCCACTGCGCGAGCGCGCCAAGGACGTCGAGCTGCTGGCGCAGAGCTTCCTCGACCAGCTGAATGAAACCCACAAGACCTCCAAGGCCTTCTCCCCGGCGATGCTGGCCGACATGGCATCGCATGCGTGGCCGGGTAACGTGCGCGAACTGAAGAACTATGTGCACCGCGCCTTCATCATGACCGACGGCGGGCTCATCGATACGGTGGCTGCGCCCATACAGCTCGCTCCGGCCAGCAAGGCGGAAAGCGAGCCCATCGTCACCATTCCCGTGGGCATGTCGCTTGCTGAAGCCGACAAGCGACTGATTTTCGCCACCCTGCAGCATTGCGGCGGCGTCAAGAAGCACGCCGCCGAGGTGCTGGGCATCAGTCTGAAGACGCTCTACAACCGGTTGGAGGACTACGCAGCGACCGACGCCCGCGAGGCCGACGTGCAAGACGTGCCGGTTTCCTGAGACCGCCCCTGCCAACGGAGGCCCTATGCCTGACCTGCTCTTGCACACCGTTCCGCCCGATCCGCCGGTCAAGGATCCGCCTCCCGTGGGCGATCCTCCCCGACAGCCGGTGGGCGATCCGCCCGTGCCGCCGGCGCAGGAGCCCGATCCCATCGATCCCGACCTGCCGCCTCCGCCGCCGACGCCGCCGGAAGAGGAGTGACCCCCGGCACGCTACATGCTGCAGTTTCCGCGTTCCTCAACCAAGGAGACTGCCGTGTCGCTCATCGTCGCCGCCCGTTTCGATTCCTTTCCCGAGGCCGAGAACGCCGGTCGCCAGCTGTTCGCGGCCGGCTTCGCCCCTGAGGACGTCTCGATATTCTTCGTCAATCCCGCAGGCCAGCATGATCGCTATCCGCTGGGCGGGGACCAGGCCGCCGATCCCGGGTCGCGCAAGACCAAGCACGGGGCCGTGGCCGGCGCCGCGCTGCTCGGCCTGATCGGGGCCGTCATCGGCAGCGTCGTGTGGCTGTACGCGGCAGGATCGGTCCTGGCCCTGGTCATCGCCGTGGGCGTGGGGGCATACATCGGTTCCCTCGGCGGGGCGCTGGTCGCCACCCGCAGCGCGGCCCGCGCCTACCGTGCCGGGCATAGCACCGGCATGCGGCGCGCGGGGGTACTGACCGCCGTGCACGTCACCGTGGCCTCCGAGGCCGCCGCCGCGCAGGTGCTGCGCGATTGCGGCGGCAAGGACGTGGAAAAGGCTCAGGGCAGATGGCGCGACGGGGACTGGGTGGATTTCGATCCGGTCGCGGCGCCGGTGCTCAGCGACAAAGTCCAGGCCCGTCCGTCGGACGGCCTGGACAGCCACCCCAGGCCCAATTCTCGGCAAACCGTGCAGCCTTAGCGCCGCACGAAGGCGGCGGACCGCCGCCGCCTCTTTCCGCAGGACCTAGCGGTGGCGAGTGGCGTCGTCCTCGTCGTCGCCGGGATGGGAACGCGCCAGGCGTTCTTCGTCGACCACCTCGTCCGGCAGCACATCGCTGCCGGTCCGTTCTTCTTCCTCGGGATCCACGGATACGCGTTCGCCGGTGCCGCCCGAGTCGGTGCCGGCCTCGTCGTCCGGCAGGCCCGCGAGGTCGCTTCCCGAATCCGACGTGTCGCTGGGCCCGAGCTTGCCATGTTTGCTGCTGTCGTCGGGCTGGCTCTCGGTGGTGCCCAGCACGGTACTGTTGGCCATTGCATGCTCCTTTGCGAGTAGCTCGGTAAGGGGATTGTCACGCCCGGTGACGACCCGTTCAAGCCGGAGGCCGCAAGCCGCATGCCCGAGCTGGCGCCGGGGCGGCTTCACTCGGGGGGCGTCTTGTCCTTGTACTCGCACAGGTCGGCGATGCCGCATTGCGGGCACTTGGGCTTGCGCGCGACGCAGATGTAGCGTCCATGCAGGATCAGCCAGTGATGCGCGTCCAGCAGGAATTCCTTGGGCACCACCTTGAGCAGGCGGTCCTCGACCTCGCGCACCGTCTTGCCCGGGGCGATGCGGGTGCGATTGGCCACGCGGAAAATATGCGTGTCGACCGCCATCGCGACCTGTCGGAAAGCCGTGTTGAGGACGACGTTGGCGGTCTTGCGGCCGACGCCCGGCAGCGCTTCCAGCGCTTCGCGGCTGGCCGGCACCTCGCCGCCGTATTGCTCGAGCAGGATGCGACAGGTCGCGATGACGTTCTTGGCTTTCGTCTTGTACAGGTTGATGGTCCGCACATACTCGATCAGCCCTTCTTCGCCGAGAGCCAGCAGCTTGTCGGGCGTGCCGTACTCGGGGAAGAAGCGGCGCGTGGCGAGATTGACCGATTTGTCGGTGGCCTGGGCGGACAGGATGACGGCGATCAGCAGTTGGAAGGTCGATCCGTATTCCAGCTCGGTCCTGGGGGAAGGGTTGGCGGCGTGCAGGCGCTCGAAAATGGTGTGGCGTTTGGCGGAATTCATGCGGACACGGCTCGTGCCGTTGTTGTGGTGAGAGTCAATGCGCGCGCCGGGAGCGAGCCCGGGCGAGGGCGGCCTCCAGTATGGCACGCTTGCGCTCGGCAGCTTCGTCGGCGGCGTTGCGGGGCGGCGTTGCCGTATCGGCTGCGGCCGGTTCGCGCCGGCGCAATTCGGACCGGGCGCGCAGCCGCTCCTGGTCCTCCCGGCTTTCGCGCGCGAGGCGTTCCTGCCGCCGACGATAACGCAGCCTGGCTGCGTCGGCGTCTCGCGCGGTCCAGCTTCGTCCAGGCTCGACAGGTTCCATGGCTATGCAATCCACGGGGCAGGGCGCCACGCACAGGTCGCAGCCCGTGCAGAGGTCCGCCAGGACGGTATGCATGACCTTGTTGGCGCCGACGATGGCGTCCACGGGACAGGCGCGGATGCACAAGGTGCAGCCTATGCAGTGCTGTTCGTCGATGCACGCTACTTGCAGCGGCTGGTGGCGGCCGCGCGTTTCGTCCAGCGGCAGCCGCGGCCGGCCGAGCAATGCGGCCAGTTTGGCGATGCCTTCATCGCCGCCCGGCGGACACCGGTTGATGGGCGCTTCGTCCTGCGCGACGGCCTGGGCATACGGCCGGCAGCCGTCGTAGCCGCATTTGGTGCATTGCGTCTGCGGCAGTTGCGCATCGATCAGATCGACCAGGTCCACGCCGCGTCCTCGTCAGGCCGGGTCGCTGTGCTGGCGGATGAACTGGGCGATCTGGGGGCAGATGACCTCGCGCCAGCGCCGGCCCGAGAAAATGCCGTAATGGCCGCAGCGCGGAGCGGTGAAATGGCGCTTGCGGGCGGCGGGAATGCCGCTGCACAGGTCCTGCGCGGCCTGCGTCTGGCCGGATCCCGAGATGTCGTCGAGTTCGCCTTCGATGGTGAAAAGCGCCACGGACTCGATGTCCGCCGGCTTGACGAGCTTGCCGTGCACCTTCCAGAGGCCACGCGGCAGCTGGAATTCCTGGAACACGATGCGTATGGTGTCGAGGTAGTACTCGGCGGGCATGTCGAGCACCGCGTTGTATTCGTCGTAGAAGCGGCGATGCGCCTCGGCGTCCTCGTCGTCGCCCCGCACCAGGTCGAGGTAGAAGTCGTAATGGGACTTCAGGTGCCGGTCGGGATTCATGCTGACGAAGCCCGCATGCTGCAGAAAGCCCGGGTATACCTTGCGGCCGGCGCCAGGGAAGCGGGGCGGCACGCGATGGATGAGGTTGTTCTCGAACCAGGAATATGGCTTGGTGGTGGCCAGGTTGTTCACCTGGGTGGGCGATTTGCGCGGATCGATGGGGCCGCCCATCATGATCATGCTGCGCGGCAGCTTGGGATCGTGTTCCGAAGCCATCAGCGACACCGCCGCCAGCACCGGTACCGTAGGCTGGCACACCGATATGACGTGGACCTCGGGCCCCAGCTGGCGGATGAAATCCCGGATGTAGTCCACGTAATCGGCCAGGTGGAACGGCCCCGCCGAGTCCGGCACCATGCGCGCGTCGATCCAGTCCGTGACGTACACGTCGTGTTCGGGCAGCAGTGCCCGGACCGTGTCGCGCAGCAGCGTCGCGTGGTGGCCCGACAGCGGCGCCACCAGCAGCACCGTGGGGTCCGGCTTGCGCCTGGCGTGCTTGCGCGCCTCCACGGGAGTGCGCACGAAATGCACGAGATTACAGAAGGGCCGGGCCGCGGCGATCTGTTCGGTCACGACGGCCTGGACGCCGTCCATGGTGGTGGAAGCCAGCCCCCAGGCGGGTTTCTCGTAGTCCTTGCCGAGCCGGTACAGCAGCTCGTATCCGGCCGCCAGGCGCCGGGACATCGGCGTATAGGCGAGCGGGCTGTAGGGGTTCGAGAAAAGCTGGGCCGTCGCGTCGGCAAAGTGAGCGAACGGCGTCAGCAGCGCGCGCTGCCATTCATGCAATTGATACAGCATCTCTGCTCCAGACCACAGGGGGCAATCGATTATTGCCGCTGGACCGATTATATTGCAATGCACAATCTCCTTTCGGCAACACCGTGGAGAGGGCAGGAAACTAGTATCCGTTTACCAGTAATTTTCGACCGCCAGATTGCCTGGCTTGCCGCGGCGCGACGTGCCGAAACCGCGTTCGGCCAGCAGCTTGCGCAGGTCGGATACCATCTCGGGGTTTCCGCACAGCATGACGCGCGACCGCGCGGGGTCCAGCGTGACCCCCGCCCGTCGCTCCAGTTCGCCGCTGGCGATCAGCGTCGTGATGCGGCCGTTCATCGCGCCTTCCACCTTTTCACGGGTGATCGAGGGCAGGTAGATCAGCTTGCCCGGCTGCTCGCGGCAGAATTCGCCGAATACCTCGTGGTCGCGCAGTCCCTCGATGGTGTCCCGGTAGACCAGCTCTTCGGCGGTGCGTACGCTGTGGACGACGATGAGATGGTCATACGTTTCCCAGACCTCCAGGTCCTGCAGGACGGAGACGAACGGGGCCAGTCCCGTGCCCGAGGCCAGCATCCACAAGTCCTTGCCCGCCGGGAATGCGGCCGTGGTCAGAAAGCCGAAATTGGTCTTGTCCACGTAGATCTTGTCGCCCTCGCGCAAATGCTCCAGCGCGCTGGTGAACTCGCCTTCCGGCACGACGATGGAAAAGAACTCCAGGAAGTCATCGTACGGTGCCGACACGATCGAATACGCCCGCCACACGATGCGCCGCCCGGAGCCATCCTCGGCCGCGGGATCCGGCCGCTCGATCCCCAGCCGCGCGAACTGCCCCGGCACGAAACGAAAGCCCGGCGAGCGCGTCGTACGGAACGAGAACAGCTTGTGCGGCACCCAGGTCTTGACCCAGGTAACTGTTTCGACGGTGTATTTTTCAGCGGTCATGAATGTGGCTCCCCCCTACGCGCTGACGCGCGCCCCCCAGGGGGCGGCACTGGCGGACCGGCAAAGCCGGATCCGCTGTGCCCTGGGGTACTACCAGGCTGATCAAGGGCGGCGTTTTTTCCTCGGCTTTCTACCGATGTGGCGAAAAGACGCCGTACGTTGTCAGCCTGGTAGTACCCCAGGATGCGGTGGATCCGGCTCTGCCGGTCCACCCGCATCGCCCCCTGGGGGGCGCGCGTCAGCGCGTAGGGGGGGGTCTACCTCTCTAGGAGTTCCAGCTTGCCTTCCTTGTCCTTCCACTCGTCGGCGTCGGGCAGGGGGGGCTTGGTACGCGTGATGCTGGGCCAGTTTTGCGAAAGTTCGGCGTTGAGCTGGATGAAGTGCACCTGCTCGGCTGGTACGTCTTCCTCGGCCAGGATGGCGTTGGCCGGGCATTCAGGGATACAGACGGCGCAGTCGATGCACTCGTCCGGGTCGATCACCAGGAAGTTGGGGCCTTCGCGAAAGCAGTCCACCGGGCAGACGTCAACGCAATCGGTGTATTTGCACTTGATGCAGTTCTCGGTGACGACGTGAGTCATATGCGGCTCCAGAACGGGCTGGAATAAAAGTTCAGGTCAGCCCATCATTTTACCGGACTGGCGAAATCCGGCCGGCATACCCCTAAGGGAGCCATGGGCGGGGGCCGGCGCCGCCCGGGCTTATCCATTCCGGCAGGGTGGCCTTGGCCGCGGGTAAATCCCCTCTTGTGCTATTTTCCCTGGTTACGCACAACAGGCATCACTGGAGACCGTACGATGCGATCCACCCTGAACGCCCTGCGCAAGAAGCTTGCCGCGGGCCGCAAGATTTCCATGCTGACGTGTTACGACGCCGGTTTCGCCAAGGTCATGGAGGACGCAGAGGTCGATTGCATCCTGGTCGGCGACACGCTGGGCATGCTCGTGCAAGGGAGGGACTCCACGCTGCCGGTGCAATTGCAGGATATCGCCTACCACGTCTCGTGCGTGGCCCGGGGCACCCGGCGGCCGTTCCTGCTCGCCGACATGCCCTTCGGCACCTATCAGGAAAGCCCGCAGCAGGCGCTGCGCAACGCGGTGACGCTGATGCAGGCGGGCGCGCAGATGGTCAAGATCGAAGGCGGCGCCGAGCTCGCGCCCACCATCGAGCTGCTGGTGCGCAGCGGCATCCCGGTGTGCGGCCACATCGGCCTGCTGCCTTCCCACGTGCACGCGCTGGGCGGCTATCGCGTGCAGGGCAAGGAGGACGCCGAAGCCCGGCGCATCGTGGCCGACGCCAAGGCGGTCGAGGCGGCCGGCGCCGCGATGATGGTGATCGAGGCCGTGCCCGATCCCGTGGCGCGCCAGGCATGCGAGGCGGTGGGGCTCATCACCATAGGCATCGGCGCCTCGGTGGCCTGTTCCGGGCAGGTGCTGGTCATGCACGATATGCTGGGCCTGACCGCCACGCCCGCCAAGTTCGTCAAGAACTACATGGTCGGGGCGCCGGCGGGCGGAGACGCCGTGCTGCAGGCTTTCCGCCGCTACGTCCAGGAAGTCGAGACCGGCGCGTTTCCCGGCGCCGAACACGTCTACGGCATGGCGGGCGGCAACATCGGCACTCCCTATGGCAACCAGAGCGGCCCGCAGTCATGATCATCACGTCTTTGCTGGATACCGACCTCTACAAGTTCACCATGATGCAGGTCGTCCTGCATCACTTTCCCGCCGCGCAGGTCGAATACAAGTACAAGTGCCGCACGCCGGGAATCGACTTGCATCCCTATGTGGACGAGATCCGCGAAGAAATCGAAGCCCTGTGCGAACTGCGCTTCACCGAGGAAGAGCTGGCCTACCTCGGGAGCCTGCGCTTCATCAAGAGCGACTTCGTCGACTTCCTCGGGCTGTTCCACCTGCCCAAGCGCTGCATCTCGGTCGCCAAGTCGGCATCGCCGGGGGAACTCGACATCATCGTCCAGGGGCCCTGGCTGCACACGATCCTGTTCGAGATCCCGGTGCTCGCCATCATCAACGAGGTCTATTTCCGCAACAACCACCTGGTGCCAGCCTATGCCGAAGGGCGGCAGCGCCTGATGAGCAAGGTGGAGATGGTGCGCGGCGACCCGGCGCTGCGCGATTTCCACATCGCCGACTACGGCACCCGCCGGCGTTTCTCCAAGGCCTGGCACGAGGAAGTGGTCATCACGCTCAAGGACCAGATGCGGGAGAATTTCGCCGGCACCAGCAACGTGTACTTCGCCATGAAGCACGGCCTCACGCCGCTGGGCACCATGGCGCACGAATACCTGCAAGCCTGCCAGGGGCTGGGCCCGCGCCTGCGCGATTCGCAGATCTACGGTTTCGAGGTCTGGGCGCGCGAATACCGCGGCGACCTGGGCATCGCGCTGTCCGACGTGTACGGCATGAGCGCCTTCCTGCGCGACTTCGACATGTACTTCTGCAAGCTGTTCGACGGCGCACGCCACGATTCGGGCGATCCCTTCAGCTGGGGCGAGCGCCTGATCGAACACTACAAGCAGAACCGGGTCGATCCGCGCGCCAAGACGCTGGTGTTCTCCGACGGCCTGACCTTCCCGCTGGCCATCAAGCTGGCCAAGCATTTCGCGGGCCGCTGCACCACGGCCTTCGGCATCGGCACGAACCTGACCAACGACCTGAGCTACCAGCCGCTGCAGGTGGTCATGAAGATGGTCAAGTGCAACGGCCAGCCGGTGGCCAAGGTGTCCGACACGCCCGAGAAGACCATGTGCGAAGACAAGGCGTACCTGGCGTATCTGCGGCAGGTGTTCGAGATCCCGCCGGAACAGACGGACGGCGGGGACGACTGAGCGGGGGGCCTACACCCCCAGGTAGCGGCTGAGCGCTTCCGGCTCGTGCCGCAGGTGCTCGGCCCGGCCCTCCAGCACCATGCGGCCTTTCTCCATCACCACCAGCCGGTCGGAGTTGGCCATGACCATCCGGTAGTTGCGGTCTACCACCAGGGTCGCGAGGCCGCTGCGCCGGATGTCGCCGATCACCCGCCAGATCTCGGCCACGATCAGCGGGGCCAGCCCTTCGGTTGCCTCGTCCAGGATGATGGCGCTCGGGTTGGTCATCAGCGCGCGGCCGATGGACAGCATCTGCTGTTCGCCGCCCGAGAGCTGCCAGCCCAGGTTGCCCAGGCGCTCGGTCAGCCTGGGGAAAGTGGCGAGAACCCGGTCCAGCGTCCAGTCCGCCTGGCCGTCGACGCCGCGGCGCGCCGCCATGACGAGGTTTTCCTTCACGGTCAGGTTGGGGAAGATGCCCCGGCCCTCGGGCACGTAGGCGACGCCGGCCTTGGCCGCCTCGTAGGGCTTGCCGCGCGACAGGTCGCGGCCGCCTATCGAGATGCGTCCGTCGCGTTGCTTGACGTGGCCGAGCAGGGTGCGGATCAGCGTGGATTTCCCCATGCCGTTGCGGCCCAGGAGGCCGACGGTCTCCCCGCGGCCCAGGCGGAAATCCACACCGTGCAGGATGTGGCTGCTGCCATACCAGGCATGGACCTGGCTGGCGTCGATGAGCGCTTCCATCTGTATTCCTTTTCTCCGGGCGAAGGGGTCAGTGGGCCGAGCCCAGGTAGGCTTCCTGGACGTCCGGGTTGCTGCGCACCTCCGCCGGCAGTCCGCTGGCGATAGGGCTGCCGTTGACCATCACGGTGATGTCGTCCGCCACCGCGAACACCGCGTCCATGTCGTGCTCGACCAGCAGGATGGCGTGGCCTTGCCGCAGCCGCCGCAGCAATTCCAGCATGCGTTCGGATTCCTCCGCTCCCATGCCGGCCAGCGGTTCGTCCAGCAGCAGTACCGTGGGCGAGGTGGCCAGGCACATCGCCACCTCCAGCTGCCGCTTCTGGCCGTGCGACAGGCTGGCGGCGGTCTTGCCCGCCACCGCGGTCAGCCCGGCCCGCTCCATCACCTCGTCGGCGCGTTCGCAACTGGCGCGGCAGTCCTGCGCCGACTGCCAGAATTGCCAGGGGCGCTGTGTCCGCGCCTGCGCGGCCAGCCGGCAGTTCTCGCGCACCGTCAGCGGCAGGAAGATCGTGTTGCGCTGGTAGCTGCGTCCTATGCCGGCCTGGGCGCGGCGGGGCTGCGACCAGGCGGTGATGTCGCGGCCGTGCAGGCGGACTTGGCCGGCCGTGGGCGGCAGCTCGCCGGACAGCAGGTGGATGAGGGTCGACTTGCCCGCGCCGTTGGTGCCGATCACGGCATGGATGCGGTCGGGGGCGAGCGACAGCGATACGTTGTCGATGGCCTTGAGCGCGCCGAAGTGGCGGCTCAGGCCCTGGGCTTGGAGCACTGCCGTCATGTCGTCTGTTCCGTGGCCGGGGAAGGGTTGGGAGAGGTATCGGCCGGGGCGGCCGTAGCGGGCGTCGCCAGCGGCCGCGGGCGGCCGCGATGCGGCATGCGCAGGCGTGCGAAACCGCCGGCCAGGCCCTGCGGCATCCAGGCGACGGCCAGGATGATGAATCCGCCCATCAGCAACTGCCAGTGCTTGGTCAGATCCTGGAACCATTCGGCCAGCAACACGAACGCAAAGGCGCCCACGACCGCGCCCGCCAGGCTGCCGAGCCCGCCCAGGATGATCATCAGGAGCGCGTTGCCCGACTGGTGCCAGGACACGAGCTCAGGGTTGACGTAGCCGTGCTGGGTGGCATAGAGGAAGCCGGCGAGCCCGGCCAGCGCGCCTCCGATGACGAAGCTCGCCAGTTTATAGGCGAAAGTGTTGTAGCCCGCGGCCCGCATGCGCGGCTCATTGTGCTTGATGCCCACGAGCGCGTGCCCCAGCCGAGAGCGGAGCACCAGCCCCAGGACGGCCAATGTCAGCACCAGCCCCGCCAGCGTGAACCAGTAGAACTGCGAGGATTGGTCGAGGTCGACCAGACCGCGGCCGGCCACCGCGAACGCCGGCTTGTTGTAGATGTAGGTGCCGTCGCTGCCGCCGAAAGCCTCCACGTCGTGGAATACGAAGTACACCAGCTGCCCGAAGGCCAGCGTGACCATGATGAAGTAGATGCCGCGCGTGCGCATGACCAGGAAGCCGATCAACAGCGCCAGCAGCGCCGCGCAGCCTATCGCCGCCAGGAGCAGCAGCCAGCCGTTGCCCGCTTCGTAGCGCGGCGTCAGCATGGCGACGGCATAGGCGGCCGCGCCGAAGTAGGCGGCATGACCCAGGCTGACCAGGCCGGTGTAGCCCACCAGCAATTGCAGGCTGACGGCGAAGATCGCCATGATCAGCACCTTGGTGCCGAGCTCGACGTGGAACGGCGTGCCGATCGGCTCAGGCAGCACCGGCAGCAAGGCCAGTACCGCCAGCGCCACAATCCAGGCAATAAGGGAAGAAGCTTTCATTCCGTATTCCAATGTTGTGCGAAGCCCACCCCCTCCGCGCTTCGCGCGTCCCCCTCAAGGGGGCGGCGCTGGAGGGAGGGCCCACCCCCTCCACGCTTGGCGCGCCCTCCTCAAGGGGGCGGCGCTGGCGGACCGGCAAAGCCGGATCCGCGGCGCCCTGGGTCTAGTGAGACTTTCTTAAATTGCTACACCGTGGCTGCCAGCGAAGCACCAGCGCCACAATCCAAAAAACCCGCCCTAGACCCAGGATGCGGTGGATCCGGCTCCGCCGGTCCACCCGCATCGCCCCCTGGGGGGCGCGCGAAGCGCGTAGGGGGGACATCAGGTACCTTGCTTGAACAGGCCTTCCGGCTTCCAAAGCAAGATGGCCGCCATCAGGACATAGATCAGCGCGCCGGCGGCCTGCTGCCAGAACACCTTGCCGAAGGTATCGACGAATCCGATCAGCAGCGAGGCCACCAGGGCGCCCTTGATCGAACCGATGCCGCCGATGACCACGACGACGAAACAGATGATAAGCACCGATCCTCCCATGCCCGGATACACCGACGAGACCGGCGCGGCGATCATGCCCGCCAGCACCGCGATGGCCACGCCCACCGCGAAGACAATGCGATACAGCAGCGAGATGTTGATGCCCAGAGACTGCACCATCTCGCGATTGGTCGCCCCGGCGCGCACCATCATGCCGAGCCGGGTCTTCTTGAGCGCCACGTACATCGCCACGGCCAGCAGCACGCACACGCCCGAAATAAACAGCCGATAGACGGGATAGGTCATGTCGTTGCCGATGGCGATGCCTCCCGAGAGCCAGCCTGGCACCGGCACCCCGTGCACGTCGTCGCCCACCATGATGCTGCGCATTTCCTCGAACACCAGGATCAGGCCGTAGGTCATCAGCACCTGCTGCAGGTGTTCGCGTTCGTACAGGAAACTGAAAAAACACCACTCCAGCACATAGCCGAACGCCACCGCCAATACCACTCCCAGGAGCAGCGCCAGCACGAAATTGCCTGTCATCGACGACAGGGTAAACGCCATGTAGGCGCCTATCATGTAGAAGCTGCCGTGCGCCAGGTTGATGACGCCCATGATCCCGAAGATCAGCGTCAACCCGCTGGCGATCAGGAACAGCAGCAGCCCGTACTGCACGCTGTTCAGGCACTGAATCAAAAAAGTCGTCAAATCCATCCCGCGCTCCCGTCAGACCGGCGCCGCCGGCCGACGCGTCGTTGCTCCATTCCACTCTTCCCCACGCCCCCGCGCAACGTGAGGGAAACCCCATCCAAGGCGTGCAGCAATGGGGAATCCCCGCCAGCCCGGCAGTCCCCCAGGGCACAGCGGATCCGGCTCCGCCGGTCCGCCAGTGCCGCCCCCTGGGGGGCGCGCGTAAGCGCGTAGGGGGGATTACATTTTGCAGCCCCGAGCCGGGTCCGCCAGCGCCTTCACCGCCACGTTCACCACCTGGTTGGTCTTGTTCTCGACCTTGCGCAGGTAGATGTCCTGGACCGGGTTGTGGGCCTTGGACATCGTGAACGGGCCCCGCGGGCTGTCGATCTTGGCCTGTTCCATGCCCTTGACGACGGCGTCGCGCTTGCTGATGTCGCCGCCCGCCGCCTTCAGGCCGGCGTCCAGCAATTGCGCGGCGTCGTAGCCTTGCACGGCATAGACGTCGGGCTGCAGCTTGTAGGCCTTGGCATAGTCCGTACGGAACGCCTTGTCCTTGGGCAGCGTCAGGCCGTCGGCATAGTGCAGCGTGGTCAGCAGGCCCTCGGCGGCCGCGCCTTGCGCTTCCAGCGTGCCGTCGGTCAGGAAGCCGGCGCCATACAGCGGGATCTTGTCCTTCAGGCCCGCCGCGGCATAGTCCTTGACGAACTTGACCGCGCCGCCGCCGGCGAAGAAGACGTAGACCGCGTCGGGCTTGAGCGCGGCGATCTCAGTCAGGAGCGCCTGGAACTCGACGTTGGGGAAAGGCAGGTTCAGGTGCTTGATGACCTTGCCGCCCTTCGATTCGAAGCCTTCCTTGAAGCCGTTGGTCGATTCGTCGCCGGCGGCGTATTTCCAGCTCAGCGTGACGGCCGTCTTGTGCTTGAGCTGGGTTGCGGCCACCAGTCCCATGGCGTAGGCGGGCTGCCAGTTGCTGAACGAGGAGCGGAAGATGTTGGGCGCGCACAGCGGGCCCGTGACGTCGTCGGCGCCGGCGTTGGGAATGATCAGGAGCGTCTTGTTGTCCTTGGCGACCTTGGCCATGGCCATGGCCACGCCCGAGTGCACGGTGCCGACCAGCACGTCGACCTGGTCGCGCTTGACGAGTTTGTTGGCGTTGTCCGATGCCTTGGCCGGATCGGACTCGTCGTCCACCTTGAAGTATTCGATTTCACGCCCGGCCAGCTTGCCTCCCTGCTCCTGCACGTACAGCCGGAAGCCGTTCTCGATCGCGGTGCCCAACGCGGAGTAGGTGCCGGTGTAGGGCAGCATCAGGCCGACCTTGACCTTGCCGGAGCCCTGTGCGGAGGCCGTCGACGCGAGGCACGACGCGGCGAACATGGCGGCGGCGAGGACGGTGAATTTGCGTTTTGAAGCGTTCATCGCGAGTCTCCTGGTGGGCGGATGTACGGCATGGTTCGGGCCGCCCTGTTCTTGGTGGAAAAAGTCGATGCGCCCTGCGACTGCGCACCGCTGCAGACGTCCGGCGGCGTGCCGGACAGGGGTGCTACGTGTGGTGGCGCCGCATGAACGCCACGCATGCTTCGATCAGGCGCGCCGGCTGGTCGCGGTGCGGCGAATGGCCGCAATCCTCCAGCTTCAGCAATTCGGCGTGCGGGACCTCCTCGGCGATGCCGTCTATCTGGGCCATGGTGCCGTACTCGTCGTCGTAGCCCTGCACGGCAAGCACGGGACAGCGGATGTCGGGCAACAGCGCCTTGATATTCCAGCGTTTGAACTCGGGGTTGAGCCAGACGTCGTTCCAGCCCCAGAAAGCCGAGTCGGGGTCGGCATGGTAGCGGGCGAGCTTGCTGCGCAGGTCGGTGGTGACGTAGCCGTCGCGGGCCTGCTCGATACTGGCCAGGGTGACCGATTCCACGAACAGATGGGGCGCGGCGGCGATCAGCCCGCCGACGCGATCCGGGAAGGCCGCCGCATGCATGAGGGCGATCGAGCCGCCGTCGCTGTGGCCATAGAACCAGGGACGGTCGGTCCGCGTATCGTGGCCGATCGCCTCGAAGAAGGCGGGCAGGAAGTGGCGCGCCTGCCGGTGCATGAAATCGGTCGGCCATTTCTCGTGGCCCGGGCGCGGGCTCGATTGGCCATAGCCCCAGCGCGACAGGACCAGCCCGCGGCACCCGGCCGCCTCGCACAGCGCATAGGGGAAGTCCTTCCACATCGCCACCGAGCCCAGCCCTTCGTGCAGGAACACCAGCAGCGGCTGCTGCGTGCGCTGGGGGGCGATGAAGACATATTCGATGTCGTGGCGCTTGCCGTCCCACGATACGTCGGCAAAGCGGGTGGGATGTGCATCGGCCAGGCCGGAGGCCGCGTAGGAGGCGGACCGGGCCAGACCGGCGCCGAGGGTCTCGCGGACATCCTCCCCAAGGGAGGGGGCGCGCCTTTCGGGCGGCCGTGCGGACGTGCTCATGCATGTACCCCCTGTGCAGCCTGGGCGGTTTCCTGCTCGCGCAGCCTGAATCGCTGAATCTTGCCGGTCGCGGTCTTGGGCAGGTCGCCGACGAATTCGATCTGGCGCGGATACTTGTGGGGCGCCAGGCGCGACTTCACGAACGCCTTCAGCTCGGCCGCCAGCGCATCGTCCGCCTGCTGCCCGGGCTTGACCACCACGTAGGCCTTGGTCTTGGTCAGGCCGTCGGTGTCGGCCACGCCTATCACGGCGGCTTCGAGCACGGCGGGGTGCTGCACCAGCGTGGCCTCGACCTCGAAGGGCGAGACGTACTGGCCGCTCACCTTGAGCATGTCGTCGCTGCGGCCGGCATAGGTGTAGTAGCCGTCGGCATCGCGGCTGTATTTGTCGCCGCTCTTGGTCCAGGCGCCCTGGAAGGTCTCGCGGCTCTTGTCGCGATTGTTCCAGTACATCAGCGCCGAGCTCGGGCCGCGGATGTAGAGGTCGCCGATTTCGCCCACGCCGACCGGCTTGCCGTCCTCGCCGCGCAGCTCCACTTCATAGCCCTCGACCGGCTTGCCGGTGGTGCCGTAGCGCACGTCGCCGGCGCGGTTGGAAATGAAGATGTGCAGCATCTCGGTGGAGCCGATGCCGTCGATGATCTCGCAGCCGAAGTGCGCCGTGAAGCGTTCGCCGATCTCCTGCGGCAGCGCTTCGCCGGCCGAGGAGCACAAGCGCAGCGCGACATCGGCCCGCGCCGGCAGCGCGGGGCTGGCGAGCATGCCGGCATAGCCGGTGGGGGCGCCGCAGAAGATGGTCGGGCGCAACCGGGTCAGCCGCGCGAAACAGGCTTCCGGCGTGGGACGCTCGGCCATCAGCACGACCGAGGCGCCGACGCTGAGCGGGAAGGTCAGCGCATTGCCCAACCCATAGGCGAAGAAGAGCTTGGCTGCCGAGAATACCGTGTCGCTTTCGCACATGCCCAGGACCGGCTTGGCGTAGAGCTCGGCGGTCCAATAGGGATTGGCGTGGGTGTGCACGGTGCCCTTGGGCTTGCCGGTGGAGCCCGACGAGTACAGCCAGAAAGCGGGCTCGTCCGCGAGCGTCGCCGCCGGGGCCGCCAAGGGCTCGCGCCCTGCCAGCCACTCGTCGAAGTCCAGGGTGCCGCCCAGGTCGGCGTCGGCGCCGTCGCGCGACACGATGATGTGCTGCACGCAGTGCCGGCACGTGCCGAGCGCGGCCGAGACCTTGGCCAGGAGGGCGCGCGAAACCAGTACCGCGCGAGCGCGGCTGTGTTCGAGCATGTAGGCGTAGTCGGCAGGCGTGAGCAGCGTATTGACCGCCACCGGCACGACGCCCGCATAGAGCGCCCCCAGGAAGGTGACGGGCCAGTCGGTGCAGTCGTTCATCAACAGCAGCACGCGATCCTCGGGCCGGATGCCCAGGCCCAGCAGGGCGGCGGCGGCGCGGCGGACCTTCTCGTCGAGTTCGCCGTAGGTCAATCGGCCGCGGTCGTCGATGTAGGCGGTCTTGGCGGCGCGGTCCGCATTGATCGCCAGCAGGTGGCCGGCGAAATTGAAATCCGCCGGCGGGGCGGCACAATCGGCAGGCATGGTCGTCTCCTCGTTCATCCAATCAGTGCTTGGCTCCCGGCGGCCTCTTGGCGGACCTTGCGCCGGATGCGCTCCAGATCTTGCCTCGCGGCGCTAGGCGCCGCCGCTCGGGTTCAGCCCGTCCAGCACGGCGCCGGCGCCCTGGATCGCGGCGCGGCGGTGGTAGAACTGGAGCGCCCGCAGGCCCCCCAGCTCTTCGCCGCCGCCGGCCCTGCCTGGACCCCCGTGCAGCGACATGGGCATGACATTGCCGTGGCCGCTGTGCGTGGCGCCCACCTCGGGGGTGACCACGTGCAGGCGGCCGTGGCTATCGGCCAGGTCCAGGGCGGTCCGCGCGGCGAGCCCGGCATCGCCGGTGTAGAGCGATGCCACCAGCGAACCCTGCCCCAGCCGTACCTGGCGCATCGCGTCCGGCAGGTCACCGTAGGGCAGCAGCGTGGCCACCGGCCCGAACACTTCGACATCGTGGACGGCGCTTGCAGTGCCGTCCGCCGCGCCGAGCAAGGTGGGCCCGACGCAGGCGGCCACCGCCGGGTCGGCATCCACCAAGGGCGTCGCCGCGCCGTCGTGGAGCACCTCGGCATGGCGGCGCAGTTCGGCGATGCCGGCGCGCACGCTTTCCCATTGTTGGCGGCTGGCGAGGGCGCCCATCCGCACCGCCTCGTTGCGCGGGTTGCCGACCGTGACCTGGGCAAGCCGCGCGGCAATGGCCTGGCCGGCCGCGGCGTAGCTGGCGGCCGGCACGAAGACGCGCCGGATGGCCGTGCACTTCTGGCCCGACTTGACCGTCATCTCGCGCACGACCTCGTCGACCAGCAGGTCGAACGCGGGCGAGCCGGGCTGCGCATCGGGGAGCAGCAGGGCGCTGTTGAGGCTGTCGGCCTCGATATTCACGCGCACCGAGCGCCGGACGACGGCGTCGTGCGAACGGATCGTGGCGGCAGTATCGGCCGAGCCCGTGAACGACACCACATCGAAGGGCTGCAGCGGCGAGAGCAGGCCCTGGGCGCTGCCGCAGACGATGGACAGGGCGCCGGACGGGAGGACGCCGGCGGCGATCACGTCGGCCACCATGGCTTGCGCCAGCCACGCCGTGGCGGTGGCCGGCTTGGCGATGACCGGCACGCCCGAGAGCAGCGCCGGCGCGGCTTTTTCCCACAAGCCCCAGGCCGGGAAATTGAAGGCGTTGATGAAAAGGGCGAGGCCGCGGGTGGGCACCAGCACGTGCCGGCTGCGGAATGAACCGTCCTTGGCCAGCGGGACGGCCTCGCCATCGACCATCCAGCGGGCATCGCCCAGCGCCGCGCCCCACCGGGCGTACTGGCCCAGGGTGAACAGGGCGCCGTCTATGTCGACGGCGGAATCGCGCCGGGTGGTGCCGGAGTTGGCCAGCGCGATGTCGAAGTAGCGGTCGCGGTTGGCCTTGAGCACGTCGGCCACCGCGGCCAGCAGGCCGGCTCGCTGGGCGTAGGTCAGCGCGCGCAGGGCGGCGCCGCCTTGCTCGCGAGCGTGGGCATAAGCGGCCTCCAGGTCCAGGCCGGCGCTGGAGACGCGCGCCAGCTCGGTACCCAATACCGGGTCGAGCAGCGGCGTGCCCGGCCCGGTGCCTGCCTGCCAACGGCCGGCGACATAGTTAGGTAGCAATTCGCTCATGATCGGGTGAACTCGATGGCGCCCTCGGGCAGCAGATAAAGGACCAGTGCACGTCCCCCCGCCACGGTGGGACGGTGGGCGCTGCCGGGCGGATAGACCTTCCAGCCCGCCGGGGTGCCATCGAAGCGGGCATCCGGGGTCTGGGGCATGACCATGTCGATCTCGCCGTTCGGGTGCACGTGATGCGGGCCGGCCAAATCGGCCATGTCGACCACGTCGACCGAAAAGCCGGCGGATTCGGGGCCGGGCTTGACGATGCGTCCATAGCGCACCCCGCCTGCTTCGCGGTTGCAGAGCCAGCCCTCGCGCACGCCGGTCTCACAGGCGCGGGTCATGTCCCGGAACCAGTCCGAGCCGGGACCGTGGTGCCGGTTGAGGTAGTCTTCGAGCGTGCCGTCCACGGGGCGGCCGGCAATGGACTGCGTTATCGTCCGGACCAGGGATTCAAATGAATCGCGCATGAATTCGTCTCCTCAGGCATACTGGATTTCATGTTGTGTGATCACGGTTCATGAAGTATCGTGCATGTCTGCGTGTCGAGACAATACGCGGCATGGTCGGGTCATGTCAAAAAGAAAACTGCATCCTGCGGGTAAATCCCAGGGGCGCGCATCATCTTGCGAGTGAGTTTCGATGAACGAAGAGGCGGTTTCCGAAGCAGGCCGCGTCGCCGCCAACGACGCGCCGGCCAAAGAGCCTTTCCTGGTCACCCTGGGCGAACGCATCCGTACGCTGCGGGCGCGGCGCGGCCTGACGCGCAAGGCCACGGCCTCGGCGGCAGGCATTTCCGAGCGCCATCTCGCCAACCTCGAGCTGGGTACGGGCAACGCATCCATCCTCATCCTGCAGCAGGTGGCCCAGGCCCTGCAGTGTTCGCTGGCGGAAATCCTGGGCGACGTCACCACCACGAGCCCCGAATGGCTGCTGATACGCGAATTGCTGGAGGGAAGGTCCGAAGCCGACCTGCACCGTGCCCGCAATGCGCTGACCGAGATGTTCGGCTCGCGCCGTGACAGCAGTTCGCGCCTGTCGCGCATCGCGCTGGTGGGGTTGCGCGGCGCCGGCAAGTCCACCCTGGGCCGGATGCTGGCCGAGGACCTGGGCTATACCTTCATCGAGCTCAGCCGGGAAATCGAAAAGGTGGCCGGCTGCAGCATCGTCGAAATCCATTCCCTCTACGGGGCCAACGCCTACCGGCGCTACGAGCGGCGCGCGCTCGAAGAGACCGTGCAGATCCATCCCGAGGTCGTGATCGCCACGCCGGGCGGGCTCGTGTCAGACGTTTCGACCTTCAACCTGCTGCTCACCCATTGCTACACGATCTGGCTGCAGGCCGATCCCGAGGACCACATGCGCCGCGTCGTGGCCCAGGGCGATTTCCGTCCGATGTCGGGCAGCCGCGAGGCGATGGAGGACCTCAAGCGCATTCTGTCCGGCCGCGCCGCGTTCTACGCCAAGGCCGACGCCCGCTACAACACCAGTGGCCATTCTCTGGACGAGGCCTTCGCGGGCCTGCGCACCCTGGTACGCAATGCGGCGGGGTTGATGGATTGGAGTATGTGATGGAGCCCCCCCCTACGCGCTGACGCGCGCCCCCCAGGGGGCGGCACTGGCGGACCGGCGGAGCCGGATCCGCTGTGCCCTGGGTCTGGGAGAGTTTCTCGGCGTGGAGCGTCGGGCTCTTGCCGAATCCGGGTCTGGGGGACCTCTGCTGGCGGACCGGCGGAGCCGGATCCGCTGTGCCCTGGGGGGTAGAGCTAGGCTGTTGTGGGGCGGCGTTCTTGGGGCGCCGTTTTTTCGTGCTGGCTTCCGGCGGGGGCTTGTCCCGTTTTGTTTTGAGATGGCGCGTGCTAAGAAGGGAGCGGGCCGCTCAGGGTTGATCCTGAGTGGATGGCTATTGACGCACCTGTTTTCATGAACTATCGTTCATAAAACAGTTGGGTAATGCATTAATTTGCATAACGCGTCGAGGAGATGTCATGAACGCTGCCGTTTTGGCCGATCAGGCCCCGGGCAAGGTGGATTACCGCACCGATCCCTCCCAGTACCGGCACTGGAAGCTGAGTTTCGATGGCCCGGTCGCCACTCTTGGCATGGACATCGCCGAGGACGGCGGTTTGCGGCCCGGGTACAAGCTCAAGCTCAATTCCTATGACCTGGGCGTCGACATCGAGCTGCACGATGCGCTGAACCGCATCCGCTTCGAGCATCCCGAAGTGCGCACGGTGGTCGTCACCAGCATGAAAGAGCGCATCTTCTGTTCCGGCGCGAATATCTTCATGCTGGGGTTGTCCTCCCACGCGTGGAAGGTGAACTTCTGCAAGTTCACCAACGAAACCCGCAACGGCATCGAGGATTCCAGCCGCCATTCCGGCCTGAAATTCCTCGCCGCCATCAACGGCGCCTGCGCCGGTGGCGGCTATGAGCTGGCGCTGGCGTGCGACGACCTCGTGCTGATCGATGACAAGTCCTCCTCGGTCTCGCTGCCCGAGGTGCCGCTGCTGGGCGTGCTGCCTGGCACCGGCGGCCTGACCCGGGTAACCGACAAGCGCCACGTGCGCCACGATCTCGCCGACATCTTCTGCACCACCAGCGAAGGCGTGCGCGGCCAGCGCGCGGTGGAATGGCGCCTGGTCGATTGCGCGCCCAAGCCCTCGCAGTTCGCCCAAGTGGTCCAGGAGCGCGCGCGGCGCCTGGCCGAGGGCAGCGATCGCCCGGCCGACGGCAAGGGCATTGCGCTCGTGCGGATCGAGCGGACGGAAGAGGCCGACGCGGTGCGCTACCGCCACGTGGAAATCCGGATCGATCGCGCCAACCGCAGCGCCGTCTTCACCGTCAAGGCGCCCGATGCCGCGCAGCCGGAAGACCTGGACGGTATCGTCGCCGCCGGCGCCGCATGGTGGCCGATGGCGATGGCCCGCGAATTGGACGATGCGATCCTGCACATGCGGACCAACGAACTGGACATCGGCACCTGGATCTTCAAGACCGAGGGCGATGCCGGCCGCGTGCTGGCCTGCGACGCCGCATTGCGGCGCCACGCCGGGCACTGGTTCGTGCGTGAAGTCACGGGCCTCCTGCGTCGAACGCTGGCGCGGCTGGACGTGTCCTCGCGGACCTTGTTCGCGCTCGTCGAGCCCGGTTCGTGCTTTGCCGGCACGCTGGCCGAACTGGCTTTCGCCGCCGACCGCACTTATATGCTAGCCCTGCCGGACGAGCCCGAGCGCGCGCCCCGGCTGACGCTGTCCGAACTCAACTTCGGCTCTTATCCGATGGTCAACGGGCAATCGCGCCTGGCGCGCCGGTTCTATGAAGAGACCGAGCCGCTGGAGGCCGCGCGCGCGCAGGTCGGCAAGGCGCTCGACGCCGACGCGGCCTACGGCCTGGGCCTGGTCACCGCGGCGCCCGACGATATCGACTGGAACGACGAAATCCGCCTGGCGATCGAGGAACGCGCCGCCATGTCGCCCGACGCGCTGACCGGACTGGAGGCCAACCTGCGCTTCGCCGGCAAGGAAACCATGGAGACCCGGGTTTTCGGCCGCCTGAGCGCATGGCAGAACTGGATCTTCAACCGTCCGAACGCGGTGGGAGAAAAGGGCGCTTTGAAGGTGTACGGCAAAGGCGAGAAAGCCGCCTTCGATCTGAACCGAGTCTAACCATCGCAGTCCGCACCACGGAGTCGAGACATGTCGAGCATCAACTACAGCGAGAAGATCCCCAACAACGTCAACCTGTCGGAAGACCGCACCCTGCAGCGCGCACTGGAGCAGTGGCAGCCGAACTTCCTGAGCTGGTGGGGCGACGTGGGGCCGGAAGGCAGCACCAACTACGACGTCTACCTGCGCACGGCCATCAGCGTCGATCCCCAGGGTTGGGCCCAGTTCGGCCACGTGAAGATGCCGGACTACCGCTGGGGCATCTTCCTGAATCCGGCCGAAAAAGACCGCAAGATCCACTTCGGCGACCACATGGGCGAGCCCGCCTGGCAGGAGGTGCCGGGCGAGCATCGCGCGAACCTGCGCCGCATCATCGTCACCCAGGGCGATACGGAGCCCGCGTCGGTCGAGCAGCAGCGTCACCTGGGCTTGACCGCGCCGTCGATGTACGACCTGCGCAACCTGTTCCAGGTCAACGTCGAGGAAGGGCGCCACCTGTGGGCCATGGTCTACCTGCTGCACCGCTACTTCGGCCGGGACGGACGCGAAGAGGCCGAGGCGCTGCTCGACCGCCGCTCCGGCGACGAGGACAATCCTCGCATCCTGGGCGCCTTCAACGAGAGGACGCCGGACTGGCTGTCCTTTTTCATGTTCACCTATTTCACCGATCGCGACGGCAAGTTCCAGCTGAGCGCGCTGGCCGAGTCGGGGTTCGATCCGCTCGCCCGCACCACCAAGTTCATGCTGACCGAGGAAGCCCACCACATGTTCGTCGGCGAATCGGGCGTCTCGCGCGTGATCCAGCGTACCTGCGAGGTCATGAACCAGCTCAAGACCGATGATCCCGCGCGCATCCGCGCCGCCGGGGTGATCGACTTCGGCACCATCCAGCGCTACCTGAACTTCCACTACAGCGTGACGATCGACCTCTTCGGCGCCGACGAATCGTCCAACGCGGCGGCCTTCTACAGCTCCGGCCTGAAGGGGCGCTACGAGGAAGGCAAGCGCACGGACGATCATCGGCTGCGCAACGAGAACTACAAGGTGCTGGAGGTGCGCGACGGCAAGCTGGTCGAAAAAGACGTGCCCATGCTCAACGGCCTGAACGAGGTCCTGCGCGACGACTACATCAAGGACTCGATGGCGGGCGTGGGCCGCTGGAACAAGGTGATCGAGAAGGCGGGCATTCCCGTGCGCCTGACCGTCCCGCACAAGGCCTTCAATCGCCAGATCGGTTCGCTGTCCGGCGTGCGCGTCTCGCCCGAGGGGCAGGTCGTGTCGCAGGCGGAATGGGACGCGAAGAAAGACGACTGGCTGCCTACGGCCGAGGACCGCGCCTTCGTCGCTTCGCTCATGGGCCGCGTGGTCGAACCCGGCAAGTTCGCCAACTGGATCGCGCCGCCCGTCATGGGCATCAATCGCCAGCCGGTGGACTTCGAGTACATCCGGTTCAACTGAGCAGCGGCTTCATCATGGATACGCCAGTTCAAACGGTCGTCATCAAGCAGCACCTGATCGACCCGGAAATCTGCATACGCTGCAACACCTGCGAAGCGACGTGCCCGGTCGGCGCCATCACGCACGACGACAGCAACTACGTCGTGCGGGCCGACGTGTGCAACGGGTGCATGGCCTGTGTGCCGCCGTGCCCCACCGGCGCGATCGACAACTGGCGGTCCGTGCCCAAGGCTGCGGCCTACGGCATCGAAGAGCAGTTCACCTGGGACACGCTGCCCGACGAGCTGACTCCCGAGCAGCTCGCGGCGGCCGGCGCCGAAGCGATCGACGAGCTGCCGGCCACGGCCGAAGCCGAGCCGGCCGCCGGTGCGCCGGATGACGCCTCCGCCGGCGAGGCGCCGTTCAACTCCGCGGCCTACGGCGCCACCACGCCGCCGTGGTCCGCCGCCCATGCCTATACGAACCTCTACGGACCCCGCAATCCGATCACCGCCACGGTGGTCGGCAACGTGCGGGTCAACGAGCCAGGTACCCAGAACGAGACGCATCACATCGTGCTCGATTTCGGCTCCATGCCGTTCCCGGTGCTGGAGGGCCAGTCCATAGGCATCGTGCCGCCCGGCGCCGACGCCCAGGGGCGCGCGCACCACGCGCGCCAGTACTCCATCGCCAGTCCGCGCAACGGCGAGCGGCCCGGCTACAACAACGTGTCGCTGACGGTCAAGCGGGTGACCGCCGACCACCAGGGCAACCCGGTGCAGGGGCTTTGCTCCAACTACGTGTGCGACCTCAAGGTGGGCGACAAGGTCCAGGTCATCGGGCCGTTCGGCGCATCTTTCCTGATGCCCAATCATCCGCGATCGCACATCGTCATGATCTGTACCGGCACCGGCAGCGCGCCGATGCGGGCGATGACCGAATGGCGCCGCAGGCTGCGCGGCAAGGGCCGTTTCGAAGGCGGCAAGCTGATGCTCTTCTTCGGCGCGCGCACGAAGGAAGAACTGCCGTATTTCGGCCCGCTGATGAGCCTGCCCAAGGATTTCATCGATATCAATCTCGCGTTCTCGCGGGCGCCCGGCGCGCCCAAGCGCTACGTTCAGGACCTGATGCGCGAACGCGCGGCCGACCTGGTCGAACTGCTGCAGGACGCCAACGCCCATTTCTACGTGTGCGGCCTCAAGAGCATGGAGGAGGGCGTCGTCCTCGCACTGCGCGACGTGGCGCTGCAGGCCGGCCTGAACTGGGAGGCGATCGCCGCCGTGCTCAAGCGCGAAGGACGCCTGCATCTGGAAACCTACTGAAGCATCGCAACATGGAAACCCTGCAGATAACGAAAAACGAAGCGGGCGTGGTGCGGGTGGAGATGGCACGGCCCGAGGTCTTCAACGCTTTCGATGAGCGGATGATCGGCGAGCTGGCGCAAGCCTTCACCGAGCTCGGGGCGGACCCGGCGGCCCGGGTCATCGTCCTGTCCGGACGCGGCAAGGCCTTCAGCGCGGGCGCGGATCTGCAGTGGATGCAGCGCGCCAGCCAGGCGAGCGAAGAATGGAACCTGGAGGATGCGCGCCGCTTCGCGGCGATGCTCGACGCCATCGCCTCCTGTCCCAGGCCGACCATTGCGCGCGTGCACGGCGTGGCGCTGGGGGGCGGCGTGGGACTGGCCTGCGCCTGCGACATGGCAGTGGCCAGCGGCGACGCGCGCTTTGCCGCCAGCGAGGCCCGCTTCGGGATTCTTCCCGCTGTCATCAGCCCCTATCTCGTCAACGCGGTCGGCAAGCGCCACGCTTTGCGACTGGCATTGACCGCCTCGCGCATCGACGCCCAGGCGGCCCTGCAGATGGGCCTGGTACAGCATGTGGTGGAAGCGGCGGAGCTGGATGCCGCCGTCGACGCCATCGTGGCCGACCTGCTGGCCAACGGTCCCCAGGCCCTGGCCGAGATCAAGACCCTGTTCCGGCAATTGGAAGTCGGCCCCGTCACTTCCGACGTCCGCGAGCTCACCGCCCGCACCATCAGCCGCGTGCGCGGCACCGGCGAAGCGCGCGAAGGCTTCGCCGCATTTCTCGAGAAGCGCCCCGCGGCCTGGAACCGGTCGTAGGCGGGGCGTCAGCTCAGCTCCCGCCATGCCGGCGCTCGCCTTGCCCCGCGGCGCATCGCCATCCAGGACGGGATGGCGCGCGCCTCCTCCCAATCAGGAACGGCCACCATCGAAGGAGACTTCCCATGCCTCGCCAATTGAGCGTAGACACGCCCGACTTCCACATCGACATCGGCGACGATGGTGTCGCCGAACTGGTGCTGGGCAAGCCCGGCGGCATGCCCGTCCTGGCCGCCCAGGGCCATGCCGAACTGGCGCGCATCTGGTCCCGCCTCGGCCGTGAACCCGGCGTGCGTTGCGTCCTCGTGCGCAGCGAAGGCAAAGGCTTCTGCGCCGGCGGCCACATGGACGTCGTGCAGGGCATGCTGGAACGCGAAAGCGAGCGGCTGCGCGTCATGCAGGAAGCGCGCGACATCGTCCAGGGCATGATCGACTGCGATCTCCCCATCGTCTCGGCCATCAACGGCGCGGCCGTGGGCGCCGGAGCGGCGCTCGCTCTGCTGGCCGACGTCTCCATCGCGGCACGCGGCGCGAAGCTGATCGACGGCCATACCAAGCTGGGCGTGGCGGCCGGGGACCACGCCGCCGTCATCTGGCCGCTGCTTTGCGGCATGGCCAAGGCCAAGTACCATTTGCTGACCTGCGCGCCGCTCGATGGCGAAGCCGCCGAACGCATAGGGCTGGTCAGCCTGTGCGTGGACGATGCCGAGCTGCTGTCCACGGCGCGCGGCATCGCCGCGCAACTCGCGGCGGGCAGCCCCACCGCCCTGGCCTGGACCAAGCGCAGCCTCAATCACTGGCTGCGCGCCGCCTGGCCGGCGTTCGAGCATTCGCTTGCCATGGAGATCATGGGGTTCGCGGGCGCGGATGCGCGCGAAGGGCTGGCGGCATTGAGCGAGAAGCGCGCGCCCCGTTTCGGCGCGTGACGGACGGCAGGCGCATGGCGCCAACGACAAGGAGAACGATGCAATGAGGTTTGCCGATTTCCTGCCCGGCATGATCATCGAAGCCGGCCCCCGGCGGATCGAGGAAGCGGAGATGCTGGCCTTCGCGCGCAGCTACGACCCGCAATGGTTTCATGTGGACAGGGAAGCCGCCGGCGGCGGACGCTTCGGAGCGCTGATCGGCAGCGGATGGCAGACCTGCGGCATCGCGATGGAATTGGCCGTGCGGGCCGCGCTGCACGATTCCGAGTCGTTCGCGTCGCCCGGCGTGGAGCAGGTGCGCTGGCCCAACCCCGTGTACGCCGGAGACGAGCTGCGCTTGCGGGCGGAGGTGCTGGAAGTCAGGACCTCGCGCAGCCGGCCCGAGCTGGGCGTGCTGCGCTGGCGATGGCATTTGCTGAACCAGGACGGCAGGGAGGTCCTGGAGTTGACGGCCACCAGTCTTTTCGACTTGCGGCCTCGAACTTAGGATCCGGGCTTCCAGGGGCGGCGGGTCTTCGGTCCTCGCGAGATCGCGCGCGGGTGGCTACTTGCGCACGTGGAGCTGCACGGGCTTGGTTTCGCCGGGACCGCAGGTCCCGCACGTATCGCAGCCGCTGCCGCATCCGGCGTCAGGCGTGGCCGAGCCCAGCTTCCTGCCGAACGCCCGCAGCCAGGCCGCCTGGCCCGGACGATCCAGGCGGCGCGCCAGCCAGGACTGCAGGCGCATGCGCGTCTTGGGCGCGAACCGGCCGAAGGCCTTGATCGCGCACGCGGCGACGATCACCGCCACCAGGGCGACTTCGAACAGGGAATAGGCGCTCATGAAAGCCTCCCGGGAAATCAGGTCAGCATCCTCGTCACCTGGTAGGTGATGAACGATGCGATGTAGGCGAGCCCGAACAGGTAGCCCGCGGCCAGCGCCACTACCTTCCAGGAATTGGTTTCGCGCCGGATCACCGCCAGCGTGGACAGGCACTGGGGCGCGAAAATGAACCAGGCAAGCAGCGAGAACGCAGTGGCCAGCGGCCATTGGGCCGCGATCAGCGGCGTGAGCATGGTCGAGGCGGCCTCGTCGTCCGCTGCCGACAGGGCGTACACCGTCGCCAGCGCGCCCACGGCGACCTCGCGCGCCGCCAGGCCAGGAATCAGCGCGATGGAGATCTGCCAGTTGAAGCCGATGGGCGCGAAGACGGTCTGCAGGGCCTCGCCGATGCGGCCCGCGAAGCTGTATTCGATGGCGGGGCCGGTGGCGCCCTCGGGCGGCGACGGAAAGCTGGACAGGAACCAGATCAGCACCGTCAGCGCCATGATGATGCCGCCCACGCGCGCCAGGAAGATGCGGGCCCGTTCGACCAGCCCGGTGGCCACGTCGCGCAGGTGGGGAATGCGGTAGGAGGGCAGCTCCAGCAGCAGCGAGTGTTCGGTGGTGTCCCGACGCAGCAGCTTCATGACCCAGGCCACGGCGAGCGCGCTGACGATGCCCGCCACGTACAGCACGAACAGCGTGACGCCCTGCAGATTGAAGACGCCGAGCACCGTCCGGCTGGGGACGAAGGCGCCGATGAGCAGCGTATAGACGGGCAGGCGTGCCGAGCAGGTCATCAGCGGCGCCACCAGGATGGTCGCCAGCCGGTCGCGCGGATCCTGGATGGTGCGGGTGGCCATGATGCCGGGAATCGCGCAGGCGAAGCTCGACAGGAGCGGAATGAAGGAGCGCCCGGTCAGGCCGGCGCCCACCATCATCTTGTCGAGCAGGAAGGCGGCGCGCGGCAGATAGCCCGACTCCTCCAGCAGGAGGATGAAGAAGAACAGGAACAGGATCTGCGGCAGGAACACCAGGACGCTGCCGGCGCCGGCGATGATGCCGTCGACCAGCAGGCTGTTGAGCATGCCTTCGGGCAGCGCCTCGCCTACCCATGCGCCCAGGGCGCCGACGGACGACTCGATCAGTTCCATCAGCGGCTCGGCCCACGAGAACACCGCCTGGAACATCAGGAACATGACCGCGGCCAGCGTCACCAGGCCCAGCACTGGGTGCAGCACCCAGCGGTCGATGGCATCGTCGACCGCCGCGGTGCGGCGCGGCATCGATACGGCCTCGCGCAGCAGCCGGTTGACTTCCTGGTGCAGGTCGGCATCGGGCGCCGGCCCGGGCGCCACGGCCGGCACGCCGCCGTCGAGGCGGGAAAGGAGCTGCGCAGCGCCGTCGCGCCGGATGGCGACCGTCTCGACGATGGGGATGCCCAGCGCGTTCTGGAGCTTGTCGCGGTCGATGTGGATGCCGCGGCGGGCCGCCGCGTCGACCATGTTCAGCGCCATCACCATGGGCAGCCCCAGGCGCTGGAGTTCGAGCACGAAGTGCAGATGCAGGCGCAGGTTGGTGGCGTCCACCACCGCCACCAGCAGGTCCGGCTTCTGTTCGCCCGCCAGGGTGCCCATGCAGACGTCGCGGGTGATGGCTTCGTCGGGGCTGGTGGCGTGCAGGCTGTACGCCCCCGGCAGGTCGAGCACGCTGACCTGCAGGCCCGACTGCGTGACGAACCGGCCTTCCTTGCGTTCGACGGTGACGCCCGCATAGTTGGCGACCTTCTGGCGGCTGCCCGTCAGCAGGTTGAACAGTGCGGTCTTCCCGCAGTTGGGGTTGCCCACCAGGGCAACGCGCAGATTCGACAAGGTAGTGGCGGACATGGGATCAGGAAGCGAGCGGTTCCACCACGACCCGCGCGGCCTCGGAGCGGCGCAGGGCGAAACGGGTAAAACCTATCTGGATCAGCAGGGGATCGGCGCCGATCGGGCCGCGCGCGACGATACGTACGCGTTCGCCCGCGACGAACCCGAGGTCGCGCAGGCGGACGGCGATGGGATCGGTCGGGAGGGCGTCTTCGACGGCGTTGACGGCGGCTTCATGGCCAAAAGGTAGCTCGGAGAGGCGGATAGCCATGGTGCTCGGTCGGCAGAAGAAAATGAAAACGATTACCAATTATAAAAGTTTTGCACCGTTCAGGGGCAAATGGCGAGGGAGCGAAGGGGAATTGCGCGTCCGGCCCCGCAGCGGCACGCGCCAGGGCGTAAGGAAATGCTACGCCCGCGGAATTTGGCGCGGCGGCGCGGCAGAGCATCGGTTATCTTGATGCCGTTACATCATCCAAGGGGGAAGACATGAAAGCATCCGTGGTGGTCGGGCTGTTGCTCATCGTGCTGGGCGTGGTGGCCCTGGGTTACCGCACTTTCTCGTACACGTCGGAAGAAACGCTGCTCAAGGTCGGCCCGGTCGAGGCCACGGCCGATACCAGGAAAACCGTGGCCATTCCGGTATGGGCCGGCGTTGCCGCCATCGTGGTAGGCGCGGCCGTCATCGTGCTGGGACGCCGCCGCTGATCGGGCTTCTTCCGGCCGGTTTCCGGTCTGTGCGAGGCTCCTTTAGGAGGAACAGGCCCTAGACGTCCGCGGTTTCGGGCCGCGGGCTTTCGCGGGCCGGCTGGGGCGCCGGCCGCGGCGCCAGCGCCGACGGCAGGGCTGGCAATTCCAGCGGCCGCCGGCGCTTGGTCTTGGCCGGCACCGGTTCGCCCGCGTCGGTCAGGTGCGTCCAGTAGATCAGGTGCAGCTGACCGTGCTCGTCCTCCACCAGGGCCGACAGGCTTTCCACCCAATCGCCGTCGTTGCAGTAGAGCACGCCGTCCACTTGCCGGATCTCCGGCTTGTGGATGTGTCCGCACACGACGCCGTCGTATCCCTGCCGCCTGGCCTCGTTGACGAGGACTTCCTCGAAATTGGTGATGAAGGAGACCGCGTTCTTGACCTTGTGCTTCAGGTACTGCGAGAGCGACCAATAGTGCAGCCCCATGCGGCGACGCACGCGGTTGAAGTGCAGATTGAGCCAGAGCGCGAAGGTATAGAGCGTGTCTCCCAGGTGGGCGAGCCACTTGCTGTGCTGGATGACGCCGTCGAACTGGTCGCCGTGCGTGACCCACAGCCGCTTGCCGTCGGCGGTCACGTGCACGGCGTCCTCCTGGACCTGGATGTCGCCGAAGGCGTAGCCGATGAACTGCCGCGCGAACTCGTCATGGTTGCCCGGTATGAAGACGACGCGGGTACCCTTGCGCGCCTTGCGCAGCACCTTCTGCACGACGTCGTTGTGAGCCTGCGGCCAGCTCCAGTTCTTGCGCAGCTGCCAGCCGTCGATGATGTCGCCGACCAGATACAGGGTCTCGGCTTCGTTGTGCTTGAGGAAGTCCAGCAAATGCCTGGCGTTGCAGCCAGCGGTTCCCAGATGCAGATCCGAGATCCAGATGGTGCGCCATTGGGTAGGGGGCGAGGTCGTCACGCTGGCAGGGAGGACGTTTCCATAACATGAATGGAAACATGGCGCGATGACGTGTTTGTGACGGCGCCCGGGCCGTCGTCAGGCCGCGTCGCTTTTCGCCGACGAGGGGTGCGGGTGCAGTTGCTCGAGGCGCTCTTCGAGGAAGGCGCGTACCGCGGGATCGTGCACCAGCGCCATGTGGGCCACGCGGCTCACCACCAGCGTGGCGGCGGCGCCCGGCAGCAGCGCCCGGCCGACCGGGCAGACGATGTTGTCGTGATGCGACGCGATGCAGGTGCAGCGATCGGCCACGTCCGGCCGTTCGGCGGCGCACAGCGCCGCGAGCCAGGGGTTGTCGGGCACCATCTGGGTGGCGCACACGCCGCGCCCGAAGCGCGCATGCCAGGTGCCGCGGTGCGGCGTGCCGATGGTGACGACGTGGCCGATGGGCGCGTCGGGCGCATGACGCAGCGCGGCCCGCGCCGCAAGGCCGCCCATGCTGTGGGCGATGACGGTAATCCGTGGGCATCCCGTGCGTGCCGCCAGCGCCGCGGCCTCGGCGGCGACCAGCCTGCCGAAATCGTCGATACCCGCCCGGGGCGGTTCCAGGTCGAGCGCGGCCACGGCCCATCCGCGCGCCGCCAGCCACGTATCCAGGTTGCGCCAGATGCCGCGGTTGCATCCGTAGCCATGCACCAGCAGCACCGCGCCCCGCGGGTGCGCAGGCAGGCGGGCAGGCCAGCGGTGGCGCCACGGGATGTCCACGTACATGTTGCGCATCGACAAGAGGATCTCGGCCGGCATGGCCGCGAGCCACCCGGGCGGGGCGGGTTCGCCGGAGCGATCGATGCACGCCTTGGCCAATCCGAAGCCGGCTGCGACGATGGCGGCGTGGACCAGCGCCGCGATGGCGAGGCTGGCGGCGAGCGCCGCGGGCCATGGCAGCCACGCCGACAGCGCCCACGCGGTCAGCCCGACCAGGATCGCCACTGCAAGCGTGAAGCCGCGCATGCCCCGCGCCATCATGCGGGTGCGCCTCCCGGCGCGCCTCGTCCGGCGGCGCATCGCTGCAGTTCCGCGGCCTGGGCGCGCACGCGCGGGTCGGAGGCCTGCGCGAAGAAGGCGCCTGCCTTGGCGAGGAAGGCGGGGGTGGCCGTCTCGGGCAGGCGTGCCAGCCATGGCAGCGCGGATTCGATGTCGCCGCGTTCGATCAGGAGCCGCGCGTAGTTGAACTGGCCGCGGAAGTCTCCGCCTTGCGCGGCGCGGCGGTAGTGGTCGAAGGCCAGGTCTTTGTCCACGGGCACGACCCAGCCGTCTTCATGGAAGCCGCCGAGGATGTTGATGGATTTCGCATGGCCGAGGGCGGCTGCGCGTTCGAACCATTCCAGGGCCTGGGCGCGATCGGCCGGCACGCCTTCGCCAAGGGCCAGCGCCGTGGCGTAGTTGTACATGCCCCAGTCCAGTCCCTGTTGCGCCGCGAGCCGGTACCAGTAGGCGGCCAGGACGAGGTTGGCGGGCACGCCCCAGCCGTGGCGATGGCATTGGCCCAGCATGTTCATCGCCATCGCATGGTTGGCGTCGGCGGCGCGCTTGAACCAGTACACGGCTTGTTCGCGGTCTGCCGGCATGCCGTGGCCGTCGAGCAGCATTTGTCCGAAGACGGCTTGGGCTTCGGTGACGCCGCCTTCGGCGGCGGTGCGTATCCAGGCCGCGGCGCGCTCACGGGGGCCGCGGAGGATTTCGGCGATGTCTTCTGCGGTGGCGGCGTTCAGTTGCCGGGGGGGAATGGGCTCCATCGGGCGCCGTGTGTTGGGATGACTGCCTGCGATTGTGCACCAGAACGTGGGGACGGGAGCACCGGTGGCCAGCGACAGCCCCACGCCACGTCCCACGAAACCCGTACTAGACCCAGGGCACAGCGGATCCGGCTCCGCCGGTCCGCCAGTGCCGCCCCCTGGGGGGGCGGGCGTCAGCGCGTAGGGGGGCTTCTAATACTTCAAGTTGACGCTCAGGACCGCCGCCCGGCCGGCGCCCACCGACGCGTAGTGCGTCGAGTAGGTCGAGGTGAAGTAGCGCTTGTCCGTGAGATTGAACAGGTTCAGCTGCAGGCTCACGTTGCGGTTGATGCGATAGGCCGCCATCGCGTCGAAGCGGGTGTAGCCGGGAATGTAGCGGCGCACGCCGCTAGTCGCGCTACTGTTCGAACCATACTGCTTGCTGGCGATGAAGACGCCGCCGCCGATGGAGAAATCGCTGTTCACCGCGTAGGTGGTCCACAACGTGGCGGTATGCCGGGGAGTGTTGGGGAACGCCTGTCCCCGCGCGGCGGCAGTGTCCCTGCCCAGGTCGCGGACTTCACTATCCAGGAAGGTGTAGCCTCCGAACACTTGCCAAGCCTTGGTGATGTTGCCCGAGGCGCCGAATTCGAAGCCGTTGATGCGGCGGTTGCCGGACATGGCATAGGTGCCGTCGGGCTGCGTCACGCGCGCGTTGGTGGTGTCGATGCGGAATATGGCGCCGGACAGTGCGAGGCGATTGTCCAGTACATTCCATTTGGTGCCCAGTTCCAGCGAACGGTTCTTCTCGGGGGCCATGTCCTTGGCGTTGATTCCCACGCCGTTGCGTCCCGGAGTCAGGCTCTGCGATTCAGCGCCTTGCCCCAGGCTGGAATTGGCCGGCGTCGAGGATGTGCCGTACGACACATATACGCTGCCGTTATGCGCCGGCTTGTAGATCAGGCCGAGCTGGTAGTTGAACAGCGTGTCGCTTCGGCCAACGTCGGCGGTCGGGCTCACCAATCCTGTCTTGTAGTTGTCGACGCGCAGCCCGAGGTTGGTCAGCCATTTCTCGCTCAGCTTGATGGTATCGAAGCCGTAGACCGAGAAGGTGGTGGACTTGAAGTGGTTGTTGCGTTCGCCTTCGACCGTGGAACCGCTCCACGGATCGTTCGGGTTGGGGTTGTAGAGGTCCGTGCAGTTGTAGCCGGAAGCTGCTCCCGTGCCCGCTGCGCAAGTCGTGGCGCCGGTGCCGCCCGGCAGGGTACGTGCCACGGTGTAGGAGCCGGTATCGGATTTTTCGCGGGACATCTCGATGCCGGTGTTGAAGCTGTGTTCGTAGCCGCCGAGGTTCGCCTTGCCGAACAGTTCCGTCTGGTTGGCGATCGTGTGCACGCCACTGGTGCGGGACTTCGCGCTGCGCCAGACACGACCATCGTTCACATTGCCTTGACTGTCGTCCGGGTTGGTCCAGACGTAACGCTGATCCACGGCCGTATAGCGCAGCGTGTTGCGTACCGTGAGGTTGCTGCTGATGTCGTGTTCGACGCGTGCGGTGGCCACGTCCGAACGGGTCTTGAAGAAATCGCTGGTCAGGCCGTAGAAGTTGTTCATGTCCACGGTGACCGGCCGGATCGCTGTCACGCCGGCGGGGACCTTGTTGCCGTACATGAACGGAATGCCGGAGTCGGGCGTGTCGTCGGTCTGCAGGTGAGAATAGCTCAGCGTGACACGGGTAGGTGTGTTCAGGCCCCAGGTGAAAGAGGGCGCGATGCCCCAGCGCGATACGTCCACCGAGTCGCGGCCGGGCACGTCGGCATCGTGAGCCATGGCGTTCAGGCGGAAGGCCATGTTCTCGCCCAGCAGCCAGTTGCCGTCCACCGTGGCGCGCTTGTAGCTGTCGGTGCCGAGGCCCAGGGTGGCATTGGTGAAGTTCTCAGCCTTGGGCGTCTTGGTGATCAGGTTGATGCTGCCGCCCGCGCCGCCGCGTCCGCCATAGGCGCCGTCCGGGCCCTTGGTGACCTCGATCTGTTCAAGATTGAAGACTTCGCGCGTCGTGGCGCCGATGTCGCGCATGCCGTCGACGTAGGTGCTCGACTGCGCATCGTAGCCGCGGATGAATGGCCGGTCGCCCAGCGGATTGCCGCCTTCCCCCGCTCCGAAGGAAATACCCGGCGTCAGGCGCAGCGCTTCGGTCAGCGTAGTGGAGGCGGAGTTCTCGATGACTTCCTGCGGAATGACCGTCACGCTCCTGGGCGTGTCCACCAGCGGGGCAGTGAATTTCTGCGAGGCCGATTGGTCGGCTTTGTAAGGCGTATCGGCTTGTCCGCGCACCGTGATCGGCGCGAGCTGACCGCTGGAGCGCGGCGCGTCTGCCGGGTTCGTGTTCTGCGCCTGCGCCTGGACCGCCGGCACGAAAGTCAGGGCGCCGATGGCGGCCGCCAGGGTATTGAACCGGAACGGGTTCGTAGGTGTCACCGTGAAATCCCCCGAAGGTGGGCGCGTTGCGCCCGGATGCGGGGCGGGTGTGGAGTCCCCGCCCTCGGTAGATGGACAGAATTGGAACGAAGAATGATTCGCATTCATCCGCAGCGGGGACAATAGTGTCGAGCACCTTACAAACGGCTGAACCAGGAGGCGCGAAGGAGAGAATTCGGGAGAAAAGCAACACTCGAGGCCCGGCGGGATCGCGGGCCGTCGGCGGGTAAAACCGACGAACGGAGAGCCATCGGCAGCACAACGCAGCGCACGATGGCGCTACGTCCTCGGCGCGGGCGCGGATTTGCGGTCGCCGGGCCTGGCGCCGTCGATTGCTGGCCGCTAGCGGGTGGAAACCAGCCGCGTGCCGAGCAGCCGGTCCTGGGGAAATTGCCGGTCGCGGTCGAAGAAGGTCCAGACGAAACCCAGGCCGGTCAGGGTGAACGGCCAGGCCAGCACGTAGCGCAGGATCGCCTTCCACAGCGGCGGACGGCCGCCGTCCGCGTCGGTCAGCCGGATATGCCAGGTCTTCATCGGCAGGGTCTGGCCGCCCAGCCGCCAGCACAGGACGAAATACACGCCGATGACGAAGAACAGCCAGGCCTGCCGCTCGTGCCGCAGCATCAGCGCATGCTTGCTCTGGGTGAGCGTGTCGAACAGGTAATCGGCCACGAACACCACGCCGAACAGCAGGATGGCTTCATACATCATGCAGGCGAATCGGCGCCAGCGGCCGGGCGTGGCAAGGAGAGCGGGAGGGGCGGAAGGCGTTTCGTTCATGGGGCGCTACGATAACCCGAGCGCAAGGGGGCGCGCCCCGCGCGCCTGGCCGACCGCGGGAAAGTCCCGGGGGCGGGCGGCAAATCTTGACCGCACCGCAACATTCCTGATAGCCTAGCGGGCTCGCCGAAAGCGATACCAAAGTCGACGGCAGAGCGCTTCGTCTGGCGTCCGATACCTTCGGCGCCATGCTTTGCAGTAAATCAAGCCCAGGTCCGCGCCAAAAGCGTTGCGGCGGCCTATGCCCGAAGGGGCGCAGGCGGTCCGGTCTTGGCCTTCCGTTTCAACCTTCAGTGCTCGTTCCGGTGAACGTGCGCGAGGTCGGCAGGGTGGGCGAGTGGAGCGGTTCCGTGAACCGTGAAGCGTCGCCGCATGTTGCCGGTGCCCGCGCAGGTTTGGTTTCCCTGCCAGGAGGCAGTACCGCCCGGGGCGTCAGCGCGAACTTGAATGGACGACAATCCAATGGAACTCACAGGCGCCGAGATCGTCGTGCGCAGCCTTGCCGATGAAGGGGTCGAACATGTGTTCGGCTATCCGGGCGGCTCGGTCTTGTACATCTACGACGAGATCTTCAAGCAAGACAGATTCAAGCACATCCTGGTGCGTCACGAGCAGGCCGCCGTGCACGCCGCCGATGCCTATTCGCGCGCATCGAACCGCGTCGGCGTCGCGCTGGTCACCAGCGGCCCCGGCGTGACCAACGCGGTCACCGGCATCGCCACCGCGTACATGGATTCCATCCCGCTGGTGGTGCTGACCGGGCAGGTGCCCACCACCGCCATCGGCCAGGATGCCTTCCAGGAAGCCGATACCGTCGGCATCACGCGGCCGTGCGTCAAGCACAACTTCCTGGTCAAGGACGTCAAGGACCTGGCGGAGACCATCCGCAAGGCCTTCTACATCGCCCGCACCGGCCGCCCCGGCCCCGTGCTGGTCGACATTCCCAAGGACATCACGATCGCCCGGTGCAAATACACGGCTCCGGCGGGCGAGATCAAGATGCGCTCCTACTCGCCGGTCGTGAAGGGCCACCAGGGGCAGATCAAGAAGGCGGTGCAACTGCTGCTGCAGGCCGAGCGCCCCATGATCTACACCGGCGGCGGCGTGATCCTGGCCGATGCCGCGTCCGAGCTCACCAAGCTCGTGCAGATGCTGGACGTGCCCTGCACCAACACCCTGATGGGCCTGGGCGCGTTCCCGGCGGACGATCGCCGCTTCGTCGGCATGCCCGGCATGCACGGCACCTATGAAGCCAACATGGCCATGCAGCACTGCGACGTGCTGGTGGCCATCGGCGCCCGCTTCGACGACCGCGTCATCGGCAATCCCAAGCACTTCGCGCAGAACGCCCGCAAGATCGTCCATATCGACATCGACCCCTCGTCGATCTCCAAGCGCGTGAAGGTCGACGTGCCCATCGTCGGCGACGTCAAGGACGTGCTGCAGGATTTCGTGGCCCATGTCGAGGCCGCGCTCAAGGAAACCCGCCGCGATCCCGAGCAGATCGCTTCCTGGTGGAAGCAGATCGGGGCCTGGCGCGAACGCGAGTGCCTGAAGTACAAGGCTTCGAACGAAGTCATCAAGCCCCAGTTCGTGATCGAGAAGCTGTGCGAGATCACTCGCGGCGAGGCATTCGTCACCTCCGACGTGGGCCAGCACCAGATGTGGGCCGCGCAGTACTACCGCTTCAACAAGCCGCGCCGCTGGATCAACTCCGGCGGCCTGGGCACGATGGGCGTGGGCCTGCCCTATGCCATGGGCGTGCAGATGGTGCATCCGGATGCCGACATCGCCGTCATCACCGGCGAAGGCTCGATCCAGATGAACATCCAGGAGCTCTCGACCTGCCACCAGTACCACCTCAGCCCCAAGATCCTGTGCCTGAACAACCGGTACCTGGGCATGGTGCGGCAGTGGCAGCAGATCGACTACGGCTCGCGCTATGCCGAGTCCTACATGGATTCGCTGCCGGACTTCGTCAAGCTGGTCGAGGCCTACGGCCACGTCGGCATGCGCATCGAAAGCCCGCGCGACGTCGAGGGCGCGTTGCGCGAAGCCTTCACCACGCACAAGAAGCGCCTGGTGTTCCTGGACATCATCACCGACCGCACCGAGAACGTGTGGCCGATGGTGAAGGCCGGCAAGGGCCTGACCGAGATGCTGCTCGGTTCGGAAGACCTCTGAGGAGCACACATGAGACACGCCATATCCGTGCTTCTTGAGAACGAAGCAGGTGCACTTTCCCGCGTGGTCGGCCTTTTCTCGGCCCGCGGCTACAACATCGAAACCCTGACCGTCGCGCCGACCGAGGACGCCACGCTGTCGCGCATGACGGTCGTCACGTCGGGCTCCGATGACGTCATCGAGCAGATCACCAAGCACCTCAACCGCCTGGTCGAGGTGGTCAAGGTGGTCGACCTGACCGAGGCGCCGCACATCGAGCGCGAACTGATGCTGATCAAGGTTCGCGCCGTGGGCAAGGAGCGCGAGGAAATGAAGCGGATGGTCGATATCTTCCGCGGCCATATCGTCGACGTGACCGACAAGACCTATACCGTGGAGCTCACCGGCGACAAGAGCAAGCTGGACGCGTTCATCGAGGCGCTGGACCGCGCCAGCATCCTGGAAACCGTACGTACCGGCAGCTGCGGCGTGGGGCGTGGCGAACGGGTACTGAAGATTTAGCCCCCCCTGATTGGTAGTCCCCCCTACGCGCTGACGCGCGCCCCCCAGGGGGCGGCACTGGCGGACCGGCAAAGCCGGATCCGCGGTGCCCTGGGCCCCCCGGATTCACCCCCGGGAGGCTGAGGTGGGGTGGTAAGTGTTTTGACTGAATTTGAACTGATTCTGAATTGAATCTTGGAGAGCATCCATGAAGGTTTTTTACGATAAAGATTGTGATCTGTCGCTGATCAAGGGCAAGACCGTCGCCATCATCGGCTATGGCTCGCAGGGCCATGCCCACGCCCAGAACCTGAACGACTCCGGCGTCAAGGTCGTGGTCGGCCTGCGCAAGGGCGGCGCATCGTGGGACAAGGCCGCCAACGCCGGCCTGACGGTCAAGGAAGTGAACGAGGCGGTGAAGGAAGCCGACGTCGTCATGATCCTGCTGCCCGACGAGAACATCGCCAAGGTCTACGCCGAGAACGTCGGCCCCAACATGAAGAAGGGCGCCGTGCTGGCCTTCGCCCACGGCTTCAACGTCCACTACGGCGCCGTCGTGCCGCGTGAAGACGTCGACGTCATCATGGTCGCGCCCAAGGCGCCCGGCCACACCGTGCGCTCCACCTACACCCAGGGCGGCGGCGTGCCCCACCTGGTGGCGGTGTACCAGGACAAGTCCGGCGCCGCCCGCGACATCGCCCTGTCGTACGCCATGGCCAACGGCGGCGGCCGTGCCGGCATCATCGAGACCAACTTCCGCGAAGAGACCGAAACCGACCTGTTCGGCGAGCAGGCCGTGCTGTGCGGCGGCACCGTCGAGCTGATCAAGGCCGGCTTCGAGACGCTGGTGGAAGCCGGCTACGCGCCCGAGATGGCCTATTTCGAGTGCCTGCACGAGCTCAAGCTGATCGTCGACCTGATCTACGAAGGCGGCATCGCGAACATGAACTACTCGATCTCGAACAACGCGGAATACGGCGAATACGTGACCGGCCCGCGCATCGTGACCGAGGACACCAAGAACGCCATGCGCGCCGTGCTCAAGGACATCCAGACCGGCGAATACGCCAAGAGCTTCCTGCTGGAGAACATGGCCGGCGCCCCGACGCTGAAGTCGCGCCGCCGCCTGACGGCCGAGCACGAGATCGAGCAGGTCGGCGGCAAGCTGCGCGAAATGATGCCCTGGATCCGCAAGAACAAGCTGGTCGATCAGAGCAAAAATTAAGCCCCCCCATACGCGCTGACGCGCGCCCCCCAGGGGGCGATGCGGGTGGACCGGCGGAGCCGGATCCACCGCATCCTGGGTTTTTGGCCCTCACGGTTGCGTGGGGGCTTTTTCTTTTGGGGGCGGGCGGGGTTGCTGCGGGTCAACCCCTGTCCCAATTCCTCCGTGGCGGGAGTATCATTGCATACTCCTACCCAGTATGCCGAAACCCCATGCCGCACACCGTTGAAGAGAAAAAGCGCGTCCTGGCCCGTGTCCGGCGCGTGCGCGGGCAGCTCGATGCCCTGGAGCGGGCGCTGGAGGAGGGGGCCGAATGCGGGCCTGTTCTCCAGCAGATCGCGGCCGTGCGCGGCGCGATCAACGGTCTCATGGCTGGCGTACTGGAGAGCCATCTGCGCGAGGAGTTCACGCATCTGGCCGAGGCCAATGGCACGCCGCACAAGCCCATCGATGACGTGGTCTCCCTCGTCCGCTCCTATCTCCGATGATTCCCGCCTAACCGCGACCCTATGACTTTCCGTACAAAGGACTCCTCATGAAATCTCGCGCCGCTGTTGCATTCGGACCTGGCAAACCGCTCGAAATCGTCGAGATCGACGTGGCCCCGCCCAAGAAGGGCGAGGTCCTGGTGAAGATCACCCATACCGGCGTTTGCCACACCGACGCCTTCACCCTGTCGGGCGAGGATCCCGAAGGCCTGTTCCCGGTCGTGCTCGGGCACGAGGGCGCCGGCGTGGTGGTCGAGGTGGGCGAGGGCGTGACCTCGGTCGCGCCTGGCGACCACGTGATTCCCCTCTACACCGCCGAGTGCGGCGAATGCCTGTTCTGCAAGTCGGGCAAGACCAATCTTTGCGTGGCGGTGCGCGCCACCCAGGGCAAGGGCGTGATGCCCGACGGCACGTCCCGTTTCTCGTACAACGGCCAGCCCGTTTATCACTACATGGGCTGCTCGACTTTCAGCGAATACACGGTGGTCGCCGAGGTGTCGCTGGCCAAGATCAATCCCAAGGCCAATCCGCAGCACGTCTGCCTGCTCGGTTGCGGCGTGACCACCGGCATCGGTGCGGTGCATAACACGGCCAAGGTGCAGGAAGGCGATACGGTCGCCGTGTTCGGCCTGGGCGGCATCGGCCTGGCCGTCATCCAGGGGGCGCGCCAGGCCAAGGCCGGCCGCATCTTCGCCATCGATACCAACCCCGCGAAGTTTCCTCTCGCCAAGACGTTCGGCGCCACCGACTGCATCAATCCGAAGGACTACGACAAGCCCATCCAACAGGTCATCATCGAGATGACCGGATGGGGCGTGGACCACTCTTTCGAGTGCATCGGCAACGTCAACGTGATGCGCGCGGCGCTCGAGTGCGCACACCGCGGCTGGGGGCAGTCGGTCATCATCGGCGTGGCCGGCGCGGGCCAGGAGATCTCCACCCGTCCGTTCCAGCTCGTCACCGGCCGCACATGGAAGGGCACGGCCTTCGGCGGCGTCAAGGGCCGCTCGCAGTTGCCCGGCATGGTCGAGGACGCGATGCGCGGCGACATCGAGCTCGAGCCCTTCGTGACGCATACGCTGCCGCTGGACCGAATCAACGAAGCCTTCGACCTGATGCACGAAGGCAAGTCGATCCGTACGGTCATCAACTACTGACCGCTTGCGGCCATGCATGACGGCGCGGCGCCCCGCCGCGCCGGCCCATACCAGAACGAGGAGACAAGCATGAGCGCAGTCAGCATTCACCCGGCCGTCGACAACGGCATACGGC
Source organism: Pigmentiphaga sp. NML080357 (assembly GCF_002188465.1). Lineage (GTDB taxonomy): Bacteria > Pseudomonadota > Gammaproteobacteria > Burkholderiales > Burkholderiaceae_B > Pigmentiphaga. Next base: position 258,764 of record NZ_NINW01000037.1, on the reverse strand, counting down.
CCGAACAGGCAGGGTTCAGCGGCGGGACCTTGCAATGTCTTTGCGCAACGGACAAGGTGGAGGTCAAGGTCGACACCCAGACCTTGCATAACCATGCTTGCGGCTGCACCAAGTGCTGGAAGCCCGCCGGGGCGGTCTTCTCCCTGGTCGCAGTCGCTCCGCGCGACAAGGTCAGCGTCGTCGCCCATGGCGAGAAGCTGAAGATCGTCGATGAAAGCGCCGTCATCCAGCGCCACGCGTGCCGGGAATGCGGCGCCCACATGTTCGGCCGCATCGAGAACAAGAACCATCCCTTCTACGGCCTGGATTTCGTTCATACGGAGCTTTCGCCGCAAAGCGGCTGGGCCGCGCCGGGTTTCGCGGCCTTTGTCTCTTCCATCATCGAGAGCGGCACGCCGCCTTCGCGGATGGACGGGGTGCGGGCGCGCCTGCGCGAGCTGGGGCTGGCGCCCTATGACTGCCTGTCGCCGCCGCTGATGGATGCCCTGGCCACGCATGCGGCCAAGCAGAAGGGCACGTACCGCGACGCGTGATCATAGGCCCGCCGTCCCGGCTTCCGGGATGAGCTCGCCGCCTTTGTCCCTGGCCAGTTCGCGCATCAGGTCGACCAGCAGGTCGTGCATGTGCCGGGCCGCCGGGGAGAGGCTCTGGCCGGGGCGCGTGACCAGGCCCACCGTCCGGGCGATGACCGGACGGTGCAGCCGGACGAAAGCCAGCTTGTGCTTGCGTGCTGGCCGCGCGAGGGTGGGGAGGATGGTGATGCCCAGGCCCGAGCGGACGCTGGCGATGAGCGAGGTCCGGTTAGTGACCGTCATGCCGGGATTGGCCACCCAGGGCGGGATGTCGGGGTGGCGCAGGGCCTCGAAGGTGGCGTTGGCGATGAGACGTTCGCCCTCGAGCGCATTCCAGTCCACGGGTTGCCGCCGTCCGGCCAGCCTGTGCGAGGCGGGGCAAATGATGCCGAACTCATCGCGCGCGATGGGCTGGAAGTCCAGCCGCGGCTCGTCGGCCAGCAGGCCGGCGATACCTATGTCTACTTCACCGCTCAGGACCAACTGCCGTACCGCCTGCGAGGGCATGTCCACCGCGCGCAGGCGCACCTGGGGAAATCGACGGGTGTAGCGGTCCAGGATGTCGGGCAGCCATTCGTCCGCCAGAGAGGGCATGACCGCCAGCGACACCGAGCCATGCCGCGCCTGGGCCAGTTCGTTGGCTTCGAGCCGGACACGGTCGTGCACGGCCAGCAGTTCGCGGAACAGCGGCAGCAGGCTCCAGCCCAGCGGGGTGGGGCGGGCGCGCTTGCCCGGTTCGAACAGCGGACCGCCCACCTGCCGCTCCAGATCGTTCATGGCCGCCGATACCGCCGCCTGCGAGCGGAACGTGGCCTGTGCCGCCGCCAGGAAGCTGCCGCTGTCCACGGCGGTGACGAACTGGCGCAGGTGCTGGATCTTGAAGGCTTCCATGTTCGACGAAGATTCAGGTTTTCCGAATTTTATTTCCACTAATTTAGCTTGGCAAAATTCAGCGCCGGAACGACCATAGTCCCAGACAAGAAGGAGGTCGCATGACGCTGGAAGTGCGCAAGGTCGTTTCGTACGTCGAGGAAACGCGCATAGAGGGAGGCAGGAAGGCCGAGCGGCCCCTGCTGATGGTGCTGAGCGCCGCGGTCTTGAAGAATCCGTGGGCCGGCCTGCCGTTCACCGAGGACCTGAGGCCGGAGATCCTGCGCATCGCGCCGCCGCTGGGCGACCTGCTGGTGGCCGAGATCCTCAGGCACGCCGGCTCCGGCGAGCGGGTCGAGGCCTATGGCAAGGCCGCGGTGGTCGGCGCCGATGGCGAGGTCGAGCATGCCTCCGCGCTCATCCATACGCTGCGGTTCGGAAACAAGTACCGCGACGCCGTGGGCGGCACCAGCTATCTGAGTTTCACCAATTCGCGCGGGGCGATGGGCTGCCCCATCGTCGTGCCGATGATGCACAAGAATGACGAAGGGATGCGCTCGCACTACCTGACGATCCAGGCCACCATAGCCGATGCGCCGGCGGCGGACGAGGTCGTGGTCGCGCTGGGCGCGAGCGTGGGTGGCCGGCCGCACCACCGCATCGGCAACCGTTACCTGGACATGCAGGAGATGGGCCTGCAGCCCGGCGGGAAGGAGGCGGCATGACGACGCGGACCCGCGTGGTCCGCAGCGGCGCGGGCGAGCCCATCGTGCTGGTCCATGGCGTCGGGCTGGACCTCGGCATGTGGGACGAACTCGTGCAGGAGCTTGGCGGCGACTTCGAGCTGATCCGCTACGACATGCTCGGCCACGGCGGCACGCCGCTGCCGCCCGGAGGCGTGGACCTGGATCGGTTCGTGTCGCAGCTCGATGCCGTACTGCGCGACCAGGGCCTCGTCCGGCCGAGCGTGGTGGGCTATTCCATGGGCGGGCTGGTGGCGGGGCGCTTCGCGGCCCGCCATCCCGACGGATTGGGACGGCTGGTGCTGATGAGCACCGTCTCCCGGCGCACCGAGGCCGAGCGCCGTGCCGTGCAGGCGCGGCTCGCGCAGGCCGAGCGAGGCGAGGGGCTGGCCAGCGCCCAGGCATCCATCGAACGCTGGTTCTCGCCGGCTTTCATCGAAGCGGCGCCCGGCCGCGTGGAGTCGATCCGGCAGCGGCTGCTGGCCAACCGGCGCGACGACTTCCTGGCGGCCTACCGCATCTTCGCCGGCGCCGACGACGTATTGCCCGAGGCCGCGCCGCAGATTCGCTGCCCGACGCTGGTGCTCACCGGCGCCGAGGACACGGGCTCCACGCCACGCATGGCCGAGGAACTGGCGCACGCCATTGCCCGGGCCGAGCTGAGGGTCGTGCCGCGGCAAAAGCACATGCTGCCCGTCGAGGGCGCGGCGGTCGTGGCCGCGGCGCTCAGGGGCTTTCTGGGGCCGGGGGCCGAACGCAGGGTGGCCTGACGGCCTCCGGCAACAATACCGAACAAGGAGACAAGACATGCAACGCAGACAAATGCTTGGTACGCTGGCCGCGCTGGCATCGTCGGCCTACCTCGGCAAGGGGTATGCGCAGGCGGGCAGCAATGCGCCCCTGCACGTGGTGGTGCCCTTTCCGCCCGGCGGCGGGACGGACGTGCTCGGCCGGGCCATCGGCTATCGGCTGGAAAAACTGCTGGGACGGCCGGTCGTGGTCGAGAACAAGCCCGGCGCCAGCGGCATCGTGGGGGCCGAATACGTGGCCAACGCCAATCGCGACGGCAACACGTTGCTGTTCTCGGGGCTGGTGCCGTCGGTGCGCTACTACAGCCGTCCGCTGTCGCAGATCGGCGCCGAGCTGGCGGCCGTGTGCGCGATCGCGCGCTCGCCCTATCTCATCGCGGTCAATCCCGGCGTGCCGGCGAAGACGCTGGCCGAATTCGTGCAGCAGGCCAAGAGCAAGCCCGGCACGCTGACTTTCGGATCGCCCGGCAATGCCACGCCCCAGCACCTGGCGACGGAGCGCTTTCGCTCGCAGGTGGGGATCGACATTCTCCACGTGCCGTATCGCGGCACCGGACCGATGATGACCGACTTGCTGGGCGGCCAGATCCAACTGGTGTTCGCCACGGTGGCGGCCGCCGAGCAGCACGTCAAGTCCGGACGGCTGCGAGCGCTGGCGGTGACGAGCGCCGAGAGGCTGGATCGCCTGCCTGACGTGCCGACCGTGGCGCAAGCCGGCATTCCCGATTTCGTGGCCGAGATCGCATTCGGCACCTATGTCCCGGCCGGCACCCCTGCTGCTGCAATCGGCATGCTCAACCGCGCCATCAATCAGGCGCTGACCGACGCCGACGTGCGCGGCAAGCTGGTGGAGCAGGGCTTCATTCCGGTCGGCGGGGCGCCCGCCGACCTGGAGAAGAGCCTGTTTGCCGAGGTCAAGGCCGTGTCCGAACTGGTGAAGTCGGGCAAGGTGCGCATCGACGCTGCTTGAACCGCGAGGCGTGTGCGTACCTCCGGGGGGGGGCGGTCGTACCCGCGCATGAGCATCGAGTATCCTGCCGCGCCGGCCCGGTGCTTTTTTCGCTCAGGACGCTCGTGGACGCGTCTTGGACGGTCGGTCCGGAAACAGCTGCTGCAATATCTCGGGCAAGGTCCGCGCCATGAAGGTCTCGGGCTCGGCTCGCACGTCGCCGAGTTTACCCTCCAGCGCCAGATGGGCGAACCCGTGCACGGTGGACCATGCTCCCATCAACAGGGCCTGGTCTGACGCGCTAAGGGGTCCATCGCGGCGGCCCGCGTATTCGCGCACGCCTTCCTCCAGTTCTCGATACGCCGCCCGGCCCGCCTCTTCCAGCCGCGGCTCGGCCGTCAGCTTGTCCTTGCGAAACATCAACAGGAAGCGAGCGGGGTAGGTCAGGGCGAAACGGACGTAACCCAGGCCTTTGCCGTGCAGCCGGGAGGTTGGGGTCTTGCCGGCCGCGCCGCCTTCGCGCAGGAACCGAGTGAGTTCGTCGAAGCCCAGAATGGCGACCTCGGTCAGCAGGCCCGCGGCCGAGCCGAAGTGGTGCAGCGCGGCCGCGGGCGAGACGCCGACCTGGCGCGCCGCTTCGCGCAGCGTGAAGGCCTCCAGCCCGCGCTCGGCCAGGAGGGTTTCCGTGGCCTCGATGAGGGCCTGGCGCAGGGCGCCGTGATGATAGGGCGCCGGTGCGGCACTTTTCTTGCCGGGGGTCATGTGACGGAGCTCTCGCATTCACGCAATGGCCAAGATTGAACTTTACACCGTTTAAATGCTTTGCTATGTTATCTGAACGGTGTTTAGATTGACGGGTAGCGGCAAGCATATGGGAGGCGGGTGCCATGTTTGATCTTCTTTTCGAGGCAGGGGGCATGATCGTCATGCCTGCCTGGATAGCGTTGGCGGCGGCGCCGTGGCTGGGGAATGCCAAGCCGGCCATCCGCATCGCCACCGGATTCGTCATTCCGGCCGTGTTGGCGCTGGCCTACGTGCTGCTGGTGGCAGTCTACCGGGCAGACGCCGGAGGGGGCTACGGTTCGCTGGACGAGGTGGGGACACTGCTGCGCCATCCCGGCATGCTGACGGCGGGGTGGTACCACTACCTGGCCTTCGATCTTTTCGTCGGCACGTGGCTGGCGCGGCAGGCCGATCGCGACGGGATTTCTCCAGTGGTGATGATTCCGTGCCACGCGCTGACTTTCCTGTTCGGCCCGGCCGGTCTGCTGGCCTATGCCGCGCTCTATGCCGTGCGGCCTGTCCGGACGCTGGTGCGCGAACTCGAGCGGCGGCATCGTCCGCTTGCGCGGTTCGGGCTGGCGCTTTTCGCCGCATTCGCCGTCGCGCTGGTGGCCGAGATGCTGGACTCGCGCACGCTCGGCGGCGTGGGCGTCTGGGTCAAGCCGATGAAGTTCATGGCGTCCGTTGGCCTATATGCCTGGACCGCGGCATGGCTGCTGGGCGAATTGCCGTCCGGCCGTCGCCGCTCGCCGTTGGCCAAGGGCATTGCCGGCGTCATCATCGTTGCGGGCGCGGCGGAGATTGCCTACATCACGTTCCAGGGGGCATTGGGGCAGCCGTCGCACTTCAATTACTCGACGGCGTTCCACGCCTTCATGTACACGTTGATGGGCGTGGGCGCATTGGCGATCACGGCTTGCTCGCTGCCGCTGGCCTGGATGATCGGGCGTTACGCCAAGCACATGGCGCCTGCCTACCGGCTGGGGGCGGTGCTGGGGCTGGTGCTGACCTTCGCGGGCGGCGCGGGAGCCGGCATTGCGATCAGCATGAACGGCGGACCGACCGTCGGCGCGGCGGCCGGCGGCGCGGTGCTGCCGTTGTTCGGATGGTCACTGACGGGCGGGGACCTGCGGGTGGCCCATTTCCTGGGCGTGCACGCCCAGCAGGTACTGCCAGCGGTGGGGATGCTGATCGCGATGGCGACGGCGGCCGTGCCGGGCCGGACACTGGCCATGGCGGGCGGCGGTGTCGTGGCCAGGCCGGGCGTGCTGGGCCTGGGAGCGGTATGGACGGTTGCGCTGGCCTATGCCGCCTTGATCGCCATGGCCTGGATGCAGGCCTTGGCCGGCAGGCCGCTGCTGGGGTGACGCCTGGCAGACGAGCGTTCCGCCACGCGCTCGGTCAGGGAATGCGGCACGCGCCGCTTCACAGTCCCAGGAACGCGCGCCTGGAGGCGTCGAAGTCCGCGCACTCCGCGGCAAGCCAGGCCCTGAACGCGCCGCAGGCGGCGTTGTCGCGGGCTTCGGGCAAGGACGCCAGGAAATAGGCCGCGTCGGCGCGCACGGCGATGCGCGATACGTCGTGCAGGCGGCCGGCGCGCAGTTCGTCCAGAACCAGCGCGCTGCGGCCCATGGCCACGCCCTGTCCTTCCAGCGCGGCCCTGATGGCGAGTTGGGACAGGTTGAATTGGTGGCCCGACAATCCGCTGCGCTCGCTGCCGCTCCCCGTTGCCTTGCCCAGCCAGTCCAGCCATTCGGAGAACGGCGGCGCCCCGTCCCATGGCGAGGCGTCATGCAACAGCGGCAGGGAGGTCAACGCCTCGATGGACAAGGGGAGCGGGCGTCTTTGCGCGAATGGCGAACCGGCCACGGGCAACAGATACTCGGGCATCAGCATGGCCGCATCCAGGCCCGCTGCCGGCGCCGGTTCATAGCGAATGGCGAGGTCGGTCGCCTCGCTGCGCATCCTGGCCGGCTCCAGCCGGTGGAATTCGGCCTTCAGCCGCAATTCGATCTCGGGGTGCAGGCGGTTGAATCCGCTCAACCGGGGAAGCAGCCACATCATGGCGAAGGACGGCGAGCAGCTGATGCACAAGCGGGTTTGCGCGCCGCTGTCCTGCAATTGGAGAATCGCGTCGCCCAGGCATTCGAAGGCGCTGGCTGCCGCTTCGGCAAGCTTCCGCCCGTCCGCGGTCAATACCAGTTCGCGCGGCATGCGCTGGAACAGTTTTGCTCCCAGCCGGTCTTCCAGCAGCTTGACCTGCTGGCTTACCGCACCCGGCGTGACGTGCAATTCGTCGGCCGCCCGGGTGAAGCTCAGATGCCGCGCGGCGGCTTCGAACGCCCGCATGGCATGCAGCATGGGGCCGGATATCGGTGGACGCGTCATGGTCTATCAGCGCAGCTATTGCACGCTCGCAAAAAAACTCGATTGAAAGGGGCGGCTGTACACGCGACTATGCCAGCCGGTCCATCCTATCGGAAAGTCTTCGTGTCTCAAGCAGGATCATGCCCTGCCGGTGGCCGGCTCGATCAAGGCGCGCGGCGGCATCTTCGAGGTGCTGACCATGGCCGAGGAGGTCATGCGCCGGGAAGGCATCGAATGGGCCACTCCCCTGGCGCCGCTGCAACCTGAAGCCAGGCGGCATTTCGAGCGCTACACCATATCGGTGGGCAGCACCGGCAACCTGGGCCTGACCATCGGCGTCATGGCGGCTGCCCTGGGGTTCCAGAGCGTGGTGCATATGGCCCGGGTCGCCAAGGAGTGGAAGAAGCTGCGGTTGCGCGACCGCGGCGTGACGGTGGTCGAACATGACGGCGATTTCGCCCAGACGGTGGACGCCGGGCGCAGGCAGGCGCAGGCCGCCCCTCGCCATTTCTTCGTGGACGACGAACGTTCGGAGGCGCTGTTCCTGGGCTATACGGTGGCGGCGCTTCGGCTGCGCGAGCAACTGGCGGGCGCGGGCATCACGGTCGATGCGCGCCATCCGCTATTCGTCTACCTGCCCTGCGGCGTGGGCGGCGCGCCGGGCGGTATCGCCTTCGGGTTGAAGCACTTGTTCGGCGATGCCGTCCATTGTTTTTTCGCCGAGCCGTGCGCATCGCCCGCCATGCTGGTGAGGCTGGCCTTCGAGCCTCAGGCGCTGTCGGTCTACGACATGGGCCTGGACAACCTCACCGAGGCCGACGGCCTGGCGGTGGGCCGCGCTTCCGAGTTCGTGCAGGCGATGGTGCGCGGCCTCGTTTCGGGTGTTTTCACCGTGCGCGACGACGACCTGTTCCGCTATCTCTACCGGCTGCATGAAGCCGAAGGCATGGCCATCGAACCTTCCGCCGCGGCCGGTTTCAGCGGCCCGCGCATGCTGCTGGGCACCGACGCGGGCCGCCGATACGTGCGGGACCGGGGGCTGCGGCCCGTGCTCGATCAGGCCACCCATCTCCTGTGGACCACGGGCGGCGCCTTTGTTCCGGCCGGCGAGTACCAGCGCATGCTGGCCCGCGGACGGGCGCTCGCGCAGGCGCCCGGCGCGGACTTTTCTTCCCATCCTGTCGAGGAGTCGGCATGAAACGGTTTGCATGGCTGCTGGCGCTGTGCGCGGCCTGGACCTGCGGTCCCGCCAGCGCGCAGCAATGGCCCGACCGCCCGATACGCTGGATCGTTCCCACCGCGGCCGGCGGCCCGCTCGACGCGATCGCGCGCCAGGTGGCGCAGGAAGTGGGCAAGAAGCTGGGCCAGCCTGTCGTCGTCGAAAACCGGCCGGGCGGGGGAGGCTCCATAGGCGCCGGGGTGGTGGCCAAGGCCGCCCCCGATGGCTACACCTTCCTTTTCTCCCAGGCCGACTCCCTGATCAACGTCGTTTCGCTGATCAAGGACCTGCCGTACGACTCGATGCGCGATTTCGCACTGGTCACCCAAGTCAGCCAGACCGGCGCCGTATTGATGGCGAACCCGGACCTGGGCGGCGCCTCTTTGAACGACGTGCTGGCCGCCGCCCGGGCGAAGTCCGCGCCGCTGAGCTACGGATCGTGGGGGCCGGGCAGCTACACCCATATCCTGGGCGAAACGCTGGCCAGCCGCAGCGGCGCGCCGCTGCTGCACGTGCCTTACAAAGGGGGCGCGCCGGCAATACAGGACTTCCTCGGCAGGCAGATCGCGCTGGCCTTCGCGCCGGCCAATCTCGCGATCCAGTTCGCGCAGAAGGGGCAGGCGAAATTGCTGGCGATCTCCGGGCCGCGGCGCTCGCCGCTGCTGCCGGACTTGCCCACGTTCGCCGAACAGGGCTTTGCCGATCCGATTTTCCAGATCTCGATCTGGTTCGGCCTGTCCGCGCCACGCGGCACGCCCGGCGCCGTCATCGGCCGCATGCACGAAACCGTGGCCGCGGCGATGCAGGAACCCGCCGTGGCGAAATTCGTCGCCGAAGGCGGAGGGGAAGTGCTCGCGTCCTCGCCGCAGGCATTCCGGGCCGCTTTCGAGCAGGAATACCGGCTGGTCAACCTGGCCATCAAGCAGGCAGGAGTCGTGGCCGAATGAATCCCTTCCATCGCTTGCCTTCCGACGAGCAACTCGACCGCGCGCGCTCGCTTCACGAGAGCGGTTTCACTTTCGACTTCGTGCCCATCGGCGGACCCATCGTGATGAGCATGCGCCACGAGGCAATCATGCGGCGCGAGCTGGCGCGCGGCGCATCGCTGGGTGCGACGCTGCGGGCAATGATGAACGATCGCCTGGCCGAAGTCGACGAGATCCCCGAGACCCGGCGCCTGCTGGCCGATACCTGGCGCCGGTCGGGCGTGAAAACCATCCAGGCGACGCTGGGCGGCATCGAAGTCGACCCATGCGGCTGGGACGCCATCGTGCGGGACCTTGCATGGTATGCGCATGCCGAGCGCGTGAGCGGGATGCTGAAGATATGCCGCAGCTCGGCCGAACTTGCCCATGCGGCGGCCGGCGGCGTATTGGGAGTGCTGCTCGGAACGCAGGACGCCGGCTGGTGCGACAGCCGCCTCGAGCGGCTGGAGGCAGGCTTTCATCCGCGCCGGTTTCAAGCCGCAGGAGCTGCCCCGCATCGGGGCATCCCCGGCCGGTTTCCAGGCCTGGACGGAATGGCCGCGCATTACCGCGGCGCTGCTGCATGCGGGGTTCAGCGAGGAAACGGTGCGCGGACTCATCGGCGGCAACTGGTTGCGCTTCATGGACCGCCACGCGACGGCGGGGCATTGATGTCCCTGGCCCGCCGCGATCGCAGAGCGGAGGTCAATCGATCCGGATGTCGATGCCGCGGATGACTTCGCCCCACATGGCATTCTCCTGGGCCATGTATTGGGCCAGCTCGCCCGGCGTGGACAGGGCCACGTCCACACCCGCGGCCGCCAGAGCGTCCCGCGCTTCCGGCTTGGACAGCCCGGTGCGTACCGCCTCGTTCAGGCGTGCGACGATGTCCTGCGGCATCCCGGCGGGACCGAGCAAGGCCAGCCAGACCACCGCGTCATAGCCCGCGACCCCTGCTTCCGCCAGGCTCGGCACGCCGGGCATCTGGGCATTGCGGCGCGTGCTGGTCACGCCCAGCGCCTTGATCTTGCCGCTCTTGACGTGAGGCAGGCCGTTCGAGACGGCGGCAAAGCTCGTTTCCACGAAACCCGCGGCAAGATCTTTCATGGCGCCGCCGCTGCCGCGGTAAGGCACGTGTTCGAGCTTGGCGCCCGACTTGGCGATGAACAGCGCCCCCATGAGGTGCTGCGTGCTGCCGTTGCCGGACGACGCGTAGCGGATGGGCTTGGCGCTCGATTTCGAGAGTGCGATGAGCTCCTGCACCGATTGCGCCGGCACCTTCCCATTGGCAAACAGCACGTAGGGGCTGTCGGCCAGCTTGGCGATGGGCGTGAAGCTCTTGATGGGATCGTAGTCCAGGTTCTTGTACAGCCGGTGGCTGGTCACATGATTGGTGGAGACGATCTCGAGCGTGTAGCCGTCGGGCGCCGCCTTGGCGACGAAATCCGACCCGATGGTCGATCCGGCGCCCGGTTTGTTCTCGACGATGAAGGACTCCCCCAGCGCCCCGCCCAGTTGCTGCGCGACGACGCGCGCCACGACATCGGTGAAGCCGCCGGGCTCGAAAGGAACGATGACCTTGACCGGACGGTTGGGGTAGTCTTGCGCGGCTTGTGCCTGCGGCGACAGCGCCAACAGGGTAACCGCCAATGCCATGCCGTGGATGCGCTTCATGGAGTCAACCTCCGTATCGGGCCTCGGGAAGCGTGAGGAAGGCGTGCAGGATGTGGTAGACGCGCAGGTAGTTCTTCTGCTGGAAGCTGGCGTGGGAGATGCCCGACATGACGGTGAATTGCTTGTCCATGTTGGGCAGCCTCTCGAAGAAGCGCAGCAGGTCGTCGAAGCTCGCGATGCCGTCGTACTCGCCGCGCATGATCAGCGTCGGGATGGTCAGGCGCGCGGGATCGACCAGCGGCAGCTTCGAGCACATGTCGACGTAGGTGCCGGTGGGCATCGAGTCGTCCAGGGTGAGGATGGCGTCGGCAAAGGCTTCGATGGTGGCGTCGTCCGCCGTGCCGGGGTGGTCGCGGTTGAAGATGCTGTAGACGAAGGCACGGTCGATGGGGCGGCGCGTCTTCGCGAGGAAGTCGGGCAGCTTCTTGGCGCGCTCCTTCAGGGTGGGGCTGCCCTCGCCGGTCCAGACGAAGGCGTCGAGCGCCAGGCGGGCCACGCGTTCCGGGTGGCGCTGGGCAAAGAGCGCCGCCTTCAGCGCGCCCGATGAAATGCCGTAGACGTGCAGCGGCTTGCCGCCGTTGCGCGCCAGGATGTATTGCGAGCCGGCCTCGAGATCGTCGGCGCCGTTGGCGATGTCGCAGTTGATGGGCCGGTGCTTGCTGGAACGGCCGTAGCCTTCGTTGTCCATGCACCAGGTGTCGAAGCCCCGGCGGGCGAACCAGTCCATGACCGAGGAGTCGGGCCGTCCGGGCACCGTCAGGTCGAAAGTCGGCTGCGACGCCATGGACGAACCGTGCACGAACAGGATCGTGCCGGCGAAAGGCACACCGGCCGCGGCGCGCTTCTCCCACAGGAACAGGCGCACGTCGCCCTTGGTCGTCCAGTGCTCCGTGCCGCCCTGCCATTCGACATTGGGCATGTTGTCTCCAATTGGTACTTATTTGGTTTATTAATGTGAACCAATCTACCAACAGGTTGTGCCGGACGTCAATGGCAGGAAATGCAAGAAATGGTGAGAAATCCCATGGCTATGGGGAAGAAGGAACCGCCCGCAGCCCTGCCATATCCGCTATTACTATGTACCAAATGGTTCTTTATGGTGAAAACCACCATGTCCTGACCGCCAGCGGCAGCACCGCCGCCGCAAACGGAGAAAGCCGCACCAGAGCCAGGGCGCCGCGGATCCGGCTTTGCCGGTCCGCCAGCGCCGCCCCTTGAGGGGGGCGCGCGAGGGGGGGTGGGCTTCCCTGGCCCGCCGGCACCGCATCGGTTAACCTTCGTATCATGCTGATCACCACTCTTTCTCCATATATAAAGGGGAGCATTGCAACGTGGGTGCACCTCGACGTTCCATCTTCAGGCGGAATCCAGTCATGAAAGACCTGGAGCACCGCCACCGCGGCATCTACCTGCTGCCCAACGCCTTCACCACCGCGGCCCTGTTCGCCGGCTTCTATGCCATCGTCCAGGCCATGAACGACCGTTTCGAGGCGGCAGCCATCGCCATCTTCGTGGCCATGGTGCTCGACGGCATGGACGGCCGCGTCGCCCGGTTGACGAACACGCAGTCCGCATTCGGCGAGCAATACGACTCGCTTTCCGACATGACGTCGTTCGGCGTGGCGCCGGCCCTGGTCATGTACGAATGGATCCTGAACGGATTGGGGCGGTGGGGATGGCTGGCCGCCTTCATCTATGTGGCGGGCGCCGCGCTGCGCCTGGCCCGTTTCAACATCAACGTCGGCGTGGTGGACAAACGGTTCTTCCAAGGCCTGCCGAGCCCGGCGGCGGCCGCGATGGTGGCAGGCTTCGTCTGGCTGGCGGTCGACAACAAGCTGCCCATCCGCGAACTGTGGATGCCCTGGGCCGCCTTCGGCCTGACGGTCTACGCAGGCATGAGCATGGTATCGAACGCGCCCTTCTTCAGCGGCAAGTCGTTCGCGCTGGGCCGCAGCGTGCCGTTCTGGACCATCCTGCTGGTCGTGCTGGCCTTCGTCTTCATTTCCAGCGATCCGCCCATCGTGCTGTTCGCGCTGTTCGTGATCTACGGATTGTCCGGCTACGTACTGTGGGCGGTACGCTGGAACAAGGCCCGCCGCCTGCAGCAGCACACACGTAGAACGATCGAGTAGGCGCTGGCCAGGAGATTCTAATGAGCGACAAACTGATCGTTTTCGACACCACGCTGCGCGACGGCGAGCAAAGTCCCGGCGCCTCCATGACGCACGAGGAAAAGGTGCGTATCGCCAAGCAGCTCGAAAAGCTGCGGGTGGACGTGATCGAGGCGGGCTTCGCCGCCGCCAGCAATGGGGACTTCGATTCGGTCCGGGCCATCGGCCTGGCGATCAAGGATTCCACCGTCTGTTCGCTGGCTCGCGCCAACGATCGCGACATCGCGCGCGCGGGCGAGGCGCTGCGCGGCGCCAATAGCGCGCGCATCCATACCTTCATCGCCACCAGCGCGCTGCACATGGAGAAGAAGCTGCGCATGACGCCCGACCAGGTCTTTGAACAGGCCCGGCTGGCGGTGCGTTTTGCGCGGCAGTACACCGACAACATCGAGTTCTCGCCCGAGGACGGCAGCCGCTCGGATCCCGATTTCCTCTGCCGCGTACTCGAGGCGGTCATCGCCGAGGGCGCCACGACCATCAACGTGGCGGACACCGTGGGCTATGCCGTGCCCGAGCAGTACGGCGCATTCATCCGCAACCTGCGCGAGCGCATTCCCAATTCCGACAAGGCGGTCTGGTCCGTGCACTGCCACGACGACCTGGGTCTGGCGGTGGCCAATTCGCTGGCCGGGATCAAGATCGGCGGCGCGCGGCAGGTCGAGTGCACGATCAATGCGCTGGGCGAGCGCGCCGGCAACTGTTCGCTCGAGGAAGTCGTGATGGCGGTGAAAACGCGCAAGGACTACTTCGGGCTCGAGGTCGGCATCGACACCGCGCAGATCATGCCGGCCTCGCGCCTGGTCTCCGGCATTACGGGTTTCGTCGTACAGCCCAACAAGGCCATCGTCGGCGCCAACGCCTTCGCGCACGCCTCGGGCATCCACCAGGACGGCGTACTCAAGGCCCGCCAGACCTACGAGATCATGCGCGCCGAGGATGTGGGCTGGGCCGCCAACAAGATCGTGCTGGGCAAGCTGTCGGGCCGCAACGCGTTCAAGCAGCGGCTGCAGGAACTGGGCATCGAGCTCGATTCGGAGCAGGCCGTGAACGAAGCGTTCGCGCGCTTCAAGGACCTGGCCGATCGCAAGTCGGAGATCTTCGACGAGGACATCCATGCGCTGGTCTCGGGCGAGCAGGTCGAGGCCGGCGAGGGTGCCTACCGGTTCGTCGCGCTGGCGCAGCGGTCCGAGACCGGCGAGCGTCCGCACGCGCGTGTGGTGTTCTCGGAAAACGGCAAGGAAGTGGCGGCCGAGGCCGACGGCAACGGGCCGGTGGATGCCACGGTGAACGCCATCGAAAGCCACGTGCACAGCGACGCCGAGCTGCTGCTGTTCTCGGTCAACGCCATTACCACCGGCACCGAATCGCAGGGCGAAGTCACCATGCGGCTGTCCCGGGCGGGCCGTATCGTCAACGGCGTGGGCGCCGATCCCGACATCGTCGTGGCGTCGGCCAAGGCCTACCTCTCGGCCTTGAACAAGCTGCAGTCGCGGGTCGAGAAGGTGCACGCGCAAGGCATCTGAGGGTGGCCGCCCGTCATTCGGCCGGCTTTGCCATCGAGGCAATGCAGCCGGCCGCCGTCGAGGCCGTGTTGGCCGTGCAGGCCCAGGCCTATGCCGGCGTCGACGTGCTGGAAGATGCCGGATTGTTCCTGAACCGTATCCGCCTGTCGCCGCGCACCTGCTGGGTCGCGCGCGGCCCGGACGGTGTGCTGGGCTATCTCGTTTCCTACCCTTGGCCCCTGGGCGCGCCGCCCCGACTCAACGTACCGCTGCCGGCCCTGCCGGCCGATGCGCGCAGCTGGTTCCTGCATGATTGCGCCGTGGCGCCGGCCGCGGCGGGGCAGGGCGTGGGGACGGCGCTGGTGCGAACCGGGCTCGACCATGCGCGGAAAGCCGGGCTTGCCTGCGCGACGCTGGTGTCGCTGGCCCCGGCGCGAGCCTACTGGGTACGCCAGGGATTCGAGGCGGTAGAGGCCGAGCCCGAGGCGCTCGATGGCTACGGCGCAGGCGCCTGCTATATGAGACGGCTGCTGGAAGCCTGATCTCTCGTTATTCTTCGCTGCCGGCGGTGGAACCGCCTCCGCGACGCTCCGCCATCGTGTGAATTTTTTGTGACAACAGGCGATTTTCGGGCCCCGTATCCGTCTTGGAAGAAGAGGCGGGACGACCGACATATCCCGGCAATCATCCAGAGGCACAGTGTGCGGCCAATTTTCCAGCTGCAGGGGCGCGTTGACATGGCGAGAGGCCATCGTGCGATATCGATGGCGAACACGATGCGCCGGGCGGCGGCCGCCATTGCCGCGGGAGCCTGCGCCGTCGCCATGCCATGTGCTTCGCGGGCCGAGCCGCCCCGGCTTTCCATCGGGGCGGATACCCATGCCACCGGCGTCTTCCTCAATCAACAGGGAGACGTGCTGACGGCCCGTCATGCGGTCGATCATTGCAAGGACGTCTTCGTCGTCAAGGACGGCAAGGTGGCGCAGGCCCGGGTGCGCGCGGTCAGCAATGCGCACGACCTGGCCGTACTCGGCACGGAACTGATCCCTTACCTGAGCGCGACCTTTCCGGCCAAGGCGCAATCCGGCGGCAGCAGCATGGGCGTCTTCGCCGAGGCCTACAGCGTATTGCAACGCATGCCGCACCGTGCCAGCGTGCTGAGCAATGCCATGACCGTGCCGGGAGGCGATGACCTGAACCTGATTTCGGGCGTCAAGCCGGGAACCAGCGGCAGCGCCGTATTGCACGCCGATGGCCTGGTTGCCGGCGTGGTCGTGGAGCGGGTGGCGCGGGGCCCCGGCGCCGCGGGCGTCGTGCTCAGCCGCGCGTCCAGCGCAGCCATGGTGTCCGGGCCGTCCCAGGTTCGCGCCGTCGCAGCCGAACCGGTCAAACAATTCCTCCGCGACAGCGGCATCTCCTTTACCGAAAGCGACACGCCGCAGCTGGCGCCGAACCAGTCGCCCGCCGCCCGCGCCGCGACGCTGGCCGTGGGGATCTTGTGCGGCTAGATGCGGAGTCGTCCTCAACGCGTGACCTCTATCATGGCAAAGACCTCGAACCCATCCTTTACGCGCTCCAGCGGCAGCCCGTTCATTCGCCGCGCCTGGGAGCGCATCGCGCGCGTCGCCGGCGCCCTCGGCCTGGGCCTGACCGCGGCGGCCAGCGCTCCCGCGGCCGCCCAGGCGCCTGCGCAGCCCGTGCCGCAGCACTGGATCAGCTATGCGCAACTGGCCAGCAACCAGTTCCAGGCATGGCTGAGCGATCCGGAGAACGAAACCGTGCAGCGGCTGCATGCCTGGATGCAGGACAGGATGCTGCAGGAAGGGCAGGCCGCGCCGCCCGCGCCGCTGATCGTGCGGGTCTGGGTAGGCGAGGGCGGCAAGGTGGAACGGCTGGAATTCGCGTCGCTGGGCCAGCAGCAAGCCGATGAGGACCTGCGCGCCCTGCTGACCTCGCAGGCATTGTCCGAGCCGCCGCCTCGCGATATGCGCCAGCCCATGGTGCTGCAGCTGGAACTCAGCTTTGTGGCGAAAACCTAGCCCGGGCGCAGGCGGTCGCCTTCCTTTGCTGCGGCACGCGCTGCTGGCGGCGATGCTCGCGGTATCGGCCTGCGCCAACATGCCGCCCGCCACGTGGCTGCCGGCCGCCGATTTCTCGGCCTTGGTGAAGACCTACGGGCCCGCCGTGGTAAATATCGGCGTGGTGCGCGATGGCGCATCGCCAACCGCCGCGATCGACCCGGCGACGGGAAGGCGGCAAGGCCGGCTGCCCCGCCGCGACCAGGTCGACGAACGCAGCCTGGGCTCGGGTTTCATCGTCGGCGCAGACGGCTACATCCTCACCAATGCCCACGTGGTGGCGCAGGGCAGGGACATCAGCGTGCGGCTGGCGGATCGCCGGGAATTCAAGGCGCAATTGATCGGCCTGGACCCCGTGGCCGACGTGGCCCTGCTCAAGATCGAGGCGTCCGGGCTGCCGGTGGTGGCGATCGGCGATCCGGACCGGGCCGACGTGGGCGACTGGGTGCTGGCCATCGGGGCGCCTTACGGCTTCAGCCAATCGGCCACCGCGGGCATCATCAGCGCCAAGGGCAGGGTTCTCCCGGGCGCCGAGTACATGCCATTCCTGCAAACGGACGTGCC
Organism: Pigmentiphaga sp. NML080357; assembly: GCF_002188465.1. Taxonomy (GTDB): domain Bacteria; phylum Pseudomonadota; class Gammaproteobacteria; order Burkholderiales; family Burkholderiaceae_B; genus Pigmentiphaga. Next base: position 241,498 of record NZ_NINW01000037.1, on the reverse strand, counting down.
CGTCAATCCCGGCAATTCCGGCGGCCCGCTATTCAACCTGCGGGGCGAGGTCATCGGCATCAATTCGCGCATCTACAGCAACAACGGCGGATACCAGGGTCTGTCCTTTGCCATTCCGATCGATGTGGCCATGCGCATCAAGCAGCAATTGCAGGCGGGCAGCAGCATCACGCGTGGCCGTATCGGGGTGGCGGTCCAGGAGGTGAGCCAGGCATTGGCCCATTCGTTCCGGCTGCCGCAGCCCGCCGGCGCCCTGATCAGCTACGTGGAGCCCGGGGGCGGCGCGGACCGGGCCGGCTTGCGGCCGGGGGACGTGATTCTCGAAGTGCGGGGGCGAGCGGTGAAGCAGTCGGCCGACGCGCTGATTTTCGTCGCGGAGCTGCCGCCGGGCCAGACGGCGACGATGGCCGTCTGGCGCGATCGGGAGCGCGTGGCGATGGACGTCCCCATCGATCGTTTCGAAGTTCCGTCCCGCCCGGCCGCGGCCGCATCCGATCCCGCCACCCCGCTGGGCCTGGTCGTGCGTCCGCTGCTGCCGCAGGAGCTCCAGGTCCTGCGCGTCGAGGCCGGATTGCTGGTGCAGCGGGTCAACGCTGCTGCCGCGCGCGCGGGGATGAAAATCGGCGACGTCATCCTGGCCGTCAACGGACAGCCCGTTGGATCGTTGGCCGCATTGGCCGAGGCGGTGACCGAAGCCGAAGGATCCGCGGCGCTGCTGGTGCAGCGCCGGGGGACCAGGATATTCGTCGCGCTGGAGCTTCCCGGCGCGGCATCCCGGGATGCGCGGTAGCGCCGGCACAAAAGGATACAACTTGTTTGTCAGGATCGCTGCAGTTCGCGGCACCGCCATCCGTCCATACTTCAATGGCCACGGGCCGAGCGCCGGGGAATGATGGCAGCAGGACTATGGGAACTGGTGCGCGGGTTTGCGAACCTGGTCCGTACCTTGGGGATAGGCTCGTCGCCGCGCCGGATCGCGGCGGCGGGCCGGTCGGTGCGGCGCGGGCGGTAACGCGGATGTAATCCGGCTGTCACGCCCGCGGGCTACGATGCGGCGGCCTTGCCGCACGCCCGGTCCAGCCGTGCGGTCCATGAAGAACTGCCGCGTTTGGGGTGGAATGTCCTGCCTGCCGTCGCCCGCTTGTCCGCTCGTCGTTCGCACCTGCTTCGTGTGCGCATGATGTTGTGCGCCTGGATCCTGGGGCCGTTCTGCTGCGGCTTCTGCAACGTGGCCGCCGCGTCGGCGCCCGCGCGCGAAGCCGGCGTGGCGGCCAGGAGCGAGCCTGCATCGTTCGCCATCGACAGCCTGCCCTTGCACGACGCGCTGCAGGCCTACAGCCTGGCGACCGGCCGCTCGGTTCTCTACGATGCCGGCCAGGTGGCCGGGTTGAGATCGACGGCGATCCGCGAGCCCCTGGATCCCGATGAGGCCTTGGACACCTTGCTGCAGGGGACCGGGATGCGGGCGCGGTTCGCGTCGTCCGGCGCATTCGTGATCGTGCCGGTCGAGCTCGCGGCGTACCCCGCCGCGGAAGGCGATGGCGGGACCGCTGCCCACGCCGCGTTCTACGGTCGGGTGCAGCGCGTGGCCACCAGTATTCTCTGCGTCGACGCCGGGTTGGCTGTCGGCCAGTACCGGCTGGCTATCAGCGCCTATGTCAGCGGTACCGGAGCGCTGCATCGGGTCAGGGCCGCCGCGCAGGGCCATGCCGACCTCGAGCCGCGCATCGAAGCCCGCCTGGAGGGGGCGCAGCTGGGCATCGAGCCGCCGCCCGCACTCGTCCAGCCCATCGTGCTGCTGGTGACGCCTCAGACCGGCCGCCTGAAGGCTTGCGCGTCATGACGGGCAGCGGCCTGGCCGAATTGAAGCGGCTGTTTACCGAGCGCTATGAAACGCTCAAGGCGCAGCTGGTCCGGCGCCTGGGCTCGGCGGAACTGGCTGGCGAAGCGCTGCACGACGCCTATGTGCAGTTGGCGGACCGTGAAGGCTTGAACGAGGTGCGGCATCCCCAGGCTTATCTGCTGCATACCGCCGTCAACGCTGCCATCGACCGGTTGCGCGGCACCCAGCGCTACCTGAGTGCCGATGAGGTGGCAGACTTGTACGAACTGGCCGATCCCGCGCCCGGTCCGTCGCACGTGGTGCAGGCGCGCTTCGACCTGACCCGGGCCGTCGATGCCCTGGCCGCCTTGCCCGCCCGGCAGCGCGACATTCTCTACTCCGCGCGGGTCGACGGCTTGACGCTGAAGGAGCTGGCCCAGCGATGGGGCGTCTCCACGCGGCTGATCAGCAGGGAGCTGCAGGCCGCGCACGAATTCTGCGCGCGTCACATGGAAGCGGTGGACGCTATTGCCGGCGGCGCTGGGAAAGATGGCAACAAATTGTCAGATTCCCCGAAAAAGCGTGCGCACGTCCGTGTTGCGGAACGTCTATAAGAAGAAGGAAAAACAGGACATGGATACCCGGCTCCACGGCATGATGGCAGGAGAACCTATGAACGATCCCGGTGCGGACGGCGCCGACATCGTGTTGCAGCAGGCGCGGGCATGGGCGCGGCGGCTGGCTGTCGGCCGTCCGACCGCCGCCGATGCCGAGGCGCTGCGCCGCTGGTGCGCACAGAGCGCCACGCATGCGCAGATGTGGCGGCGGGCGAGCGCGGAATGGCGCGAAATGGGCGAGGTCCTGCAGACGGTCCGGCAACGGATTCCGGCAGCGCAGGTGGCGCGGCCGGTCTCGCCAAGCCGCAGGTGGTTCGTCGGCGCCGCGGTCGCCACCGCCGCGGGCGTGGTGGGCATGGTGAATCCGCCCTTGGGGCTGTGGCCGTCCTGGTCCGAGATGGGGGCCGACTATCGCACGGCCGTGGGCGAGCAGCTCAGCGTGGCGTTGAATGCGCATATACAGCTGCTGCTGAATACCCAGACCAGCCTGTCGGTCCGGCGGGCCGACCCCCTGCGGGTCGAACTGATCGCCGGCGAAGCCGAGATCCGCAACGACGGCCAGGCGCCGCTGGAGATCCAGGCCGGCTCGGGCCGCATCCAGCTCGCGGCGGGGTGCGTCGAGATCAGACATCTGGACAACGAAGAAACCCGCGTCCTCTGCACGGAAGGTCAGGCCGAGCTGTACCATGCCGACGGCATCCTGACCTTGGAGGCCAGCGAGTCGGCCTCGTACGGTACGGGGCACACATCCGCCGCCGTGCGCAACACAGGCGCCGCGCCCTCGGATTGGCGCCAGGGGTACATCGTCTTCAACGACACGCCGCTGGTCGATGCCGTGGCCGAGATCAACCGTTACCGCAGCGGCCGCGTGATCCTGATGAACGACCGGCTGGCCCGCCAGCGCATCAGTGGCCGCTTCGCCATCAACGACACCGACCAGGCCATCGATCTCATCCGGCAGCTCTATGCCGTCCATGTCCGCCGCGTAGCGAATGTCGTGATGCTGGGGTAGTCCGGTCCACGACCTCGCCGTCAGCCCCCAGCCCTCAGCCCTCAGCCCCCAGCCCCCAGCCCCCGGGGCCTGGACCGGGATGCGCGAGGTGACCTGTCACCAAAAATTCATGGGGTTTTCTGTTCCACCTTTTTTCCGGGCTGCGTCTATACGGACATAGGGGTGCGCGGCTTGCGCGCCCGAGCTGATTCATCTGTCTAGGATCCGACCCGATATGTCCGTGCCCGCCAAGCCTATCGCTTCGTCCCGCGTTTCCGCCCGGCGACAGGAAACGATGTTCTCAACCCGGTCCGCGCGTCACGGCGCTGCTCTATCCGGAAACGCTGCGCGCGCCGGGGCATGGCGGCGCACGCCGATGGCGGCTGCGATCGCAGCGCTGGCGTTGGCGGGGGCGTTTGCCGAACCCGTCCGTGCGCAGCATGCATTCAGCCCGTCGTGGTTCGCGGCCAAGGGGGCGGCGCAGAGCACGGCCACGGCGACGGGGCGGCTGCCCAACGGCCTGCCGGCCTCGTCGTTGACGGCGCCCCAGCAGCAATCGGCGGCGGCGCGCCAGAAGCTGCAGACCTCGATCGACAACCTGAACCTGGCGGCGCAGGCGATCGCCGCGCAGCAGGCGGCACAGAAGGCGGCGCGGGAAGCGGCACTGGCAGGGGGATCGTCGGTGCCCGACGGCCTGGGCGAAGGCGGCCTGAAGGTCGACACCAACAGCCTGACGGCTGGATGGCTCAACGCCAAGGATCCGGTGCAGACGGTGGCCGCAGGCAAGACCACGGTGACGATCGGGCAGACGGCCGACAAGGCGATCCTGAACTGGGAGACGTTCAACGTCGGCAAGAACACGACGGTGGCGTTCGACCAGCAGGCGAGCTGGTCGGTGCTGAACCGGGTGAACGATCCGCAGGCGCGCCCGAGCCAGATCCAGGGGCAGATCCAGGCGCCCGGGACGGTGATGATCGTCAACCGCAACGGCATCGTGTTCAGCGGGGCGAGCCAGGTGAACGTGCGCAACCTGGCGGCAGCCGCGGTGGGCATGACCGACAGCCAGTTCAAGAAGAGGCTGTACAGCGACGCGCAAGGCAGCGGCCATATTCCCACCTTCGCCAACGATCTGCAGACCACGGCCAGCAGCAACAGCCATGGCGCGGCGACGGGGCAGGTCGTGGTGGAGCGGGGCGCGCGGATCGCCACGCACGTTCCGCAGACGGTGACCGAAGGCGGCGGCTATGTGATGCTGCTGGGTAGCGAGGTGCACAACGCCGGCCAGATCACCACCGCCGGCGGCCAGGCGGTGCTGGCGGCGGGCGATGCCTTCGTGATCAGGAAGGGGTTGAGTACCGACGAGAACCAGAATTCGACCACGCGCGGCAGCGTGGTCGCGACGCAGCGGCTGGACGGCAGCGCCAGCGGCCTGGCGAGCAACACCGGCCTGATCCAGGCATCGACCGGCGACATCACGCTGGCCGGCCACGACGTGCGCCAGGGCGGCGTTGCCGTGGCGACGACTTCGGTGCATACGCGGGGCACTGTCCACCTGGCCGCGAGCGGCGACAACACCGCGCAGGTCAGCCTGCGGGAAGGCGGCGTCACCGCCATCGTGCTCGACGAGAGCGCCTCGACGGCGCTGGACGTGCAGCGCGAGACCCTGGTCCAGGACAGCGACAAGGCGGGCGACGGCATCGCCCACCGGCGCGACCAGTCGCTGGTGCAGATCGTCAGCGGCGGCGATGTCCGCTTCGAAGGCGAGAGCCTGACCCTGGCCACCAGCGGCCAGGTCTACGTCGATGCGCCGGGCACCAGCGAGGTGAAGCACGGCGCCGTGATCGACGTTTCCGGCTACGTCGGCGTGCGCGTGGCGATGGAAGCGAACAATGTCCTGGTCAATGTGCAGGGCTTCGAGCAGCGCGACGCCTCGGTCAACCGCGACGGCGACAAGCTGCGCAACAGCGATATCTGGCTCGACCGCCGCGACCTGGTCCTGGTGCCGGCTGGCACCAACGGCTACGAAACCGATCGCTGGTATACGGCGGGCGGCCTGCTGGAAGTAGGCGGCTATCTCGGCATTACCGGGCACGGCATCGGCGAGTGGTCGGCGCAGGGCGGCACGGTGCAGTTCAGCGGCGGCAACCTGCTGACGCGCCAGGGGTCGCTGATCAATCTGTCGGGCGGCGCCCTGGACGTGCAGACGGGCTACGTGGCGCAGACCTGGTTGAAGGGCTCGGACGGCCGCCTGTACAACGCCTCGACGGCGCCGGGCGACCTGCTGTACACGGGCCTGTACCGCGGTTTCGAAACGGATCCGGCGCGCTGGGGCGACACGGCCAAGGAGAGTTTCTACAACCCGATCATCGCGCCGCTGCGGCGCCTGGAGAACGGCTATACCGTCGGCCGCGACGGCGGCCGCCTGGTGGTGGCGACGAGCGCGGCGACGCTGCAAGGCGACGTCGAGACCAGCACCTACCAGGGCGAGCGGCAACAGCGGGCGCGCGAGGCGGGCCTGGACGGCTACCGCCAGGCGCAGACGGCCGTCGCGCGCAACGGCGAGCTGGTCATCGGCACCTGGACGCCGGTCTACGACGCCGACCGCGGCGACCTGCGCTACAGCCCGGGCGCCGTGGTCGACTCGGTAAAGATAGGCGGCGCCGGGGCCGGAGACATCGCGCTCGAGGCGGCCTGGCTCAACGCGCTGGAGCTCGGCGGACTGCGGGTCTACGCCAAGGGCGGGATCGAGGTCGCCGAGTCGCTCGCGGTCGCCCCTGGCGGGGAGATCGCCTTGCACGCCGCGCAGGTCGACGTCAATGCCGATCTGACGGCGCGCGGCGGCGCCATTGTCCTGGGAAATATGGTCGACCGGCACGTCAGCGCCAGCACGGGTTGGCAGCAGCTTCCGCTGACGACGGCCGTGCCGGCAGGCTATGTGGCGCGCGTCGCCATCGGCGACGGCGTGACGCTGGACGCGCGCGGCCTGTGGAGCAATCTGCTGCGCGACGGCGCCGACATCGGCGGCCTGCCGTACGTCGACGGCGGCCGTATCGACGTACGCAGCAGCGGCGACGTGCTGGTGGGCGCGGGCGCGCTGCTCGACGTTTCATCGGGCGCGGCGCTGATGGCCGATGACAGCCTGCGCGGCGGCAAGGGCGGCGACATCGCGCTGGTCGCAGACGCCTACTCGGCAGCCGGCGGGCCCAAGGGCAAATTGGTGCTGGAAGGCGAGCTGCGCGGCCACGGCGTCAAGGGCGGCGGCACGCTGACCCTGCAAACGGGCAATGCGGTGATCGTCGGCGGCCAGGTCGCCGGCAGCGACGGCGTCCTGCGGGCGGGCGAGACTTCGCTGGTCGATCTGATTACCAGCGAGGCTTTCACCGTCGCCGAAGGCGCGGTGCTGCCGGTGGACTATCACTACGTCCGCACGCACGCCAACCCGGGCGAGGCGGTCGGCGGGGCGCCGCGGATCGTTGCCGGCAATCCGGCAAGCTGGGTCACGCTGGGCGCCGCCTGGACGCTGCCGAAGGCGGCCAGCGAGAACGTCAGCTACAGCGTGACGCTTTCCAATGGCCAGTACCTGACGGTCGACGGCTATAGCTGGAGCACGCCGCCGACGCTGCCGGCCGGCACGGTCATCACGTCAATCGTGAACCCGGTGAATTTCCCCCTCAATTACGTCGTGGATGCCGCCATCCTGCCGAACGGCATGCCGATCGCTCCGACGCCGGGCGTGATCAAGGCCGGCACCGTCGCGGCCAGCGAATTGACCTATGCCGCCGGCACGCTGGTCCGCGCCGGTTCGTCCCTGCCGTATGCGGTGGCGGTCGAGTCCTTGCTGCATCTGGACGCCGCGCGCTTCCAGCAGGGTTTCTCGCGCTACGAGGTGACGGGCGGCAATGGCCTGGCCGTGGCCGCGGGCGCCAACCTGCGCGCGACGATGCCGGTCCTGCAGGCGGATCTTTCCGTGGCGCGCGACGTGGCCACGGGGGCCGATCCGCAAGCGGCGCTGGAACGGCGGCTGGCGCCGCTGTTCGCCGAGGATGCCCGCAAAGGCCGGCTGACGCAGCGCGGCGGGGCCGATCTGGTGCTGACCGCCGGAGATGCGCGCAGCATGGTCGAAGGCGGCGAGACGCCCACGCTCGCCATCGGCGAAGGTGCCCGTGTCGAAGTCGATCCGGGGCACGGCATCGTCTTGAACGGCAACGGCCAGATCAATATCGATGGCGAGCTGCGCGCTGCCGGCGGCCGCATCGGCGTGTATGGCCTGGGTTTTGGCACCGAGAACGCCGGCCACTTGAAGGGCCACGACGGATCGATCTGGATAGGGAGCAAGGCCGTGCTCGACGTGGCGGGCTCTGCCCACTCGGCAGTGGATGTCCAGGGGCGCCGTTACGGCGTGGTGTTGGACGGCGGGCGTATCGAGATCGGCGGCAAGTACCAGGCCTACGCCACCAAGGCCGATGCCGTCGACAATTTCGTCGTCATCCGTCCCGGCGCGCGCCTGGACGCGTCAGGCGCCGCCGCGACGCTGGATTTGCCCGGCCTGGGCGAGACGCGGCTGGCTTCCGACGGCGGCGTGATCCATCTGGCCAGTTTCAACGGCCTCTATCTCGATGGCGACATGCAAGCCGCGGCGGGCGGCGCCGGCGCCGCCGGCGGCACGCTGTCGCTGGCGCTGGAAGCGCCCGCCTATAGGGATGCGGGCAATCCGTCCGATCGCGTGCTGGTGCACCGCGAACTGCAATTGGTGAAGGAACAGGCGCCGGAAGGCCTGGCGGCCGACGTGCGTCCGGGCCGGGCCGATCCGGGGCTGGTCTACGGCCATGGCCGACTCGGCGCGGACCGCGTCCAGGCGGGTGGCTTCGGCAACCTGTCCATGCTGGTCAACGGCGTCCTGTCGCTGGGCGATGGCGTGGACCTCGCGCTGGGCCAGAGCCTGCACCTGGCATCGCGCGCCATCGTTCTTGCGGAAGGTGCGCTAGCCGGCGCCAGCGCGAGCCTGGCCGCGCCCTATGTGCGCCTGGCAGGCACTTCGAGCCTGGGCAAGGACAGGTACACCATGCCGTTCTTGACCGAGCCTACTTCTTACCAAGGCGGCATGGTCGCATTGCAGGACGACACGCGACTGCGTGTCGAAGCCGGCGTGCTGGACGTGCTCAATGCGGTGCGGTTCGGTGCCCATGGCTACTCGATGCAGAGCGGCAAGGCCCTGGTTTCGCGCCACGGCTTCGAGCAATTGGAACTGCGCAGCCAGAACGATCTGCGTTTTCTCAGGCATACGGTCGGCGACCGCACGTCACTGACGACCGAGGGCGACCTGGTCTTGGCCGCCAGCCAGATTCATCCGGCCACCGGCGCGCTGGCCGAAGTGATCGCGGGGCGCAAGGGCGCTTTCGACCAGTGGGGCGTCTATCAGATCACCTACGATCCCGAGCGCGTCCTGCGCATCGAGCGCAGCGGCGATGGCGCTACCCCGCCGGCGCCGTACTCGGCCTTCGGCACCTTGCGCCTGCGGTCGGCCAATATCGATCAGGACGGCGTGGTCCGCGCGCCGCTGGGCATGCTGGAGTTTGGCGTTACCGCGGGGAACCACCAGGAACCGGGCACGATCGTGCTCCGTCCGGGCAGCGTGACGTCCGTCAGCGCCGCGGGCCTGGTCATGCCCTACGGCGGCACGGTCGACGGCCTGAGCTACAACTACGCCGGCGCGGAAGCCTGGTTCTCCGGCCTGGGCGGGGGCCTGGGCAATGTGCAGCTGACGGCGGACAGCATCGAAGTCCGGCACGGCGCTCGGATCGATCTGTCCGGCGGCGGCGAACTGACGGGGGCGGGTTTCCTGACCGGGCGCGGCGGCTCCACCGATGCACGCCTGCATCCGCTGGTGCAAATGACCGGCGATGGTTTCGTGCTGCCGGGGCTGTCCACCAACCCTGTCTACGCCATCGTCCCTGGCGCGCAGCCCGTCGCGGCGCCGATCGCAGCCGAGAACGGCGCCGGCGATCCGATGGTCGGCCGCCAGATCACCGTCGGCGAGGGCGTGCCGGGCCTGGCGGCCGGCACGTACACCTTGTTGCCGTCCACCTATGCGCTGCTGCCGGGCGCCTTCCGCGTGGAGCTGAACGGGCTGGCCGCGAGCCAGGCCGCCTTCGGCAGCGGCACCGCCATGCGCAACGGTTCCTACGCCACGGCTGCGCGCCTGGGCATCGCCAACACCGGCATCGCCGACGCGCAAACCACGCAGGCCGTACTGACACCGGCCGACACCTTGCGCAGCTATTCGCAATACAACGAGACCAGCTACGCGCAGTTCGGCCTGGACTGGGCCGCGCGCGACGGCGCGCCGCGGCCGCAACTGGAGCGCGATGCGCGGCAATTGGGTCTTTCGCCGGGCAGCCGCCTCGACATTGCCGCCGGCACGGCGGACTTCACCCCCGCCGAAGGCGGGCGCGGCGGCACCGCGGTGCTGAACGGCAACCGCATCGAGATCCTTGCCGATGGCGCGGCGCCCACCGAAGGCTTCGACGGCACGTCGGTCTACGCCAGTACGCTCAATGGCCTGGGCGCCGCCGGCATCAGCATCGGCGGTTCGCCGGTGTCCACGTTCGCCGTGCAGAACGACAGCGGTTCGTCGACCCAGAATTCCTGGCAGGTCGGCCTGGGCAACGGTTCGACCGGCGAGCTCATCCTGCGCCAGGGCGCCGTGCTGGAAGCGGCATCGGTCTTCCTGGTGGTCAACGACAAGAACCAAGGCCTGACCATCGAGCAGGGCGCGGGCATCAATACCTTGGGGCGGGGCAAGGCGCCCTGGGATTCGAACGACGGTTATGTGCTGATGCCGGGCCAGACCGGGGTCTTGGCGGTGACCAACGGCTGGCTGGACGTGACCTCGCCTACTGCCGATGACGCTTCCGGCGTACTCGGCGCGGGCTATCTGCACGTCGGCGCCTGCGCCGCGGGTGCGAGCTGCGCCGGCGAAACGGTGCTGTACTCGGAAGGCACGATCACCGCCGCCACCAACAAGTCGTTCGAGCTGGGCGAGTCGGTGCGCTATGGAACCCGCAACCTGGTGCTGGCCATGGGCGGCATCAACGTGGGCAGCGCCGAGGCGCTGGCGCAGGCCGGGGCCGCGGGCATCCTGCCCTCGGGCCTGACGCTGAACCAGGGCGTCTTGGACCGCCTGTTGCGCGGCGATACCCGCACCGGCGCGCCGGCCCTGGAAAACCTCGTCCTGACCGCCGGCGATTCGGTCAATTTCTATGGCAGTGTGGACTTGAGCACCATCGACCCGGCCACCGGCAAGTCGGCGCTGGAGCGCCTGGTGCTGGGCACGCCGGCCATCTACGGCCACGGCGGCGCGGGCGACGTCGCCCGCATCGAAACCGGCACCCTGGTCTGGAACGGCGCGACCACGCCGGCGGGCAATGTCATCGCCGGCGGCGCCGGCACCGGCAGCGGAAAACTGGTGATCGATGCGGACGTCATCGAGTTCGGCTACGGCCCCCAAAGCCAGCCCGATACCGTGGGCACGCACGAACGCCTGGCGCTGGGCTTTGCCAGCGTGGATCTCAACGCGGCCGAACGCATCACGGCCAACCACAAGGGCGCGCTGGCGGTGTACCAATCCCGGGGCGCCTGGGACGACACGGCCAAGGCATGGACCTACAGCGGCGGCGAGCTGAACCTCAACACGCCGCTGCTTACCGGCCGGGCCGGTTCGGTGAACCGCATCAAGGCCGGCGGCGCCATCGCCGTCTCCGCCCCGGCAGGCTCCGCCGCGCCGCTGGCGGACAACGCCACCCTGGCCGACGCCCTGGGCGCCGAGCTGGCGCTCGATGCCGGCACGCGCCTCGTGCTCGGTACCGCGGTGCTGCTGCCCAGCGGCAAGCTGGCATTGTCGGCGCAGAACGACGTGACGCTGGCGGACGGCGCGCAACTGGACCTGGCCGGCCGCAAGATCGATTTCTTCGACGTCAGCAAGTACAGCTGGGGCGGCGACGTGACGCTGTCGAGCCGCCAGGGCAACATCGCCCAGCATGCCGGTTCGACGATAGACCTGGCCGCCGAGAACAACCGCGCCGGCAAGCTCACGGTACTGGCGCTGGAAGGCACGGCGGACCTGGCGGGCGGCGTGCTGGGGGGCAGCGGCGGCCACTACGATGCGGGCGGCACGCAGGTCCCGTTCGCCGCGGGCTATATCGACGTGCGTGCGCAGCGCATCGCCGATTTCGCCGGCCTGAATGAACGCTTGACGCAGGGCGAAGTCTTCGGCGGCCGCAGCTTTCAGATCAAGCAAGGCGACCTGGCCATAGGCAATGAACTCAAGGCCCGCGAGATCAACGTCTCGGTGGACAACGGCAGCCTGACGGTAACGGGCCGGGTCGATGCCAGCGGCGAGCAGGCCGGCAGCATCCGCCTGGCCGCCAACCGGGGCGTCACGCTTGCAGGCAGCGCCGTGCTCGACGCCAGCGCCAGCGTGTTGCGCAAGGACAGCTATGGGCAGGCGATCGACGCGCCTAACCGCGCCGTCATCGAGATCGACTCGGGCAGCGGCCGCCTGGTGCTGGCCGACGGCGTGCGCATGGACCTGGGCGTGGCGGGCGCGAACGCGAACTACGGCACGGTGGCGTTGAACGCCCCACGCCTGGGCGGCGCCAGGGGCAACGACGTCGACATCGACGCCAGCGGCGCCATCGTGATCGCCGGCGCCAAGTCCGTCGCCGTCAATGCCTTCCATACCTACGACGACGCGGCCGCCGGCACCGAGACCACGGTGGACGGCCGAAGCTACCAGACCATCGACCAGGCCTACCTGGACGGCAAGCACGCCGACAGCATCGCCTTCATCGACAACGCGCTGGCCAACCGCGCGCTGATGGACGGCAAGCTCGCCGGCCTGCGCGCCCATGCCGAGCAGTTCCACCTGCGTCCCGGCGTGGAGATCGTCAGCAATGCGGCAGTCAATCCCGACGGCAACCTGCACGTGGACGGCGACATCGATCTGTCCGGCCACCGCTACGCCAGCGTCAATCCGCGCACGCAGAAAACGTCCGTCCATGGTTCGGGCGAAGCCGGCGCGCTGGTGCTGCGCGCCCAGGGCGACCTGGCGATCTTCGGCAGCATCACCGACGGTTTCGACACGAGCAAGCTGGGCGTGACGGCAGACGACAACGGTTGGGTGCTGCCCGCGGGACGCATGCCGTTCGGCGGGGATCTCGTCATTCCGCACGGCGGCATGGCGACGCTGGACGCCGGCACCCAGTTCGCCAGCGGCCGCACGCTGAACTATGACCTGCCGGTATCGAGCCTGACCTTGCCGGCCGGCACGCTCCTGCCCTCCGCCATGCCGTTGGCGCAGAGCCTGACGCTGCCGGCCGGCACGGTGCTGGGGGCGGCGGTGCTCGATGGCCAGGGCAACGTGGTGCACGCGGCCGGCACCGTGTTGCAGGCGCCGGTGACGCTGGACGCCGGCATGCAGCTGGCCGCGGGTTTCCGCCTGCCGGCGCAGGCGCAGATCGGGGCCACGGTGTGGCCGAAAGGCGTGGAGCTGCCGGTAGCGATGAAGCTGGCCCGGCCGCTGGCGCTGGCCAAGGGTGCCATCGTGCCGTCGGAAACCGACGTGGTGCTGCCGGGCGGCGTGGAGATGGTGGACCTGCGTCCCAAGGGGGCCGACGGCACCCAGGGTCGCACCTTGGCGCTGGCGCCGATGCTGGCTCCGGGCTCGCAGTCGTGGGACCTTCGCCTGGTGGCCGGCGCGGACACGACGGCGGCCGACGCACGCCTGACATTGCCAGACCGCACGGCGCGCTTGCTCCTGTCCGACACGCATTTCGGCATGGGGCACGTGCTCACGCCGATCCCCGGCACCGGCACGCCGGCCACGTACGAGGCCGCCACGTCGCCAGAAGCCGAGGCCCTCTTCGCCGATCTCGCGGCGTGGTACGGCATCGTGCTGACACCAGGCCAGGCGATCACCCCAAGCGACGTGCAGAACCTCAAGGACAGCTGGATCATTTCCGAGAGCGTCACCGAGCTCAACGACTGGGGCTATGGTGAAGTCATCCATGTCGTAGATGCCGGGACGCCGCCGGACCTGGAGTTCGCCCCCAAGCTAGCGCGGCAGCAATTGTTCAGCGCGTTGCGCACCGGCACCGGCGACCTGGACCTGGTTTCCGGCGGGGATTTCGAAATGACCTCGCTCTACGGCGTCTACACGGCGGGCACGTCTTCGGTGCCGCCGGGCAGCGGCTATAACCAGGCGCGCGGCCGTTTGACCGACGGTACGGTGCTGCGTCCCGAAGGAGCAATTTTCGAAGCGCTGGTCGATGGCGGCGCCGACAGCCTGTACGCGGCCTGGTACCCAGAGCAGGGCGGTAACGTGTTGTTGCGTGCCGGCGGCGATCTCAAGGGCGACCTGGTTGGCAACAACGAGAACCGCAGCGACGTTGGCGGCTATACCTTCTACAACACGCGCCAGCAGATCGCGACCGCGGCGGTTGGCAACTGGCTGTGGCGGCAGGGTACCGGTAGCGTCGAGGCGGGCACCGACGCGGTGCCGACGGCGTGGTGGATCAACTTCGGCACTTATGTCGCGGGTGGCGCCACCGGCCAGACCGATCCTTACGGTACGAGGCTATTCGGCAATGCCCCTTTCCTGGTGGGCTTCACCGGCATCGGCACGCTCGGTGGCGGCAATCTAGTCGTGGAGGCCGGCGGCGATGCCGGCATGATCGATGCGCGCGGCCTTCAGGCGACCTGGAACGAGACGCGCCATACGCCGCGCAGCCAGGGTCTGCATCTGGCCGTGGCCAGTACCGGTCGCATCACGCCGAGCGGCGAACTGGTGCAGACCGGCGGCGGTGACCTCTCGCTGCGCCTGGGCGGTACCTTGAATCCGAACCCGGAACTACGGGTCAACGAGCACGACCTGAACAGTACCTTCGTCAATCTGCGCGGCGCCACAACGATCGATGCCGGCGCCATTGGCGGGGTGAAGCTCGGCTATGGCGGGCGGGATCAGATGGATTCCCGCCGGGGCGACGTGTACGCGGCCGGGGGCGGCCAAGCCACCGGCGGGCCTATTCTGGTGCTGGGCGATTCCGCTGTCCGCATCGAAACCCGTGGCGATCTGGTGTTGGGCGGTACGGCCGACCCCGGCCGGACCCTGCTGCTCAATGCAACCCCTTTCACCTACCAAGGCGCGGATTACGCCGGTGACGGTTGGACCTGGTTCTCGCTGTGGACGCCGGCTACCGCCATCGATCTGTTCAGCGCAGGCGGCAACCTGACTCCCACCACGACCTGGGACGAAAGGGATATCAACGAAAACGTGCGCGGAGGCGGCAAGGGCCGCAACCAGTCGGCCAACGGTGACGGCTCTTTCTACCCGTCCGTCCTGCGAGCGGCCGCCGCCAATGGCAGCCTGTACTACGGCGCCAGCGCCAGCAGCGCGCGCCATTTTTCCACCGGAATCATGCGCTATGCCCACGGCACTGTGCTGGCGCCTTCGCCGGTCGGCGCGCAGTTCGTCAATGCTACCGGCAAGGGCGAACTGCAGCTGCTGGCGCAGGATTCGATTCATGGCGCAGGCTATGTGTTCTCGACCTCAACGGCCGACCCGTTGGGGATGGCCAGCCCGTTCCGTCCCGGTTTTGTCGGCATGCTGGCTCAAACCGGTGGCGGCCAGTACGGCACCGATCCGCTTCTGGTCCACAACGCGTCGGCCGAAGCGGCGCTGTACCACGATTGGCTGGGGAGCCAAACCTTGGGACGCATCAATACTGCCGCGTTGTTTACCTTTGGCGGCACGGCGACCTTCGCCGGGGCGGCCGTGGGACGGGAGCCGGCGCGCTATTACGCGGTGCAAGGCGACATCGTCGGCCTGCGCGTCGGCCAGGAAGTGTTGCTGGGCTATCCGGCGGGCTCGGCAGGGTCGCGCTACGAGGCGTCGGGTCCGGTGGCGATACGCGCCGGCCGCGACATCACGGATTCCGGTACGCCGCTGGGCCAGAAGGATCCGACGGCAGGGCGCCTGGACTCGACCGCCTCGACCCGCGGCAACCTGATCGCTCATGCCTATGCCGACGAGATATCGGTGGTGCAGGCCGGCCGCGATCTGCGCAGCAGCAGCTTCTATATCCTCGGCCCGGGCCTGCTCGATGTATCGGCTGGCCGCCACGTCTATCTGGGCAACAAGGGCGAGATCAAGAGCCTGGGGCCGCTCGGCGGTGTCGAGGCGTCGGGCGGCCGCAGCGGCGGCGCCAGTATCTCGGTGTCGGCGGGAATGGGCGAGGGCGCTTACTGGGATGCCTTTGCCAGGCGTTATCTGGACCCGTCCAACCAGGCCGATCCGGGCCGGCCCTTCGCTGACCAGCCAGGCAAGGCCTTGATCGTCTACAGCGGCAAGCTCACGCTGGCGCAATGGCTGCAAAGCGAGTTCGGCTACACCGGCGACGAGGCCGGCGCGCAAGACTTCCTGGCGCAGCAGCAGGCGCAGCTGGATGAGGCGCGCGCCGCCGCGCTGGCCCAGGGCCGCACCGCCAGCAACCGTTCGCTGGCGCGCGAGTTCCAGCAGCAAAGCCAGTTGCACCTGGTGAACTGGCTGAGCGACCGCTTCGGCGGCGCCAATGGCCTGGGCCTGCATTTCGATGCGGCGACTACAGACGCGCGCGCCTTCTTCGATGCACTGCCGCCGGAGCAGCGGCACGCCTACTTGCGCAATGTCTATTATGCCGAGTTGCGCGAGTCCGGCCGCGAGTACAACGATGCCGACGGCAAGCGCTTCGGCAGCTACCTGCGCGGCCGTGAAGCCATCGCGACCTTGTTCCCCGAGCAGGACGCGCGGGGCAGGGCACTGACGTACGAAGGCGACCTGACGATGTTCAGCAGCGCGCTCTACTACAACGCCGACTATGCAAACAACCCCGCCGGCCAGGCGCGTCCGACACCGGGCACGACCTACATCACCAAGGCGCAGTGGGAGGCGCTGGGTAGCCCCGGTTACAACGTGTCGTTCTACGATGTGCTGGACGCCGGCATCCACACCAACTTCGGCGGCGACATCAGCATCATGACGCCGGGCGGCCGCACGCTGGTCGGCATCGACGGTGGCTTCAACCCGGGGCCCGGCTCCGGTGTGATGACACAAGGCGAGGGCGACATCAGCATCTATTCCCACGACAGCATCCTGTTGGGGCAGAGCCGCGTCTTCACCACCTTCGGCGGCAATATCCTGGGCTGGTCGGCGGCCGGCGACATCAACGCGGGACGGGGCTCCAAGACGACGGTGGTCTATACGCCCTCGCGGCGCACGTACGACAGCGTCGGCAACGTCACCCTGTCGCCGCAGGCGCCGAGCACGGGCGCCGGCATCGCCACGCTGAACCCGATCCCGGAGGTGCCTCCCGGCGACATCGACCTGATCGCGCCCTTGGGCACGATCGACGCGGGCGAGGCGGGGATCCGGGTGTCGGGCAACGTGAACCTGGCGGCGCTGCGCGTGGTGAACGCGGAGAACATCCAGGTGCAGGGCAAGGCGGTGGGGATTCCGGTCGTGGCGGCGGTGAACGTGGCGGCGTTGACCAATGCCAGCGCGGCGGCCTCGCAGGCGGCGACGGCGGCGCAGGAGGTGCTGCAGCGCGAACGGGCGGCTTCGCGCCAGGCCCTGCCGTCGGTCTTTACCGTGCGGGTGCTGGGGTTCGGCAACGAGACCGCGCCCGCGTCGCAGGAACCTGCGGCGCCGCGTGCACCGGAACCTTCGGCTTATCGGCCCGAGGGGCTGGTGAAGGTGGTGGACCCGTCGGCGCTGACGGCGCAGGAGCGGGCGCGGCTGGGGCTGTAGCGGCGATGGCGTAGTCGGAGCGGTGCGCGGTCGGGATCTCCGGACCGCGCACCGTTCTTTTATCAGCGCGGCCCGAACACCGGGCTGCCGTACTGCGGCGCGGGCGGCCGCTGCGGATACACCGACGTGCCGAAGGTGTTGCCCATGCGGTTCGCCGTGGCCGCCCGGTTGAACAGACCCAACTGGTTCGAGGAGCGCTGGACGATGGCTTCGGAGGCCAGTTCCGGCGTGCCTTCCAGGTTCCTGGGCGCGGGAGTGGGCTGCAGTTTCTGGGTCAGGCACCCGTAGGAGGGCGAGCGCTGGCCGTTTACCTCGACTTCGATGCAGGAGGACGCCGGCGCGGCATCGGCCGCCGACGCCGCGCCGGCAAACAGGTGGGCGGCCAGCAGTGCGGCCAGGGAAACGAACGATTTGCGGTTCATCGGGGGATCTCCTGCGTCCCGACCCTGCAAAAGGCGGCGGGAATCGATGCCGGGCAAGGCAAGCGCGCTCGACAGCGCCTTGATTCCATCCTAGCACCGGAGCAGGAATCGGACCACCTCGCGCGCGTGTCTCGGGACGCTCCGCTCGGCGGCCGGATTTCTTTCATGAACTTTTCGTGACAAACGGCAGTCCGGCGCTTCCTCATCCGTCTATGCAAACGTACGCAACGCCGACATGCGCACGCTCCGACATGTCGAGCGGCGCTGTCCGGACCCTGTGTCCGTCCAGCCGTGGGGGCGAGGACGGCATGCCGCGAAGGCTACTACTTGAGAAACGATTTCGACACATGCATGAGCTGAAAAAGAACGGGCCGTCGGCGGCATGGCGAGCCCTCTGCCTGGCGGCGATGTCGCTGGGCCTTCCCGGCGTTGCGCCGGCCCAGGCACCGGGCGCCGGAGCGGCGCCTGCCGCCGACGTTTCGACCGGCGCGGAACGCCGGGTCGACATCAACGAATACATCGTACGGGGCAACACGGTGCTGGACGCCAGGTCGATCGAGAAGGCGGTGACGCCGTTCCTCGGACCGGGCCGTACCCTCAAGGACATGGAGGCCGCGCGCGACGCATTGCTCGCGGTCTACCAGGCCAAGGGCTACCAGTCCGTGTACGTCGACCTGCCCGAACAGCAGGTCGTCGGCGGCATCGTGTTCCTCCAGGTATCGGAGACCAAGGTAGGCCGGGTGCGTGTGGTTGGCGCGGAATACTCGTCGCCGCTGGCGGTGCGCGACCAGGTGCCGGCCCTGAAAGAGGGCGAGGTGCCCGACTTCAACCAGGCGCAGTCCGAGTTGACCGCCTTGAACCGCACCGGCCGCCGGCAGGTCATGCCGCTCGTCAGGCAGGGCAGCCTGCCCGGCACCATGGACGTCGACCTGAAAGTGGAAGACAGCAGTCCGTGGCGCGCCAGCGTGGGCCTGAACAACGATCGCAGCCCCGACACCAAGCCGCTGCGGGCCACGGCCTCTATCGGCCACGACAACCTGTGGCAGCTTGGGCACAGCGCGTCGCTCAGCTTCTTCGGCACGCCCCAGGACCTGAACCAGACCAAGGTTTGGTCGGGATCCTACATCGCTCCGTTGAAAGATTCGAACTGGAGCCTCGAGATGTCGGGCTACGTTTCCGACAGCAACGTCTCGACGGTGGGCGGCACGACGGTGGGCGGCACGACGGTGCTCGGCAAGGGGCACTCCATCGGCCTGAAGGCCACCTACACGGTACCCAACGCAGGCGACTGGTGGCACGCGTTCAGCGCGGGCGTCGATTTCAAGCGCAACAAGGAACAGCTGTGGCTGGGCACCACGGGCGACGACGTCCCGCTCAGGTACGCGCCGATCACCTTGTCCTATTCCGGATTCCGCCAGACCGAGCGCGGCCAGTATGCGCTCGGCATGTCGTTCCTGACCGGTACGCGCAGCCTGTTCGGCTACGGCAGCAATTGGCGCGAGTTCGACTACAAGCGCTATAAGGCGTCGCCCAGCTTCATGGTGCTGAAGGCCGATGTGAACGCCACCTACAACTTCGCCAACGATTCGCAGCTGGGGTTCAGGCTGGCGGGCCAGATGACCGATTCGCCGCTGGTGTCCGGCGAACAGATCGCCGCCGGCGGCATGAACTCGGTGCGCGGCTACATGTCGGCCGAGTCCACCGGCGACTACGGCCTGGTCGGTTCGGCCGAATGGCGGACCAAGCCCTTGCCCTGGGCCGGCTCCTGGGTGGAGAACTGGCGTGCCTATGTATTCCTGGATGCCGCGCAGTTGCGGCTGCGCGATCCGCTGCCCGAACAGGATGCCCGCTTCACGCTGGCCTCGGTGGGAATGGGAACGAGCTTTCGCATCGGCCAGCGCGTGACCGGACGGCTCGACTTCGGCTATCCGCTCAAGGACGGTCCTCGCACCGAGCGGCACGATCCGCGCCTGACCTTCAGCATCAACGCCAGCTATTGATCAACGCCACTAGCTTCTATTCATGTCTTCCAGACAAGTCTTCGGAGAGTCTTCCATGCGTCGCATTCTGCTTTTCGCGCTCACCATGCTGAGCGCGGTCCTGCCCGGCCTGGCGCAGGCCTGGTGGCAACCCGACTGGGCCTACCGCAAACCCATCACCATCGATGCCACGCAGCAGGGCGCCGCGCTGGGCGGCGAGGCGGGGCGTACGCCGGTGCTGATCCGCCTGCACACCGGCAACTTCAGCTTCGAGGGCGTGAGCGAGAACGGTTCGGACCTGCGCTTCGTGGCGGGCGACGACAAGACCGTGCTCAATCACCAGATCGAGCAGTTCGATCCCTTGCTGGGCATCGCGCTGGTATGGGTCGACGTGCCCAATGTGTCGGCCAATGGCGCCCAGCAACTGTGGATGTACTACGGCAACCCCAAGGCTCCGGCTTCGGCCAATGGCCAGTTGACGTTCGATCCGGACTACACGCTGGTCTATCACTTCTCCGAAGCCAACGTGCCGCCGCGCGACACCACCGCCTATGGCAACCATGGGCAGACCGCCGTCGTGAGCGTGGACGGCACAGTCATCGGCAAGGGCGCCCAGCTCGGCGTCTCGCCCCTGATGCTGCCCGCCTCGCCGTCGCTGGCGCTGCAGGCCGGCGCGCCGTTCACGTTCTCCGCCTGGGTGCGGCCCGATCAGCTGGGTGCCGAGCAGGCCATCTATGTGCGCCGCGACGGCGCCAACGAGTTCGTCGTGGGGGTGAACCAGGGCGTGCCGTTCGTTCAGGTCAACGGGCAGCGCAGCGCGCCCGGCCAGCCCATCCAGGCGGGCCAGTGGTCGCACATCGCGGTCAAGTCCGAGGGCGGCAATGTCGCCCTGTACGTGAGCGGCCGCCAGGCCGCCGCCGTGGCGGCCAGCGTTCCCGCTTTCAACACTGCCGCGGCGATCGGTGGCGACGTGGCGCGCAACGGCGCCGCCGCGCCCGCCGCGCCGGCGCTTGGCGCCTTCACCGGGGCCATCGACGAACTGCGTCTTTCCAAGACCGCCCGTCCCGACGCGTTGATCCTGGCCGATGCCATTTCGCAAGGCGCCGATTCGCGCCTGACCGCCTTCGGCGCCGACGAGCAGCAGGCCGGCAAGAGCCACTTCGGCTTCATCCTCGCGGCAATGCCGCTGGACGCCTGGGTCGTGGTGGCCATCCTGGCCCTGATGATGCTGGTTTCCTGGGCCATCATGATCGGCAAGGGCCGCAGCTACGGCGCGATGGCACGCGCCAACGACGCGTTCATGGCCTTCTTTCGCGAATCGGCCGGCGCGCCGCTCGACCACCTCGCCAAGAGCAACCGCGTTCCGGAGGACGTCAAGCAGGATTCGCCGCTCTACCGCCTCTATGAAGTGGCGATCGATGAAATGCGCCGCCGCCAGGAGCGCGGGTATGACATCAACGCGGTATCGGATGCCACCATCGGGGCCATCCGCGCGGCGATGGACGGTGTGATGGTGCGCGAGAACGAGCGCATGTCCAAGCGCATGAACTGGCTGTCGACCACCATCGAAGGGGCCCCGTACGTGGGCCTGTTCGGCACGGTGATCGGGATCATGCTGGTGTTCGTGGTGGCGGCCATGGCCGGCGCGGTGGACATCAACTCTGTCGCGCCCGGCATGGCGGCCGCGCTGCTGTGTACCGCGGCCGGCCTGGGCGTCGCGATTCCCGCGCTGTTCGGCTACAACTGGCTCGCCTCGCGTTCGGAAGCCATCGGCGCCGACATGGCCGTGTTCGTGGACGAGTTCTCCACGCGCCTGGCCGAAGAGCAGGGCGAGGGCCGTCAGGCCCGCCCGGCCCTGCAGCGCGCTTGACGGAGCGGGCGACCATGGCAACCGCTGTCAAGTTCGGCACCAAGAAGCGCGCCAACGGCATCAACATCACGCCTTTCGTCGACGTGCTGCTGGTGGTGCTTGTCATTTTCATCCTGACCAGCAACGCCAGCATTCCCGGCATCCGCGTGGACCTGCCCAAGGCCAGCGCCTCGGTCCCGCTGGAAAAACCCAAGACCAAGGCCATCACCATCGACAACGCCGGCCAGGTATTCCTCGATGCCTATCCGGTCACCCTGCCTGAACTGGAAGAGCGGCTGCGCACCGAAAAGGCGTTGTCGCCCGATTTCCCGGTCATCGTCCGCGGCGACGCGTCGGTCCAGTACGCGAAGGTGGTCGAAGTGCTGGACCTGCTCCGCCGGATCGAGCTCAACCAGGTCGGCCTGGTGACGGGCAAGCCGGCGTGAGGAGAGCAATGTGATCAGTCGCGATCCCATCCCTCGCGAGACGTCGGCCGGCAGCCGCCTGTGGCGGCGCTGGGGGGGACTTGTCATCGGGTTGGGCGTCCTGGCCATTCTTGCCGGGCTGCTGTGGTATCTGCTTGCCGATACCGCCAGTACCAAGCGTGAAGTAGCGGCCCCCCCCATGCTGATGCTTCCTCCGCCGCCTCCGCCGCCGCCCGAGCCGGAAAAGCTTCCGGAGCCCGAGCCCGAGGTCAAGCCGGAAGTGGTCGAACCCGAGCCGACGCCCATCGAACCGCTCGATACGCCGCCGGAAGAAGCGCCCCCGAGCCCGTCGCAGGACCTGGGCGATCCCGTCACCATCGACGGGGCCGCGCAGGCCGGCACGGACGCCTTCGGCGTGGCCGCGGGCCGGGGCGGCGGATCGACCGGAGCAGGGCGCGGCGGGCTGGGCAATTCCGCGTACTCCGCGTACTACGCGAGCGCCTTGCAGCGGCTGTTGGCCCGCGATGCGCGGACCCGCCACCTGGCGTTCCAGGACATGCGCGTCGACCTCTGGCTGAGTGCAGAGGGCCGGGTGGCGAAAGCTCAACTGGTCCAGGGCACCGGCGACGCCGACATCGACAAGACCGTCCTGGCGGCGCTGCGGGATGCCGACGTGATCGACGAACGTCCTCCCGCCTCGATGCGCTACCCGATGCGGATCACCATCAAGGGACAGCGTCCGTCATGAACCTGCCGCTGCCGTCCCATCCGTTTCCATCCCATTCCGTGAACTCGCTCATGAATCAATCGACAACCTCCGAGCGCCGCGCAGCCCGCGGCAGCCATCCCCGGGAACAGCGGCCGGCCGCGGGTGCGGCGCGCAGCCGCCCCGGTCTCCGCGCCATCGCCGCCGCCGTCGCGTCGGTGGCAGGACTGCTGGGAACGGTCCCGGCCCATGCCCAGACCGCGGCGGCGCCCACCGAAAGCGCGATGGTCCGCCTGATCCGAGGCCTGATCCAGAGCGGCGCCCTCTCCAAGGACGTGGGCGAAGCCTTGCTCGCCCAGGCGCAGACCGAAGCCCTGGCGGCCCAGCAGGCGCAGCGCCAGGCCGCGGCCGCCGCGACGGCCACCGCGCCGGCGGCAGGGGTGCTGCGCCCCGAACCCGGCGACGTGCGGGTGCCCTATATCCCGGAGACCGTGCGCGACCAGATCCGCGACGAGATCAAGGGCCAGGTCATGGCCCAGGCCAAGGCCGAAGGCTGGGCCGCGCCCAACGAGACGCCCGAATGGACCAAGCGCATCCGTGTGGAAGGCGACATCCGGGTCCGCAACGAGTCCCGCTTCTACTCGGGCGGCAACAGCAACATCGAGGTGGACTGGGCGGCCATCAACGAGGGCGGCGGCTACGACGTCAATCCGAACACCAACCTGGGCCTGCCCGATACGATCAATACGCGCCAGAACCGCAAGAACCTGTTCCGCGCGCGTGCCCGCCTGGGCGTCTACGCGGATATCTCCGACCGCACGACGGCCGGGATCCGGCTTGCCACCGGCAGCGATACCAGCCCGGTGTCGACCACCCAGACGCTGGGCGGCGGCCTGGGCAAGAAGAGCGTCTGGCTCGACCAGGCCTGGCTGTCGTACAAGCCGACGGAGTGGCTGACGGTTACCGGCGGCCGCTTCGGCAATCCGTTCTTCTCCACCGATACGCTGTTCTCGTCGGATCTGAATTTCGACGGTATCGCCGCGACGGCGGAGCGTCCGCTGGCGGCCAATCCGGACGTCTCGCTGTTCGGCAGCCTGGGCCTGATTCCGCTGGAGTACTCGTCGGACAGCTTCCCCGGCACCAGCCAGGACAAGATGCGCAGCCGGAACAAGTGGCTGATCGGCGCGCAGGTCGGCTCCAACTGGAAGGTGAACGAGGACAACCGCCTGCGCGGCGCCGTCGCGTACTACGATTTCCGCAACATCAGCGGCAGGCTGTCGGAGCCCTGCGCCCTGTACGCCGGCGCGGATCACTGCAGTTCCGACTGGTCGCGGCCGGCGTTCATGCAGAAGGGCAACACGCTGATGCTGTTGCGCAATATCGCGCTCGATCCGCTGGATCCCGCCAATACGTCCATGCCGCAATACGTGGGCCTGGCTTCCAAGTTCCAATTGCTGGACCTGAACTTCCGCTGGGACACCAAGGTGGCGGGCGGCTACGGGCTGCGCCTGGACGCCAACTTCATCCGCAACCTAGCCTACGACGCCGACGAAATGTGGACCCGCTCCAACGGGGGCATCGTCAACAACTTCGGCGGTTCCGGCGGCACCGGCCGTCCCGATTTCAAGAGCGGCCCCAATGCCTACATGGTGCAGCTGACTTTCGGCAAGCCCAGTCCGACCGCGAAGGGCGACTGGAACCTGCTGGCGGGATACAAGCGCATCGAGCCCGACGCGTTGCCGGATGCCTACAACGACTCGTCCTTCCACCTGGGCGGCACCAACGCCAAGGGCTATTACCTGGGAGGTTCGTATGCCGTCGACAAGAGCGTCTGGTTCACCGGCCGCTGGATCTCGTCGAAGGAAGTCTACGGTCCGCCGCTGTCGATCGACATGCTGCAGGTCGAGTTCAACGCTCGCTTCTAAGGAGACCGACGTGCACAGAGCATCCTGGAAGCCGGCCGGGCGGGCGATGCGGCGAACCGCATGGGCGCTGGCGCTATCGCTGGCCGCCGCGGGGTCCGCCTCGGCCCAGCAGGCGCAAAGCATGGAAGAGCGCTTGCGCGCCCAGCTGCGCATCACCACATCGCAGCTCCAGCAGGCGCAGAACGAGCTGGCCGCGCTGAAAGCGAAGGGCGGCGGGGTCTCCGCCGCCCCGGCCGATGCGGGGGAGCTGGCTGAACTGAAAGAGGAACTGTCCCGGGCCAAGGCGCAACTGGCGGCGGAGCGGGAATCCCGCCAGAAGGCGCGCGACGACAGCGTGCGCCTGAAGGAGCAGGCCGAGGCCGCGCTGGAGAAGGCCTCCGGCCAGGTGGCGCAATACCGCAACGCCTATGACGAGCTGCTCAAGATGGCCCGGGCGTCGGAGGGCGAGCGGCAACGCCTGGCGACGGAAGCGGCGAGCCACCGTACCGCCATCGGGCAGTGCGAGGCCAAGAACGCGCAGCTGTATGCCGTCGGCCAGGAAATCCTGCGCGCCTACGAGACCATCGACCTGGGCACGGTGATGTCTGCCCGGCAGCCGTTTGCCGGCAAGGCGAGGGTCAAGCTCGACGAGATCGCCCAGCAGTACGGGGACAAGCTGTACGAAGGACGTTTCGATGCCCGCGGCGCGGCGCAGCCCGCCGCGCAATAGGGAAATCGTGCGGACGCACGGGGTTTTTCAGTGGCCGAGGTGGTTTTGTCATATTGCTTCGCTGCAATAGCCGCCAGCTGCCACTACAGAAGGAAGTTGAACGATATGAAAGTCAAACATCATCAGCCGGCCTGCCGCCGGTCGGCCATCGCGGCGGCATTGATCGCCGCCTGCCTCGGTACCGCCGGCCTCGCTCATGCCGCGGAAGGCGGCGCCACCGTGGCCAGCATCGGCAACGTGTCCATCAAGCAACAGGAGATCGAACGCCTGCTGCAGTCGATGCCTGACGCCGAGCGCAATGCGGCCAAGGAGGATCGGTCGAGCATCGAAGGCTGGCTGCGCCAGCGGCTGGCCAGCGAGGCCTTGCTGCAGGAAGCCCAGGGCAAGGGCTGGGAGCGCCGTCCCGAGATCAAGGCGAGGATAGACGCCGCCGTGCGCGAGGTCACGGACCGGATCGTCGCCACGTCGTACCTGAATTCCGTGGCCCAGGTTCCCGACGCCTATCCCTCGGACGCCGAAGTGCGCGAAGCCTATGAACGCGCCAAGGACGGATTCCAGATTCCCGCCACCTACCACGTCGCCCAGATCTTCCTCGCCGCGCCTGGCAACGATTCGGCAGCCGTGACCAAGGCCCGCGCGCAGGCGCAGCTACTGGCGGCCCAGGCCAAGAGCGGCGATTTCGCCGACCTGGCCCGCAAGAACTCGCAGGACGAACGGTCCGCGGCCCGCGGCGGCGACGTGGGCACCTTGCCCTTGACCCAATTGCTGCCCGAGGTACGCGACACGGTGGCTCGCCTCAAGCCGGGCCAGGTCAGCGAGCCTGTCCAGTCGGCCGCCGGATTCCACATCCTGAAGCTGCTGGAGTCTCATGCGGCGCGCACCGCGTCGCTGGACGAAGTCAAGCCACGCCTGCGCCAGGTCCTGCGGCAGCAGCGGCAGCAGGAGCTGATCGACGCCTACATGGCCAAGCTGGCCCCCTCCGGTTCGGTGAAGATCGACAACGCCGCGCTGGACGAGGCGCTGCGCAAGGCGAACTGAGCGCGTCGCCCGGTATCCGACACCACAACACCATTCATTTCAGGAAACATCATGAGCAAGAACGCCACGCCCGCCGAGGCCGAGAAAACCGGAACCCAGATGCTGACCTTCGTCGGCCCCGATCAAGTGGCCGACGCCATCAAGGCCGCCGGCTGCGCCGTGACACCTATCGAGCAGGACGGCATCGTCCGCCTGCACAGCGCCTGCCACGGCGTCGGGTTCCAGGTGCTGTGGGGCAACGCCCAGGCCAAGGACCAGTATGCGGATTTCACGTTCAGCTGCCCGCTGCGCGTGCAAGGCGGCGACCTGCCCGCGGCGCTGCTGACCGAATGGCACCGTACCAAGCGTTTCGCCCGCGTGTCCCGGCATGGTGATTTCGTCGTGCTGGAGATGGACGTGGTGGCCGCCGGCGGCGTGTCCGCCAGCCACCTGGTAGTCGCGGCGCAGATCTGGACGCAGATGATGGGCCAGTTCTTCCTGTACCTGCGCAACTTCCGCGCCGAGCAGGCCGGGGCGGACGCTGCCGCGACGCAGGCAGCCGTGCAGGCGGAGGGGGAACCCGCGGCCGTTTCGGCTTGATTTCCCGCCCACTGCCGTAGTCCTCTGCAACACCGGAGAAACACGATGACGGAGACGGCCGAGTTCCACTGCGATGCGGATGCGAACCTGCACGAGCACATGCGCCGGCAGTTGAATGCCACCGCGCGACAGCTCGAACGGACGCGACGGGTGGAGACCGTGCGCATCCGCCAGCGCGAGCGGCTGCTGCGCCTGCTGGTGGAATCGATGGTGGAGCTCGGCATTTCCGGCGCCGAGCTCCAGGCCGCCCGGCGCGCCTACAAGCAGGCGGGGAGCAAGGCGAAATCGGCCGCGGAGCAGCCGCGCAAGGCCGGGCGGTCCTGATCCGCGCGACGGCCGGGTCGCCATATTTCACACCGGCGTCACAAACGGCTTCTACCATCACGGGCTTCCCGGTAAGGGGAGCCCGGGTTTGCTTTCAAAGACCTCCGAACATGGATTTCCTGGCTGCCGCGGATGGCAAGGAAAGTAGCCTTCGCCGCGAGATGGGCCGTAGCGATGCACCTGGCCGCCGCCGCGTTGTCGCCCATTCCCGGATGGCCGGAAGACATGACGCACGATGCGCAGGGACATCTCATCCATTTCGATCTGCCGGCACAGCCGCTCGCCGCGGCGCTAGACGCCTACGCGGCGGCATCCGGCCGTTCCGTACTGTTTCCCGATACGCTGGTCGCGGGCAGGGTGTCGGCGCCGATCCACGGTTCGTATGGCGGGCGCGAGGCGCTCGACCTGATGCTGGCGGGGACGGGGCTCATCGCGGACGACGTGGGCACTCCGGGCATCGATGCCTTCGTGCTGAAACCGTCCGGGGCGTCCGGGCCCGAGCCGCCGCCACCCGCCGCGGCATCGGCACACGCAATCGACCGCTACGGGGGCCTGGTCCAGGCGAGGCTGCTGCGGGTGCTGTGCGACGATATGCTGACCGCGCCCGGCGATTATCGGGCGCTATTGCGCCTGGCCGTCGATGACCGCGGCAAGGCCGACGTGCGGTTGCTGGGGAGCACTGGCGACGGCCGGCGCGACGCGGCGATCCTGCGGGCGCTGGGCCGGACCCGTTTCATCGCGCCGCCGGCCGACGTGCCCCAGCCTCTGACTCTTCTCATCCTGCCCAGAACCGAGATCGCGGGCACGGACTGCCCGCCGCGAGCCCCCTAGCATGGCGCAGAAAGACGACGCACGACCGCTGCTCAGATCGTTGCTGGTGGAACGCTACAACGACCTCAAGCGCCAGCTGACCCGCAGGCTGGGCAATGCCGAGCTGGCGGGGGACGCGTTGCAGGATACCTGGCTGCGGCTGCAGGCGCAGGACGATCGCGGAGGCATGGTTGCCAGGCCATACTCCTATCTGCTGCGCATGGCGGTCAACATCGCCGTCGATGCCCAACGCAGCCAGACCCGGATGCTCTCGGCGGAGGAAATCGAGGCACTGGCCGAATTGCCCGATCCCGCGCCCGGACCGGTACAAACCGCCGAGGACCGTGCCCAGGTCGAGGCCTTGCTCAAGGCCGTCCAGCGCATGCCCGAGCGATGCCGGCAAGTGCTCGTGCTGGTGCGCTGGGAAGGTTTGCCCCAGGTGGAGGTCGCCCGCCGGCTGGGCATCTCGGTACGCGCGGTCGAATACGAGCTCAAGAAAGCCCAGGACTTGTGCATGGCGCGCATTGGCCGGGAGAAGCGATGAAAAAAGATTGGGAATCCGGCCGTTCGGGAACGTCTTTTCATCACGAACCCGAGCAGGTCGACACCATGAACACGCCGCCTACCCACGACCATGGCCATGCGCTGGATGAATCGCTGCGGCGCGAGGCCCGGGCATGGCTGCGGTTGTTCGCGTCCGGCAAGGTCAGCCAATGGGACGCCATGTCGTTCAACCGCTGGCGGGCGGCGAGCGACCGGCATGGCGCGGCGTTCGACGAAGCCAGGCGGGAGTGGCGGCTGTTGGGGCCGGCCATCGGCAGCCTGCTGGCCGGCGACCCCGCCGTGGCCGGTGCGCACCGGCGGGCGGTCCAGGCCGACCGCAGGCAGCAACGCCGCGCCTTCATCGGGGCGGCGGCGGGCGCCGCGGCCGTGGTGGCCGTTGCGGCGGTTCATCCGCCGTTCGGCCTGTGGCCGGCCATCGCTGATTGGGATGCCGATTTCGGCACCGGTCCCGGCGAGCGCCAGCGCATCGTCGTCGCCGACGGTGTCGACGTGGAGCTGAATACCCGCACCCGGGTACGCCGGCAGGTGGCCGATGGCAGGGACGTCGGCATCGAGCTGATCCAGGGCGAGGCGGCCATCGACCTGCCGGAAACCCCGGCACCTTTCGTGGTGCTGGCCGGATCCGGCCGGAGCATCGCCCGTGCGGCCCATTTCCAGGTCAAGTGCGTTGCGGACACGGTTTCCGTGACGTGCATCGACGGCAGCGTCCGGATCGAGCATCCCGCCGGTGTGCGAACCTTGCATGCGCGGCAGCAGCTCGCCTATGGCGAGCGGGGGCTGGGCGGGACGCAGCCCGCGGTGCCGGAAGATGCCTCGGCGTGGCGGCGAGGCATGCTGGTGTTCAGGCAGGCCCGGCTCGCCGAGGTGATCGAGGAGATCAACCGCTATCGCGCCGGACGCGTGGTGCTGATGGCCAAAGAGATGAGCGACAACAAGGTCAGTGGCCGCTTCTCCACCAGGGACCTAGAGGCCGTCTTGCTGCAGATCCAGCACTCCTTCGCGCTCAACGCGCGCACGCTGCCGGGCGGGGTCGTCATCCTGAGTTGAACGCCTTCAAAATTTAATTCGGGGAATCGGGCCGCGGTACCCGTCTCTAGGAGTAACAGGATTTCGTTACTCGAGCGAGAGAACAGATGATCACATGCGTACGCGCCGCCGCGGCCTCCCGCGCTTCCGATATCACCGCGGGCGGAACCCTGCGCCTGGCGCCGCTGGCCCGCGCCATCGCGCTGGCTGCGGCCTCGGGCGCAATTGCAAGCGGCGCGCAGGCCCAGCATGCATTCAGTCCCGCGTGGTTCAGCGCCAAAGGCGCGCTGCAAAGCACCGCGACCGCCACCGGCCGCCTGCCCAATGGCCAGCCGGCTTCGTCCCTGACCGACCCGTCCCGCTACCAGGCCCGCGCCAATGAGCAGGTCCAGCGCTCCATCCGGCACCTGAACCAGGCAGCGCAATCGATCGCGGCCCAGCAGGCCGCGCAGGCCGCCGCCAGGCTGGCCGCCGCGCAGGGCCAGTCGCTCATTCCGGACGGCCTGGCCGAGGGCGGCCTGGAGGTCGACGCCGGGTCGCTGACTGCCGGCTGGCTGAACGCCAAGGCGCCGGTGCAGAGCGCCCAGGGAGGTCAAACCACCGTCACCATCGAGCAGACGGCGGAAAAGGCGATCCTGAATTGGGAGACCTTCAATGTGGGGCGCAACACCACGGTCAACTTCGACCAGCGCGCGGGCACGAGCGCGACGGACGGAAGCAACCACTGGATCGCCCTGAACCGGGTCAACGATCCGTCCGGGCGGCCCAGCCAGATCGCGGGCCGCATCAACGCCGATGGCGCGGTGTACATCATTAACCGCAACGGCATCGTGTTCACCGGGAGCAGCCAGGTGAATGCGAGCACATTGGTGGCGGCCAGCCTGCGCCTGACGGACGAACAGTTCAACAAGGGCATCAACAAGCCATCCTATTTCCCCGGATTCGCCGGCACGGACTATGCGATTCCGACTTTCGGCGACTACGGGGAAACCTTCCTGCCGCTGTTCGGCAGCGAGATGTACACGCCCGGCGCCGCGCCGGGCGCCGTGGAGGTGCAGGCGGGCGCTCGACTGGACGTGGATGCCGGCGGCAAGCTCATGCTGTTCGCGCCCAAGGTGCGCAACGCCGGCCGGCTGTCGGCTCCGGATGGCCAGATCATCATGGCGGCGGGCGAGAACGTCTTCCTGAAGACGGCGGAAAACGAAACGGGCACGAGCGGTCCGCCCGAGGTGCGGGGGCTGGAGGTGGCGGTCGCCGCGCCGGCGCCCAAGCATTTCAGCTACTACCAGGCGCGCGATGGCGTGTATGGAATCGGCAACGGCGTGGAGCCGATGCGCGAGGTCATGGACATCATGGACGCGCGGGCCGCCCAGATCGGCTATGAAGTCGTCAACGCCGGCATGGCCGAGGCGGAGCGCGGCAACATCACCATGCAGTCGCTCAACGTCACGCAGAATGGCGTGTTGTCGGCCACTACGGCCTTGAACAACCGGAACGGGTCCATCGTGCTGCGCGCCTGGGGGCAGGGCACCCATGCCTTCGCCGACAGCGTGAGGCAGATGCGCAGCTGGTCCTCGGGCACGCTGACGCTGGCGCCAGGCAGCGTGACGACGGTCACGCCGGACGCCGGCGATACCAGCGAAATCGAGGCCTCGGCCCTGGCGACACGCTACGCGCCCGGCAGCGTGAGGCTGTACGGCAAGCTGGTCGACATCCAGTCCGAGGCCACGGTACGCGTGCCCGCGGGGATCATCGACGTGCGGTCGGCGGCCAGCGCCTTCACCATCCAGGAGCACGACCTGCCCGGCACCGCGCCGGACGGCAGCCGCATCTATCTCGACGGGAATGCTTTCCTGAGCGTCGCGGGGCTGCAGGAGGTCGAGGTGCCGATGGCGCGCAATTTCATCGAGGCGGAGCTGCGCATCAATGAGCTGCGCGATTCCCCGCTGCTGCGCGATTCGTGGCTGCGCGGCAAGAAGGTCGTCATCGACCGGCGGGCGGCGGGGCAGTTCGGCGACGGGGTCATGTCGGGCGTGCAATGGGTGCCGGACGGCAAGGGCGGCTATGTGCCCGGGGCCTGGGTCGGTACGCCGCTCGGCGACATGACGGGCTGGGTGGGCGTGGGCAAGACGGACCTGGCGGAGATCTCCACCAGCGCCGGATCCATCTCGCTGGTGACCGATGGCGGCGAAGTCGTCGCGCGGCCCGGATCGCTGATGGACATCGCCGGCGGGTCGGTGCGCTACGGAGGCGGCATGAATACCGCCACCAAATTGGTCGGCGCGGACGGCCGCATCTATCCGATCGCGCAGGCGACGCCCGACATGATCTATGTCGGCATAGCCGGGCAGTACGAACAGCAGCACGGCCGCTGGGGCGTGTCCAATACCTGGAAGAGCGCCGTGCTCGGGGCCGACCACCACGAGTCCGGCTATCTCGAGGGACGCAGCGCCGGCGCCATCCAGATCAATGCGGGCGCCGCCATCGTGCTGGAAGGCGAGATATGGGCTGGCGCAACCCAGGCCGACCGGGACCAGGCCAAACCCGCTCGGCCGGGCGGGAGCCTGACGGTGGGGGGCGGCGCGTTCACCGATACGGTCTGGTCGCCGGGGCACGTGATCATCACGCCCACGCCCCTGCAGTTGCCGGCGGACTTCGGCGCCGACGCGCCCATCCCGGCCGATTGGTATGTCGCCGAACGCCCCGATGCCGGCGACGGGAAAACCTCCTTCGAAAAGCATACGTACCTCTCCGACGCCATGCTGAACCGGTCCGGCCTGGGCGTCATCAATCTGTTCGCCACCGACGATTCGACGATCGTGGATGCCGCGGCCCTGGACCTCTTTCCGGGCACGCAGTTCAACCTGTACGCCGTCGAGAACGCGGGCATCGACATCGCGGTGCATGGGCAAATACGCGCGCCCGGCGGAGCCATCCGGCTGGAGACCCAGGGCGGCGACGTGATGCTGGGCGCGGGCAGCCGCCTCGACGTGGCCGGCATGTGGGCCAATGCCTGGCAAGGAGGCGGGGCGGGCGCGCCGTGGGCCGTCGATGCGGGCTCGATATCCATGCTGCAGACCAATCCGGGAGACGGCCGGCTGATCGCCGAGGCCGGCGCCGTTCTCGACGCGTCGGGTGGCGGCCGCATCTATCGCGCGGCGAACGGCAAGCCGGCCATCGGGCGCGGCGATGGCGGCGAGCTGATGCTCGGAGGCGTCGATGCCGCGACGGGCTTGAGCGGGATCGCGTTCATCGGCCATGCCCCCGGCGCCGGCGCGAGCCTGCTGCTGGGGGTTGCCGCCGACGTGCAAATGGGCGGAACCGATGCGCCCGATGGAACGATCGTGCTGCCGCCTTCGCTGTATGCGGACAAGGGATTCCGCGAATTGGCCATCCGCGGCTCGGGGCGTCGCGTTACCGTGCCGGACGGCGCGAAAATTTCGCAAGAGGTCGTCAGTGTCGATCTCGGCAATGCCGGACTTGCCGATTGGACGAAAGGAGCCTCCGGCATGCCGGAGCGGCTGGCTACGTTGCGTCCCGATCAGCGCCTGGCCAGGTCGCCGAACCGGCTCGCCATCGATGCCGGCGAGATCGTGATCGGCCAGGGAGCTTCGATCCGGACGGACCTCGGCGGCGCGATCGAGTTCGGACATCTCCAGTCCGGGGCCTCCATCGACGTACGCGGCACGCTGGAAGCGCCGGCAGGGAGCATCCGATTGAACGCCGCTCGCATCGTCCTGGATGACGGCGCGCAGCTCCTGGCCCGCGGCGCCGATGCAACCTATCGGAACAGCCAGGGCTGGCGCGTGGGCACCGTGCTGCCCGGCGGCCGCGTCGAACTGGCCTCCGAGAATCTCGACATGCGGCGTGGGGCCCTCATCGACGTGTCGGGTGCCGCCGGCATCATCGACAGTCCGCCTGGCATCGGCGGTTATCGGTTCGGCGACACGCACGGCGTGGCGATCGCCAGCCGCGGCGGAAGCATCGCCGTGACGGGCGGCGGCGTCGTCGAAGGCACGCTGCGCGGGCACGCCGGCGGCGCGGGGACGGCGGGCGGCAGCGTTTCGTTCGAATTTGCCCCGCCGCCGGGCGATCCGGGCGGCTCGCCCCTGGAGCAGATCCAGTCGATGCTGAGCGTCATGGATCCCGATTGCTACGGCATCGCGGGAGACGGCATTTGCGGCTCCAATGACTGGAGCGAGGCGCTGGGCGTGGACTGGCGTCCCTACTTCCTGGACTTCTGGGGCATTGCCATCGAGACGCCCATGGTCTTGCCGCCCGAGCTGCAGACCCTGCTTGCCGGAAGCCGGAACTTCATCGTTTCGGACACCGTGCCGGGGAATATCGCCGTCAAGCCCCCGCTGGACCCCGCGGACTTCGGCCTGACTCCGGAAGCGCTGGACCTGTTCCGGGACTATTTCATTTATACCGACGCGCTGCGCGAGGCGTTCCAGTCGCCGGGTCAGGACCTCGCCATGATCGTCAGGCCTTCGACGATCTCGGGTGGCGGTTTTGCAGATCTTGCCCTGTCGACCGTGGAGCAGGCGCCGATCCGACTGGATGGCGTCTCGTTGACGCTGGGCCGATCCATTTCCATTACCGGCGAGATCGCCCAGTACCGCGAGGCGGCATCCCGGCTGAGCGCGCCCGTGATCTCCCTGGGCGGAACCGCCGCCTCGGCCGAGCCGGCACGAGCCGGTGCGGGGGGGCTGGCAGGCCGGCTCACGCTGGATGCGCAACTGGTCGATGTCCGGGGCGAGACGACAATAACCGGCTGGGGAAGCCGCATCGGCGGATTCGATCAGACCCTGATCGAGGCGGATGAGGTACGGCTCGGACGCCTGCCAGGCGAATCCGTCGATTTCGCCGTGGATGGAAGTCTCGTCATCCGGTCCGCGCAGATCTATCCCGGGACGGCGACGTCGGCGACGGTCCGCGCAGGCGACCTGCTGCGCATTGAACGGATGGGAGGCGCCTCGGCGCCGCTTTCCGCCGGCGGCCGCCTGACGATGCAGGCCCCCGTCATCGAGCAGCATGGCGTGCTGCGCGCGCCCCACGGCCAGCTCGTTCTCGACGCCGCGGAAAGACTGGTGCTGGGCACAGGCAGCGTCACCTCCGTGTCGGGCACGGGCGTCGTCGTGCCCTATGGCGTATTGCGCAACAACGAGCATTGGCGCGACCCGGCCCAGATCGTGATCGACGAGACCGATCCTACCCAGGGCCTCCTGGACGCCCCGCCGGAGAAGCGCGTCGAGCTCAAGGCTCCCGAGGTGGACATGGCCGACGGCGCGCTGGTCGACATTTCGGGCGGGGGAGATTTGTATGCATGGGAGTTCGTTCCCGGCCCGGGCGGCTCGCACGATGTGCTGACCCAGCCGGGCATGTACGCGATCCTGCCGGGCTACGATGGCGCCTCGCCCGAGGCGGGCGCGGCGGCCGGCGAGCGGATCTGGCTGGCCGGCGGCCCCGGGCTCGCGGCGGGCTGGTATGCCTTGCTGCCCGCACGCTATGCGCTGCTGCCCGGCGCTTTTGCGGTCCAGCCCACCGACAAGACCTGGACCGGCATCGCGGCGGGAGCGACGCAAGCGGCCGACGGAAGCCTGGTCATGCAGGGACGCCGCGGCAATGGCTACGGCGAGACGCAGGATGCCCAGGCTTCGGCATGGCGGGTGCTGTCGGGCGACATCGTACGGCGCTATACCGAATACAACGAGGCGATGGCCAACGACTTCTTTTCGTCGGACGCCTTCAAACTCACCCAGTACCGCCTGACCGGCCAGAATATCGTGACGCCCCGCCTGCCGCGCGACGGCGGCGCCGCGGTGTTCAGCGCGGGACGCTCGCTGACGCTCGATGGCCGGTTGCATTCGCAGCCCGGCGAGCAGGGGCGAGGCGGGTTGCTCGATATCACGGGCGAGAAAATCGCCATCGTGGGCGCCGGCCAGGACCCCGCGGATCTCATCGACGCGGGCTTCCTGCTGATCGATGCGCAGGATTTGAGCGGCTTTGGCGCCGGCAGCGTGCTGATCGGCGGCACCCGCCGCGGCGACCCCCTTGGCCTTGCGCTCGACGTGACGGCCAGCAATATCGTCGTTCGCAACGACGCCGGCTCGGTGCTGGCGGGGCCGGAGATCATCCTGGCGGCCAGCGAGCTGCTCAGTATCGACGCCGGCAGCGTGGTGGAGGCCAGCGGCACCCCGGCCGCCGCGAGCGACCTGATCGTGGCGCCGCAGCAGGCGGCCGAGTACAACGACAGCGGCACGCCCGACGATCCCGCGGACGATACGCTCATCGTGCCGGAGCGGGATTGGGGCACGCTGCTGCGCGTCGCGGCCGGCGATGCCGCGCGTGTCGTGAGGCACAGCGTCGATACCACGCGCGGCGGCCAGGTGCGCATCGGCGAACGGGCGCGGGTAGAGGGTTCCGGCGCGCTCCTGATCGACGCGACGCGCACGACCGACATGGCCAGTTCGGCGGTGCTGGGCGGGCGCGACCTTTCTGTGGCGTCGGGGCGCATAGGCTTCGGTGGCGATGGCGAGGGGCTGCTGCTGGATGCGGCGGCGCTGGCGCAGTTGTCCCGGACCGAGTCGCTCACGCTACGCAGCTATTCGAGCTTCGATTTCCACCAATCCGCCGACCTGCAGGCAGCGGGCCTGCGCGCGGTGATATTCGATGGAGGAGAATGGGCCGGCTACGGCGACCAGGATGTGACGGTGCGGGGCGCCACCGTCATCTTGCTCAACAGCGGCCAGGAGCACGGTCCCGCCGGGGGCGGCGCCGGGAGTCTGATCCTGGCCGCCGACACGATCGTCCTCGACGAAGGCAAGAAGCGCATTTCGGGCTTCGGCACGGTGGCGCTGGAAGCCGCCGATCGCATCATCGGGCAAGGGCAGGGCGAGCTCGACGCCGGCGCGGCTGCGCTGACGCTGCGCACGCCGCTCCTTACCGGCGGCAGTGCGGCCAGTCTCGCGCTGCGGACCACCGGGGTGCTCGACGTGCTGGCCAGCGGAGATGCCAACGGGCCCGGCCAGGAAGCCGCGCCGCACGACAGCCTGGGTGCGCGTCTCGCATTGACCGGCGGCAGCGTACGCGTGGGCGGCCGGATCGCGGCCTTGGGCGGCACCATCGCGGTGACGGCCGTCGGCGGCGACATCACGCTCGAGCAGAGCAGTATCGTGGACGTGGGCGGCTTTGCCAGACAGTTCTACGACCTGTCCGAGTACGGGGACGCGGGCAGGGTCGAACTGACCGCGGTCGATGGGAGCGTACGGATCGAGGCGGGCAGCCGGCTGAACCTGTCCGCCCAGGCCGGGGGCGGCAGCGCCGGCACGCTGGCGCTGGCCGCGGGCAACGGCGGCCGCGTGCTGCTGGAGGGAGACGTCCGCGCGCATGCGGGCGAAGGCGGCCTGCCCGGATCATTGAGCCTGGACATCGACGCCCTGCCGGATTTCGCCGGCTTCAACGCCCGCCTGAATGACGCGGGCTTCCTGTACGCGCGCGAGTTCCGCATACGCACCGGCGACGTGACGGTGGATGGCGGCACGACCGTGGAACGGCTGCTCGTGGCCGCCGATCGCGGACATGTGAACATTGCCGGCAGGATCGACGCGCGCGCGGCCTACGGCGGTTCCATCCGCATCGTCGGCGGTGGCGGCGTCTCCATGAGCGACGGAGCGGAGTTGCTGGCCGGCGCCACGGCCGCCATCGGCAGCGGCCGCGTCACGCTGGACGCGGCCGGCGGCAGGCTCGACCTGGCGGGCGGATCGATCGACGTGAGTGGTGGAGAAGGCGGCAGGATCCTCGTCCGCGCGCAGCGTACGGAGAATAACCTCGACCTGGCCATGGACCGGCTCGCGACGCGCATCGCCGGCGCGAGGTCGGCCGTGGTCGAGGGGACTCGGACGTACGAAAGCGATTCCGTCGATGCGGTCAGGCAGGCCGCGGTCGACGAGGCCAACGCGTTCGCGGCACGCCGGGATGCCATCGCCGGGCGCCTGGGCACGGCACCGGGCTGGAGCGTCGCCGCCGGCATAGAAATCGTCGCCGACGGCGATCTCGCCCTGGCGGCGGACTGGAACCTGTTCGAGGACCTTGCCGCTTCCCGTGGCGGCAGCCTGACCTTGCGCGCGGCCGGAAACCTGATCATCGGCGGCCATCTGAGCGATGGGTTCGACCGTGCGGACCGCACCGGCGCGCTGCAAGACACTCAAGGCTGGAACCTCAACCTGGCCGCGGGCGCGGACCTGTCCGCCGCCGACCGACTGGCGCTGCGTCCTCATGCCGCCATCGCCGAGAACCAGGGTTCCATCATCGTCGGCAGGGCCGACACCGATCCCGGCGAGGAAGACAATGGCGCCGGAAAACTGGTTCGCACCGGCACGGGCGATCTGTCGGTGCGCGCCGGCCGCGACGTCAGGCTTGCCCACGAGGAGTCCGTGATCTACACCGCCGGGCGGCGCGACCCGACGACCTGGGACGATTTCACGACGGCGCGGGCCGATGCGGTCTATGGGGTAGAAGGCGGACACCTCGATATCGTCGCCCAGGGCGCAATCTCCGCCCAGCCATCCGGCCAGCGTTTCGTCCAATGGCTGAACCGGCAGGGCGCCGTCAACGCGGACCACTATTTCGGCGACTATCTCGGCGGCGAGTACGGCGAACTGCCCGACGGCAGCTACGGACCCATCCGGCGGCCGGCCGAGCAGTCGAGCTGGTGGATCGACTATGGCATGTTCCAGCAGGGCGTGGGCGCGCTTGGCGGCGGAAACGTGTCGGTCCATGCAGGCGGCGATCTCTCCAACCTGGTGGTGGCGCTGCCGACCAACATGCGCATGCGCGGCGGCCGCAGCGCCACCGAAGCGCGAGTCATGGAGACGCGCAACGGCGGCGCGCTGACGGTCGAGGCGGGCGGCGCGATCCTCGGCGGGCAATACTACGTGGCGCGTGGCGTCGGCCGCATCCGCGCGGGCGAAACCGGCACAGGGCACGAGGTCACCGTCACCATTGCCGACTGGGACGGGGGCCGGGACTACGTGTTCCCGCTTTCGCCCATCCTCGCCGTAGGCGACGCGACCTTGAGCGTGCGCACCCAGGGCAACCTGCAGGTCCAGTCCGTCGTCGACCCTTTGATGGTGCGCTACGGTAGCGACGGCAGCGGCGACCTGCCGCAGATCGTCCGTGGCGCCTACATGAGCGGCTACACCGGCGCGACCGCGCTGGATCTCGTTTCGGTGGGCGGCAGCATTTCGCTGGTCAACCAGGCCGACTACGCATTCCGCGACGTCACGCTGGAAAGCCATACCACGGATCAGGACAATCTCATCGGGTATGGCGGCAATCTCTACCCCGCGCAATTGAAGATCGTCGCCATGAACGGCGGTGTGGAAATCCAGGGACCGCTGTACGTCATGCCCTCGACCGACAACGACGTGACGCTGGCGGCGCAGGCCGATCTGCGCTTCGGCAGGCCGGACGCATTGCGCTATGCGCGCGACGGCTACCGCCTGCAGCTGGCCGAGCCGGGCCTGTACATGGCCTACGCCACGCCGGAAATGATTCCTTCTCCGGCGATGCCGGTGGGGTTCGAAGAGCATCTGATCACCGGGATGGCGACGCTGCTGCGCAACGAGATCGGCACTGCCTCCTTGCCATTGGGCAGCGCCTATTTCAACAGCGTGGCCAACCCCGAAGTCTTGCCCCTGGCGAACGACCACGCCCCCAGCCGCATCTATGCCGGCGGCTCGATCGACGGGTTGAACCTGATCGCCAGCGAGCAGACCTGGGTGCGCGCCGGCCGCGACATCCGCGGCTTGCACGTGCTGGCGCGCAACCTGCGTCCGTCGGACGTGACCTTGCTGGAAGCCGGCAACGACATCCTGGAAGTGGGGACGCCGCTATCGGAATACTTCAACCACATCGAGGTCCAGGGCCCGGGCGCGCTCGTGCTGTCGGCCGGCCGCGACATCTATGCCAACAAGCTGCGCGCTATGACGCTCGGCAATGTCGGCCGCTACGACGACAACAACCGGCCCTTGAACAACGCGGTCATACGCGGCCTGCCCGCGCAAGGCGCGAGCATCAGCGCGCTGGCGGGCATCAACGGGGATGTGGCCTACGACGCCTTCGCCGATGCCTACCTGAACCCCGGCCAGGTCGCCGGCATGCCGTCCTACCTGACGCAGACGGCGGCCGACGGCACGGTACTGCCGCTGTACCTGACGGATGGCACCGAGGCGCGCGAAGACGGCACGAGCAAGACCACCCGGCGGGGCCTGGTTTCCTACGTGAAGGCGATGACGGGCGAGGAGCTGGCTCCGCTCGCGGCCTGGGAGCGTTTTCAGGAATTGCCGGCCCTGGTCCGGCAACAGTTCCTGCGGCAGGTGCTGCTCCTGGAGCTGCGCGACGCCGGCCGCGACCAGAATTTTCCCGGCGAGAACGGCTTGCCGCGCAACGGCGGCTACAACCGCGGCTACGCGGCCATCGAGGCGTTGTTCCCCGGCGACGGCTGGCGCGGAGACATCGCCGCCAACAACCTGATGCTGCGCACCATGGCCGGCGGCGACATCAGCGTGCTGACGCCGGGAGGCGGTTTGCAGCTCGCCGCGCTCGGCGCCACTGTTCCGCCGGGTCATGGATTGGTGACGTTGGCTTCGGGGCACATCAACGTGTTTGCCCGCGACGATGTGACCGTCAACCGCTCGCGCCTCCTGTCGTTCGTCCCCGCCGCCACGCGCGAGGGCAGCGACCAGATCGTCTGGTCCACCCTGGGCGACATCGACGCCGGGCGGGGCGCGAAGACCGTGAGGGTGCCTTCGTCGGCGGACATCGTGACCGACGAGGACGGCAACACGGAAATGCGCGAGCGCTCCGACATGAGCGGCAGCGGCATCGGGACCGTGGGCGATGGCGACGTGGACCTGGTCGCTCCGGTGGGAACGGTCAATGCCGGGGACGCGGGCATACGGGTGGCGGGCAATCTGAACGTGGCCGCGCTCTACGTGCTCAATGCCGAGAACATCCAGGTAAAGGGCAAGGTCACCGGATTGCCCGCCGTGGCGGCGGTCAACGTGGGCGCGCTGACTGCCGCCAGCGCCGCGGCGTCGCAGGCCGCGGCCGCCGCGCAGGAGGTGTTGCAGCAGGAGCGCAAGGCCGCCCGCAACAGCCTGCCCTCCGTGTTCACCGTCAGGGTACTCGGCTTCGGCAGCGAACCGGCTCCGGCCACGGACAGGCAGGAAGGAGCCATGGGCGATGAGCCCGCCACCAGCGCGCGAGGCAGCGATCCGGCCAGCTACATCCAGATCGTCGGGGCTGGCCGGCACTTCGACGCCGGCCAGCTTGCCCGTCTCACGCCCGCCGAGCGGCACCAGCTGATGCAGGAAAGGTAGGCGACATGAGCTTTCCGGACCGCTCGGAGGCTTCGGCCTTGAAGGCGGCCGTGGCTGGCCGCCACGGCCGCTTGCAGGATGTCCTTGCCGGGAACTATGCCGGCTTGCACAAACGCCTTACCCGGCAGCTCGGTTGCCCGGACCTGGCCAGCGAGAGCCTGCACGAGGCCTGGCTGCGGCTGGGCGGGGCCGTGCTGGTACGAGAGCCGGAGAACCCCGAAGGTTACGTGTTCCGTGTCGCGTGCAATGCCGCCGTCGACCTGGTGCGCGCCAGCCGGACGCTCCGGTCACGGGAGGACGCCGATGCGCTCGACGGTATCCAGGATGATGCGCCGGGACCCGAGCGCATCGCCGCCGCGCGCGCATCGGTCCGGGCCTTGGACCGGGCCTACCGGCGCCTGCCGGGGCGGCACCAGACGATCCTGTTCGCGCTGTGCGTCGACGAGTCGCCGCGCAGGGAAGTGGCGGCGCGCCATGGGTTGTCGCTGCGCAACGTCGACACCGCCTTGCGCCAGGCAATACGCCGATGCGCAACCGAAATGGAGGCGGCGCCCGAGGCACCGGCGGGGCGCCGCGAGCAATCCGTTTCTTATTGGTAGGGCTTTTTTTAGTTTACTTTGTGAACGATTTGGGGCATGGTTGGCGCCATGCACGCGCGATGGCCGTGTGTCGGCCGACGCGCGCGAGAACGACAAGAATCCCGCACCCGGAGGAGACATCATGGAGATTCGTCGCGCCCCGTTTCCGGCATTCCTGCTCGCTGCGTTGGCCGCCTGCGGCGGCAGCGACGACCCGGCCCCGAACCCGCCGCCTCCCGGGCCGTCCGCCGAGCAGTCCTGCAGCGACCTGAACGGCAGGATGATCTCCAAGGCCGAAATCGGCAAACCTTCTTCGGGCGCGGTCGTGCAGTCGGCCGTTTTGGTCAAGGCGGACGCGCAAGGCAACGCCAACGGCGAGTATTGCGCGGTGCGGGGCATCGTCATGCCCGTGGATCCTGCCGCGCCCAACCTGGAGTTCCAGGTCAACCTGCCCACCAACTGGAACAAGCGGGCGCTGCAGCTGGGCGGCGGCGCCTTCAACGGTACGCTGGTCACCGGACTGGGCAAATATCCCCTGCAGCCGGCCGAATCCCAGGCTCCCCTGGCGCAGGGTTACGTGACGCTCGGCAGCGACGGGGGGCACAAGTCCAGTGCGGGGTTCGACGCGTCGTTCGCGTTGAATGCCGAAGCATTGATGAACTTCGGCCAGTTGTCCATCAAGAAGACGCACGACGTCGCGATGGCGCTGATCAAGGCGCGCTATGGCGTGGCGCCCGAGCGCTTCTATTTCATCGGGGCCTCGCAGGGCGGCCACGAGGCGCTCGACGCGGCGGCCCGCTATCCCGAGGACTACGACGGCGTCGTGTCGAACTATCCTGCGTACAACGTGACCATGCTGCACCTGGGATCGCTGAACGCGGGCCGCGCCATGTACGGCAACGGCGGCGCCAACTGGATGAACGCCGCCAAGGTCAAGCTGCTGACCGACGCGGTCTATGCGGCATGCGATCCGCTGGACGGCACGAAAGACGGCATCATCAGCGACGTGGCCGGCTGCGATGCGGCCTTCGGCATTGCCGGCGTCCGCCGTACGCTCCGGTGCCCCGGGGGCGGGGACACGGGCGATACCTGCCTGTCCGACGCGCAGATCAGCGGCGTGGAAACCATTGCTTCGCCCTACGAGCCGGGCGTCGAGATCGCCGGCATGACGCGATTCGAGCGCTGGCCCATCCTGGAGGGCGCGCTGTTCAACGTGTCTTCCTACGGCAGCGTGCCCCAGCCTTCCAATCCGCTGTCGGGCAAGGAGGCGCTGCTCTATTCGGTCGGCGCCGCCACCACGAAGTACATCATCACCCGCGACGTCAACTTCGACCCGATGACGCTCGATCCCAAGGCATACGCCACGCGGATCAAGGAAGTGGGCGGCATCATGGACGTGTCCGACGTGGATCTCGGGCCGTTCATGAAGAAGGGCGGCAAGCTGATCATGATCCACGGTACCGCCGACGATTTCATCACCCCGCACAATTCCGTCGTCTACTACCGCAAGCTGGTGGCGCAGAAGGGCCAGGCCGCCGTGGACGGATTCGCACGGTTCTACATCGTTCCCGGCCTGGGCCACGGCTTCGGGCCGTTCAACGCGACCTACGATGCCCTGGGGGCGCTGACCGGCTGGGTGGAGCAGGGAACCGCGCCAGGCGTGTTGACGGCCATCGACGCCAACCCGGGCGCGTCGCGCACCAGGCCGATGTGCCTGTTCCCGGGATGGCCGAGGTACAAGGGCGCTGGCC
This sequence comes from Pigmentiphaga sp. NML080357, assembly GCF_002188465.1. GTDB lineage: Bacteria > Pseudomonadota > Gammaproteobacteria > Burkholderiales > Burkholderiaceae_B > Pigmentiphaga. The sequence continues at coordinate 198,159 of NZ_NINW01000037.1, read as the reverse complement.
CCGTCAATGACGCGGCCAGTTTCGAGTGCGTGACGGAGTGAAGGAGGCCGGCACGGTGTGCCGGCGACAGCCCCTTACTTCGACGCCTTCACCGCATTGTGGCTATGGATCAGGTTGCGGTAGTCGGGAATGTGGTTGGAGAACAGGTTGGCGAGTCCTTCCACGTCATTGCGCCAATCGCGGTGTAGTTCGCATGCGGCGCCGAACCAGGTCATCAGTTGCGCCCCGGCGCGCGACATGCGGTCCCATGCCGCGTCGCGGGCAAGGGCATTGAAGGTGCCCGACGCGTCGGTGATCACGAACACCTCGAAGCCTTCTTCGATGGCCGACAGCGCGGGGAAGGCTACACATACTTCGGTGACGACGCCGGCGATGATGAGCTGCTTCCTGCCGGTTGCCTTGACCGCCTTCACGAAGTCCTCGTTGTCCCAGGCGTTGATGTTGCCGGGGCGCGCGATATACGGCGCATCCGGAAACTGCTTTTTGAGCTCCGGCACCAGGGGACCGTTGGGCCCGTCCTCTGATGGTCCACCATCAGTACGGCGGCGTTGTCCTTGTCGAGGCGGATGTAGGGTTGGCTCATGGTTGGACTCCTGTTCGGATGATGTCCGGATTGGACGGGAGACAGAATTCGGCGGTCATCGGGATCCGCAGGTGGGCGGCGGACCCCGTCGGGCGAGGCCCGGTTGTTTTCAGGCGGCCGACCGCTCGAAGCGGCCGGCGTTGTAGTCCTCGATGGCCTGCTGGATCTCGGCCTTCGTATTCATCACGAAGGGGCCGTAACCCACCACGGGCTCGTCGATGGGCTCGCCGGCGAGCCACAGCACGGTTGCGTCATTGTTGGCCTCGATCGTGACACCGGTGCCGGCGCGCTCGAAATGCACCAGTTGGCCTTCGCGCGCCACCGCGTCGCCGTTCACCAGCACGGTCCCGTGCAGTACCACCAGCGCCAGGGTGTGGCCCGCCGTGGCATCGAAACGGGCGATGCCGCCCTGCGCGATACGGATATCCCGCAGGTCGATGGGCGTGTGCGTGCGCGCCGGTCCCCTGGCGCCTTCGAATTCCCCGGCGATGACACGTACCCGGCCGGCTCCGCCCGGCAGCGCGACGGAAGGTATGTCGGCATCGAGCAGGGTCTGGTAGCCCGGTTCGCCCATCTTGTCCCGCGCAGGCAGGTTGACCCACAACTGCACCATCTCGATGGTGCCGCCGCGTTCGGTGAAGGCGCGGGAATGGAATTCCTCGTGCAGGATGCCGCCCGCGGCAGTCATCCACTGCACGTCTCCAGGGCCGATCAGGCCGCCGGCGCCGGTGGAGTCCCGATGTTCCACCTCGCCCTGGTAGACGATGGTGACCGTTTCGAAGCCGCGGTGAGGATGACGGCCTACGCCCCGGGGCTGCGCCGCGGGCGGGAAGGACGTCGGCGCAGCATGGTCCAGCAGCAGGAACGGGCTCAGGTGGCGGCCCAGGCCGTCATAGCCGAACAGCGAGCGCACGGGAAAACCGTCTCCCACCCAGTGGGGCCGGGGGGCGCTGTAGATGCCGAGAATCTTTTTCATGACGATCTCCGAATGGCCAGGGCGTTTCAGGCCCGATGGATAAAGCATATCTACGGGACGAAAGCGGCGGTAGGTGGCAAAATTCAGATGCAGCGTTCTATTTGGGGAACGATGACGTGCAAGACCTCAACGACCTCTATTACTACGTCCAGGTGGTGGACCACGGCGGCTTCGCCCCGGCCGGGCGTGCCCTGGGCATTCCCAAGTCCAAGCTCAGCCGCCGTATGGCGCTGTTGGAGACCCGGCTGGGGGTACGGCTCATCCAGCGCTCGACCCGCCGGTTCGCTGTCACGGAAATCGGCCAGACCTACTACAACCACTGCAAGGCCGTGCTGGTCGAGGCGGAAGCGGCCGACGAGGCCATCGCGGTCATGCATGCCGAGCCGCGCGGCATCGTGCGCATGACTTGCCCGGTGGCTCTGCTGGACACCCTGGTCGCCGACATGGTGGCCGAATTCATGGTGGCGCATCCCCATGTGGAGATCCACCTGGAGGAAACCAACCGGCGCGTGGATGTGGTCGGCGAGGGAGTGGACGTCGCCATCCGCGTGCGGCCGCCGCCGCTGGAGGACAGCGGGCTTGTCATGCGCGTGCTGTCCGAGCGCAGGCAATACCTGGTGGCCTGCCCCGAGCTGCTCAAGCACGGCATCCCGCGAGTGCCGGCCGACCTGGCCGGACTGCCCAGCATGGCGCTGGGCGTACCGCAGCAGGAATACGTCTGGAACCTGGTAGGCCCCGGCGGCGCGCACGCCGCCGTGCGCCACCGCCCTCGGCTCATTACCCGCGGCATGCCCGCCTTGCGCGCCGCCGCGGTGGCCGGGGTGGGCGTCGTGCAACTGCCATCCATGATGGTGCGTGACCAGGTCATGAGCGGTGAACTGGTTCACGTCATTCCGGGTTGGGCGCCGCGCCGGGAGATCATTCACGCGGTATTCGCGTCCCGTCGCGGCCTGCTGCCCGCGGTCCGGGCACTGGTGGATCACCTGGCGCGGCGGTTCGCGGAACTGGGCGAGGACTGACCCGCGGCGGCCGTTTTCCGCCCGGCCGGGTATGCACAGGCTCTAGGCGATGGTATCGACCACGCCGCCATCCACCCGCAGCGCGGCGCCGGTCGTCGCCGAGGCCTGAGGCGAGGCGGCGTAGACGGCCATGTTGGCCACTTCCTCTACCGTGGCAGCGCGCTGGATGATGGAGCTGGGGCGGTTTTTCATGACGAATTCGCGCGCCACCTGGTCCAGCGGCTTGCCGCTGGACCGGCGCTCTTCCTCCAGCATTTCCTGCAAGCCCTCAGACAGCGTCGGACCGGGCAGGATGGCGTTGACCGTCACGCCCGTGCCGGCCATGCGCTTGGCCAGTCCGCGCGAGATCGACAGGACCGCGGTCTTGGTGAAGCCGTAGTGGATCATGTCGGCGGGGATGTTGAGCGCCGATTCCGATGATACGAACAGCACGCGGCCCCACAGGCGGCGCGCCATGCCGGGCACGTAGGCGCGCGAGAGCCGCACGCCGGACATGACGTTCACGTCGAAGAATGTCTGCCACTCGGCATCGGGCGTCTCGAAGAAGTCCCGAGGGCCGAAGATGCCGACATTGTTGACCAGGATGTCCACGTCGGGCACGGCAGCCACGACCGTATCGCAGCCTTGCGCCGACCCCAGGTCGGCGGCCACGCCGCGCACGCCGGCCGACGGGACCTCTTGCCGCAGCCGGGAAACGGCCTGCTCCACGCTTGGCGCCTTGCGTCCGTTGAGCACCACCGCGGCCCCGGCGCGTGCCAGTCCTTGGGCGATGGCATATCCGATGCCCTCGGTCGAGCCGGTGACGAGGGCGGTCTTCCCGGTAAGGTCGATTCTCATGATGCAGCTCCTTCGATGTGCATGGCGGATCGGTATCCGACGATACGGAGCAAGCGGCATGCCGGCAAGGCCCGGGCGTGCGGCAAAGGCGCCTGCCCGGGAGTAGACTGCCGGCTGGAAATGTTCGCGAATGGAGTCCACATGGGGCCGCGAGGCGGCGATCGAATGGCGTCCGGAACGGAAATGCGCGGGAAACGCAAGGACGAGGACGCCCGGGGCTTTCCCGACTACAGGCAGATCAGTATCTTCGTCGCCTTGTTCGAGGTCTCGGGCATCGCGCGCGTGGCGGCGCGATTGGGGATGAATCCCTCGACGGTCAGCATGGCGCTGGCGCGGCTGCGCGACATCTACCAGGATGACCTGTTCGTGCGCAGCGCGGTCGGCATGATCCCCACCATCAAGGCCGAATCGATCTATCCCGGGCTCAAGCAGGCGCAGCAACTGCTCCAGGCGAGCACGCTGGCGCGCGATGCGTTCGATCCCGCATCGGCCACACGGCATTTCCGCGTGGCGATGAGCGAGATCGGCGTGTACGTGCTGATGCCCCATCTGCGCGCGCTGCTGGCCAGCGAGGCCCCGGGCGTCAGCCTGGAGCAGATCGAGATCACGGCCGATACGCCTTGGCACCTCGAATCCGGGACGCTGGACCTGGTGCTCGGCCACGTGCCGACCATGGGCAATGCGGTCATCCGGCAACGGCTGTATCGCGAGTACTACGTCTGTCTCGGCCGCGCCGGCCATCCCGCGTTGCAGGCGGGCATGCCGGTGGCCGAGTTCCTGCGGCTGCCCCATCTGTCGGTGGCGAGCCGGGGGCGCAACCGGCAACGCTGGGAAGACTATGCCGCCGAGAAGCTGGGCGCACGGCCCAACATCAGGCTCCAGCAATCGAGCTTCGCGGGCATCGAGCACCTGCTCGCCGACAGCGACCTGGTGGCCGTGGTGCCCGCGCGCCTGAGCCGGGCGCTGATGCGCTTCGCGCCCTTGATGGCGATCGACCTGCCGTTCGAGTCGCCCAGCTACATCGTCCACCAGCATTGGCACCCGCGGCACAAGAAGGATGCCGGGGCCACGTGGTTGAGAAAGGCGCTCGCGCGGGTCGCGCAGGGTTGAGGAGCGCCGGGCCGGAGCCTATTCGACGGTAATGTGGTTGCGCTCGATCAGGGCCTTCCACATGGCGCGCTCGGCCTTCAATTGCTGGCCGAACTTTGCGGGCGTGTCGGAGACCGGTATGTAGCCTTGTTCGATCAGGCGCTGCTTGACCGACGGCTCCTGCATGGCCTTGACCACCGTCTGGCTCATCTTCTGGACGATGGCCTCGGGCGTGCCGGCGGGCGCCATCACGCTGAAGGACTGCGGCACGTCGGGCAAGCCCTGTTCCGTCCAGACCGGCAGCTTGGGAAACAGCGGCGACTTGCTGCTGATGGCGAGGGGGACGGCCTTGCCGGCCTTGATGTGCGGCAGTACCGAGGCGACGTCCGATTGCAGGAAGTCCAGGCGGCCGCCCAGGAAGTCCTGCATGGTGGGCGCCATGCCTTTGTAGGGCACGTGGGTGAAGGACGCGCCGGTCTTTTCTTCCATGACCTTGACGCCCAGGAAGGTGGGCGAGCCATGGCCTGCCGAGCCGAACGCGAGCTTGCCCGGATCGCGTTTGCCGGCGGCGATCAGGTCGTCGAGTGTCTTGAGGCGGGAACCGGGGGGCACCACGTAGACCAGCGGCGCATCCACGCCGCGCGCCACCGGCAGGAGGTCCTTTTCGGCGTCGTAGGGCAGGTTCTTGTACAGGTAGGGATTGACCGCGATGGCCGGGGTGGCGGAAACCAGGAAGGTGTAGCCGTCCGGCGCGGCGCGCGCCACCGCCGCGGCCCCGATATTGCCGCTCGCCCCGGGCTTGTTTTCGACCACGATGGTCTGCTTGAGCTCCTTGGTCACGCCTTCAGCCAGCAGCCTGGCGTAGATATCGGTGCCGCCGCCGGGCGAGGATGGAACCACGAAGGTAATCGGCTTTGCGGGCCAGGCGTCGCTTGCGATCGCGGCCAGGCCGAACGACATTGCGAAAAGGCCGCCCAGCCAGGCGAGGCGGCGCGCGCGGGATGTGGAATGCATGGTTGTCCTCCAGGATTGCTTTTTCTTGAATCGAGTATTTCACAGGCGGACTGGCATTTTCATCACCGACGTTGACGATGAACGTCAAGAAAATTGACGTGCGGTTCGGGTGCACAATAAGCCGGTCATCCATCCAGAACAAAGCGGGAGCAATCATGAGCGACATCGTGCGAGAGGCGCGCCGGGACCTGGCGCGGGCGAACCGGATTCTCTACCTGAAGGGCGTGGTCGACGGCTTCGGGCACGTGAGCTGCCGGCATCCCGAGATCCCCGGCCACTACCTGATCTCGTGCAACCGCGCACCCAATCTGGTGAAGGAGGCCGATATCGTCGAACTGGATGCGGAATCGAATCCGACCGGCGGCGACACCCGGCGGCTCTACCTGGAGCGCTTCATTCACGGCGAGATCTACCGTACCCGTCCCGACGTCCGCGCCGTCGTCCACAGCCATTCGACTGCAATGATCACCATCGGCGCCACCGATGTTCAGATCAGGCCCATGTTCCACATGGCGGGTTTTCTCACCCGCGCCGCCAAGTTCGACATCCGCGAGGCCACGGGACGCGAAACCGACATGCTGATACGCGACCATGAGCTGGGCCGTCACCTTGCCGAGACCCTGGGCCCGGCGAGCACGGTGTTGATGGCGGGTCATGGCGCCACCATGGTGGGGACCAGCCTGGAAGAAGCGATCTATCGGGCCGTCTACGCGGAGGTCAACGCCGGCATGCAACTGGGGGCGATGCGTGTCTCCGGGAATGTGCGCTACCTGTCCGAGACCGAATCCGACCTCGCCACCGAGGCCAACCGCGGCCAGCTCAAGCGCTGCTGGGACCTCTGGTGCGCGGAAGTGGACATCGACGATTGACGTTCCGCGCTCCGGCCGGCAAGCGGCCGGAGCGCCGCCGCGGCGCCGCGCAAATCGCCACTCGCAAGGCTTGATCGCTTCCTAGAGGCGCCGCATCCTCTTCTTGCTATCTCTGCCGCCTGGTCGTCCGATACCGGGCGTGCCTGGTCACGCCCGTCCCGACCGATCCCCTCTTGACTTCTCCTTCCCGTGCGTGCACTATTTATTCGTTAAGCGAAAAATAATTCGTCTAGCGAAATAAGGAGGAGGTATGACGGTACGCAGCACGACGAAGCCGATCGATATGGTCGGTTCCGTCATCGATGTCGTCGACGCAGGGCAGGACATCCTGGGCGAGTCCATCGTCTGGGACCACCGGCACCAGCGGCTCTGGTGGGTGGACGGCATCGGCCAGTTCATCCACCGGCTCGATCCGGCGAGCGGGCAGAAACAAAGCTGGAAGATGCACGAGGAGGTCGGCAGCATCGGCTTGCGCGCCCAGGGCGGGCTCGTGGTGGGCATGCGGTCAGGCTTCTATTTCTTCTCGCCCGAGACCGGGACGCTGGCCGATATCGCGCGACCCGATGCCGAGCGACCCGGCAACCGCTTCAACGATGGCAAGGTCGATCGCTACGGGCGCTTCTGGTCGGGCACCGTCGAGGCCGCCGCCTATACCCCGCGCGGCCGGTTGTTCAGGCTCGATCCCGATCTGAAGACGACGCTGATACTGGAAGGCATCACCGCCATCAACGGGATCTCGTTCAGCCCGGACAACCGGCTGATGTACATGACCGATTCGTTCAGCTGCAGGATCGACGTGTTCGACTACGACTCGGTCGATGGCGCCATCTACAACCGTCGCCATTTCGCCGACGTTCCCCTCGGGCGCGGCATCTGCGACGGATCCACCGTGGATGCCGATGGCTGCTTCTGGAGCGCCAACATGGACGGCTGGTGCGTGACGCGCTACGACCCGCGCGGGCGCATCGATACGGTCATCAACCTGCCGGTGCGCCGCGTGTCGAGCCTGTGCTTCGGCGGACCGGATCTCGACATCCTGTACATCACCACCGCCCGGCGCCGCATGCAGGACAAGGAGCTGGCGCAGCAACCGCTCGCGGGCAACGTGCTGGCGGTCAGGCCGGGCGTGCAGGGGCTGCCGGAACCCGAGTTCCTGGGCTAGAGAGACCGAAGGAGGGAGACATCATGAGAACCGCGATCGTACGCCGCCTGTCCTGCGCCGCGCTGCTGGCCTGGGCCGGCGGCGCGCATGCCGGGGCACCCGGCGCCTATCCCGACCGGCCCGTCCGCATCGTCGTGCCCTACACGCCTGGAGGGGCCACCGACACCGTCGCCCGCAGCATTGCCTCCCGGTTGGGCGACAAATGGGGCCAACCCGTGATCGTCGAGAACCGCGGCGGCGCATCGGGCATGATCGGCGCGGCGGCGGTCGCCAAGGCGCCGCCCGACGGCTATACGCTCATGCTGTCCGACAGTGCCCCATACGTCATCCTGCCGTCGTTGCACGCGAACATGGCGTACCACCCGCTGAAGGACTTCGCGCCCGTCACCGTGGTCGCGCGGCAGGTTCCGATACTCGTCGTGTCGAGCAAGCTGCCCGTGCGCAACGTGAAGGAGCTGGTTGCCTATCTGAAGGCACATCCGGGCACGCCATACGGATCGCTCGGCCCCGGCTCCTATCCGCACGTCGCGATGGAGGAGTTCCTGCAACTCAGCGGCACGCGCATGCTGCACGTGCCCTACAAAGGGACCGCGCAAGTCATCACCGACATGATCGGCGGCCAGGTCAGCCTGTACATAGGCACGCTGGGCGCATTCCAGCAGCAGGAGAAGGCCGGCGTAGTCAGGATCCTGGCAGTCGCCACGGACGCGCGCGTGCCGTTGCGTCCTGACCTGCCCACTGTCGCCGAGGCCGGCGTGCCGGGGTTTTCCGTCAATGTCTGGTTCGGGCTGGCGGGCCGGGCCGGCACGCCGCCCGAGATCCTCGACAAGATCCACGCCGATGTGCATGCCGTCCTCAGCGACAAACACTTCGTGGACGAGGTGCTCATGCCCCAGGCGCTGACACCGGGCGGCGACAGCCGCGTCGATTTCGGCAAGCTGATGCGCAGAGACACCGAGCGCTGGCGGCGGTCGATACAGGAAGCCGGCATCAAGTTATGAAGGCGGCGAGCAGAGCGCGGGCGCAGGCGCCCACTCATATATAGGAATGGACCGTGAGCAATTTCGACGAATACGCAAACAAATTCGAGACCATCAGGATGGTCCGCAACGCCGGCGTGCTGGAGATGCACTTTCATCACCAGGGCGGGCCACTGCAGTGGAATCTGCTGTCGCACCGCGAGTTCGAGCAGGCTTTCCTGGATGTGGGGCGCGACCGCGAGAACGAAGTCGTCATCATGACCGGAACCGGCGACGCCTTCAGCGGTCCGCCCGTGGCGCCCGGCGGGCACGTCAACCGCAACTCGATGACGCCTACGATCTACGACCCGATCTATTGGGAAGGCAAGCGTCTGCTCATCAATCTGCTCGACATCGAAGTGCCGGTCATCAGCATCATCAACGGTCCCGCCGTGCGGCACGCGGAAATTCCGCTGCTGGGCGACATCGTGCTGGCGTCCGATACGGCCACGATCCAGGACACGGCACATTTCCAGGGAGGAATGGTGCCGGGCGACGGCATGCATCTGATCATGCCGTTGCTGATGGGGCGGGCGCGCGGGCATTACTTCCTGCTGACCGGACATGAGATCGATGCGAGGCAGGCGCTCGAGATGGGGTTGGTGAACGAGGTGCTGCCCGCGCAGGACCTGATGCCTCGCGCGAGGGAACTGGCCGCGATGCTCCTGAAGCAGCCCAGGTTGGTGCGCCGCTACACACGCGTGTGCCTGAATCAGGAGCTCAAGGCGCGCCTGCATGATGTCCTGGGTTATGGCCTCGCGCTCGAAGGCCTGGCACGGATGAAGGAGCCCGCAGCTTAGCCGGCGTTCATGGGGAGCGCTGTAAAATCCGCGCGGTGCCGTAATCCGGATCGACAGCAATCCCCATGAGCGAAGGCAAAACCATCAAGGAGTCGGGCGATTTCGTGTCCGCGCTGGCGCGCGGCCTCGAAGTGATCCAGGCGTTCACGGCCGAGCGCCCGGAAATGAACCTGAGCGAGGTGGCTGCGGTTACAGGCATGGCGCCGGCGACGGCGCGCCGATGCCTGCTCACCTTGAAGGAGCTCGGGTTCGTCGGGATGAACGGCCGCCGGTTCCTGCTGCGGCCCAAGGTGCTGGCCCTGGGGTCCGCATTCCTGATGTCCATGAACCTGAGGCAGGTGGCGCAGCCTTTCCTGCAGGATCTCGTCGAGGAGTTCCACGATTCGGCATCCCTGGCGGTCCTGGACGGGAACGACGTGGTGTATGTCGCCCATGCTCCCAGCAAGGAGACCAAAGGTTTTCGCGCCGGCGTGGGATATCGCTCGCCGGCTTATGCCACCTCGCTGGGACACGTGCTGCTGGCCAGCCTGAGCGAGCCGTTGCTGCGCGAGTACTTGCGAGCCGCGCCTTTCCCCGCCTATACGTCCAAGACCTACACCGATGCCGAGGCGATCGCTCGGGCATTGGATGCGACGCGGGAGCGGGGCTACGCGCAGATTCAGGACCAGTTCGAGTACGGGGTGCTCGCGGTGGCGGTCCCGGTAAAGGACGGGAGCGGCCGTACGGTGGCCGCGGTGAATTGCTCCAGCAACATCGCCAGGGTAGGCATGGACGAGCTGGTGAAGACCCGCCTGCCGAGGCTGCGCGACACGGCGCGCCAGATCAGCCTCGCGCTGGAGCGCAGCCCGTCGCTCATCCACTCGGTGATGAGCGATCCAAGGTTCTGAGCCGCAGCCGGCCACGCGGCGCGATCGCAGGCGGCCGCAGCCTGCCGCGGCGGCGGCAGCGGGGGCCGTCAGCCTGCCTGCACTGGATTGCTGAGTCTGCCTATTCCCGCCACGGTCACGCTGACCGGGCCGCCGATCTTGTTGAGATCCGCATTCTGGACCGCGCGCCCAGGCTTGCCTCCCGAGGCCAGCGCCGTGCCCATCGAGACCACGTCGCCGGGCACCAGCGTCATGTAGCTGGATACGAAGGCGAGGACCTCGGGCAGTTTGTGAAAGAGGTTGGCCGTGTTGTCGCTGGCGTACTGTTCTTCCCGGACGTGGCACGAGATGTCCAGCGCGTGCGGGTCGGCGATCTCGTCGCGGGTGACGATCCAGGGGCCCAGCGGGGAAAACGTGTCCGAACCCTTGTAGCGGCCGCTGTAGGACACGTGGCTGTCGACGTAGCGGATGCCTTCCCCTTCCAGCGCCGGATGGATGGCGCGATAGTGGAAACTGTCCTCGTCGCGCATGGTGGGCGAGGTCAGGTCGTTGTGGATGGTGTAGCCGAAGACGTGGTCATAGGCGTCGGTCGCGTCGATGTCGCGCGCCAGCTTGCCTATCACCACCGCCAGCTCAGGTTCCGGATGCACGCGGCCATAGTGGGGTTTCAGGCGTATCGGCTCGCCATGGCCGACCAGCGCGGACCAGGGCTTGGTGAAGACCGCCGGGTGCCGGGGCCCCTTGACGATGCGGTCGCTGTTGGCGCTGTTGTTCAAGGCCAGGCAGCACAGCTTCGAGGGGCGCGGCACGGCGGGAAGAAAGCGGATCGTATCCATGGGCAGGCGCGGCAGGCCGGCCTGCCCGAGCGCGACATGTACCTCCCGGAGCCGGTCCCAGAAATCCGGGCCGGCCTCGATCAACCGATGCATGTCGAGCGGGCCCGGGAAGCCGGGGGCGAATTGGCGGCATGCGGTTTCGGCGTCGATCAGTTCGGAGTCGGAGACCACGAATCCGACACGCGCGGCGTCGGGGCTGTCGAAGGTGGCGTAGCTGGCGAGTTTCAAGCGAGGCTCCAGTGCGGAAAAAACGGGGCGACTGCACAGGTCGCCTCGTGGCACGACAGCTTATGTTCCCGGGAGGGTTGCGCGGAACTGCGCCGCCACGTCTTTCCGTGTCACGGAACGCGTGGGCCGGGGGCGAGCCGCGTACTCACGGCGGCGCAGATTTCCTTGCGCGTGCGTTCCAGATGGCCCAGGCATTCGCGCAGGCGTTCCGGGGTGAGCAGCGCGCTGAAGGTGGTCAGCGACAGGACGCCCAGCACGTGCTCGCCGTGGGTCAGCGGCACGGCCAGCGTGGTGCTCGATCCACGGCCCTGGCCCTTGCGCAAGCCGTAGCCGCGCCGGCGCGTGGTGGCCAGCTGATCCTGGATGTCTCGTTCGACCGGCGGCCACAGGCTCGGCTCGGGCATCGAAGCCTGCATCCATTGCAACAGGCGGTCTCGTTCAGGCTGGCCGCAGTAGGCCAGGTACGCCTGGCCCATGCCGGAATGCACGAGATCGTGGACATGCCCGACCGTAGTGTGCTCGGAGCCGATGGGGCTGTAGGGCATGGAGCTGTAGCGCACGACGATGTGGCCACGGTCCAGCGTGCCGAGCGCCAGCGGCAGCCCCGTGGCGCGCGTGCTTTTGAGCACGATGGGCGCGCCGACCTCCACCACCATTTCAGGGTCGGAAAAACCTTCGCTCAGGCAACGGACTTTTTCGGTCAGCGTATATGTGCCCTTGACCACGTCCGCGCGCACGTAGCCTTCGCTCTTGAGCGTCGCCAGCAGGCGGTGGATGGTGGACTTGGGCAGTCCGGTGGACTGGTGCAGCGACTGGAGCGAGCTCTGAGGCTGGTGATTCAGCGCCCGCAGGATGTTCAGCGCCCGGACTACCGGCCCGATGGCGTTCGTTTCGGACATGCCTGCCGTTCCTTCTTCGTGTGCATGGCGTTCCGATGATAGCGCCGCGCAGCGGGTTCTCGCGCGACGCGGGCCCAGGCCCAGGCGTTCGAGAAGAACGAGCGCGCGGCCTGGGTGCCGTTCATCCGCAGCCTGGGCATCGATCCCTGGCCGTCAGCGCGGCGGCACCCGGGCGGACAGCGGCGGCGGCTGGTAGCCGACCTGGAAGCGGCAGGTTTCCTTGCCACCGTTGCCGTAGTCCTGTTCATAGCCCTTGCACAGCCGCGCCACTTTTTCGGGCGTCGGCTTCTCTCCCTTGTCCACCCAGTCCATCAAGGCGGTGAACAGGGCGGGATACTGGGGCTCGCTCAGGTAGCTGTGCTCCGCCTCGTCGGTGAAGGTCTGCACCAGCCTGTCGCCATGGCCCGCACGCTCGACGATTTCGCGATAAGCCGATTCGAGCTCCACGAAGGCCGTGGGGTCGTGGATGGCATGCAGGGTCAGTACGGGCATGCCGATCCTGCCCGTGGGCGTGCTGTCCACCATGAGCCGGCCCACGGCCTGCGGATCGGCCGGATAGCGGGCGATGCCGGCGTTGAGGGCGGCATCGTCGGCCGAGCCGCTGTAGATGACCTTGTCGTTGCCGAACGGGTTGCGTCCACCCAGGCGTTCCTGCGTGAGGTCCTGGAACAGCCATGTCGCCCAGTTCATGTTGGACACGAAGGTGCGCTCGGGAATCTTCACGACGGACAGGATGGTCTTCAGCCGGGCCACCTGTTCGGGGCTGCGCTGCGCAGCCGGTTGGCCGATGCCCGTGCATTCCTTGATGCGGGCGGCGAGTTCGGCGCGAGTCAGCCGTGAGTCCTTGGGCAGGCCCATCCACAGCGGATACTGCGCTTCGTCAGGCCGCGGATGATTGCGGCAGACATATTGGTAGACCGCGCGCAGGTCCATGCGGAAGTCGTAGGCGGTGTTGCCGCCGCCCAGCACGCCGCTGGTCAGCAGCACGGCGTCGTAGGGACCGGGCCTGCCACCGACGGGGCCGTACAGTTCCGCCGCCTTGGCCGCCACGCCGCCGCCGTAGCTCTGGCCGTGCAGCAGGGTGCGGCGGGGCTGGCCGAATTGACTGACGAAGAGCCGCCGCAGCCGCTCGGTGTCCTCGGCGGCCATGGTGACCCCGTAGCCGCCGCGGCGATACGACGAGCCGGCCCAGGCATAGCCGGCCTTGACCGTCACCGCCCAGCGCGTCAGGTCTTCCTGGCTGCGCTTGAGGGTCGAGGGGCCCAGGTCGGGACCGCCGTGGGCGTGCATGACGAGCACGCGGTTCCAGTTCGACGGGATGGCTATCCAGTAGTAGGCGCCCTCGCTGTCCTGCCCGTTGTAGCAGCGGGCGTCGGCAGGGACGTCCTTGGGGCAGGGGGCCGGCCGGGCCCGGTCTGCCGAGGCGTGGGCCGACGCGGCGCCCAGCGCCAGCGCAGCCAGCAGGATGGCGCGCGAAATAGGGCGGATCGATGTGTTCAATGGCGTACTCCGGTGGCGAAGATGGCGGCCGATCCCGCGGCCGATGCGTAGCCCAGGATGCCGTTGGTGAAGAGGAAGTGATCGCCGCCCGCGGCGCCGGCCTGCGCGACGCCGGGCACCGGCGTGTCGTAGGCTACGGCGGCCGCGTCGTCGCCCAGCTGGAGCTTGGCGCCGGCCAGGGTGGCCTCGAGGTTGCGCGCGCCGGTGGCCGCGACCGCATAGCCGCCATCGGCGGTTCCCGCGGCCAGCGATTGCTGCGGCGCGTATAGCCGCATGCCGTAGCTCGACGCCGATTCGCGCACGAGCTGCAGCGGGACCGCATTGCCGTTGACCAGGCCGATCACCATGGAGCCGGCGGGTGTCCCGCCGGTGGTCGTGGCGCTGTCCGTGGGCGAGGTGGCCATCAGGTCGAAGGCGCCGCGTGCCGCGTTGTAGGTGATGTAGCCCTTGCTCGTGGACGTGCAGGCGGCGTCGTAGGTCATGAAGCCGCCCGTGACGGGGTCCCGGCACAACTGGAAGGTGCCGGCATTGCGGAGGCGGCCGGAAGCCTTGTAGGCCGCGGCGGAGCCGTCCGCGCCATGGTGCACGCCCACCAGGTTGTAGATGTCGGCCACCGGGTTGAAGGCGGTGGGCGAACCGGCGTTTTCGAATGTGGTGGAGAAAGCCAGCAGCGGCGCGAAACCGGCGCCCGCGGCCGGCATGACGCCGCCTTGCAATACGCCGCCCGCGCCGAAGGCGAAGACGGCGCCGCCTTCGTCGCTCGCATAGGCGCAAGTTGATTGCGCGCGCAGGCTGCCTTCGCGCACGGTGCCCGGCGCACGCTGTAGGCTGGCGTCGATCGCGATGGCGTAGCGCAAGGACGTTGGGTCCACGGTGACGCTCAACTCTTCGCCCAATGCGTTGCCGCCCTTGTAGCGCGTGACCGACGCGGGCAGGTAAGGGCAGGCCAGCGGATCGCCCGCCTCTTGCACGCAGTGGTAGTTGACGGCGGCATCGAGGCTGCCGCTGCCGCGGTATTTCGGCCACGCCGGATACTGGCAGAGCGGACGGGTACGCCCGTAGGAGCCCGCCACTGCATCGGACGCTATCGGCGTGCCGGGAGGCAGGCCATGCTCCACCCATCCCTCCAGCGCCGCGAGCGAGTCCCAGTTGGGAATGAACACGCCGGTGCCGTGGCCCATGCCGGGCACGGTGTAGAAGCGCACGCCCTGGTCGACGGCTTGCTGCCCAACGGTTGAGACCACGCGCTGGTAGTAGTCGATGGTGGAATTGGGGCTGATCACCTCGTCCGCCAGGCCATGCAGCATGATGAGCTTGCCGCCCCGGGACAGGAAGGGGCGCAGGTCCGGGTCGGTGGCGTCGGTGATGGCGGACACTTCCTGCACGCGGGCCGTGTGGACGCCCGGATCCAGCGGATCGAAGGCCAGGGTATCGAAGGTGGCCGAGCGGGTGATGAAATACTTCACCCATTGGTCGCCGGTCACGTACATGTTGGCGTCGGCCGTGGTGGCGGGGTTGCCCGGCGTGCGGCGCGTACCCAGGTCGCGCGAGGTATAGGGCCCGGCCACGAGCGCGCCTTCGAGGATGTTGTAGCCGCCCGCGCGCGTGACGCCGTGGGCGAGTTCGTAGCGGGTGAACTCCAGCGGCGACTCCAGCGTCCCGATGGTGGCCAGCTGCGGATCCGACAGGCAGTGGTCGCCTTCGTCGGCGCCCGAGGGGCAACGCATGGCGGCGAGGTTGGCGGCGTTGAGCTGACGGCAGCTTTCGACGTTGCTGACGATACCGTCGGCCGCGCCATCCAGTTTGTCGCATGCCCGCTTGACGGTGTCCTGCACCATCAGCGTCTTGGCCACGTTGATCCAGCCGGCGCCGCCGTTGGCATACAGCGCGCGGCCGAGCGCGACGTTGGACAGGCGGGTGCCGGAATAATTGAGCGCGGGTTCGTTGGCGATCACGCCGTCGTAATCCGCGGGCCAGCGCTGGATGTGCGCCAGCGCGTCGCGCCCGCCGGTCGAGGTGCCGAGGAAATAGGCATGCTTCGGCGCCATGCCGTAATAGTCCCGCACCAGTTGCAAGGCGACGTCTCGGGTTTTCTTCAGCGACTGGCCGCCGTAGTTGGCCAGCGCCTCGTCGTCGGCCGCGAACTTGCCGTCGGTGATGCTGCCGCTCTGGTGGCCGGAGTCGTCGCCGTAGGTGGCATAGCCCAAGGCCAGGGGGGCAGGCTTGTCGGCGGGGCCGAAGCGTATCGTTTCGGTGCCGTCTATCAGGCGGCCGTTGAAGCCGCCGCCGCCGAAGTGGATGGTCTTGCCGTTCCAGCGCAGCGGCAGGTTCAATGCGAAGTTGATGTCGGGCGCGCCCGCGGCGGCCGGCTTGATGGCGCCCCGTATGCGGCAATAGGCGCCCAGGCTGTTGCCTTGCGCGCCGGCGGCCACCTCGACCGCCTCGGATACCGTGGCGCCGCCCGAGGAGAGCGTCAGTTGCGAGGGGGAAAAACTGCGTCCGCCGAGCGCGGCGCACGCCAGCGCCGGCGCATAGGGCGGTCCCGAAGCCGCCGGCGGATCTTCGGGCGGATTGCCGCCTTGGGCGTCGCCATCGCCGCCACAGCCCGACAAGGCTGCGAGGGCGACGAGCATCAGGGGCAGTGGCCGTACGCGGCCGGTGCGCGGTGCGCTCATCGTCGTCTCCATGGCCGGCCCTCGACGCGGGGCCGTGCAGGCGGATGATGCGAGCACGCAAATCGGTACGTCAAATATAATAAAAAGGCAGAATCGATATATAAAAAATATGGAATTGCGTCATCTGCGTTACTTCGTCGCCATCGCCGAGGCCGGCCACATGACCCGCGCGGCCGAGCAACTGGGCATCCAGCAGCCCCCGTTGAGCCAGCAGATCAAGGCGCTGGAGCGGGAGCTGGGGGTGGAACTGTTGCGCCGGCATCCGCGCGGCGTGTCGCTCACCGACGCCGGCCGGCAATTCCTGCGCGAGGCCGAATCGCTGCTCGAAGGCTTTGCGCAAATGCGGCAACGCATGGCGCGCGTGGCCAATGGGCAGGAAGGGCTGCTCACGGTGGGATTCACCAGTTCCGCCGCGGCGCATGCCTTCACGCCCGAGGTCCTGCGCCTCTACCGCCGGGACTACCCGGGCGTGGAACTGGACATCCACGAGGACAACGCGGCCGGCCTGACGGAGGCGATCGCTTCCGGACGCCTGCATTGCGGCCTGCTGCGCGTGCCGGTATCGCGGCCGGAAAGCCTGGTATTCGAGACCTTGCTGAACGAGCCCGCGGTCGCGGCAGTACCGTGCGACCATCCGCTCGCGCAGGGACGGCAGGGCCGCAAGCCCAGGCCGATCTCGCTGGCCGAGCTGTGCCAGGAGAAGATCATCCTGGTGCGCCAGCCGGGCGCGCCAGGGCTCTACGCCAACCTGCTCGCCTTGTGCGAAAGCCAGGGGCTGCGGCCGCGCATCGCGGCGGAGGTCGACCGGATGATGACCAATCTCAACCTGGTGGCCGCGGGGGCGGGCGTGTCGATCGTACCCAAGTCCATGAGCGGTGCGCACGCGCATGCGGTGACCTATTTGCCGCTGTCGCGGGCCGAGCGGCTGGATGCCCCGCTGACCCTGGTGTCGCGCCTTGGCGAAGATAGCCTGCCGGTGCTGCATTTCGCCGC
Source organism: Pigmentiphaga sp. NML080357 (assembly GCF_002188465.1). Lineage (GTDB taxonomy): Bacteria > Pseudomonadota > Gammaproteobacteria > Burkholderiales > Burkholderiaceae_B > Pigmentiphaga. Next base: position 180,794 of record NZ_NINW01000037.1, on the reverse strand, counting down.
GATGGCGCGGCGGCTGGCGGCGCGATGAAGCGGGGCGGCTTCCGCGGCGATGCGCGTCGCGCCGCGCTGGGCGCGCTGCTGGGTTTGCCCGTCGCGTACCTGGGCCGCACGGGTGCTGCCTGGGCGGGCGCGGCGGGAAGTGCCTGGCCCGCACGGCCCATCCGGCTGCTGGTGGTCTATCCGCCGGGCGGCGTGAGCGACACCATCGCGCGGATCCTGGCCGAGGTGTTGTCGCAATACCTGGGCGTGCCGGTATGGGTCGAGAACAAGGGCGGGGCGGGCGGCAGCGTCGGCATGGAGGCCGTGGCGCGCGCGGCGCCCGACGGCTACACGCTGGCCTTTTCCGCCTTGACGCCGCTCACGCTCAATCCGCTCCTGAATCGTCCGCTGGATGATCTTCCTCCCTTGCGCGAGATCGCGCCGATTGCCGGCGTCATGCGCACGCCGGTGCTCGTGGTCGGCACGCCGGCATTTGCCGGCCGCGATTTCGCCGAACTGGTGGATCTGGCGCGCAGTGCGCCCGGCGCGGTTCGCTGGGCCAGCTCGGGCATCGCCACGACCGGCCACATGGTGCTGGAGCAGGTGGCTGCCGCCAGCGGCGCGCGTATCACCCACATTCCCTATCATGGGGGCGGCCCGCAATTGAACGATGCGCTCGGCGGGCGGTTCGAGGTCTTGTCGACCAACGTCGCCGCCTTGCAGCTGGAATACGTGCGCACGGGCCGGCTGAAGGCGCTCGCGGTGGGTGCCCCGGCAAGGCTGGGCGCGCTCCCGCAGGTGCCCACGTTGGCCGAGCTGGGCTATCCCCAGGCCAACCTGATGTCCCTGTTCGGCCTCTTCGCTCCCGCCGGCACGCCGCGGCCGGTACAGGAGCGCATCAATGCCGAGGTCAACCGCGCGTTGGCGGACGGCGTGCTGGCCGAGCGCCTGGAGCGCGCCTACAACCTTCCGGCGGCCGGCAGCGTGGCGGCCTTTCGCGGGGCGGTCCTGGCGGACTACGAGGCCAATCGCAAGCTGGTCAGGAACGGCACGTTGCGCAGCCGCCAGGCACCATGAGTCCGCCGTGCCCGTTCAAAGAGGCCCTTGGGCGGCGGGCGCGCGATCGGCGTGCAGCCGGCGAAGCACGATCAGCCAGGCCGCTGCATAGCCCGAGGCAATCATGGCGAGGGCCACCGGCATGCCATTGTTCCAGTCCGGCAGAGCATGCAGCAGGCTGCCCATGGCGGCCACGCCCACCAGTGTGCCGATCTGCCGGCTGGCGTTGAGCACCGCCGCGGCACTGTTTGCATGTTCCTTGCCGCCCGCCTGCATCACCGTTGCCGTCATGGCCGGGATGGCGATGGCGACGCCGAGGTTGCCGCCGACCAGCAGGGCCATGAATAGCCCGTAGGGGAGCGCCGTGCCATGGAGGGCGGCGCAGGCCGTGGCCAACGCGGCCAGCCCGGTGCCCGACAGCATCGAGAACCGCGTTCCGCGCCGGGCTGAGATGCGGCCGGACACGAGGTTGCCCAGGACCAGGATGAGCATGAGCGGCAGCAATTGCAGGCCGGTGTCCAGCGGTCCGGCGCCGCGCGCTCGCTGCAGGTAGAGGCTGACCAGGAACAGCTGGCCGTAGACCGAGAAGTTCGCCAGGAAACCGATGCCGTTGGCCGGGATGAAGCCCGGGGCGGCCAGCAGTTCGCGCGGGACCAGCGGTGCGCCGGACCGTTTTTCCCGCCTGGCCAGCAGGCTGCCGGCCACCAGCGCGGTCGCCGCGGTCAACAGGATGGCGGGCGCGGTCCAGCCTTGCTCGGGCCCCTGGATGAGGGCATAGCAAAGCGCGGCCAGCGCCGCGATGCCCAGCGCGTGGCTGCCGAGATTCAGGGCGCGCGGCCGCGCCGGGGCGGGCCGGACCAGCTTGAGGGTGAGCAGCGCGCCCGCCAGTCCGACGGGGACGTTGATGAGGAAGACGCTGCGCCAGCCGAAGTGGGCAATCAACAGGCCGCCGACCAGCGGCCCGGCCGCCACGGACAGGGTGACGATGGCCGACCACAGCGCCACCATGCGGGCACGGACTTTCTCGTCGGCGTAAGCGTGGACGAGAAGGCTGAGCGAACTGGGGATGAAAAGCGCGGCACCCGCTCCTTGGGCCAGGCGGGCGCCGACCAGAGACGTTCCATCCCACGCGAGGCCGCAGGCGACGGAAGCGACGGTGAACGCCGCCAGTCCCGCCAGATACACGGCGCGCGCGCCGAGGCGGTCGGCCAGCGCGCCTCCGGCGAGCAGCAGGGCCGCGAATGCCAGCGTATAGCCGTCCACCACCCATACGAGGCCCGCCAGGGATACCTCCAGGCTGCGGGAAATGTCGGTCAACGCCACGTTGACGACGGTGACGTCCAGCATGGCCATGATGAAGCCGACCGCCAGCGCGGCCAGGGGCCGGGGGTCGGCGGGCGCCTGCCGGGCTGGCGCGGCGGCCACGGCGACGTCGGGACAGGGATACCTCACGATGTGTCGTCCAAATGGAAGCGAAGGAGGTATCCTAGGCGCCGGATTGATGCAAAAAAAGTGGTGAAGATGCAATGCGCTGATGCAAAAATGCATTCAACGGAATGCTGCCGCGGCAGGGGCCGCGCATGAATTGGGACGATGCCCGGGTCTTTCTCGCCATCCGGCGTGCCGGCACGCTGCGCGGGGCCGCGGCGCTGCTGCAGGTGGACCAGGCCACGGCCGGCCGCCGGCTGGCCGCGCTCGAGGCGGCCCTGGGCGCGCGCCTGTTCCTGCGCACGCCCGGCGGTTATGTGCCGACGCCCGCCGGGGAATTGGCCGGAGCCGCCGCCGAACGGATGGAGAAGGCCGCCGATCAATTGCAGCGGCAGATGCAGGGGCTGGACGAAAAACTGTGCGGCGTGGTGCGCGTGGCCACCTCCGACACCATGGCCAGCTTCTACGTGATTCCCGCGCTGACGAAGCTGCGAGAGGCGCATCCCGACATCAAGGTAGTCCTTGGCACTTCGACCCAGGTCACGAACCTGACGCGGCGCGAGGCCGACCTCGCGGTGCGCACGGTCAAGCCGACCAGCCCGGACCTCATCTCCCGGCGGCTGGCGCGCCGGCAGCTTGGTGTCTACGCTTCGCGTTCCTATCTGCGGCGGCGCGGCGAACCCATGCAGGATGCCGCGCTGCAAGGCCATGACGTCGTCCTGTACGACCGTCCGATGGGCCCCTCCGATGGCCGACAGCTATGCGGCGTGCCGACCGGCAATGCGCGCGTAGCGCTGGAGGTGAATTCGGGCCTGATGATGCTGGAAGCGGTGCGTGCCGGCATCGGGTTGGGCGAACTGCCCGTGCAGATGGCCGAGGGCGATCCGGAGCTGGTGCGAGTCTGGCCGGAGCGCAGCGACCGCATCGACGTCTGGCTGGTGCTGCATGCCGACCTCAGCCGCACGGCCCGCGTGCGGGCCGTGGCGGACGCCATCGTCGAAGCCTTCGGCAGCGGCTGAGCCCGTTTACCGGCCCAGCTGGAAGCGCGGCTCCATCAGCGGGTCGGGTCCGGGGTGGTAGCGCGTGACGATGCCCTGGTCGTTGACGTAGACGTACATCAGCGAATTCCAGACCCCGTCTTCGCGGAAGCGGTAGCCCCATACGATTTGTTCGCCGCGGAGGCCGACGCGGGTGATTTCCGCCGGCGGGCCGAACTCGAACAACAGCCGGTCGGTATCCCAGCGGCCCGAATCCAGCATGCGGAAGCGTTCGCTGGTGAGCGCCTGGGTGGTGGCGATGACCTTGCCGTCGGGTCCGACGTCGGTGATCCACGCGTATTGACCCATGGGCTGGGACGAATAGATGAGACGTTCGCCGCCATTGGGAAGCGGGCGCTGCAGCGTGGGCCGGCCCAGGCGGGCCGTCACGGCCGAGCCGGACTCGCCCGGCTGGATGCCGGCGGGGCTGGCGCAGGCCGCCAGCAGCGCGGCGATGCCGAGCAGGCAGGCGCCCCGGCGCAGGGTCGTAGCGATACTCATACAATTCTCCTTGTTCTTGGTCGCTACCGGAGACAAGAGTGGTTTTGTCACGCAGGCGTAGCTGGCATACGCTGATTGTAGGACTTGCGCTGGCCGGCGCAGGTTCCGTTCCCGCCCTGGCCCAATCCGATGCGCGCGCGCCGGTGCGCATTGCCGTCATCGAGGCCATGTCGGGGCCGTTTGCCAATACCGGCGAGGCCATCATGCGCAACCTGCGCTTCGCGGTGGAACGGATCAACGCGCGCGGCGGCGTGAAGCTCGCCGACGGCGCGCACAAGCTGGAGCTGGTCCCCTTCGACAGCAAGAACCAGGTGGACGAGGCCTTGCTGCTTCTGCGCGGCGCGGCCGACCAATCCATACGCATCGTCATGCAGGGCAACAGCTCGGCCGTGGCGGCCGGACTGATCGAGGGGGTGAACCGCCACAATCAGCGCAATCCCGGCCAGCGCATGGTGTTCCTGAACTATTCGGCGGTCGATCCTGCCTTGACCAACGAGAAATGCAGCCCCTGGCATTTCCGCTTCGACGCCAGTTCCGACATGCGGATGGCGGCCCTGACCGAGGTCATGCGGCGCGACCGCGAAGTGCGACGGGTCTACCTCATCAACCAGGACTACAGCTTCGGCCAGCAGGTGTCGCGCAGCGCCCGGGAGATGCTGGCCCGCAAGCGGCCGGACGTCGCCGTGGTGGCCGACGAGTTCCATCCCATCGGCAAGGTCAAGGATTTCTCGCCTTATGCGGCCAAGATCCTCGCGAGCGGAGCCGATACGGTCATCACCGGGAACTGGGGCAACGACCTCACGCTGCTGGTCAAGGCGGCGCGGGAAGCGGGATTCAAAGGCAGCTTCTATACCTTCTACGGCAACGCCCTGGGTGCGCCGGCGGCCCTGGGCGATGCCGGCGTCGGCAAGGTGCGGGCGGTGGCCGAGTGGCACTACAACGCCGGCGAGCCGGGCATGGACCGCGCGTACGAGGCCTATCGGCGGATGTTCCCGCGTCCCGCGGACGATTACCTGAACGCCCGCATGCTGCACATGACCGACATGCTGGCGGCGGCCCTGGAGCAGGCCGGCACGGTGGACGCCGCGGCCATCGCCCGGCGGCTGTCCGGCATGCGCTGGACGGCCGAAGGGGCGGACCTGTGGATGCGGCCGGACGACCACCAGGCGATCAAGCCTTTATATGTTTTCACCATGCGGAAAGTCGGGGAGGGGGACGTGAAGCGCGACGTGGAAGGGAGCGGGTATGGCTTCCAGACGACGCTGAAGGTGCCGGCGGCCGACCTGGCGCTGCCCACGACCTGCAAAATGGCAAAATTACCGGAATAAGGCTATACTTTCTGGCTGACTTTTTGCGTTTTTACCGGGCGGCGGAAGCATGCGCCGCCTTTTTTCGGTGCCGATGCCATCGGCGCTTAACAACCTTCACGGCAAGGCGCCTCGGCCTTGCCGCCAGTTCGAGAGGAAATCATGTCCGTAGCCGACATCAACAAAGCCAATATCGTTTCCGAATTCCAACGTGCCCAAGGCGACACCGGTTCGCCTGAAGTGCAGGTCGCGCTCTTGACCGCCCGGATCAACGAATTGACCAACCACTTCAAAGAGCACACCAAAGACCACCACTCCCGCCGCGGACTGCTGCGCATGGTCAGCCGTCGCCGCAAGCTGCTCGACTACCTCAAGGGCCGCAACGCCGACGCGTACCGCGCCTTGATCGAGAAGCTCGGTCTGCGTAAGTGATTTTCCAGGGGATCGGAAACCCGGCGGGCGCTGCCCTCGCAGCGCCGCTCGGCGTTTCCGGTGGTTGCCGGTTTCGTCGCTTCCTGTTCGGGCGCGACGCAACCGGCACTCTAGCAACACCCTCCTGAAAAATGAGAGTGCCTGTGTCAGGAATCGCCTGTCACAGGCATTTTCGTTTCAGAAGGGCAACCGCAAAGGATGCCTGTCATGTTCAATAAAGTCACAAAAACCTTCCAATATGGCCAGCATACCGTCACGCTCGAAACCGGCGAGGTTGCTCGCCAGGCCTCGGGCGCGGTAATGGTTTCCATCGAGGACACCGTCGTGCTGGCAACCGTGGTCGGGGCCAAGAAGGCCAAGCCCGGCCAGGATTTCTTCCCGCTCACCGTCGACTACATCGAGAAGACCTACGCCGCCGGCCGTATCCCGGGCGGCTTCTTCAAGCGCGAGGGCAAGCCCTCCGAAAAGGAAACGCTGACCTCGCGCCTGATCGACCGGCCGCTGCGTCCGCTGTTTCCGGAAGGCTTCTACAACGAAGTCCACGTGGTCATCCACACGCTGTCGGTGAATCCCGACATCGATCCCGACATCGCCGCCATGATCGGCGCCTCGGCCGCGCTGGCCATTTCCGGCATTCCGTTCAACGGCCCGATCGGCGCCGCCCGCGTCGGCTGGATCGATGACCAGTACGTGCTGAACCCGACGGCCACGCAGCTCAAGAGCTCCAAGCTCGATCTGGTGGTGGCCGGCACCGACGCGGCCGTGCTGATGGTCGAGTCCGAAGCCGATCAGCTGTCCGAAGAGGTGATGCTCGGCGGCGTGGTCTACGGCCACGAGCAGATGCAGACGGTCATCAACGCCATCAACGACCTGGTGCGCGAAGCCGGCAAGCCCGAGTGGGACTGGCAGCCCGCTCCCAAGAACGAAGCGCTGATCGCCTCGGTGCGCGCCGTGGCCGAGGAAGGCCTGAAGGCCGCCTACCAGATCCGCTCCAAGCAGGATCGCACCGCCAAGCTGCGGGAGGTCTATGCCGACGTGCAGGCCAAGCTGGCCGCGCAGGCGGAAGCCGCCGGCAATGCGATCGATTCCGTCGAAATCGACAACATCCTGTTCGACTTCGAGGCCCAGATCGTCCGCGGCCAGATCCTGAACGGCGAGCCGCGCATCGACGGCCGCGACACCCGCACGGTGCGCCCCATCAGCATCCGCCTGGGCGTGCTGCCCCGCGCGCACGGCAGCGCGCTGTTCACCCGCGGCGAAACCCAAGCCCTGGTGGTCGCCACGCTGGGCACCAAGCAGGATGAGCAGATCATCGACGCGCTGATGGGCGAGTACCGCGATCGCTTCATGCTCCACTACAACATGCCGCCGTTCGCCACCGGCGAAACCGGCCGTATCGGCACGCCCAAGCGCCGCGAAGTCGGCCACGGCCGCCTGGCCAAGCGCGCGCTGGTGCCGCTGCTGCCCGCGCCGCAGGACTTCCAGTACACCATCCGCGTGGTGTCGGAGATCACCGAGTCCAATGGCTCGTCGTCGATGGCTTCCGTCTGCGGCGGCTCGCTCGCCATGATGGACGCCGGCGTGCCGGTCAAGGACCACGTGGCCGGCGTGGCCATGGGCCTGATCAAGGACGGCGGCAAGTTCGCCGTGCTGACCGACATCCTCGGCGACGAGGACCACCTGGGCGACATGGACTTCAAGGTGGCCGGCACCGTCACCGGCGTCACCGCGCTGCAGATGGACATCAAGATCCAGGGCATCACCAAGGAAATCATGCAGGTTGCGCTGGCGCAGGCCCGCGAAGGCCGCCTGCACATCCTGGGCAAGATGCGCGAGGCCATCGAGGGCTCGCGCGGCGAGCTGTCGGCCTTCGCGCCGCGCATGCTGTCCATGAAGATCAATCCCGAGAAGATCCGCGACGTGATCGGCAAGGGAGGCGCCACCATCCGCGCGCTCACGGAAGAAACCGGCACCCAGATCGACATCTCCGACGACGGCACCATCGTCATCTCCAGCGCCGACCTGGACCGCGCCAAGGAAGCGCAGCGCCGCATCGCCGACCTGACCGCCGACGTGGAAGTGGGCCAGATCTACGAAGGCGCCGTGCTGCGCCTCTTGGATTTCGGCGCCATCGTCCAGGTGCTGCCGGGCCGCGACGGCCTGCTGCACATATCCGAAATCGCCAATCACCGCATCGCCAACATCAACGATGTGCTGAAGGTCGGCCAGCAGGTCCGCGTCAAGGTCATCGAGGCCGACGACAAGGGCCGCCTGCGCCTGTCGATGAAGGCCATTGCTGCTGAACAGTAGGCTCCTCCCTGCGCGCTGACGCGCGCCCGGCAGTGAGCCCCCCGCCGCTACGCGGCAGCCCCCCGAGGGGCGGGGACCCGCCTTGAGGCGGCACTGGCGGACCGGCAAAGCCGGATCCGCGGTGCCCTGGATCTGGGGGAGGGGAGTGTTGCCGACGGCGTCCTGCGGGGCGCCGTTTTTTATTTGTGCGACGCGAGCACGGCGCGCCGCCTGGAACCAGAAACGCTGCCGACCGCGGAGCTGGTTACGGCGGCCGGCCGGTCTTGTCCGAAGCCAGATGCGTCAACAGGTCCCGCACGGGAGCCGAGAGGCCGGTCCAGTCGCGGAAGCACAGGCACAGACGGCGGTGAGCCCAGCTTTCGGCCAGGGCGACGCGCTGGTAGGGGTGGCGACGGCGATAGCGCCGGGCGATGCTGTCGGGGACGATGCCCACGCCTACGCCGTGGGATACCATTTCGCACAGGCCGCCGAAATTGTTCATCTTGATGCGGAAGGCAAGGGTGTGCCCTGTACGGCGCGCGTGTTCGTCGATGTAGTCCTGCAGCGCGCTGCCCGGCGCCAGCCCGACAAAAGGTTCCCGCACGATCTCGGCGAAGGGGACCATGCGTTTTTGCGCCAGGCCGTGCCCGGCGGGGGCGATCAGCACCAGGTGGTCCGTGGCCACGGGTTGTAGTTGCAGGCCCGGCGCGGCGACCTGATCGGAGGTGACGCCCGCTTCGACCAGTCCGGCGGAGACGGCCTTGACGATCTCGCCGCTGGTGCGTTCCCTGACGTCGATGTTCATGCGCGGACGCGCGGCCATCCAGGGGGCCAGCTTGCGCGGGAGGAACTCCGTCAGCGCGGCGGTATTGGCGTAGAGCCGGATGGTGCCGCGTGCGCCGGCGGCGAAGTCCTGCAGTTCGCCCTGCATCAGTTCCCGCTGGCGCAGTATGAGCCTGGCATGATGGGCGAGCGCTTCGCCTGCCTCCGTGGGCACCACGCCGCGATGGCGGCGTTCCAGCAGTCGTACGCCGGCGTCCGCCTCGATGTTGCGCACGCGTTCGCTGGCCGAGGCCAGCGCCAGGTTCGCCCGCGCGGCGCCTTGCGTGATGCTGCCCGCATCGACGATGCAGAGGAACAGGCGGAGGTCGGCAAGATCGAGTCGCATGGTGCCGCTCCTGTGTGGTATGCCTTCGGCCAATCCGAAGCCATGAAAGAAAGAACCACATTGTGCCAAAGCACGGGGAATGGCCCAATAGACCGTGCGCGCATACCGCCGGGACGATGGCTCGGTTCCCGCGATCTCCCAGCATGCGCGACTCCCTACATCCCGCGGAACGAAGGAGACGGCAGTGGCGCGGTCGCAAGTTTTTCATCGCATGGTTTTCTCCTTGGGATTGGCCGCTTCCGCGGCTTTCGCGCCGGCGGCGCCGGCCGCGCCGCTACTCGAGGAAATCGCCACTCCCGAACAGATCTACCAGATGGCCCTGGAGGCGCGGACCGAGCGCAACTATCGCGCCATGTTGGCGCTGCTGAGGCAGGCGGCCGGCACGGGCGACCTGGAGGCGCAGGAAATGCTGGCCTCGGTCCTGATGGCCGGATCCGCCCTGTACGGGAAAGGCGTGCAAGCCGATCCCTGCGAGGCGATGCACTGGGCCCGGCTTGCGGCGGTCCAGGGGAGCGAGACCGGACGGCATCAATCGATGATCCTGAACGGCCTGCGGGACGTGCCCCGTGCCCGGAAGGATTGCCGTTCGGCGCCGGCATACAGATAGACAAGTCGATGGGTCGAGCCGGGAACGGCGGCGGGCACGCTGCAGGCATGTCGGCGCTCCCGGCGGGGGCGCGGTCTACAATGGGCGCCTCGTCTCCACCCGCCCTTGTTCCATGGCCGTCCATCGACTCGAATTGCGCGGGATCACCAAGCGGTATCCCGGCGTCCTCGCGAACGACGATGTTTCGCTGGCCGTTGCGCCGGGCGAGATCCACGCCGTGCTGGGCGAGAACGGCGCCGGCAAGTCGACCCTGATGAAGATCGCGTATGGGGCGCTCGCGCCCGACGCGGGGCAGGTCGTGTGGAACGGCCGTCCGGTGGCGCTGCGCGCGCCGGACGATGCGCGGACGCTCGGCATGGGCATGGTGTTCCAGCATTTCGTGCTGTTCGAGACCCTGACCGTGGCGCAGAACGTGCTGCTGGGACTGCCGGCCGCTTTCGCGCGACGAACCCGGCACGGCTGGCTGGCGCCATTGATCGAGCGCTATCGGCTGGGCCTGGACCCCGATGCCTATGTAGGCGATCTGTCCGTGGGCGAGCGCCAGCGCGTCGAGCTGCTGCGCGCGCTGGCCGCGCGTCCGCAATTGCTCATCCTGGACGAGCCGACGTCGGTGCTGTCGCCCGAGGCCAGGGCAGCCCTGTTCGCCACGTTGCGGCAGCTCGCGGCCGAGGGCTGCAGCATCGTCTACATCAGCCACAAACTGGCGGAGATCCGCGAGCTGTGCGACCGCTGCACGGTGCTGCGCGCGGGCCGGACGGTGGCGGTGGTCGATCCGCGCGGGATGGCGCAGGACGAACTGGCGGCCTTGATGCTGGGCAGCGCGGTGGACGAGGTGCGAACCGCCGCGCCTCGCCCCGCGGGCGATCCGGTGCTGACCGTGCGAAGGCTGTCGGTGCCCGCTCCGGCCGGCCAGCGGGTCGGCCTGCGCGACGTTTCGTTCGATCTGCGGGCCGGGGAAATCCTGGGCGTGGCCGGCGTGTCGGGCAACGGCCAGGCCTTGTTGCTCTCGGCGCTGTCGGGCGAGGAGACGGGCATGCCCGACGACATCATCCGCCTGATGGGCCGGCCCATCGGCCGGCTGCGGCCGTCCGCGCGGCGTGCGCTGGGGTTGCGCGCCATTCCCGAGGAGCGCCTGGGGCGTGGCTGCGTGCCCGAGATGGGGCTGGACGACAACGTGCTGCTGACCATGGCGCCTGCGCAAGCGGCTGCGGGGGGATGGGTGCGCCGCCGGGGCCTGGCCGCGGCGGCTTCCGGCATCATCGCCCGGTATGGCGTGCGTGCCGTCTCGCCGCGCGTGCCGGCGCGCAGCCTCTCGGGCGGCAACCTGCAGAAGTTCATGGTGGGCCGCGAGCTTCAGGGCGCGCCGCGCGTGCTGGTGGCGGCCCAGCCAACCTGGGGGGTGGACATCGGCGCGGCCGCGCGTATCCACCAGGCACTGATCGACTTGCGCAATGCCGGCGGGGCGGCCTTGATCATTTCCGAAGACCTCGACGAATTGCTCGGCATCTGCGACCGCCTGGCCGTCATGGCGGGTGGGCGGCTCTCGCCCGCGGTGGCGCGCGCCCGCGTCGGCGCCGACATGCTGGGCCGTTGGATGGAAGGACGGTGGGACGATGATCCAGCTTGAGGCGCGCGCGTCCGCCTCCCGGCTGGCGACGTGGCTCTCGCCGCTCGCCGCGCTGGTGCTCACCATGCTGGGCGGCGCGCTGCTGTTCGTCATCCTGGGCGTCGATCCCTGGCAGGGGTTGCGGCTGTTCCTGGTCGAGCCTTTCAACGGCCTCTATGCGTGGGGCGAGCTGGCCGTCAAGGCGGCGCCGCTGGCGCTGTGCGCGGTGGGGCTGTCGATATGCTTTCGCGCCAACGTCTGGAACATCGGCGCCGAAGGCCAACTGGTGGCGGGCGCCATCGCGGGCGGCGGCGTGGCCTTGCTGGCGGGCCCGGAAACATGGCGCGGCTACGTGCTGCTGGTCATGGCCGCCGGCATGCTGGGCGGCATGGCATGGGCGGCGCTCACGGCCTGGCTCAAGGACCGCTTCGGCGCCAACGAGATGCTGGTCAGCCTGATGCTGACGTACGTGATACAGCTGCTGCTCGGCTATCTGGTGTTCGGCCCCTGGCGCGACCCCTACGGCTACAACTTCCCGCAGTCCCGGTCGTTCGACGAGGCGGCCCTGCTGCCCAAGCTCTGGGAAGGTACCCGCGCGCACGCGGGGCTGGCGCTGGCCTTCGCCGCGGCGGCCGTGGCGTGGCTGTTCCTCGCCCGTTCCTATCCGGGCTTTCGCCTGCGCGTGGTGGGAGCCGCGCCTGCCGCGGCGCGCTATGCGGGGTATTCGCCGCGGCAGGCGCTGTGGACCTCGATGCTGGCGTGCGGCGCCCTGGCCGGACTCGCCGGCATGGGCGAAGTGGCGGGGCCCATGCAGCGGCTCACGACCTCGGTGTCGCCGGGCTATGGGTTCGCCGCCGTGATCGCGGCGTTCCTGGGCCGCCTGCATCCGGCCGGCGCGCTCGTGGCCAGCGTCGTCATGGCCGCGCTCTACATCGGCGGCGAATTGGCGCAATCGCGCCTGGGATTGCCGGCGTCCATCGTGGGCGTCTTCCAGGGCCTGGCGCTGGCGCTGCTGTTGCTGGGCGACACCCTGGTGCGCCACCGGATCCGGTGGCGCCGGCCGGCGCCGGCGGCGAGGTGATCGGCATGGAAAACCTGCTGCCGCTCGTCGCCGCGACCTTGAATGCCGGCACGCCCCTGGCGCTGGCCGCGCTCGGGCTGGCGATGCACGAGCGGGCCGGCGTGATCAACCTCGGCGCGGAGGGCATGATGCTGCTGGCCGCCGCGGCCGGCTTCGCCGCGGCGTTCCATACCGGCAGCCCGTGGTGGGGGCTGGCGGCCGGCGCCGCGGCGGGCGCGGCGCTGGCCGCCGGTTTCGCGCTGCTTGTCGTGGTGTTCAATGCGAGCCAGTACGGCAGCGGCCTGGCGGCGATGCTGCTGGGGTCCGGGCTTTCCGCTTTCGCCGGCGTGTCCTATGCGGGCCGGTCGTTGGCGCGCGGCGAAACCGGCCTGCCGCTGCTCAGGGAGCTGCCCTGGGTCGGAAACACCGTGTTCGCGCTGCATCCGCTGGTGTACGCCACGATGGCCCTGGCCGTCCTGCTGGCCTGGTTCCTGTATCGCACGCGTGCCGGCATGCTGTTGCGCGCCGTGGGGGAATCGCCGGAGTCGGCGCACGCGCTGGGATATCCCGTGGGGCGCATCCGCACGCTCGCCATCCTGGCCGGCGGCCTTTGCTGCGGACTGGCCGGCGCGTACCTGTCGGTGGTCTATACCCAGCTATGGAGCGAAGGCATGGTGGCCGGCAGGGGCTGGATGGCCCTGGCGCTGATCGCCTTCGGCATGTGGCATCCGCTGTGGATCCTGCTGGGAGCCTATCTTTTCGGCGGCCTGACCATGCTGCAGTTCCAGCTGCAGGGCATGGGCGTGCAGGTGCCGTCGCAGTTCCTGGCGATGCTGCCTTACGTCTGCACCATCGCCGTGCTGGCCTTGCGTGGCGCCAATCCCGGCTGGCTGCGCCGGAACATGCCGCGCTCGCTGGGTCGGCCCTTCCTGCCCGAGCGATAGCGCGACGGAATCGTACCCGGTCCGGTCAGTGGCCGGCTTCGGCGGGCGCCAGGGTCAGCCGGTGGGCGTCGGGCCCGGGCAGGAAAGGGCTCGCCTCGCCGGCTACCCATGCCGAGTGGCCGGCGAGGAAGAAGGGCGAGAGCGGATGGCCGGACGCACCCCCGGGCATCTCGAGTACGCCGTGTTCCTCATGGCCGGGCGACACCACGAAACGCTCGGAGGCGCCGAAGGCGGCGCCCTGGACGCGCGGCATGTGGATGTCGCCCGGCATCGGCCGCCGGGGCGCCGACAGCCAGCGTCCCACCGGCGCCGGCAGGACGCGCGCCAGCGGGTGCGCGATGGCCAGGCGATTGCGGTCGCCCCAGCGGATCTTTTCCAGGGGCCGTCCTCCCGCGGTGAGCGCGGCAATCGACGTGTCGATGCGTTCGAGCATGAAGGCGCGCCAGTCGGCGGCGTAGGCCGGCTTCCAGGCCTGCGCACGCACGAGGTCCTCCATGACGGCCAGCAGGCGCGACGAAGCCCGGCGTACCGACAGACCGGGCTCGATCGCGGCCAGCCTGTCGTCCAGCGCGCCGAACCAGGCGTCGTACAGCGCGTCGTAGTAGGCGCGCAGCAGCGCATAGCCGGCGCTGTCGGCATCGGCCCGCCCGTTCCAGGATTGCAGGATGCGGCGGGCGGCGGCCCGCTGCGGATGGTCCGCGACGGCCGCATCGTCGAGCACGGCCAGGGCCTGCTCGCGCAGGAACGCGATCCACGGCGCCCGGTCGTCCAACTGGATGGCGAGGAGGTCGCGCTCGTTGAAACGCTCGGCGGCGAAGAGCGCATCGCGTATCTGCGTGGCGCGCGCGCCGACGTCGGCGCCGCCGTCGCCGATCTTGCGCTGCGCGTCGCCATCCGCGAGCTGCGTGCTGTTGGCGGTCCACAGGCGCCCATAGGCCGGATCGATGATCGCGGGGTAGTCCGCGGGAGCAAGGCGGGCGAGCGGGGCGCCGGCCCGGTCGGGTTCGGCCGGGAAGCCGAGCGGGTCGAGCGTGGCGGCAGGCAACGGGCCGGCCAATGTCCAACCTATGCCGCCGCCGCGGTCCGCCGCCACCAGGTTCTGGGTAGGAATGCCTGCCGCCTGCGCGACGCGCAGCGCCTGTCCGAGGTCGCGCGCGTTTTCCATCTCGGCCAGTACGACATTGGCGGCTTCAGGCAGGTGGGCGATCCAGCGGACCGCATAGGCGTGCGCGCCGGTCTGCAGCACGGGGCCCCAGCGGGTCTCGCGCACGGGCAGCATGACCGGCGGCCCGTCCTTCACCTCGATGCGCTCCATCGTTTCGGACGCGGGTTCCCACGCGTCCGCAGGTCCGCGATAGCGGGTCGGATCCGCCGGATCGGGATCCAGCCGCACCAGGTCCATGAAGTGGCCGTAGCTGTTGGTGAAACCCCACGCGATGTCGCCGTTGCTGCCGGCCACCACGATGGGGGCGCCCGGCAGGCTGACGCCGCTGATGCGCCGTTGTCCCGCGGCCGACGGAAACTCCAGCGTCAGCCGATACCAGACGTTGGGCAGGCGCAGTCCGAGATGCATGTCGTTGGCCACGAGCGCACGGCCGTCCGCGCCACGGCGCGCATCCACGGCCCAGCCGTTGCTGCCCAGCGCCGACGCGGGCGTGCCGGCATCGACCATCAGTTCGGCGGGCGTTGCGCCCCGGGTCCGCGGCGGGCGGGGCCTGTCTATCCAGTCGGGCCGGGCATCCAGCAGCGCCGGTGCGGGCGGGACCTCCGGCGGGGCGGATGAAGGAGGGCGGTCCAGCGGCGCATCCCAGCGGCTGCCCACAGGTATCAGGGCGGCAAGCACGGGTTCGGGCAGCAGGCTGCGCAGGGCTTCGCGCGAGCGTGTCCGGACCAGCTCGCCGCCTTGCAGGTCCAGGTACATCGCATAGATAGCCAGCAGCGTATCGACGGGTTGCCAAGGCTGGGGCGGGGCGCCCAGGAGCACATACTCGAACGGGCGGGCGTCGAGCGAAGCCAGGCCCGCGTTGACGCCATCCGCGTAGCGTTCGAGCAGCGTCCGGTGCGCCGGCGGCAGCGCCGCATAGGCCCGTTCGGCGCGCGTCCGGAACCGGTGCAGGCGCACCCGCCGGTCCATCGGCACCGCGGCCTCGCCCACCAGCGCCGCCAATTCCCCCGCGGCCGAACGCCGCACCAGGTCCATCTGGAAGAAGCGGTCCTGGGCGTGGGCGAAGCCGGTGGCGTAGGCGGCATCGGCCCGGTTCTGCGCGCGGATGGTGACGCTGCCTTGCGCATCGCGCGCGATCGTGGCGGATTGCATGGTGCCGGCGCGCACCTGGCCGTCCAGTTGAGGCAGGCTCGCCCGCAGGTACAGCCAGGCTCCCGCTGCGCTCATCACCATGAGCACGACAAGACCGGCTGTCGCCAGCGCGGCAAGACGGACGGCACGGGAAGCGACGCGGCGGGTCATGGTGCGCGGCCCGTTGTCTCGGGGCGGACGTGCGGACGCAGGGCGCGGGTCGAGGAACTGGCGCGGAGCATGACGGTTTCCTGGAGCGTATTGCCCGGCATTGTGCCTGTTCCGTGTTGCAGAGGATATGGGCAAGAATGCCTTCACTCTGCGCAGCCCATTGTAAAAAAGCCGTGCCTGGCGGCACGGCTTTCAAGCCAGGGCCGGTTCCGGCCGGCCCTGATGCCGGGGAGTCAGCCCTGGCTGGCTTCGATGCCCAGTCCCTTGGCGACGCCTTCCCCGTATCGCGGGTCCGCCTTGGCGAAGTGCGCGATCTGGCGCTCCTGGATGTCGCGCGGCACCGTCTTCATCGAATTGACG
Source organism: Pigmentiphaga sp. NML080357 (assembly GCF_002188465.1). Taxonomy (GTDB): domain Bacteria; phylum Pseudomonadota; class Gammaproteobacteria; order Burkholderiales; family Burkholderiaceae_B; genus Pigmentiphaga. Next base: position 164,553 of record NZ_NINW01000037.1, on the reverse strand, counting down.
ATGTTCTCGATCAGCAGCGCCTGCTGCTGGGGATTCATCAGCCGGAACAGGTTGCCGGCCTGCGTGTAGTCGTCGTTGCCCACGCGATGATCGTATCGATCGGCGTCGCCCTCCAGCCGCAGCGAGGGCTCGCGGTAGGCAGGGTCCTGCTTGGGCGCGTCGCTGAAGCTGTTGGGTTCGTAGTTCGGTTCGCCGCCGAAATTGCCGTCGAAACGCATGGCGCCATCGCGCTGGTAGGTACGCACCGGCGCATGCGGCCGGTTGACGGGCAGCGCCTGGTAGTTGGTGCCGACGCGATACAAGTGCGCGTCATGATAGGCGAAGAGGCGCGCCTGCAGCATCTTGTCGGGGCTGAAACCGAGGCCGCGCACGATGGAGGCCGGCGAGAACGCGGCCTGCTCGACTTCGGCGAAATAGTTCTCCGGATTGCGATCGAGCGTGATGACGCCGACTTCGATCAGCGGGAAATCCGCGTGCGGCCAGACCTTGGTCAGATCGAACGGATCATAGGGCGTCTTGCGCGCCTGCTCCTCGGTCATGACCTGGATACAGAAGCGCCACTTGGGAAAGTCGCCGCGGGCAATCGCGTCGAACAGGTCGCGTTGCGCGTAGTCGGGGTCCTCGCCGGCCAGCCGGACGGCGTCGCGCGGGTGCAGGTTCTTGATGCCCTGCAGGCTGAGCACGTGATACTTCACCCAGACCCGTTCGCCACGGGCGTTGATCATGCTGAAAGTATGGCTGCCGAAACCGTGCATGTGGCGGTAGCCGTCTGGCGTGCCGCGATCGGAGAACAGCGTGGTGACCTGGTGCAGCGACTCGGGCGACAGCGACCAGAAGTCCCACATGGCGGTCGGGTTCTTCAGGTTGGTGCGCGGGTCGCGCTTCTGGGTATGGATGAAGTCGGGAAACTTGATGCCGTCGCGAACGAAGAAGACCGGCGTGTTGTTGCCCACCAGGTCCCAGTTGCCTTCGTCGGTATAGAACTTGATGGCGAACCCGCGCGGATCGCGCTCGGTATCCGCCGAGCCCTTCTCGCCGCCGACCGTGGAGAACCGGATGAACACGTCGGTCTTCTTGCCTACATGCGAGAAGAGGTCGGCGCTCGTGTAGCGCGTGATGTCGCTGGTGACTTCGAACACGCCGTAGGCGCCCGAGCCCTTGGCATGGACCACGCGTTCGGGAATGCGCTCCCGGTTGAAGTGCTGGAGTTTCTCGATGAGATGGAAGTCTTCCATCAGGACCGGGCCGCGGGCGCCGGCAGTGCGCGAATTCTGGTTGTCGGCGACGGGAGCGCCCGTGGCGGTGGTGAGTTTCGTCATCGTTGGCTCTCTGGGGCGGTTGAGGAGCCCACACGATAGGATGGATCTCGTTATTAGTAAATTGAATTAATCAAATTGAATCAATAGTGATTGACAATCGATCCTCGTCGGCGAGCTATCGTGCGGCGCGGGCGCCTCCCGGCCGCTTGGTAAAATCGTCCCTCGATCCCGTCCGGCCAGCGTGCTTCCCGCTGGCCGGACATCCAACCTGGAAGCCGTGTTCGAGGAGAACCTGCGTGAAAAACCTCGTTTCGGTGCCGGCCGCGCACCGCGAACAAACTTGTCCCCCCGAAACGGAACGCCTGGTCCGCCCCGCTCTTGCCAGCGGCGGGCGCCGCCGCGTGCTCGGCTGGCTGGCGGGCGTGCCGGCGGCGTATGCGGCGCTGGCTGTGCCGCGTCCTGCCTGGGCGGCGGCCGAATCCCTGTCGGTGGGTTTCGTCTATATGTCGCCGATTACCGACGCCGGGTGGACGCGCCAGCACGAAGACGGCCGGTTGGCGATGGTGCGCGCCTTGGGGGACCGCGTAACCACCCGCGTGGTGGAGAACGTGCCCGAGAACGCAGACGCCGAGCGCGTGATCCGCGATCTGGCCCGCCAGGGGTGCAAGCTCGTCTTCACCACCTCGTTCGGCTATATGGACGCGGTGATGCGCGTGGCGCGCGAATTTCCCAAGGTCGTGTTCGACCAGGCCTCGGGCTACCGGCTCGCGCGCAACCTGGGCGCCTACAACATCCGTTTTTACGAAGGCCGCTATCTCGCCGGACTGGTGGCCGGCGCGATGACGCGCAGCAACGTGCTGGGCTATGTCGCGGCGCTGCCGATTCCCGAGGTGATCCAGGGCATCAACGCGTTCACGCTGGCGGCACGCAGCGTCAATCCCAAAGTGCAGGTGCGCGTGGTCTGGACGCAGAACTGGTTCGACCCGCCCCGCGAGCGCGATGCCGCGCAAGCCGTGCTGCGCCAGGGGGCCGACGTGCTGACGAACCACTCGGGCTCCTCCGTGGTGGCGCAGGCGGCAGAAGCCGCGGGAGCCTGGATGCTCGGCTACACGTCGGACATGAGCAAGTACGCGCCGACGCGGCAGCTCGGCGCGGTGGTGCATCGCTGGGGCGACCACTACATCCAGGCCGCGCGCGAAGTGCTGGCGGGCACCTGGACGTCGCGGGCAATCATGGGCGGCCTGCAGGACGGCATGATCGCGCTCGAGGCGCTTTCTCCCCAGGTGCCCCAGGCCGTGCGCGCCTCCGTGGAGCAGGCCCGGCAACGGATCGCTGCGGGCGCGCTGCATCCTTTCGGCGGCCGCCTCGTCGACAACCAGGGCACGGTGCGCCAGCAGTCCGGCGTGCCGAGCCAGCGCGACGTGGACCATATGGACTGGTTCGTCGAGGGGGTGGTGGGCAAGGCGGTGGCCTGAGGAGAAGTCTGCGGACGTATCCCCTCCGATGCCGGTAAAGTATGGGACGCATGTGAACCGCCGCCTCCGGGCGTTGTCCCACGAGAGTGCGCCGCCCTGGCGGTTCCGCACGTTCCCGCCGGCGGGCGCCATGCGGCGCTCGCCTTCCCAGCCTTCTTTTCCTTGCGCCGGCCATGAAACCTGACGCACGTCCGTTTTCTTCGTTTTCGTTCCTGGCCCAGGCCTGGCGCATGACCGTCCGCGACTGGCGCGCCGGCGAACTGCGGCTGCTGGCGATGGCGCTGGTCGTCGCGGTGGCGTCGGTGGCCAGCGTGGGTTTCCTGGCCGACCGCATTCGCCAGGCACTGGAACGCGATGCCGCCCAGCTGCTGGGCGGCGACCTGGTCCTGATTTCCGACACGCCGGTGTCGGACGCCCAGCGCGAGGAGGCGCGGCGACTGGGGCTGTCGCTGACCGAGACTCTGCAGTTCCCCTCCATGGCCAGCGCCGGCAGCGGCGATGCGGCGCGCTCGCAACTGGCGGCGCTCAAGGCGGTGCAGCCCGGCTATCCGCTGCGCGGCAACCTGCGCGTGGCGGAAGGTCCGGCGATGCCCGATGCGGTCACGCGGGACATCCCGGCTCGCGGCGCGGTCTGGGTGGATCCGCAATTGCTCTCGCTGCTGGACGTGCAGGTGGGAGCCAGCCTGCAGCTGGGAGACAAGCGCTTTCGCATCGACCGCGTGATCGCGGTGGAGCCCGACCGCGGCATGAACTTCATCAACGTCGCGCCGCGGGTCATGATGCGCGCCGACGACCTGGATGGTACGGGACTGGTGACCTTCGGCAGCCGCGTGTCCTACCGGCTCCTGGTGGCCGGGCGGCCTGCCGCCGTGCGCGACTACGCTGCGTGGCTCCAGGCCCATCCGCAGCGCGGCCAGCGCGTGGAAACGCTGGATTCCGGCCGGCCGGAAATGCGCCGCACCATCGACCGCGCCCAGCAATTCCTGTCGCTGGTGGCCCTGCTGGCGGCGTTGATTGCCGCGGTAGCCGTGGCGCTGGCGGCGCGCCGCTTCACGCTGCGGCATTTCGACAGCGTGGCCGTGATGCGCTGCCTGGGGGCGACGCAGTCCTTGCTGACGCGACTGTTCGCCGCTGAATTTCTCATCATCGCGCTCGGGGCCGCCGCAGTAGGGAGCGTGATCGGGTATGCCGCCCACGAGGGGCTGATCGCGGCGCTCGGGGGACTCATCACGGCGGATCTGCCGCGCGCCGGTCCGTTGCCGGCCGTGCAGGGCTTTCTTGCCGGCGTCTGGCTCCTGCTCGGCTTCGCGCTGCCGCCGCTGGCCCAGCTGCGGCACGTGTCGCCCGTGCGCGTGCTGCGCCGCGATACCGGGGTTGCCCAGGCGCGCACGGCGGTCGGCTATGGCATCGGCGCGCTCGGCTTCGCGCTGCTGCTGCTCTGGTTCGCGCGCGACCTGAAGCTGGGCCTGATGGTGGCCGGCGGCTTTCTCGCGGGTTTCCTGCTGTTCTCCGGCGTGGCCTGGCTGGGCGTGCGATGGCTGGAGCCGCTGCGGCAGTGGCAGCGCGGCCCGGTGGCGCTGCGCTTTGCGCTGGCCGGCGTGGTGCGGCGCCGGGGCGCGACCGTGGCGCAGGTCTGCGCGCTCGCGGTGGGGTTGATGGCCTTGCTGCTGCTGTCTATCACGCGCAGCGACCTGGTCGACGGCTGGCGCCAGGCCGCGCCGCCCGATGCGCCCAATCGTTTCCTCATCAACATCCAGCCGGACCAGCGCGAGGCGGTGGCGCAGCGGCTGGCGCAGGCCGGCCTGGACCACGTGGACCTCTACCCCATGATTCGCGGCCGCCTGCTCGAGATCAACGGGCGCGCCGTCGGCCCGGCGGATTACCAGGACGATCGCGCGCGCCGGCTGGTGGACAGGGAATTCAATCTTTCCTACATGGACCGGATGCCCGGCCACAATCGCGAGGTGGCGGGCCGCTGGCTGGACCCGTCGGCGGCCGAGGTGTCCATGGAAGAGGGCATCGCGCAGACGCTGGGCGTGAAGCTGGGCGATACGCTCAAATTCGACATCGCTGGCAACCAGGTCGACGTGGCGGTCTCGGGCCTGCGCGCGGTGGATTGGGATTCCATGCAGGTCAATTTCTTCGCCATCCTGTCGCCCGCCGTGCTGCGCGACATGCCGCAGAGCTGGATCACGGCGCTGCACTTGCCGGACGACAAGGCCGGCCTGTCCAATACGCTGATCCGCGAGTTTCCCAATCTCACCATCTTCGATACCAGCGCCATCCTGCGGCAGGTGCAGGGCGTGCTGGACCAGGTGGTGGCCGCGGTGCAGTTCCTGTTCCTGTTCACCCTGGCGGCGGGCTGCCTGGTGTTGTATGCCGCGCTGGCCTCGACCCGTGACGAACGCGTGCGCGAGGCGGGCCTGCTGCGCGCGCTGGGGGCGACCCGGCGCCAGCTGTCGACGGCGCAGTGGCTCGAGCTCGGCGCCATCGGGGGCGCCGCCGGCATGCTGGCCGCGGCCGGCGCCTCGGTGATCGCCTGGCTGCTGGCGCGTTTCGTGTTCGACTTCGCGCTGGCGCCCAATCCCTGGGTATGGGCGGCCGGTTTGCTGATAGGCGTGGCATGCGCGTTGGCCGGCGGATGGATGGGCCTGCGCGGCGTGCTGCGGCACCCGCCCCTGGCAACGCTGCGGGAAGTGTAGAAGGTGCCGCGCTTTGGAAAACCGATATGCAGAATGACAAGACGATATTGATACAGGAACCGGCCGAGCCGGCACCGGCCGGGCAGACCGTGTTCGAACGCATAGGCGGGGAAGGGCGGGTGCGGGAGCTGGTCGACCGCTTCTATGACTTGATGGACCTGGACGCCGACCTGTCTGACCTGCGCGCGGCGCACGGCCCTTCGCTGGAGCAGGCGCGCGACAAGCTGTTCTGGTTCCTGTGCGGCTGGATGGGTGGGCCGGACTACTACATCCGGCGCTTTGGCCATCCGCGCCTGCGGGCGCGTCATCTGCCGTTTTCCATCGGCACGAAAGAGCGGGACCAGTGGGTGGTCTGCATGGGACGCGCGATGCAGCAGGTCGGGATCGAACCGGAGCTGGCCGACCGGCTGCTGGCCTCGTTCTACAACACGGCCGACTGGATGCGCAACCGCGCGGAGTAAGCCAAGGGGCTTCAGGCACCCGGCGCGGTGGCGCCGGGACGTTCCCATGGCGGCGTGCCGCCCAGGTGCTCGCGCAGCCATGCCAGCAACACCTCGAGTCGCGGCGTGTGGCGCTTGCGTGCCGGTATCAGCGCCTTGAGCCACACGTCCTGCAAGGGGTGGTCTTCCAGCAGCGCCACCAGGGTGCCGTCGGCCAGCGCCTTCCCCGCGACGTAGCTCGGCAGGACGGCTATGCCGTTGCCCGCGCGTGCGGCCGCATAGAGCGCGTAGTTGTCGTTGGCGCCCAGGCGCGCCGGAACGTCGACGCTGACCGGGCCGCGCGCGCTGTTGAAATGCCAAGTATGGCCCGTGGGATTGAACACCAGACAGTCGTGATCGGCCAGGTCGCGCGGATGGCGCGGCGCCGAGCGGCGCGCCAGATAGGCGGGGGCGGCGCATACCACCTGCCGCAGAGGGCACAGCGGTTCGTCGACCACGCCCTCGTAACTGTCCGCGCGGCCGCTCACCGAGATGTCGAAGCCTTCCTCGGCGGGATTGGCCGAGCGGTCCAGCAGCATGATCTCCAGGGTCAGCCGGTCGTAGCGCTGCTGGAAGGCAGCCAGGATATCCGCCAGGTACAACACCGTGAGCGACGTGGGGGCGCGCAGCCGGATGTGGCCTTCGAGCACGTCTTCGTCTCGCTTCAGCTCGGAGGCGATGTCGTCGAAGTCGCTGACCAGCGCTCGCGCCCGGGCGTGGAATTTGTGGCCGGCCTCGGTCAGCGTCACCCGGCGGCTGGAGCGGTCGAACAGGCGCGTTCCCAACGTCCACTCGAGATGGCCGATACGCTTGGCGATGACCGAGGGAACCGTATCGAGCTGGCGTGCCGCTTCGGAGAAATTGCCGCCCCGCACCGTGGCTAGGAAGGCGCGCAAGTTGGCCAAGGTGTCCATATCTATTCCAAATTGCGAAAGCTGGTTCCTCAAATTAGACCAGATAATCCAATTTGAAACAGATACCATGTCCGCTTCGCAGAATGACGAGGTGGAGCAATGACATTGGGACATCCGGCCAGCGTTTCGGAGCCGGCCCGGCAGACCCCGGTACTGGGCGAATACGACGTCGTGGTGCTGGGCGGCGGCCCGGCCGGCATGACGGCGGCTGCCGCCGCCGCACGCCATGGGTGCCGCACGCTGCTGATCGAGCGCTATGGCTTTCTCGGTGGCATGGGCACCGCTGCGGGCGTCACCAACTTCTGCGGCCTGCATGCCAATGTGTTCGGCGACAACCGGCGCGTGGTCCATGGCCTGGCCGACGAACTGCTTTCCACGCTGGAACGCCTGGGCGGCCTGTGCGAACCGCATCGGATGTTCCAGGACAAGATCATGGCCCAGGCCTATGACAACGCGGCGTTCAAGCTGGCGGCGGACGACCTGGTGGTGTCCAGCGGCAGCCAGGTGCTGTTCCATGCCCAGGCCGCGGGCGTGCTGATGCGCGCGCCGGGCGAGATCGCCGCCTTGCTGGTGGAGACCAAGTCCGGACGCGGCGCCGTGATCGGCAAGATCTACATCGATTGCTCGGGCGATGGCGACATGGCGGCCGCGGCGGGCGTGCCCTACGAGAAAGGCGACGGGCATGGCGGCATGCTGTATCCGTCGACCATGTTCCGCGTCAATAACGTCGATCCCGCGCGCGCGGGCAATGCCTGGGAGCACTTCGGCCGTCTGATGGAAGAGGCCGCCCGGCACGGCCGCCGCTTCGCGCGCAAGACGCCCATCGTCCGCCCGCAGAAGAATCCGGTGGAATGGCGCGCCAACGTGACCCAGCTGAGCAACCCCGACGGCTCGGCCATCGACGGCACCGATGCCTGGCAACTGAGCGAGGGCGAGCTGCAGGGGCGCCGCCAGGCGCGCGAGTTCTTCGAGTTCCTGCGCGAATACGCGCCCGGCTTCGAGTCTTCCTACATCCTGGAAATCGCGCCCCAGGTCGGCATCCGCGAGACCCGCCGCATCGTCGGCGAGTACCAGTTGACCGAGGACGACGTGCTGGGCTGCGCGAGCTTCGACGACACCATCGGCGTCAACGGCTGGCCGGTGGAGGCGCACGTGGCGGGCGACATCGTCTTCAAGTTCGTCGATGTGCCCAATTGCCGGGGCTTCAATCACCTGCCGTACCGCATGCTGCTGCCGCTGGGCGTGGACAACCTGCTGATGGCGGGGCGCTGCGCCTCGATGACCCACATGGGCCAGTCGGCGGCGCGTGTCACGGGGCCGTGCTTTGCCATGGGGCAGGCGGCCGGAACGGCCGCGGCGCTGTCGCTGCGGGCGGGCGTGGCGCCGCGCAGGCTCGACGTCCCCCGCCTGCAAGAGGTCCTGCAGCAGGACGGCGCCTACCTGGGCCGGGACATGTAGCGCCCGGCGCCTGCTTCATTCATCACAAGGAGACAATATCGTGATCAAACACCTGGCCGCGGCCATGCTCGTCGTTCCCATGCTGGCCGTTCCCGCCCATGCGCAGTGGCCCGAGCGGCCGGTGCGCATCATTGCGCCCTTCGCGCCGGCCTCCACGCCGGATACGCTGGCCCGGGTCCTGTCCGAGCGGCTGTCCAAGCAGCTCAAGCAGACCTTCATCGTCGAGAACAAGGCCGGCGCCGGCGGCATGATCGGCACCGACCACGTCGCCAAGGCGGCGCCCGACGGCTATACCCTGGGCGTCAGCATCACCGGACCGCTGGTGAACAACAAGCTGCTCTACAAGAAGATGCCGTACGACCCGGACCGCGACCTGACGCCGATCACGGTGGCGGTGATGCAGCCCAGCGTCATCGTGACGCGGGGCAACCTGGACGCCGCCAATCTCGAGCAGCTCATCGCGCAGCTCAAGCAATCGCCCGGCAAGTTCAACTACGCCTCCATCGGCAACGGCTCGCTGTCGCACCTGACCATGGAGCTGGTGGCTTCGCGCAGCGGCACCAACATCGTGCACGTGCCGTACGGCGGATCGAGCCAGGCCGTGACGGCCCTGATCGCGGGCGACGTGGACATGGCGTGCCTGCCGGCCGCGGCGGTGCAGTCCTTCGTCAAGGCCGGCAAGCTGCGCGCCATCGCCGTCACCACCGGCAGCCGCACGCGCTTCATGCCCGACGTGCCGACCCTGGCCGAGCAAGGCATGGCCGGCATCGACACCGGGGCCTGGATGGGCATCGTCGCGCCCGCCGGCATGGATGAAGCGCTGAAGCGCCGCATCCACCAGGAAGTGGTGCGTGCCTTGCGCGATCCGGAGGCCCGCAAGGCCTTCGACACCCAGATGATGGAAGTGGTGGCCGGCACGCCGGCGGAGTTCTCGGCCTACCTGAAGGAAGAGGCCGACCGCTGGTTCCCCGTCATCCGCAAGAACAAGATCGAACTGGATTGACGCGCGGCCCGGCTCCGCGTTCTCCGGCGCCCGCGATGCGCCGGCGGCGCAAGGAGCCGCTGCGGCTTTCCCGCAAGGCTCTAAAATCCCTCGTTTTGGGGGCCGAGTCTTGACCGAATACTTGTTGTGGAGCAGCGCCGCCGCTGCCGTGCTCGCCGCGCTGTTCGCACTGCTGGCGCTGCTGCGCAAGCCGGGAACGGGCGATCCACGTCCGGACCAGATCCTGGAGGCGCAGGAACGCCTGGAGCGCTCGCTGCGGGCCGAGATCACCGAGAGCCAGCGCGGGCTGCGTTCGGAACTGGCCGAATCCACGCGCGGCCTGCGTACCGAACTGGGCCAGACCCTGGCGCAAGGGCTGCAGGCCATGGGCGGCCAGCAGGCGCAACAGGCGCAGGTGCTCAACCAGCAGCTCGACGCCTTTGCGCAGAATCTCACCACGCTGACGGCGCAACTGCAGGAGCGCTTCGAGGCGCTGCGCATTTCGCTCACGCGCGACGCCGCCGTCAACCGGGACGAAAGCGCGCAGGCCCTGCAGCGTTTTGCCGACCGTTTTTCGGAACAGCTGCGCGTGCTGACCGAGGCGAACGAGCGCCGCATGGCCGAAGTGCGCACCACCGTCGAACAGCGGCTCAAGGACATGCAGGCCGATAACGCCGTCAAGCTGGAAGAGATGCGGCGCACGGTGGACGAAAAACTGCATGCCACGCTGGAGCAGCGGCTGGGCGAATCCTTCAAGCTGGTCTCGGACCGCCTGGAAGCCGTGCACAAGGGGCTGGGCGAGATGCAGTCCCTGGCGGCCGGCGTGGGCGATCTCAAGCGCGTGCTGACCAACGTGAAGACGCGCGGCACCTGGGGCGAAGTGCAACTGGGCATGCTGATCGAACAGACCATGACCCCCGCGCAATATGGCCGCAACATCAAGCCCGTGCCCGGCAGCGACGAACTGGTGGAGTTCGCCATTCGCCTGCCCGGCCGCGACGACTCGGCGCCGGTATGGCTGCCCATCGACGCCAAGTTTCCCAAGGAGGAATACGAGCGGTTGGTCGACGCGCAGGAACGCGCGGATCTGGAGGCCGTGCGGACCGCCGGCATGGCGTTCGAGCGAGGCGTCGAGCTGGAGGGCCGGCGCATCGGGTCGAAGTACATCGCGCCCCCGCACACCACCGATTTCGCCATCATGTTCCTGCCCACGGAAGGGTTGTACGCCGAGGTGCTGCGCCGGCCCGGCCTGATGGACAAGCTGCACGCCCTGCGCATCAACGTGGCCGGCCCCAGCAATCTCGCGGCCCTGCTCAACAGCCTGCAGATGGGCTTTCGCACGCTGGCGATCGAGCAGCGCTCGTCGGAGGTCTGGAAGGTGCTGGGCGCGGTCAAGTCGGAGTTCGGCAAGTTCGGCGACGCCCTGGCCAGCGTGAAGAAGACGCTGGAAACCGCCAGCAACAAGATCGGGCAGACCGAAGTGCGCACCCGCGCCATGCTGCGCAATCTCAAGACCGTCGAGGCGTTGCCGGAAAACGAGACGCGCCGGCTCCTGGGTTCGGACGACGACAACCTCGCGGCCGACGAGGCCGACCGCGAAGCCGACGCGTAAATGGTTTGTGCAACTTTCCGGTTGCATGATTCGGCGGCCTCGCTATATTGCAACTAATCGGTTGCACAAAAGGAGACGCCGATGAGTACCCATGACCGTATCGAAAAGCAGATCGTGCTGCGCGCGCCCGTCGAGCGCGTCTGGCGCGCGTTGACCGACGTCGGGGAGTTCGGCCAGTGGTTCGGCGTGAAGCTGGACCAGCCCTTCGCGCCCGGCCGAACCATGACCGGCACGTTCGAAGGCGGGTTCGACGAGGAAGAGTTCAGGCAGTACCAGCACGCGCTGGGGCTCCCGCCGTCGGACATACGGCAGCCCCTGCCCAATGCCGTGTTCTGCACGGTCGAGCGCATGGAGCCGCCGCGCGTCTTCAGTTTCCGCTGGATTCCCTTCGGCATCGACGCTGAATGCGATCCGGAGCAGGAACCCACCACCCTGGTCGAGTTCCTGCTGGAAGCCGTTCCCGAAGGCACGCGGCTGACCATTACGGAATCGGGGTTCGAGCGCGTGCCGCTACACCGCCGCCAGCGCGCGTTCATGATGAACGATGGTGGCTGGAGCGCGCAGGCGGAGAATCTCAGGCGCCATGTCGAACCGGCGTGAGCACGACCTGGCCGGGGTCTTTGCCGCGCTGGGCGATGCCACGCGGCTGGCCCTGGTTACCCACCTGCTGGCGGCGGGGGCCTTGTCGGCCACCGCGCTGGCGCAGGGGCGGGACATTTCCCGCCAGGCGATCGTCAAGCACCTGCAAGTGCTGGAAGCGGCGAAACTGGTGGTGCACGAACGCCGCGGCCGGGAAGTGCTGTATGCGCTCGATCCGCACCGCATCGAGGAGGCCCGCGCATTTCTCGCCGCCATCTCGGCCGGTTGGGACCGCGCGCTGGGCCGCCTGAAGAACCTGGTCGAGTCGCCATGACGGGCGGCGGCCTGGAAAGAGAGGGGAATCCATGAAAGACGTCGTCACTTTTCTGATGTTCTCGGGCGAGAGGCACGGGCAGGCCAAGGCGGCCATCGAGACCTACGTGTCCTTGTTCCCTGGATCCGCCATCGAACGCATCGACTGCTACGGGCCGGGCGAGGACCAGCCCGAGGGGACCGTCCGCACGGCCTGGTTCAAGCTCGGTGCCCGCCGCTTCATGGCGATCGACAGCGCGGGCCCGCACGCCTTCAACTTCACGCCGTCGATGTCGCTGTTCGTGGAATGCGAGACGGAAGACGAGCTCGAGCGCTGTTACGCCGCCTTGTCCGAGGGCGGCCAGGTGCTGATGCCGCTCGACAACTACGGCTTCAGCCGGCGCTTCGGCTGGGTCAACGATAGGTTCGGCGTGTCCTGGCAGCTCAATTTCACTTGATGCGGCCTGCGGGCCACAGTGCGATTGTGGGAGTGACGACTGAGACCGGTAAGTCTATGCTTACACGTAAGTTATGACTTACGCGAACGAAAGTTGGACTGCACTGGCCGATCCGACGCGGCGGGCAATCTTCGACCTCATCGTCGAACGCCCGTGCTCGGTAGGCGAGCTGGCCCGTGATCTCCCGGTTACTCGGCCGGCGGTCTCGCAGCACCTGAAAGTACTCAAGGAGGTCGGTCTCGTGATCGACTCGAGGTCAGGCAAGCATCGCATCTACAGGATCGATCCCAAGGGGCTCGCGAAGGTTCGCGCGGAACTCGATCGGTACTGGGACAAGACGCTGGCGGCCTACAAGGTGGCCGTCGAGCAACCACCAGAGGAAACGTAATGAGTTCGCATCCATCGGACACTTCAGTCAAGCGTTCCATCGTCGTCGAAGTGCCGCTTGAGCGGGCATTCGAGGTCTTCACGAAGCAGTTCGGCAAGTTCAAGCCCGCCGAGCACAACTTGCTCGCGGTGAAGATTGCCGAGACGGTGTTCGAGACTAGAGTCGGCGGCCATATCTACGACCGCGGCATCGACGGCAGCGAATGCCGATGGGCGCGCGTGCTCGCTTACGAGCCGCCGCACCGTCTGCTCCTGAGTTGGAACATCAGTCCGCGATGGCAAATCGAGTCCGACCCGGACAAGGCCAGTGAGTGGGAAGTCCGCTTCATAGCCGAGACGCCGCAGCGCACCCGGGTGGAAATCGAGCATCGAAAGTTGGACCGCCACGGCGACGGTTGGGAAGGCGTGCGCGACGGCGTCGCCGCCGATCGAGGATGGCCGCTGTACCTGCAGCGATATGCCGATCTCGTGGCGCACGGAACCTGACGCCGCGGGCCGCGCGAACGTCGAGCGCGAGCCCGAGAGATCCCCGGCCGCGGTCTGGCTCGACCGCGGCCGTGCCGACCACGAGGCATTCAGGGCGGACCCTAGATAGTGCAGTTTCGTCCGGAGGTTGATGTGCAGGCTTACTACTCTGTCGCCATCACTACGCTGATAGCGGGAATCGTCTATTTCGGCATGGCGCTTACCGTGGCGCGTGCACACAGCAAGACCGGCATTCTTGCGCCGGCGATGACGGGTGATGCGTACCTTGAGCGCTGCGTTCGCGCTCACACCAATACGCTCGAATGGATGCCGATCTTTTTGCCCGTCGGCGGCTGATTTGCAGGATCAGGCAAAAGCCAGGCAGGAATCGGTATTGTCGTCCGGGGCGTGGTTTACGTAACCTCTGTCACGAGCCGGACAAGGGTCCGGCGTATTTTCCGCAGGGGACGTGGCAATGGCGATTCAGCTCAAGATCAACGGCAAACCGACTACGCTCGACGCGCCCGGCGAAATGCCGCTGCTGTGGGCGGTGCGCGATCTGGCAAACCTGACCGGCACCAAATACGGCTGCGGCATGGCCTTGTGCGGCGCCTGTACGGTGCATGTGGATGGCGAGCCGGTGCGCTCCTGTGTGACCCCGGTATCGACCGTCGCCGGCAAGGCGGTCACGACCATCGAAGGGGTCGGCCAGGACCGGGTCGGCCAAGCCGTGCAGGCCGCATGGCAGGAGCTCGACGTGGTCCAGTGCGGCTACTGCCAGTCGGGCCAGATCATGTCGGCCGCGGCACTGCTGCGCAGCAACCCCCGTCCCACCGACGACGACATCGACGCGGCCATGAGCGGCAACGCCTGCCGCTGCGCCACCTACGTCCGCATCCGCGCGGCCATCCACCACGCCGCGCAGGCGCTGGCTTGAGGGGACGCGCCATGATCTTCGCCATCGACGAGAACACTGACCGCGCCGAGGCCGCCCTGGTCAACGTCAGCCGCCGCCGCTTCGTGCAAGGCGCCGGCGTGCTGGTCCTGGGCTGGCAATTGCCCGCGGCCTTTGCCGCGGCGCCGCAGGCAGGGAAGGCGGACGCCTTCACGCCCAACGCCTTTCTTTCCATCGATGCCCAGGGCCGAGTGACGGTGTATGCCAAGCACGTGGAAATGGGGCAGGGCGCCTATACCGGGCTGGCGACGCTGGTTGCCGAGGAGCTCGACGCCGACTGGTCGCAAGTCCGGGTCGAAGGCGCGCCGGCCGATACCGCGCGCTACAAGAACCTCGCCATGGGCATACAGGGAACCGGCGGCAGCACGGCCATGGCCAATTCGTTCCAGCAGATGCGCGAAGCGGGCGCCGCCGCCCGCGCGATGCTCGTGGGGGCGGCGGCGCAGGCCTGGAAGGTCGATCCGGCCACCATCACGGTGCGCGCCGGCGTGGTCCGGCACGCCGCCTCGGGGCGGCAGGCCGGGTTCGGCGAACTGGCCGCGGCCGCGGCCAGGCAACCGGTGCCTGGCAAGGTGAAGCTGAAGTCCCCGAAGGAATTCGGCCTCATCGGCAAGTCGTCGCTGCGGCGCGCGGACTCGGCGGACAAGGTGCATGGCCGCGCCATGTTCACGCAGGACGTCAAGCTTCCCGGCATGCTGGTGGCGATGGCCGCGCACGCGCCGCGTTTCGGCGCCACCGTGGCGAGCTACGACGCGAGTGCCGCGCTGGCGGTGCCCGGCGTCGTGGCGGCCGTCGCTTTCGAGGGGTCGCCGCATCGTTCCGCCGGCGTGGCCGTCCTGGCCCGCAATACCTGGGCCGCGCGCACCGGCCGCGATGCCTTGAAGGTGAAGTGGGACGAAAGCCGCGCCTACACCGAAGGGAGCGCCGATATCCTGGCCAGGTACCGCGAGGCGGCGTCCCGCCCCGGGACGCCTGCCGCCGCGCGCGGCAACGTCGAGGCCGCATTCGCGAACGCGGCGACGGTGATCGAGGCGGACTACGAGTTTCCCTACCTGGCCCATGCCAGCATGGAGCCGCTCAATTGCGTCGTGCAATTGGGTGAAGGCCAGTGCGAAATCTGGAACGGCGAACAGTTCCAAACCATGGATCAGAAGGCGGTGGCCGAGTACCTGGGCATCGCCGCGGAGCGTGTCCGGATCAACCAGCTTTACGCCGGCGGCAGCTTCGGCCGGCGCGCCAGCCCGCAGGCCGACTATGTCCTCGAGGCCGTGGCCATTGCCCGCGCCGCACGCAAGGCGGGTATCGAAGCCCCCGTCAAGATGGTGTGGACGCGCGAGGACGACATGCGCGGCGGCTATTACCGGCCGCTGTACCTGCATCGGGCGCGCCTCGCGCTGGACCCGAAGGGGCGGTTGCAGGCCTGGCATGTGCGCGTGGTCGGCCAGTCGCTGATCAAGGGCACGGTATTCGAGCAGGGCATGATCAAGAACGGCATCGATGCCACCTCGGTGGAAGGCCTCTCCGACCTGTCCTACCAGGTCCCCAACCTGAGCGTCGAGCTGCATACGCCCGATGACGTGCCCGTGCCCGTCCAGTGGTACCGTTCGGTCGGCCATACGCACACCGCGTTCACGGCGGAAACCTTGATCGACGAGGCGGCCCATGCCGCGCGGCGCGATCCCGTGGCATTGCGCCGCGAACTGCTCAAGGGGCATCCCCGGCACTTGGCGGCGCTGGACCAGGCCGTGCGCGCGGCGGGGTGGGACCGGCCCCTGGCCGCGGGCAGGGATGGCGCGCGCCGCGGCCGCGGCGTGGCGGTGCACGAGTCCTTCAATACCGTGGTGGCACAGGTGGTCGAGATCACCGTGAACCGGGACGGCGAGCTCAAGGTGGATCGCGTGGTCTGCGCGGTCGCGTGCGGGCTGGCCATCAATCCCGACGTGGTCAAGGCGCAGATGGAGGGCGGGATAGGCTTTGCGCTGTCCATGGCCTTGCACGGCGCCATTACCCTCGAGAAGGGCGCGGTCGTGCAGAGCAATTTCCACGACTACCCGCTGCTGCGCATCAACGAGATGCCGCGCGTGGAGGTCCATATCGTGCCGTCCCAGGACGCTCCCACCGGCGTCGGGGAGCCCGGCGTGCCGCCGCTGTCGCCCGCCCTGGCCAATGCGATCTTCGCGGCGACCGGCGAGCGGGTGCGGACCTTGCCCATCAAGACGCCTTTGCGCAAGGCCGTCTGAGCATGGCAATATCGGTGCTTCTTTCCCGCCGTTCGCAACGATGATGTCCGTGCCGGTCCAGTTCGCCGATTCCGCCCCGGTTGCCGAGGACGCCGGCCGGCTCGCCGCCGCGCGGCGGGAGCTGGCCCAGCGCATCGCGCGGCATGCGCCGGTCGACGGGCAGCATCCGTGCGCCTATCCGGGCCTGTCGTTCGTGCGATTCTCCGGGCCATCCGATTCCAGCTGCGGAATCTACCGGCCGTCCCTGGCCGTTGCGGCGCAGGGCGCCAAGCGGGTCGAGCTGGGCGAGGACGTCTACGAATACGACCAGCGGCACTTCCTCCTGTCGTCCTTCGATCTGCCGGTGCAGGCGCGCATCACCTGTGCGTCTCCGGCCGAGCCGTACCTGTGCGTGGCGCTCGACATCGACCCACAGCGCCTGGGCGAGCTCATCGGCGAGCATGCCCTGCCGCCCGCGCCCGAGCCGCCAAGCATGCGCGGGCTGGCGGTCGGCACGACCTCGCTCGACCTGATCGAACCGATGCTGCGCCTGGTCCGGCTGCTGGATACCCCCCAGCACTTGCCCGTGCTCGGACCCATGGCCGAGCGCGAGATCCTGTACAGGGTTCTGACCGGCGAACTGGGGCGGCGGCTGAGGCAGACCGCCTTGCCGGCCGGCGCTTCCAGCCAGATCGCCCGCGCCATCGCCTGGATCAAGGAGAACTACGCCGCGCCGTTGCGTATCGATGACCTCGCGCAGGCCCTCAATATGAGCCCGTCGTCGCTGCATCATCATTTCAAGGCCGTCACGGCGATGAGCCCGCTGCAATACCAGAAGCAGCTGCGCCTGCGGGAGGCGCGCATGCTGATGCTGTCCGGACTGCTCGACGCCGGCACCGCCGCGCGCCGCGTCGGCTACGAGAGCCCGTCCCAGTTCAGCCGCGAGTACAGCCGCCTGTACGGCTCGCCGCCCTTGCGCGACGTCGCCCGTCTGCGCAGCGGCGAGTCGGCCGAGACCGCGCCCTGATCTCCCGCCCCGAGGGCGGCGCTACACTGGGGACTGGCGACGATGCCGCCTCGGCGGCCGGGAGCGATCATGGCGGACGGCGAGCTGGACGACGCGGTCAATGTGGTGGAGCCGCGAACCGACTATTCCCTGTACGAGACCGATGTCGCCCTGCGGGAGGCGGTGATACGCGAAGGCGCCGCCCATGCGCAGGACGCGCTGCGCGAGCACGGAAGTTGGCTGGGCAGCCGGCAAGCCATGGAGGCCGGGCGCGATGCCAACGCGTATCCGCCGCAGTTCGTGCCCATCGACCCGGTGGGGCATCGCATCGACGAACTGCGCTTCCATCCGGCTTGGGACCTCCTGATGACGGGCATCATCGCGCGCGGCCTGCATTCGGGGCCGTGGTCGTCGCCCCGGGCCGGCGCCATGGTGGCCCGCGCAGCCGGCTACATCATGCAGGGGCAGGTCGAGGCAGGCACCCTGTGTCCCACGACCATGACCTTTGGCGCCATCCCCGTCCTGGCGCGGGAAGCGGCGGGCGACGTCGATTTCGCCAGGGATTGGCTGCCCGTCCTCTATTCGCGTTGCTATGATCCGGCGAGCGCGCCCGTGGCCGCCAAGCGGGGCGCCTTGATCGGCATGGGCATGACCGAGAAGCAGGGCGGATCGGACGTGCGCGCCAATACGACGCGCGCCGTGCCGTGCGCGGCGCCCGGCCGCGGCCGGGCTTATGCGCTCACCGGCCACAAATGGTTCTATTCGGTGCCGCAATCCGATGCCCACCTGGTGCTGGCCCAGGCCGATGCGGGCCTGTCGTGCTTTTTCGTGCCCCGCTACCGGCCGGATGGGCGGCGCAACGCCATCCGGATCCAGCGCTTGAAGGACAAGCTCGGCAATCGCAGCAACGCCAGCGCCGAGGTTCAATTCCATGGCGCCTGGGGCGTCATGGTGGGCGAGCCCGGGCGGGGCATACCCACTATCGTGGAGATGGCCACCTACACCCGGCTCGATTGCGTGCTGGGCAGCGCCGCCTTGTTGCGGCAGGCCACGGTCCAGGCACTGCATTTTTGCTCGCGCCGGCAGGCCTTCGGCAAGCCCCTGCTGCGGCAGCCCCTGATGCGGCATGTGCTGGCGGACATCGCGCTCGAGAGCGAGGCCGCCACCGCGCTCGGCCTGCGCCTGGCCCGCGCGTTCGAATCCGAGGCGCCGCTGGAGCGCGCGATACGGCGCATCGTCACGCCGGCGGCCAAGTACTGGGTCTGCAAGCGGGCCGAGGGCGCCATCGGCGAGTGCATGGAAGCGTGCGGCGGCAACGGCTACGTCGAGGACGGCCCCATGCCGCGGCTCTACCGCGAGGCGCCGGTCAACGCGATCTGGGAGGGATCGGGCAACGTCATGTGCCTGGACGTGCTGCGCGCCATGCGGCGCGACCCCGAGGCGGCCGAGGCCTTGGCCGAATACCTGCGCGAGCGGGGCGGAGCCAGCGCCGAATTCCGCGCCGCCTGGCAAGCCTGGATGGACCTGTGCGCCGCACCGGACGAAGCGGAATTCAAGGCGCGCCGCATCGCCGGCCTGATGGCGGCGCTGATGCAGGCGGTCCTGTTGATGGAGGCGCCGGGCGGCATGACGGCCGATGCCTTCATCGCGGCGAGGCTGGCCCAGCCAAGCTGGCTGCACGGCGACAGTGATACCGGCCATGGGGACGCCGCCTGCGCCTTCCTGCTCGCGCGGGCCTGGCCGGAAGCCGGATGAGGCCACGGGCGGGGATTGGGCGCCGCCGGGTCCCCAAGGCGGTGGCTTCCTTCCGCCCAAGTGCTAAAGTGTCCCTTGGGTACTCCTTGCACCGTTTTTGCATCACTATCATGCTTTCTCAACAGCAGCTCAAACAGCAGGCCGCCGACGCGGCGCTTGCCTTCGTCGCCGATGTGGCGGCCCCGGACGTGGTCATCGGCGTCGGCACGGGGTCGACCGCCGACCTGTTCATCGACGGCCTGGCCGCCTACAAGGGGCGCATCCGCGGCACGGTCGCCAGCTCCGAGCGCAGCGCCGCGCGCCTGGCCGGCCACGGACTCGAGGTGTTCGACCTGAATGACGTGGCCTTCATGCCCATCTACGTGGACGGCGCCGACGAAATCGACGATCACTTGCACATGATCAAGGGCGGCGGCGGCGCGCTTACGCGCGAGAAGATCGTCGCTTCGGTGGCCGAGCGCTTCATCTGCATCGCCGACGAGTCCAAGCTGGTCGCGCAGCTGGGCGCGTTTCCGCTGCCCGTGGAAGTCATCCCCATGGCGCGGGAGGCCGTGGCGCGGGCGCTGCGCCTCCTGGGCGGCCAGCCCCGGCTGCGAGAAGGCTTCGTCACCGACAACGGCAATGTCATCCTAGATGTGCATGGGCTGCAGATCGCCGAGGCGCAAAGCCTGGAGAAGGTGATCAACGACGTCCCGGGCGTGGTGACCTGCGGCCTGTTCGCGCTGCGGGGCGCCGACGTGGCCTTGCTGGCCACCCAGTCCGGCGTACGGCGGCTGGACAAACCGCGCCACGCGTAGCCGCGCGGGGACGCCAGGACGGGAGCCGAGACATATTCCTGTCACATGACGTTCATAAACTTGGCGACGCATTGCCCATGGGGCCCGGGCACGACGTCCAGGCCCATCGTTCTTCGCTGGGAGCCGGCATGACTGAACATACTCATAAACAATACGACGCTGAACTCGAGGAGGTCAGGTCGCGTTTCCTGCAAATGGGCGGCCTGGTCGAGGCGCAGATCACCGGTGCCATCGACGGCCTGGCCAACGGCGACCTCGCGGCGCTCGAGCGCGTGATCGTCCGCGACGCCGAGGTCAACAAGTTCGAAATCGAGCTGGACGAGGCCTGCAGCCATATCCTGGCCCGCCGCCAGCCCACGGCCGGCGACCTGCGGATGATCATCACGGTCATCAAGATGATCACCGACATGGAACGGGCCGGCGACGAAGCCGAGAAGATCGCCCGCATGGCCAAGATGATCCATGAGGCGGGCCGCATGAACATGCCCGCCGTCGAGCTCTGGCACATGGCCAACACCGTGGTCACGATGCTGCGCAAGGCCCTCGACGCCTTCGCGCGCCTCGACGCCCAGGCCGCCGCCCAGGTGGTCAGGCAGGACAAGGGCGTGGATGCGGAATGGCAGGGCGTGATCCGCCAGCTCATCACCTACATGATCGAGGACCCGCGGAAGATCTCGCGCTCCATCGAACTGCTCTTCATCGCGAAGGCGCTGGAGCGCATCGGCGACCACGCCAAGAACATGTGCGAACTGGTGGTCTACATGGTCAAGGGCCGCGATGTGCGCCACACGGGCGTGGATAACGTCGAGCGCGAAGCCGCTAGTTGAGGGCCCCACCCCCTTGCGCTTCGCGCTCCCTCTCAAGGGGGCGGCGCTGGCGGACCGGCAAAGCCGGATCCGCGGCGCCCTGGATCTAGGGCCGCTTTCTCGGTTTGCGGCACCGTTGCTGCCGCTGGCAGCCAGCGAAGCACAGGCGCTCCAATCCAAGAAAGCGGCCCTAGACCCAGGATGCGGTGGATCCGGCTCCGCCGGTCCACCCGCATCCTGGGGGGCGCGTCAGCGCGTAGGGGGGGTCAATTCGGCGGGACATACCCCTGAGCTTCGACGTTGCCGTCCTCGAACAGATAACGTTGCATCTGTTGTTGCAGGTATTTGCGCGCGCGGGCGTCGGCGAGGTTCAGGCGGTTTTCGTTGACCAGGCGGGTCTGGGTCTGCATCCATTCCTGCCAGGCCTGCTTGGAAATGTTCTGCCAGATCTTGGTGCCGAGTTCGCCGGGGTAGGGCGGGAAGTCCAGGCCTTCGGCCTCTTTCTTCAGCTTGACGCAATAGACCATGCGAGTCATGTGGACACCTGTTCCGCGATTGTTTGCAATGGGCCTATTGTAGCGAAGGGAGGGGGGCGCCTCGCCCTTGTCCGGCGGCCATCGGGGCCGGTCTCTACTTCGCGGGCCGGCGCAGCGCGTCCATCCTGAGTTCGTAGATGCGCCGCTTGTTGTCACGGCTGCGCCGCACGTGTTCGCGCATCAGGTTCTCGGCCCGCGCACCTTCGCCTTGGGCGATTGCCGAGACGATGTCCTCGTGGTCCTGCTGGGCCCGGTGGATGAAAGCGTACTCGGGGCGCGGCATGGTCTGGTCCAGCCCAAGGCCGAGCACCGCCGCCCCCACTAGCGGGATCTGGGATACGTGCTCGAGCGCGCTGGCCAGGAGCGGGTTGCCGGCTGCCTGGATCAGGGTCGCATGGAATTGCTCGTTCATGGCCGACCAGCGCGGCGTTTCCACCCGATAGCCGTTTTCCGCGGCGTCCTCCAGCAGGCTCCAGCCTTCCTCCACGCAACCGCGCAGCGCCTCCATCGCCTCCGGCGCGAGACCGCGCTCGGCCACCAGCCGCGCCGCCATGCCTTCCAGCGTGCCGCGTACATCGAGCGCATGGGCGAGGTCGTCGAGGTCGAATGCCTTGACCCGGAAGCCGCGCGTAGGCAGCCGTTCCAGCAGGCCTTCCTTGACCAGTTCCTCGAAGGCGAGCCGGATCGGAGTGCGCGAAACACCGAGTTCCGCCGCCAATTGCAATTCGACCAGCCGTTCGCCTTGGGAATAGGCGCCGGACATGATGCGTCGGCGCAGTTCGCCTGCAACCGTGTGTATTTGAGTGGCCATCTGCCGGGAAGAGCTTCGCTGCTGTCGTGTACGGATAGTAACTGTTATGCCGTTTCGATCCCTTATTGCATGCAAAACTATAAAATGTTTGCTTTTATGGCTCATATATCCAATAATTGCATGCAATTTAATTAGATCTCTTAGTATGAGGCATCCATGATCCCAACCTCGGCATACATCGGCCTGCCTCCGCCGCTGGCTGATTCCGTCGTTCAAACCAAGCATTTCTTCCAGGCGCTCGACAACTTCGCCAAGGTGTTCGCCATCAGGCCGGGCGAGCGGGTGTTGATGCTGACCGATCATCTGCTCGACACCCGGGTGGTCGATGCCGTGGTGGGCCTGGCACGGGCGCGGGGCGCGCAGGTGCGCGTCTACGCCGAGCCGAATTCCCGCGTGACGGCCGTGCCGGAGCCGGTAAAGGGGTTGCTGGAGCAGGCGGATTTCGTCGTTTCGACCTGGTTCTGTTCGATCGAAGACCCGTTCTGTATCGCCATGCGGAAGCGGGGACAGCGCTGGGTGAAGATCACCTATTTCCGCAATCTCGACCTTCTGCATACCCCGCAGGCCCGGTTTCCGAATGAGATCGTGGGCGCGCTGTGCCGCGCCACGGCCAGGCGCTACCCGCAGGGCGAGCACTTCGACCTGCGCTTCACCGACTCGCGCGGCACCGATTTCCGTATCGGCTTCACGCCCGAGACGCGCGACACCATGCTTGCGTCGAACCGCTGGCGCGGGGTGACGACGGCCGAGGAGCCGGGTTGCTATGTGCACTACCTGCCCACGCACGGTCCCAATCTTTGGGACCGGACGGCGGTGCGCAACGACCATGCCGCCAAGACGCCGATGTCGGGCGTGATCTATCCGCAGTGGGCCGTGGGCTTTGCCAAGCCTTTCGAGGAACGCATCGCCGTGCGCTTCGAAGGCGAGTACGTCAGCGCGGTCGAGGGCGAATCCGACGAAGCGGAAATCCTGCGCGACATGCTGGTGGGCGGACGCATGATCGAAGGCGGCGGCTGCGGCTTCAATCCCAAGGCGCCGCGCCATACCGTCTATCCCGCCGGATCGAATGCGCCGGGCGCGCTGCACTTCGGCATCGATCTCGCCAAGCCGAGCGACTACATCCGCCGCGTGTTGCCGGATTGGGAAGAGCCCCCCGTGCATATGGACCTGGTCTGCCTGGATGCAACCGTTATGGCGGGAACGAACACCTTGATCGACCAGGGTTTCCTGTGTGCGCTCCGGGATCCGGAGGTGGTCGAGATCGCGGCGCGCTATGGCGATCCGGTCGAGCTGCTCGAGGCCGGGGTGGATTGAGCCGTCGTGGCCTGTCGTGCCGGCAGCCTGCCATTGGCGAATGCCGGCTTCAGAAAGATAAAAGGAGACGCTTATGAACCCAGGAAAATCCGGGAAGGCCCCGGTGCGTATATTGGCCGCGCTTGCGCTATTCGCCGCCACGGCGACCGGCCCGGCCGCGGCCGGGAACGATGCGGCATGGCCGCAGCGCCCCCTCACCATGATCGTGCCCTTCGTCGCGGGCGGCGGCGGCGACACGCTGGCGCGGCTGTATGCCCGCGAATTGGAAAAGCAGATCCGCCAGCCCATCATCATCGACAACCGGGCAGGCGCGGGAGGCAACATCGGCACGGCGGTCGCCGCCCGCGCCACGCCGGACGGGCAAACGCTGGTGTTCGGCACGAACGGCACCATGGCCACCAATCATTGGCTCTACAAGTCCGTGGGCTATGCCCCCGACGATTTCGAGCCGGTCGCGCGCTTTTCGGTGATCTCCATGGTGTTGTTCGTGAGTCCCGAGTCGCCGTTCAATTCCGTGCAGGAATTGATCGGGTTTGCCAAGAAGCACCCCGGCGAGTTGACTTGTGCGTCGGCAGGGAACGGCACCGCTTCGCACATGGCCTGCGGACTGCTCCAGCAGATGGCGAAGGTCGATTTCACCCATGTGCCGTACAAGGGCGGGGCGCCGGCGTCGACCGACGTACGCTCGGGCCGCGTGTCGTTCATGATCGACGTGGCGCCCTACCTCGTGCCGCTGGCCAGAAGCAAGCAGATCAAGGTGCTGGCCGTATCGACGCCGCAGCGCATCCCGGCGTTGCCGGACGTTCCCACCATTGCCGAGAGCGGCGTGCCGGGCTATGAGCTGTTCGCCTGGGATGGCCTGTTCGCGCCCAGGGGGACGCCATCCGAACGCCTGGACCGGCTGCACCAGGCGGTGAACGCCGTGTTGAGCGACCCGGCGTTCGACCGCGCCATGCAGGAGCGCGGGTCGATCAACTCGCCGATGAGCCGCGGCGAGTTCGCCGCTTTCGTGCACAAGGAGTATCAGCGCCTGGGCGAGATCGTGAAGCTGACCGGCGCACGGGTGGATTGAGCATGGCGTCGCCGGGCGAGATGACCGGCGACGCCCCCCACGGGCAAGGCTAGCGGGCGGCACCGCCGGAGCGGGTTTCCTGCGCGGGCAGCACGACGAAGCCGCCCTGGTTGGGTACGGACTGCTTCCGGTTCTGCGCGGCAGCCTGTCCGGCATCCAGGCGCACCGACAGGGCACTGTGCCGTCCGTTGGCAGCGATATAGACGTTCAGGTAGTGCACGCCCGTACCCAGCACGGTAAGCGGCACCTCTACGACAGCACGCCGCTGAGCGTCCAGCGGGACGATCGTGGGAGAGGCGCCGTCCACGCGTAGCGCACCTTCGGCGCCGTATTTCAATTCCACTTGGGTTACGCCCGGCGACCCGCGCAGAGCCAGGCCGACGGTGGTGGCGCCGACGGCGAGCGGCGCGGCTGGTGCCCGAACCGAGACGGCAACGACGTCCCCAGGCTTGCCGGGGCGTGCCACGAAGGCGTCGGCGTTCGTTGTGGCACCCGCCGCGGCGGGTGCCTGGCGGGTTTCATGGGCGCAGGCGGGAAGAACGGGAAGCGCCGCCGCCAGCAGGACGGCCAGGCGGGCGGTGACAAGGCGCGGCGCACGGGCGCGCGCGGCATGATGGTTCAGAGGGGGGCGCATCACAGGGCTCCTGCGGAAATTCGTTCGAAACTCACCTGATAGCAGACTCGGGTGTTGGCGGGAGCGGCAGCGCCGCCGTCTTCGTCTTCGTCGTCATCGCCGCCGTTGCTCAGGACAGTATCCACCAGGAAGGCGGTATAGGTGCCGGCTTCGAGCACGCTCTCGACTGCGTCGTCGTCTTCCTGGATCGGCTCGCCCTGCCGGGACAGCCATATGTGCGCCTTGGATGTGAAGCCAGGGGGCGAGACGAGGGACGCGCTCAGCCTGTAGGTGCCCGCGCTCGGTGCTTCGAGCCGCAGGAACCGGCCCTGGTCCAGCTTGTTGTAATCCTCGCCCAGCAGATTGGAGACGCATACCTGCTGAGGTGTGGCGGGTGTTCCCGCCGGCGGCGCGTCGAACCGCATGTAAGGCTTGGCGAGGGCCGGCGGCACGGCCGGAATGGTGTAGGACGCCGGGCCGCCCCAGTCGTCCAGTTCGTCCAGCGTGGGCGTGCCGATCGAAGCCAGCAGCGTGTTCACGTTCCCGATTACGGCGCTGTCGGCCAGTCGCTTGGCCAGCGCGGCGCCGAACGGGAAGATGCTGGTGAAGGCCGGCGTGTGCTTCTGCTCGTTCCGGAGAATGGCGAGCGTCGTCTCGAAACCGCCGGGCTGCTGCGCCAACTGGTAGATGAAATACTGCATCGCCGCCTCGTTGTACCAGGCGGCATCGTTGGGCGGCGCGGGCGGAGCGCTGACGTCGAAGAAGAAGCTGTCCTGCTGGTTCCGACCCGAGGTGTCCACATAGAGCGGATCGTTGCGCACGATGCCGGCCAGTCCGTTCCCCCAGCCTTCGCCCCAGGCCACGCGCATGTCGAGCTTGTCGCCTTCGCCATGCTGGCCCCCCACGGAATCCGAGCGCGAGATGCGGGCTTCAACGTAGTGGCCCCATTCATGGACAACCACGCCGGTGTCGTATTCGTCGGTGTCCACGTCGGCCTTGCCCAGGATGTACAGGCCGGGGGCGGGGCCTTCCGGATTGAAGTGGCTAGTGCCGATGTCGCCGTTCTCCGGTTCGCCTTCGGAGCTTCGATTGTTCTCGCTCCAATAGATGTCCAGGTGGGGGAAGTTCAGGTCCGGCGCGACCACCAGGAAGCGCTGCATGGCGCCATAGACCTGGTCGAGCACGGAGAAGGGCGCGGCCGCGCGCGCGCCGGTGTAGCCGCCCGTGGCGTTGCTGCCTATCCAACCCGATGCCGCGTGCAGGTCGAGCAGCATGCCCTCCCGGGGTACGGACAGCGGCTTGCTCTCCATGGCATAGATAGGGGCGTTGGTGGGCACCGCCGTATAGCCCGGCTTGGTATTGTCGCGTATCGCCACGCTCCAGGCCCCTTCCTTGCCTTCGCGCAGCAGGCGCGCCTGCACCCGTATCTGGATCTCGCGACCGGGAGGCAGAACGAGGGAATACTTGCCTTGGGCGTCAGTCACGGTGCTGCCCAGGGTCTCGGTCTTGCTGAAGGCTTCCACTACCGCGCCGCGCACGGGCAGCGAGCGCGTGGCGGTGTAATCCAAGCCTTCGGACTTGACGGCCGGCACCGCATCGTAGGTGACGGTGCCGGACACCTTGCCCGCTTCGGGAGGCGGCTTGGCTCCGCTGCCGCCCCCGCAGGCGACCAGCACAGTCGATAGCAGCAGGACGGCCGTAGCCGTCCCGTGCCGCCACAGGATAGGTGTGTTCCGGCACGGCGGAGCGCCGGCGGATATGCGTGTTCCTGCCTCGGCAAATAATCTCATCGATGCGATTCCCACATGAGTTAGGTTTTTTGTTACGTAATGATACATGGTGACGCATCCCGGGCGTTTCGGGATGCATGAGGAGCCGCGATCAAGTGACGGAAACGTTAGACGATGGAAGGTTGGCCGCATAATGTGAAAGCTGAAGGCAGCGGCCAGGCCGCCAGCCGGCGGCACCCGGAAAGGGGAGGCACATGGACAGCGCCCATTCGCGCCCGCCCCAGGGCGAGCGTTATCGCAGCTTCGACGAGTTCTACCGCTTTTACCTGCGGGAGCACACGCATCCCGTCTCCAGGCGCCTGCACGTGACGGGCACGTGCCTGGCCCTGTTGCTGCTGGCCCTGGCGGCTGTGCTGCGCGCGCCGTGGCTGCTCCTGGCGGCGGCGGTCTGCGGCTACGGTCTCGCCTGGGCGGGGCACTTCTTTTTCGAGAGGAACCGGCCCGCCACCTTTACCCATCCTTGGTGGTCGCTGCGGGGAGATTTCCGGCTGCTGGCGGAAACGCTGACCGGCCGGCGGAAATGGTGAGCATCCGGCCCTAGGCCGCCAGTGCGCCTTCGATAGCGAGGCCCAGCGCCAGCAGCGCATCGTCGCGCCCCGTCGCCATGGCAAGGCTCATGCCCACGGGCAGGCCGGAACCGTCGGTTCCGCACGGCAGGGCGAGCACCGGCATGTCGAGATAGCTGCCGATCATGGTGTTGCGCAACACACGCGCGTTGCATTGGGCGAACCAGGCCGGATCCGCTTCCAGCGCCGCGATGGGCGGAGCGGCCATGGGCACCGTCGGGAACAGCAGCGCTTCGTCGGGAGCCAGGGCGGCGGTC
This sequence comes from Pigmentiphaga sp. NML080357, assembly GCF_002188465.1. GTDB lineage: Bacteria > Pseudomonadota > Gammaproteobacteria > Burkholderiales > Burkholderiaceae_B > Pigmentiphaga. The sequence continues at coordinate 136,974 of NZ_NINW01000037.1, read as the reverse complement.
ATGGCGGCGATCAGGCGAGGCCGGTTGTCGCGCAGGGCTTGCCTGTTCGGCGCAGGGATGGCTTGCCCCGATCGCAGGCGCTGGACGATGCGGGCGTCCACGCGCGCAAGCTCCGGACTGTCTAGCAATGCGCGGTGCACATCCGCGGCCTCGATGCCCACCAGCGTGCCGAAAGTGGCGAACAGATAGTGGGTCAGGTCGAGCACGGGAACGGCCCGGTGTTCGATGGCGAAGCCGCGTTGCGCCAGGATGCCTGCCGTCGCCTCGAATGCGGCGGCCACGCCGGCCTCCAGGCCATCCAGCATGATTCCCGAGGGAATTACCAGTCGCGCCCTCTTGTGTTCGCTTTCCTTGAAAGCCGGAGCGCGCCCCAGCAGGGCGTCGTCGATGAGGCACGCGTCGGCGACGGTGCGGACCAGGGGGCCGATACTGTCCAGCGAGGGAGCCAGCGGAAAGACGCCGCGCTGGTCGTAGCGGGCCGACGTCCAAGAACCGGTCCCTGCTGGAACGGCAGATGGAAGTGATCGAACTGGTCGCGAGGCATCCTGCCGGCCTGCCGTTTGGCGAAATACAGACCGCGCTCGACATGCCCAAGGGCACGCTGCACCGGATGCTGGCCGGACTGTGCCGTGCCGGCTGCCTCGATGCCGAACCGCCGTTCGAGGCTGTCGCGGGAAATGTGCGCCGCACTTATCTGCTGGGAGGACGCATGCGCCGGTTGCTGGGGACGGCGATCTCGCCGGACCAGATGGCGGCTGTCGCGCACACGGTGCTCTATGGCCTGGTCGAGCAGTTCCAGGAAACGGCGTTCCTGAGCATGCTGCGCGGCGACCGCATCGAGAGCATCGTCATGGCCACGCCGCCCAAGGACTGGCACGGCTACGTCAATCCCGGCCATGTCATGCCGCCCCATGCGGCGGCTTCGGCCAAGGCCATCCTGGCCTTCCGCGACGAACGGGAATGGGAGGCGCTGCTGGACGAGCCGCTGCCCGCGCTGACCGATCGCACCATCACGTCGCCGCAGCAGTTGCGCGACGAATTGCGGCGGGTCCGCAAGGCCGGGATCGCCTATTGCCGCGAGGAAATCGACCGCGGGCTGGTGGCGGTCGCGGCGCCGATCCCGCTTTCGCAGATCGGCGTGATGTTCTCGGTGTCCATCGTCGGACCTTCGCAGCGCATGCAGGGCTACGACGACGAAAAGATGAAGCGCGCGCTGCTGGACGCCGCCAGCAAGCTGGCGGCCATTTTCTCGAAGCAGATGAACGCCGACCTCAAATGAGCAAACCCATCATTGCCGTGATCGGGCTCGGCGGAATCGCCCGCAGCCTGCTGGACGCGCTGGCGGACGACGATCTGCTGCGGATGCTGAAGGAAGAGGCGGTCCGGGCCGGACGCGGGCTGCATTTGGTCAGCGGCCCCAACGCGCTCACGCTGCAGGGATGAACGCTATTTGCCCCGGTCAGGCGTCCCGGTAGAAGCAGAACTCGATCTCCACCGAGGCATTCAGCGGCAGGGCCGCGACGCCGACTGCGGTGCGGGCGGGAGGCGTGGTGCCTTCGGGGAAGTAGCCTTCCCAGACGCGGTTGATCTCGGCGAATTGATCGAAGCGGGTCGTGAAGATGCGCGCGATGACGAGCTGGTCGAGCGCCAGCCCGTACTCGGGCAGGGCCGCCAGCATGTTGCGCATGATCTTGTCCGTTTCGGCGGCGACGCCGCCGCTTTCCAACTGGCCGCTTTCCGCATCGAGCGCGATCATGCCGGCCAGTTGATAGTACGGGCCGGCCTGGATGCAGGGCGTGTAGCGGAAGCGGGGCTTGGGCAGCGTCTTGGCGTAGTGGGCTTGCAGGGGCATGGCGGATGGCCTCGCAGTGAAAGGGCCCGTAGTCTACTCCGCATAGGGTCGTCCGAGTTCGGGGTGCGCCCGCAGATGGGCCTGCAGGGCTCCACGCATGCCGCCGTTCTCGATCATGATGCGTATTTCGGGCGCCCGGGGCGGGTAGTGGCGCGCGACGCCATTACCGAGGGGGTCTATCTTCCGGGCGACAAGCTGACCGAGCGGGAGCTGTGCGAGCGTTTCGCCGCCAGCCGCCCGTCGGTGCGCGAAGCCATCCGCCAGCTCGATGGCGAGGGGCTCCTGGAAGTCGCGCCCCATCGCGGCCCCGCCGTGCGGGCCATCGACGAAGCGCAGTTTCTCGAACTGCACGAAGTGCGGGTGGCGCTGCAGAAACTCGCCGCGGCGTGTTTTGCGATGCGCGGCCCGGCCGAGCAGATGGACGCGTTCTCGGACCGCATCGATGAATTCGAACTGGCGCTGGCGTCACGCGACGTGGCGCGCATCCGGGCGACCAAGCACCAGCTGTTCGAGGCTTTCATCGCCGGCGCGCGCAACGAGCCGCTCGCGGCGTTCATCCGCAAGATCAATGCGCGCCTGGGTTTCCTGTGGGCATCGTCGATGAACCACCCGAACCGGCCGGCGGAAAGCGTGGACGAATTCCATCGCCTGCTGGGCGCCATTCGCGAGCGCGATCCCGAGGCGGCCCAGGCGGCCATCGTGTTGCAGAACCAGCGTGCACGCGCCGTAGGGCTGCACGCGCTCGAACTGTTCCAGAAGCGGCGCCGCGCCTCGTCGTGAGCCGCGCTAGCGGTGCCGGCGCAGCGGGCCCAGCAGGGACGACAGGCCGTTGTGATCGATCTCGTGCATCAATGCGAGCAGGCGCCCCAGTTCGCCGGGCGGGAAACCCTTGCGGGCGAACCACGCCAGGTAGGGACCGGGCAGGTCGGCAATCAGGCGGTCCTTGTACTTCCCGTACGGCATCGTGACCGTTACCAGGCGTTGCAGATCTTCAGGATTCATCGATAAAGATAGCGTGGCAGCATAGGCGGCGAAGGAGGCCCATCATGCGCCTGTTGAACTGGAACATCCAATGGGGACGAGGCGCGGACGGCCGCGTGGACCTGGCGCGCATTGTGCACGAAGCGCAAGCGCTGGGCGAGTTCGACGTGCTGTGTTTCCAGGAGGTCAGCCGCGGGTTCCATGCGACGTCCGCCAGCGCCGGGCTGCCCGGCGGCCCCTCTGCAGACCAGTATGCCGAGCTTGCCGCGCTGTTGCCGGGCTATGCGGTTTTCGACGCGGTCGCCACGGATCTGGCCGGATTGGCCCCCGGCTTGCCCCGCCGCCAATTCGGCAATGCCATCGCCGCTCGCCTGCCGGTTGTCCGCGCGCTGCGCCACGCGCTGCCGTGGCCTCCCGATCCCGCACGGCCGTCCATGCCCCGCGTCGCGCTCGAGCTGCATGTCCAAACCGGAGCGGGACCGCTGCGCGTGGTGACGACACACCTGGAGTTCTATTCCGAAATCCAGCGCCTGGCGCAAGTGCAGGCGCTGCGCGGCCTGCATGCGGAGGCGGTGGCGCACGCCCGGGAGCCCGCGCCCGCCGAGCGGATCGACAGTCCTTTCGCGGAGACCGCCCGGCCGGCAAGCGCCATATTCTGCGGCGATTTCAATAGCGCGGCCGGGAGTTCCGCCTACCGGCGCATGCTCGAACCGCAGGCAGGGGTGCCGTCCTTTGCGGATGCATGGGTCTGCGCGCATCCTGGCCGCCGCCACGATGCGACCGTCGGGCTCCATGACCGTGCACAGTGGCCCGATGGACCGTTCGCATGCGATTTCATCTTCGTGACCGAGGACCTCGCCGGCCGGGTGGCACGCTGCGAAGTCGACCCCCGCAGCGCCGCGTCGGATCACCAGCCGCTCATTCTTGAGCTGGCCTGAGGCGCAAGGCGGACATGGGCGAAACGCCGGAAAGTGTTTGACATTTAAATATTTGAGGTACCAAACTAGCGTCTTCCGACGACGAGTGGGGCGCGCCATGGACGCAATGGTTGGCAGGGCTTGGGTGCGGGGGCTGGTTGTGGCGGGCGCCGCGGCTTCGATGGCGGCATGCGCGGGCGGCAACCCGGGAGGCGGCGCGGCGCCGGAGATCGCCGATGCCATTTTCGTCAACGGCAAGGTCGTGACCGTGGACCCACGTTCGTCGGTAGCCCAGGCCTTCGCCGTTCGCGGCGGCAGGTTCGTCGCGGTCGGCACGAACGAGCGCGTCAAGGCCTCTGCCGGGCCCACTACGCAGGTGGTCGATTTGCATGGCCGTACGGTCATTCCCGGGTTGGCGGATTCTCACCTGCATGCGGTGGGCGGAGGTCCCGGCATCGACCTGTCGGCGACACGTTCGCTGGCCGAGCTCTTCGCCAAGGTGGCCGAGGCGGCCAAGGCGGCCAAGCCGGGACAGGTGCTGGTGTCCAACAGCGATTGGCACGAAGCGCAGCTGAAAGAACAGCGCTTGCCCACCGCGGATGAACTGGAGGCCGCGGCGCCCGGGGTGCCGGTCATACTGGTGCGCGGCGGGCACAGCTATTTCCTCAACGACACGGCGCTCGCCAAGTATGGCATCACGCCCGCCACGCCGGTGCCGCCGGGCGGCGCCATTCCCCGCAATGCCGCGGGCCGCTTGACGGGCGAACTCACCGATGCGGCCAAGCGCCTCGCGCCGCTGCCGCCCCCGCCGCCGATGAGCCAGGCCGTTCTCCAGGCGCAGCAGAAGAAACTGAACGAGTACGGACTGACCAGCATCCGCATACCAGGCACGACGGTGGCGGCCTATCGCCAGTTCCAGCAACTGCGCGACAGTGGCCAGGCCACCGTGCGCTACAGCATCCTGTTCCGCCCCAAGGACCTGGCGGATTTCCGTTCCAGCATCGTCGAAGCCGGCATTCGGCAGGGCGAGGGTGACGAGTGGGTGCGGGTCTGGGGCATCAAGATCAGCGTGGACGGCGGCTTCGAGGGCGGCTACATGACGCGCCCGTACGAAGGCGAGCTGGGCAAGGGCGGCACGTATCACGGCCTGCAGACCATTCCGCAGGCAAGCTTCAACGAGTACGTGGCAGGCATCAATCGCGCGGGGTGGCGCGCGGCGGTGCATGCCGTGGGCGATGCCGCGGTGGACGAGGTGCTGCAGGGATTCGAGCGGGCCGATGCCGAGCGCGACATCAACGGCCGCGGCTGGACCATCGAGCACGCCTTCGTCACACGGCCCGACCAGTATCCGCGCATCCGCGCGCTGGACCTGCGGATGTCGGTGCAGGACCACCTCTATCTTGCCGCGCCGGTCCTCAAGCGCTATTGGGGCATGGACCGCGCCTCGCAGGTCACGCCGCTCAAGACCTACATGGAGCAGGGTTTCATGCTGGCGGGCGGCACGGACTCCCCGGTCATCCCGGTCAATCCGTTCTGGGCCATGTACCATTTCCTGACGCGCGACACGATCTCGGACGGGATCTATGGCGCCGACCAGGCCGTGCCGTCGCGCGATGCCGTCTTGCGGCTCATGACCATCAACAATGCTCGCCTGACCGACGAGGAAGCGATCAAGGGTTCGATCGAACCGGGCAAGCTGGCCGATTTCGTGGTCCTGTCGGCGGACTACCTGAGCATTCCGGCCGCCGAGGTGCAGCGCCTGAAGGCCCTGGCCACCTATGTCGGCGGCAAGCAGGTATATCGCGCCGCGGCTTTCTGAGTCCGGCCGCGCGACGCCGCTCAGGGCTTGAGCACGACCTTCACGCAGCCGTCTTCCTTGTCGCGGAAGATCTCGTACATGTCCGGCCCGTCCTCCAGCGCCTCGGTATGGGTGATGACGAAGGAAGGGTCGAGTTGCCCTTCGGCGATGAGGCCCAGCAGCTCGCCGCTCCAGCGCTGGACGTGGGTCTGCCCCATGCGCCAGGTCAGGCCCTTGTTCATCGAGGCGCCGAACGGAATCTTGTCGATCAGTCCGCCATAGACCCCCGGTATGGACAACACGCCGGCCGGCCTGCAGACGTAGATCATCTCGCGCAGCACGTGCGGCCTGTCGCTCTCGAGCATGACCGCCTGCTTGGCACGGTCGTACATGGCGTCCAGCGAGCGCGCCGCATGGGACTCGAGGCCTACCGCGTCGATGCATTTTTCCGGTCCCTTGCCGGCGGTCAGGTCGCGCAGCCGCGCCACCACGCTTTCCTGCTCGAAGTCGATGGTCGTGGCGCCGGCCGCGGCGGCCATGGCGAGCCGTTCGGCAATGCGATCGATGACGACGACCTGCCGTGCGCCCAGCAGCTGCGCGCTGCGCATGGCCATCAGGCCCACCGGGCCGGCACCCCAGATCGCCACCGTGTCCGTGGGCTGGATGTCGCACTGGAAGGCCGCCTGCCAGCCGGTAGGCAGGATGTCGCCCAGGAACAGCACCTGCTCGTCCGTCAATCCTTCCGGCACCTTGATGTGCGTGGTGTCGGCGTAGGGCACGCGCACGTATTCGGCCTGCCCGCCTGCGTAGCCGCCCGTCAGATGGGTATAGCCGAAGAGCCCCGCGGTGGAGTGGCCGAAGGCCTTTTCGGCGAGTTCCTTGTTGCGGTTGGTGCGCTCACAGACGGAATAGTTGCCGCGCAGGCATTGATCGCATGCGCCACAGGCGATGGTGAAGGGTATGACCACCCGGTCGCCGACCTTCAGGTCCCGCGTTCCGGGGCCCACTTCCATCACTTCCCCCATGAATTCGTGTCCCATGATGTCGCCGGACTTCATGCCGGGGATGAAGCCGTCGAAAAGATGCAGGTCGGAGCCGCAAATGGCGCATGCGGAGACCTTGACGATGGCATCGCCCGGTTGCTCGATGCGAGGGTCCGGGACGGTGTCGTACCGGATGTTTTTCTTGCCATGCCAGCACAGCGCTTTCATCGCCTTCTCCTTCCGCCGGATACGCGCCGCAAGTACGCGAGCCGAAGCATGCAGCAAACGCCGTGCCGGCCGCATGGCGCACGCCAAATTCCACGCATGGGCAGGCATTCCCGCGTACGCCGCATCGCGGGCGTCGATCGAGCCATGGCCGTGCAGCCTGGCGTCGACCCCGCGCAGTTTCCTTCTTGCTCAAGCAGGCGGGCCCGGAGGCGGGCGCCGGCGTCGGTCCTAGGCTTCGACCGGCAATCCGGTGAAGTTCTCGGCAAAGGCCAGCCGGCCCGGTACCGAACCCGTCATGTATTCCAGGTCGGCGCGTTGCAGGCGTTTCACGAATTCATTCTGCCCTGGAAAGCTGTGCACCATGGTGCACAAGCCCGCGGAGAAACGCTGGACCAGCCACATGCGCCGCAGGCAGGTCTCGGAGTAGCCATCCAGGAGCCGGGCGGATCCGTGCCGGTAATACTCGGCCAGCGCACGGCCGAGCACGCGTATGTCGGCGACGGCGGAGTTCAACCCCTTGGCGCCGGTGGGCGGAACGATGTGCGCGGCATCGCCCGCCAGGAACAGCGCGCCGTGGCGCAGCGGCTCGACCTGAAAGCTGCGCATGGCGGTCACCCCCTTTTGCACGATGGGACCCTCGATCAGCGGCGGCATGCCGGGAACGTCCAGGCGCTCGTGCAGCGTGTGCCAGATGCGGTCGTCGGACCAGTTGCCGGGATGGTCGTCCGGTTCGCATTGAAGGTAGAGACGGCTGCGCGTAGGGGACCGGAAACTCAGCATGGCGAAGCCGGTCTCGTGGCAGCCCCAGGTTACGTCGGGCGCGGCGGGGGGAACCTCGGCCAGGATGCCCAGCCAGCCGAACGGATAGACCCGGTCGTAGGTCGTCAGCGCGGAAGCGGGAATGGCATCGCGGCAGATGCCGTGGAAGCCGTCGCAGCCCGCGATGAAGTCGCAGCGCACCGGCTTGCCTTCCGGGCCGGCCACGATCGTCGGCGAGGGACCTTCCACGTCGAGGAGGGCCGTGACCGGCGTGTCGAAGCGCAGGTCGCCGCCAGCGGCCAGTCGCGCTTCGATCAGGTCATGGACCACTTCGTGTTGCGGATAGACCGTGACGGTGCGGCCGATTTCCCGGGTGAAGTCTATGCGGTGCGAGGCCTGGGCGAAGCGGAAGTCGATGCTGGTCTGGGGCATGCCCAGGCGCCGCATGCGCTCGCCCAGCCCGACCTCGGCCAGCAGGTCGACCGTGCCTTGCTCCAGCACGCCCGCCCGCAAGCGCTGCTGCACGTGTTCGCGGCTGCGGCTATCGAACACGATGGATTCGATGCCCTCCCGGTGCAGCAGATGGGACAGCAGCAGCCCGGCAGGGCCGGCGCCGACGATGCCGACTTGGGTGCGCTCGATCATGCGGGCTCCTCCAGGGTGATCAGGCCCATGCCGGTGGTCATGGGAGCGTAGTAGTTGCGGTGGACGCGCCGCACCCGTTCGGAGAGGGCGCCGCGCATGACCAGCCACATGATCAGCTCGATGCCCTCGGCGCCATACCGTTCCATGAGCGTCTGGTGCGTCAGTTCGCACAGGCTGCCGGGATCGTGCTCAATCCGGTCGAGGAAGTCCTGGTCCCAGTCCTTGTCCATCTTGCCGAAGTGAGGGCCGGTCAACTGGTGCGACATGCCGCCGGTTCCGAGGATCACGACGCGCAGATCGTCGGGATAGGATTCGACGGCCTGCCGTATGGCCTGTCCCAGCCGGTAGCACCGGCGCGCCGTGGGCAGCGGATGCTGCAGGACGTTGACGGCGATGGGCACGGCCGCCACGTTCCAGCGGGGCGTGTGTTCGAAGCACAGGTGCATGGGGACCAGGAAACCGTGCTCGACCCGCATTTCCTGGCAGACCGTCAGGTCGAATTCGTTGTAGACCAGCGATTCGCACAAATGCTGCGAGAACTCCAGGTGGCCTTCTATGGGCGGCAGGGGACGCACGCCGAATCCCTCGTCGGCGATGTCATAGCGGTCGGCCGCGCCCACGGCGAATGTCGGGTATTTGTCGAAGAAGAAATCGGCGCCGTGGTCGTTGTAGACCATGATGGCCACGTCGGGCTTGAGTTCTTCCAGCCACTCGCGCACCGGGACGTAGGCGTCGAACAGCGGACGCCAGGCCGGCGTGGCTTGCCTGCCGCGGTCGTATGCCGCGCCTATGGACGGCACGTGGGAAGTGCCTATGCCTGCGATGATGCGCCCCATGTCAGACTGCTCCCTTGTCGTTGCGGGTGGAGAGGAAGGCTTCGTAGGTTTCTCCGCGCATCCGGGCTCCCATGACGTAGAGTCCGTTGCCGGTGACCACGCCCAGCTTGAGCAGGAAATAGATGTTGGCGCCGGCGTCGAGCAGGCCCGTGAAGTCACGCGCGCGTATCAGCGCCTTTTGTTCTTCGGACAGGCCGAAGCGTGCCATGTAGGCCTCTTCGTCCGCCTGGTAGGCGGCGCGGTTGGCGGCCTCGCTGAGGGAATTGCAGAGCTTGTTGATGCGGTATCCCTTCCATGAAAGCTGCAGGTCGAAGACGTGCGATTCGGCGATCGGCCGTGTCCGGTCGCGTTGATGGGGTGTCATGGGAGATGCTCCTTGGGTCGAGGGAAAATGGGGAGGGCCGCGCCGACGTACGGCGTTGCGGCCACTGCGCTTTTTATGGAGAATGACTCTAGCTTTCATGTCCTTGATTGTTCTAATCAACCGCCGTCGGCGCAGGAGCGGCCATGTCATTCGAGCAGCCTGCAAATTGCGAAGAACTCCTGAACTACCGGATCGCGCGGTTGCTGTCGGTCAGCGGGGCGCTGGTGATCCGGCTGTGCGAAGGCCGCTACGGCATCAGCCGGCGGGAATGGCGCCTGATCGCGATGCTGGCCGACTACGGCACGATGTCGCCTTCCGAGCTGGCCGAGCGAGCCCATACCGACCGCCCCCTCGTGTCCCGCGCCGTCAGCGACCTGGTCGCCAAGGGGCTGGTGTCGCGCGTCGGCCGCAGCAGCGACAGGCATCGCGTGGCCATCGAGCTGACCGGCAAGGGCAGGGCTCTGCACGCCGAGCTGTTTCCCATCACCGCCGACATCAACGGCCGCATCCTCAAGGCGCTGCCCCCGGATGCGATCCAGGCGCTCGACGGCATGCTGAACGTCCTGACCCATACGGCCGAACAGCTCAACCAGGACTATCCCTTGAAGGAAAAAGCCGACCGCCGCAATGGCGGAAGCCGTCAATTGGCCTCGTCGAAGCCGGACCTGGCGGGTGTCTGGTAGGAGGCCCCCGCCGTCGATTCAATTCGACGTGGCGCCCGACGCCTTGATCAAGCGTGCCCATTTCGTGATTTCCGCCTCCTGGAAGCGCCCTAGCTGCGCCGGCGACGAAGCGGAGACCGTGAGTCCTTCCTGCACGAACGCTTCGCGCGTCGCGGGTTTGCCCATGGCTCGCGCGATTTCCTGGTTCAGCTTGAGCACGATGTCGGCCGGCGTGCCCTTGGGCGCGAACACCGAGAACCACAGCACGATCTCGTAGTCGGGTATGCCGGCCTCGATCATGGTCGGCAGCCCGGGCGCGGCGGGAGAGCGTTCCCTGCTGGTGACGGCCAGCGCCCGCAGCTTGCCGGAGCGCACGATGGGCATGCCGATGGCGACCGAGTCGAACAGGATGTCGGCATGCCCGCCCATGACGTCGCTGACGGCCTGGGCGGGACCGCGCGCGGGTACGTGGACCATGTCTATGCCCGCCAGCGACTTGAACAGTTCGCCCGACATGTGGCCCGAGGTACCGATGCCCTGCGAGACGAAATTGAGCGAGCCCGGCTTGCGCTTGGCGAGCTGGACCAGTTCCTGGACGCTGTGCGCCGGTACCGAGGGATGCACCATGAGGATGTTCGGCACCGTCGCCAGCAGGCTGACGGGCTCGAAGTCGCGCACCGCGTCGTAGGGCAGGTTGGCAAGCAAGGTGACGTTGATGGCGTGGGTCGCATGGGTGCCCAGCAGGATCGTGTAGCCGTCGGCGGGGGCCTTGGCCACCAGGTCCGCGCCTATGGTGCCGCCCGCGCCGGGCTTGTTCTCAACGATGACCGGCTGTTGCCAGGCTTCCTGCAGATCGTGCGCCACGCTTCGCGCCAGCTTGTCCGTCAGTCCGCCGGGCGTGAAGGGGACGATGAAGCGGATGGGCCGGCTGGGGTAGCCGTCGGCGGCGCCGGCACAGGCCTGCGTTGCCGACAGGGCGAGCGCCAGGCCGGCCAGCAGCGACGAGGCGCGAGGGATACGGGGATGCGGACGGTGGGACATGGTGGCCTCCTTGGGCGGCACGCAAGCGGAGCGGGTGGACGGACTGGCGATCGGCGGGCGTCAGGACGCCGTCGTGGTCGCAGGGGAAGCGGCTGCGGACTCGACGGCCGCCATCTTCTCGATCATGCGGCGGGCGCGGGTCGGGCCCGCGTCGATGCGCAGCCAGGCCAGCTGCCGCAAGCCGGTGGCGTCCTGTTCGCGCTGCATGGCGGAGACGATGACGTTGTCCTCTTCGAAGGTCCGGCCCATCTCGCGTCTCAGGCGCTCGTCGAGTTCCTTGTCGCCCACGCCGAAGTTGCGCACGTGCAGCCAGAAGAAGTGCGTGGCCGTATCGTTCTCGGGCGTCAGGAACTTGTAGCTGAACGCGCGCAGGCCGCGGTCCATGTTGGCCTCCGTGTGTTCCTGGCCGGCCTGCATCGTCACCACGTCCACCCGCGAGGTGCAGGGCGGGAAGAAGTGGTAGTACTGGCACCGGTCGGTCAGTCCGCTGAAGTTGCCGTTCTTGCGGTCGATGGGGGGCGGCTCGGCGTCGAGGGTCCAGCGGTAGGTGACGATGTGGCCTTCGGTTTCCTCGATGACGGGAGGAATGTCGCTCGAGGCGGGATTGCCGATGGTGGCCGGATGGACGTAGGTCGTGTGGGCCGGGTCCTGCAGGTTCTCGACGATGTTCAGATAGTGCGAGCGGTGATATTGGGGCGCGCCCCAGATGACCGTCCAGCCCGGCGCGCCATAGCGTTCGATGGCCGGGATGCGGCGCGGGTCGGCCTGTCCGGGATCGCCCATCCAGATCCAGGCGGCGCCATACCGTTCTTCCACGGGAAAGCTGCGGACCCGGGCGGCGTCGGGGATGTTCGCCTGCCCTGGAACATGCACGCAGACGCCGGTGCCGTCGTATCGCAGTCCGTGATAGCCGCATTGCAGTGTGTCGCCGACCACGCTGCCCAGCGACAGGGGAACGAGGCGATGCGCGCAGCGGTCCAGCAGCGCGGCGAGCCGGCCGTCATGCCGCCGGAACGCGACGACGGGTTCGTCCAGTATTCTCCGGGCGAAGGGCCCTGTGCCGATTTCTGCTGTCCAGCCCAGTACGTACCAGGCGTTGCGAACGACGTGCTCCACGGACGAGTCTCCTTCTCGAAACGCAGGTCGGGGGATATCCAACCGGGCCGCCACGGCGTGGCGGCCTCGATGCGGAAGACTCTATCGGCGGGAAACTGAATTGTTCTATACAACGACGGGCGGGGATTTCCCGGCCCGCCGCCCCATCGTCGCGGCCGGCGACGGCCGGGTCAGCCGATGATGGCCGGAGCGTCGAACGCCGTTACCGGCGGCGCCTCGCCATGCCTTTCGACCTCTACCAGCGCGGTCTGGGCGATGGAGCCCTGCGCCAGGCACGAGGTGCCGGTATCCAGGGTGACCAGGTTGGGATTGCCGTGCTTGTCCAGGGCGCCCGGCTCGCCGCCCTGCGCCGGGTCGTACCAGGCGCCCGTGGCGATCTGCACGACGCCGGGCAGCAGATGGTCGGCGAGCACCGCCCCGGCCAGGAACCCGCCGCGGTCATTGAAGACCCTGACCACGTCGCCGTCCCGGATGCCGCGCGCGGCGGCGTCCCGGGGATGGAGGGCGATGGGCTCTCGCCCGGCGATCTTGCTGGCGCGGCTGGCTGCCGCGGGGTCGAGCTGGCTATGCAGGCGCGTGGCCGGCTGGTTCGACAGCAGGTGCAGCGGGAAGCGCCGCGCCGTATCGCTACCCAGCCACTCGGCCGGCTCGAGCCAGGACGGGTGGGGCGGGCAGTCGTCATAGCCGTAGGCAGCGATCGTTTGCGAGTAGAGCTCGATCCGGCCTGAGGGCGTGCGCAGCGGATGGCGTTCCGGATCCGCGCGGAAATCGTGCAACAGCGGCGGCGCGGTTTGCGGTTGGGGAAATGCGTAGCGGCCCGCTTCCCAGAATGTGTCGAAGTCCGGCGGGGCGAAGCCCGCCTCGAGCGCGCGGTCGCGGGCCGCGGCGTACATGTGCCGCAACCAGCCCATTTCGTCGCGGCCTTCGGTATAGGCCTGGCCAAACCCCAGCCGTCCTGCCAGGTCGGCGAGGATGTCGAAGTCGTTGCGCGCCTGCCCCACGGGCTCGATCACCTGGCGCATGGCGATCCAGTAGGGCGAGTTCTCGTGCGCCAGGATGTCGTTGCGTTCCATCGTGGTGGTGGCCGGCAGCACGATGTCGGCATGGCGGGAGGCCGGGTTCCACCACGGCTCATGGACGATGACGGTATCCGGGCGTTGCCATGCCCGCAGGAAGCGGTTCAGGTTGCAGTTGTGATGGAAGGGGTTGCCGCCTATGGAGTAGACCAGCCGGATCTCGGGCAGCGTGATGCGCGCGCCGAAGCAGTCGATCCGGCTGCCGGGGTGCAGCAGCATGTCCGCCACGCGGCCCACGGGCACGTAAGTCTTGACCGGATTCGTGCCCAGGGCAAGGGTAGGGCGCGGCATGTTTTCTACCCGCGGCGCGGTGATCCCGTTTACCGCGCCGAAGCCCAGGCTGAAGCCGCCGCCGGGCAGGCCGATCTGGCCAAGCATCGCGGCCAGCGTGACTGTCATCCATACCGGCTGCTCGCCGTGGTCGGCGCGCTGGACGGACCAACTGGTGTTGATCAGCGTCCTGCCCCCCGCCATGTCGCGCGCCAGCGCGCGTATGCGCTGCGCCGGCACGCCGGTGATGCCCGCGGCCCACTCGGCGTTGCGGGCGATGCCGCTGTCGCGGCCGGTGAGGTAGGCTTCGAACCGGTCATAGCCTTCGCAGTAGCGGGCGAGGAAGTCCCGGTCGCAGGCGCCGTCTTCGACCAGGGTGTGGGCCAGGCCCAGCATCATCGCGACGTCGGTGTTGGGCCGTAGCGGAATCCATTCGGCGCGCAAGCCCGGCGGGAGGTCGGCGCGAGAGGGGCCGATGTTGACGAAGCGCAGGTCCGCATCGCCCGCCCGCCGCACCCAGTCGGGAGCGTCGTGGACCACCGCGCCGCCGGCATCGATCTGCGCGTTCTTGGGGGCGGCGCCGCCGAACATCACGACCAGCCGCCCCGAGGCGATCACTTCCGGCCAGGATGCCGCCAGGTTGGTGATGTCGGCACGGCCGAGGACATAGGGCATGATGCCGAGCGCCGCGCCGAAGCTATGGTTGCCGCGCTTGTCGACATAGCCGCCATGCAGGCCCAGGAAGCGCTTGAGGACGCTCGGGCCATGATGGAGCCGGCCGGCGCTCGCCCAGCCGTACGAGCCGCCGTAGATGGCCTCGTTGCCGAAACGCGCGCGCACGCGCCGCAATTCGTCCGCCACCAGGCTCAGCGCGTGATCCCAGTCCACCGGGACGAAAGGTTCGCCGCCGCGCTTGCCGGGGCCCGGGCCGTCGCGCAGGTAGCCGGCGCGCACATAGGGCCGGTCTATGCGCAGCGGACCGCGCACCATCTCGGGCAGGCCCTGCATGTACGCCGCCGGATGCGGATCCGCATCGAACGGCCGCGCGCCGAGAATCCCGCCGTGCGCGTCGGTCTCGACGTCGTAGACGCCCCAGTGCGAGGCGGTTTGCACGAAGCGGGTATTCATGGTCGGCCATCCTCGAGAGAGCCCGTTTCGCTCATTCTATTCGCCCGCTAGTCGGCGCGGATGCCGAGTTCGTTGATGATCTTGCCGAGCCGGCCATGGTCGGCCGCCACCAGCTGCTTGAGCCTGGCAGGCGGGCCGCCCACCGGTTCGGCGGCGAAATTCTTCAGGGTTTCGATCACATCCGGCATCCGCAGGATTTCGTTCAAGTGCCGGTTGAGCAGCGCCACCACGTGATCGGGCGTGCCCTTGGGCGCGAAGAAGCCGTGCCAGGCACCCACCACGACGTCGGGATACCCGGACTCCGCGATGGTCGGTACGCCCGGCAGGAAGGAAGAGCGAGCCGGATCGGTGACCGCGAGGGCTGTGGCTTTGCCCGCCTGCAGGTACTGGGCGACCGTGCCCAGCGTGACATAGCCCAGGGGCACGTGGCCGCCTATGATCTGGGCCGCCACGTTGGAGCGGTAGGGCACATGCTGGATCTCGATGCGGGCGGCGCGGTTCAGCCATTCTCCGGCGATGTGCATCGGCGACCCGGCGCCCGGCGTGGCGAACGACAGGGGGTGGCCGCCGCGCGCAGCGGCCACCACGTCGGCCAGGCTCTTGAAGCCGGTGGACGGGTTGGCGACCAGTATCAGGGGGCAGGTCGAGGTCTGTATGACGGGCGCGAAGTCGTTCAGCACGTCGTAGGTCAGCGCTTCGGGCTTCATGACCAGGGGCGCGGTGGCGACGGTGTTGGGCGCGAACAGCAGCGTGTACCCGTCGGGTGCCGCCTGGCTGACGTAGCGGCTGCCTATGGTGCCGGCCGCGCCGGGCCGGTTCAGGACCACGACCGGCTGCTTGAGGCGCGCCGACAGCTTGGCGGCATAAAGGCGCGCCATGGCGTCCGTATCGCCGGTTGGCGCGTAGGCGACCACCAGCGTGATGGTCCTGACCGGGTAGGCGTCCTGTGCGCCGGCGCTCCAGGGCGCGGCCGCGGCCAGCGCAGCCGCCATGGCGAATTGCCTGCGATGCATTCCCATACTTCCTCCTGGCTGTGCCGGCGCCACGGATGGCCGGGCGTCCGGTGGGTCGTCGATGTTGCGAAGCGATGCATTCGGCAAGACGCGAGGGCCGCCGCTCGGCTGGCGGCGAAGCGCGGCCGGCGGCCGGCACAGGCCACCGCGCGGCCGCCGGTCCGCAGTATTGCTTTAGGTTTAAGATAATTGCAGGGTTAAAGCATGTAAATACATTTTTTGTGCGTGTTTATGCTGATATGAATCACACAAAAAATATGTATTTACATTTTATTGTGTGCCTCAGAGGCGCTTGATGAACACCTGGCTGTTGCGGCTGCGGTTGTAGTGCGCCTGTTTGTCCTTGGGCAGGTCGGCCACGCTGCCCTGGGCGAAGCCGCGCTTGATGAACCAGTGGGCGGTGCGGGTGGTGAGCACGAACAGGCGCGTGATGCCGGCGGCGCGTGCGCGGCTTTCGATGTGGCGCAGGAGCTTGTCGCCCTCGCCCGAGCCTTGCCACTGCGGATTGACGGTGAGCGCGGCCATTTCGGCCATTTTCTCTTCGGGATAGGTGTAGAGCGCCGCACAGCCGTAGATCACCCCGTCGTGCTCGGCCACCGAGAATTTCTCCACGTCGCGCTCGATGCTGCCCCGGCCGCGGCGCACCAGCGTGCCGTCCACCTCCAGCGGTTCGATCAGGTGCAGGATGGCGCCGACGTCGTCGATGGTGGCGGGGCGCAGGTCGTCCAGGGTGTCTTCCACCACCATGGTGCCGACGCCATCGTGGGTGAAGACCTCCAGCAATACGCTGCCGTCGAGGTCGTGCGGCACGAGGTGGGCACGGGCGACGCCCTGCTTGACGGCGCGCGACGCGTGCTTGAGGACGACCGCGGTGCCGGGGTCGAAATCCGCTTGGGCGAGCAAGGCGTCGGCGTCCTCGCGAGCCAGTTCGGCGTCGACGTTGCCGTCCTTGTCGCGGATGAGCGGCGTGTCGGTCAGGAAAATGAGCTTTTCGGCGCGCAGGGCGACGGCCACCGCGGTGGCGAGGTCTTCCATGGACAGATTGAAGGCTTCGCCGGTGGGCGAGAAACCCAGCGGCGACAGCAGCACGATGGAGCCGTGGTCCAGGGCCATGCGCAGCGCCTCGGCGTCCACCTTGCGCACCTGGCCGGTGTGGCGGTAATCGACGCCCTCGATGACGCCGACTGGGCGGGCGGTAATGAAGTTGCCCGAGACCACCCGGATGTGGGAGTGCGACATGGGCGTGTTGGGAAGGCCCTGGCTGAAGGCGGCCTCGATGTCGAGGCGGATCTCGCCGGCGGCCTCCTTGGCGCACTCGAGCGCAGCCGAGTCGGTGATCTGCAGCCCGCGGTCGAACTGGAACGGAATGCCCTTCAGGCGCAGCTGCTCGTTGACCTGCGGACGCGAACCGTGGACCAGCACCAGCCGTATGCCCAGGGCGCTGAGCAGGGAGAGGTCCTGGATCAGGACGTTGAGCGCGCCGGCCTGTACCAGTTCGCCGCCGAAAGCCACCACGAAGATCTTGCCGCGGAAGGCATGCACATAGGGCGCCACCTCGCGGAACCACTGCACGAACCGGGCGTGCAGGTCGAGTTGGGCAGGATCGGGGTCGGGAGGTTGGGCGGCTGCGTTCATCCCAAAATTATAATGACGGGTTAATCCAAGTTCTTCTCATGGTCGCACAATCCAGCAAGAATGTGCCTTTGGCACGACGGCGCAATCCGGTTCCGTCCATTACCTACCCCGAGGATCTGCCCGTCAGCGGGCGGCGCGAGGAGATCGCGCGCGCCCTGGCGGCCCACCAGGTCATCATCGTAAGCGGGGAGACCGGCTCCGGCAAAACCACCCAGCTGCCCAAGATCTGCCTTGCGGCCGGCCGCGGCGTGGCCGGCATGATAGGCCATACCCAGCCGCGCCGGCTGGCGGCAACCTCGGTGGCGCGCCGCATCGCCGAGGAACTGGGCACGCCCCTGGGCGAGGTGGTGGGCTACCAGGTGCGCTTCAACGACCGCACGGCGCCGGGCGCCTCCGTCAAGCTGATGACCGACGGCATCCTGCTGGCCGAGTCGCAGCGTGATCCATGGTTGCGCGCATACGACACGCTCATCATCGACGAAGCCCACGAGCGCAGCCTGAATATCGACTTCCTGCTGGGCTACCTGCGCCAGCTGCTGCCGCGCCGGCCGGAACTGAAACTCATCATCACGTCGGCCACCATCGACGCCGAACGCTTCGCCCGGCATTTCTCCGAGCCCGGCAAGCCCGAGGTGCCGGTCATCAACGTCTCGGGCCGCCTGTATCCGGTGGAGGTGCGCTACCGGCCCGTCGATACGCGGGGCATGCAGGCCAGCGACGCCGACGACTCCGCGCCGCGCAAGCCCGAGCGCCCCCGCGAGAAGGAGAACCTCTCGCGCGACGAGGAGCGCGACCTGATCGACGCCATCGTGGACGCCGTGGACGAATGCGCCCGCCACGGGCCGGGAGACGTGCTGGTCTTCCTGCCCGGCGAACGCGAGATCCGCGAAGCGGCCGAGGCGCTGCGCAAGCGTCATCCGCCCGGTACCGAAGTGCTGCCGCTGTTCGCGCGCCTGTCGCAGGCCGAGCAGGAGCGGGTGTTCCATCCCAAGGGCAGCGGCCGCCGCGTCGTGCTGGCCACCAACGTGGCCGAGACCTCGCTGACCGTGCCCGGCATACGCTTCGTGGTGGATACCGGCCTGGTCCGGATGAAGCGCTATTCCTGGCGCAACAAGGTCGAGCAACTGCGCATCGAGCCGGTGAGCCAGGCGTCGGCCAATCAGCGCGCCGGGCGCTGCGGCCGCGTCGGGCCGGGCGTCTGTATCCGTTTGTACGAGGAAACCGACTACGCCGCGCGCCCGCCTTTCACCGACCCGGAAATCCTGCGGTCGTCGCTGGCCAGCGTCATCCTGCGCATGAAGTCGCTCAAGCTGGCCGACATCGAGCAATTCCCGTTCGTGGAAGCCCCGCCCGGGCGCGCCATCGCCGACGGCTACCACCTGCTGCAGGAACTGGGCGCCATCGACGAAGACAACGCCCTCACGCCGGTGGGCCGGGAACTCGCGCGGCTGCCGGTGGATCCGCGCATCGGCCGCATGATCCTGGCCGCGCGCGACCATGCCTGCCTGAACGAAATGCTGGTCATCGCGGCCGCGCTCTCCGTGCAGGATCCGCGCGACCGGCCGCTGGACGCGCAGGAAGCCGCCGACCAGGCGCATGCCAAGTTCGCCGACGAGCGCTCGGAGTTCATGGCGTTCCTGAAGCTGTGGAAGTGGTTCAACGAAGCGGTGGAGCACAAGCAGTCGCAACGCAAGCTGGTGGAGAACCTGCGCCAGAATTTCCTCTCGCCGGTACGCATGCGCGAATGGCGGGACGTGCATTCCCAGCTTGCCGCGGTGGTGGGCGAACACGGCTGGCGCCTGAACCAGACCGAAGCCACCCTGGAACAGATCCACCTGGCGCTGTTGTCGGGCCTCCTGGGCAATCTCGGCTACAAGTCGGACGAGGAGGCCCAGTACCTGGGCGCGCGCGGCATCCGTTTTTTCATCCATCCCGGTTCGCGCCTGGCCAAGAAGGCGGGGCGCTGGGTCGTGGCGGCCGAATTGGTGGAGACTTCGCGCCTGTTCGCCCGCTGCGTCGCGCGCATCGACCCCACGTGGGTGGAGCGCGCGGGCAGCCACCTGCTGCGCAAGAACTGGTCCGACCCGCGCTGGGAAAAAAAGGAGGGGCGGGTCGTGGCCAACGAACGGGCCACGCTGTACGGACTGACGGTCTACGCCGGCCGCCGCGTCGACTACGGCCGCATCGATGCG
Organism: Pigmentiphaga sp. NML080357; assembly: GCF_002188465.1. Classification (GTDB taxonomy): domain Bacteria; phylum Pseudomonadota; class Gammaproteobacteria; order Burkholderiales; family Burkholderiaceae_B; genus Pigmentiphaga. Next base: position 117,478 of record NZ_NINW01000037.1, on the reverse strand, counting down.
CGGCATGCGCGCGAAATCTTCATCCGCGAGGCGCTGGTCACGGGCGAGATCGACAGCAAGCTGCCGTTCATCGCCCACAACCGCAAGCTCGTGGCCGAGATCGAGAAGCTGGAACACAAGTCGCGCCGCCCGGACATCCTGGTCGACGACGAATTGATCCATGCCTTCTATGACCGGCAGGTGCCGGCCGACGTGAACCGCGTGGTGACGCTGGAGAAATGGTATCGCGAGGCGAGCTCGGCCGCCGGCCAGCAGGGCGGCAAGCTGTTGTTCCTGTCGCGCGACGAGCTGATGCGGCACGAGGCAGCCGGGGTGACCACCGAGGTGTTCCCGAAGAAGCTGTCGCTGCATGGCATAGAGATGGCGCTGGACTATCACTTCGAGCCCGGCTCGCCGCGCGACGGCGTGACGCTGTCGGTGCCGCTGTTCGCGCTGAACCAGCTCGATCCGGCGCGCTGCGAGTGGCTGGTGCCGGGCATGCTGAAGGAGAAGGTCCATCTGCTGCTCAAGTCGCTGCCCCAGAAGCTGCGCCGCCATTGCGTGCCGCTGCCCGACTACGCCGCGGGCTTCTATGACCGCTGGTTCGAGCGGGCGCAAAAGCCCGACCGCAGCCTGATCGAGGCGCTGATCGCCGATGTGCGCAACCAGAGGGGCGTGCAGCTGGCGCCGGCCGATTTCAAGCAGGAGACCTTGCCCGCGCATCTCTTCATGAACTTCCGCGTGGTGGACGAGCACGGCCGCATGCTCGACATGAGCCGCAACCTGTCGCATCTGAAGGCGGAACTGGGGCGCGAGGCGCAGGCCACGTTCCAACAGGTGGCGGCGCGCGACAAGGAGGTGGCGCAGGCGCTCGCGCACGAGAACCTGACCGATTGGACCTTCGGTCCCTTGCCTGAGCTGATGGAGATCAAGCGCGGCGGCCTGTCGGTGATCGGCTATCCCGCGCTGGTGGATCGCGGCACGCATTGCGACCTGGATGTGTACGACGACCCGGACGAGGCGGCCCGCCACCACCGGGCTGGCTTGCTGCGCCTGTTCCGGCTGCAGCTGAAGGAACAGGTCAAGTTCCTGGAGAAGAACCTGAACGGCCTGACCCAGATGAGCATGCTGTACATGCCGCTGGGTACGCAGGAAGAGTTGCGCGACCAGATCATCGACGCGGCGTTGGCGCAGGCCTGCCTGTCGGACCCTTTGCCGGCCGATGCGGAGGCTTTCGCGCAGCGGCGCGCAGAGGGCAAGGGCAGGGTGGGGCTGCTGGCGCAGGAGATCGCGCGGCTGGCGGCGACGGTGCTGGCCGAGTGGGCGGCGGCGCAGCGCAAGCTGCCGCAGGCCAAGCCTCATGCCGCCGCCCATGCGGACATGGAGCAGCAGATGCGAGGGTTGATGACCAAGTGGTTCGTGCGCGATACGCCGTTCGGGCAATTGGCGCATTTTCCCCGCTATTTCAAGGCGGTGCAGGCGCGCATCGACAAGCTGCGCGCCGATCCGGGCCGGGATGCGCGCCTGCTGGCGGACCTGAACCAGTTGCTGGTGCCTTACCAACGCGCCCGGATTGCGCGCAAGGGGGTGCCGGATCCCAGGCTGGACGAGTTCCGCTGGATGCTGGAGGAACTGCGCGTGGCGCTGTTCGCGCAGGAGCTGCGTACGCCGATGCCGGTGTCGGTCAAGCGGTTGCAGAAGAGTTGGGAAGCCTTGAACCGGTAGGGGAAGCCCATCCCCCAGGCGGCCGAAGGCCGCCGGGGTGGGCCTCCCCCCTCTAGATCAGGCTGCGCCGCAGCTCCGGCGCGCCGGGCAGGTTGGGGGGCGGGCTGTCGGTCTGCAGGCTCTCGAGCAGGCGTTCCAGGTGGCCGATGTGCGGCAGCATGGGGCCGTAGAACAGGGTCTGATGGCCGTTCTGGACCAGCAGGGTGGGGAAGTCCTCGATGTCTTCGTCGTCCAGCAGGTCCGGGTGTTCTTCGACGTCCACCCACAGGAAGACGTGGCCGGGAAACTGGCTCGACAATTCTTCGAATTTGGGCTGGTACTCGCGGCAGGTGCCGCACCAGGCGGCGCACAGACAGGCGACCAGCACGGTTTGCGGATCGTCGAGGCGCCGGGCAAGGTCACTGGCGCCGGTATCGGGGAGATAGACGGCCATGATGCGAGGAAGTGAGGATTTCATAGCCATTATGCCTGCGCCTTGCGTCATACTTGCAACCGTGGCTGAATTCACGGAGATCCAATGGCTTCCTCTCCCGACGAACGCAGCGTGGCCAGCGCCGGCCTGCAGGGCATCGGCCTGGCCTTTGGCCGCGCGCTGGTTTCCCAGTTCCGCGGCCCCATGCTGCTCGCGCTGCTGCTGCCGTTCCTGGTGGCGCTGATTGCCGCGATCGTGCTGATCTGGCTGTTCTGGACACCGCTCACCGAATGGCTGCAGGGCAGCCTGTTCGCTTTTCCGTTGATGAGCGAGCTCGACAGCATGCTGGTCGCCGTGGGCATCGCCTCGCTCAAGCTGTGGCTGATTCCGGTGGTCGCGACGCTGGTCCTGCTGCCCTTGTCCGGGATACTGGGCCTGGTGGTGGCGGCAGTGCTGATCATGCCGCTGGTGCTGCGCAACCTGGAGCAGCACGACTATCCCGGCCTGCAGCGGCGGGGCCGCAACGCCACGCTGGCGAGCGTATGGAACGCGGTGTGGGTGACGACGCTGTTCGTGCTGGGCTGGCTGTTCACCATGCCGCTGTGGCTGCTGCCGCCGCTGGCGGTGCTGCTGCCCATCGCCTGGTGGGCCTTCGCGTTCACGCGCATGCTGCGGCTCGACGCCATGATCGAGCATGCCTCGCCCGAGGAGCGACGCATCCTGATGGCGAGGCACAATCGCGGATTCTGGGTGCTGGGGCTGATCTGCTCGCTGATCAACCTGCTGCCGCCCGCCTGGTTCCTGTTGCCGGTATTCTCGGCGCTCCTGTTTTCGCATTTCGCACTCGAGGCGCTGCGCCGCTTGCGCAGCGAAACCACGCCATGAACGCAACGCCTGTTTCCAGCCGCCGCATCGGCCTGTTCATCATCGGTGATGAAATCCTGTCGGGACGCCGCCAGGACCGGCATTTCGCCAAGATCGTCGAACTGCTCGGCGCGCGCGGCCTGCGCCTGTCCTGGGCCGAGTTCCTGGGCGACGACCGCGAGGCGCTGACCGCCGCCCTGCGGCGCAGTTTTGCCAGCGGCGATGTGGTGTTCTCCTGCGGCGGCATCGGCGCGACTCCCGACGACCATACGCGCCAGGCCGCGGCGGCCGCGCTCGGCGTGCCGCTGGCCCTGCACGAGGAGGCCCGCGTCCTGATCACCGAGCGGTGCGCGGAAACCGCCGCCCAGGGGTCGGGCAGCGCCGACATGACGACGCCGGAAAACCTCCAGCGCCTGCGAATGGGCGAATTCCCCGAGGGCAGCGAGATCGTGCCCAACCCCTACAACAAGATCCCCGGGTTTTTCATCCGCGACCACACCTTCGTTCCGGGCTTTCCGGTCATGGCCTGGCCCATGATCGAATGGACGCTCGACCATCGCTATGCCAGCCTGCACCATGCCGTGCCGCACGTGGAGCATTCGTTCATGGTCTTCGAGCTGCCCGAGTCGCGCATCGCGCCTGTCATGGAAGCGATCGAGCAGCGCTGGCCGGGCGTGAAGGCCTTCAGCCTGCCCAGCATGGGCGACGGCAAGCGCCGCCATATCGAGCTGGGTGTCAAGGGCGACCCGGGCGCCGCGGCCGAGGCGCTGGCCTGCCTGCGCGAGGAGGCCCGCCGCCTGGGCGGCGTGTTCACCGCCGCCGAATAGCCGTCCCGCCGGCCTCAGTCCAGCGTGATGCCGGCCGCCTTGATCGCGTCGCCCCAGGTCTTCAGGTCGGCTTGTATCGTCTGCGCGAACTGCTCCGGCGTTCCTGCCCGGGGCTCCGAAAGGTTCAATGCGCGAAAGCGCGCCAGCATGTCCGGCCCCAGGAGGATCGCGTTCAGTTCGCGGTTCAGCCGCCGCACGACGGCGGACGGCAAGCCCGCCGGGCCGAACACGCCATACCAGACGTCCGCGTCGAAGCGCACGCCTTGTTCGTTCATGGTCGGCACCTCGGGCGTGGCCAGGCCGCGCCGCGAGCCGCTCACCGCGATCGCCCGCATCTTGCCGGCCTGTATCAGGGGCAGCGACGAGCTGCCGTCGGACAGCCCTACCTTGAGGCGGCCGCCTTGCATGTCCACCAGCATGGGTGGAATGGATTTGTAGGGGACGTGGCGGATGCGGATGCCGGTCTGCATCTTGATGCTTTCCATGACGACGTGGCCGCCCGATCCATTGCCCCATGAGCCGTAGTCCAGTTCGTCGGGGCGCTGCCTGACGTAGTCGACGAATTCCCGCAGGTCGCGCACGGGCAGGTCGGCGGCCACCACGAGATAGACGCCGCCGCCGCCGAATTGCGAAATGGCCGTGAAGTCCTTCACGCCGTGAGGCATTTGGCGTTGCAGAAACGTATTGGCGACGAGCGCGCTGGTGAAGGTGAAGAGCAGGGTGTAGCCGTCGGCCGGCGCCTTGGCGACGATCTCGCCGCCTATGACCCCCGTCGCCCCGGGCCGGTTGTCCACGACGACGCGCTGCCCCACTGCCTGCCCCAGCCGGTCCGCCAGGCTGCGCGCGATGCCGTCGAAGCCGCTCCCGGCCGAGGAGGGCACGACCAGCCTGATCGGCCGCGACGGCCAGGGCTCCGCCTCGGCCGTCGCCCCGGCGTGCCAGACGCCTACCATGACCATGCAGCCCAGCCAGACGATCCTGTTCATCGCGCCGCTCCGGCAATGCGAGGCGAGGCAAGGCACGGCCGCCTGTCTCGCGTCTCACGGTTAATGTTGTTTTAAGTGATTATTATAAGTACGATATTTTCCTCAAACAATAAGCCGGGCGCATTCACGCCGCGGCGGTGCCTCGTGGAGCGAACGTATGAGTGAACCGATCTGGAACAAGTACCTGAGCCAGGAAGAGAAGGAGGTCTTTGCCGGTTGCGGATGGGGAGCACGGGCGGGGTTCGGCAAACGGCCGGGACTGGCCGTGATCGACGTGAGCTACGGCTTCTGCGGCGAGAAAGGCCAGCCGATCGGGCAGTCGCAGCAGAAATGGCCATTGGCGTGTGGCCCCGAGGCCTGGGACGCGGTCGATCACATCAAGCGGCTGATCGACAAGGCCCACCGGGTGGGCGTGCCGGTCTTCTATACCACCGGGGAGAGGCGGCCCGACCGCTGGGACGCGGGGTCGTGGGCCTGGAAGAACTCGCGCACCCGGCTATGGGGCGGGGATCCTGCCCACCTCGACCATCACAAGATCGTCGACGAGATCGCGCCCTCGCCGCGGGATGTGGTTATCTACAAGCAGAAACCGTCGGGGTTCTTCGGCACCAGCCTGGCGAGCTTCATGACCTTGCTGGGCTGCGACAGTCTCATCGTGACCGGCACGACCACGTCGGGCTGCATCCGCGCCACCGTGCTGGACGGGTTCAGCATGAACTATCGGATGATCGTGGCCGAGGAGGGATGCTTCGACCGCTTTCCCGTCTCGCATGCCATCAATCTTTTCGACATGAACGCCAAATACGCCGACGTGCTCAAGACCGCCGAGATCCTCGACTACCTGGATACGTTGCCGCCGGGGCTGTTCGATCTTCCCAAAGGGCAAGCCTGAGCCCCCTGGGCGTTGCCCATGGAAAGGCCCCCACGCTTGCACTGCGGTGGCGCTGCCTCCAAGGGGGCGCTTTTGATCTTGGGGCGGTCCGGCAATGAAAAAACGCGCCCCTCGGGGCGCGTTCCGCGACCGGCGCCTCGGGCCGTCAGGCAGCGGCAGTCTTGCGGCTGCGGGCCGTGCGGCTGTCGGCGGCCGCCTTGAACGTCGCGTTGGCGGCGGCGTTCAGGTTGGACTCGGCCAGGTCGGCGGCCTGCTTGGCGGCCTTGGTGACCGATTCGTAGGCCGAAGTAGCCGTGGCGAGCGAAGACTTCAGCAGGGCCAGCGCGCTTTCCGAGCCGGCAGGTGCATTCTTGGCGAGTTGTTCGACCGCTTCCGAGAGCTGGCGCTGCTGTTCGGCGATCTGGGCTTCGCCCAGGCGCGCGAATTCGCTTTGCACGCCGGCCACGATGTCATAGACGTGCTTGCCGTAGGCGAGCGCCTTTTCGGCGCTGGGCTGGGCCAGCGCCGAGACGAACGCCAGCGCTTCCTGGCCGTCTTTCAGGGTGAAGGCTTCCTGGGCCTTGAGCGAGGCTTCTTCGAACGTAGCCTTGGTGACTTTAAGGTGAAGGTCGACGAGCTTCTCGAAGCCGGCGAAAGCGGTGTTCTGTGCGGTGAGCAAGGTTTCGAAAGCGGCTTTTTGCGTGGCCAGGGCGCGTTCGGGGGTAGCGAACATGGTGGGGCTCCTTGTGGACTGTCTACGACGAGGCGACCGGGAAACCAGGGGAATACGCCCCAAACAGCCCGATCCTGGGGCACGCGCAATGTCGCCGAACGGACATTGCTGCGTTGCACAAAATGAATTGTAAGGGTGCATGAGGGAAAGTCAAGGCCTTTCGAAAAAAAACGGATGGCGCGGGGAGTGCCTCTGTAAGTGGCTGATTGATAGGAAAAATTGCCCTCTGGAAGACGGGCGGGCAGAAAGGCCGCGGCGCGTTGGCCGCCCCGGAAGCGGTGGCGAGGCTTGTTGCGTTGCGCCATGCCAACGCCGGCGGTGCGGCGCGCACCAGACCGAGGCCCCGGCATGGTGCGCGCTCCGGGCGTGGGGCTACACTGCCGCGTGATCCGATCCGAAAGGCTCCTGCCGTGGGTTCATCGCTGCCGTCCCGCCTGATTTCCCCTTTCTTCGTTCTTATCTGGAGCACCGGTTTCGTGGTCGCCCGCTACGGCCTGCCGTACGCCGAGCCGCTGACCTTCCTGGCGATGCGCTTTGCCGGCGTGCTGGCGGTCATGGCGCCCTTGTCCTTCTCGGCCGCCATCGCGTGGCCCGACCGGCGCCAGAGTCTCCATATGGCCGTGGCCGGCGTGCTGCTGCAGGCCGGCTACCTTGGGGGCGTCTGGATCGCGATCCACCTGGGCATGGCCGCCGGCCTGGCGGCCCTGGTGGTGGGCCTGCAGCCCTTGTTGACGGCGGTGGCCGGCCGCTGGCTGGGCGAGCCTCCCACGATCCGCCAATGGGCGGGCCTGGCGCTCGGTTTCGTCGGCGTCGCGCTGGTGGTGGGCAATCGCATCGGCACGCTCGGGCTGACCTGGCAGGCGTTGGCCTTTGCGGTGGGGGCGCTCGTGTCCATTACCGCCGGGACGCTCTACCAGCGGCGGTACTGTCCCCGTGTGGACTTGCGCGCAGGCCTGCTGCTGCAGTTCGGCGCGTCGCTGGTCGTGGTCCTGCCCGCGGCCTGGGCCTTCGAGACCATGCGGATCGAATGGACGTGGTCGCTGGTCGGGGCCTGGGCCTGGTCGGTGTTCGCGCTGTCGATAGGCGCGATCTGCCTGCTCTTCCTGCTGATCCGGCGCGGCGCGGCCACCCGCGTGGCCAGTCTCATGTATCTGACTCCCACCGTCACCGCGCTCATGGCATGGGCGGCGTTCGATGAGCCGCTGACCGCGACGATGCTCGCGGGGATGGCGCTCTCGGCTTTCGCGGTCGCCTGGGCTCAGGGGAAACGATAGGCCGATTCCCTCTGGCACCCTCGTTGCGATCCCTTACACTTCTCCTCACTGCCGCGGGAGTTGTCAGCTCGCGGCGCATACTTTCCACAGGCAGGAGATACAACAATGGGCATTCAGAAGAAAGCAATGTCCGCGGCGATCGGGGCGGCAGCCCTGGCCGGTGCGGCCGTCCTCGCGCCGGCGCAGGCGGCGGACCAGAATTATCCCACCCGCCCGGTCACGATGATCGTTCCGTTCGCCGCCGGCGGCCCCACGGACGTGGTGGCGCGCTCGCTGGCCGAGTCCATGCGCAAGTCGCTGGGCCAGACCGTCGTGGTGGAAAACGTCGGCGGCGCCGGCGGCACCATCGGTACGGCGCGGGTAGCGAAGGCGTCGAACGACGGCTATACGGTGCTGCTCATGCACATCGGCTTCTCCACGGCACCGGCGCTGTATCGCAAGCTGAGCTACGACCAGGCGAACGACTTCCAGCCGATCGGCCTGACCGTCGACGTGCCGATGACCATGATCGCGCGCGAGAACTTCCCCGCCAACAACATCAAGGAATTCCTTACCTACATCAAGGCGAATGCCGGCAAGCTGTCGATGGCCAACGCCGGCATCGGCTCGGCCTCGCACCTGTGCGGCCTGATGTTCATGAGCACCATCGGCGCCGAGTTCCAGACCATCCCGTACAAGGGCACCGCGCCGGCCATGAACGACCTGCTGGGCAAGCAGGTGGACTTCATGTGCGACCAGACCACCAATACCACCGGCCAGATCAAGGCAGGCAAGGTCAAGGCCTATGCCGTCACCAGCAAGACCCGGGTGCCGAGCCTGCCCGACCTGCCCACGCTGGACGAGTCCGGCCTGAAGGATTTCTCGGTGGGCATCTGGCACGGCCTGTGGGCGCCCAAGGGTACGTCGCCCGCCATCGTGGCCAAGCTCGAAAGCGCGCTGAAGGCCGGCCTGGACGACCCCGCCTTCAAGCAGCGCATGAACGAGCTCGGCGCCATCGTCCTGGCCGACAAGGCCACGCCGGCCGCGCTCGATACGCTGGTCAAGTCCGAGACCGCCAAGTGGGGCGCGGTCATCAAGAAGGCAGGTGTCTACGCCGATTGAGCCCGCGGCTCCAAGGCGTGGCGGCAACCCGCGAGCAACGGGTTGCCGCTTTTTTTGGCGCTGGCCCGGGGGCTTTTCCGGCCTTTTTGTAATTCTTGCCGTAGCTTTTAAATTACGACTTAAAATAAGTGCGCTAAGTCGTTAATTTAATAGAGATTTTTGAGCAAAAATCTGATAAGCTGCGACGCCTGGGCCGAGTCGTTACTGGAGGAAACATGGCGCGCATCAGAAAACGTATTGTGTCGGTCTCGTTGCTCTGCGCGCTAACGGCCAGTCTCGTCCTTCCCGGTGCCATTCCTGCTGTCCAGGCGGCTTCCACCACCACCAAAAGCGCCTCCAAGGCCAAGCCGGCCAAGAAGGTGACGGCCAGCAAGGCGAAGTCCTCCAAATCGGTCAAGTCCGCCAAGTCCTCCAAGGCGACCAAGACGGCCGCGGCCACGCGCCACGCCGTCGCGAAGAAGCGGTCCGCCAAGCGAGCCTCCAGCAAGGAAGTCGCTGCCGCCAGCATCCGCCACGCGTCGTACGGCCCCTCGTCGTCGCTCGAGGACGCCGATGGCAACCTGGCGCTGCGCTCCAGCGTGGCGTTCGTGCAGGACCTCTCTTCGTCCGACGTGCTGTTCGCCAAGAACGAAGGCGCGGTCGCTCCCATCGCCTCGATCACCAAACTCATGACCGCGCTGGTCGTGGTCGATGCCGGCCAGCCGCTGGACGAGATGATCGAGATCACGTCCGACGACATCGATACCCATAAATTCACGCATTCGCGCCTGGCCGTCGGCACGCGGCTCTCGCGCGCCGACCTGCTGCACCTCGCGCTGATGTCGTCCGAGAACCGTGCCGCCCATGCCCTGGGCCGCAACTATCCGGGCGGGCTGACGGCTTTCGTGCAGGCCATGAACGCCAAGGCCGCATTGCTGGGCATGCACGACACGCACTACGTCGAGCCCACCGGCCTGTCCAGCGAGAACGTCTCCAGCGCGCGCGATCTCGTCAAGCTCATGCGCGAAGGGGCGCAGCGTCCGCTCATCCGCCACTACACCACCGATACCGAGTACGCGGTCGAAGTGGGAGGGCGGCAGCAGACCTTCCGCAACACGAATCGCCTGGTGGCGCGGCCCGACTGGAACATCACGGTGTCCAAGACCGGCTTCATCAACGAGGCCGGCCGATGCCTGGTCATGCTCGCCAACATCGGCGGCCGCGACCTGGCTATCGTGCTGCTCGACTCCGTGGGCTCGCTCACCCGCACCGCCGACGCCCAGCGTATCCGCCAGTGGGTCCAGCGCGAGATCGGCGCGCTGTGAAGCAAGCAGACCGCCACTCCTTTCCAGCCTGGTAGTACCCCAGGATAAGGCGGGTCTGGCTCGCCAGTCCGCCCGCATTGCCTCCGCGAGGACGGCCGTAGGCCGCCAGGGGGTGAACCCCTACGGCTCGTAACCCAGCGCGTCCGAAATCTGCCCGGCGGTTTCGACCAGAGATTCGATCCAGCCGTCCTGCATCCGGTCGGCGGGCGCCGAGATGGACAGCCCGGCTATCAACTTGCCGGTGTCGTCGTGGATGCCCGCGGCGATGCAGCGCACGCCCATCTCGAGTTCTTCGTTGTCGCGCGCGAAGCCTTTGGCGCGCACCTGTTCGAGCTCGCGTTCGAGCTTGGCAAGCTCGGTCAGGCTATTGGCGGTGTGGCCCTGCAGGCCGGTTCGCAATGCATAGGAACGGACCTGGCGAGGGTCGTCGGCCGAAAGGAAGAGCTTGCCGGTCGAGGTCAGGTGCAGCGGCGCGCGGCCGCCGATGGCACGGACGACCTGCATGCCCGAACGCTCGCTGTAGGCGCGGTCGATATAGACGATTTCGTCGCCCTGGCGAACGGACAGGTTGACGGTCTGTCCGGTGAGCCGATGCAGCGTGCGCATGGGCGCGATGGCGGCATCGCGCACGTTGAGGCGGCCCTTGACCAGATGGCCCAGCTCGAGCAGCCGCATGCCCAGGCTGTACATGCCGCTTTCCACGCGGTCGACGTAGCGTCCTGCGACGAGGTCGTTCAGGATGCGATGCGCGGTAGAAGGGTGCAGGCCCGTCGCCTGGGCGAGCTCCTTGAGACTGACCGGATCGGGATGCTGGGCGAGGGCATCGAGCAGATGCATGGTGCGTTCGAGCACCTGGATGGCGATCTGCGGCGCGGGAGCCGCGGAGGGAGGGGCGAAAGCCGCTGCCTCGGAGGTCATGACTCTTGGCATGTCGTGAATGAGTCTCTACGCGATGACGCTAGTTTATCCCATATGGTGAAATGTTGTAAGCATGATTACACCGGGCATGGGCGGACTTGCCGCGTTGCAGCAGTCCATTTCTTGTAGGGCAATTATAACGCCAAAGCAAGGGGTTTTTGCGTCGCAGCATGAAAGCTGCGGACGCATGCCGGAGACCGGCAGCGCGCAGGACCCGGCAGCGGGGCGCCGCCGGTCCGCTACCGGCCTACCGACAGGGCCGCCACGCAGTCGCCGACCAGGGCCGGCCCGCGATAGATCAGTCCCGTATAAAGCTGGACCGCATCGGCGCCCGCCGCGATCTTGTCGGCCGCATGCCGTCCGTCGAGGATGCCGCCCACGCCGATGATCGCGAGCGCCGGTCCGGCGCGGCGCCGCAGGCGTTCGATCACGCGCAGAGACATCTCGCGCACGGGCGTGCCGGACAATCCGCCGGCCTCGCCGGCGTTGGGCAAGCCCTGGACCGCGGCGCGTGACAAGGTAGTGTTGGTGGCGATCACGCCGTCGATACCGTGGCGCGGAAGGAGTTCGGCAATGGCGTCGATCTGGCTCTCGTCCAGGTCCGGCGCGATCTTGACGGCAAGCGGAACGCGCCGGCCATGCCGTGCGGCAAGATCGTCCCGCGCCTCGCCGAGCTGGCGCAGCAGTTCCGACAACTCGTCCGCGCCTTGCAGGCTGCGCAGGTTCTTGGTGTTGGGCGAAGAGATATTGATGGTGACGTAGTCGGCATGCGGATAGACCGCCGCGAGGCCGGCGAGATAGTCGTCGGCCGCTTTCTCGATGGGCGTATCCGCGTTCTTGCCTATGTTCAGGCCCAGGATACCGCCGCGTGCACGGTAGCGGCTGCTGCGGACATTGGCGAGGAAGGCGTCCAGCCCTTCGTTGTTGAAGCCCATGCGGTTGATCAACGCCTCGGCGCGGGGCAGCCGGAACAGGCGGGGCAGCGGATTGCCCGACTGGGGGCGCGGCGTGACAGTGCCGATTTCCATGAAGCCGAAGCCCAGGCCCCCCAGGGCGTCGATATGCGACCCGTTCTTGTCCAGGCCGGCGGCCAGGCCCACGCCGTTGGCAAGCGCAAGCCCCATGAGCTCGACCGGACGGCCCGGCGCGGGCGTGCGGCGGGTCAATCCCAGGTCGTGCACGCGTTGCAGCGCGGACAGGGTCAGGGTATGGGCGGTTTCGGGTTCCAGGGCGAACAGGGCGGGCCGCAGCAGCGGATAGGCTTGGAAAAACGCGGACATCAGCAGGTAGGGATCAGGTGGAGGAGGACGGCGCATCGTCGCGATGGCCGTGGCGGGTGGACGCTTGCAGGCGCGAGGTATCGATGACGGCGGGGCCGCAGGCCGATGGGCCGGCATATTCGCGCCATTCGCCGTTGACGAGCATTTCTATGGGCTGGAAGTTCACCTTGTAGGCCATCTTCGGGCTTTGTTCTATCCAGTATCCCAGGTAGAGATGGGGTAGTTCCAGCAGCCGGCATTGTTCCAGTTGCCAGAGGATGTTCCAGGTGCCCAGGCTCCCCTTGAGGTCCGGGTCGAAGAAGGTGTAGACCGACGACAATCCGTCGGACAGGATATCCATGATGGAGACCATGCGCAGCCGGCCCTGCTGGTCGCGGAACTCGACCAGCCGCGTATTGACCCGGCTTTGCAGGAGGAACTGAGCGTATTGCTCGCGGCTGTCCTGGTCCATGCCGCCGCCGCGGTGGCGTGTCGACTGGTAGCGCTGGTAGAGCGCGTAGTGCTCGGAGGAGTAGGCCAGCTCGGCCACGAACACCTGGAGGTCGGCATGGCGTTTCCAGGTGCGCGCCTGGGTGCGGTTGGGGCGGAACCGGTTCACCGGCACGCGCACGGGCACGCAGGCCCGGCAGCCGTCGCAGTGCGGCCGGTAGGTAAAGACGCCGCTGCGGCGAAAGCCCATGCGCACCAGCTCGGAATAGACGTCGGCGTTGATCAGGTGGCTGGGCGTGGCCACTTGCGACCGGGCCATGCGATCCCCCAGATAACTGCACGGATAGGGGGCGGTCGCATAGAACTGCAGCGCGGCGAAGGGGAGTTCTCGAAGATGCGTCATGCGCGGTTCAGCCGGAATCGGCCGCAGCGTAAGGTGCGTCCAGGTCGACGATTTCGCCGTCGGGGCGCAGCCTGCCCGATCGCCACGGAAGATCGGGCATGCGGGCGGATTTTACAATCAGCCGCTCGAATTCTGCGCGCGGGATGACCGTCCCGCCCAGCGAGGCGAGATGCCGGGTGTCCTGCTGGCAGTCGATCATGTCCACGCCATGGCGCCGCAAGAAACGCACCAGGTAGGCGAGCGCGATCTTCGAGGCGTCGGCTGCGCGCGTGAACATGGACTCGCCGTAGAACATCCGTCCCAGGGCCACGCCGTACAGTCCGCCGGCCAGCTTGCCGTCGATCCAGGTCTCCACCGAGTGGACCTCGCCGCGGCGGTGCCACTCGCGATAGGCGCGTTGCATGGGGACGGTGATCCAGGTGGCCGGCCGCTCGTCGCTGCGCGGCGCCGCGCAGGCGCGCATCACCTCGTCGAACGCCGTGTCGACGCGAACGTCGACGGCCGGGTTGCGCTCGATCTGCCGCAGCTTCTTGCGCAGCGAACGCGAGGGGGCGAAGCGGTCGGTGAACAGCACCATGCGCGGGTCCGGGCTCCACCACAGGATGGGTTCGCCCGGCAGGTACCAGGGGAAAATGCCGCGCGCATAGGCCATGCGCAGGCGCTCGATGGAGAGATCGGCGCCGACCGCCAGCAACCCGGGCGGATCTTCCAGCGCGTGCTCGAGCGGCGGGAAGGGCGTATCCGGCCCGAGCAGGGCCGGCATGCCGGGACGTGACGGCGAGGGGCTCAAGGGGCGGGCGTCGGGATCGCGGGCACGGGCTCGGGGCCGCGCAGCAGAGTATCGCTGTGGACCTGGAACGTGCCGCGCTCGCGATCGGCGAAGAACAGCTTGAGCGCGGTGGAGACCGAACGGAACGCCAGATCGTCCCAGGGAATGTCGTTCTCGTCGAACAGGCGCGCTTCCAGGCTTTCGGGGCCGGGCTCGAATTCGGGGTCGGTCAGGCGCGCCAGGTAAAAGATGTGGACCTGGTCGACATGGGGAATGTCCAGGACCGCGAACAGCGGACCCATCTCGATGCGGGCTCCCGCTTCCTCCTGCGTTTCGCGCGCGGCGCCCTGGGCCGTGGTCTCGCCCAGTTCCATGAAGCCCGCCGGCAGGGTCCAGTAACCGTGGCGCGGTTCGATCGCGCGGCGGCACAGGAGGACCTGCTTTTCCCACACGGGTATGGTGCCCAGCACCATGCGCGGGTTCTGGTAGTGGATCGCGCCGCAGTGGTCGCAGACGTCGCGTTCGCGGTTGTCGTCCTCGGGGATGCGGCGGGTCAGCAGGCTGCCGCATTGGGAGCAGTAGCGTTGGGAGCGCGGGGCCGGGAAGTAGGTGAGGGCGCGTGGAGAAGCGGTCATGGCGTGTCCAGAGGGCGGAGGCGGCGCTGCGCCCCGGCGATTACGGGAAATCCGCGGATTTCCAGCGACAAGTATACGGAACCTGGCCCGGCGCCGATGCATGGATGGGGGTATGCCCGCAGTCGCCGAGAGGGGCCGCCGGCGCGGTGAGACGCCTCGCGCGCGGCATCGCCGTGCGCATTATAGGGGCTACCTCGAGGATCGGCCCGGCGGCGCGGCGCGTGGCACGCCCGGCTGGCGTTCGCAGCCCACCGCGTAGACCAGTTCGCGCAGGAACTGGTTGGCCGGATCGCCCGCCACGCGCGAATGCCAGTACTGGTGCACGTCGATAGCGGGAATCTTCAGCGGCAGGCCGACCTTCTTGATCGGCGCGATGGGGCGGAAGAGCTCGTAGACCTCCTCGGGGATGATGGCGATGAGATCGCTGGCCGCGACGATGAAGGGAATGGCCGCCACGTGCTCGGTCGTCAGCCGGATCACGCATTGCAGGCCATGCTTGCGCAACTCGTCCGTGATCCACGCGAACGTGATGGGCACCGACGGGGTCTGGACCTGGGGCGTTTCGCAGAATTGGCGCAGCGTCATGGCGCTGCCGATGCGAGGGTGGTTCTTGCGGGCCACGCAGACGTAGGCGCGCCGGTAGAGATGCTGCTGCATCAGGGCCGCCTGGGGACGCGGGATGTGGCCGGCCACTACGTCGAGCTCGCCGGATTCCAGCGCCGCCGCCATCGTGTCGGCCGATATCGGCATGGGCGCCAGGCTCGCCCGCGGCGCGACTTCGGACAGGCGCTTCATGAGCTTGGGCACCAGGACGATGGCGCCGATCTCGTTCACGCCGATGCGGAATTCCCGCTCGGTCTGCGCCGGATCGAAACGCGTGAGGCCCGAAATCTCGGTTTCGACGATGCGCAGCACCCGCGAGGCGGGTTCGGCCAGGCGCTGCGCGAACGGGGTAGGCGCCATGCGATTGCCCACCCGCACGAACAGCGGATCGGCAAAGCGCTTGCGCATGCGGTCCAGGTGATAGCTGAGCGCCGACTGCGTCAGTCCGAGCCGGCGGGCCGCGCGCGTGACGGTGCCGTCCTCGATCAGGGCCAGCACGGCGCGCAGGTCCGCGATCTGCGGTTCCTGGTTATCCGATTTATTCATAACCTCTATCAAGGTAATGATCTTTCCAGAGCTTCGCCGAATGCCTAAGCTGCTGTCAACTCAAAGAGGGGGAACCTCATGGCGGGAGACACGGTGCTGGATACCGACGTGCTGGTCGTCGGGGCGGGGCCGGTAGGACTGGCGCTGGCGATCGAGCTGGGAATGCAGGGGCGGCGCTGCCTGGTTGTCGAACAGCACGATCGCGTGGGCCTGGCGCCGCGCGCCAAGACGACCAACGTGCGTTCGCGCGAACTGATGCGCCGCTGGGGCGTGGCCGCCAAGCTTGCGCTAGCGGCGCCGTTCGGCGTGGATTATCCGTCGGACGTGGTATTCGCCACTCGCCTGGCCGGACGCGAACTGGCGCGGTTTCGCAATGCGTTCTATTGCGCTCCCGCGCGGGACGACCGTTTCCCCGAGCATGCGCAGTGGATACCGCAATACAAGGTCGAGGACGCGCTGCGCGCGCATGCCGAGAGCCTGCCCGGGGTCGCGGTGCGGTTCTCGACGCGGCTCGAGGCGTTTACGCAGAATGCGCAAGGCGTCGAGGCGGAGCTTGAAACCGAGGACGGCAGGCGGCGCGTGCGGGCCTCCTATCTCGTGGGGGCGGATGGCGCCCGCAGCACCGTGCGCGCGCGCCTTTGCATAGGGATGGAAGGCGTCTCGCCGCTTTCCCATCACCGCAACGTCATCTTCCACGCGCCAGGGCTGGCAAGCATGCATGCCCTGGGGCCGGCCGTCATGTATTGGCTGGTGAACCCGGAGGCGCCCGCCGTCGTCGCGCCGCTCGACCGCAATGACCTATGGACCTTCGGCTATGCGCGCCGGACCGAGGGCGACGACATCGGCGCCCTGATCCGCGCCGCGCTGGGGCTCGACATCGACGTGGACATCCGCCACCGGGACGAGTGGACCGCGCATCGCCTGATCGCCCCACGCTATCGCGACGGCCGCGTATTCCTCGCGGGCGACGCCTGCCACCTGCATCCGCCCTTCGGCGGCCATGGGATGAACATGGGCATAGGCGACGCCGTCGACCTGGGATGGAAACTGTCGGCGGTCCTCGCGGGATGGGGAGGGCCGGCCTTGCTGGACAGTTACGAGGCCGAACGGCGGCCGGTGCATCGCCGCGTGGTCGACGAGTCGGTGGAGAACCTCGGACACAGCTCGGCAAGCCTGTGGCGCGACGGATTGGAGGACGACGGGCCGGCCGGAGAAGCCGCTCGGCTCGAAGCGGCCCGGATCATAGGCGCCACCAAGCGCCAGGAGTTCGATTCGCTGGGCGTCGTGCTGGGGAGCCGCTACGAGCAGTCGCCGGTACTGGCGCACGAAGCGCGCGGCGCGGATGCCGGCTGGGATTCGACGCGCTACGTGCCCAGCGCGCGTCCCGGATGCCGTGCGCCCCACGTGTGGCTGGAGGAAGGCCGCGGGCCCGGCGCTTCGCTGTTCGACCATTTCGCCTTGCGCGGCCTGACGCTGCTGGCGACCCGTCCGGCCGCGCGCGAAGCGGCATCGACCGTCGCGCGAGAGGCGGCCGGGGTCGGCATCCCGCTGACCGTCGTGGCCCCGGAGGCCGACGGCTTGCGGGATCTGTACGGCGCCGACCTGGTCCTGATCAGGCCCGACCAGTACGTCGCCTGGCGCGGCAACGATCCCCTGGCGGGATGCGCCGCGCTGGAGGTCGCGGCGGGGCGTGCGCTCGTTCCAGTCTGAGGCGGCGTTTTTCCCATTCCCCGATAAAACCAGGAGACAACGATGAACACGCAACGACGCAGATGGAGCGCGGCAGGCCTCGCGCTGGCGGCGGCCTGCCTGGCCGGGCCAGCGGCGCATGCCGCGCAGGACTGGCCATCCAGGCCGGTGCGCATGGTCTTGCCCGCGGCGGCCGGGACGGCGCCCGACATCATGGCAAGAATGCTGGGCGACAAGCTCTCCAAGATCTGGCGGCAACCGGTCATCGTCGAGAACAAGCCGGGGGCGGGCGGCCTGGTGGGCCTGGCGGCGGTCAAGTCCGCCGAGCGGGACGATCACATGTTCGTCTTCACGCCGGCCTCGGTGCTCACGCTCACCCCCTACATGTACAAGAGCTCCCAGGTCGACATCGTGCGGGATTTCCAGCCGGTGGCGATGGTCGGCCTCAGTCCGATGATGGCGGCGGTGAGCGCCTCGTCGCCGGCCAATTCGCTTGCCGACGTGCTGGCGATGGCGCGCAGGCAGCCGGACAGTTTCGTGGTGGCGACGACCTTCCTGTACTCGGTGCCGAACCTGGCGGCCGACATGTTGTCTCGCGCCAGCGGCGTGCCTTTGCGCGCCGTGCCTTTCGCCAGCAGCGCCCAGAGCATCTCGGCCGTCGTCGGCGGCGATGCGCAGATGCTCATCGACGGTGTGCCGCCCATCGAGCCCATGATCAAGGGCGGGCGGCTCAAGCCGGTGGCCATGTTCTCGGAGGGCCGCGTGGCGAAGCGGCCCGACCTGCCGGCCGCCTCGGAGACTTATCCGTCGCTCGTCATCAACGGCTGGTTCGCCGTCGTCGCGCCGCAGGGAACCAGCCGGCAGGCCGTGGAGCGGGTCAATCGCGACCTGTCGACCGTGCTGGCCGAGAACGATGTGATCGACAAGCTGGACACGCTCGGGGTCTATCCCAAGACCATGTCGGTCGAGGCGTTCGGAACCTATTGGCGCGATGAGCGCATGCGCTGGGAAAAGGTGCTGCGCGACGTCAACGCCCAGCCGGTACAGCAATAGGAGGCCGACGTGCACAGGGGACTCGAAGCGGCCTATATCGGCATCGAAAGCACCGATCCGGCCCGGCTGGGCAGCTATTTGACCGAGGTGGTGGGCCTGATGCCCGGCCAAGCGGCATCCGATGGCGCCGCCACTTGGCGCCTCGACCACAAGGCGCAGCGCGTCTGGGTGCGCGAGGGCGCGCGCGGCGACGCGGTTTGCATGGGGTTCGAGGCGGCCGATGCGCGCGTGTACGACCAGGTGCTGGAGCGCCTGTCCGGGCAGGGCTGGCGCGTTGCCGCTGGCGCCCCGGAGGCCAGGCGGGCGCGGCGCGTACGCGAGCTGGCCGTGGTCGAGACGCCGTGGGGCGTGCCGCTGGAATGGGTGACCGGGCTGGAGGAGGCGGCCACCCCGTTTTCCAGTCCGCACTATCCGGAAGGCTTCGTCACCCGCGGCCAGGGATTCGGGCACTTCGTCTTCGTGGTCGGCACCGCCGACGAATACGAGGCCGCGCGCCGTTTCGCCCTGGTGGGACTCGGGCTCGCGCTCTCGGACTGGCTGCGCCTGCCCATGGGCGGGACCGAGATGCACGTCTCGTTCTTCCATTGCAATCCGCGCCACCACTCGCTGGCCATTGCTTTCCTGCCGGGCGCGGACGTGTCGCAGCGCCTGCATCACATCAACTTCGAAGTGGCGCACGTGCGCAGCGTGGGCATGGCCTACGACCGCGCCCTGCGTACCGGCACCCCGCTTGCCAATGCCCTTGGCCAGCACGCCAACGACGGCATGGTGAGCTTCTACAGCGTCAGCCCGGACAGGTGGCGCGTCGAGATCGGCGCCACCGGGCGCACCGTGGGGGACGACTGGAGCGACGTGCGCGAATACGACCGCATCAGCGACTGGGGGCACCAGCCGCCGGACGCGCTGGCGCAGGCATTGGCAGGACCGTTTTCTTCACACGCTTGAGCAGGCATTCATGAAACTCGTCACTTTCTCCCACCGCGGCAGGACCTCCATCGGCAAGGTCGCCGGCGCGCGCGTCGTCGACCTTGCCGCGGCCGATTCCTCATTGCCGGGCACCATGCGCGAATTGCTGGCCGGCGGGCGCGCCATGCTGCAGCGGGCGGCCGCCGTCGACCCGCAACTCGCTCCCGGCTATCCGCTGGCCGACGTCAGGCTCGAGGCCCCGGTGCCCAATCCCAGCAAATACCTCGCCATCGGCATGAACTACGGCAAGCACGTGGTCGAGGCCAAGCGCGCCGGCGTCGAGGTGCCCGACAGCCAGGTCTGGTTCAACAAGCAGGTCAGCTGCATCAACGGACCCTACGATCCGGTCCACATGCCGCGCGTCTCCGACAAGCTCGACTACGAGGCCGAGCTGGGCGTCGTGATCGGCACCCGGTGCCGCCACGTGCCGGCCGACAAGGCGCGCGAGGTCATCGCCGGCTATCTCGTCTGCAATGATGTCTCGGTGCGCGACTGGCAGCGGCGCTCGGCCACCATGACGCTGGGCAAGTCGTTCAACACCACGGGCCCCATCGGGCCTTGGATCGTCACCGACGACGAAGTGCCCGATCCGCTGGCGCTGACCCTGCGCATGCGCATCAACGGCGAAACGCGCCAGGAAGCCAGGACGGGCGAGATGATCTACAGCATCTACGAGCAGATCGCCTACCTCTCCACCGTCATGACGCTGGAGCCGGGCGACATCCTCGCCACCGGCACCCCGTCCGGCGTAGGCGCCGCCATGGACCCGCCCTCGTTCCTCAGGGTCGGCGACGTGATGCGCGTCGAAATCGACGGCATCGGCCACATCGAAAACCGCGTCGTCGCCGAACCGGCGTGATGTCCAGCAAGGAGCCAGCCGTGCCCAGAAAAGTCATCATTACCTGCGCCGTCACCGGATCGGTGCACACGCCCAGCATGTCGCCCCACCTGCCCGTCACGCCCGAGCAGATCGCCGACCAGGCCATCGCCGCGGCCCGGGCCGGCGCGGCCATCCTGCACCTGCACGCCCGCCATGAGGCCGACGGGAGACCCGCCTTCGAAGCCGAGATCTACCGTCAATTCCTGCCGCGCATCCACGCCGAAACCGACGCCGTCATCAACATCACCACCGGCGGCTCCCACACCATGACGCTGGAGCAGCGCCTGGCGGGCGCCATCGACGCCTCCGCCGAAATGGCCTCGTGCAACATGGGTTCCATGAACTTCGGCCTGTTCCCGGTGCTCGACAAGATGAAGACCTTCGACTTCGCCTGGGAGCGCGAACACCTGGAGAAGACGCGCAGCGCCATCTTCCGCAACACCTTCGCCGACATCGAGACCATCTTCGAGCGCCTGGGCCAGGCGCACGGCACGCGTTTCGAATTCGAGTGCTACGACGTGGGCCACCTGTACAACCTCAAGCATTTCGTGGACCGCGGGCTCGTGCGCGGGCCGATCTTCCTGCAGTTCGTGCTGGGCGTGCTAGGCGGCATCGGCGCCGATCCCGAGAATCTCGTCCACATGAAGCGCATCGCCGACAAACTGTTCGGCGATGCCTACCAGTGGTCGGTGCTTGCCGCGGGCCGTCACCAGATGCCCATGGTCACGCAGGCCGCGCTGATGGGCGGCAACGTGCGCGTCGGACTCGAGGACTCCCTGTCGGTGGGGCCGGGCGAGCTGGCCACGTCGAACGCGCAGCAGGTGAGCAAGATACGCGGGATACTGGAGTCGTTCGGATTGGAAATCGCAACCCCCGATGAGGCGCGGGCGATGCTGGGGCTGAAGGGGAGGGAAAAGGTCGCGCTGGCGGCGTGAAGGAACGCCCCGGCGAGGCCGCGGGAAGCAAAGGCCGGGAACGCCTATTGCTGCACGACGCCACCACACCATGGAGGCGTCATGAGAGCTACCCATTTCATTCTTTGCGCGGTCGTATCCCTGGCCTCGCCGCTTGCCCTGGCCAACGACAGCCGCACCGACAAGGCGGTCGACGCCGCCAAGCCGACCCAAGGCCACGGCAAGACCCACGACCGCGGCGCCGAACAGAAGGGCGCCCAGGAACTTCCTTCGGGGGCACAGACCGGCGGCATGCGTTCGGGCATCCCCGAGGGAGCCGGCCGCGGCGGCAAAGACCCTGCCGCCAACAAGCCGAGCACGACCGGTCCGGACCAGGCCGCGAAACCGGACAACCGGCGCGGCGCGGGGACGCAGGAGAGCCGCGATTCCTCATCGCGGTAGCAGGTGGAGCGGAGCGCCGTCGCGACATGTCGACGGCATGGCGGCAGATTGTCGCGGCATTCTGCTCGCCAGCAATGCCGACCCTATCGGATGCAGCGCACATCGCTTCCCAGGAAAATAATCAAGCCAGCCGACCTCCCGGCTGACAAGCCAGGGACAGAGGGGACGGATGGGATATATTTGAGTCGCTTCCCAGGGCCAAAAAATTTTTAGGGCTCCTGTAACGAATTATTTGCCCGGTAAGAAGTTGATTCGAGATTGCAATGAGTGACCGCCTTCACACCCACTACGACAATTTGAAGGTGGCGAGAAATGCGCCCCCGGAAGTCATTCGCGCGGCGTACAAGATCCTCGCGCAGAAATACCATCCCGACAGAAACCCCGGGGACGCTGCCGCTGCAAGGGCAATGAAGTTCATCAACGCCGCATACGAAGTGCTGTCGGATCCGGACAGGCGGCGAGAGCACGACGAATGGATTGCAGCCAATGAAGCGGATATGGCCCGGCAAAGCCAGGCTGGGAAGAAAGATGCGCACCCGCATTTTCCACAGGGACAGACCGGAGGCCGGCCGGCCCGCGCCGCCACCTCATCAAGACGCCGGGACAGCGGCGAAAAGCCGCGAGGACGGGCCGTCACGTGGGGGCTGATCATTGCCGTGCTCATAGGCATCTACTACCTGGCCATGCCGACGAAGAAAGGACCGGCGCGCGTGCCGTACTCTTCGGCAGATCCCGTGCAGGCAGAGCCCGCCCCGCCGGCATACGCACCGCCGCTGCTGGCCCCGAACGGGCAGCCTTGGCCCGCTGCAGCAGGCTATGTCAGGGACTATCCGATTCTGAGCAACCGCGGCCTGTCGACGGTGACCATCGACAACACGCAAAGCGGCACGGCTATTTTTGGAAAGCTCAACCATCTGGCGGGATCGGGCTGGACGAGCGTCCGCCATTTTTATATTCCCGCGGGGCAGCAGTTCACGCTGGCGAATGTAGACGCCGGCCACTATGACGTCCGGTACATGTCCCTGGACACGGGCAGCCTATCCAGAACGGAGTCGTTTTACCTCCAGGAAATTCCGGGCTACCAGAGTACCCAGTACACCACGCTGACCATGACTATCTACAAGGTGCGCAACGGGAACATGCGTACTGCTACCATCAGTCCGGCCGAGTTCTGAGGCCCACGCAGGCATCGATGCATCAATGCCTGTGTCCACGTATTTCGGGGACAAGGCATGGGCTGTGCGCGTTCGATGGAAAAAACGGTCGGGCGAATTGCTGCTCGACATTTTTCGGTATCCGATCAGCGTGATGCGAGACGCCTGCTCGAGAGCACAAAACAAACAGCCCCGATGCGTATGCAATCGGGGCTGCTTTTAGATTGGTTGCGGGGACAGGATTTGAACCTGTGACCTTCGGGTTATGAGCCCGACGAGCTGCCAGACTGCTCCACCCCGCGTCTGAGTAAATGAATTATATACCTGCGATCTTCCCGATGCAAATCGACCCAGAGACACGTGACATTCATGCGCGCTCGTGCCGTCCGGCGGAGCCGCCTGTAGGCGACAGCATCGGTGCGGCGCGCGGCCATTCGAGGCGCGATGTGGCGCTGGAGAAAAACGCGGCGTGGGCAACCAGGCACGCGGCCGCTTCTTCCAGCCAGCGCGCGGCGGGCAAGGCGGCGGCATCGGTGGCGCGCAGTTCGCTGGCATAGCCTTGCAGCGCCGCCCCGGCATCGTGGGGCGCGGCGAGGGGCTTGCTCATGGCTTGCAGCGCGCGGCGTATCCACGGCGTTTCGGCCGCATCGGGCCGCTGTTGGAGCAGGGTGCCCATGCGCAGCAGTGCGTGGCCGAGCGCCAGCGCCGCCAGGGCGCCGTCCGCGGTGGAGGCGTCGCCGCCGGCGCGAGCCACCAGTCCCAATATCAGGAAGCGCAGCCTTGCGAGATGGCGTGCGGCCCGCTGCGGCGTGTCGGCACGCTGGGCGATGGCGGCGATTTCGGCGCGCAGCGCGCGCTGCAGGTGCCGCCGGCGCCTGCGCGTGCTCATGGGGATCAGCCATCGATAGACGGCATAGCTTGTGGCGATGCCCGCCAGCAGCAGTATTTCGATCGTCAGCATGGCGGAGGGGGCGGTCGATGCGACGTTGACCGGTTGCGCCAGCACCGCGAACAGCATGTTGAACGCGAGGCCGACGAATGCGGTGCGGCGGTCGGCCTGGACCGCGGCGGCGGCAAGCACGAGCGGAGCGGTCAGCGCGAGCGACAGCCACGCGCTTTCCAGCAGGGGCGCGATGGCGAGGCGCCATGCGAAGGCGATCGCGGCGGCGGCGACGGCGCCGACCAGTATCCGGCGCATGAGCGGAGCCGGTTCGTCGGCCGATGCGAACAACGTAATGAAAATGCAGCTGCCGAGCATGAGGTAGCGCATCGGTTCCCAACCGGAAGCCAGCCATGCCGCGGCCGCCAGGAAGCAGACCGAGAGTCCGCGCGATGCGGCCAGCCGCACGCCGGCGTAATCGGGCCGGCGTGCGGGCAGCGCGTTGACCTGACTGGAAGGCGCAACGCCGGGAAGCGACGCCGCCATGTCGCGATAGCTCGCGGCGATGCTGGCCAGTGTTTGTTCCAGGTCGTCGAGGCAGGTGTCGAACAGCGGATCCGCGCCGCGCAATTGCCGCGTTGCCGTTCGCACGATGGCCAGCGGCATGCCTCGTCCTGCTTCGATGGTGTCGGCCAGGTCGTACAGGCTGGCCTCGAGCTGTTGCAGGTCTTCGCGCAGGGCGGCGGGCAGTGCCGCGGCATGCCGGCGGAGCGCGGGTGCGATGGCGATCAGGTCCAGCAGGGCACCCAGCAGCGCGCGCATGGGCTTGAGGCGACGTCGGTGGGAGAGCGAACCGGCGGCGCAGTCTTCGGCCGTGGCGTCCAATTCGGCCAGCGCGGCCACCAGCCTGCGCGCCTGGGCCTGGGTATCGGGTAGCGGCCGGTTCTCGATGGTCGCCGCCGTGTGCACCAGCGCCTCGCGCACCAGTGCGCGCGCTTTTTCGACGACGGCCGCCGTGGGAGAGGTCGGGTTCCACAAGGCGACGACGAGCAGCGAGGCGGCGATGCCGATCGCGTTGTCGAGCATGCGGGCAATGGCGAAGGCCGTGGCGTCGATCTGCGTGCCTGCCGTCAACACCACGATCACGGCGGTGGTCAGTCCACACAGCGCGGCGCCGTAGGAACGCTGGTGCCGCAGCAGATTGCTGGCGCCGCAGCACAGGGCGACCCAGACGCCGAGGGCGGGCAGCAGCAGGGCGGGAACGCCCCCGGTGACCGTGGCCAGGAAGATGGCGGCAAGGCCGCCGGCCAGAGTGCCGAGCAGCTGGGCCAGGCTGCGTTCGAGCAGCAGGCCGCGCGTGGGCTGGCCGAGCATCCATACCGCCATGGCCGCCCACCAGGGATTGGCGATGGACAGGGCGTTGGCGGCCGCCATCGCCAGCAGCGAGGCAGCGGCCAGGCGCAGCGCAAAGCTGCGGGTGGTGGGATGGCGTAGCGCAGGGAACAAGCGGAAAAGCTGGGTGTGCATCGATGGCCCGTTGAAACTGAGCCTCCTCCAGCTCGGCCGGATCGTGGCGCCCGGCTTTGCGGTACCCGTCGTGGCGGACCGCGGTGGGGATTATAGAGGGTAGCAGCCCGCCCGGCCACGCAGTCGCGGCGGCGTTCAGCTTGCCGACAGGACGATGCAGTCGCGGCCGCGGCGCTTGGCTTCCAGCAAGGCCGCGTCGGCGCGTTCGACGGTTTCCGAATAGTGTTCGCCGTGGCGGTAGGCGCTGATTCCCACGCTGGCGCTGATGGACAGGTTGTTCTCGGGCGCGCAGGCGTGGTCGCGTATGCGCTGGCAGATCCGCTCGGCCAGGACCTGGGCCGACGCCGGCGTGGTGCCCGGCAGCAGCAGCATGAATTCCTCGCCGCCCCAGCGCCCGCACAGGTCGTATTCGCGCAGCGATCCTTCCAGGATGCGGCCGACCTCCACCAGTACGCGATCGCCGGCCGCATGACCCAGCGTGTCGTTGATCAGCTTGAAGTGATCGATGTCCAGCATCGCCACCGTGTAGGGCTGGCCGGAGCGCGAGGAGCGCTCGCTTTCCTCCTTGAGCCGGTGCATGAGATGCCGGCGGTTGGCCAGCCCCGTCAGCACGTCGCGATTGGACGCGTCGCTCAAGGCTACGTTCAGGTCCTGCATCATGCGCTGGTAGTGGTCGGAGATGCGCGCCAGTTTTTCCAATTTGCGAAGCTGCTTCTGGAATCGCTCATCGAGGTCGTTCTCGCGCTGCTTGGCCAGCGACTGATAGCCGTCGGAGATATGGGTGACGCGCTCCAGGCGGGCGGACTGGTCGAGGAAGGCATGCCAAAGCTGGCCCAGGGCCACGTGCAGCGGGTGGTCCAGGTATTCCGGCGTGGCCAGCAGGCGCTCGATGCGCCGGCCTAGGTCCTCGGTGTCGCGTTTCATGGCGGCGGGTCAGTCGTGAGCGACGATGGCGAACGGAAAGGTGCAGTCCTCCCTGAACTCCTCGGCCAGTTCCGCCACCCGCTCGTTGCGCCGGTCGTAGTGCCAGTTGACGGCAACCGGGTGGCCGGCGGCATGGGCGTCTTCGAGCAGATCGAATACGTCCATGATCGCGCGGACGCTGCTGGTATTCAAGTAGAGCAAATGCAGCTCGAGCGACAGCGGACGCTTGCCGTCGGCCAGGAAGCGCTCGACCCAGTCTATGACCTGGTTGAACAGATCGAAGGAGTTTTCCGGATACGAATCGCCGGTCATGGTAAGCACGCCCGCTTCCCAATCGCCGGAGATGGCGGGCGTGGACTGGCTACCCGATATCGTCAAATTGCTCATGCTGGGTACTCTTTACTCAAATGACGGCCCGCAGGCTGAAGAAAGCCCGCCCGGAACCGGTTTCCCGCAGGGACGCGGCGAGCGGCTCGCTGGCCTTGCGGGCGATGTCTATCAGCCCCAGGCCGGCGCCGCTGCTGGCATCGGCGTCGCGGGGCTTGCGCAACTGTTCCTTGTAGCTGGCCTTGAGCTGCGCCTTGTCGAGGCTGGCCAGGGCGTTGATCCGCGCAACCAGCGCCTGGCCGTCGGCGGTCTCGACCACGTTCCCGGCCGACACCACATGGCGGCCGTCTTCCTTGTTCGCGACGATGACCGTGGCGGTGGCCTCGTGCTCGGCATAGCCGTGGGAGCTGGCGTAGTGGCGGATATTCTGCGTCATTTCTATATAGGCGCCGAATACGTCCATCGCCGCCGAAGGCTGCACATGCTCGGCCTGCAGGTAGTTGCGCAGGGCATTGCCGATCTCCTCGATCAGGCTGCGCGAGATGGGGCCGTTGAAGCACAGCATGATACGGTCGCGGTTGAAGCTTTCGCGCATTGCGAATAGGTCGGTCGAATCCATCGTGACTCCGCGCAAAGGTGGCCTACTCGAATTTGAATGACAAAACGGTGATGTCGTCGCGCTGCGGTTGCCGGCCCTGGTAGTCTACCAAGGCCTGGGCAACGGCGCGGGCCTGGGCGTCGAGCGCCAGTCCGGACACCGATCGCAGCAGCTCGACCAGCCGGCGGTTGCCGAAACTGAAGCCGTGCTCTCCCCCGGACTGGTCCAGCAGTCCGTCCGTGACGAAATAGAACGTGCGGCCGGCCAGCGGTACGGTGATGTTGGCGTACTGGCCGATGCGTTTTTCTCCCAGGGCCCGGCGGCCCCCCTTGTATTCCTCGATTTCCGCGGCGCTGCTTGCGTACAGCGCCATTTTTGCGCCGGCGAAACGCAACTGTCCAGCCCCGCGGTCCACGTAGGCGAGGCCGACGTCCATGTTGGTCGCCAGAGCGCGGGGAAGCTCCGCGTCCCGCAGCATGGCCCGCATGGCGGCGTCCGTCCGTGCCAGGATCGCGGCCGGATCGCCCGGGCCGGCTTCGGCGATGGCATGGTCGATGGCGGCGCGCGCCAGCATGGTCATGAGGGCGCCCGCGACGCCATGGCCGGCGCAATCGACCACGCCCAGCAGGCAGTTCTCGCCGTCGGCCCGGAAGACGTAGAAGTCGCCGCCCACGACATCGCGCGGCTTCCACAGGACGAAGTGGTGCGGCCCCAAGGACTGCACCAGTTGCCGATCCGGCAGGATCGCGCGCTGGATCAGGCTGGCGTAGTCGATGGAGTCGTCGATGGTCTTGTGGGTCGCGGCCATGCGCCGGTTCGCTTCCTCCAGCGCCTGGGTGCGTTCGCGCACCCGGCTCTCCAGCTCCTCGGTATGCGAGCGGACTTTTTCGGCCATGACGCCGAAGGCCCGGCTCAGCTCGCCGATCTCGTCCTGGCCGTAGGCCGGCAGCCTGACGTCGTAGCGTCCCACCGACATGGCCTGGGCCGTGTGCTGCAGCCGCCGCAGGGGCGCCAGCACCAGGCGTTCGACCGCGTAGCCGAAGCCCAGCAGCAACAGGGCGAGTACCGCCAGCAGCGACACCAGGGCCGGCGTGAGCCATTGGGAATTGACCACCCGCGCCACGTTCAGGTCCACCGCGGTCATGACGTACCAGCGGAGTTTAGGCAGATAGGTCACCGCGATGGCGGACCTGGCGCCGTTCTGCGCGGCGAACAGCGACACGGCGCTGCCCGGGCTGGAGAACGCGTCGGCCATGGCCTGCTTGAACGCCGAGCGTTCGGAGTCGTTGTCCAGCAGGCCCAGCACCGAGCGGCGGGCGGCTTCCGCAGGGGGCATCGACTTGTAGGCAATGCGCTCGCGGTCCGGGTGGACCTGGATATTGCCCTCGCGATCGAAAATCACCGGCGTCACGCCGGGTTCCACGCCTTCCAGGAAACCTTTGAGGAACGTGCGCAAGTCCAGCCCGGTGCCTATCATGCCGAGCTTGCGGTCGCCGTCGCGCACCTGCACGTTGAACCACAACTTGGTGACGCCGAGATCGTGGTTGAGGTCGATCTGGATGTCGTAGGGCGAGGTGTCCTGCATGGTGGAAAAGAACCACGCGTCCTTGGCCTGGTCGGGCCGGAGCGTATAGCGGGCGGTCTCGACCACGGGGCTGCCGGCGGCGTTGAAGTAATACGAGGGCGTGCCGTCGATGACGAAGTACGAATGGTCGCTGAAGTCGCGCTGGTAGCCTTGCGCTTCCTGGAAGAAGCGGCTGCGCTTGGCGGCGTCGCCGGGATCGCGCAGCCACTCCAGGGTCAGCGTCGAGCCCGCCATGCGCTGGGCCAGCGCCAGTTCGCGCATGACGGGCGCCAGCAATTTCTGCTCGTTGAGCAGCGTGTGGTTGCGGGCATAGGCGACGCCGAAATACTCCCGTACCGCATTGATGCCCTGCCATGCGAGCAGCGCCGCCGGGATCAGCGCCAGGGCGCAGGCGAACAGCAAAGCCAGCAATGATTTTCCTCTCAGCCCCAGCATGGCCATGCGGGTTCCCCTCGACGAGCGCGACGTGCCGATTCGGCAAAGCCGCGATTGTGCCGGGCAGGCGCGGCACATGCAACGAAACGTTGCATGGCGCGGTGAGTAGTCCGCGGTTTCAGCTTATACCTCGCATTACACCGGTATCAGTGGACGCGGGCGGCCGCAGGGCCTAGAGTCAAGGATCGCGAAGCGCGAATCGATCCTTGATTCAGACTATCGGAGACAGGCTTATGACCACGGAGCTTGCCAGAGAGGTCCGGCCCGCCGTGCTTGACGGGGCCGTTCGCTTCACCGCCCGGTTCGAGGGCCGCAAAAGCCAGGAGTTCGAGATTTCGGCAGATGTCCTGCGCGAGCACTTCGGCGCACCCGATGCCTCCCCGGATGCCCTCCTGGCAGCCTTCCATCGTGGCCGGCACGAGATCCTGTCGGCCGCCGCCGAGACCGCCGGCACCCCAACCAGCGGCATCGTCCAGCTCGGCACCGGCGATTTCCGGGCCTGAGCCGCCCGGCCCGCGTTCTTAAGAGGTTTTCGCCGCGGCGCGCCGCCGTGCCGCCGTGGCCAGGCCTATGCCGGCGCCGATCAGCATGATGCCCGCCAGGTGGAAGGCGTGGACGCGCTCGCCCAGGAATGCCACCGCCAGTAGAGTGCCGAACACCGGCATCAGGTGGATGAACAGGCTGGCGGTGCCCGCGCCCACGAGTTCCACGCCGCGGTTGTAGAAGAAGTTGGCGACGATCCCTGGCAACACGATCACGTAGCCGATGGCGAGCACGCTGGGCACGCCGGCCGCGATGCGCGCGCCCTGCAGGTATTCGCGCACGTAGAAAGGCAGCAGTATGAGCGCGCCCATCGTGAAGATGACGGTCAGGAGGCTGAGCGGATGCATGGCTGGCCGCCTGGTGAGCAGGGTGGTATAGAGCCCCCAGACGGTGACCGCCGCGACGATCCACGCGTCGCCGGGGTTCAGCGCCAGCGCGAGGATGTCCTGTGGCCGGCCGCGGGTCGCAATGGTCGCCACGCCTGCCAGCGAGATCGCCACCCCGGCGATCTGCGGCAGCGAGGTCCGCTGGCCCAGCAGCAGGAACGAGAAGAGCAGCGTCACCATCGGGATTGCCGACTGCATCAGCAGTGCGTTCACGGCGGTCGTCCCGTGCAGCCCGATGTAGACCAGGGTGTTGAAGCCCGCGATGCCCAGTAGCGACAGCAGGAGCAGCATGGGCAGGTGCCGCTTGATGGCAGGCAGGTCCGCGCGCAGGTGCCCGCGGGCCAGCACGAGCAGGATCAGCGTGCCGCCGGCCCAGCGCCAGAAGGCCAGCGCGATGGGAGGCACGATCCCGTCGACCGCCCGCCCGACGATGAAGTTGCCCGACCAGAGCAGGACCGTGGTGGTCAAGAGGAAGTAGGCGGAATTCCAGAGCCGGGAAAGAGACATGGACGAGTTCGACGCAATGGTTGCCGGCGTCGCCCCTCGCGGAGCGGCGCGCGCAAGGCGGCATTTTTTGAAAGCTTGTGACAAGCGCGGTCAGACGCTACACTAAGAACCGCTGTAAGAGCTACCGCCCGCGCCGGCAAGGTGCGGCGCGGCCATGCCGGTGGTCATGAATCCGGTGCCGAAACTGCTCTTGCATCATCACAGGCCGGTTCAGCATAACGTAGAACTCCGCCAGCTCGCCCTGCAGGTCGGTCGGGCCGGTCGTCCAGGCCGCATGCTCTAAGAATCAGAACCCGTATTGGGAACCATACGGATTACGCCCGTTTGATCACACGCTCATGAACACCAGCGAGGCAAGACTCGTGCTGGAGACTGCGCTGTTGTGCGCGCAGGAACCGTTGCAATTGTCGGAATTGCGCAAGCTGTTCGCCGACGAAGTCGGCAACGATACGATACGTGGCCTCTTGCAGGACATACACCAGGCATGGGCCGATCGAGGCATCGAGCTGGTGGCCCTGGCCAGCGGCTGGCGGTTCCAGAGCCGCGCTTCCATGCGGCCTTACCTCGAGCGGCTCAACCCGGAAAAGCCGCCCAAGTACTCCCGGGCGGTCATGGAGACGCTGGCCATCGTGGCCTACCGGCAGCCCGTCACGCGCGGCGACATCGAAGAGATCCGCGGCGTCACGGTGTCTTCCCAGGTCATCAAGACGCTCGAGGACCGTGGCTGGATCGAAGTGATCGGCCATCGCGACGCGCCGGGCCGGCCGGCCCTGTTCGGCACGACCCGTCACTTCCTGGACGATCTGGGCCTTAAGGCGCTCGACGAGTTGCCGCCGCTGGAATCGGCCGAGTCCGTGGCCGCCTTGAGCGGCCTGGATGGCTCGGGCGATTTGTCGCTGGCCATGGACGGTCCCGGGCAGGACGTGGAACTGGAGGTCGAGACCGCCGCCAACGACGAGTCCGTGCCGGCGGAGGGCGCCGAAGAGCAGGGCGAGGCGCCGGACGCTGCCGCCGGCGAGCGGCGCGGCGCTGCCGAAGACGAGCTTGCCGCGGATGCGGGCGAGCCGGCCGAGAGTGATGCCGCGGCCGATGACGGCCTGCCGGAAGAGGCCGATGACCTGGCGGAGCCAGCCGGATCGGAAGCGGCGGCACCGGCCGATGCGGCGGATGTTGCCGGGGCCGATGGCTCGGGCGCCGAAACCGAGGCGCCTTTGCGCTTCGCGCACGACGAACAAATGGAAACGACCGTCGAGACCGGCACCGTGGCGGTCGAGGTCGATGATCAGGACGTCCGGATGGCCCGGGAAGCGGGGCCGGACGACGTTGCCGGCCCAGGCGCGGACGATCCCGGCGCCGATGTGGCCGCGGCGCCCGCCGGGCCGCAAACCGATGCCCGGATGCAGGAAGCGGTGGCGCAGGCCGACCAGGCCGGCCACGAAGACACGGATATGCAGTCGCCCGACGCCGAGCCGGCGTCCGGTGCCGAGGACGGTGAGTCCTCTGTTACGAAGACAAGCAACAAAGACCATACATGAACGACACTACGCACGATATGCCCTCTGCCGAGAGCGTGGAGGCGCCCGAGGCTCCGATGGAGACCGGGGCGCCCGCGCAGGAAAAGGCCCGGGGGCGGCGGAATTTGCGTACGCCTTTCCGCCGTCGCCGGCCCGCCGATGAGGCGGCGCCTCCGGCCGAGGCCGCGCCCGAGGCGGCGCCGGCCGCCGAAGGCGAGCAAGCCTCGCTGTTTCCCGCGGACGCCAAACCGCCGCGCCGCAAGCCGCGCGACGGCAAGAAAGCCAAGCCGCAGCGCCGCGAGGGCGCCAGGAACCGCGAGGCGCAGCCGCAGGCCGAGGTCGAGTCCGAATCCGCCCAGCTGGCGTTGCCGGAATTGAGCCCCGAGGCGCAGCGGGCGGCCGAGAAAGAGGCCGAACAGGCGCTGGCCTACCTCGAGAAGGCCCCCGACCTGAAGCGCCGCCTTGGCAAGTACCTTGCCAGCGAAGCGGTCATGCCCAAGCTGCACAAGGTATTGGCCGACGCGGGCATCGGCTCGCGGCGCGAGATGGAAGAACTGATCGTGGCCGGCCGCGTGTCGGTCAACGGCGAGCCGGCCCACATCGGCCAGCGCGTGGCGCCCAACGACCAGGTGCGCGTGAACGGCAAGCTGGTGCAGCGCCGCCATGCCTCGCGACCGCCCCGGGTGGTGCTCTATCACAAGCCTGCCGGCGAGATCGTCACCCAGGACGATCCGGAAGGCCGCGCCACGGTGTTCTCGCGCCTGCCCAAGATCAAGAACGGCAAATGGATCTCCATCGGCCGTCTCGACCTCAATACCGAAGGCCTGCTGATCTTCACGACTTCCGGCGATCTCGCCAACCGGCTCATGCATCCGCGCTACGGCCAGGAACGCGAATACGCGGTGCGCGTGCTCGGCGAAATGACCGATGAGCAGCGCGAGGCCCTGGTGCAGGGCGTGCAGCTCGACGACGGCATGGCCGCCTTCGGCGCCCTGGACTATCTGGGCGGCGACGGCAGCAATCGCTGGTATCGCGTCACGCTGCAGGAGGGCCGCAACCGCGAGGTGCGGCGCATGTTCGAATCGCAGGGCGTGGTCGTGAGCCGGCTCCTGCGCACCCGCTTCGGCGATATTTCCCTGCCGCGCGGATTGCGCCGCGGCCGCTGGGAGGAACTGGATCCCGCATTGGTGACCGCCTTGCAGGTCCAGCTAGGCCTGATCCGCGCCGACGACGAAGGCGGCGGGCGGCGGGGCCGGCGCAGCATCCAGCCCGTCTCGCACGAGGCCGCCTTGCCGCCCGGTTTCGGCACGCTCGAGCAGAACGGCATGCATGGCGCCCGCATCGGCCGCAAGGGCCGGATTCAGGGCGGCAAGGTCGGCGTGCCGGGCGTGGGGCAGAGCTTTCCTTCGGATCCCTACGGCACGGGCCTGAGCTTCGCGGGCGGCCTGCCCAACGGTCATCCTCACGGCGCGCCCGAGCGCGCCAATGGCGCGGGCCGCAAGCGCGGCAAGAAGCCGCAGCGCCCGGGAGGGCAGCCGGCCGCGGGCCGCAAGCCGCAGGACGGCGAGATCTCCGCCACCGGCCGCGCGCAGCGCGGCCGCCAGGGCAAGCCCGGCAACCGCCCCAAGGCCGGCAAGGGGCCGGCCCGTGGCGGCGCGGATGAGCGCCAGCCCCGCAGCGCCTCGGCCCACGAGTCGCACCTGGGGTTCCTGGGCGGCGCAGGCGGGCGTGCCCGCCGCGGTCGCGGATGACCCTCCCCGGGGTGTCACGGCGGTGTCAACTTGAAAAAAAGGCCGATTTGGCTTAACATTTACAGGCTAGACACCGCGTTTAGGGTCCAGTGCACGAACAGGCACTTTTCGAGCCGGTTTTATCCACAGTGATTTCCACCTTACGCGATGGGGCGGCCCGCGATGTTCCAATGGCCAGCGGGGGCTGCCGGTGGTGTGTATGGCGGGAGGGTTCCCCGGTTGAAAGGCGGCTTTCGGCACCCGTGCCCAGAGGCTGGTTCTCCGGTTGAGTCCTCCGACAACAGAACAGGCGAGCGTTCGGTACTTTGCAGCGCAGCTGCGCGCGGTCCGGGCGATGTCGCAAAATGGGCTGGGCCGTGCAGCCCATTTTTTTTTGGTTTTCCGGTTCGCATCCGTCGAGCCGTCGGCCAGGTGCCGGGCGACGGACCGCAGGCGGGCATGGCGGCATGCAGAACATGCCGATCACGAACGAGGGCGCATAACGAGGCATGGCAGATCTTTTTCAGCTTACCGAACAATCCCTGGCAGGCATGGGGATTGAACTGGTCGACGTGGAACGCGCCGGGCAGGGGCTGCTGCGTGTCACGATAGATCGCGAAGGCGGTGTGCGCATCGAGGATTGCGAAGCCGTATCCAGGCAGTTGTCGCGAGTCTACGAGGTCGAGAACATCGATTACGCGCGTCTGGAGGTCGGCTCGCCCGGCACCGACCGGCCCCTGCGCACCGCCAGGGATTTCACGCGTTTCGCCGGCGAACGCGCGCAGGTCAAGCTGCGCCAGCCGTTCGACGGCCGCAAGGTGTTCACCGGCACGCTGGTCGTGCCGGAAGCCGATCCGGCCGACCCGGCGGATGGCGCAAACAAGGGATCCGAACCCGCGACGTTCGGTATCGAATTCGAAGCAAAGGAAGGGGAAATCCAGGTGTTGCGGTTCACGCTCGATGAAGTCGAGCGTGCCAAGCTGGATCCGGTTCTGAATTTCAGGGGCAAAAAGCGATGAGCCGCGAGATTCTATTGTTGGTGGACGCGCTGGCGCGCGAGAAGAACGTCACGCGCGACGTGGTGTTCGGCGCGCTCGAAAGCGCGCTGGCTTCCGCCATGAAGAAGCTCTACAAAGAAGATGTCGACATCCGCGTCGCGATCGACCGCGACACGGGCGATCACGAGGCGTTTCGCCGGTGGCTGGTCGTGCCCGACGAGGCCGGCCTGCAGATGCCCGACCAGCAGACGCTGCTGTCGGAGGCGCGCGACGTCGTTCCCAACATCGAGGTTGGCGAATACATCGAGGAGCCGCTCGAACCCATCGAGTTCGGGCGCATCGGCGCGCAGGCCGCCAAGCAGGTCATCCTGCAGAAGATCCGCGACGCCGAGCGCGAGCAGCTGCTGAACGATTTCCTCGAGCGTGGCGAGTCCATCGTGTCCGGCACCATCAAGCGCATGGACAAGGGCGACGCCATCATCGAGATCGGCAAGGTCGAGGCGCGCCTGCCGCGCTCGGAAATGATCCCGAAGGAGAACCTGCGCGTGGGCGACCGCGTGCGCGCCTACCTGAAGGGCATCGACCGCCAGGCCCGCGGCCAGCAGATCATCCTGTCGCGCGCCACGCCGCTGTTCATCGCCCAGCTGTTCGAGAACGAAGTGCCCGAGATCGAGCAGGGCCTGCTGGAGCTCAAGGGCGCGGCCCGCGATCCGGGCGTGCGCGCCAAGATCGCCGTCGTGGCGCACGACCGCCGCATCGACCCGATCGGCACCTGCGTCGGCATGCGCGGTTCGCGCGTGCAGGCGGTGCGCAACGAACTGGGCGGCGAGCAGGTCGATATCGTGCTATGGTCCGAGGATCCGGCGCAATTCGTGATCGGCGCGCTGGCGCCGGCCAACGTTCAGTCCATCGTGGTCGACGAAGACCGCCATGCCATGGACGTCGTGGTCGACGAGGACAACCTGGCGATCGCCATCGGCCGCAGCGGCCAGAACGTGCGTCTGGCCTCCGAGCTGACCGGCTGGCAGATCAACATCATGACGCCGGACGAAAGCCAGGCCAAGCAGGAGCAGGAGCACACCGCCTTGCGCGAGACCTTCATGACGAAGCTGGACGTCGACCAGGAAGTGGCCGACATCCTGATCGAGGAAGGTTTCACGGGCCTGGAGGAAATCGCCTACGTGCCGATCCAGGAGCTGCTGGAAATCGAGGCCTTCGACGAAGACACGATCAACGAGCTGCGCAATCGCGCCCGCAATGCCTTGCTGACCGAGGCGATCGCGCAGGAAGAACGGGTCGAGACGGCACAGGACCTGCTGAGTCTGGAAGGCGTGACGCCGGAGCTGGCCGCCAAGCTGGCGGAAGGGCAGGTGTTCACGCGCGACGACCTGGCGGACCTGTCCGTCGACGAACTGACCGAATTGACCGGCATCGATGAAGAAGAGGCCAAGCAACTCATCGTCCGTGCGCGCGCGCACTGGTTCGAGCAGGCTTGAGTTTGCCCATACCGTCGATCAGCCACACCGGGGAAGAGAAACGAATGTCGAGTAACACTGTCGCCCAGTTCGCAACCGAGCTGAAATTGCCCGCCAACGTACTGCTGGAGCAGCTGCGCGCCGCGGGCGTAAGCATCAAGTCGGTCGACGACACCGTCACCGAAAGCGACAAGGCACAACTGCTCGAATCGTTGCGCCGCGCCCACGGTGCGTCGGAAGACCGCAAGAAGATCACGGTGACCCGCAAGCAGACCTCCGAGATCAAGCAGGCCGACGCCACCGGCAAGGCCCGCACGATCCAGGTCGAGGTCCGCAAGAAGCGCGTATTCATCAAGCGCGACACCGCCGACGGCGCCGAGCTCGAAACCGGCGGCCGCGACGAAGAGACGCGCGTTTCCGAGGCCGAGGCCGCGGCCCGCGAAGCCGAACGCATCGCCCGCGAACAGGAAGAGGCGCGCCAGCGCGCCGAAGCCGAGGAGCGCGAGCGCCGCGAGGCCGAGGCGCGCCTGCGCGAAGCCGAGGAACAGGCACGCCTGGCAGCCGAGCGCGCAGCCAAGGAGGCCGAGGAAGCCGCGGCCGAAGCCGAACGAGCCAAACAGGCTGCCGCCGAGGCCGCAGCCGCCCAGTCCACCCACCCTGCCGTGCCCGAGGGAGGGGCTGCAGTGAGCGATGTCGTAGCAAGCCAGGCTGCGTCGAGCGCCGAGGCGGCGCGCGTCAAGGCCGACGAAGCCCGCAAGAAGGCCGAAGAAATGCGCAAGGCGGATGCCAAGGCCGCCGAGGCCCGCGAGAAGGCCCGCCGCGCCGCCGAGGCCGAGGCCGCGGCCCTGCGCGAGATGCTGAACCGTCCGCGCAACAAGGTTCTGCACGCGCCGCAGCCCGCACCCGCGCCCGCGGCGCCTACGACCCCCATCGCCGGCACGCTGCACAAGCCGGCTGCCAAGGCCGCCACGCAGGAGGCCAAGGAAGCCGCCGCTCCCGCGGCCAAGAAGGACGACAAGCCGGCACCCGGCAAGAAGGTCCTCAAGGCCGGCGCCGTCGCGTCCACCTGGTCCGACGATGCCGCCCGCAAGAAGGGTCTCAAGACGCGTGGCGATTCCTCAGCCGGCGCGAGCCGCGACGGCTGGCGAGGCGGCGGCCGCGGCGGCAAGAACCGCCAGCAGGAGCAGAAGTCGCAGCAAGTGGTCGAGAACATCGTGCGCGAAGTGCACGTGCCCGAGACCATCTCGGTGGCCGACCTCGCCCACAAGATGGCGGTCAAGGCGGCCGAGGTCATCAAGGTCCTCATGAAGATGGGCCAGATGGTGACCATCAACCAGGTGCTGGACCAGGAAACCGCGATGATCGTGGTCGAGGAACTCGGCCACACCGCCATTGCGGCCAAGCTGGACGATCCCGAGGCCTTCCTGGACGAGGCGCCGGCTTCCGACGCGGTCGAGATGCCGCGCGCTCCCGTCGTGACCGTCATGGGCCACGTCGACCACGGCAAGACCTCGCTGCTGGACTACATCCGCCGCGCCAAGGTCGCCTCGGGCGAAGCGGGCGGGATCACCCAGCACATCGGCGCCTACCACGTGGAAACCGAGCGCGGCGTGATCACCTTCCTCGACACCCCGGGTCACGAGGCGTTCACGGCCATGCGGGCGCGCGGCGCCCAGGCCACCGACATCGTGATCCTGGTGGTGGCGGCCGACGACGGCGTCATGCCCCAGACCAAGGAAGCGATCCACCACGCCAAGGCGGCGGGCGTGCCCATCGTGGTGGCGATCAACAAGATCGACAAGCCCGAAGGCAACCCCGACCGCGTCAAGCAGGAACTGGTGGCCGAGGAAGTCGTGCCCGAGGAATACGGCGGCGACTCGCCGTTCGTTCCCGTGTCGGCCAAGACCGGCGAGGGCATCGACGAGCTGCTCGAGCAGGTGCTGCTGCAAGCCGAAATCCTGGAACTCAAGGCGCCTGTCGATGCGCCGGCCAAGGGCCTGGTCATCGAAGCCAAGCTGGACAAGGGCCGCGGCCCGGTCGCCACCATCCTCGTGCAGAGCGGCACGCTCCGGCGCGGCGACGTGGTGCTGGCCGGCGCGAGCTTCGGCCGCGTGCGCGCCATGCTGGACGAGATCGGCAAGCCGATCTCCGAGGCAGGACCGTCGATTCCGGTCGAGATCCAGGGCCTGACCGAGGTGCCGGCCGCGGGCGACGAGCTGATCGTGCTCAACGACGAGCGCAAGGCGCGCGAGATCGCGCTGTTCCGCCAGGGCAAGTTCCGCGATGTCAAGCTGGCCCGCCAGCAGGCCGCCAAGCTCGAGTCGCTGTTCGACAACATGGGCGAGGGCGTGCAGACGCTGGCGCTCATCGTCAAGACCGACGTCCAGGGTTCGCAGGAAGCGCTGGTGCAGGCGCTCACCAAGCTGTCCACGGACGAGGTGCGCGTGCAGGTCGTGCACGCGGCGGTCGGCGGCGTCTCCGAGAGCGACATCAACCTGGCCATCGCCTCGAAGGCCGTGGTCATCGGCTTCAACGTGCGGGCGGATGCCAGCGCCAAGAAGCTGGCCGAGAACAACGGCATCGACGTGCGCTACTACAACATCATCTACGACGCCGTGGATGACGTGAAGTCGGCCATGTCGGGCATGCTGGCTCCCGAGAAGCGCGAAGAGGTCATCGGCCTGGTCGAGATCCGCGAGGTCTACAACGTGTCGCGCAT
Source organism: Pigmentiphaga sp. NML080357 (assembly GCF_002188465.1). Classification (GTDB taxonomy): domain Bacteria; phylum Pseudomonadota; class Gammaproteobacteria; order Burkholderiales; family Burkholderiaceae_B; genus Pigmentiphaga. The sequence continues at coordinate 78,574 of NZ_NINW01000037.1, read as the reverse complement.
CGGCAACATCGCCGGCTGCATGGTGCTCGATGGCGTGGTGCGCCGCAATTCGCAGGTCCGCCTGCTGCGCAACAACGTGGTCCAGTGGACCGGCGAGGTCGATTCGCTGCGCCGCTTCAAGGACGACGTGCGCGAGGTCAAGGCAGGCTTCGACTGCGGTATCACGCTGCGTAACAACAATGACATCGCGATCGGCGACCAGCTCGAGGTGTTCGAGGTGAAGGAAGTGGCGCGCACCCTGTAAAGGGCGCGTTGCAGGCAGATGAGTCGTCACAGGCAGAAGAAGCTCCCCGGCGGCCGCAACCAGCGGCTCGCCGACCAGATCCAGAAGGACCTGGCCGAGATGATCCAGCGCGAGGTCGACGTGGGCCGCGCGGGCCTGGTCACGCTCACGGGCGTCGACCTGACGGCCGACTATGCCCACGCCAAGGTGTATTTCACGGTCATGGGCGCCGAGCCGGCCGAGGCCGAGGCGGCCCTGAACGAGAAGGCCGGCTGGCTGCATTCGCTGCTGTTCAAGCGCCTGCACATCCATACGGTCCCGACGCTGCACTTCCTCCATGACCGGCAGGTGTCGCGCGGCATCGCCATGAGCCAGCTCATCACCCAGGCCAATACGCCGGGGGTCAAGGCCGACGAACTGGAAGCCTCCCGATCCGCTGCCGACGAGGACGAGCGCGAGGACATCGCGCCGGCCGAACCGTCCGCGCCCGACGACGACCGCGCGTAAGCCGCGCCGCGTCCTTTTTTCCGACGATTGCGATGGCTTCCCGACGCGGGCGTGCGCTGGATGGTGTGTTGTTGCTGGACAAGCCGGAGGGGTTGTCCAGCAACCATGCCTTGCAGCGGGCGCGCCGCATCCTGGACGCGCGCAAGGCGGGGCATACCGGGACGCTGGATCCGTTCGCGACGGGCCTGATGGTGCTGTGCTTCGGCGAGGCGACCAAGTTCTCCGGCGGGATGTTCCATGCCGACAAGCGCTATACGGCCACGATGGCCCTGGGCGAGGAAACGGACAGCGGCGACCGTACCGGCCTGCCCGTGGCCTTTCCCGGGCAGGATCCGGCCCGGCCCGTGGACGAGGCCGGCATGCGCGACGCGCTGTCACGCTTCGTCGGCATGATCGCGCAAGTGCCGCCCATGTATTCGGCGCTCAAGCGCGAGGGCAGGCCGCTGTACGAGTATGCGCGGGAGGGCGTCACGCTCGAGCGCGAGCCGCGCGAAGTGACGATCCACGAGTTGCGGCTGGTGTCGATGCGCGGGCGCGAAGCCACGATCGACGTCGGCTGCAGCAAGGGTACGTACATCCGTACGCTGGCTCAGGATATCGGCCGCGTCCTGGGATGCGGCGCCCACCTGACGGCACTGCGGCGCACGCGCACCGCCGGTTTCGACCTGGCGCAGGCGTGGACGCTGGAAAGGCTGGAAGCGCTGGCCGACCCGGCGTCCGCCTTGCTGCCGGCGGACGTGCTGCTGGAAGGAATGGACGCAGTCAGGCTGGACGCGGCCGCGGCATCGCGGTTCATGCAGGGCCGCAAGGAAAGGCTGGAAGCTGTCGCGGCGATGGCCGCATCGATCGACAAGGTCCGGGTATATGGCCCGGAGGGAAAATTCCTGGGAACGGCTCGCCGCGACGATGGCTGGCTGCAGCCCGACAGATTGATTTCATTCAAGGAAACGACATGACACGCGCATTGCGCAACGTGGCGATCATCGCGCACGTGGACCATGGCAAGACCACCCTGGTGGACCAGTTGCTGCGGCAGGCGGGGACCTTCCGCGAGAACGAGCAGGTCGCCGAACGCGTCATGGACTCCAACGACATCGAAAAAGAACGCGGCATCACGATTCTGGCGAAGAATTGCGCGGTGGAGTACGAAGGCACCCACATCAACATCGTCGATACCCCGGGCCACGCCGACTTCGGCGGCGAGGTCGAGCGGGTGCTGTCCATGGTCGACGGCGTATTGCTGCTGGTCGACGCGGTCGAGGGCCCCATGCCGCAGACCCGTTTCGTGACCCGCAAGGCATTGGCGCTGGGCCTCAAGCCCATCGTGGTCATCAACAAGATCGACCGCCCGGGCGCTCGCCCGGACTGGGTCATCAACCAGACCTTCGACCTGTTCGACAAGCTCGGCGCGACCGAAGAACAGCTCGATTTTCCCGTGGTCTACGCGTCCGGACTGAACGGCTACGCCGGACTGACCGAAGACGTGCGCAGCGGCGACATGAAGCCGCTGTTCGAAGTGATCCTGGACAAGGTGCCGGTGCGCAACGACGATGCCGAGGGCCCCTTGCAGCTGCAGATCGTCTCGCTGGATTATTCGAGCTACGTGGGCAAGATCGGCGTCGGCCGGATCACCCGCGGGCGCGTGCGTCCGCTGCAGGACGTGGTGGTCAAGTTCGGCCCCGAGGGCAATCCCATCAAGGGACGCGTCAACCAGGTGCTCAAGTTCCGCGGCCTGGAGCGCGAGATCGTTCCCGAGGCCCAGGCGGGCGACATCGTGCTGATCAACGGCATCGACGAACTCGGCATCGGCTGCACCGTGTGCGCGCCCGATACGCCCGAGGCCCTGCCGATGATCAAGGTCGACGAGCCGACCCTGACGATGAACTTCTGCGTGAACACCTCGCCGCTGGCGGGCCGTGAAGGCAAGTTCGTGACCAGCCGCCAGTTGCGCGATCGGCTGGAACGCGAGCTGAAGTCCAACGTGGCGCTGCGGGTGCGCGATACCGGCGACGATACCGTGTTCGAGGTGTCCGGGCGCGGCGAGCTGCACCTGACCATCCTGCTCGAGAACATGCGCCGGGAAGGCTACGAGCTGGCCGTCTCCCGTCCGCGCGTGGTGTTCAAGGAGATCGACGGCGTCAAGTGCGAGCCATTCGAGCTGCTCACGGTGGACGTCGAGGACGGCCACCAGGGTTCGGTCATGGAGGAACTGGGCCGCCGCAAAGGCGAGCTGCTCGACATGGCTTCCGACGGCAAGGGCCGCACGCGCCTGGAGTATCGCATTCCGGCGCGTGGCCTGATCGGCTTCCAGGGCGAGTTCCTGACGCTGACCCGCGGCACCGGCCTGATCAGCCATGTATTCGATGAGTACGCGCCGGTGCGCGACGGCACCCTGGGAGAACGCCACAACGGCGTGCTGATCAGCCAGGAGGACGGCGATGCCGTGGCCTATGCGCTGTGGAAGCTGCAGGATCGCGGCCGCATGTTCGTCTCGCCGGGCGAGGCCCTGTACGAAGGCATGATCATCGGCATCCACAGCCGCGACAACGACCTGGTGGTCAACCCGATCAAGGGCAAGCAGCTCACCAACGTCCGGGCCTCCGGCACCGACGAGGCCGTGCGCCTGGTCCCGCCCATCCAGCTGACGCTGGAGTACGCGGTGGAATTCATCGCCGACGACGAACTGGTCGAGATCACGCCCAAGAACATCCGGTTGCGCAAGCAACACCTGAAGGAGCACGACCGCAAGCGCGCCAGCCGCGAAGCGGCCTGAGCCGGCCGGACACGGTAGCGGGAGCGGGGGAGCGTAAGCTCCCCTTTTTTCATTTCGGGGCCGTCCCGAGCCTTCTTGCGTGTTCCGCCATACAGATTCCGTCCCGCATGCCGTTAATGGCAGGAATGAGTTTTCGTTCCCACGCCGGCGCGCGATGCGCCGGCCGGTGCGAGCAAGGGGTCAGAATGAGCGCGGTAATGCATGATACGAGTGGTTTTTCGAGCGACGGGGAACGCGTGGCCCCCGTGTCTTTTGCGGCCAGGTCCTCGCTGAAGGGCAAGCTGGCGGCATTGGTGGCCCTGGCGGTGATACTGCTGCTGGCGGTCCAGGGATGGTCGATCTACAACGAGCGGCAATTGCTGCTGCAATCCAAGAAGGCGGAAATCCTGGCCGTGGCCCAGGGGGCCTGGGGAGTGGTCAATCACTACTACGAACAGCAGCAGAAGGGGCAACTGAGCCAGCAGCAGGCCCAGGACGCCGCCAAGGCGGCGCTGCTGGGCTTTCGCTACGGCGGCAGCAACGGCAAGACCGAATACGTCTTCATCACCGACGCCCAGGGCGTCATCATGATGAATGGCGGCAATCCCTCGCTGGCGGGTTCCAACGCGATCACCCGTTCCGGCGACAAGCGCGATCCGGCGCAAGCCATGCAGGAGCGCTTCGCCGCGATGCGCGAAGGCGGCGGGCAGACCTACATGCGCATCATGTTCGCGCGGCCCGGTGAAAGCGAACCCGTTCCGAAGCTGAATATCTACAAGAGCTTCGAACCCTGGAACTGGGCCATCGGCACGGGCGTCTACATCGACGACCTGGATGCGATCATCTCCCGGCAACTTCTTACCGGCGTCGCGACCGCAGTGGCGCTGGCCGTGGTGCTGCTGCTCGCCAGCGGTGTCATCGCACGCGGGGTCATCCGCCAGATCGGCGGCGAACCGCGGGTGGTGATCGAAATCATGCGCCGGGCGGCGCGCGGGGACCTGACCCAGAAGCTGCCCGCGGCGGAGCCCGGCAGCCTGCTCGACGGCTTCGCCAGCATGTCGGGCGCGGTGCGCAATCTCATCGCCACCGTGCGCAACGAGGCGGCCACCATGAAACGCGATGCCCAGCGCATCGCCGAATCGGTGAGCCAGGTCTCGGCGGCGGCGGTGCAGCAGAGCGATGCGACGTCGTCGATGGCGGCGGCGGTCGAGGAGTTGACCGTATCGGTGGCCCACATTTCCGATGCCGCGACGCAGACCCAGCACAATTCCGAGGGCGTCGCCGAGAAGTGCCGCAACGGCGAGGCAGGCGTGATGAGCGCGGCCGAGAGCATGAAGCGCATCGCCGCCGCCGTGGGCGAAGCATCCCACAAGATCCGGGGCCTGGAAGAGCGGGCGGTGCAGATCAACTCCATCGCCGCCTCGATCAAGGAGATCGCCGGCCAGACCAACCTGCTGGCGCTCAATGCCGCCATCGAGGCGGCCCGCGCGGGCGAGCAGGGCAGAGGATTCAGCGTCGTGGCCGACGAAGTCCGCAAGCTCGCCGAACGCACCTCGTCGGCCTCGGTGGAAATCGAGGAAATGGTGAGCGCTGTCCAACGCGAGACCGCCGAATCCACCGTCACGATGGAACACATCCTGCCCATGGTGGCCGAAGGCACGAGCCTGGCCGACCAGGTGGCGCTCTCGCTGCGCGAGATCAGCTCGAGCGCCAACACTTCGCTCGAGCGCGTGCGCGAGGTCGCGCATGCGACCAAGGAACAGTCGTCGGCCAGTACGTCCATCGCGCAGCAGGTGGAGAGCATTGCGCAGATGGTGGAGGAAACCACCGCCGCGATGGGCGAGACGGCTCGTTCGGCCGAGGAAATGCGGGAAATGGCCGAACGGCTGGATCGCGTGGTGGGAACCTTTAGGGTATAGCCTTCCGACGGCGGTTTCCACGCAACCGTGATGACACGCCTTAAGCAGAGGGCAAGGCGCTCTGGGGCGGAGCTTACTCGCCAGTCGTACCCAGGCGGATCAGGGCGTCGCCGGTGACGCGCACGATGCGCCAGTCGGGGAGCACGTCGGCGCCCATGGCCTGGTAGAAGTCGATGGCCGGCTGGTTCCAGTCCAGGACGCTCCATTCGAAGCGGCCGCAGCGCCGCTCGACCGCGATCGCGGCGAGGGTTTTCAGCATGCGCTTGCCCAGGCCGCGGCCGCGCTGGTCGGGACGCACGTAGATGTCTTCCAGGTACAGCCCGCGCCGCCCGAGGAAGGTGGAATAGTTGTGGAAGAAAAGGGCGTAGCCCACCACCGCGCCGTCCGCTTCGGCCACGAGGCATTCGGCGGCGGGATGGGGTCCGAACAGGGCGTCGAGCAAATCTTCCTCGCGCGCCAGGAATAGATGGGTGAGATGTTCGTACTCGGCCAGTCCCCGCATCAGGGACAGCACGGGCCCGACGTCGTCGGGCCGCGCCGGCCGGATGCATCCTCCGGATGCGCTCATATCCCGCCCAGGCACACGTATTTCAGTTCGAGATAGTCGTCCATGCCGTAGACGGAGCCTTCGCGGCCCAGGCCGGATTGCTTGACGCCGCCGAAGGGCGCGACCTCGTTGGAGATGAGGCCGGTGTTGACGCCCACCATGCCGTATTCCAGCGCCTCGGCCACCCGGAAGATGCGGCCCACGTCGCGGCTGTAGAAGTACGAGGCCAGGCCGAATTCCGTGTCATTGGCCAGGCGGATGACTTCCGCCTCGTCGCGAAAGCGCACGACCGGCGCGACCGGGCCGAAGGTTTCCTCGCGCATGCACAGCATGTCTTCGGTCACGTTGGACAGCACCGTCGGTTCATAGAAGCGTCCGCCCAGCGCATGGCGCTTGCCGCCGGCGAGGACCTTGGCGCCCTTGGCGATAGCGTCCTTGACTTGTTCGTCGACCTTGGCCACCGCGGCTTCGTCGATCAGCGGCCCCTGCAGGACGCCGGCATCGAACCCGTTGCCGACCTTGAGGCCGCCGCTCTTGGCCGCCAGTTTCTCGACGAAGGCATCGTAGATGCTGTCATGCACGTAGAAGCGGTTGGTGCAGACGCAGGTCTGGCCGGCATTGCGGTATTTCGAGGCGACCGCGCCCTCGACCGCGGCGTCCAGGTCGGCGTCCTCGAATACGATGAACGGGGCCAGGCCACCCAGTTCCAGGGACAGTTTCTTGATGGTGGGCGCGCTCTGCTGCATCAGGATGCGGCCCACGGGGGTGGAGCCCGTGAAGGTGAGCTTGCGCACCACCGGGCTCGCGCAGAGGGCCTTGCCGGCCGAGATGGAGCGTTCGCTGTCGGCAGTGACGATGTTCAGCACGCCCGGCGGCAGCCCCGCGCGATGCGCCAGTTCGGCCAGGGCCAGCGCGGACAGAGGGGTCTGCTCGGCCGGCTTGAGCACCATGGTGCAGCCCGCGGCCAGCGCGGGACCCGCCTTGCGGGTGATCATGGCAAGCGGGAAATTCCAGGGCGTAATGGCTGCGCACACGCCGATGGGTTCGCGCAGCACCAGCATCCGCGTGTTGGCCGCCACGGGCGCGAGCGTGTCGCCCGCCACCCGCTTGCCCTGTTCCGCGAACCATTCGATGAACGAGGCTGCATAGGCTACTTCGCCCTTGGCTTCCGCGAGCGGCTTGCCCTGTTCCAGCGTCATCAGGGCGGCCAGGTCGTCGGCATGGGCCAGCATCAGGTCGAACCAGCGCCGCAGGATGGCGGCGCGATCCTTGGCGGTCCGGGCCCGCCACGGACCGAAGGCGGCCTGCGCGGCGGCGATGGCTTCCTCGGTCTGCGCGGCCTCGAGGTCGGCGACGTGCGCGAGCACGGATCCGTCCGCCGGATTGTCGACGGTGAACGTGGCGCCATCGCGGGCGTCGACCCACGCGCCGCCTATGTAGGCCTGGGTTTTGAAAAGACGGGAGTCCGCCAACTGGGGCGGGGCGACTGCGCGATCCATGTACTCGTCTCCGGCGTGCGCTCCGATGCGGAGCTTTCCGGTCATTCTAGCGGATCGGCGCCTCGCCGGCCGGCTCCGGGGCGCTGTCGCCGGATGGCGGGGGGCTGCTTGGCGAGGCCGGCGACGCCCCGCCGGCGCCGGCTGGGGCAGTGGACGGAATGTACCGTTCCAGCAGCGTGAAAAAACGGCGGTAGAAATCCTCCGAGGCGATGGTTTCGCTGCCCGTCTTCACCATCGAGTCGTCGGACGAGGTGAACGGCATGGATACCGAGCCCAGCAGCCCGACGCCCACGCTGGCCGAGCTGTTGCTCTTCTTCAGCGCAAACGTGGACTCTACCGCGTTGACGAAGGCGATGGCATTGTCCTTGCCGGCATGGTCCGGTTCGCATACCAGCCGGAACGTGATCTCTTTGTAGTTCTCGCCATTCTGGAATTGCTTGTGTCCCTCGAGCGAGCGGGCGCCCGCGTCGGCCAGCGTGTAGCCCTGGCTCAGCAGCGATCGCTTGCCCGCCTCGCACACCGTTTCCGGCGGCACCGGATAGGGGCGCGAAAAAGTGTCCGTCTGGGAAAACTCGTTGCGCGTATAGGCCAATGGATCGGGCGGACGCGAGCAGCCTGCCGCCAGGGCACCGATCGCGGCGGCGCACAGCGTGGGGAGCCATCGGCGGAACGGGCGCGTCATGGAGGCCTCCTGTCAAGTGTGCCGGCCTGCTCGACCGCAAGATTCGTTCCCAGGAAACGGGGCACGCAGGCGGCTGGCGCGGTGTTGACAAGCCGCGCAGGCGTGGGTGAAGATGCAGGCCGTAACAAACGGGGGCCGCCAGGCCCCCGTTGATCGTACGGTCGCCGCGGTGCTCCATTGGCGCGACCTTCTTGCTCACAGCGCCCGCAGTGGTGAGCGATTGTCTCTAGCAGGAAGGGCATGGAAGCCTACATTCTTGATTGGGCCAATCTGTTGCTGCGCTGGCTGCACATCATCACCGCCATCGCCTGGATCGGGTCCTCGTTCTACTTCGTCTGGCTCGACAACAGTCTCATGAAACCGCGGGATCCCGAGCTTCTCGACAAGGGCGTGTCGGGGGAGCTCTGGGCCGTGCATGGCGGCGGTTTCTACAACCCGCAGAAATACCTGGTGGCGCCGCGGCAACTGCCCGAGCACCTGCACTGGTTCTACTGGGAAAGCTATTCCACGTGGATGTCGGGTTTTGCGCTGCTGGTGGTGCTGTACCTCTTCAACGCCCAGACCTACCTGATCGACAGGAACGTCTTCGACTGGGGGCCGGTGGCGGCCGTGGTCGCGGCCCTGTGCTTCCTGGTCGTGGGCTGGCTTGTGTACGACGTCATCTGCCGCATCGCGGGTACTGGCGAGCGGGCCGACCGCAAGGTCGGCATCGCCATCGCGCTGTTCGTGGCCGCCTCGGCCTGGCTGGCATGCCATCTATTCGCGGGCCGGGCGGCTTTCCTGATCGTGGGCGCCATGATCGCCACCATCATGAGCGCCAACGTGCTCATGGTCATCATTCCCGGCCAGCGCAAGGTGGTCGCCGCCATGCGGGCCGGCGAGCCGGTCGACCCCATCCACGGCCAGCTGGGCAAGCAGCGCAGCGTGCACAACACCTACTTCACGCTGCCGGTGCTGTTCGCCATGCTGTCCAACCACTACAGCATGGTGTATTCGGCCAAGTACAACTGGCTGGTGCTGATCGCCGTCATGCTGGCGGGTGCGCTGATCCGCCAGTTCTTCGTCCTGCGCCACAAGGGGGTCAACAATTTCTGGTATCCCGCCGCGGGCATCCTTCTCCTGGCGGCCGTGGCAGCGGCCATCGCGCCCGCCGGCCTGGGCAAGCCTGCCGCCCCGGCGGCGCCCCTCGGGGCGCAGGACATCGGACAGGTCCAGCAGGTCATCGCCCAGCGTTGCGTGATGTGCCATAACGCGCAGCTCGCCAACAAGGGCATACAGCTGCAAACGCCCGAGCTGCTCAAGTCGCATGCGCAGGTGGTGTACCAGCAGGCGGTCGTGCAGAGGACCATGCCGCTGAACAATGCCACGGCCATGACCGAGGAAGAGCGGGTATTGCTGGGGAGGTGGTTCCAGGCTGGCGCGCCGGTGGCGGCGGACCACTGAGCTTGCACGGCGGCGTCGGCCGCGACCCGGCCGGTGCCCGATATGTGCGTCGGCCTCCGGCGCGCTTCTGTCCTCTTGCGTTGATTTGTCCTTTCCAAGCGACGTGTCTCGTCGCGCCTGAATGCTAAGATTGTATGCGGTAAGATGTTTTTGTAGACAATTTGGCCCAGGCGACATCGATTCAAGGTTCCGACATGACGGACAAAGGACCCGGCAAGACACTTTCCCAAACCGTGGCGGACCAGCTGGCCGAAGAAATCGTGCGCGGGCATTTCCAGCCCGGGGAACGTCTGGACGAGCAATCCATCGCCACCCGTTTCAACGTCTCCCGCAGCCCCGTCCGGGACGCCCTGCGGCAATTGGCCTCGACGCGGCTGGTCGAATATCTGCCGCGCCGGGGGTTTTCCGTCGCCCTCATGGCGGAGTCCGACCTGGATGGGTTGTTCGAGGCCTCCGGCGAAGTGGAGGCGCTGTGCGCCAAACTGTGCGCGTTGCGGGCAGCGCCCAGCGACCGCAAGCGGATCGAGTTCATTCACCAGCAGGCGGCCGAGGCGGCCGCGCGGGGCGATTCGAAGGCCTATGCCGAGCTCAACGAAGAGTTCCACGCGCTCATCTATGCCGGAGCACGCAACAAGACACTGCAGGAAATCGCGGTCGGCCTGCGGCAGCGGCTGGCGCCGTTCCGCGCGCAGGGATTCTTCGTGGCCGAAAACCGCCTGCAGCACTCCCACGTCGAGCACGAAGCCGTCGTGAAAGCGCTGCTGGCGCACGACGGCGACGCCGCCGCGCGCGCCATGCAGAGCCATGCAGCCAATTCCGCGATGAACGTGCTGCAGCACTTCGGGCGCGAGCGTCATCCTTCCGCTTCCGCCGCCTGAGCGCCGCGCGCCGCGCGCCGCGCTCCCTGCCGCCTCCAGCCGGGCGGCGGGGCGCTTTCTTCTTTTTCTCCTCTTCCTGCTCTCGATCTTCCTTGCGGCGATGTCGCCGACGCGCGCCTGCGCGTTTCCCCCTAGTGCGCTTTTCTTGACTGGTTTGAATGCTAGAAAATAAAATTGCACACAATTTGATGAAAGTGAATGCAAATAATAACGAGGTTTCATCAACCGGAGGAGTCGCCGCATGTCCTGGATCGCCCTTGCCACCTACCGCCGGAACCACCGGCTAGCTCCCGCCTTGGTGCTGGACCAGCGCCTGTACGACCTGGACGCCGCCCTGGCGGCGGGCCTGCCCGCGTTGCCCGAGGCCTGCCGCGGCGGTGTCGCCCAGATGCTCAAGGAATGGGCCCGCACCGGCCCGTGGCTGCGCGAAGCCGGGCCGGCAGCCGCGCGGCTGGCGGCGGCCGGCGCGATCACGCCGGTCGAGGGTGGCGCGGTGGCCGCGCCCTACGTGCCGCAGCGCATTTTCTGCGCCGCTTCGAACTACGCGGCCCACGCCAATGAGATGGGTACCGTGCTGGCGGCGAAGTCGCAGAGCAAGCCCTACATGTTCCTGAAGCTGTCGAACACCGTGGTCGGCCATGGCGACGTCGTGCAATTGCCGCCCGAGACCGCGATGCTGGACTGGGAGGTCGAACTGGCTGCCGTCATCGGTACCCGTTGCCGCCGGGTGCCGGTCGAGCGCGCGCTGGATGCCGTGGCCTGCTACACGATCCTCAACGACGTCTCGGCGCGCGATCTCAACGTCCGCAACGACTACCCCTTCAAGCACGACTGGTTCCAGGGCAAGTGCCACGACACCTTCGCGCCGCTGGGGCCGTGGCTGGTACCGGCATGGCAGATTCCCGACCCGCAGGCCGTGCAGTTGCGGCTGGACGTCAATGGCCAGCCGATGCAAGAGGACAGCACGGCCAACATGATCTGGACCGTCCGCGAGCAGATCGCCTACCTGTCCACCATCGTCACGCTCGAACCCGGCGACGTGGTGGCCACCGGCACGCCCACGGGGGTCGGCATGGGACGGGGGATCTACCTCAAGTCCGGCGACACCATGGTCGCCAGCATCGACGGCATCGGCCGTCTGTCCAACCAGGTGCAAGCCGAACGGGTCTGAGCGCGCCGGGTGGTGGTCATTCGCTGTACGACGTATGGAGAAGAAGACATGCAACCCAGTAGGCAAGGCATCGCGGCGTGGGGGCGGGTACTCGGCCTGGCCGCGCTGATCGGCTGGACCGGCGCGGCGCTCGCGCAGGAGAAGGTCAGCTACAACATGGCGTGGCTGCCGCAAGGCAGCTCGGTGGGCGTGATCGTGGCGCAGGAACTGGGCTACTTCAAGGAGGCCGGCCTGGACGTCAACATCCAGCGCGGCTACGGCGGCAACCGCACGGCCAACGAGCTCGACCAGGGGCAATACGAGTTCGGCTACGTCGATCCGATCAGCCTGGTCCTGAACCGGGCCAACGGCGGAAAGATCCGCATGGTGGGCGCGCTCAACACGCGCTGGCCCGCCGGCATCTGCTTCGATACCAAGCGGCACCGTCCCAAGACCCCGGCCGACATGAAGGGCCTGCTCCTGGGCGGCGGCTCCGCCTCGCCGGTGCATAACGTCGTGCCCGCCTGGCTGGAATTGAATGGCCAGCCGCGCGACAGCATCCGGCTGCTGCGCATGGATCCCGCGGTGGTCGATGCTTCGCTCATCGAAGGCCGCATCGACCTGGCCGAATGCTGGCGGGCGAGCAATCGCGCGGTCACGCAGAAACAGGCCGACGCGGCGGGCGTAACGCTAGGGTGGATCGAATACAGTGACTTCGGGCTCGACGCCTACGGCAGCGGTTTTGCCGCCAGCGAAGACACGATCGGGAAGCGGCCCGACATGGTGCGCAAGTTCCTGAAGGCGTCCTATCGCGGCTACGAGTACGCGTTCGCCCATCCCGAGCGCGCGGCCGACCTCATGGTCAAGGCGTTTCCCGTCACCGACCGTGCGGTGGCGCTCGCGCAGATCAAGGACATGGCCGATCTGCTGATCGACCCGGCGGCCAAGGACAAGGGGCTGGGCCATCTGCGCGAGGACCGCATGCGGTCGACGGTGCAGTTCGTCGACAAGGCCTTCGGCCTGAACGGCAAGATCAAGCCGCAGGACACCTATACCAACGACTTGTTGAAGTAGGAGGCGACGCCATGGCGAATCGACCCTGTCCCCGCAGGCTGGGGCACGTCGGCGCAGATTCCGCCCGACGGGCCGCTGCGCGAGGCGACCTACGCACCGGGCCGTCCGGGCATGGAGCATTTCTCGTACGAGCTGGGCTCGCTGGCCGAGATAGAGGAGGCGGCGCGCTACATGCAGGACCGGGGCGTGGAGATCGTGCGCGGCATCGGCAAGCACGGTCCCGGCGAGAATCTGTTCCTGGTGTTCAAGGATCCGGACGGCAACTATTGCGAGTTCTATGCCGAGATGGTGCAGGTCACGCCCGAGCACCCGCATACCGCACGCGTGTGTCACCCGTCCCCGGGTGCTGCTGCTGGACGAGCCTTTCGGCGCGCTGGACGCGCTCACGCGCGACCAGCTCAACGTCGAGCTGCTCCGGCTCTGGCAGGAAATGAGGCAGACGGTGCTGCTGATCACGCACAGTATCGCCGAGGCGGTCTTTCTGTCCGACCGCGTGCTGGTCATGAGCGAAGGCCCGGGGCGCATCGTCGAGGACGTGCGCATCGACCTGCCGCGTCCGCGCGACCCGCGCACCACCAAGGAGCAGGCCGCCTTCGGGCAATACGTCGGCCACCTGGGCCGCCTCATGGGCGTTGGGGATTGACGCCGTTCTTCACTGGAGTCCACATGCAGACATCGAAGTTCCACGGCGTCGTGCCGGCCATGGCCACGCCGTTCACCCGCGACTATCGCCTGGACGAGGCGAAGGTGGGCGAACTGATCGAAGGCTACATTCAGGCCGGCGTGCACGGCATCTCGGTGGCAGGCAGCCAGGGCGAATTCTTCGCCCTGGATACCGACGAACACATCCGGCTGCTGGAATTGTCGATGCGCGCCATCGATGGCCGCGTGCCGCTGTATGCCGGCACAGGCGGCGCCACTACGCGCAAGTCCATCGAACTGACCCGGGCCGCCGAAGTCCTGGGCGTCGATCTCGCCCTGGTCATCACGCCGTACTTCGCCCAGCCCTCGCAAGACGAATTGGTGGAGCACTACACCGCGGTCGCGCGCGCGACGAGGCTGCCCGTGATGCTCTACAACAATCCGCCGCGCACCAGCGTCAACGTGCAGCCCGCCACCCTGGCCCGCTGCATGCGGGCGGCCGAGAACATCGTCGGCATCAAGGATTCGAGCGGCGACCTGACCCAATCCGTGGAGTACCTGCTGACCGCGCCTCGTCCCGCGCTGCTGTTCTCCGGACGCGACACGGTGGCGCTGGCCATGATGTTCCATGGCGGGCAGGGGACGATATCGCCGGCCGCGAATGTGTTTCCCGAACTGATGGTAAGGATGTACGACGCCCTGAAGGCGGGCGACCATGGCGAGGCGGTGCGCATTTCCAATGTCTTCGCGCCGTTGCGCGCGGCCTGGGCCTGGGGGTCCTTCCCGGTAGTCATCAAGGAGGCCATGGCATTGGCCGGGCGCGATGCAGGTCCGGCCCGTCCCCCTATCGGCGCCTTGGGCGAGAAGGTCCGCGCCGATCTTGCCGCGGTGGTCGAACGCATCCGCGCGTCGGCCTAGTCCGCGCCGAATCCGACGCCGGAAACGAGATGGCCCCGGGGCGCAGAATCTGCACGTCCGGGGCCGCGGGTAAAACCTGGAAGAAGAGGGCGCTCAGGCCAGGGGCTTGAATCCGTAGAGCTTTTCGGGATTCTCGACCAGCAGCTTGCGGCGCAGCGCCGGATCCGGGCAGAAGTCCAGCATCAGGTCGACCAGCTCGCCGTCGTTGGGCATGTCCTTCGAGATGTTCGGGTGCGGCCAGTCGGTGCCCCAGAGCACGCGGTCGGGAGCGGCCTCGATCAGCCGGGAGGCGAAGGGCGCGGCATCGGCGAAGGGACGCTTGCCGACCGACACGCGCTCGCCGCCGCACACCTTGACCCAGGCCAGCGGGTTCTTCATCAGCTCCAGCAGCGCGCGGAAAGGCTCCTGGTCCAGCCCCTTGGCGGCCTGTACGCGACCCATGTGGTCGATGACGAACGGCACCCGGATGCGGTTGATGCGATCGCTGTAGGTGACGATGTCCTGCGCGTCCAGGTGCAGCACGACGTGCCAGCCGAGCTCGCCCAGGCGGCCGACGGTCTTGTCGAAGATCTCCAGGTCGGGCGCGCCGCCCAGGTGCTGGACGAAGTTGAAACGCACGCCGCGCACGCCGCCGGCATGCAGGTCTGCCAGTTGCTCGTCGGTCTCGGAACCGTTGACGATGGCCACGCCGAGGTAGCGGCCCTCGCTGCGCGCGATGGCATCGAGCATGGCGGAGTTGTCGTCGCCGTGGCAGCTTGCCTGCACGATGACGGCGCGGTCCAGGCCCAGCCAGTCATGCAGCTCGCGCAGGCGCTCGAAGGGCGCATCGGGCGGCGTATAGCTGCGATCGGGCGCATAGGGGAAGCGGTCGGCGGGGCCGAACACGTGGCAGTGGGCATCGCAGGCGCCGGCAGGCAGCGCTTCGCGCGGTTTGACGGGATTGGGGTCAGGTGCAGCGCAGGTTTTCATGATTCAGCAACGATGAGGTTCGAGGATGGCCGCGGCGGATCGTCGCGGGGTCCGGTGGAGAGGTCTCCCCCCAAGGGCGGTCTCAGCCGTTCAATTCGTCCAGCGAATCGACATAGCGCAGGCCCGCTTCTTCCAGCTTGGGACGCATCTTGTAGATGTCCAGGCCCAGTTCGCCCGCGGCCAGGCGGGCACGCTTGCCTTCTTCTTCCTGGACACGCTTCTCGGCCTTCTGGACGACCGAGGCCACCTGGGCATTCGGCACGATCGCCACGCCGTCGTCGTCGGCGACGATGGCATCGCCCGGGTGGACCAGCGCGCCGGCGCATACGATAGGCACGTTGACCGAGCCGATGGTGGCCTTGACCGTGCCGCGCGCGTTGACGGCCTTGGACCAGACCGGGAAGCCCATGGCGGTGAGCGTGGCCACGTCGCGCACGCCGGCATCGATGACGAGGCCGCGCACGCCGCGGGCCTTGAGCGACGTGGCGAGCAGGTCGCCGAACATGCCGTCGGCATTCTCGGTGGTGCAGCCCACGACGAGGATGTCGCCCGGCGAGCACTGCTCGACCGCCACGTGCAGCATCCAGTTGTCGCCCGGCTGCGCCAGCACGGTCACCGCCGGCCCGGCAATCGCCGCGCCCGCATAGATCGGCCGCATGTAAGGCTTCATCAGCCCGACGCTGCGCCCCTGCGCCTCATGCACCGTGGCCACGCCCTGCGCGGCCAGCTTCTCCGCCGCGCCCTCGGGCAACGCCGGCTTTTTCCTTACGACTACACCCAACATCATGATTCTCCAAAGAGGGAAGCCATGGGAAGCCCACCCCCTCGCGCTTCGCGCTCCCCCTCAAGGGGGCGGCGCTGGCGGACCGGCAAAGCCGGAGCCGCGGCGCCCTGGGTTTAGGACGGCTTTCTCGGCCTGCGGCACCGTGGCTACCGCTGGCAGCCAGCGAAGCACAGGTGCCCCAACCCAAGATACCGGTCCTAGACCCAGGATGCGGTGGATCCGGCTCCGCCGGTCCACCCGCATCGCCCCCTGGGGGGCGCGCGTAAGCGCGTAGGGGGGGGTTATTGTTTTTCTATCTTGGCCGTATCAATAACCTTGCTCCACTTCTGGATTTCCGAAACCAGGAAATCCTGGAACTCCTTGGGCGTGTTGGTCTGCGGGATCATGCCCACTTCGATCAGCTTCTTATTGATGGCCGGGTCCTTGACCACTTCGCGGACGGCGGCGTTGAGCTTGTCGACGATCGCGGGCGGCGTGCCGGCGGGGGCGGCGAAGCCGTTCCACGAGACCGAGACGTAGCCTGGCACGGTTTCGGCAATGGTGGGCGTATCCGGGAACAGTTGGCTGCGCTTGGTCGAGGCGACGCCCAGCACGCGCAGGCTGCCGCCCTTGATGTTGCCGATGACCGCGGGCACGGTTTCGAACATGACTTGCACGCTCTTGCCCTTGATGGCGCTCAGGACTTCGCCGCTGGACTTGAAGGGAATGGTGGGCACGTCCAGGCCGGCCATGGCGCGGAACATTTCCGCCGACAGGTGCTGGGTGCTGCCGACGCCGATGGTGCCGAGGTTGAAGTGCTGCGGATCTTTCTTGGCCGCGGCGATGGCGTCGGCGACGGTACGCAGCGGGCTGCTCTGGTCCACGGCCATGACGATGTCGAACGAGCCGACCATGGAGATCATCGCGAACTGCTTGACTGGATCGTAGGGCAGCGACTTGAACAGCGACGGGCTGACGGCTTGCTGGTTGCTCACGAGGAACAGCGTGTGGCCGTCGGGCGTTGCGCGGGTCACGGTGACGGCGCCGGTGATGCCGCCGGCGCTGGGCATGTTCTCGACCACGACCGGCTTGCCGAACTTCTCGGACAGGCCCTGGGCGACGATCCGGGCGGTGACGTCGGCAACGCCGCCGGGCCCGAAGGGCACGATCAGGCGCAGCGGTTTGGCGGGAAACTCCTGGGCGTGGGCGCCGGCGGCGACCAGGGTAGCGGTGGCGCCAAGGCACAGGCGCGCGAGCAGGGATCGGATCATTGTCTTCCTCAATTCGTTGGAGCGGATGGTCCGCCCACCTTGTCGTCCGGCGGGGCGCAAGACGCCATCCGAACAAACTCGCATTGTGGCGCGGATCCGCCCATTGGAAACCGCAAATCGGGACTAGCTGTTATGCTTAAAAAACATGAATCGGGGCTTTCCGATGGACCTGAAACAACTCGAATGCTTTGTCCGCGTGGTCGAGTTCGGCAGCGTAACCCGGGCGGCCGTCACCCTCAACCTGTCGCAGCCCGTGGTCAGCCGGCACGTACGCCAGCTCGAGGTCGAGCTCAAGGAGCATCTGCTCGAACGCAACGGCCGCGGCGTCATCCCGACCGACGCCGGCAAGCGGCTGCTGGAGCGGGGCCGCGGCATCCTGCACCAGGTACGCCTGGCCCAGCAGGAGATCGAAGAGCTGCGCGGCTCGCCCTCGGGCAAGGTGGTGGTGGGCATGCCGCCCAGCGTCGGCAAGTCGATCACGGTGGATCTGGTGAGCGATTTCCGCGCGGCGTTTCCGCGCGCGTCGCTGGGCGTGGTGGAAGCGCTCACCGTCTCCATGTACGAGTGGCTGCTGCTGGGCCGTCTCGACTTCGCGCTCTTGTACAACCCGCCGGTAAGCCAGCAGGCCGTGTACGAACACGTCTGGTCCGAGGACCTGTACCTGATCGGCCGCCGGGGGCTCGGCGGCAAGGCGATGCCCGAGAGCGTCAAAATGCGCGACCTGGCGCACTATCCGCTGATCACCCCGGGCCAGCCGAATGCGATTCGCAATCTGCTGGACGTGCAATGCGCTCGCCTCGGCGTGCCGCTTTCCGTGGCTTTGGAAGTCGATGCCATCGAGTCGCTGCTGGACCTGGTCGACCGCGGCATGGGCTATGCCGTGTTGTCGCGCAACGCCATCTATGGCCGCTCGCAGCGGCCGCATCTGCGCGCGGCGCGCATCGTGTCGCCGGCGCTGACCAGCCAGCTGGTGATCGCGACGGCCGCGCAGCGGCCGTTGACCCGGCTGGCCCAGGCCACCATCGACCTGATCAAGAAGCGCATCGAGGGCGGCATCCTGGGCGGCAAGCCCGGATCCCACGCTCCGACGCGGCCGGATTCGTGACCGGCCTGGCGCAGGCGCGGACGCCGTTTCGGCGGCCGCGGGGAACGGTCGGCGGCGCTCCCGGTCGGAACCGGACGAGGGCGGTCAGGCAGGTGACGAGTTGTGAGCGGACGCTGCGCGCGTGTTGCGGCGCCATATCGCCGCCGCCATAATCGATGCATGCTTTGGAGGCGGTAATGGATTTCCCGACTAACAGGCAGGCGCCGCAGGTGGCGCTGCAGCCCGCTCCACGTTGCACCCTGGTCATCTTCGGAGCGACCGGCGACATGACCGGCCGGCTCCTGATGCCGGCGCTGTACAACCTCGCGCGCTTCAATTCGCTGCATCCGGATTTCCGCGTGATAGGCATCGGGCATCGCCGCCTGGACGATGAGGACTTTCGCCGCGGCCTGAAGGAATCCATAGACCAGGTCTTTGCCGCGCGAGGGCCCCAGGCCGCCTCCAGTTTCGATCCCTCCGTCTGGCAGTGGCTCATGGCGCGCACGTCCTACCTGATGGGCGACTTCGAGGACGAGCGGACCTACGCGGAACTGATCCAGGCGCTGGCCGCCGAGTCGGGCGGCGTCATCTTCTATTTCGCCACCGCGCCCGGCTATTTCCAGACGATTGCGCGGCACCTGCACGATGCGGGCCTTCTCAAGCAGGCCGGCGGCCGCTGGCGGCGCGTGGTGATCGAGAAGCCGTTCGGCCGCGACCTGCCGTCGGCCTGCGAGCTGAACAAGCAGCTGACGCGGGTGATCCATGAAAACCAGATCTTCCGCATCGACCATTTCCTCGGCAAGGAAACGGTCCAGAACATCCTCGTGTCCCGCTTTGCCAACAGCGTCTTCGAGAGCAGCTGGAACCGCCTGTACATCGATCACGTCCAGATCACGGCCGCGGAGGCCATAGGCGTGGAGCGCCGCTCGGAGTTCTACGAACAGACCGGCGCCCTGCGCGATATGGTGCCCAATCACCTGTTCCAGCTGCTGGCCATGGTGGCCATGGAGCCGCCCAATTCGTTCGACGCCGATGCGGTGCGCACCGAGAAGGAAAAGCTGCTCGATGCGATCCACATCCAGACGCCGTTCGAGGCGCTGCAGAATAGCGTACGCGGCCAATACCAGTCAGGCCTCGTGGGCGGCAAGCCCATGCGGGGCTACCGCGAGGAAGAGGGTGTCGCGCCCGACAGCCGGACCGAGACCTATGTGGCGCTCAAGCTCGGCATCGACAACTGGCGCTGGGCCGGCGTGCCCTTCTACCTTCGCACCGGCAAGGCGCTTGCGCGGCGGCAGACCCAGATCGTCATCGCCTTCAAGGACGCGGGCCATGCGCTGTTCCGCCAGAGCGCGCAGGAGAAGCCTCCGGCCAACACGCTGGTGCTGCAGATCCAGCCGGACGAGGGGCTGTTCTTCCACATGAAGGCCAAGGTGCCGGGCTCCAAGATCCGCATCGCCCCGGTCAGCATGGATTTCCGCTACGCGGACCACTTCCTGACCGGCCACAGTTCGGGTTACGAGACCCTGATCTACGATTGCATGGTCGGCGATGCGACGCTGTTCCAGCGCGCGGCCGACATCGAACTGGGCTGGGAGGCCGTCCTGCCGTTCCAGCAGGCGTGGGCCGAAGGCGGGGAGATCCATTCCTATCGTGCGGGCAGCCAGGGGCCCGCCGCGGCGGACGTGCTGCTGGCGCGTGACGGCCGCCAGTGGCTGTCGCTGGAATAGCCGGGAACGGTTCTTGCGGTCGGCGTCCGCATGAACCAGGATATCGACAGTCGGACGCCCGACGGGCAGGACCGGTTGACCTTCCGTGTCCTTACCGTCAATGTCCATAAGGGATTCAGTTTTTTCAACCGCCGCCTGATCCTGCACGACTTGCGCGAAGCGGTTCGCAGCGTGTCGGCCGACATGGTCTTCCTGCAAGAAGTGCTTGGCGGCCATGTCAAGCACTCGCTGCGCTTTGCCGATTGGCCGGCCACACCGCAGTACGAGTTCCTGGCCGACACCATCTGGTCGGATTTCGCCTATGGCCGCAATGCGGTGTATCCGGAGGGTCACCACGGCAACGCGGTACTGTCCAAGTTTCCTATCGTGCGTTTCGAGAACCGCGACATCTCGATCAGCGGGCCGGAACGGCGGGGGCTCCTGCACTGCATCATCAAGGCGCCCGACGCCGGCGGCGACCTGCACGCCATATGCGTGCATCTGGGCCTGCAGGAAAGGCATCGCCGGCGGCAGCTGGAGCTGCTGTGCCATCTCGTGCAGAAGGAAATCCCGGCCGACGCGCCGCTGGTAGTCGCCGGCGACTTCAACGATTGGCGGCAGCGTGCCGGCCGGGTGCTGGATGGCTGCGCCGGCCTGCGCGAGGTGTACGAGCACGCCGGCGGCCGCCTGGCCCGGACCTTTCCCGCCTGGTATCCGATACTGCCGCTCGACCGGATCTACGTGCGCGGCGCGCGGGAGCTGCGGCCCATCCACCTGGGCCGGCACCCGTGGACCTCATTGTCGGACCATGCCCCGTTGGCGGCGGAGATCGTGCTATGAGCGGCTCGTTCCAACGCAGATCTCCCTCGCGAGGGGAGGACACTCCCCCCGCCACCGCGCGCGAGCGTGGCCGGCGTCCCGCGCCGGGCCGGCGGGATGACCGGCACCGTCGCGGCATGCCGGCGGCGCCGGCGAGCCAGCAATGGGTCCCGGGCAACAAGATCGAACTGCTGGAGAACGGCGAAGCGTTTTTCCCCCGCGTGTTCGACGCGATCAGGCAGGCGCGCAGCGAAGTATTGCTCGAGACGTTCATCCTTTTCGAGGACAAGGTGGGCAACACGCTGCGCGACGTGCTGGTCGAGGCGGCGCGGCGCGGCGTTTTCGTGACCGTCCTGGTCGACGGCTATGGGTCGGTCGACCTGTCGGACGAATTCCTCGCCAGCCTGACCGACGCGGGAGTGCACTTCCAGGTGTTCGACCCGCGTCCCAAGCTGCTGGGCATGCGCACCAACGTGTTCCGCCGCATGCATCGCAAGCTGCTGGTCGTGGATGGCGAAACGGCCTTCGTGGGCGGGATCAATTTCTCGGCCGACCACCTCGCGGATTTCGGCCCGAGCGCCAAGCAGGACTATGCCATCGAGGTGCGCGGCCCGATCGTGGCGCAGATCCGCGATTTCGTCCGGACCGGGACGATGCGGCGCGAAAAGACGCGGCGGCAGGCGAGGAACGGCCAGGGCGCCCGGGCCGGCGAAACGCGGAGCGAAGGCGGCGCCGATTGCCTGTTCGTCGTGCGCGACAACGAAGCGCACCGGACCGACATCGAACAGCACTACCGGATTGCCGTGCGCGCCGCGCGCCACGACCTGACGATCGCCAACGCCTATTTCTTTCCCGGGTACCGGCTGCTGCGCGACCTGCGCAACGCCGCCCGGCGCGGCGTGCGCGTGCGGCTGATCCTGCAGGGCGAGCCGGACATGCCCATCGTCAAGGTCGGGGCGCGCATGCTGCACGATTATCTGCTGGGCGCAGGGGTGCGCATCTACGAGTATTGCGAGCGTCCGCTGCATGGCAAGGTAGCGGTGGCGGACGACAGCTGGTCCACCGTGGGATCGAGCAACCTGGATCCCTTGAGCCTGTCGCTGAATCTCGAGGCCAACCTCGTCATTCGCGACGAGCAATTCAATCGCGTGCTGCGCGAGCGGCTAGACACGCTGGTCGAGCGCTACTGCCGCGAAGTCTCGGCCCGCGACACCCGGCCCCGGCCGATCTGGCGGATGGCGACCTCGTTCATCGTGTTCCACTTCCTGCGTCGTTTCCCTGCGTGGGCCGGCTGGCTGCCCGCGCATACCCCCAAACTCGAGGAGGTCGGGCCGCGCAAGCAGCGCCTGGCCGAAACTGCCGATGCCCACCCTCGCGAAACCGGATAGGCGCGCCGCACCCGCGGCACGCGATGCTCAACGCCCACGCAAGCGCCGCACGTGGCGGTGGTGGGGCCGGCACGCGCTCACGCTGGGATTCCTGGCGGTCGTGGCGGTGTTGCTGATCGAACAGGTCGGCAAGATCGAATGGGACCGCGTGCTGCAGTCTCTGAGGGCATATTCGCCCTGGACGCTGGCGGCCGCTGCCGGCCTGGCGATCGTCAGCCACCTCTTGTTCGGCGCGTTCGACCAACTGGGCAGGCGCTATGTCGGACACCGGCTCGGCGCGGGCCAGGTCGCCGTGATCGCGGGCGTCTGCTATGCCTTCACCTTGAACCTGGGGGCGTTGGTGGGCGGCGTTGCCTTCCGCTATCGGCTCTATTCCCGGCTGGGTCTTTCCGCGCCCGATATCACCAAGATCTATGCGCTGAGCGTGGTCACCAACTGGCTGGGATACCTCATCCTGCTCGGAGCGGTGCTGGTGTGGGGCGGGATACAGCCGCCCCGCCAGTGGGGCGTGCCCGCCGGCGTTCTGCCGGTGGCCGGCATTGCCGCGTGGATCGTGGCGGCGGCTTATCTGGCGATGTGCGCCGGCGCGGGGCGCCGCCGATTCACTTTGCGCGGCGTCGAGATCGCGTGGCCCAGGTGGCCGATGGCCTTGGCGCAGCTCGCGATGTCGATCGCAAACTGGTTGGTCATGGGCCTGATCATCCACCTGCTGCTGGGCAGCCGGGTCGACTATCCGATGGTGCTCGGCGTCATGCTGATCAGCGCGGTAGCCGGCGCGCTGACGCACGTGCCGGCCGGTCTGGGCGTGCTGGAGGCGGTGTTCCTCGCGCTGCTCTCGGGCCGTATCCCTGCCCATGAGCTGCTGGCCGGCCTGCTGGCCTACCGGGCCATCTACTACCTGTGCCCGCTCGTGCCGGCGGTCGTGCTCTACGCGGTGCTCGAGGCGCGGGCGCGCCGGTAGTTCAGGCGCGCGTGCCGCGTGCGATCTTGGAGAGCAGCTCGCCGAGGATTTGCCTTTCGCCCCGGCTGAGGGGGGCAAGGGCGGCTTCCTCGATGCCGTGCGAGCGGCGTTCGGCTTCCAGGGCGAGCGCCTGCCCGGCCTCGGTCAACACCACATGATGGGCCCGGCGGTCGGTGTCGCTGCGCTCGCGCGACAGCAGTCCCCGCTCCTGCATGCGGTCCAGGATCAGTGCCAGCCTTGGCGCCGACAAGGCGAGGCTGCGGCACAGGTTTTGCTGGTTGGCCTTGTCGTTGTGGGCCAGCAGCACCAGGATCGAAAACTCCACGGGGCGCAGGTCCAGTTCCTTCATGTGCGCGAAGAAGGCCTTCTGCAGCCTGACGTGCGCAAGCGAGGTCTGGAAGCCCAGCAGGTGGGAGAGGTGGGATTGATCCAAGTCGGATTTGGTCGATCGCGGCGAGGCGGTTTTGCTAGGCGCGGTCTTCGGCATGTGGCGATTGGATGGATGAGGGAACGCCCTGGTGCTTGCTGCGAGGCCTTCCCTGCGGGGGAGCGGGCTTCGCCCAGCGGCGGCCCGGGCAAAAAAAGGCCGCCGCGAAGGCGGCCCAGTCCAGTGCCACAACATACCATGCGAGGCGGCTGCGCGCCGCCCCATGCTCAGAAGCTGTGCCGCATGCCCAGCATGACGCCGGTCTGGTTCAGGCCGTTGGGAAGACCGGCCAAGGCCTGGCCGCCGCTCACCGAGAGGTTGGCGTTTTTGTTGTTGTCGATGTAGCCCACCAGGCCATAGACCGCCGTGCGCTTGGAGAGCGAATAGGTCGCGCGCACCGTGGCCAGCGTCGAACGGCCGTCGGTAGTCTTGTTCTTCAGCCGGGCAACCTGGCCGTCGATGGTCCACGCCGACGACAGGGCGTAGGAGGCGCCGAGGTAGTACAAGTCGGATTCCGAACGGGTGGCCGCCCGCGTGGTGCGTCCCATCCAGCCGCCGCCGATCTTCAGGCTGCCGAAGCGGTAATAGCCGTTGAGCAAGGTGCGGGTGTCGGACGTGTCGCTGCTCGTGAGGCCTCCGGCCGCCCCCGGCCCGCCGCGCATCTGGTCGTAGCCGGCGGCGATGCCGCCCGGGCCGAGGTCGTACTTGAGCATCGCGGTGACCTGGCGGCAGGCCTTGCGGTCGCCCGGGACTTCGCCCGCGCAGTTCGTGGCGGCGGGGCCACCCGCGGCCGAGGCGTCGCGCCCGAAGCTGTAGGTGGCGCCCACCGTCAGGCCGGAGAACGTGCCACGGTAGCCGATGGCGTTGTCCGAGCGGGTGTTGGGGATGTAATTGTCGAGCGAGCCCAGTCCGAAGACCGCCGGCCCCATGACGTCCGAGTCGAGCAGGGTGTAGAACGTCATGTTGTATTGGCGGCCCAGGGTGAGCGTGCCCCAGTTGCCGCTGAGGCCCACCCAGGCGGCGCGGCCGAACAAGCGGCCGCCCTGGCCCGACGTGCCGGTATCCACGCCGAAGCCGCTTTCGAGATTGAAGATGGCCTTCATCCCGTTGCCGAGATCCTCCGTGCCGCGCAGCCCCCAGCGCGACGGCATGATGCCGCCGGTGTTGCTGGGCATGCGCCATACCGAATCGCCGTTTGCATTGGCATGGTTCAGGTATTCGATCCCGGTGTCGATGATGCCGTACAGCGTGACGTTTTGCGCGTGGGCGCCGGTGGCGGCCAGGCCGAGAGCGCTGGCCAGCAGGATGCGTTTCATGAGTCTCCGTCCCCTGTGGTGGTTCATTGAATTGTTTAACAATGATAAATATTAATCTTGTGAAGTAATTAGGGGCTTACCCGTATCCGAATGCAACAAGTGCGAATTGTTCGCAGTTCGCATGGTCCATGTTGTCCGACCCTGACTCCGTATCCGTCCCGTGTCCGCCGCTCCTCCTTCTTCCTTCGCTTCGCCGCTGCCCGCTTCTTCCCGCCGCTGGGAACTGGATGCCTTGCGTGGGCTGATGCTGGTGCTGATGACGTCCACGCACCTGCCGACCTGGTTTTCCATCCCGGCCAGCCAGCCTTTCGGCTTCGTGTCGGCCGCCGAGGGGTTCGTCTTCCTGTCCGCCTACATGGCGGGACTGGTCTATACCCAGCGCGCCGTGCGCGACGGCATCCCGGCCATGCGCCGCGCCTTCCTCCGGCGCGCGTTGATCATCTACGCCTGCCAGGCCGCTTCGCTGCTCTTCCTGTTCACCGTCATCGCCGCGCTCGGCATGAAGTTCCACCAGCCCGCCGCGAACAACCTGATGTCGTTCTACCTGCATGCGCCGCTCACCGGCCTGTGGACCGGGCTGCTGATGATCTACAACCCGCCGCTGCTCGATATCCTGCCGGTCTACATCGTGTTCATGCTGGCCAGTCCATGGGTGTTGAGCCACGGGTTGCTGCGGGGATGGAAGCAGGTTCTGGTCGCCAGCGTCCTGCTATGGGGGGCGGCGCAGTTCGGCCTATCGAGAGTGCTGTACGACGCGCTGGTGGCCGCCACGGGACTGCCCGTGCCGTTCCGCGAGACCGGGGCGTTCGAGACCTTCGCCTGGCAATTGCTGTGGATGCTGGGGCTGTGCCTGGGGTCCTACCATGCGCGGGTGCCGGCGGACCAGCGCATCGTCCTGCCTCGCTGGCTGGCGCTGGGCGCCCTCGGTGTGGCGGCGGGGTTCTTCGTCTGGCGGCACTTGACGGGTCTCGCGCCGTTTCCCGAGGGCGATCCGCTGAACCTGTGGTTCGACAAATGGCACGTCGGGCCGCTGCGGCTGCTCGATTTCCTCGCGCTGGTCGCGGTGCTGCTGCACTACGGTGAATGGTTGACTCACCATCTGCCGCGCGTGCGGCTGCTCGAGACCCTTGGATCGGCATCGCTGCCGGTCTTTTGCGCTCACCTGGTGATCGTGCTGGTGGCGCTCGCGGTGGTGGGCGAGAGTCATCCCGGCCGGCCGGTCTGGTTCGACCCGCTCATGTTCGCCTTGAGCATAGGCGCCCTCTATGCGGTGGCCAAGCTGGTGCACATGTTCGGGTCCGGCTCGAATCCCGGGGCGGGGCGGCGCCCGGCCGCCGTACATCGTTCCGCCGGCGCCCGGCCCATGCTGCGGACGAGCGCCGGACCGCGTTGAGCGCTATCCGCGGGAGGCGATGCAGGCCCTAGCGCAGGTACGCCGAGATGACCGATGTCCACAGCGCATAGCCGGCCTGGTTCAGGTGCAGCGCGTCCTCGCGGAACAATTCGGCGCGGGGCAGGCCGTCGGCGGTCAGCATGGGCGTGAAAACGTCGATGTAATCGGTGGCGGGTACCGTCCGGGCATAGGCCTCGACCAGCGCATTGGCGGCGCGCGCCCGTGAAATCAGCGAGAACCGGGCCGGGCTCGGCTTGATCGAGATATAGGCGATGCGGGTATCCGGCAACTCGCGCCGCACTCCCTCCACGAAGGCGGCGAAGCTCTCGAGAATGTCGCGCGGCGAGCGTCCTTCGGCGAGATCGTTGTCGCCGGCATAGACCAGGACGACGCGGGGCCGATAGCGCGTGACCAGCCGGCCCAGATGACGCGTGCAATCGATCATGCGCGAACCGCCGAAGCCCCGCTTCAGGACGCGAAGCGGCTTGAAGCGGGTTTCGAGATCGTCCCACATCCGTATCGATGAACTGCCCACGAACAGTACGCCGCCCATGGGCGGGGCATGCAGGCGATCGGCCCGGTCGAACGCCGCGAAACTGGCCGCCCACTGGGAATCGGCAGCCTCGGTGCCGGCCGCGGTTTCCTGGGCGGCCAGGACTGGCGGGCAGGCGCTGCCCATTGCGAGCAGCATGGCGAAAACGGCGTGGCGGGGCTTCATGGAAGCGGCCGGACGACGCCGGCAGGCACGGGGATAAAACTTTGATGATACCGGCCGGTCCTGCGGCCGAAAGCGAAATTGTTGCCGGTGTGGTGCCAGCCGCCACAAGAGTGTAGGGAATGTAAACTTTTGCTAGCATCGGGGAGCCGCGGCTAATTTTTGCACTCCAATGAGCTAGCATCAAAGACATGGACTCTTGGAGACTAGCTATGAACCAAGTCGTCGACCACCCCGCCGTGCAGTATTTCCTCAAGTCGCGGGTTCACGATTTGCCCGAAGGGCAGTTCCGCGGCTATGTCGAGATCAAGGCCCGCGCGGGCAAGGATATGCTGGACAGCCGGCTCAAATACTGCCCGCTCATACGCGGAACGTGGAACGAAGCCATCGAAGATGCGGAGCGCCTGGCGGCAACCATGCGCGCCACCGACTACCAGGACGGCGAGTGCTTCGTGTTCTCCACGCGGGGCGCGAGTAGCTTCGACGCATTCATGACCATGTTCGCGAGATAGCGGGTCCGCGAGGGGCGGGGCTGGACCGGCGAAGCCGGTTCCCCGGCCCCGAGGCGGCGAGCGGCTCTTTCCTCAGCCGTTGATGATCTCGCCGCCGTTGGGATGGAGAACCTGGCCCGTCATGTAGCTGGAGTCGTCCGAAGCGAGAAAGACATAGCAGGGCGCCACCTCCTCGGGCTGGCCGGGGCGTTTCATCGGAACGCTGGCGCCGAAGGTCGAGACTTCCTCGGCCTTGAAAGAGGCCGGAATCAACGGCGTCCAGATGGGGCCCGGCGCGACCGCATTGACCCGTATGCCGCGTTCCACTACGGCCGAGGACAGCGACCGTGTAAAGGCCACAATGGCGCCCTTGGTGGCGGCGTAGTCGATCAGGTGCGCGCTGCCGCGATAGGCCGTGACCGAGGTGGTGTTGACGATGGCCGAACCCGGTCCGAGGTGGGGCAGCGCCTCGCGGGTGAGATTGAACATGCCGAAGAAGTTGGTGCGGAACGTGCGCTCCAATTGCGCGCTGTCGATGTCCTCCAGCGCTTTCTGCGGATGCTGCTCGGCGGCGTTGTTGACCAGGATGTCGATGCGCCCGAATTCCTTCATGGCGCGGCGTACGACGTCCCGCGCGTGCGCCTCGCTCCCCAGGTCGCCGGCCAGGCCCACGCAGCGACGGCCGGTTTGCGCCACCTGGCGTCGAGTCTCTTCGGCGTCGGCCGTCTCGTCCAGGTAGGTGAACAGGATGTCGGCGCCTTCCTTGGCGAAGGCGACCACCACGGCCCTGCCTATGCCGCTGTCGCCGCCGGTCACGATGGCGCACCGGCCTTGCAGCTTGCCCGATGCGCGATACTCCGGCCCGGTGCTCCGGGGCTCGGGGTGCATGTCGCCCTGGATTCCGGGCTGCTTGGGCTGTTCCTGCGGTGGCAAGGTTTGCTGGTCCGATTTGCCTGGCATGGTCGTTCTCCCGTGGATAGGTCCGCGTGGGGCCAGTCTTCCAGCAACAAGCATGCCGCATGCGCGGCGGTCAGCGCCCGGTGTCGATGGCGGCCGGGCTTTCGTATTGCACGTCGAGCAGTTCGAATACCTGCATGGCCAGCGCCACGCAGGCGTTGGTCAGTTGCCAGGGCAGCCCGCGAGGGATACGGTCCTGCAGCAGGAGCTTGGTAGCCCACAGGTGGGGGACGGGGTCGAGCAGCCGGTGGCGATAGGCGCCCAGCAGGAGATCGATCGACGCCTCGGCCGCGCGCCTGGCGGCATCGTCCGCCGGCCATTGCGACGGCAGGCCCCAGGCGCGAGGCATCCATTCGAGGTCGCGCAGCACCGTGCGCATGTCTTCGTGGGAGTCGCGAAAGGGCAGGAGCACGAGATCGGCCTGGTTGGCGAGATGGCTGTCGGCGTCGGATCGATTGCCGCCGCCATCGATGACGCCGAACCAGTCGTCGACGCGGTTCAGGGTGGCAACGACCTTGGACAGGTTGCCGGCCTCGCGAGCGTCGAAGGGCAGGTACAGGCGGCCGTCCTTGGACAGGCGTTCGCGCTCGAGATCGGTCAGCACGCAGACCACGCGCTTGCCGAGCAGCGCCATGCCGTGCGAGATCATGTGGGACAGCGTCGTCTTGCCGGTGCCGCCCTTGTTTCCCAGTACACAGACGATCTGGGCCATGTCTCCATACCTTGCGTGCGCCGTGGAGGGCCATGGCGGCGCGCAGGCCGCTCTCGGGCCGGAGGTGGCCGGCGGGCACGGGCGCCAGCGTATCCGCCCGCCAGTATCGCGCGCCCGCCGCGCCCGCCAAAGCAGGAATAGGGCGCTTTAGGCGGGCTTGTTCGGCCGCGTGTCCGGCCAGGCCGCCGCGCCTACGCGGCCCGCCGTTGGCCGCCCTGGCCGACGACCGCCCAGGCTTGCCCGATCAGGGCCGGGTCGTTGCCGGCGAGCAGGCGGCTGTCGGACAGCATCTGGCGCCAGCGCCGGGCGCCGCCCTGGGCGTTGAACAGGCCCAGCATATGGCGCACCACGGCGCGCAGCGGCACGCCTCGCGCCACTTGCCCGCTCGCGTAATCGGTCATGGCGCGCACGACCGCCTCGTCGTCGGCAATGGCGGCCTCGGGCCATAGTTGCCGCGACAGCTCGGACAGCACGCGCGGCCGATGGTAGGCCTCGCGTCCCAGCATCACGCCATCGAGTTCGCCGCCGCCATGCCCGATGTGAGACAGCGCCGCACCCGCATCGACCAGTCCGCCGTTGAGCACGATGCGTGCGTTCGGGAAATCCTGCTTGAGCTGCCGCGCGACGTGATAGCGCAGCGGAGGAATTTCGCGGTTTTCCTTGGGGGACAGGCCCTTGAGCACGGCGTTGCGGGCATGCACGATGAAGACCTCGCAGCCGGCCGCGTGCACGGTGCCGACGAAATCGCGCACGAATCCGTACGATTCCTCGTAGTCGAGGCCGATGCGGTGCTTGACCGTGACCGGGACGTCGACGGCGTCGCGCATGGCCTTGACGCAGTCCGCCACCAGTGTCGGCTCGGACATCAGGCAGGCGCCGAAGGCGCCTTTCTGCACGCGGTCGGAAGGGCAGCCGCAGTTGAGGTTGATCTCGTCATAGCCCCAGTCCTGGCCGGCCTTGGCGGCGCGGGCCAGGGCCTGTGGCTCGTTCCCGCCCAGTTGCAGCGCGACCGGGTGCTCGGCCGGATCGAAGTCGAGGTGCCGGGCGGCATCGCCGTAGAGAATCGCCCCGGTGGCGATCATTTCGGTATAGAGGCGCGCGCGCGGCGCGAGCAGCCGATGGAAGAACCGGCAGTGGCGGTCGGTCCAGTCGATCATCGGCGCGACGCACAGCTCCCAGCCGCCAAGTTGTTGATTTGAAAGCATAATGCGTAATGATAACCTGTCAGCTGCGGGCACCGGCCGCCCGTGGGGGAACGCCCGGCGATCCGGGCGTTGGGAACCGCGGCTAGGCGCCAGCGGGGAACCACATCCGCGGCACGAAAGTTGCGGCGCCGCGGTTCCTCGTGAAGGAGTGCGCTATGCCCAACAGCCCCGCAACCCCGCCCAGCCCCAAGCAGTCGGACGACCAGCCGCGCGAACAGCAGCGCAGCCATGGCGATACGCAGAACCGGACGAAGAAGGACGGCCACACGGACCAGATCGGCACCGGCGGCGACCAGACATCGCAGCGGCAGCGCGGCGGCGGCGCACGCCGTCCAGGCTGAGTCCGAACGCTAGGGCGGCAGGATCTTGCCCGGATTCATCAGGCCGTCCGGGTCCAGCGCGCGCTTGAGGCGCCGCATCAGTTCGAGTTCCAGCGCGCTCTTGTAGCGCGCCATCTCGCCGCGCTTGAGCTGGCCGATGCCGTGTTCGGCGCTGATCGAGCCGCCGTGCGCGTGCGCGCTGTCGTGCACGAGGCGGTAGACCTCGTCCTGGCGGGCGAGGAATTCGGCCTCGGCGATCTCGGGGGGGCGGGTCACGTTGTAGTGCAGGTTGCCGTCGCCAAGATGGCCGAAGGTGATGTGGCGCACGCCCGGAATCGCCGCCTGCAGCAGGGCGTCGGTCTCGGCCACGAACGCCGGAATGCGCGACGTCGGCACCGAGATGTCGTGCTTGATGTTCTTGCCTTCCCATGCCTGGGCGGCCGAGATGTTCTCTCGCAGGTGCCACAGCGCGCGGCTCTGGGCGAGGCTGGCGGCCACGGCGGCATCCACGGCGGTGCCGTTTTCCAGCGCCGCCTGCAACACATCCTGGAAGCGCGCCTGCGCGTGCGATTCGCTTTCGCTGTCGGACACTTCCAGCAGCGCATACCACGGGGCGGGCGCGAGCGGCAGCTTCTGGTCGGGGAAGGCGCGGGTCACGACCTCGAGGCTGGCGTGCGACATGACTTCGAAGCCGGTCAGGCCCGCGCCGAAGCCGGCCCGGGCCTGACCCAGCAGGGTGACCGCGGCCGCGAGCGAGGGCAGGCTGACCAGCGCGGTGCACTGTGCCACCGGCAGGGGATAGAGCCGCAACGTGGCGGCGGTGATGATGCCCAGCGTGCCTTCGCTGCCGATGTAGAGATCGCGCAGATCGTAGCCCGTGTTGTCCTTGCGCAGGCCGCGCAGGCCATCCCAGATCTCGCCTTCGGCGGTGACCACCTCCAGCCCAAGGGCCAGCTCGCGCGCGTTGCCGTAGCGCAGGACCTGGGTGCCGCCGGCGTTGGTGGCGAGGTTGCCGCCCACCGTGCAGCTGCCTTCGGAGGCGAGGCTGAGGGGGTAGAGGCGACCGGCCTGGCGCGCCCAATCCTGCACCGCCTGCAGCACGCACCCCGCCTCGACGGTAATGGTGTCGTTGTCGGTGTCGATCGCGCGCAGGCGGTCGAGGCGACGCGTCGATATGACCACCGCGCGTCCGCTGGCATCGGGCGTGGCACCGCCGGCCAGGCCGGTGTTGCCGCCCTGGGGTACGACCGGGGCCCCGTACCGCCGGCACAGCCGTACGACCTGGGCCACTTCGTGCGCGGTGGCGGGACGCACGACCGCGCACGCGGCGCCGGTATAGCGTCCGCGCCAGTCGGTGAGGTAGGGCGCGGCATCCTCGCCGGTAAGCACCTGCTCGGCGCCCAGCGTCGTCTTGAGCTCGGTCAACAAATCCATGCATCCTCCATCCGGAGCCGGGCCGGGCGAAAGCCAGGAGGGCGTCCGCGGCCGGCCGTCAATGCGCCGATTCGCCGGCCGCCTTGCGCGCGGCCTTGGCCGCCCGTTTCGCCGGGCGCACGTACAGGATCGCACACCAGAAGAAAATCGTCGTCAGGACGACTTCGACCCACGCCACCTGCGCCGAAAAGCCCGGATCGCTGGTGGCGCGCACCACGCCTTCCATGAAATAGAGCAGGATCAGCATGGAGGCCCATTGGTAGGTATAGAGGTTGCCGCGCAGAATGCCGCGCAACGGCAGCAGCAGCGGGATTGCCTTGAGCACCAGCATCGAGCCGCCCGGGCGCAGCGGCGCCAGCACGGTCTCCCAGACGATGCACAGCGCGATGAGGGCAAGCAGGGATGCCGAGGCCGCCAGGCGCAGGCGCGGGTTGAGGGCGACGGGGGCGGCGCTCATCGGGAACGGGCCTGGCGGCCGGCCTGGAGTTCGAGGGCGGTGCTGGCCAGGCGCGAGCCCAATGCTTCGGCAAGCTGGGTCTCGTCGCGCTGCAGCGGCAGGCTGTTGTCCACTCCCGCGACGTGCGAGGCGCCGTAGGGCGTACCGCCGTGGCGGGTGCCCATGAGCGCCGGCTCGGTAAAGGGCAGGCCCACCAGCAGCATGCCATGGTGGAGCAAGGGCAGCATCATGCTGAGGAGCGTGCTTTCCTGGCCGCCGTGCATGGAGCCGGTGGAGGTGAAGACCGCAGCCGGCTTGCCGGCCAGGCTACCCGCCAGCCATTGCTGGATGGTGTGGTCGATGAAGTACTTCATTGGCGCCGCCATGTTGCCGAAGCGGGTGGGGGAACCCAGCGCCAGTCCGCCGCACTCTTCTAGGTCCGCCGCTTCGACGTAGGGAGGACCGCTGTCCGGGATGGCCGGAGCCGTGGCCTCGCACACGGCCGAGACGGGCGGAACCGTGCGCAGCCGCGCCCGCGCGCCGGGTACGCGCTCGACCCCCAGGGCGATGTGTTCGGCCAACTGGCGTGTCGAGCCGTGCCGGCTGTAGTACAAGATCAGAATATCCATAGGCCGGTATTATCTCTCGTCATGGTCCAGAACGCTTCCGAGATGCCGATTTCCGCCACGTCACCGACGCCGTCCTCTTCCGCAGCGGGGCCCGCCCGTCCCGAATCCCGCACCGCGGCGCTGCGCCGCCATCTGCTGGCGCACGAGTCCTGGCCGGCGCGCGTGGGCAGGCTCTTGAGGTTCGCCCTGCAGCGCGCGGCCGAGGAGCGCATTACGCAAGTCGCCTCCAGCCTGACCTTTACCTCCGTGCTCTCCATGGTGCCGCTGCTGGCGGTGGCGCTGGCGCTGTTCACAGCCTTTCCGCTGTTCCGCGAATTCCAGGGGGCCCTGGAGGCGTTCCTGGTGAGCAACCTGATGCCGCCGTCCGTTGCCGACAACATCATGGACTACCTCAACCAGTTCGCGCAGAAGGCGAGCCGGCTGACGGCGGTGGGCGGCATCTTCCTGATGATCACCGCCGTGTCGCTGATGCTCACCATCGACAAGGCGCTGAACGAGATCTGGCATGTGCGCAAGGGCCGGCCCCTGGCGCAGCGGGTGCTGATCTACTGGGCCACGCTCACGCTGGGGCCGGTGCTGATCGGCGCCAGCCTGTGGGCCACGTCCTTCCTGGCGCGCGAATCCATGGGGCTGGTGGGAGACGTGCCCGCGCCCATCGGCGTGCTGCTGTCCTTCATTCCGCTGATTCTGACTGGATTGGCCTTCGGCGCTCTGTTCATGGTGGTCCCCAACCGCCATGTCGAGACACGCGACGCGATGACGGGCGGTTTCGCGGCCGCCATCGTGCTGGAAATCATGAAATCCGGCTTCGCCTTCTACCTCACCCGCTTTCCCACCTACACCGTGCTGTACGGCGCCTTCGCCACGCTGCCGATCTTCCTGATTTGGGTCTACCTGTCGTGGCTCGTGACGCTGTTCGGCGCCACCCTGGCGGCCAGCCTGCCCCTGATCCGCATGGGGCGCTGGGAAACGGTGCGGCGGCCGGGGCGGCCCTTCGTCGATGCCTTGTCCATCCTGCGCGCCCTGTCTTCCGTGCGGGACCGCAACCCGCCGGGGCTGAGCACGCTATCGCTGCGCAGCCGGCTGAACCTGCATCACGACGAACTGATGGTGGTGCTCGATACCCTGGCCAGCATTGGCTACATCGCGCGCATCGGCGATGCCGGCAGCGCCCGCGAGCGGTGGGCCATGGTGTGCGACCCGACGGTGGCGACCTTGGCGCCGGTGGTGGACCGGCTGCTGCTGGACCGGGGCCCGCTGGCCGATGATCCCATGCTGCTGCGGGCGGTGAACGCGGCCTGGGAAAGCGGTTCGGTCACCATTGCCGAGGCCTTGAAACAACGGCCGGAGGAAGTCGAGGCGGAACTGGCCCTGGATCGCGAACTGGAGCTGGAGCCGGACCAGGGCGAGCGGGAGGCCGAGGCCGAAGAAGAGGCGACCGAAGCCGTGCAGGACGAGAGACTGCGTCGCCTGCGCGCGTCCTGACCGCCGCGGCCATGACAGTCCTTGCCACGCTCCGCGCGTGGGCGCGCCGGATCAAGCGAGACGCGTTCACGCTGTGGGTGGCCAGGCAGGCCGAGGAGCGAGAGCTGCAGGCTGCCCCGCCCCGCAGCGTGGCGGGGGCCGTGGCGATCCTGCTGTTGTGGACGCTGGCCTTGACGGCCTGCGCCGCGTGGATGTTGCGCAGGTTCGCCTAGCCCGGCGCGCCCGTCAATCGAGCCGCCAGTAGACTCCACCCATGCCGCAGCGCATCGGCACCGAGGGCACGTAGAACACGGTTTCCGCACGCGTATTGCCGCATACGCCGGCCGCGCCCATGGCGACGACCCATGCCAGCAATTCGCCCGCGCCGCCGTCGCCCCCGGTCAGCAGCTTGTCGAAGGTGAGTTCGCGCTTGACGCGCTCGGCATCGCCGGATTCCATCAATTCGAGGAACCAGCGGTCGAATTCCTCGTGCACCGTGAAGTAGTCCTTGCCGCCGGGATCGTGCGAGAGGCCGCCCGTACCCATGACCACCACCCGCTCGTCCGACGGGAATTGCTGGACGATGCGCGCGATGGTCTCTCCCACCGCGTAGCAGTGCGCCGCGCTGGGCACCGGCGGCACGATGGGATTCATGTGGATGGGGACGAAGCGCACGTCGTAGCGCGGGAACAGGAACTTGAGCGGCACCGACCAGTTGTCGTCGAACAAGAGCTTGTCGGCGAAGGCATGGTTGATGCCCGCCTTGGCCGATTCGCGCACGAGCGCGCGCCCGAGTTCGCGGTGGCCGGCCACCGTGTAGTCCGGGATGTTGAGCCAGTCGCGGAACCAAGGCGCCGGGCCGGCCCATTGTTCGCCGATGCCCACGCAGAAGTCCGGAATGTTGTCGAGCGAGAAGTTCAGCAGATGGTCGTTGGCGATGCCGATGACCACGTCCGGACGCACCTCGTCCATCAACTGCTGGAACCTGGCATAGCCGGCCAATACGCCGTCCTGCTCATGCTGCGGCGCCTTGTCTATCCAGCCGGTGACGCCGGGAGCGTGGGCCACGCCCAGGGTTGCTACGATCTTTGCCATGCGAGTCTCCGGAGTCAGTCCTTGGATGCGATACCCATTTTCTCGGCATACAGGCGGGCCGCGTCGCTGTCGTTGTGGTTGCGCGAGCCGCCCTTGAACAGGCGCGAGACCTGGGGCAGGAAATAGGGGTGCATGCCCATCGCGCCGAGGGCCTCGATGTCTATGGCGCGCCAGGCGCGTTTCTCTTCCTCGCCCAGGCCGTAGGCCGCCATGGTGGCTTCCAGGTCCTCTTTGAAGGCGAGGTACTTCTGCTCGTCGCGCCGCAGCTCGAACACCATGCGGTTGGAAGGCAGGGTCTTGTCGGTGTCTCGGATTCCCATGCTGGCTCCTTGATTCGATGAAAACGATAAGTCGTTCACTCGGCCGCGGCAACATTGAGCCAGCGGTCGAGTATCTCGGGCGACGCCCGCAGTTCTTCGCTCGAGGACCGATGCACGATGCGGCCGCGGTCCAGGATGATGGCGGTCGAGGTCATGGCCAGGGCGATGACCGGGTGTTGCTCGACCACGATGGTGCTCATGCCTTCCTGCGTGTGCAGGGCAATGATGGCGGCGCCGAGTTCCTCGACGACGATAGGAGCCAGGCCTTCCATGGGTTCGTCCAGAAGGAGCAGGCGCGGGTTGGTCATGAGCGCGCGGCCTATCGCCAGCATCTGCTGTTCTCCGCCGGACAGTTCGTTGCCCAGGTTGTTGCGCCGCTCGCGCAGTCGCGGAAACAGACCGTATACCCGGTCCAGCGTCCACGGGCCGCGGCAGGCCACCACGGTCAGGTTTTCCTCGACGGTCAGCGAGGCGAACACCTCTCGCTCCTGCGGCACCCAGCCCAGCCCGGCGCGAGATCGCTGGCAGGCGTCCAGCCTGGCGAGGTCGCGGCCTTGCCAGAGGATGCGCCCTGCCGTCAGGCGCGTGTTGCCCATCAGGGTTTCGAGCAGGGTGGTCTTGCCCACGCCATTGCGTCCGAGCACCGCCAGACCGTCGCCGGCGCCCACGGAGAACGAGAGATCGTCCAGCACCATCGCGTCGCCGTAGCCGGCGCGCACGTGCTCCAGTTGCAGCAGGCTGTCCGTAGCGCTCATGCGCATGCCGCCTCCAGGGGCGCCGCCTGCCCGAGGTAGGCCTCGCGCACGCGGGGATCGCGGGCGATGTCGCCAGGTAGCCCGGTGGCGATGAGGCGGCCGGCGACGAGCACCGAAATGCGTTGCGCAAAACGGAAGACGAGGTTCATGTCGTGTTCGATCAAAAGGATGGCGATGTCCTGGGGCAGTCGATCCAGGACCGCGAAGACATGGCGGCTGTCGGCCGCCGAGACGCCGGCCGCCGGTTCGTCCAGCAGCAGCACCTTGGGCTTGCGCGCCAGCGCGAGCGCGATTTCCACCAGCCGCTGCCTGCCATAGGCGAGCTGCCGGGTGGGCCGATGCGCGTCCTGCGCCAGGCCGATGCGCTCGAGCAATTCCCAGGCCTCGGTGGCCGCCGGCTCATGCCGGCGCAGCGACCCGAACAGCGAGCGGACGGCTCCGGTGCGCGCCAGCACGACCAGCGTGACCGCCTCCAGCACGGTCATATCCAGGAACAGCGTATTGATCTGGAAAGTGCGCACCAGCCCCAGGTCCACCCGTTTGTCGGGCGGCGCCGCGGTCACGTCCGCGCCGTCCAGCAGCACGCGGCCCGAGGTCGGGCGCAGCATGCCGGTCAGCAGGTTGATGAAGGTCGTCTTGCCCGCGCCGTTCGGGCCGATCAGCGCATGCCGGTCGCCGGGAGCGAGCGACAGGTTCACGTTGTCGGTCGCCACCAGCGCGCCGAAGCGCTTGCACAGGTCCACGGTCTGTATCATCGTTGCGCCTCCTTGTGCGCCAGGCGCCGGGCCAGCCGTGCGGCGGTGCCCATGATGCCGCCGCGGGCAAAGAAGATGGTGAGCACCAGCAGCAGGCCCAGCCAGAAATGCCAATAGGCGGGGCTGATGCCGGACAGCAGGTCGCGGCCCACGACGAATACCAGCGCGCCGATGAAGCCGCCGTACAGGTAGCCCACGCCGCCCAGCGCGGCGATGATCAGGATGTCGGCCGACCGCCCGAAACCGAGCGCATCGATGGTGATGAACTGCGTGATCTGCGTCGTCAGCGCGCCCGCGACGCCCGCCACCGCCGCCGAGGCGACGTAGGAGATCGCCAGGGTGCGGCCGTCGTCGATGCCAACGGCCAGCGCGCGCCGGCGGTTCATGCGCGTGGCATGCAGGGACAGGCCATAGGGCGAATTGACCAGCCTGCGCACGAGGTAGAGCGTGACGAAGGCCACGATGGCCGCGTATGCGTAGGCGGTCGATCCCATGAGGTCGAACGGGAAGAGGCCAAGCAGCGGCGCGAACTCGATGCCTTGCAGGCCGTCGATGCCGCCGGTGACCGCGGTGGCCTTGTTGGCGGCCTCGTACAGCACGAGGCCGATGGCCAGCGTCACCATGAGCCGGCTCAGGTCGGTGCCCCGCACGACCAGCCGGCTGCCGAGCGCGCCCGCGCATGCCGTGACGGCGGCGGCGATGGCCAGCGCCGAGACCGGTTCGTGCCAGCCGTACTTGCCGAGCCAGCCGGCGGTGAACGCGCCCACGCCGAAGAACGCGGCATGTCCCAGGGTGACGATGCCCGCGTAGCCCAGCAGCATGTCGAGCGACAGCGCGAAGATGCCGGTCACCAGCACTTGCGCGCCCAGGCTGCGGTGATCGGGAAAGACGAAGAAGGCCGCGACGACGAGCGTCCAGAACACGAGCTCGGGCACGCGCCAGCGCGAGCGGTCCAGCAGGGGGCGCAGCGGGCTGCCGTTCATGCGGCCCTCCTGCGCGCGAAGAGGCTGTAGAGGCCTTGCGGCCGGTACAGCAGGACCAGCGCCATGAGCACGTAGATCATGAAGGCCCCGAACTCGGGGACGTAGTATTTGCTGCCGATGTCGCAGATGCCCAGCAGCATGGCGGCGAAGAAGGTGCCGTTGACCGAGCCGGCGCCGCCCAGCACCACCACGAGCAGGCACAGCACCAGCGTGCGCGTGGCGAAGGCCGGATCCAGGCCCAGCACCTCGGCCCCGAGTGCGCCGCCCAGCGCCGCGAGCCCGCTGCCGATCGCGAAGGCGATCATGAATACGCGCTTGACCGGTATGCCCATCGCGGCCGCGATGCGCTGGTTGTCGACCGAGGCGCGGATCATCGCGCCCAGGCGGGTCGAGTCGAGTCCCCAGTTCAGCAGGGCGAGCAAGGCCAGGCCCGTGCCGAGCAGCATCAGCCTGTACTTGGAGACGCTGAGATCGCCCAGGTACCAGCGGCCGTCCAGGTACTCGGGCACCCGCACCGCCTGTTGCGACGGCCCCCAGAAATAGTGGACGATGCCGCCGGCCATCAGCATCAACCCGAAGGTCAGGAGGCTCTGGTCGAGCGCCGTGGCGCGATAAAAGGGCGCATAGACCACGCGTTCCAGCACCAGGCTGGCCAGGGCGATCGCCGCCACGACCACGGCCACCGACGCGAAGAACGGCCAGGCCAACTGGTTGACCAGCGTAACGAGGAAATAGCCGCCGAACATGGCGACGGCGGTGTGCGCGAGGTTGACGAAACCCATCAACCCCAGCGTGATGGACAATCCGAGCGCGATCACGAACAGCATGGCGCCGTACGACGTTCCATCGATGATCACGCCGACGAAGTCGGTCAGCATGCGGACTCCTTTGGCTAGCGGGCCTTGACGGCCTTGATCTTGTCGAACTCGACGTTGTAGAGCTCGCCTCCGACCTTCTGGACTTTGCGGATGTAGATGTCTTGCACGATGTCGCGCGTGGCGGGGTCGATCGAGATCGGGCCGCGCGGGCTGTCGAGCTTGAGTCCTTTCATCGCCGCGACGAGCTTGTCGCCGTCGGTATCGCCGCCGGTTTTCTTGACCGCGGCGTAGATGACGGCCATGGCGTCATAGGCGCCCACTCCGATGAAGTTGGGCCGCTTGCGTCCCTGATCCTGGACCGCCTTGACGAAGCCGCGGTTCAGGTCGGAGTCGTGCGCGGCCGAGTAGTGGTGGGCGGTGACGGTATCCAGCGCGACGTCGCCGATGGCCGGCAGCGAGTCGTCGTCGACCAGGTCGCCCGTGCCGATCAGGCGAATGCCCGCTTGCTTGAAACCGCGTTCGTTGTACGCCTTCATGAAGGCGATGGCGGCTTCGCTGCCCGGCACGAACACGAAGATGGCGTCGGCGCGCGCGTCGCGGGCCCGTTGCAGGAAGGGCGCGAATTCCATGCTGCTGACGGGCATGCGTATTTCGCCCGCCATCTGGCCGCCGGCGGCGGTGAACGCATCCTTGAAGGCCTGCGCGGCGTCGTGCCCGGGGCCGTAGTCGGACACCAGCGAGAATACGCGCTTGATGCCGTTCCTGGCCGCCCAGGTGGCCATGGGCGCCGACGTCTGTCCGAGCGTGAACGCGGTGCGCACGATATAGGGAGACTTCTCGGTGACGATGGCCGTGGCCGCGAGCGCGATCATCGGCGTCTTGGCCGCGGTGGCGATGGGCGCGGCGGCCAGCGCGTTGGGGGTGAAGTTGAAGCCCACCAGCGCGTCGACCTTGTCGCGGGTGACCAGTTCCTGCGCGTAGCGGCGCGCGTTCTCGGGCGAGATGCCGCCGGTGTCGCGCAGGATGAGCTCGACCTTGCGGCCGGCCACGGTGTCGCCGTTGAGCTTCATGTAGGCGCGCATCGCGCTTTCGATGGACTGCCCGGCGGAGGCATAGGTGCCGGAGAACTCGGTGACGACGCCGATCTTCAAGGGCTTGTCGGCGGCATGCGCAGGGCCGTGCGCGGCCGCGGCGGCCAGGACGCATGATGCGAGGCAAGAGCGAAGATGCAGTTTCATGATTCGGGCTACTCCTTTATTCAGGTGTGGGCGCGGGAAGCGGCGCCGCGGTTGCGAAGGCCGATCTGTTCGAACATCGCCGCCAGCAGCGGGCCGTCGGGCCGGTTGAGCTCGTCGATGATGGAAAAATGGTCATGGCCCGGCATGGGCATGAAGCGCGAGGGGTAGCCCGCGGCGGCCCATGCCCGCGCATAGCCGGCGGACTGCTCGATGAATTCGGGCAACTCCTTTTCCCCCACGGCGCAGACCAGGGGGCAGGCCACGCGAGGCAGGTGCAGGAGGGGGCTGTTGCGCGCGGCGCTTTCCGCATCCAGGCGCAGCCACTCGTTCATCAGCGATCGGGCCATGGGCCGCATGTCGAAGATACCGCTCACCGTCGTGATGCCCTTGACGAGGTCGGCCGGCAGGCCGTGCGCCGCCCAGTCGGTGGCCGCCGCCATGCCGGCCAGATGGCCGCCCGCGGAGTTGCCGCAAAGGAAGATGCGGCCGGGATCGCCGCCGAAGGAGGCCGCGTGGCGATGGACCCAGGCCACGCCCTTGCGTACCGCCGCGACCATGTCGTCCACG
Source organism: Pigmentiphaga sp. NML080357 (assembly GCF_002188465.1). Lineage (GTDB taxonomy): Bacteria > Pseudomonadota > Gammaproteobacteria > Burkholderiales > Burkholderiaceae_B > Pigmentiphaga. Next base: position 37,349 of record NZ_NINW01000037.1, on the reverse strand, counting down.
CTCGCGGCGGGCGCCAGGGGATATTCCATGGAGACCCAGATGGCGCCCGCCGGCCCGAAGGTATCGGCGGGAAAGCCGCGGTCCGATTTGCTCGACCCTTTCCAGGCGCCGCCGTGCAGGTAGATCACCACGGGCGCGTGGGGAGCGTCCGCCAGATAGACGTCCAGCGTGTGCGCGGCTCCTTCGCCGTAGGCAAGGTCGAGCCGGGTCGGCCGTCGCTCGCGCGTGAGCCGGCTGGCTTCGGCGTAGCGCTGCAGGTGGGTGCGGAAATCGGGGACCGTGGCCTCGATGTCGTAGAGTGCGGGGCGTTCGTTCATGCGGATCTCGTGGTGACGCGGTTCGAAGAAAAATTCGCGGGGGCGAGCCAATCGCCGGGGCTGTGCAGCCGGGCGGACAAGCCCTGCTGGAAGTGGTAGCGCGCGAAGGCCTGCAGCACCTCCCGGTTGGCATCCAGGCCGTACGGCCAGTAGTCCTCGCCCATCAGGTCCACCGTGCGCTGGTATTCCGCCACGACCCAGGGCAGGGTGGCGGCCAGCTGGCAGACGTCCCGGAGGTCCTGGAGCGCCATGCGCCGGGCGGCCTCGAAGCCTTGGCAGATCGCCTGGGCCAGCCAGGGATGGCGCTCGTGCAGGTCGCGCCGCAGTCCCAGCACATGCATGATGGGAAAGAAGCCGGTGCGCCGGTAGTAGTCCTGCTCAACCCGTTGATGATCGGGGAACAACCGGGCCACGCCGTCCTGCCCGGGGCCGAAGCAGGACGGCACCTTGGCGCCGACGACCGCGTCGATCTCTCCACGGGCCAGCATGCCGGACAAGTCCTGGTCCGGCAGGGCCAGGATGGAGACGCCCGGGACGGCGGTGGCGGTGGCCGGCCCCGGTTCGCCCGCTTCCATGGCGGCCTCCATCCACTGCATTTCGTGGGGCTGGACGCCGTGGTCGTGGGCCAGGAAAGCCCGGATCCAGACGTTGGCCGTCGTCTTGTAGTCCGGCGTTCCGATGGTCCTGCCGCGCAGGTCGGCCGGCGAGCGGATGCCGCGGCCCGCATGGACATAGATGCCGCTGTGGCGAAAGGCCCGCGAGGGAAAGACCGGCAGCGCGACATAGGTCGGCTTCCCGGCATCCAGCGAGCGCAGGTAGCCGCTCAAGGACAGCTCGGTCAGGTCGAACTCGGCCGCCTTCGCGCGCGCGAAGGCGGCCTCGGGGTGCAGCGTCGTCGCCCGCAGTTCGACGCCTTCGATGGCGACCCGCCCGTCGATCAGCGGCCGCGTCCGGTCATAGGCGGCGCAGGCAAGCGTCAGCGTCAGCATGGTCGGAGCCAGCCCAGGATCATTTCGCGATCCCCGCGTCGGCGATCACTTTCTTCCACCGGGTCGCCTCGGCGTCGATGAGCGCCGAGAATTGCGTGCGGCTGGTATTGCCGGTCAGCATGCCCATCTCCGCATAGCGCTTGCGCACCTCCGGGTCGGCCAGCGCCTGCCGGACGGCCGCGTTGAGCTTGTCCAGCACGGCGGGATCCGTGCCCTTGGGCGCGGCCAGCCCTATCCAGCTGCCCGTCTGCAGGGCGCCGAAGCCCGCTTCCGCGGTGGTCGGCACGTTGGGCAGGATGTCGAGCCGTTCGCTGGCCGCGACCGCGATGGGCTGGATCGTGCCGGCCTTGAGCGGGCCCGCGATGGGGCCGGCGGTGTAGAAGGCCACGTTGACATCGTTGCGCAGCAGGGCGAGCACGACGGGGGGCGAGCCATTGAACGGGACATGGGTCATCGAGACGTTGGCCAGGTTCGCGAAGAACTCGGCCGCGAGATGGGGCGGGGTGCCGATGCCCGGCGAGCCGAAGTTCACCTTGCCCGGCCGCTCCTTCGCGTAGGCGGCCAGTTCGCGCAGGCTGCGGGCCGGCACGGCGGGATTGACGACGACGATCGTGGGCGCGTTGCTGATCAGCGCGATGGGATCGAACGCCGTCAGCGGATCGAAGGTCATGTCGCGGTAGAGATACTGGTTCGTCGCGAAATTGTTCACGGCACCCAGCAGCAGCGTATAGCCGTCCGGGGCGGCGCGCGCCACGTCCGCGGCGCCCAGGTTGCCGGAGGCGCCGGGCTTGTTCTCGATGACGAGCGGCTGCCCGAGCTGCTTTTCCATCAGCGGCGCGATCAGCCGGAAGCTGACGTCTCCCAAGCCGCCGGCCCCGTAGGGATTCACGATGCGTATGGGTCGGGACGGATAGGCATTGTTCTGGGCCCAGGCTGCGCCGTGGGCGGCCAGGGGCAGCAGCACGAGGGAATATCGGGCAAGGCGATGGTGGAACGGCTTCATGGAATCTCTCCTGGAGTGACGTTTCTCCTTACCGGTGGGCGCGCCGCAGGCCGGATGCCTCGCGGCGCGCCACGCCTTTCGCTCCGTGTATCAGGGCTCCCCGTAGAAGTTGGCCGCGTTGTCGTACAGGAACTTGCGCTTCTGCTCCTTGGTGAGGTCCTGGCGCTCGATGATCTCCATCGCGGCGTTGTCCCGTCCTTCGCCATGAGGGAAATCCGAGGAATAGAGGAGTTGCCCGTCGCCCAGCAGCTTGAGCTCGTGCGGCAGCATGGCGTCGCTGGATTCGGGGCCCAGGTAGATGCGCCCCGACTTCACCAGGTCTTCCACGTCGCTCTTGGGCAGCATGCTGGGATCGGCCATGCGGCCCTTGTTGACCTCGGCGTACTGCTTCATGCGTCCCACCGAATAGAAGATCCATTCGCCGCCGAACTCCAGGAAAGCGACCTTGAGGCTGGGGTATTTGTCCAGCATGCCGTGGCCGGCCATGGCCATGAAGGCCAGTTGCGCGGGCATGGCCTTGCCTATCATGTTGGCGTCCTGGATCGACTCGCACAGCTGGGCCAGCGGCGGAAAGCTCATGGCCATGTGCACGCAGAGGGGCAGCCCGGTGCGCGAGAACTCGTCCCATATCGGCGCGAAGCTCGGGTGCGAGAGCATCCTGTCGCCCACGGTCCCGAACACGACGGCGGCCGCCGCGCCCATGGAGACCATTTCGCTCATGGCGAGCCTGGCTTGCTCGGCGTCCCGCATCGGGAGCAGGCCGACCCAGCGCAGGCGCTTGGCGGCATCCCGGCAGCGCGTGCCGATATAGCGGTTGTAGGCGCGGAAGAGCTCCCCTTCCAGCGTCGCGTCCGCGGCAATGGTGGCGTATATCGTGCTGGGGAACAGGACCTGGACGTCGATGCCCAGCTTGTCCATGGCGGTGAGCCGGTCCGCGACGTTGCCCAGCGTGACACAGCCGACGGGAAGGGAGAAGGCGGTGAAGTCGCCGGCCCGCGCGCGGTTGGCGCCATATTCCTCCAGCACCATGCCGGGGGTGTTGGCGGCGTGGGTGCCGGGTCCGAACGGGTGCGGCTCGATGCGGCCATCCACCAGCCACGCCGTGCCCCAGTTGCCGAGCTCATGGCCATCGCCGAACTTTACCGGCCGCGGGCGGCGCAGCCAGTACTGTTTGGGAAGGGTTTCCCACATTTCCGGGGTCATTAGAACGTGGGCATCTGCATCATAAATCTTGAATCCTTCAAGCATGTTCAGTCCTTTCACGTAATGATGGGGAAAGCAGCAGGGCTACTGGGTCAGTGGGTGGGCAAGTTCCTCCTTCGCGGTGGCGGCATTCAACCCGACAGGCCCATCAACCGCAGCGCGGCCTGGGAAAGGGCGGAGTCGGGGGCGTTCAGGTGGGTCACGATTTCGTAGTGATTCGTGGCGGGCAGCTGCATCAGCTCCACCTGCCTGTCCTGTTCCTGCGCGGCGCGGACGAAGTCGCGCGCCTGCCGCTGGAATTCGGGACTTTCGCGGTCGCCGATCGCGACGACCGCCGGACAGTTCAGGCGGCACAGGTGCCGGATCGGGCTGTAGCGCTCGATCTCGTCCGGCTGGAGTTTGACGTAGTCGCTGCGGGCGCTGAGCATCACGGGATGCAGGTCGTACATGCCGCTGATCAGCAGCGCGCTCTTGACCAGGTCGGCGGGCAGGTGCAAGGACTCCCAGTCGGTGGTGGCCAGGACCGCGGCCATGTGCGCGCCGGACGAGTGGCCCGACAGGTGGATGCGGTCCGGGTCTCCGCCGAAGCGGGCGGCCTTGGCCCGGACCCAGGCCAGCGCGCGGCGGGTCTGGGCGATCATCTCGGGCAGGCGCACCTCGGGTATCAGCGAAAAGTCCAGCACCACCAGCACGCCGCCCGCGCGAACCACGGTGCGGGCCAGGAAGGACTCGTCGTCCTTGCTGAGATTGCGCCAGCCGCCGCCGTGCACATGGACGTGGATGGGCGCGCCTTGCCGCTGCGCCGGAAAGATGTCCAGGGTCTCGTGGGGGCCCGGGCCATAGGGGACGTGCCGGTGGTGCGGATATTCCTCGCGGGCGCTGGCGCTGGCCTGCGCGTACCAGGCCAGCATGGCGTCCCGGTTGTCGGCCCAGGCGCGCTGGTCATAGGCGCGATCCAGTTCCTCCTGCGTGTAGTCGAGATACACGTGCGGCGGCGAGGTCTTCCAATGAGACGCGAGGTCGTCCAGCCGGGTCACGTCGCCGAGCAGGAAACGGACGTTGTTCAGCGTGGCGTCGTGCGCGGGCTGCGTGTGCGAGGCCACGCAGTCCTCGGGCACGACGCAATGGAACCCCAGGGCGTTCGCGTGCCGCAGCGTGGCTTCGACGCAGATGTTGGTCTGGACGCCCGCGAAGACCAGGGTGCGGATGCCGCGGTCGCGCAGTTCGTGTTCGAGCGTGGTGCCGACGAAGCCGTCGTAGCTGTGCTTTTCCACTACCAGTTCGCCGGGCAGCGGCTGGACGCCGTACCAGTCGTAGCCCCAGGTGTCGCGGTCGCAGCAGACGTCAGTGATGCCTTGCTCGGCCAGCTTGGTGCGCATGGATGCAGGCAGCAGGTCGGGCCGGTAGCAGGCTCGCAGCCAGAAGACGGGGACGCCGTGGTCGCGCGCGGCGCCGATCAGGGATTGGAGCCGGGGGACGATGGCCCCGCATGCCGCGACGTCCTTGCCGATGACCCGTTCGACATAACCGCCGGAGGCGCAGAAATCGTTCTGCATGTCGATGACCAGCACGGCCGTGTGGGCGACGTCCACTCGGGCCGCCAGCGAAAGGAGGGGCTGCGCGTCCGATAAATCGCGATAGGCGTCGGCTTTCAATTCCTTCTCCATAATCGATGATTTTTTTATTTTTCGATTTTTCGGAGATTTTTTAGAATAATCGATTATCTGTCAACAGAAAGATGATTCTTGCCTCGTGTTACGATGAGACCAAAAGATGAGGAGCATGATGAAACTGGCATCGGTCTTGCCGGCGCGGCAGCCGGCTCCGAGCACGGGACAGAATTTCGCGAGCGCGATCGCGACCCGGTTACGCAACGACATCGTTTCCGGACGGCGTCCTCCCGGTGCCAGACTTTCCATCGAAGAACTCAAGGGAGACTTCGGCGTAAGCCTTTCCCCGTTGCGCGAGGCCCTGGCCAGACTGGCGACCGAGGGCTTCGTGGTCAACGAGGACAAGAAGGGATTCAAGGTCGCGCCCGTGTCGCGCGAAAACCTGCTGGAGGTGGCGAAGCTTCAGTCCACGCTGGAACCCATGGCCTTGCGGGAGTCCATCCGGCATGGCGGCCGCGATTGGGAGGACGGAATCGTCCTGACCCACCACCGGCTGTCTCGCTACGAACGTCCGGAGCAGAAGGATGGCGGCGGCGTGGACGAATGGGAGGCCCATCACCGGGAGTTCCACCTGGCTTTGCTGGCAGCGTGCCGCATGCCCCTGGCCCTGATGGTTTGCGATTCGCTCCAGCATTTCAGCGCGCGCTACCGGCGCCTATTCCTGGCCTACCAGCCGTTCGACCGCGACGTTGCCCAGGAGCACCGTTCGCTGGTGGACGCGACGCTGGACCGCAAGGAAGATCTGGCTGCGGAAATCCTGGCCGAGCACATCGAGCGAACAGCCCGAAACATCCTTGCCGCGCTGGATGCCGGCGCCGTGGCCGCGGCGAGTTGAAGCGCCTTTCCAAGCGCGCTAGCATAGCCACATGGCCATGCACGAGCCGATATATTCCCAGTCGACCCCATAAACAAAACCGGCGTGCGTGGCCGAGGAGGCCGTCATGATCAAAGTCAGTGAAATCCTGCGCGTCAAAGGCGACGCGCTCTATACCGCCAGCCCGGACACCCCGGTCTCCCAAGTCGTCGACACCATGGCGCTGCAGGACATCGGTTCGCTCGTCATCATGGAATTCGGCGAGCTGGTGGGCATGCTCACCTTCCGCGAAATCATCCGGCACCTACAGGCCAACGGCGGTTCGCTGGGCACCACGACCATCCGTTCCATCATGGACGATGCGCCGGTCACGGTATCGCCCAATACCGAAGTCAACGAAGTTCGGCGCCTGATGCTCGACAAGCACGCGCGCTACATCCCGGTCATGGATGGGCGCATGCTGCTCGGCGTGATTTCCTTCTACGACGTGGCCAAGGCCGTACTCGAGGCCCAAGGCTTCGAGAATCGCATGCTCAAGGCCTACATCCGCGACTGGCCGGGCGAACAGCGGGAAACGGAAGGGACTCTATAACGGGAAGCCCACCCCCTCGCGCTTCGCGCCCCCCTCAAGGAGGAGCGCGAAGCGCGAGGGGGTGGGCTTCCCTACGGGTACAATGCTTCCGTCCTAATCGGAGCCCAGACGTCCCATGCCAGGCAGCACCCTCGGAGAGCTCTTCCGCGTTACCAATTTCGGCGAATCCCACGGGCCGGCGGTCGGCTGCGTGATCGACGGCTGTCCTCCGGGCATGGCGTTGACCGAGGCCGACATCCAGGTCGAGCTCGATCGCCGGCGCCCCGGCACGTCGCGCCACGTCACCCAGCGGCAGGAGCCCGACCAGGTCGAGATCCTGTCGGGAGTCTACGAGGGCAAGACCACGGGCACGCCGATCGCGCTCCTGATCCGCAACCAGGATGCCCGCAGCAAGGACTACAGCAGCATCGCGGACACTTTCCGCCCCGGCCACGCCGACTACACCTATTGGCACAAGTTCGGCATCCGCGACCCGCGCGGCGGCGGCCGTTCCTCTGCCCGGCTGACCGCGCCGACGGTGGCTGCCGGCGCGGTGGCCAAGAAGTGGCTGGCCGAGCGCCATGGCGTGCTGGTGCGCGGCTACATGAGCCAGCTGGGCAACATCGAGATTCCCTTCGAAAACTGGGAAGCCGTCCATACCAATCCGTTCTACGCGGCTGGCAGCAGCAGGGTGGCCGAACTCGAGGCCTATATGGACCGGCTGCGCCGCGACGGCGATTCGGTCGGCGCCCGCATCGAAGTGGTGGCCGAGAACGTCCCGGTGGGCCTGGGCGAGCCGATCTACGGCCGCCTGGATGCCGACATCGCCTACGCGATGATGGGTCTGAACGCGGTCAAGGCGGTGGAGATCGGCGCCGGCTTCCATAGCGTGGCCCAGCGCGGCACCGAGCATGGCGACGAACTCACGCCCGAAGGCTTCCTGTCGAACAATGCCGGCGGCATCCTGGGCGGCATCTCCACCGGCCAGCCGATCACGGTGTCGCTGGGCATCAAGCCCACGTCCAGCATACGCAGTCCGCGCCGCTCCATCGACAAGGCGGGCGAGCCGACGGTGGTCGAGACCCACGGCCGCCATGATCCCTGCGTCGGCATACGGGCCACGCCCATCGCCGAGGCCCTGCTGGCGCTGGTGCTGGCCGACCATGCGCTGCGCCACCGGGCGCAATGCGCGGACGTATCCGTCCCGACTCCCGACATCGGCCGCCTCCGGCGTTAAAGAAAGTAACACCCGTTTTGGTGCAAAATTGCCCCTGGCTTTCTTGCCGGGGGCATCATGCAAAACACCACGAAGCACTCCTCTTTCGCCCGCCGTGCCACGATGGCGGCGGCAGCCTTGGCGCTGGTGGCAGCGGCCGGTTGCGAATCGGTCAATACCACGCAGGGCGGCGCGATAGGCATCAACCGTACGCAGCGCATGTCCAGCCTGGTGTCCGAGGCGCAGTTGGACCAGGAAGCGGTCCAGCTTTATCAGCAGACCCTGTCGGGGGCGCGCAGCAAGGGGCAGCTCAACACCAATTCCGCCCAGGTCGCTCGCGTGCGGACGATTTCGCAGCGGTTGATCTCGCAGGTGGGGGTGTTCCGGCCCGATGCGGCGAACTGGAAGTGGGAAGTCAACGTCATCGACAGCAAAGAGGTCAACGCCTGGTGCATGCCGGGCGGCAAGATCGCGGTCTATACCGGGTTGCTCAATTCGGTGAAGCCGACGGACGACGAACTGGCCGCGGTGCTGGGGCATGAGATCGCGCATGCGCTGCGCGAGCACGCGCGGGAGCGGGCCTCCGAGCAGATGGCGACGAGCATGGGGTTGAGCGTGTTGGCGGCGATTACGGGATCGCAGGCGACGTCGGATCTGGGCGGGGCCTTGGCCAACGTGATGTTCGGGTTGCCGAATAGCCGGTTGCATGAAACCGAGGCCGATCGCATGGGGGTGGAACTGGCCGCGCGGGCGGGGTATGACCCGCGGGCGGCGGTGACGCTGTGGACGAAGATGGGGCAGGTGGGCGGCTCGGCGCCGCCGGAGATCCTGTCCACGCACCCCTCGGCGGAATCGCGCATCGCGGATTTGCGCCAGGCTTCCGAGAAAGTGCTGCCGCTTTATCAGCAAGCCAAGAAGTAAGTTCTGAATACGGTCGTGTGCGGGACAAAAACGCCCCCCCGCCAGCCGAGCGGTACCCCAGGATGCGGTGGATCCGGCTTCGCCGGTCCACCCGCATTGCCCCCCGGGACCCGGCGCCGGGCCGCCCCAAGGCGGGTCCCGGCCCCTTTGGGGGGCTGCCGCGTAGCGGCTGGGGGGCCACCATGCTGGGCGCGCGTAAGCGCGTAGGGAGGGGATTCATATACAATCAAGAGTTCCCTATACCTGAGCGGGTCCGTCGAGGCTGGTCCTCGCGCCAGAGCGGCGCCAAGAGGCGCCGAACCGTGCGGCAACAATGAGCCCGTTCAATTTTTGGCCGGAATCTCATGCCTCAGACCCTTTACGACAAACTGTGGGACGCCCACGTCGTCCACCAGGAAGAAGACGGTACCTGTCTGATCTACATCGACCGCCATCTGGTCCACGAAGTGACCAGCCCGCAGGCGTTCGAGGGGCTGAAGCTCGCGGGGCGTCCGGTCTGGCGCATCAGCGCCAACCTGGCCGTGGCGGATCACAACGTGCCCACGCACAATCGCGACAAGGGCATCGCCGATCCGGTCTCGCGCCTGCAGGTCGATACGCTGGACGCTAACTGCAATGAATACGGCATCGTCGAATTCGACATGGGCGACCGCCGCCAGGGCATCGTGCACGTGATCGGACCGGAGCAGGGCGCGACGCTGCCGGGCATGACGGTGGTCTGCGGCGATTCGCATACCAGCACGCACGGGGCGGTGGCCGCGATGGCCTTTGGCATCGGCACGTCCGAGGTGGAACATGCCCTGGCCACGCAGACGCTGCTGGCCAAGAAGAACAAGAACATGCAGGTGCGCGTGGAGGGCAAGCTGCCCGCCGGCTGCACCGCCAAGGACCTGGTCCTGCACGTGATCGGCAAGATCGGCACGGCCGGCGGCACCGGGCATGCCATCGAATTCGCCGGCAGCACGATCCGCGACCTGTCCGTCGAAGGCCGCATGACGATCTGCAACATGGCCATCGAGGCCGGCGCGCGCGTCGGCCTGGTGGCCGTGGACGAGAAGACGATCGAGTATTTCCGCGGCCGGCCCTACGCACCCAAGGGCGAAGCCTGGGACCAGGCCGTGGCCTATTGGAAGACGCTGCATTCGGACGAGGGCGCGCATTTCGACCGCGTAGTCGAGATCGACGCCGCCGAGATCCAGCCGCAGGTGACCTGGGGCACCTCGCCCGAGATGGTGTTGCCGGTGGGCGCCAACGTGCCCGATCCCGCCAACGAGACGGACGAGACCCGCCGGTCGGGCGTGGCGCGCGCGCTGGAATACATGGGGCTGACCGCCAACATGCCGATCACCGACATCAAGATCGACAAGGTCTTCATCGGCTCGTGCACCAATTCGCGCATCGAGGATTTCCGTGCCGCTGCGGCGGTCTTGCGCGGCAAGCGCATCGCTCCCAACGTCAAGCTGGCGCTGGCCGTGCCCGGTTCGGGCCTGGTCAAGGCGCAGGCCGAGCAGGAAGGGCTGGACAAGGTCTTCATCGAGGCCGGCTTCGAATGGCGGGATCCGGGCTGCTCCATGTGCCTGGCCATGAACGACGACCGCCTGGAGCCGGGCGAGCGCTGCGCCTCGACCTCGAACCGCAATTTCGAGGGCCGGCAGGGCGCGGGCGGCCGCACCCACCTCGTGAGCCCCGCGATGGCCGCGGCCGCTGCCGTGGCCGGCCATTTCGTCGACGTCCGCAAGGTCAACTGAGGTAGAACATCATGCAAGCATTCACCACTCATGAAGGCCTGGTGGCGCCGCTGGACCGCGAGAACGTCGATACCGACCAGATCATTCCCAAGCAGTTTCTGAAGTCGATTCATCGCAGCGGCTTCGGCCCCAACCTGTTCGATGCCTGGCGCTACCTGGACGAAGGCCAGCCCGGCATGGACAACAGCAAGCGGCCGCTGAACCCGGACTTCGTGCTGAACCAGCCGCGCTACCAGGGCGCTTCCATCCTGCTGTCGCGCAAGAACTTCGGCTGCGGCTCGAGCCGCGAGCACGCGCCGTGGGCGCTGGACCAGTATGGCTTTCGCGCGGTGATCGCGCCGTCGTTCGCCGACATCTTCTTCAACAACTGCTTCAAGAACGGCGTGCTGCCCATCGTGCTGTCGGAGGAAGACGTCGACAGCCTGTTCAAGGAGGTAGAGGCCAAGGAAGGCTATAAGCTCACCATCGACCTGGATCGCCAGGTCGTGACGACGCCGGCGGGCCGCGAGCTGTCGTTCAACATCGACAGCTTCCGCAAGTACTGCATGCTGAATGGCCTGGACGAGATCGGCCTGACGCTGCGCCATGCGGACAAGATCAAGGCCTTCGAGCAGAAACGCCTGGCCGCCCAGCCCTGGCTGGACGTGGCTGAGTTGAGGTCGCCCCCTGCGCGCTGACGCGCGCCGGATGAGGTGGGCCCCCAGCCGCTACGCGGCAGCCCCCCGAGGGAGCTGCCCGGCGCCGGGCCCAGGGGCTCTACTTGCGGGCCGGCAAAGCCGGATCCGCTGTGCCCTGGACAGGAATCAAACAGAGTTTTCTTGGGTTGAAGATGACACAACATATCGCAGTGCTGCCGGGTGACGGCATCGGTCCGGAAATCGTCGAGCAAGCCGTGCGCGTGCTGACCGCGCTGGGCGAATCGTTCACGCTCGATACCCAGCCGGTGGGCGGCGCCGCGTACGAGGCAGCTGGCCATCCGCTGCCGCCGGCCACGCTGGAGCTGGCCAAGAAGGCCGATGCGGTGCTGTTCGGCTCGGTGGGCGACTGGAAGTACGACAAGCTCGAGCGCTCGCTGCGTCCCGAGCAGGCCATCCTGGGCCTGCGCAAGAATCTGGGGCTGTTCGCCAACCTGCGCCCGGCCATTCTCTATCCCGAGCTGGCCAATGCCTCGTCGCTCAAGCCCGAGGTGGTGTCCGGCCTGGACATCCTGATCATCCGCGAGCTGACCGGCGACATCTACTTCGGCCAGCCGCGCGGCATCCGCACGGCGCCCGACGGCGCGTTCGCCGGCCAGCGCGAGGGCTTCGACACGATGCGCTACGCCGAGCCGGAAATCCGCCGCATCGCGCACGTGGCCTTCCAGACCGCGCGCAAGCGCCGCGGAAAGTTGTGCAGCGTCGACAAATCCAACGTACTCGAGACCTTCCAGTTCTGGAAGGACATCGTCACCGAGGTCGGCAAGGAGTATCCTGACGTGGAACTCAGCCACATGTACGTGGACAACGCCGCCATGCAACTGGTGCGCGCTCCCAAGCAATTCGACGTGATCGTGACCGGCAACATGTTCGGCGACATCCTTTCCGACCAGGCTTCGATGCTGACGGGCTCTATCGGCATGCTGCCGTCCGCCTCGCTGAACGAGACCGGCAAGGGCCTGTACGAGCCCAGCCACGGCTCGGCGCCCGACATCGCGGGCAAGAACATCGCCAATCCGCTGGCAACCATCCTGTCGGCGGCGATGATGCTGCGCTACTCGCTCGACAAGGCGGCCCAGGCCGACCGGATCGAGGCAGCCGTCAAGAAAGTGCTGGAGCAGGGCCTGCGTACGGCCGACATTTACGAAGAAGGCACGACTAAGGTCGGCACTGCCGAGATGGGCAGTGCCGTGATCAAAGCTCTGTAACCAGCCTGCGTGTCGCGCCCCCCGGGTGTGATGCGCCCGGCAAACAGTTTCAATCTGGACTACTTGGTAGGGGTGTGTAAATGAAAGCAGTTGGTCTGGTCGGCTGGCGAGGCATGGTCGGTTCCGTGCTCATGCAGCGCATGCGCGACGAAAACGATTTTTCGCTGATCGAGCCGGTGTTCTTTTCCACCAGCAACGCCGGCGGCGCGGCGCCCTCGTGGGCGCAGGGCGCGGGCCCGTTGCAGAACGCGTTCGACATCGAGGCGCTCAAGAAGCTGCCCATCATCGTCACGGCTCAGGGCGGCGACTACACCACCGAGGTCTATCCCAAGCTGCGCGCCGCCGGCTGGGACGGCATCTGGATCGACGCGGCCAGCACGCTGCGGATGAAGGACGACGCCATCATCGTGCTCGATCCCGTCAACCGCAACGTGATTGACCAGGCGTTGAAGAAGGGCGTCAAGAACTACATCGGCGGCAACTGCACGGTCAGTTGCATGCTGATGGGCCTTGGCGGCCTGTTCCAGCACGACCTGATCGACTGGATGACCAGCATGACCTACCAGGCCGCCTCCGGCGGCGGCGCGCAGCACATGCGCGAGTTGCTGACCCAGTTCGGCCTGCTCAACGCGACGGTGTCCGACCTGCTGGCCGACCCCGCCTCGGCCATCCTCGAGATCGACCGCACCGTGCTGGCCAAGCAGCAGGACGGTTCGCTGCCGCAAGAGCATTTCGGCGTGCCGCTGGCCGGCAACCTGATCCCGTGGATCGACAAGGACCTGGGCAATGGCGTATCGCGCGAGGAATGGAAGGGCGGCGCCGAGACCAACAAGATCCTGGGCCGCGGGGAAGGCTTCGGCTCGTCGCCCATTCCCATCGACGGCCTGTGCGTGCGCATCGGCGCGATGCGCTGCCACAGCCAGGCGCTGACCATCAAGCTGAAGAAGGACGTGCCCCTGGACGAGATCGAGGGCATGCTGCGCGAGAACAACCAGTGGGCCAAGGTCGTCCCGAACACGCGCGAGGCGTCGATGCAGTCGCTGACGCCGGTAGCCGTCACGGGCACCCTGGACATCCCGGTCGGCCGCATGCGCAAGCTGGCGATGGGTCCCGAGTACCTGAGCGCCTTCACCGTGGGCGACCAGTTGCTGTGGGGCGCGGCCGAGCCGCTGCGCCGCATGCTGCGCATCGTGCTGGGCGAGCTCTGAGCCGTCCGGACTGCATCAGAACGTACCCGAGCTTGCGAGGGTAGGTGGCTGATGATACAAGGGACCCCCTCTACGCCTCTCCTCGGTTGGCTCGCAGCTTGGCGGCGGGGTGCCGGAGGGGAGGGGGATCGGCTGGGGGCTACCGGGCGACACGTTTGTGAGGGCACTGGCGCATGGGACTAGGATGAAAGGACTTCCCTATCAAAAAGCAGGTTCGGGTCGGGCACGCGGTTTTTCGCGCAAGGGTGGGCAGCCGTCCAGGCTCCTGGCGCTGGGATTGGCGATCGGCGCCGCGTCGTCGGTCCACGCGGCGGACCTGGGGGGATTGAAGGTCTTGTCGGCCGCCGGCGAGCCGTTGCGGGCCGAGATCGCAGTCACGGCACTGACTCCGCAGGAGGCCAGCACGCTGAAGGCGGCCGTGGCGCCGCGCGAGGTGTATCGCCAGACCCGGCTCGAGTACGACGAGGCGCTGTCCAACCTGAAACTGGACGTCGAGGACCGCCCGGACGGGCGCAAGGTCGTCATCGTTTCTTCATCTACGCCCCTGAACGTCCACGTGCTGGATCTCCTGGTGGAACTGACCTGGAACATGGGGCGCTTCATCCGCCAGTACACCTTCATCCTGGATGCGCCGCCGCCCAAGGCGCAGGCGCCCGAAACGCAAGCTTCCACAACCGGCGCGACCCAGGTGAACCCCGGCGACACCTTGTACGGCATCGCCGGCCGCTTGCGGCCGGAAGGCGCGTCGCTGATGCAGACCATGGCCGCGTTGCTGCGCGCCAATCCGCAGGCTTTCGTCGATGGCAACATGAACCGGCTGCGGGCCGGGGCATCGCTGGCCACGCCGGGCGCCAGCGACATCGCCGCGATCGACCAGGGGGAGGCGGAGGCCCTGTTCGCCGCGCAGGCGCAAGCGTTCCAAGCCTATCGCCAGCGCATCGCCGGCAATGCGGGCCAGGCGCCGGCGACGGCGGACCGGCGTGGCGCCGAGTCGGGCGGCGACATCGCGAAGACGCCGGCGCCGCCGTCCTCGCCCTCGGGCGCCGAGGGCGATGCCCTCAAGCTCTCCGGCGGCGGCCAGGGAGGCAACGAACAGACGGCGCGCGACAGGCTGGAGGAGGAGCGCGATGCCACCGCCAAGGCGGTGCGCGAGGCGGAGTCCCGCATGCAGGCCTTGCAGGGCAACGTGGAGGCCATGCGCGGCCTGCTCGAGGCCCAGAACGAAACCCTGGCCCGCATGGAACAGCAGGCCCGCGACCGGGCCGCGGGTGAGGCCGGCCAGCCGTCCACGGCGCCGGCTCCGGATGCCAGCGCCACTTCGCCCGCTGCCGTCCCGGAAGCCGGTGCGCAGGCGGGAGCCGGGGCCGACGCCGTGGGGCAGGCAACGCCTTCCGGTGCAGCTCCCGAGGCGCCCGCCCAGGCGGCGGTGCCGGCCGGCGCCGCCGAGGGGCAGCCTGCCGCGGCGGCGCCCGCGGGGGAGGACGCCCCGCCAGCCACGTTTGCCGCTTCGGTGGCGCGCAAGGTCCGGGACAACAGCGTGGCGGTCCTTGGCGCCATTGTCGCGGTGTTGGCGGTGATCTTTGGCGCTCTTGCGCTGCGCCGCCGCGCCGCTCGCGCGGAAGAAGAGCAGGCGCGCGAGACGGCGCGCCTCGAGACCGAGGAAGCGCAGGAGGAAGCCGATGCGCTGCCGTCTGCCGAGCCGGAACGGGTCAACCATCTGCGCGACTGGGACGATATCCCGCCGTTCCCCATTCCCGACACGCCGGTCCATACCGCCGGCGAACCGGAAGACTACCCGGACGACGACGAGCCGGACGAGCCGCCGCCCGGCCGGCCGGCGCCTCCCATGTCGGCCGCGTCGGCGGCGGCATTCGGTCTGGACTTGAACCTGGACGGCGCGCCGCCCGCGGGCAAACCGGCGCACGACGGCGCCGCGGCGCCCGCCCGGGATGCCGCGCTGCCGAACCTGGACCTGGATGCCGACCTCGACGCGCCGGTGGATCCGTCCGCCAAGCTGGACCTGGCCAAGGCCTATGCCGACATGGGCGACCGGGACGGCGCGCGCGAATTGCTGGAGGAAGTCCTGCGCGAAGGGGACGCCGGACAGCGCGAACGGGCGCGGGCGCTGCTCGCTTCCTGGTAGGGAAGGTCATGGCGCGCATCGCCCTGGGCCTGAGCTACGACGGGGCCCCGTGGCAAGGTTGGCAGACGCAGCCGCATCGGCGTACGGTACAGGATGCCCTGGAAGCGGCGTTGGCCGCTTTCGTCGGCCAGCCGGTGAGTACCGTCTGCGCCGGCCGTACCGATACGGGGGTGCACGCCGCGCAGCAGGTCGTCCACCTCGATACCGGGGTCGAACGTCCCGAACAGGCCTGGGTGCGCGGCGTCAATGCGCACCTGCCCTCGAGCATCGCCGTGCGCTGGGCGCGTCCCGTGGCGGATGATTTCCACGCCCGGTTTTCGGCTCGTTCACGCTCCTATGTCTACCTGCTGCTGGAGGATCCCGTCCGGTCGCCGTTGTGGGCGGGGCGGGCGGGGTGGAGTTTCCGCCCGGTGGACCTGGCGGCCATGCAAGCCGGCGCGGCCCATTTGCTGGGCGAACACGACTTCAGCAGCTTTCGTTCGTCGGAATGCCAGGCCGCCTCGCCCGTGCGTACGCTGCACGAGCTGCGTATCGAGCGCCGGGGGCGGATCGTCGTTTTCACGCTGCGGGCCAATGCCTTCCTGCACCACATGGTGCGCAACATCGTCGGCGCGCTGGTGTACGTGGGCCAGGGGCGGCAGCCGGCGGACTGGATCCCGGCGCTGCTGGCCGAACGCAACCGCACCAAGGCGGCGCCCACCTTCTCGCCCGACGGGCTTTACCTTACCGCCGTCGGCTATCCCGATGGCCATGGCCTGCCGTCCACCGACGCCACCGACGAGATCCGGCTGGGACTTTGAGGAAGCCGGGCATGCCGGGCAGGTGCCGCCGCGGGCGCGGCACGTTGCCCGCGGCGCTGCAGGTGGCGTCCGCTATCTGCAGGCGTAGTTCGCGCCGTCCGTTATCGCGCCGCTGCCCTTGTAGACCGCCTTCTGGGGATAGACGCAGATCGGCATGCTGACGCTCGCGTTGGCAGATTTCAGCATCATGCTGCCGGGGGCCGTGCCTTTTTCCACCCACGCGACCAGGGCTTCGAAGAACTGGTCGGTGGCGGGCAGGGGAACATTGTCGGGCGTGGCCGGAGGGCCGGCCGTGCCGCTGACGGTGCCCACGCCGGCGCAATGCCCCATGCCGGGTACGAGATACAGCCGGTTGAAGGCCTGGGTGGCGGCGACGCCGCCCATCTTGTCCGCCACGCGCGTGAAGTAGTTGACCGATCCCGCCGGCGTGATCAGCTGGTCGCCCAGGCCGTGGTAGCTGATCACCTTGCCGCCGCTGTTGCGCAAGCCGCCCAGGTCCGGGTTGTCGGTATTGATGTGCCCGAACGAGGCTTGCAGCGCGATGCCGCGGTCATAGGCATTGGCCAGATCGCCATAGTTCAGATCCATCCATCGGTTCGCGCCGTTTCCGGTCGCGTTGATGAAGGATGGCGTGGCATAGGATGGATCCTGCAGTTCGAGCGCCACCATGTCGGTGGCAATCGTGAACGGGCGGGCGACGGGCGGGGTGCCGGAGGAGCCGGCCAGCGCGGCGAGGTCGGTGCCGCGCGTCACGCCCCACCAGAGCTGCTTGCTGGCCAGGGTGGCGCCGCTGGCGTTGTCGGCCTGCGGGTCGGGAACGCTGCCGTCGGCCGTCTGGCCGTACCAGATCTTGTTGATGGCCCGCGCCTCGGCCAGCGATACGCAGGCGGCATCGGTGCTGGCGCCGGTTACGCCGTTGCCGGCCACGCCGGCGCACAGGGCCGAGGCGTCGCGCGTGGGATCGTAGCGGCATTGGCTGGTATCGGCAATGAAGCCCAGATGCCGGCCGCCCACGGTATCGCAGGCATCGACCGCCGCCGCGCTGACACGCTTGAGTTTTTCCATGGCGATCGGGCCGCCCAGGTCGCGCTGCATGACGATCTGCGGATACAGCTCGTTGGTGATGAAGCGCGTCCAGTTGAAGGCGGGCGCCCCGTTCAGGTAGCCATCGTAGTCCCCGGGATGCTCCTGCGCGATCTTGTAGCCTTGCCGGCCTCCCGTGGAACAGCCTTCCCAGTACGCGTACTCCTGGGGCTCGCCGTAATAGGCTTGCACCAGCGCCTTGGTCTTGACCGCAAGCTGGTGCAGGCTGTTCTCGGCAAAGTCGCGCCAGAGCGCGGTGTTGATGGTGCCGTCCTCTTTCATCGCGAATGAACCCGAGCCCTGGACCGAGTGGCCCGTATCGGTGGTGCCGACGGCGTAGCCCTGGGCTGCCGTGGCCGCCGCGCCGGCGTTGCCGATGAGGGTGGGCGAGGCCTGGTTGCCTCCGGCCCAGCCTCCGCCGCCCAGGTTGCGGATGCGCCGGTTCCAGTCCGCCGGTGCGGGCAGCCAGACCTCGATGCCTATGCCGGGGGACGTGGAGGGTGCGCCGGCGGTGCCGGCGCTGCCCGGCCCGACGACCATCTTGACCAGGCACATGTCCTTGGCCGCTTTCGCCGGTGCGGGGGCGGACGGCGTGCCGGCCAGGGCCAGCGGGTCGCCCTGCTTGAAGGATTTGACCAGGACGACCGTGGTGTCGGCATCCGGCTTGAAGGCGGCCTTCATGCTGTCGTCGCAGCTGAGCGTCGCCGCGGGCGGCGGCGCGGGGGTATCGTCGTCGCTGCCGCCGCAGGCGCCGAGGGCGGCCAGCAGTCCCACGGTCAAGACGCGGGGAGACAGGGGCCGCCGCCCGTGGCCGGCAGCATGGAAGAAAGAGAGGCGAGGGGATTGTCTGAAGCGTGCCATGTTCGAGCTCCTCGGTGGATGGCGCGGGCGGCCATGTTCTTGTTGAGGCGAGACAACTGCGGGCGTATCACTTCGTGCATGCAAAATAATTCTTGTTATTGTGGGCGGGATGATGTACTAAAATGCATGTTTGCTCAATTTAGGGCATGTACCTAGGCCTTGGTTCGAACAAGGGCGCGGCGCGGAACGCGCCCGACGCCATCCAAGGCCGGACGGGCCGGCATCGGCTCCGCCGGCGGTATGATTGCGGTATGTCCCGTACCCGTATCAAGATCTGCGGCCTGACCCGCGAAGAGGATGTCGCCGCGGCGGTCGCCGCCGGGGCCGACGCCATCGGCCTGGTCTTCTATCCGCCCAGCCGCCGCGCGCTCGCTCCGGCCCGCGCCGCCGAGCTGAGGCGGCTCGTGCCGCCTTTCGTCGACGTGACCGCGCTGTTCGTCAATGCCACCGATGCGCAGATCCGCGAGGTCCTGGACCGGGTCCAGCCGGATCTGCTCCAGTTCCACGGCGACGAGACCCCGGAGCAATGCGAACGCTACGGACGCCGCTACCTGCGGGCCTTTCGCGTGGGTGCCCCGGGTATGGAGAACTCGCAGGCTTTGTTAAAATCCTGTGAACTATACGGTTCCGCCGCCGGCTGGCTGTTCGACAGCCATTCCGAAGGCTACGGCGGCAGCGGGAGAGTGTTCGATTGGTCTCTGGTCAGCAGCGAAAGCGCGCGTCCGGTCGTTTTGTCTGGTGGGTTGCATGCCGGAAATGTGGCGGCGGCCATTGAATCCGTGCGCCCGTTCGCTGTCGACGTAAGCAGCGGCGTGGAGCAATCGCCGGGCATCAAGTGCGCCGACAAGATTGCGCAGTTCGTCGCCCAGGTGAAGCGGGCCGACGGCAACTGACGCCGCCTTTCGCAACCTCTCCGGCACGTGTCCCACGGACACGGTCCGGTTTCCCTAGCCGGAACTATTCCAAGTGAAAACCTACGATTTCCCCGATGCCAGGGGCCATTTCGGCCCGTATGGCGGCGTGTTCGTGGCGGAAACGCTCATGCACGCCCTGGACGAGCTGCGCCAGACCTACGCGCGCTACCAGCACGATCCCGACTTCATCGCCGAGTTCAATGACGAGCTCGAGCACTTCGTCGGCCGTCCCAGTCCGGTCTACCACGCCAGGCGCTGGTCCGAGGAACTCGGTGGCGCGCAGATCTGGTTCAAGCGCGAAGACCTGAACCACACCGGCGCCCACAAGGTGAACAATTGCATCGGCCAGGCGCTGCTGGCTCGGCGCATGGGCAAGCGGCGGGTGATCGCCGAGACCGGCGCCGGGCAGCACGGCGTGGCCACGGCCACCGTCGCGGCGCGCTACGGCATGGAGTGCGTGGTCTACATGGGCAGCGAGGACGTCAAGCGCCAGGCCGCCAACGTCTACCGGATGAAGCTGCTGGGCGCCACCGTCGTGCCCGTCGAGTCCGGCTCGCGCACGCTGAAGGACGCGTTGAACGAAGCCATGCGCGATTGGGTGACCAACGTCGAGGACACCTTCTACATCATCGGCACGGTGGCCGGGCCGCATCCCTATCCGATGATGGTGCGCGATTTCCAGACCGTCATCGGCAACGAATGCCTGGTCCAGATGCCCAAGGCGGCCGGGCGCCAGCCCGACGTGGTCATCGCTGCCGTGGGCGGCGGGTCGAACGCGATGGGTATTTTCCATCCCTACCTGCCGTACGAAGAGGTCGCGCTGGTGGGCGTGGAGGCCGCCGGCGAAGGCATGCACACCGGGCGGCACGCGGCTTCGCTGGCGGGCGGCGCGCCGGGCGTGCTGCACGGCAATCGCACCTACGTCCTGCAGGACGAGAATGGACAGGTGATCGATACCCATTCGATCTCGGCCGGATTGGACTATCCCGGCGTCGGCCCCGAGCACGCCTGGCTCATGGACAGCGGGCGGGCCACCTACGTCGGCGTTACCGACGAGGAGGCCCTGGCGGCGTTCCACCATTGCTGCCGGGTCGAGGGGATCATCCCGGCGCTGGAATCGTCGCATGCGATCGCGCATGCCGTGCGGCTGGCGCCCACCCTGCCAAAGGACAAGATCCTGCTGGTCAATCTTTCCGGGCGCGGCGACAAGGACATGCATACCGTCGCCGAACGCTCGGGCATCGTGCTTTGAAGGCGGTCCCCATGTCGTCATCTTCCCGTATCGCGGCGGCCTTTGCCCGCCGCCAGGCAGCCGGCCGCGCCAGCGCGCTGATTCCCTATGTCACCGCGGGCTTTCCCAGCCCGGCCACGACGGTCCCCGTCATGCATGCCCTGGTGGCCGCCGGGGCCGACGTGCTCGAACTGGGCGTGCCGTTTTCCGATCCCATGGCCGACGGACCCGTCATCCAGCGTTCCAGCCAGCATGCGCTCGAGCAGGGCGTGGGCCTGCGCGACGTGCTGGCCATGGTGAAGGCGTTTCGCCAGGCCGACGACAGCACGCCGGTGGTCCTCATGGGTTATGCCAATCCGGTCGAACGCATGGGCCAGGCCGAGTTCGCCGCCGCCGCGCAGGCGGCCGGCGTGGACGGTTGCCTGGTCGTGGATTACCCCCCCGAAGAAACCGGCGAGTTCGGGGCGCTGCTGGAGCGCCACGGCATCGATCCGATCTTCCTGCTCGCGCCCACCACGACGGACGAGCGTATCCGCGCGGTGGCGCAGGTCGCGCGCGGCTATGTGTACTACGTGTCGCTCAAGGGCGTGACAGGAGCCGGCCACCTGGACGTGGACGACGTGTCCCGCCGGCTGGCGCATATCCGGCGCTTCGTCTCGCTGCCGGTGGGCGTGGGCTTCGGCATCCGCGACGCAGCCAGCGCGCAGGCCCTGGGCGCCGTGGCCGATGCCGTGGTCATCGGGAGCCGCCTGATCCAGGAGATCGAAGCCGCCGCCGATGGCGTCCGGCCCGGGCAACTGCCTGAAATCTGCGCTCGCGCAGCCGGCGCGTGGTTGCGTACAATCCGGGTGGCGCTCGATGCCCCGCCTCCGGGCGGGGCCACCCATGAATCAAGGAAATCCGCATGAGCTGGATAGAAAAACTGCTCCCTCCCCGCATCAAGACCACCGACGGCTCCGCGCGCCGCGTGCCGGAGGGGCTGTGGGTCAAGTGCCCGTCGTGCGAATCGGTGCTGTACCGCGACGACCTGGACAAGAACCTGAACGTCTGCCCCAAGTGCGAGCATCACATGCGCATCGGCGCCCGCCAGCGCATCGATGCGCTGCTCGACGCCGAGGGCCGCTACGAGATCGGCATCGGGACCTTGCCGGTCGATAGCCTCAAGTTCAAGGACACCAAGAAGTACCCCGACCGCCTGCAGGACGCCATGGCGCAGACCGGCGAGACCGACGCGCTGGTGGTCATGGGCGGCGCGATGCATACGCTGCCGGTGGTCGTCGCGTGCTTCGAGTTCGAGTTCATGGGCGGCTCCATGGGCTCGGTGGTGGGCGAGCGCTTCGTGCGCGGTGTGCAGGCGGCCATCGAGCAGAAGGTGCCGTTCATCTGCGTGACCGCCTCGGGCGGCGCGCGGATGCAGGAAGGCCTGCTGTCGCTGATGCAAATGGCCAAGACCACGGCGGCGCTCACGTTGCTGTCCTCGCGCAAGCTGCCTTTCATCAGCGTGTTGTCCGATCCCACCATGGGAGGCGTGTCGGCCAGTTTCGCCTTCATGGGCGACGTGGTGATCGCCGAGCCCAAGGCGCTGGTCGGATTTGCCGGCCCCCGGGTCATCGAGCAGACCGTGCGCGAGAAGCTGCCGGAAGGGTTCCAGCGCGCCGAGTTCCTGCTCGAGAAGGGCGCCATCGACATGATCGTCGATCGGCGCAAGATGCGCGAAGAAATCGCCCGTTTGCTGGCGTTGCTGACGCAGCAGCCTGCCGACGCGGTAGCCTGAGGCTGCATCGGCATGGCGCGGGCATGTCTCGCTCGCGCCACACCCGCAGGGCGGGCGAGGCAGCTGCTATAGTCTGGTTTTCCCCTAGGGCGCGCTCCGCATCGCTGCATTTCGCGGCGGCATGGCTGGTTCCGCGCCGCCCATAAAAGCCAGGCAGATCAAATGAAAAAAATAGCCCTACTCGCCGTTCTTTTGCCTCTTGCCGCAATGCCGGCCCATGCCGCCGATCCGACCGGCGGCTTCGCCAATGGCGGCTGGAGTACCCAGTACGGGGTCATCGACGGCAATCACCGCCTCACTCTCAATTACGAGACCTCGCCGCTGTGGCATCTGAAGCTGGGTTCGACCCGCCTGGAGCTGGTGGGTGAGCTGGGCGGTTCGTATTGGTGGACTTCCAGCGCGCTGCCGGGATATGCCCGTCACATGTGGCAGCTCAATGCGATCCCGATGTTCCGCTGGTGGCCGACGGAGCGCTTCTATATCGAAGGCGGCGTGGGAGCTACGCTGGTCAGCGAGAAGAAGTTCCACGATAAAGATATCAGCTCGACCTTTCAGTTCGGTGACCACATCGGCGCGGGGTTCAAGCTGAGCGACAACATGCGTGTGGGCGTGCGTGTTTCGCACTTCTCCAATGGCGGGATGAAGAAACCCAACCAAGGGTTGAACCAGGTCCAGCTCAACTTCGCCATGGCCTTCTGATGAGGCCCGCCCCTAGCGGCCGAAGGCCGCAAGGGGGTGGGCTTCCCTCGCGCGTAAGCGCGTAGGGGGGGCTTGCTACCCCCCGATATAGCTCATCTCGATCCGGCCGGCCCGCGGGGTGTCGGCGGAGCGGCGTTCGGAGTAATTGTCGGTGCGGCCATGCCAGATGTGGGCGATGGCGGTGGCGAGATCGGCGTCGCTGGCGCCGCCGCGCAGCAGGGCGCGCAGGTCGTAGCCCTGGTCGGCGAACAGGCACAGGTACAACTGGCCTTCGGTCGAGAGCCGGGCGCGGGTACAGGATGAACAGAAGGCCTGCGTGACGCTGGAGATGACGCCGATCTCGCCCGCGCCGTCGCGATAGCGCCAGCGCTGGGCCACCTCCCCGGCGTAGTGCGGCTGCAGCGTTTCCAGGGGCCAGCGGGCGCCGATGCGGCGCAGCACGTCGGCAGAAGGCAGGACTTCGTCCATCTTCCAGCCGTTGGAGGCGCCCACGTCCATATATTCGATGAAACGCAGCGTATGGCCGGAATGGCGGAAGTACTCGGCCATGGATTCGATCTGGTCGTCGTTGACTCCCTTCTTGACCACCATGTTGACCTTGATCGGCCCCAGGCCGGCTTCGGCCGCGGCGTCGATGCCGCGCAGGACGTCGGCCACGGGGAAGTCGACGTCGTTCATGCGGCGAAAGACCGTGTCGTCCAGCGCATCGAGGCTGACGGTGACGCGCCGCAGCCCCGCATCGGCCAGGGCCCGGGCCTTGCGCGCCAGCAGCGAGGCATTGGTGGTGAGCGTCAGGTCGAGCGGCTGGCCGGCCGGTGTGCGCAACTCGGCCAGCTGGGCAATCAAGGCTTCGATGTTCTTGCGCAGCAGCGGTTCGCCGCCGGTGAGCCGGATCTTCTCGACGCCGTGCGCGACGAACAGGCGCGCCAGCCTGACGATTTCCTCGAAGCTGAGCAGGGCGTCGTGCGGCAGGTAGGGGTAGTCCTTGCCGAAGACTTCCTTCGGCATGCAGTACACGCAGCGGAAGTTGCAGCGGTCCGTGACCGAGATGCGCAAGTCGTGCAGCGGCCGCCCGCGCGTGTCCGCCAGCCGGCCGGACGGCGCGATGGGCACGCCCGGCACGACGGGGGCGGGGCGGCGGCTGCGATGGTCGGTGAGCAGGATGGTCTTGGCGGTCACGGCGGATATCAAGGCGAAAGCGGGCCGGCACGGGCGGCCTCACTTGTAATACTACTCCATGGAGCGCGGCGGCAAGCGCCGCGTGCCTGGCGGCTCGATTGCAAAGGTTTAGGCTTGGGCCGGTTCGGCGATGCCGCAATACGTGGAGGGGCGCGGCTACAATGCTCGACATGGCGGCTCCTGGGGGAGCGTTCTTGCAAGGGAAGAAAATGAATCTGAGATCGAGCCTGGTGTGGGCCGGCGTGGCGATGGTGCTCAGCGCATGCGGAGGCGGGGATTCGGGGGACGGCGGGACGGCTCCCGCCGTGCAGCAGTACCCGGCGGGCATCTATACCGGCAAGGCGGGGCCGCTGGGGGCGCAGCGGGATTTCATCGGCGTGATCGACGGGGGCCTCGACGGCAAGGGAGGCAGCTTCTATTTCGCGCGCTATGCCAGCAGCAGCAGGGGCTACGATGGACTCTACGGCGATTTGTCCGTCAACGTGGCAATGCTGCGCGCAAGCAATGCGACCTATTATTCGACGCAGGACGGAAAGTTCGCATCGAACATCACCGTTTCGGGAACCGTGACGGGCGCGGCGACGGCCGAAAGCCCGAATGCCCGCATCAGCGGCAACTACAGCAACCCGACAGGCACGGCGGCCGCGGCGTCCGGCACCACGCTGGTTCCGTTCACGCTGGAATACCGGCCCGATCTCTACATGCATGCTTCATCGCTGCAGGCCATGGCGGGCAGCTACAGCGGTGGCGGCGCGTTCGGCGGGGGCTGGAGCATGACCGTGGACGCAGCCGGCCGGCTGACGGGCAACAACGGCGGCTGCAAGCTCACCGGAAGCGTTTCCACGCCGAATCCTGCTCGCGGCGTGTACGGCATCGTTCTCAGCCTGTCGGGAGATTCGTGCTCCCGGCCCGGGTCGACGCAGACCGGCTGGGCCGTGCTCGAATACGGTTCGACGGGAGCCAAGACGGGCATCTGGGTATTCACGGCCGATTCCAATCCGCAGGCGTTGAATACGTTCATCCTCCGCGGCACCGCGGATACCAGCACCGAACCGCCCGACCCCGGCACGCCGCAATTCGCCGAGGGCTATTGGACCGCAGCCCGCGGCGGTTTCGAGGGCGTGGTGACGCCGGACGGGTACTACTTTTTATATCGGCGCAATGGCGGCGGCTATGACGTGTTGAGCGGCCTCCTGGCCCGGGCCGCTGGCAGCAACAGCAGGATGGTGGACGACGCCGCGACCTTCTATAGTTCGCAAGGCACGAGCACCACGACGTCGTTGAGCGGGACCGTAATAGGCAACACGTTCACGGCAAGTTTCGCCGATCCGGCTTCTGGCGATGCCGTGACGGAATTCTCGTTGAATCGTAGCGACGTCTATAGCGCCAACCCGGCCAAGCTCTCCGCGGTGGCCGGCCGGTCATACCAGACGGCTTCCTTCGATACGCCCGCGATGACCGTCAGCGTGGGCGCCGACGGTATCCTGAGCGGCACCCGCGACGCCTGCAAGATCGTGGATGCCTCGACCGACGGCGGACCGGTAAGCCGCCTCGGCCCTTATCCGGGCATCAGCACGCAGAACCTGTACCAGGTCAAGCTGATCTTCACCGGCGCGGCTTGCGCGGGAAGCGAGGACGGCGTCGCGATAGCGGACTACGATACCGGGGCCGCCACGGCAAAGGGCTTGTGGATCTTTACGCTGGGAACGTTGACCAGCAGCACGCAGCGGTTCGCGAGGGTGGCGAAGCTGGGGTTCGTGCCGGCAACGCCGTAGCGCGAGCCAGCGTCGCGGAGCTCGCTCCCGATATTCTTCCGGCAAGAGAAAAAAGCCCGCTTCGGTCTCGAAGCGGGCTTTTCTCATTGCGCGGATTGCGTACCGGCATGCTGCCCAGACCGGGGGCGGCCATGGCCGACACTCTCAGTTGCTCGGATACAGCGACCGATACGGCGTGAGCGGGTACGCGGCCGGGCCGCTGTAAGGCTGGAACGCGTAGCGCAGATAGACGCCTCCCATCAGTTGCCGATAGTCGCGCGCATTGTCCATCGCCAGTTGTCCGCCCAGCGTCAACTGGGGGGCGATCTGGTACTCCATGGCGGCGGCCAGGCTGTAGCCCAGGCCGGTCTTGGTCTGGCCCGGATAGAAGGCGCCGCTGGTGTTCGACGTCAGGCCGAAGGCGGCGGCGTCGATGGCGGCCTGCTGCGCGGCGGACTGCAGCGAGCCGCTGGTGGGGAAGTACGGCGCCGAGTCTTCCTTGAAGCGTTGCACCCCCAACGAACCCTTGACCTGGTAGGACAGTTTGCCGCTGCGCTGCGTCCACGAGACGGGCACGCTGGCGGCGAAGAATTGCTGCGGGCTGAAGTAGCCGCCGTGGCCGTAGGTGAAATAGCGCAGGTTCTTGTCGTAGCCGATGCCGGTGAAATTGACGCCCGCGGTCAACTCGGAATCGGGCGAGCGGAGCAGGCGCCAATACAGGCCGCCGCCGCCCTCGACGCGGGTGTTCGAGGCGACGTTGGTACCGTTGAGCGAGTGGAACGCGCCGTAGCCGTAGATGCCGTAGTCGCCGTTGTCCCAGGTCAGCTCGAGGCGTCCGCCGGTGGCCGAGACGCCGCCCCAGGCCTGTCCCGTGCGCGAGTCTCGGGCGCCGGCGAACGACAGCAGGCTGTCGGTGACCGGGCGCCGCGACAGGTCGATCGCGTAGGACACTTCGCTGGAAATCGGTCCCTTGAATTTGAGGCCCGCGTTGATATCGGTGTAGCGAAAGCCCAGCGGCGTGGTGCCCAGGTCCGCCTGCACTCGCTCCGACTCGTAGGCCACGGCCAGGCCGACGCCGGACTGGCTTTGCGAGCCCGCGCCGCCCGTGGACCCGGCCGCCTGCTGGAGCGCGGCGGCCGGCCCGCCGCCGAAGCGGCTCGAAGCGTCATATGAACTGCCTGGCGTGCCGGCGTCGAGCGAGACGGGCGTGGCGCGAAGCGCCAGCTTGCCGTCGCCCACCGGGAAACGGTACTCGACGGGCGCCTGGATGTCGGTCAGCTGGCCCAGGCCTTCCTCGCCGTCGCGGGTCCTGACCGTACCGCCGACCGTCAGCGCGGGGCTGCGCGCCTGCTGGATCTCGTTGAGCTCGTCGAGCGCGGTGCGCGGCCGGTCGGCCTGCGCGGCGGCGGGATCCCAGGGGCGCGCCTGGGCCGCAGGCAATTGGCCCGGATAGGCGCCGTAGGCCGGTTGGACGTTTTGCGCGACGGCCGGGGGGGCGTAATAGGAGGCGCCAAGCGGGGCCGGCTGCACGGGAGCCGGCACATAGGCGGGGGCCTGGGCGGAACCGGCGCCATACGGGACGGCGCCCGGATAGGCGGCCGGCGGCATGGCGTTCGCATGGGGCGAGGCGGCGTTGCCGCTCGGCGCCGCGGCGCGTGCACTGTTCGAGCTTGATTGCGCCGGAGCGGTGCCCGTCGCGCCGCGCCGGGAGGCCGCGGCCGCCGTGCCCGGACGAGCGGCGGCCGAACTGCCGCGTTGGCTCGCGTTGCCTGCCGGTGCGCGGGTGCCGGCGGCGGGCTGGGCGGCGTTTTCCTGCGCCAGGTAGTCCGTCGGGGTGGGCGGGCCGTTGTCGATCGCGGCGGGCGTGCCATAGGGCGTATAGCCGGAAGCGGAGGCCAATTGGACCGGCTGGGACGGGAACCGGTAGGCGCCGGCAGGAGGAGGAATGTACGGCTGCGAGGCGCCGTAGCCGGATGCCGCGCCGCCGTATGCCGCTTGCGCGGGGGCTTGCGGCAGCGTGGCAGGGTAGGCGGGCGCATAGCCGCCTGCCGCCGCCATGGGCACGGGCGCGGCGCCGCCATACGGAAGCGCCGGCGCGACGGGGTGGGGGGCCAGCGTGGAGTTCGAGCGCTGGCCGGGCAGGCCGACGAAGGGATTGGCCGAGCGAGCGGGCGCCATGCCGGGCTGGCCGCTCGCGACGTAGCCGGGCGCGATGCCGCGCTGTCGATTCTCGGCCTCGACGGCCGCGGCGAAGTATTGCGACGCCTTGCTGGACTTACCCTGCGCGCGGTAGAGCCGCCCGGCGGCCGTCAGCACCTCGGGATTCTGGGGTGCTTGGCGCAAGGCGTTGTCGATGACGTTTTCGGCATAGCCGTATTCCTTGGCCGAAATGGCCATGGAAGCGGCCGCGATCATGGTCTCGAGGTTGCGCGGGTCTTTCTCCAGCAGCCGGTTGTAGAGACCCAGCGCCTGCTGGTAGTCGCGCGCGTCCGCATACATGCGGGCCAGGGCGCCGACGACTTGCTGGTCGTCGGGGCGCTCGGCCAGCAGCGGGGCCAGCGTGTCGTAAGCCATGACGAGATCGCCCGAGGTGCGCAGCGCATCCGCCTGGCGCACGATGTAGGCCACGCGTATGTCGTCGTAGCTCTTGCGCTCGGCCGCGCTCATGGGTTCGGACTGGAGCTGGCGCAGGATGCCGGCGAGTTCGACGTCCTGGCGCGTGCGCAGCAGGATGGCGGCATATTGGAGCCGCATGCCGGCATCGGGACGGGTGGTGCGCGCCAGCAGCTGGCGCATCATGTTGAGCGCGCGGCCGGTATCGCCGATGTCGGTATAGGCCACCGCGATGGCGCCGAGCAGTTCGGGATCCTGGCCCGCGTAGGGTTCGGCCTGGGCCAGCAGGGCGGCGGCTTCCTGCCTGCGCCCCTGCCGGGCCAGCTCGCCCGCGTCGGCCGCCTGCACATGTACCCAGGCCCGCTTCTGCAGCGCGGCCATCTCGCGCGTGCGGTTCTGCTGCGGGATGTTGTCGAGCGTATTGAGGGCGCCGCGCCAATCCTGCATTTCGGAGGCCAGCAGGGCGCTGGCGTACTGGGCGTCGGGCAGGTTGGGATTGGAGATCAGCAGCCCATCCATGACGCCGCGGGCGTCGTTGTAGGCGCCCATCTTCATGTACAGGCGGGCCAGGTCCAGCCGTATCCACGGGCTATTGGGATCGTTCAGCAACGCGTCTTCGAGCGCTACGCGAGCGCCGGCATCGTCGCCGCGCTGGGCCGCGGCCTTGGCCGCCCCGACCGCCTGGGCGGCGCGCAAGCGGCCGAGTTCGCCGATCTTTTCCTGCTGCTGCGGCGTGAGTTTTTCGACCAGCGCGAGAGCCTGGTCGGGCTTGTTGTTCTGCGCCATCACGCCGACCAGGCCGCGCAGGGCATCCGGGTTGTCCGGCTGGCGCGCCAATACGCGGCGATAGGCAGCCTCGGCCGCGTCGAGCTGTCCGCTTTCCGCCAGTACATCGCCGAGGCTGTTTTGCGCCGTGGGTTCGGCAGGATCGAGCTTGACGGCCTGCTCGAGCGTGCGGCGGGCGCCGTCGAGATTGCCCCCGGCGCGGGCGCCGCGCGCCTGTTCGACCAGGCTCCAGTAGGTGGCGCTATTGAGCGCCGAGCGCCAGCGCGAGGCCGATCCCTGGCGCGAGGCGCGCTCGAGCAGATCTTTGGCCTGCCCGAAGTTCTCTTGCCGCAGGCGCAGGATGCCGAGGCCGCCGAGCGCGTCGCCGTCGCCGGGGCGAGCCGCCAGCACGGCCTGGAAGTCGCTCTCGGCCTTGGCCAGGTCGCCCTCGTCGAGAGCCTGGAAACCCGCGGCGGCTCGCTGGCGCAACGGGTCGGCCGAGGCCGCCGAGGCCTGGCGGCCTTCGCGCTGCTGGCGTTCGATTTCCTCCAGCTTGGTCTTGACGCCCACGTCGTCCGGATGCGCTTCGAGGTAGGCGCGATACAGGGGCGCGTCGGCGGGCCGTGTTCCGGCCCAGGCCAGCGCCTTGCGCCAGCTGTCGCTGGCCGCCTTGCCCACGTCCGGCCGCTTGGACAGCGCGGCGAGCTGCTGGATGCCTTCGCGCCGGGTGGCTTCGCGGTACGTCAGGTGCTGGGCGAGCGCCAGCGCGATCTGGGGATCGTTGGGCGATTCGCTGGCGAGCTTCTGCAGGCCGCGGCGAGCCTCTTCCCAGCCCTGCGGCGTGCCGCCCAGGGTCTGGTAGTACTCCAGTGCCAGGGGCCCTTCGGGAGCCTTGCCACCCAGCGCCGTCTGGTACGTGGCGAGCGCTTCGGCGGTCTGGCCGCTGCGTGCCTGCTCGCGCGCCTGCTGCAGCACGCGGCTGCTGCCACCGAGATTGATGGCCTGCTCGAGGCGGGCGATCAGCGGGCTGTCGGGACGCGTGCGCTTGAGCTGTGCAAGGTAGCCGCGGGCATTCTCGGACCGCCCCGCGTCCAGTTCCACCTGTGCCAGGCCATACAGCGCGTCGGGATGGTTGGGGGCGAGCTTGAGCAGCTTCTGCCAGGCCTCGGCCGCGCGTTCGCCATTGCCGCGCGATTGCCAGTAGCGCCCCTGCTCGACCAGTACCTTGACCGGATCGCCTTGGGCGAGTGCGCCACCGTGGATGAGTGCAGCCAGTAGCCCCAGGACTACCGTGTTGCGGCGTGCGGACATGCCTTCTCCCAGCTCAACTTGAGTGTTCCCGCTGACAGGAATCGATATCGTTGTTCGTCCCAGCCCGTTCCGAACAGGCCCAGGACATAATCGTAGTAGCGCGGCGCCTGCTCGGGCGGCGCGTGCGGGGCGGCGGGCAACTGCGCGCGCACCCGGGCGCGCTGGCGTTCCAGCTCTTCCTTCGCGCCGCGCGCGGCCAGATAGGGTAGCAGCGCCGCGGAAAACCCCACGGGACCCTGGCCCTTGACGGCCCCGGTGGCCGCGTCGACCGATTCCGGGGGCACGCCTTCCGCGATCGCGCCCTCCATGCCCGACAGCGTGCGCAGCATCGGCCGGGCCGCCGCATCGGCCGGCGCGGTCATGCCCGCCCATAGATAGTTGCGGATGGCGTCATAGCTCCCGACGGCGCCTTTTTCCGGGTCGGGCGCGAAGGCAGGCGGCGCGCCGGCGGGAGCCTGGTAGGCCACCCAGTCCGCGACGAACCCTTTGGGCGAGACCGCCTCGACCATTTTCACGGTGTTGGCGGCGATGGCGCGCCATGGCCCGCCCTGATCGAACTGTGCAAGCCGGCGCAGCACGGGCAGCGGCAGATAGCTCGGATTCAGGCGCCAGAGGGGACCGGCAAGTTCGAAGCCGGCCGGGCCGGGCAGCAGCATCTTGCCCAGCCCGGGCAGCTCCGCCACTTCGTCGGCCGCGATGCGCGCCAGGAGCGCGCGCGCGTCGCGCGCATAGTCCGGGCGTTTCCATAACCGGGCTGCTTCGGCCAGCGCGTAGGCGAACCAGAGATCGGCGTCGGACGCCGCGTTGGCGTCGAGCAGGCCCCAGGTGCCATCCTCGCGCCGGCCCCATTGCCATGCGGGCAGGCGGCCGGCCGCATCGCCCTGCGCGAGGTTGTCCACGCTCCAGCGCCAGGCGCGCTCGAAGGCGGCCGGGTCGTTGGCGACCAGCGCGAAGAACATGGCGTACGACTGGCCCTCGGACGTGGAATGCTGCTGCGGCACGCTGGGGTCGATGACCCGGCCGTCGGCTTGCATGAAACGCCGCTGAAAGTCTTGCCACAGCGGCCACGCGATAGGCGGGCACGACGCGGCGGAGGCGGCCGCGGGCAGCGCCAGCGCCAGGGCCGCTGCCCAGCGCGCCAGCCGCGTGCCGGCCCCTCGGCCGGACCTGGCGGACGAGTTACGCTGGAAGCCGGACGCGGGCGTGGGCATCATCGCCTCAGAGCGCCAGCCGCCGCCGGGCCCGGGCACGCAGCGACAGGTACAGGATCACGGCCAGCAGCAGCGCGGCGACGATGCCCAGCAGCGCCAGCAGCAGCGGGTGATTGGACAGGAACCACTGGACGTAGAGCAGCGGGTTGAGCGATCCGACGAAATAGGTCTGATCGGCCGTCAGGCTGTCGACCTGCTTGTTGCGGACCACGACCGCGCTGCCTTGTATGCGCTTGACCAGGTCCGGGTCGAGCATGGCCCGCACCGCGTCGTGCAGGCCGGCGGCCTGGTTGGCCGAGATCAGCACCACGCTGCGTCCGCTCGCGAGCGGAGACTCGAAGCCGGCGATGACCGCGTCGGTGCTGGCGCTGTTGAAGGCCAGCTCCTGCCGCGTGGGCTTGACGTTGGTGCGCGCATCGGTGTCCCACCACGTAAACAGCTGGTACACCTTGTCGGAAAGCGAGAAACGCTTGGCGTTGCCGTCCAGGCTTACCGGCATGTGTTTCGCCCATTGGTTCAACAGCGGCTGGCGGCCGCCGGAGGCGATCACGAGCAGGTCCTTGCCGGACACCGTCTCCACCCGCTGCGCCTGCGTGACGGTCACGCCGGTGGCGGGGTAGCCGGTGGAGTCGCCCATGCGCCCGAGTACCGTGAGGTAGGTCGAGTAGTCGGCAGGCGTGGGGGAATCCGGCAGCACCACCGCCGTGTCGGACAGGTCCGCCATCCGGGTGAACGGGAAGCCGCTGTTGCTGAAGGCGGCCAGGTCCGGCATCGCAATGAAGTGCGAGAAGTGCGAGATATCGATCGTCGAGTCGGGCTCTATCGTGCCCCGCACGTTATCGAGGACCACGTCCTTGCATTCGCCCTGCTTGATGTAGTCATAGTAGTAGTGGAACTGCATCTGCGTCTGCGCGGGCAGCATGAACAGCGGGATCTGGAACTTCGTCCGGGCCGGGACGGTGCCGTCCGGCAGCACCTTGTTCAGCAGCCGGTCCACGTGGGTGGTGGCGTCGTGGCGGATCGCGCGCAGCGGTTCCGAACGCAGGAAGCGTTCGTTGATGTTGATGTTGAGCGTGGACTTGTCCGGCTCGGCGCGCGGCGTGTAGCGATACCGCAGGTCGACCGGAATGCCCTTGTCGCGCCAGGCGAACAGGTCGGGCGGCATGCGGAAATTGACCCGTATCAGGTCGGGCGAATAGCCGGACACGTTCAGCGCCGCCGTGTCGGCCAGTTCGCCGAACTTGACCGGCCGGTCGGCGCGCAGCCAGTTGGGCGCGTCGTAGGGTTGGCGAGGCTTGAGCTGTTCGATGTTGGTAATGGTGGCGACCTGGCCCGACAGCGTGGGCGCTCCCACGGTGAGCGCGGTGGCAGCGGTTTTCAATTCGGCGGCGTCGCGGCCGAGCACGAGCAACAGCTTGCCGTAGGGATCACGGGGATTGGTTGTCACCGCCACGGTGGGGCCCTGGATCTGGGGCCACTCTATGCCCGCGACGCGCTCGTTGCCCGTGGCCAGGATCACCGCATTGCCGCTTTCGGGAATGGCGTTCTGGGCGACGGGGAACGTGGCGCCGCGGTAGCTGGCCAGCGCGCCGAACCACGACGACAGCACGCCCGCGGCTTCCAGCGCGCCGTTGCTCGGCGTGGCGGGGAAGATGAAGGGCAGGTTCAGCGGACGGATGTCGCGGCGGTCGAAGAACGGCTGGGGCAGCAGCGCCAGGTCGTTCTCCAGCGCGATGCGGGTGACCGTCAATTCCAGCACGCTGGCGTTGCTGACGTTGGTCCACAGGCTGGAGTGGGCGGGATCCTCGCACTCCATCGTGTAGTGCCCGATCAACTGCAGGTTCAGCCGGTTGAACTCGGTGATCAGCCGGGGCGGAATGGCGATCTCCCGGGTAAGATTCATGCCGCCTTGTTCCCGGGTCACGGGAATGGAGGAGGAGACCTCGCCGTTGACCAGGACGTTGATATGCGAGAGCACCGGCAGCAGGGCCGGGGAATAGGCATAGGACAGGCGCAGGGTTGCGCCGGTCACGACCTCGTCGGCCCGCACGCTGAAAGGAACGCCGTAGATGCCGTCGATGCCGCGCAGCTGCAGCGGATACAGCGCGCCGAGCTGCTTGAGCGTGTAGGTGTAGGTACGGGTCGCGCCCGCCGCGGCCGGCTTGGCGTTGGGCGCCCCCGCGCCTGTCTGGGCGGGGGCCTGGGCGGCGAAGGACAGGCCGTTCGGGCCGCAGGCGAGCACGCCGGCTATCAGGGCGGGCAGCGTGCGCACCCGCGCCGCCGCAGCGAATTTCCTAAGGGCAGACCTCGAGATCATTGATCCCTCATATCGAGAGTGGATTGAACGGCGCGGGCGCGCCGTGAAGGAATGGCCAGCCGGGCCACGCTGCGCGCCAATTCGCCGAAGCCTTTCATGGAGATCCTTAGCACCGAGGCGAAGGCGTGGGGCAGCGAGTCGCGCTGCCGCTGGCCCCAGACGTTGGCCCAGTTGTCGGCGCACGCGAATGTCATTTGCGCCAGTTCGACTTCCTGCTGCACGTTGAGCCCCTGGAACTGCAGGCCGAGGTGTTCGCCGCGGCGGAACGCGGCGGTGGCGGGAAACACGCCTTCTTCCTGGCCGCGGTACAGCGAGACGTGCATCGGCTCGCTCATGGGGATCTCGGCCTCGGCGGGAACGCGCAGGCCCAGGCCGGTCTGCGAGAAGTCGATGGTCTCGCAAGCCAGCGTCTTGCCGTTGGCGAAGGTCAGGCTGGCGGGCAGCCTGGTGCTCACCCGGGGCGAACGGCGCACCTGGCGGGTTTCGCTTGCCACGGCGACCGCAGCGCCCGTCATGATCACGTTGTACCCGGTCCAGGCGAGGTTGATCAGCAGCGTGGCCGTGTCCGGCGATTCCTGCAGGATCAGCCTGCTCACGCCCACGGCCACGCCGAACAGGTTCAACGTCAGCAGCACGAGGTAGGGGCGGGCCATGTCCCAGTCGAAGAAGCCTTGCTCCGTGATGCCGCCCTTGGCCGTCACGTTGAACTTGCCGCCCTTGGGGTTGATGAAGGCGACCAGCGTGGGGCGCAGGATGTACCAGGCCAGCACGGATTCATACACCTCGTTCCAGAACGAGTGGCGGAACCGGCCCTGTATGCGCGAATTCGTCACCGAGGCGTGGAACAGGTGCGGCAACGCGTACGCGGCGATCAGGAATGCGGTCGCCTGGAAGACATGGGCATCGAGCAGCAGGTAGGCCAGCGGGGCGGTCAGGAACACCAGCCGCGGCAGGCCGTAGAAGAAGTGCATCATCGCGTTCAGATAGCACAGGCGCTGCCCGAGGCTCAGCCCGGGTCCGAACAGCGGGTTGTCGAGCCGGCATATCTGCGCCATGCCGCGTGCCCAGCGCACGCGCTGGCCGATGTGGCCCGACAGGCTTTCTGTGGCGAGCCCGGCCGCCTGGGGGATAGCGAGATAGGCGGTGTTGTAGCCCGCGCGGTTCATCTTGAGGGCGGTGTGCACGTCCTCGGTCACGGTCTCCACGGCCACGCCGCCCACCTCGAGCAGCGGCGCGCGGCGCATCATGGCGCAGGATCCGCAGAAGAACGTGGCATTCCAGAGATCGTTGCCGTCCTGCACCAGGCCGTAGAAGAGCTCGCCTTCGTTGGGGACGACCTGGAACGTGTTGAGGTTCTTCTCGAATGGGTCCGGCGAGAAGAAATAGTGCGGCGTCTGCAGCATTGCCAGCTTCGGGTCCCGCAGGAACCACCCCATGCAGATCTGCAGGAACGAGCGCGTCGGTATGTGATCGCAGTCGAAAATGGCGACGTACTCGCCATCGGTGAGCGTCAGCGCGTGGTTGATGTTGCCGGCCTTGGCGTGGGAATTGTTGTCGCGCGTGATGTAGCCGACCCCCACTTCCTCGCAGAATGCCTTGAACTCCGGCCGGCGGCCGTCGTCGAGCACGAATACCTTGAACTTGTCTGCGGGCCAGTCCATGCCCACCGCGCTGTAGACAGTCTGCCGGACTACGTCGAGCGGCTCGTTGTAGGTCGGGATGAAGATGTCCACCGCCGGCCACAGGGCGGGGTCGGGGGGCATCGGCGCAGGCTTGCGTCCCAGCGGCCAGGCGGTCTGGAAATAGCCCAGGAGCAGGACCAGCAGCGCATAGAACTCGGCCAGCACCAGCCCGAAACCGAAGAACGCGTCGATGAAATTCTCGAAGCCCAGCGTGGAGGTCAGGCGCCAGTACATGTAGCGCAGCGAGGCCGTGATCGACAGGACCATCATCGCCAGGGTCGCGAGGCGGCCCGCCGCCGTATTGAGCGCGAGCGCCAGCCCGAAGCAGGCGACGGCGAAGACGATTTGCTGTTCCAGTTCCAGCGGGACGGTGATGGCGAGCGCGAACAGCAGGGCGCCCAGGACGACGATCGCCAGCCGCGCGACGGGATGATGCCACGCTTTCCACTGGGTCACGCGGTCGCTCCAGCGGTCCAGTGTGCGGGATGCCGAATGCCGGGGGGGAGGGGCGTCTGTCACGAGGCGGGTCCGAATGCGCTCAAGGCCGCCGCGACGCTGCGCGCGCAGGCCAGATAATCTTGCGTTGCCTGGCAACGCGGGTCGTAGTCCAGCACGCTTTGATTGAAAGCCAGCGCTTCGCAGACGGACTGGTCCTGGTGGATGATCCCGACGATGCGCTCGCCGAAATCCGCGCGCATGATCTGCGAAACGTCGCGCGCCAGCAGCCGGGAATTGTCCACCTGGTTGATCACGAAAGCGTGATCGATGAAGTCGGGCCGCGGGATGCAATAGGTCTGCACCAGGCCTTCCATCATCGGCAACGTGGCGTATGACGCCGCATCCGGCAAGGTGACGATCAGCGCCAGGTTGGCGGCCGAGAGCGCGGTCCGCATGTAGATCGACGGGCCCGGCGGGGTGTCCACCACGACGATATCGTCCGGGCCCAGGTCCAGCGCCCGCAGATTGTCGGCCAGCCAGCGGGGACGGCTTTCCAGGCGGTTCTCGAACGCCCGGCGGTCGTCCTCGTTGACCGCGCCGTATGGCATTACGACGACGCCCGTGGGGCTGACGAAACCGACGTCGCGCCAGTCTTCGCCGGCCAGCGTGGCGCGGGAAGTGCCGGCGATGCGCTGGGGATCGCCGCCGAAATGCAGGTGCAGGGCGTTTTGCGGGTCGAGGTCGACGGTCAGGACGTTGCGGCCTTCGCGCCTGAGCGCCGTGCTCAGGTTGGCGGTGACCGTGGTCTTGCCGACACCGCCCTTGGCGGAGACAACAGCAATGATCTTCACAATCGATTCAACCGCTGGAGGAGGGAGGCGTTCTTGTCTTCTGCCGGCGCCGGCGCGGCAGGAGCCGGCTGGGCCAGCCGGGCGAAGACGGCATGGAGCCCGGTATCGGCGGCGCGAGCAACCGGCGCCGCTGCCGGCCCGTCGGAGGGGGCCGGCAGCG